>UCML01000096.1:0-1367 GCA_900473675.1 Hyphomicrobiales bacterium | reverse complement strand
GTTCATTTCTGACCTCCAGTCAGAAATACCCGATCAAGCGCTGTTGGCCTTCCCTCCACCACCCCGACCAGCTCCGGGAAGGCCAACAGCTAACTAGCCCTCTGGCCCTACTTGTGCCGCTCCAATATCGGCACACATACATCCAGGTCATGCGAGGCGAGATGGGCATATCGCATCGTCATCTGAAGAGTCTGATGGCCGAGCCACATCTGAACGCGGCGTATGTCGATACCGCCTCTTACCAGCCTTGATGCGCAGGTATGTCTTAGAACGTGGGGCACGACATCACTGTCGGTGGCCAGGCCCACTTCCGTTTTCGCCTGATTCCAAACTGCGCGGAATTGCTGTTGATCAATAGTGACAAACGGTCCGGTTTGTTCGGCTTGCCGCGCAACTGCGGTGACGGCACGTGACGTTAATGGTACCGAGCGGCTCCGTCCCGATTTGGTCACCCAGAATGTCACCCGATCATCATGGATGTCATTCCACCGGAGATTGATCGCCTCTCCCAGTCGAGCGCCGGTATCGACGAGGAAGATACAGAAGCGGTGGTAGAGTTCGGAATGGCGATGGATCGCCGCGAAGAGCCGATCTTCCTCATCATATTCAAGAAAGCGGATGCGACCAGACTTCTCTTTCTGCCGTCTGAATTCCGGTAAACTGTGCACGTCTCCCATTTTAAACGCCTTTCGCAACAACTTGCTCAGTGCCGCCATCTTTCGATTGATGGTTGCATTGCTGTTGCCGCGTTTGCGTAAAGAGGCGATCAGGCTATCGAGCATTTCGTCGGTAAATACCGAGAACTCAGGCGTAACCAGCAGTCCATGGAGTTCGTGTATGAAAGCCGTCACATTGTACTTGTGAGACCCTGGCTCCCAGAGCAAATCTCCATATCGCTCAAAGAGCAATTTGAGAGAGACGCTTTCGACTGGTTTGGCGGGGCGGCCGACAGCGAATTGGTAGTGGAGACTGTAGGTTCCAATACCCGCGCTTTCAAAGTCGGCGTTTCCGCCTGCTTTGTCTCGAGCTCGGCCCAATGAACACCCCTTCTGGATTGGGTTATTCAAAGACGGCCTTGTTCGGTATTCAATTCAAAATCTGCATCGAACGGATCGCAGAACCCTGCGCATTCAACAACAGTTACTCAAATGCAACAGCCCGCAACCCCTGAAAGAGGTTGCGGGCAATTGGTAATCCGATCAGATGATCAGATTAGAAGTCACGCTGCAGGCGGAGGAAGCCGGAGACTTCGTCGCCACCAACGGAGTTCGTCGTGCCGTCGAAACGGGTGAACGAGCCATCATCAACGTCCTGGTACTGGATAGTAGCAAGAGACTTGAGGCCATCCGTGATCTGGTAGCCAGCCG
>UCML01000072.1:0-1520 GCA_900473675.1 Hyphomicrobiales bacterium | reverse complement strand
GCCGATTTTGTTGAAAAACTCTGGTGTTGCTTGAATAGCAAAATGCTGATTCACTTCAAATATCCGAAGTGGAGCGAAGCAGATGCTGGGACCGAGGCAAGTCGATCAATCCGCGTTGTTTTACGAGTTCTCACTTGAGGGTCACATTCCCGCAGACCACATGCTTCGCTCCATAGACCGTTTTGTCGATTTGTCGGAAGTCCGTGGAGAACTGGCGGGTTTTTATAGCCACACGGGACGGCCATCCGTCGATCCGGAACTGATGATCCGCATGCTGCTTGTCGGCTATTGCTTTGGCATTCGTTCGGAACGCCGACTATGTGAAGAGGTCCATCTGAACCTGGCCTACCGCTGGTTCTGCCGGCTCGGTCTTGATGGCCGGGTGCCGGATCACTCTACCTTTTCGAAGAACCGGCATGGACGCTTCCGGGAGAGCGATCTCTTTCGGCGTGTGTTCGAGATGGTGGTGTCTCGCTGTATGAATGAAGGTTTTGTTGGCGGCGAGGGTTTTGCAGTTGATGGCAGCCTTATCAAGGCAGATGCCAACCGCCAGAGCGGCATTGAAGGAACGACCTGGACCGTGCCGGAAAAGGCCAATCGCGCCGTCAAGGAATACGTGGCAGCCTTGGATGATGCGGCGTTCGGCACAGCGACCGCTGTTACACCGAAGTTCATATCGCCTGCCGATCCTGCGGCACGTTGGACTGCTGCCAACGGCGGCGCAGCCTTCTTTGCCTATGCAGCCAACTACATGATCGATCTTGACCACGCGATCATCGTCGATGTCGAGGCGACAACCGCCATTCGCCAGGCAGAGGTTACAGCCGCCAAGCGTATGATTGAGCGCACCAGAGAGGCGTTCGACCTTTATCCGGCCCGGCTGGCCGCTGACAGCGGATACGGCTCGGCAGAGATGCTCGGCTGGCTGGTGCATGAGCAAGGCATCGAGCCACACATTCCGGTCTTCGATAAGTCAGGCAGAACCGATGGTACATTCTCTCGCAAGGACTTCACCTGGGATAGACAGAACGACGTTTACCGTTGCCCGGTAGGTAAGGTGCTGACGACCAGCGGCACCATCGTCAATGACAACCAGCTTCTGTATCGCGCCAGCAAATACGACTGCGAGGTCTGCGAGCTTAAAGCGAGATGTTGCCCGAAAGAGCCGGCACGCAAGGTTCCGCGATCAATCCATGAAGGTGCGCGAGATATGGCTCGCGACATTGCCAAGACCGAAGCCTACGTTACGTCGAGACGGCAGAGGAAAAAGGTCGAAATGCTCTTTGCCCACCTCAAACGCATTCTCAAACTAGATCGCTTACGATTGCGAGGACCGAATGGTGCGAAGGATGAATTCCATCTCGCAGCCACCGCCCAAAACCTCAGAAAGCTTGCCAAACTGATCCCGATGACGGTGCCCAAACCGGCGTAACGGCGACGAGCCGACACAAAATCCACCGACCCAGCCATTGCCTCAAGCCTTCCGCCAAAAGCGAGCCGACTTTTTCAACGAAATCGGC
>UCML01000095.1:0-2717 GCA_900473675.1 Hyphomicrobiales bacterium | reverse complement strand
GCAAAAACTGCCGGAACTGCCCTAACACTATCTGAAGTCGGAATGAACGCTCCACCCCGCAGAACTGACGCGCGGGGTGGTTCATGTCGCGCCGCATTCAAGGCCGAATTGGTACCATGGTGGGGACTTGGTCGGTATCCCCCATTTGGGTATTCCTACACGAAAGGTAGCTACTGGAACAAATTAGCCACACGTAATGTTCTCCGCGAATGGAGGACACGATGTCGCACTACGCATGGACAATTAAGGCACGCGGCCGACAGGATATTCAGAAGGTCACCACGCTGGCCGAGCTGCACGACATTCTCCAAATATTGGAGCTGCCCGGTTTAGCTCCGCCGGATTGGGTCATCACGGGCGCCGAGAGCAACGAGATCGCTGGGCACGGCCATTATATCCAAAACGAGGGCGGCAAGGATGAATGGTCACTAGCCTGGACGAAGCTGGATAACGTGCCGGAAGATAGCTTCTGATGGCCTACCCCATTCGGCGAGCGTTCCGTTTTCAATGTGCGATCAGCGTCTACATCCAAAGGCTGAGCGCGATTTAGCTGGCAGGCGAGTATTGTGATGTCGTGGAGCGCACGAAAATCCTCCATTGGAGGATTACATCGTGATACCGGCTGAATCCGCAAAATGGGACTTCCAAAGCGACGGCCAGCTGAAAACGCAGGCCCTGCTGGAATGGGGTGTAGCGTCGATGCCACCGCATCGAGTCGTTTTGCGTGTTGGCTACGCGATTTCTCAGGGTGAATGGGACGTTTACGGACGCTCGGACCGCTCGCCGCATCAGATCCAAGCCGTAATGTCATCGACAGCTGCCAAGGAATTGGCGGCTCAACTGCTACTCTATGCAGAGTGGTTGGACTTGGAGCGTCCTTCGGACACGCCACCGAACGGGAATTGACGCGATTACTCAATCGACGCGGCCCGAACAGTGTGTCGCTACCTACCTATTCCCGGCTGTCATGACCACCCTCGACGGAGTGCGTTCACCGTTCAATTGCGACGAAAGAGTTTAAGGATTCGCCGGTGTAGGCGCATACTGTCCAGTCGCCGGCCGGAGGAACCAACATGCAGCCGATCAAAGCCCCGAAGCACGATGGCGACTACGACTACCGATTTCTCGATTGTCAGGAAGCGATAGAGAATAAGATTCAACAGGTCATGGAAGAAGCAATCCGCGCCGGATGGACGCGTGAAGAGGCGGCAGCGGCACTTGTCGAAGTTGCCGATTTGCTGAGGGAACTGGCGATCGAAAATAGGAAGGCGAACGACGACACTGCGAACTAATTCGCTCTAGACTCTCTCCCTTTGATCTTCGTCGCCTATTTCGCCTTGCGCTAGTTTCTTCCATTTCGCTCGAACCGAAAGGACGCCATGACTCTCTCATTTCCCAATAGTGCCCGCAGTTATGATGAAACCCACAGGCGCGTTCGCTTTTCCGGTTACGATGGAATGTTTGAGGTCAAGTGTTTCGTGACCGTCGATGTTCTTGCCAGGGGATTGGCTCTGAGAGCCCCGGGCGAACGTGAATATCTCGAAGCATTCGACAAGATGCGGTCAACAATCCTGGACGCCGCGAAGCGCGCGTATAACTCCAACCCACATGACGCAGTTCTGTTGAATGTATCGAACTTCAGGTAAACGGTGAACGCCGCGACGTCACGCGCCAGGCGGCCGCTCAATTGATCCTCGCAAGCCACAATGCTACCGGTGGCCAACCGACATGGGGCCGGCCAGAGCCGGCCAGTGATGCGGACCAATCCGACTGATGACGGTTAGGTGAAGGGTATGACCCGTTACGCCTGGACGATAAAGGCACCAGGCCGACAGGACATCCGAAAGGCGACCACGCTCGCCGAGCTGTGCGATGTCCTGCGCGTCCTCGATCTGCCCGGTTTAGCGCCGCCAGAGTTCATCACCATCGACATGGAAGTGTCGGACCTCGGAACCTACCACCGTGATGAAGGCGGCGGAGACGAATGGTCGCTTACGTGGACCAAGATCGACGATACGCCGATAGCGGACTGAGTTTCTTGTAAAACTCCATCACTTCACCCCGAATAAAAAAGGGCCTCCCCTCGTTTAAGAGGAGAAGGCCTTTCTGGCCGAAGCGTTCGAATTCCTCGGACGGGCGTCCACATAATCGAGATTCGTAAAACACGATGCCGGCGAAAATGCCGGTGAACGCCTTTGCTTGGCCATTTTTGGTTGAACACGGGGAATTCCAGAATACCCCCATGGCCAATTAACCATGCGTTAACCATACGATTCCAAAACAATAGGGCGAGCTACGGCAGCCTCATATTATAACAATATTGGAGAACACAGATGAACTGGCACATCGTCACTCAGAAAAATGGAAAGACTGCTCTCATTGATCTGTCAAAGGTCATGTATATCACTGCGGAGAGTGATGGTTGTACAGTGCATTTCCAACTGGAAGCGGAGAACTCCAGCGGCAAACGCAGCCCCAAAGCTATGGCTGTCAAAGAAAGCTTCCAGGAAATTGGCAAAGCCCTCATGGGCCGAAAATTTCTCCGCGCGGCCTAATCGCCTGATGATGCGAGGACGATGGCTCTCTGCGGCTACCGCGACCACCCAGAATACAAAGGCCTCCGATGGGTGCTGCGCGCCACGTTTCGCAGCGCCATCAACGAACCAGCTCCGCTTCTTCGCGCAGGAATTCGTCCAGCGTGCCGCGGCCGCCTTTGC
>UCML01000071.1:0-2190 GCA_900473675.1 Hyphomicrobiales bacterium | reverse complement strand
ATTACATTTTCATTGACGGCCGGTCTAACCAGCGTAAAATGGTCACAGTAAAGGGGAAAAAACGATGCGCTATTACGGCCAGATATCTCGTGATCAGACCGTCATCCTTATCGCCGTTGCGCTGATTTTCGCCATGGCATTGAACGTGCGCACGCTTGCGACATTCGTTGCAAGTGAAGGTACCATCCTCGGCGAATTACAAAGTCAGCAGGCGCAGGCAAAACTGGCTGCTTTCAAGTTCTATGTTGCTGGGGCTGTTCGCCAGGAAGCCCAGACAATCAACGCTGAAGGTCATCACTGAGACGCTCGCCGTCACGGTCCGGACAGAGCGGAATGTTTCTGCAATCAGCGATGCTTCCGAAGGACGACGCATGGGAAGCTCACCGCGACCGCCACCGTGCGCGCATTTGTGGACGATGAATGCCTTGGCTGCCTCAGGCGAGAGCCATGTGTAACGGCGCTTACAGTGCTTCTTGACCTGGCCGGATGAACGCCAACCCGGCTCTTCATCCGCTGCGGTTACGGACGGCCCGATCAATCTTTTTCTGCGACGTCAAGATTGTCCGTGATAACAGCACGGCTTGGTCGGCGCATGCCTCTAACTCTTCTGGATTTCCCGACCATTCGCACCACGTACTTGCCGCATCAAGGAGCGACATTATGGCGCGAACAGCGCGTTTGTCGGGCCGATACCCCATTTCCTCTGCTGCGGTTTCGTACAGGCCGGCGCAAAGATCGAGCCAGTGATCTATCTCTTGACGGAATTCGAGGTCCAAGAATCCCCCAATCCGGTCCATCCTGACAAGTAGATCCCATAGATCACTCGCAGGATGTGAGATCTGCCGTTTTGCCGCTGTGATAATCAACGCGTCCCAAAATTCCTCGACGTTGCTCGTTTTGTCGATTGCTTCAAGAACAGCATATCCCCAGTTGCTGTAGTGCCAGCGAAGCGACTCGGCGACGATCTCGGCGCGCCCCTTAGGGAAATGGAAGTATATGCTGGAGGCTTTCACACTGGCCTCTTTGGCGAGAAGCCTCATCGTGACCGCGGAATAGCCTTCGACCGTGGCGAGCTTCAAGAACACCTCCAAGATGCGCCGTCGGCCCACGGTCAAATCAGACCAATCGCGTTGATCCAGATGCAGCTTGAACAGTGTGCGCGCAGTCATCACACGAGGCGGTAGGCTCATTACATAATCCTTCTTGTGGGCCTGTGCAGTGAATGTCGCGACATCTCTCGAGTCAACAGGCTCCCGACGGCCGGCGCCCCCAATGAATGCAGGCTGTTGTGCCAGCCGCCGCGTTTGCTCCGCCGGCGCCAGAAGAGCCCGAATTCTTAAAATGGATCACGCGCAGCCGTCAGCCATCCACCATCCATCACATAGGCGCTTCCGTGAACATAATCGGCGTCGTCACTACCAAGAAAGGCCGCCAGTTTTGCGATTTCCTCCGGTTGGCACCAGCGGCGCGCGGGAACCTTACTGATGGCAAGATCCATATCAGGTGATGCCGCATTATGCTCCGGTAGCGCCAAGGGGGTTGCAGTGGCTCCGGGGCAAATCGCGTTCACGCGGATACCGCGTGCGCCATACTCAAATGTCATCTGGCGCGTCAAGCCAATCACGCCGTGCTTGGAGGCGGTGTAAGCGGACCCACCGCCTGCTGCGCTGAATCCAGATGTTGACGACGTGTTGATTATTGCGCCCTTTCCTTGCGAAAGCATGTGTGGAATAACGGCGCGCGCCATCAGGAAGGGGCCTGTAAGATTGACTGCCAAGACCCTGTTCCATTCCTCGAGGCTGACCTCGTGTGCAGGAGCATGTCCGTCCAGAATCCCCGCGTTGTTACAAAGAAGATCAATCCGTTCCCAGCGCTCAATGACCGCTTCTACAGCTTTTTCAACGCTCACGGCGTCGCTCACGTCGACCTGCAGTGGATACGCCCTGTCGGGCGTGGAAAGCTTCTGGACCGTTTCGACTGCACGATCCAGCTTGATATCCAGGGCGGCAACATATGCTCCCCTCGAGACAAATTCGCCGACCATGGCACGGCCCATGCCGGACCCCGCGCCAGTGATCACCACCACCTTACCGCTATAGTTGCTCACAATAACTGCCTTCCTTGTTCTGTATTTACCGAGGGAAAGTCACCAGTCACCAGTCGATGACTGGGCATTGCCCGATGACATTC
>UCML01000094.1:0-1200 GCA_900473675.1 Hyphomicrobiales bacterium | reverse complement strand
CTACAATCCGGCGGCCTTTGTCAGGTTGACGCGGAACCGGTCCCTGCGGCGCTGGTATTTCCGGGTCATCTCGGCCGAGGCATGGCCGAGCTGCTTCTGGACGTAGCGTTCGTCGACCTCGGCCGAGGAGGCAAGGCCGGCGCGCAGCGAATGGCCGGAGAATTTTTGCGCCCGTTCGCCTTCGGTGAGATCGCCGCGGACGCCGGCGGCGAGCGCGGTGCGCTTGACGAGCTTGGCCACCTCCCGATCGTTCAGGCGGGCCGGGCCGACCGATTTGCCCTGTCCGGTGACGCGCCGGAAGATCGGCCCGTGCGGGATCCGGGCGAGCTCAAGCCAGGTTTGCATCGCCCCGACCGGGCAGGTGGCGTCGGTGGAGCCGCGGCCGATCTCGACCTCGCGCCAGCCGGTCTTGCCACGCAATGTCACCAGCAAACCCTTGTCGAGGATGTCGATCCAGCCGCGGCCGTCCTCGCTCTGGTCGCGGCCGACATCGAGCCCGACGATCTCCGAGCGGCGTAAGGCTCCGGCAAAACCGACGAGCAGCATTGCCCGGTCGCGCAGGCCGCGCAAGGTTCCGCGGTCGAGCGTCTGCAGCATGGCGATCAGCTCTTCCGGCATCACCGCCTCCTTCTGCCGGGGCGGGGCGGCATGGGTGTTGCGGATGCCGGCCATCACGGTGGCGATGGCGCGGTCCTTGCGATCGAGTTTTTGGCCGCGCTGGGCATAGTTCCAACTGAGGGCGGAGAGCCGGCGCTCGATGGTCGAGACGGAATTTGCCTTCATGCCGCGTTCGGCGGTCCCTGACGCACAGGCGGTGATGTAGAGACCGACGAGCTGCGGATCCGGCGGTAGCGGCGACACGGCCTGGCGCCGGCACCAGGCGCAAAAATGAGTCCAGTCGAAAACGTAGGCGCGGCGGGTATTGGCGGAACTGGCCGCCGCGACATAGGCGCGGGCCTGATCGGCCAGCGGTTCGAGATGGGCCGGCAGCGCAGCACGCGGCGCCGCAAGAGGGGAGGGGAGCCCGGCGCCGGGCATCGGGATGCCGGGCGACACCTGCGGCGCGGAAACATCGCTGGAAACCGCTGTGCTGTCAGAGGGAGCGGACCTCTCCTGGAGGTGATTTTCGGGGGGCTGCGCGGTGATTCGGGCCATTCGCACAGTGGACAGCAAAACCGCCGATAAGGCAAGATTATCGGA
>UCML01000091.1:0-1082 GCA_900473675.1 Hyphomicrobiales bacterium | reverse complement strand
CGTTCACCCGTTCCGCCACCGGCGCTGTTTCGGTCGGTGTTCTCTCCTTCGACGCTTCGACATCGGTTCTGATCGACACCAAGACGTCCGCCAACGGTCAGCTGACCAAGGGAGTTTCCGTCGTTCAGCCGAGCGGCGCAACCACTGCAAACGCTACCTACCACCTGATCCTCGCTACCGGCGGTACGGCTGCGGCCGGCTCGACCATCATCTCTCTGACCTCCACGACCAGCGATGACAACATCGAAGGCATGATCAGCGCCGTTGACGCGATGCTGACCAGCCTGACCGACTCGGCAGCAACGCTCGGCGCCACCAACAAGCGCATCTCGATGCAGGACGACTTCATGGCCGACCTGATGGATGTGATCGACAAGGGTGTCGGCCGCCTCGTTGACGCCGACATGAACGAAGAGTCGACCCGCCTCAAGGCCCTGCAGACACAGCAGCAGCTCGGCATCCAGGCTCTCTCGATCGCCAACTCGGACTCGCAGAACATCCTGTCGCTGTTCCGTTAATCGAAAACGGCGCGGGCCGGCCATCCCCCCCAAACGGCGGGTTCGCGACCTACAGAAAACCGCATCTCGAAAGAGGTGCGGTTTTTTCTTTGTCTGCAAAAAATTGTTTTCGTGCCTTTAGGTTTCTTTAACCATGTTGGTGTTTTCTATGACCATCGAAACAGCGGGTTAACCAAGAAATTTAACGCGTTAGCAGGCATGAAGCTGGCTGCTGTTTCCCGGTAACGGCCGGAATGTCCCTTCCATTTCACCTGTTCAAAAGGGGCAGTTTTACCATGACGAGCATTCTCACCAATTCGGCTGCAATGGCAGCACTCTCCACCCTGCGTTCGATCAACGACGGCATGGAAACGACCCAGGGTCGCGTTTCCTCCGGTCTGCGTGTTGAAGACGCTTCCGACAACGCTGCTTACTGGTCGATCGCTACGACCATGAAGTCGGACAACAAGGCTCTCTCCACCGTTCAGGACGCTCTCGGTCTCGGCGCTGCCAAGACGGACACGGCCTATACCGGTCTCGACAACGCCATCGACGTCATCTCGGAAATCAAGGCCAAGCTGGTCG
>UCML01000013.1:0-352932 GCA_900473675.1 Hyphomicrobiales bacterium | reverse complement strand
GCAACCGCACCGTCGTCTTCCCCGCAAGCCCGGGAAGCTATGCGTCCGAACGAATGGGCTGAGTCCAGGTCGCTCCGCAGCATTTTTTTGGTTGTTACCCACATCCCCGAAAGCTCCGCGCTTTCGGGGATGTTTTGTTTTGCCCAATCCTTTTCCGGGTAATTGGCCGAACACTTTGTTTAGTCGAAGAGAAATCCTTTCCGCCCCGACCGCGGCTATTCGTGCTGCAGTGCAGTGGTTGCGATGCAGCAACGATTTCTCTTGTCATGTTGAGTAAATTGGGTATCACTAAACATATTGCTCAACACGGCGGAGTGAGGCCGGGTGGGCGAAGGGCGGGGAGCTCAGTGGAATTTTGGAGTTTGATGCGTCCCCGACAGATGACGATAGCGCCGGTGTATTTCTCCTGTGACGGGGACGCGCAGCCTGCGCAAAAGCAATCGGAGTTCCCGAAGACGGCGTGGTGCCGGCTTCTGTATCTGGGAGGAATACATGCGGAAGATCACCAAGGCCCTTTTGGGGGCAACAACGGCTCTGACGATCTCGGCGGCCCTGCCGTCCGTGTCTCAAGCTGCGGAACTGACCTTGTGCTGGGCGGCCTGGGATCCGGCCAATGCGCTGGTGGAACTGTCCAAGGATTTCACGGCCCAAACGGGCACAGAAATGAAGTTCGAATTCGTGCCATGGCCGAACTTTACCGATCGCATCCTCAACGAACTGAACTCCGGCGGCAAGCTCTGTGATCTCCTGATCGGCGACAGCCAGTGGCTCGGTGGTTCTGCCGAGAACGGCTACTACGTCAAGCTCAACGATTTCTTCGACAAGGAAGGCATCAAGATGAGCGACTTCGCCGAAGCCGCCGTCAACGCCTATGCCACCTGGCCGAAGGGAACGCCGAACTACTGGGCGCTGCCGGCTATGGGCGACGCCAATGCCTGGTTCTACCGCAAGGACTGGTTCGCCAAGCCGGAAATCCAGGCGGAGTTCAAGAAGGCGACAGGCCGCGATCTCACGGTTCCGGCAACATGGGCTGAGTTGATCGAAACGGCGAAGTTCTTCAATGGCAAGGAGATCGACGGTAAGAAGGTCTATGGCGCAGCGATCTTCACCGAGCGTGCGTCGGAGGGTATTACCATGGGGATTACCCAGGCGCTCTACGCCAATGGCTTCAAATACGAGATGACGCCCGGCAAATATGACATGGAGGGCGCCGTCAATTCGCCCGACGCCGTCAAGGGCCTTGAAGAATACAAGGAACTTTACAAGTGCTGCACGCCCCCAGGCTACACCGACGCCTACATGGGTGAAACGCTGGACGCCTTCAAATCCGGCCAGGCGGCGATGGCGATGAACTGGTTCGCCTTCTTCCCCGGTCTTTACAAGGACGAGAATGTCGGCGGCGACAAGATCGGCTTCTTCGTCAATCCCAAGGGGACGACGGCGGCATCGACACTCGGCGGGCAGGGGATCTCGGTGGTTGCCAACACCGACAACATGGATGGCGCGCTCGCCTATATCAAATGGTTCGCGCAACCGGACGTGCAGAAGAAATGGTGGACGCTCGGCGGTTACGCCGTGCACAATGCGGTGCTCACCGATCCGTCCTTCAAGGACAGCCAGCCATTCGCGGCCGACTTCCTCGTTGCTATGAATCAGGTCCAGGACTTCTGGCAGGAGCCATCCTACGCTATCCTGCTGCAGGCGATGCAGAAGCGCATGCATGACTATGTCGTCGCCGACAAGGGCACGGCAAAGGAAGCGCTCGACGGGTTGGTTTCGGACTGGACGGAAGTCTTCAAGGACGACGGAAAACTTTGATTTCCTCCCGGCATGACCGCCCGGTTCCGGCCCTCGGGCCGGGCGGTCAGACCTGATGCGCCTGCTTCTCGATTTCTGGTGACGCCCGTGACTGATACCGATACTTCCCTTCTGGACAAGGCGGCGGAAAAGGCCGTGCGGGTGACACCTGCGCCACTCGCGTTTCGCGTTCGCGGCCTGTCCGACCGCGCCATTGCCTGGCTGTTCATCACGCCGACGATTGCGCTGCTCCTGGCCATCAACATCTTTCCGCTGATCTGGGCGGTGTATCTGTCCTTCACGAACTTCCGGGCCAACCGGCCGAACGCGGAGATCGATGGCGTCGGTCTGACCAACTATCAGCGCGTGCTCAACGATCCCGATATCTGGCAGGCGATGCAGACGACGGCGCATTTCGTCTTCTGGACGATCCTCCTGCAGATGCTGATCGGTTTTGCGCTCGCCTATCTGATCGACAGGAAATTCCGTGGCCATGCCTTCTGGACGACCGTCATCCTTATTCCGATGATGCTGTCGCCGGCGGTGGTCGGCAATTTCTGGCGGTTTCTCTATCAGCCGCAGATCGGCCTGTTCAATTACATCTATTCCTTCTTCACCGGCGTACCGCCGTCCTCCTTCGAGATGCTCGGCTCGGTCGCGCTGTCTCCCTGGGCGATCATCATCGTCGATACCTGGATGTGGACGCCCTATGTGATGCTGATCTGCCTTGCCGGCCTTCGTTCGATCCCGGACTACCTCTACGAGGCGGCAGAAGTGGACCGCGCGTCGGCCTGGCGGCAGTTCTGGTCGATCACGGTGCCGATGGCGCTGCCCTTCATCATGCTGGCCGTGCTCTTCCGCGCTATCGAGAATTTCAAGATGTTCGACATGGTGGTGCTGCTCACCGGTGGCGGACCTGGCTCGACCACGGAAGTGGCATCGATCACGCTGAAGAGGGAGGCTTTCGAAAGCTGGCGCACCGGCCGGGCCTCGGCCTTCGCGATCATCCTTTTCGTCGCCGTCTTCGGCCTCGCCAATATTTACGTCAAAGCGCTGAACAAGGTGAAACAACGATGAGCACCGCAAACGCAGCCCACTCCGTCGTCGAACCGAGCAGCACGTCCAAGCGCATCGCCGGTGCCATCGTCATCCTCTATGCGGTGATCACCATGGTGCCGCTCGCCTGGATTTTCCTGACGAGCTTCAAGTCGCCGCCGGATTCGATCAGCTATCCGCCGAAGATCGTCTTCCAACCGACGCTGGAGGGTTATTGCAACCTGTTCACGACGCGGACCCGCCAGACACCGGACTATATCCAGTCGCTCGGTGCGCCGACATCGACCTGTGACGAGATCACCCGCAACCGCAACATGGTGATCGCCGGCGCTTCGAACTACTGGCCCCGTTTCCAGAATTCACTGATCATCGCCTTCGGCTCGACATTCCTTGCGGTCTCTCTCGGGACGCTGGCCGCCTATGGCTTCTCACGCTTCAAGGTGCCGCTTGCCGACGATCTGCTATTCTTCATTCTCTCCACCCGGATGATGCCGCCGATCGCTGTCGCCATCCCCATCTACCTGATGTACCGGCAGCTTGGCCTGTCCGACACGGCGCTCGGCATGATCCTGCTCTACACCGCCGTCAACGTGTCGCTGGCCGTCTGGCTGCTCAAGGGCTTCATCGACGAAATTCCGCGAGAATACGAGGAAGCGGCGATGATCGACGGCTATACGCGGCTGCAGGCCTTCTGGAGGGTCGTGCTGCCGCAGGCAACGACCGGCATCGCTGCCACGGCCATTTTCTGCCTGATCTTTGCCTGGAACGAGTATGCCTTTGCTGTTTTGCTGACGTCCGGCTCGGCACAGACCGCGCCGCCTTTCATCCCGACGATCATCGGTGAGGGCGGGCAGGACTGGCCAGCGGTCGCCGCCGGGACGACGATCTTCCTCGTGCCGATCCTCGTCTTCACCATCCTGCTGCGCAAACAGCTGCTGCGCGGCATTACCTTCGGAGCGGTGCGGAAATGACCATGGACACGACGACTCCCCGCAAAAGACGCCCCTTCTTCCTTCGGCGCGGACCGATGGAAAATGTCGCGACGGCGCTGATCGCCATCGGCTTCCTGATGCTGTTCCAGCCGTTCGCACTGGTGCTCTACACCTATTCGCTGGTGACGCTCTTAGCTGGCACCGTGATGTTCATCATCGTCTCGAAATTTCCGGAGTGAACCATGGCTGAAATCCGGATCGAAAATCTCCGCAAGCAATTCGCCGACTTCGTCGCGGTCGAGGATTCAAGCTTCACCGTTGCCGACGGCGAGTTTCTGGCGTTGCTCGGGCCGTCGGGCTGCGGCAAGACGACGACGCTGCGGATGATCGCCGGCCTTGAGTTGCCAACCAGCGGCAAGATTTTCCTCGATGGCGAGGATGTCACCTTCAACCGCGCGAGCGCCCGCGACATTGCCTTCGTCTTCCAGCTCTTTGCGCTTTATCCGCACATGAACGTACGCAAGAACATCGGCTTTCCGCTCTTGTCCCAGGGCGTGTCGAAAGCCGAAATCAAGGCGCGTGTCGAAGAGACGGCCAGGCTTCTGCAGATCAGCCATATCCTCGATCGCTCGGTGTCAGGATTGGCCGGCGGCGACCGGCAGCGCGTGGCACTCGGGCGCGCCATCGTCCGGAGGCCGAAATGCTTCCTGATGGACGAGCCGCTCGGAACACTCGATGCCGAATTCCGCGAGGTCATGGTGCATGAGTTGCGGGAATTGCATAACCGCATCCATGCAACGACGGTCTACGTCACCCATGACCAGCACGAGGCGATGGCCATGGCCGACAAGATCGCTGTCATGAACCACGGCATCATCGAACAGTTCGGGACCCCGCAGGAAATCTACAGCCGCCCGGCCTCCATGTATGTCGCCGACTTCATCGGCTCGCCGCCGATGAATTTTTTGAAGTTCACGTCCGGGCTGCAGAGAGGTACGCGCTCAGTATCCGTCGAAGGCGTGGAGATTGCCCTGCCGGAGGTGCATCAGGACCTCGCGGTTGGCGAACTGGCACTCGGCGTCCGGCCGGAACATATCCGCTTCAACGACAGTTCGGCCCTGCGCGGCTCGGTCTATGGCGCGGAATATCTCGGTACCAACCAGATCGTCGCCGTCGAAACCGGCAAAGGGCTCCTCAAGGCGCGCGTCGCGGCCGACCGGACCTTCAGGATCGGCGAAACCGTCGGGCTTGAGCTCAACAGCGAAAAGCTCTCGCTGTTCGACTGCGCCTCCGGTCGCGCTGTGAAGTCATCCCTTTATACGGAGGCCCGTCATGGCTGAGGTATCGCTGCAGAACATCAGCAAGTCCTTCGGCGATGCGCAAGCCGTGCGTAATTTGACGCTGACCATCCGCGACGGTGAGTTCGTCGTACTGCTCGGCCCCACCGGCGCCGGCAAGACGACGACGCTCAGGCTGATCGCCGGGCTGGAGAAGCCGGACAAGGGCCGGGTGACGATCGGCGGGCAGGACATGGCCGGTGCTGCTCCCGCCGGTCGCGATGTCGCCTTCGTCTTCCAGCAATATTCGCTCTATCCGCATCTGACGGTCTATGAAAACCTCGCCTTTCCGCTGCGTTCGCCAGCCCGTCGCCTTGGCGCTGACGAGATCGACCGACGTGTCCGTGAAGTCGCCAAGATGGTGCGGATCGATCACAAGCTGGAAAACCGCTCGACCCGGCTGTCGGGCGGAGAGATGCAGCGCGTCGCCATCGGCCGGGCACTGGTGCGCAAGCCGTCGATCTACCTGATGGATGAGCCGCTGTCGTCGCTCGATGCGAAGCTTCGGGGGGAGTTGCGGCTCGAGTTGAAGCGTATCCAGAGCGAACTCGGCTCGACACTTCTCTATGTCACCCACGATCAGATCGAGGCGATGACCATGGCCGACCGCATCGGCATTCTCAACGACGGCGAACTCGTCCAGCTTGGCACGCCGCGCGAGATCTATAGTAACCCGGTCAATCTGCATGTGGCGGCACGGCTTGGTCAGCCGCATATCAATCTCATTCCGGAAGGGCTTGTTCCCGGCGGTCGCCCGCCGAAGGGGACAAAGACGATCGGCGCGCGAACCGAGCATCTGGAAATCCATGCGGGCAACGGCACTGCCAACGCCGAGATCGATTGGATCGAGCATCTCGGCGACCAGAGCCATCTGCATATGCGCATCGCCGGCCACAAGCTGGTGACGCTTGCCAATCCCTACGTGCCGGTCAGCCCCGGCGACAAGATCATGCTGACCCTGAAAGATCCTCTCTATTTCGGCGGTGACGGACAACGGCTTGTATAGTCAAAAACAGCAGGTTGCATCGTTTGCGCCATGGCGGAAGGATGCGGAACGAAAAACGGACTGGATGCGTGCCATGAAACATTTCTTCAACCGCAGGGAAAACATTGTCACCGAGGCTCTGGATGGCCTGTTGCGGACGTCTTCGTCCGGAACGCTTGCCCGCCTTGACACCTATCCCGACATCAAGGTGATCGTGCGGGCCGATTGGGACAAGTCCCGTGTGGCGGTGATCTCCGGCGGCGGGGCAGGGCATGAGCCATCGCATGCGGGTTTCGTTGGCCGTGGCATGCTGACGGCTGCCGTCTCGGGCGAGATATTCGCCTCTCCCAGCGTCGATGCCGTTCTGACCGCGATCCGTGCCGTCACCGGCAAACCGGGCTGCCTGCTGGTCGTCAAGAACTACACCGGTGACCGGCTGAACTTCGGCCTGGCTGCGGAAAAGGCGCGGGCTGAAGGTTTCGATGTCGAGATGGTCATCGTCGCCGACGATATAGCGTTGCCGGATATCAACCAGCCGCGCGGTGTCGCGGGCACGCTCTTCATCCACAAGATCGCCGGCCATCTGGCGGAAAAAGGCGAGAGCCTCGCCTCGGTTGCCGCCGCGGCAAAAGCCGCCGCTGCCGATATCGTTTCGCTCGGTGTCTCCTATTCCTCCTGCTCCATTCCTGGCCAACCCTACGCGGACCGCCTGGGGGAAAATCAGGGGGAACTGGGTCTCGGCATCCACGGCGAGCCGGGCGTCGAGAAGATAACCGTGCAGGAGGCCGGCAGCCTCGTCTCGATCATGACGGAGCGGCTATCGGCTGCGATGAAGCCGGATGGGCAGTATGCTCTGCTGATCAACAATCTCGGTGCGGTGCCGCCGGTGGAGATGTCGTTGATTGCCAACGCGGTCCTAGCTTCGTCCTTTGCCGGCCGCGTTGCGCTGACGATCGGGCCGGGGCCGATGATGACGGCGCTCAACATGAATGGCTTTTCTCTGTCGCTGATCGGGCTCGACGCCGAGCGCGAGCAGGCGTTGCTCTCCGTCGTTGCGCCTCATGCTTGGCTGCCAGCAGTTGTGCCTCATGCCGTTGCAGTCTTGCCTGCCCCGAAAGTCGCAGTTATGGGAACAACCGTCGCGGCAAGCCACGACGCGCAGGTGGAGCGCGTCCTTGCCGCGATCTGCAACCGGTTGATCGCGCTTGAGCCGGAGTTGAACCGGCTGGACGCCAAGGCCGGCGATGGCGACACGGGCTCGACGGTCGCGACTGGTGCCTGCAGCATCCTTTCGCAGGCGAGCAGCCTGCCCTTTGCCGATCGGGCCGCCCTTTTCGCCGTCGTCGGCGATACGCTGGCTACGGCGATGGGCGGTTCGAGCGGCGTTCTCCTGTCGATCTTCTTTACTGCGGCGGGCAAGGCGAGCGGGGATGGGCGGGATCTTGCTGCATCCCTGCTTGCCGGGCTCGACCGCATGACCTTCTACGGTGGGGCCCATCCGGGTGACCGCACCATGGTCGATGCGCTGTCGCCGGCGCTGAACGCGCTGGCGACTGGCGGTGCCCGCGCTGCCGCCGATGAGGCCCGCAAGGGGGCGGAAGCGACGAAGGCGATGCGCAAGGCCAAGGCCGGGCGGTCTGCCTATATCGGGGAAAGCGATCTTGACGGCGTGATGGATCCCGGCGCCCATGCGGTGGCCGAGGTTTTCGCAGCTGTCGCCGGCATCCTGGAGCCCGCATGATTGTTGTCCGGGAACCCAGATCTGCCGTCGATCCCTCAGCCTTGATGTGCCGCGTGATCGAGGCGTGCCGGGATGCCATTGTCGCACGGGAGGCCTATCTCTGTGATCTCGACTGCGCGATCGGCGACGGCGATCACGGCACCAACATGCGCAGGGGCCTGGACGCGTTGGCGGCCGAACGGCAGCGTCTCGCCGGAATGCCACTTGCGGAAGCGATGAGTGCCGCCGGCACGATCCTGGTGATGAGCATCGGCGGAGCAGCGGGGCCGCTTTACGGCACGCTGCTGCTGGAGATCGGCAGGGGGCTTTCCACCGGCCGGCTGGAGACGGAGTTTCCCGAAGTCTTTCAACACGCAGTCGCCGCCGTCGCGCAGCGCGGCCGGTCGTCCCTTGGTGAGAAAACGTTGCTCGACGTTCTTTATCCTCTCAGCGGCGAACTGATAAAGCACGTGCCTCTTCAACTCCTCGCCGAGAAAATTCAGGGTTTCGCCGATATGACGATCGACATGCAGGCCATGCGCGGGCGTGCCTCGTTTCTTGGAGGGCGTTCGATCGGGCATATGGACCCTGGCGCCGCCAGCTGTGCGCTGCTCGCTGCAACTGTTTGCCATGAACTGACAAAGGCGGGCGCGGCATGACGGGCGGACGCGAAAATGTCGGCATTGTCATCGTTTCCCATTCGCCGCTTGTGGCAAAGGGGGCTGCCGACATGGTCCGTCAGATGGTTGGCGACAGCGTGCCGCTTGCCTGGTGCGGCGGCAATCCGGCCGGCGGGCTTGGCACGGACACGGGCGCGATCCTGAAGGCGATCGAGGAGGCCTGGTCGGAGGCAGGCGTCGCCGTCTTCGTCGATCTCGGCGGTGCGGAAACCAACAGCGAAATGGCAATCGAAATGATCGGCAAGGGGCGGGCGGCGCGCATCGCCATCTGCAACGCGCCGATCGTCGAAGGCGCCGTTATCGCCGCTGCGGAAGCCTCCGGCGGCGCATCGCTGGCAAAGGTGGTGGCGACGGCACAGGAGCTGTCCCCGTCATGACGGAAAAACGGCACGGTGTCTTTGGTGGAACGAGTTCAGTCGGTGGCAATGCTTCCGTCGAGCTGTTGATCACCCATGGCGTCGGCCTGCATGCGCGCCCGTCCGTGGTTTTCACCCGGCTTGCAAAATCCTTTCCCTGCACCATTGAGATCGAGGTCAACCGTTCCGGTCTGTGGCTCAACGCGAAAAGCATCGTCAAGGTCATGGGTGCGCGCATCCGCAAGGGATCAACGCTGAAGATCAGGGCGCATGGCCTTCGGGCCGATGAGGCGATTGCGGTTCTCGAGGCTTTGTTCGCCAATGATTTCGCCGAGGAAAGACCGCATGTCCGGGGCGCTTAGGCTGCAGGGCCAGGGCAATGGCTGTGGCTACGCAACCGGCCCGGCCCATGTCTCTACCGAGCCGCTCAGCCCGCGCGGGGACCAGGTTTCGCCATCACTGGAATTCGACAGTCTCGACAGGGCAATCGGTGAGTCCGTTGCGGCGCTGGAGAGCCTTATGGCGCAGACCGATCCGGCCAGCGCCGATATTCTCGAATTCCAGATCGAGATGCTGCGCGACCCGGTGATCGCCGAGATGGCAGCGGAGCAGATCGGCAAGGGACAGAACGCTGCCTTTGCCTGGGTTGCGGCGCTCGAAGAATACATAGCGGGGTTCGAGCAGTCGGAAGATGATGACATACGGGCGCGGGCGGTCGATATGATCGACATCCGCGACCGCGTCCTTCGTGCGCTCGAAGGCATGCCCGCCGCCGATTTCCCCAAAGGGTCGATCTTCGTCGGCAGGGACATGGCGCCCAGCCTTTTTCTCGCGCATGACTGGACGGGGGGCGGGGGGATTGCGCTTGAAGCGGGAAGCACCGCCAGCCACGTGGCGCTGCTCGCCCGCTCCAAGGACGTGCCCATGGCCGTCGGCATCGGCAGCTTTGTCGTGGACCCCGAGACGCCGGTCCTGGTCGATGGGGACAGCGGCCTTGTCGTGGTGGATCCGAGCCACGCAGATATTGCGGTTCTGGCCAAGGGCGAAAGAACAGCGCTCCCGATAACGCGCAGGTCTGAACCTGGGGTCTCCGGTATCGTATCGAGGAGTGCCGTCGAACTCCTGGTCAATATCAGCGATATCTCCGATATTCGCAGCCTCGATCCCCACGCTTGTGACGGCATCGGCCTTTTGCGGACAGAATTCCTTCTGTCTTCCGCGGCGGATTTGGCCAATGAGGAAAAGCAATTCCAATTGTACTGTGAGATGCTGAAATGGGCTGATGGCAAGCCGGTCACCATCCGTCTTTTCGATCTTGGCGGCGACAAGCCGCTCGGCGGTTTCGGTGTCGAGGAGCGCAATCCGTTTCTCGGCCTGCGCGGCATTCGCCTGCTATTGGCAATGCCGGTGATGTTGCGCATCCAGGTGCGGGCGCTGTTGCGGGCCGCAGCGTTCGGGCCGTTGAAAGTCCTCCTGCCGATGGTTACCCTTCCCGGAGAGGTCGAGGACACAAGGCGGATTTTTGAGGAAGAAGCGGTTGTTCTCGCTGACAGGCACATTGCGATCAGCATGCCTGCCATCGGGATGATGGTAGAAGTTCCTGCCGCCGCCATCATGCTCGATACGTTCGGGGATGCGGATTTCTTTTCGCTTGGAACCAACGACCTGGCGCAATATCTGACCGCGGCTGCGCGCGACAATCCCGCGGTCGTCGATCTCTATCGACAGGCTGCGCCAACCTTGTTGCGGCTCATCGCGCAGACGGTGGCTGTTGCGCATGACATGGGTAAACCGATCGGCATCTGCGGCGATCTGGCAGGCGACCCGGCGCGTCTTCCATCGGTGATCGCAGGCGGCATTCGGCAGATTTCCGTTGCTCCCTCGCAGCTTGCAGCCGTAAGGACGGTGCTGGAGCAGGCAGGAGTGGACGGCTGACATGGCACGCGACGCAAATGAAGATGCCATTGTGGGCTATAAGGCAATCCTTGCCGCGATCATCGACAACCGGCCATCCGGCACGCGCCAGCGTCTTGCCGTGGCTCTCGGTAAACATCGCAGCTTCGTCACTCAAATCACCAGTCCGGGCTATGCGACGCCGCTGCCGGCCCGGCATCTGGCAACGATCTTCCAGGTCTGCCATGTCAGCAAGGTCGAGCAGGACCGTTTCCTTCAAGCCTATCAGCTGGCGCATCCGGGCAAGCTGCCCGATCTCGGCAATGCCGGCGGCCTCAGGCAATTGACGGTCATGGTCGCCGATTTCGGCGATGAGCGAAAAAACCGGCTGCTCGACGAGGCGATCCAGGATTTCATTCAGAAGATCGTGCTGATTTCCGGCGAGGGAGACTGACATGGCCTTCCTTGCCGCTTCCTTCGTCACGACACTGGAAAATTCGTCCTGCTCGGATACGATTGCTGCTGGGAGCAGGAGATGAAGAAGTTCATGAACGGCGCCGGGACGCTGGCGCAGGACTGTCTGGAGGGTTTCGTTGCGGCGCATGGCGATATCGTCGTGTTCGGCGAAGGGCGAAAATACGTCCGGCGCCGGGCGCTGAGCCCGGCCAAGGTCGCGATCATTTCCGGCGGCGGCGCCGGCCATGAGCCGATGCACACGGGCTTCGTCGGACAGGGCATGCTGGACGCCGCCTGTACGGGCCACGTCTTCACCTCGCCGACACCGGATCAGATCCTTGCCGCCATCCGCGAAACGGACAACGGCGCCGGAACGTTGCTGATCGTCAAGAATTACGATGGCGACGTGATGAACTTCGAGATGGCCGCCGAAATGGCGATATCAGGCGGAACGAACCGCATCGAGACCGTCGTCGTCAACGACGATATCGCTGTCGAGCGCTCGGCACGGGGAACAGGCCGGCGCGGCGTGGCCGGCACGCTCGTTGTCGAGAAGATTGTCGGGGCGGCTGCGCAGGCCGGTGCTGCGCTGGATGAGTTGAAGGTTCTGGGGGACGCGGTCGTTGCTGCAACCCGCACGATGGGCGTGGCGCTGAAGGGGACGACGGTGCCGCAGACGACGCGCGAGACATTCGTGCTCGGACCAAATGAGATGGAAATCGGTGTCGGCATCCACGGCGAACCGGGTCGTTCGCGCGACGAAATGACCGACGCATCGGCGATCGTCGCGCTGATCTGTGGACATATTCTGGATGACTTCGGCTCGCTCGACGGAAAATCGGTCTTGCTTTTTGTCAACGGGCTCGGCGGAACGCCGCTGTCGGAACTCTATCTCGTTTTCGGTCTGGCGCGAGCATTCTTCGAGCGGCGTGGCCTGGTTGTCGCGCGTAGCCTCGTTGGAACTTACGTCACGTCTCTCGATATGGCGGGCATCTCCATCACGGTCACCGTGCTCGACGATCGTTTCGCCGCGCTTTGGGATGCGCCGGTGCAGACGGCATCCCTGCGCTGGTAGCGGCAGGTCGTGCTCAGACCGGCGGTGCAATCTCGATCGGCGTTCCGTCGGAAAAACGGCTGAAACGGAACGGCGCAGGATCCACGATCGGTGTGTTGCCCGTGACCAGATCGGCAGCGAGATGTCCGGCGCCCGGACCTATCCCGAAGCCGTGGCCCGAAAATCCGGTCGCAATAACCAGGCCGGGAAGGTTGTTGAGGGTGGAAATGACCGGGACCGCGTCCGGCGTCACATCGATCAGGCCCGCCCAGATCTGCTCGACTTTCGCATCACGCAGCACCGGCAGAGCCTCCGTAGCCGCCTCGAGCGCGTTCAAGGCGGATCTGCCATCCGGATTCGGATCGAGAATTCGATGCCGTTCGAATGCACCGGGCCGATCGAGGGGGACTGCGGAGATTTCGAACAGTTCCTGCCAGCTTCGAGCGCTAAGACCGAGTTGCACCGCGTCGCCCTCGGCCTTCCTGGCGGATTGGAAATCGCGGAAGAAGGCAAAGCTGTCCGGCACCAGCGCGTGCATGTTGATGCCGCCACTGGCGATGGTGTAGCCACCATCCAGCCGTTTCCGATAGGCGTAGGTCGCGGTGGCGCCTGCGCCGTCCGGTCCGCGGTTCACCGCACTGGTGCGCAGCACCGAGTTGCGCACTTTCAATTGCGGCAACCGGATGCCAAGTCCCTTGCAGAACAGGCGCGACCAGGCGCCGCCGGCAAGCACGATTGCGGAAGTCTCGATTCGGCCCTTCTCGGTGATGACGGCGCTGATGCGGCCACCACTTTTCTCGATGCCACGCACGGCGCAGCCTGTCAGGATGCGGGCACCGGCCCGGCGCGCACCCATCGCAATCGCCGGCACCGCCTTTTGCGGTTCGGCGCGGCCATCGCTTGGCGTGTAGAGCGCGCCCTCGTAACGTCGCCCGGAGCCCAGCATTACTGCAGCGGTCTCGTCGGGTCCGATCTGGCGTGTGTCGAGTCCGTGGGCCTGAGCCAGTTTCAGCCAGGCATCGCGGTTGGCGACATCCGTTTCGTTCTCGGAGATATAGACAATCCCCGAGCGGTGAAATCCGGTCTGGCCGGCAACGCGCGCGTCCAGCCCATCCCAGATTTTCAGGGCTTCGATCGCCAGCGGAATTTCGCGCCGGTCGCGGCCCATGACCCGGACCCAGCCCCAATTGCGGCTGGACTGCTCGCCGCCGAGAACACCCTTTTCGCAGAGCACGACATCAACGCCGCGTTCGGTAAGGAAAAGCGCCGTGCTCACCCCGATGATGCCGCCGCCGATGATGACGACGTCGGCTTTTTTCGGAAGGGTGCGGTCGGTGTCGCTGTGGTCGAGGATGGGGCCGGGCATGGGTGAGGGTTCCGACATCGAAGAGAGATATCTTCGATGTGCACGGTATACGGCTGTTGTTCAAGTGGCGAAGATTGGCCGGATGCCGAACCGTATTATCCGTCAGGCAGGCAGGGAGAAAGCGTCGCTCTCGCCTTCGACAAGATCTTCCGGCCAGACTTTCCGAAGATCCGCATCCGGATAGAAATGGCTGAAGGCCGGCATGGTGGCGAGCAATGCTTCCGCCAGCGCGATGCCCAGATCGCGCCGCGACAGCGTGAAGCCGGTGAGGCTTGGCGAAAGGAAATGCGATTGCGGGCTCTGGCGCCCGATGACGGCGATATCGCGCCCGGGCTTGAGACCGGCTTCGCTGAGGCCACGATAAAAGCCGATGGCAATCGTCTCGTTGACCAGCAGGATTGCGGTTGGCCGGTCCTTCTTGGCCAGCAGTTGCTGGGCGACATGATAGCCGCCAGCTTCGTTCGGCTTCGAACTGAAGACGAGATCGGGATCGAGTGTCAATCCGCGCGCCGCAAGGGCCCTGGCACTTTGATCGACGAAGAGATGGCCAAGGTTGATGTCGTCATGCGGCCTTGTCACGGCGATACGCCGGTGACCTCTTGCTACCAGCCGATCGATCGAAATCTGGGCCATGCCTTCGAAATCCAGATCGAGCCAGGGCTGACCGACATCGGTCAGGCTGCGCCCCAGCGTGACAAAGGGGATTTTACGTTTGGCGAGAAATTCGAAACGCGCATCGTGTCGCTGGGTGGCCGACAGAATAAGGCCGTCGGCAAAGCCACGGGCGACGACGCGGCGGAGATAATCGTCCGGGTCCTCTTCCGACGAGCAGAGCAGGGCGACCAGATCGAGATGATGGCGGGCAAACACCGTCTGCACCCCGTCGAAAACACTCATGAAGAACGTATCGCCCTGACCGGTGATCTCGGTGCCGGTCTGCATCATGAAGCCGATGATGTTGGTGGTGCCCTGGCGCAGGCTGCGGCCGGACTGGTTGGGCACATAGCCGAGTTCGGCGGCGGCTTCGAGAACCTTTCGGCGCGTTTCCTCGTTGACATCAGGCCGCCCATTCAAGGCCCGCGAAACGGTCCCGATGGAAATATCCAGATGTTGCGCAAGCCTGCGTATGCCCGTCATTCCAGCCGCTTTCAACGTGCGATTTTGATACCTGACGCTCATCTATTGACACGTTTCAAAAATCGTTCATAGTACCGTAAACGTTTACGGTGATCGAAATGGAGCGAAAACCGTAGACTTCGAGGAGGGGAATCCCATTTTGCGTGCAGTTTTGTGCGGATGCGGAGCTATGGCCAAAGGCTGGCTCAAAGCCATCGCAGACACCCCGGAAATTCGCTCTACGGTTGATGTCGTCGGACTCGTCGACGTCAATCCGGCGGCGGCAGAGAAGCTTGCCGAAGAGTTTGGACTGACCGATGCGGTCATCGGCTCGGACCTTGCGGATGTGTTGGCAATGACCTTGGCCGATCTGGTTTTCGATGTCGTTATCCCGTCCGCCCGTCACGATGTGGTTGCGACCGCGTTGGCGCATGGATGCCATGTGCTGAGCGAGAAGCCGATGGCGTCTTCGATCGAGGAAGGGCGGTCGCTGATCGCCCAGGCTGCGACTGCCGGAAAAGTCCATGCCATCGTCCAGAACCGCCGTTTTATCTCGGGTATTCGCCGTATCCGTCGCCTGGTTGAAAGCGGTGCGCTCGGCGAACTGACGGCCATCCATTGCGATTTCTTCATCGGTGCGCATTTCGGCGGGTTCAGAGAAGAGATGGACAATGTGCTGTTGCTCGACATGGCCATCCACACATTCGACGCCGCCCGCTTCGTCGCCGACAAGGTGCCGGTCGCGGTTTATTGCCACGAGGGCAATCCGCGCGGTTCCTGGTATGCGCATGGCGCCGCGGCCAATGCGATCTTCGAATTTTCCGACGACGTGACTTTCACCTATCGCGGCTCGTGGTGTGCCGAAGGGGCGAATACCAGCTGGGAAAGCCAGTGGCGGATCATCGGCACCAAGGGCACGCTGCTCTGGGATGGTGCCGACGGTTTCCAGACAGGTGTCGTCGCCGGAACCGAAGGTTTTTTCCGTCCGATCGAGGCCATCGAAGTGCCGCAACCGGCCGACGAGGCGCAGACCCACGGCCACGCCAGCGTCATCGCGGACTTCCTCGCGGCCATCAAAACCGGCCGCAACCCGGAAACGGTTGGCAATGACAATATCAACAGCCTTGCCATGGTGTTCGCGGCGATCGAAAGCGCCCGCACCAAGCAGCGCGTGACCCTATGAAGAACAGGACAGTTTGATGAGCAATCCGGCAAAAGCCATCCGCATCGGCACCATGATCAGTGCATCCGCTGGCAAGGCGGCAACACGTATTGCCCAGGTCGCCGATATGGGTTTCGAAAGTTTCGAACCCTTCTTCTGGCAGACGACCAACGGCCAGAACCTCGCCGAACTCGGCAAGCGTTGCGTCGAGGCGATCGGCGACCGCGACATCACCATTTCGACGCTCGGCATGTTCGGCAATCCGCTGGAAACAACGGATATCGACCGCGATACGCTGCAGGGCTGGAAGGATTGCATCGACAACGCCCATCATTTCGGCGCCACCTGCGTTGCCGGCTTTACCGGCCGTATCCGCAACAAGCCGCTGACGGACAGCCTGCCGCGCTACAAGGAAATCTGGAGCGAGCTTGCCAAGCGTGCGGCGGACAAAGGAGTGAAGATCGCGTTCGAAAACTGCGCCATGGACGGCAATTGGGCGACAGGCGACTGGAACATCGCTCACAATCCGGACGCCTGGGAACTGATCTTCAACGAAACGCCGGATGATAATATCGGGCTCGAATGGGAGCCCTGCCATCAGATGGTCTATCTCATTGATCCGCTGCCGCAGATCCGCAAATGGGCAAGCAAGATCTTCCATGTGCACGGCAAGGACGCCACGATCCGTTGGGACGTCATCCGCGAGCACGGCATCTTCGGCAAGGAAAAGTTCGTCTTCATGCGGACGCCGGGGTTCGGCGACACCAACTGGACGGATGTGATTTCCGAGCTGCGGCTTGCCGGCTGGTCCGGCTCGATCGACATCGAGGGCTGGCATGATCCGGTCTATCGCGACGCACTCGAAATGACCGGCCAGGTTCATGGCCTGAATTATCTGAAGACTTGCCGGGGCGGCGATTTCGTCGTCGACCCGATCTGACTGCTCAGCTCGGCCTGAACAATCAGGCCGGTCCGACGGGAATGACATGGACTGAGGAAGGCCGGCATGGAGGATGACGGCCGATGGATAACCACAAGGAGGAAAATTATGGGTATCCGCAAATATGCAGTCATCGGTGCGCTGGCACTTGCAAGCGTTTCGATGTTCGGTCTTTCCGCGAAGGCGGAAGACGTGAAGCTTACCGTCTGGTCGCTTGACCGCGACATTCAGCCGGCACCCCATCTGGTGGCGGACTTCAACAAGCTCAACAACGGCATCCAGATCGAGTATCGCCAGATCCAGTTCGACGATGTGGTGAGCGAGGCCATGCGCGCCTATTCGACCGGTCAGGCGCCCGATATCATCGCGATCGACAATCCGGAGCATGCGCTGTTTTCGTCGCGCGGCGCCTTCCTTGACCTCACCGACATGATTTCGAAATCGACGGTGATCAAGCCGGAGAACTATTTCCCCGGTCCGCTGAAATCGGTCGAATGGGACGGCAAATATTACGGCGTACCGAAGGCAACAAACACGATCGCGCTCTACTACAACAAGGACATGTTCAAGGCGAAGGGGCTCGACCCCAACAAGCCGCCGCAGACCTGGGACGAGCTTGTCGAGGATGCGCGCAAGCTGACCGATCCGGCGGCCAACGTCTATGGCCTTGCCTTCTCGGCCAAGGCCAATGAAGAAGGCACCTTCCAGTTCCTGCCCTGGGCGCAGATGGGCGGCGGCAGCTATGAAAACATCAATTCCGAAGGGGCCGTGAAGGCGCTTGAGGTCTGGAAGACCATCATGGACGAGAAGCTTGCCTCGCCCGATACGCTGACTCGCGGCCAGTGGGATTCGACCGGCACGTTCAACTCCGGCAATGCCGCCATGGCGATCTCCGGCCCGTGGGAACTCGACCGCATGACGCAGGAAGCGAAGTTCGACTGGGGCGTGACGCTGCTGCCGGTGCCGAAGGAAGGTGCCGAGCGTTCATCGGCTATGGGCGACTTCAACTGGGCGATCTTCGCCTCGACCAAGCATCCGGAGGAAGCCTTCAAGGCGCTCGAATATTTCGCCTCGCAGGACGACAAGATGTTCAAGAACTACGGCCAGCTTCCGGCCCGCTCGGACATCTCGATCCCCGAAACCGGGCAGGCGCTCAAGGATGCCGGGCTCAAGGTGTTCCTCGAGCAGTTGAAATACGCGAAACCCCGCGGTCCGCATCCGGAATGGCCGAAGATCTCCAAGGCGATCCAGGATGCCATCCAGGCGGCCTTGACGGGTCAATCGAGTGCAAAGGATGCGCTTGATCAGGCCGCCGAGAAGATCAAGGCTGTATTGGGCTGATCTCCCGTGCCACCGGATGGCTGTTTGTCAGCCATCCAACATTTCCTCCCGGAAGGGGTTGTCTCCCGCGCGAATGCGTCAGGCAGCCCCGTTCGGAGCATCGGAGGCCCCATGAAGAGGCTCCTTTCCAGCGTCAGGGATGGCCGCGGTTTCGATATCGTGCTCGTTGCCTTTCCACTCGGTTTTCTGTTCCTGATGGCAGGCCTGCCGCTGCTCTACAATGTCCTGATGAGCTTTCAGGAGGTTGACATGTTCAGCCTCGGCACGTTCCTGCGTCCCTTTGTCGGCTTCAAGAACTACACCGATCTGTTCGCCCAGCCGGAAACATGGCCGATCCTCGGCAATACGGCGATCTTCGTCATCGGGTCGATTGCCGGGCAGTTCCTGATCGGCTTCGGGCTGGCGCTGTTCTTCTGGGTGAATTTTCCAGGCGCTTCCTGGCTGCGCGGCCTGTTCCTCGTCTCCTGGGTGATGCCCGGCCTGGTCGTCGGCGCCATCTGGAACTGGATCCTGTCGGGCGATTTCGGCGTGCTGAACTTCATCTTGAAGGAAAGCGGTATCATCTCCGGCAATATCTTCTGGCGCTCCGATCCCAACTATTCGCTCTATGCCGTCATCATGGCCAACATCTGGCTCGGGACAGCCTTCAACATGATCCTTTTGTCCGTCGGTCTGGCGAGCATTCCCGGCGATCTCTATGAGGCCGCCGAACTCGACGGCGCAAACGCCTGGCAGCGCTTCTGGACGATCACCCTGCCGATGATGCGCTCAACCATCGGCGCCATCATCTCGCTCGGCCTGATCTTCACCCTACAGCAGTTCGACCTCTTCGCTGCGATCACCTCCGGCGGGCCGAACAATTCGTCCAACGTCACGCAGTACTGGGCCTGGGACCTGTCTTTCCGGCAATATGACTTTGCCAAGGGCGCGACGATCTCGGTCATCATGATCGTCTTCGTCATGTTCGCCTCGGTCGTCTATGTCCGCTCCACACGCCATGAGGTGCGCGGATGAGCGACACCAACCGCAATCGCCTGATGCTCGTCATCGCCATCATCATGGCGGCGATCTATCTGTTTCCGCTCTACTGGATGTACATCACGGCGCTGAAAAGCGGCTCGGAAATGTTCGCGACGCCGCCAAGCTTCTGGCCGTCGGAGCCGCAATGGGCCACCTATGCCTTCGTCTGGGAAAGCCGGGGCATGGGCCGCTACCTCTGGAACTCGCTGATCATCGCGTTCGGCTCGGTCACGCTGATCACCGTGCTCGGCGTCGGGTGCGCCTATGTGCTGGCGCGTTATCGCAACGTCTGGGTCGATATCGGGCTTTTCCTGATCCTGATGCTGCAGGTCCTGCCGGCGTCCCTGATGATCACGCCGATCTTCGTCGGCTTCTCGCAGCTCGGCATGCTGAACTATCCGCGTCTGGCGGTGATCATCGCCATTGCCGCCAAGAGTATGCCGTTCTTCGTCGTGTTGGTGCGCGCCACCTTCATGGCCGTTCCGCAGGAGTTGGAGGAGGCGGCTCTCGTAGATGGCAATTCCCGCGTCGGCGCCTTCTTCACCATCGTGCTGCCGCTTGCCCGAAACGGCATCCTTGTCAGCGCCATTCTCATCTTCATGCAGGCCTTCGGCGAGTTCGTCTATTCGAAGTCGATCATTCAGGCGGTGGAACTGCAGCCCGCCAGCGTTGGCCTCAATTCCTTCATGGGGCCGAACACCAACGAATGGAACAACATCATGGCCTATGCCACGATCTACGTGACCCCCATTCTCGCCATCTTCGTGCTGTTGCAGCGGCGCATCGTCTCCGGCCTTACTTCGGGAGCCATCAAATGACCAAGCAGATCGAGCTCTCGGGCGTCAACAAATACTATGGTGCCTTGCATGCGCTGAAAAACATCGAACTCAGCATTGCGAAGGGGACTTTTGTCGCCCTCGTTGGCCCGTCCGGCTGCGGCAAGTCCACACTGCTGCGCTCGCTGGCGGGACTTGAAAGCATCTCGACGGGCGATATGAGGATCGCCGGTGAACTGATGAACAACGTGCCGCCGCGCAAACGCGACATCGCCATGGTGTTCCAATCCTATGCGCTTTATCCGCATATGACGGTGGAGCAGAACCTGACCTACAGCCTGCGCATTCGCGGCGTCGGCAAGGCGGAGGCAAAGAAAGCGGCGGAGGAGGTCGCTGCGACCACAGGCCTCTCGCAACTTCTCGGTCGCTATCCGCGCGAACTCTCCGGTGGCCAGCGCCAGCGCGTCGCCATGAGCCGTGCCATCATTCGTCACCCCAAGGCTTTCCTGTTCGATGAGCCGCTGTCCAACCTCGACGCGGCGCTACGCGTTCACATGCGCAAGGAAATCCGCACCCTGCATGACCGGCTTGGTGCAACGTCGGTCTATGTGACCCATGACCAGATCGAGGCAATGACCATGGCCGACCATGTCGTGGTCATGAAGGACGGCGTGATCGAGCAGCAGGGCGCACCGCTGGAGCTTTACGACCGGCCCGCCAACAAGTTCGTCGCCGGTTTCATCGGTTCCCCGGCAATGAATTTCGTGCCGGCGACGGTGGGCGAAGATGGCCGATCGCTGGCCGTCGATGTCGGGGAAAAGCAGACCATCGTTCTCGATCGCCAACTGCAACCCGGCCGCAAGGTGACGGCGGGTCTGAGGCCGGAACATCTCCATTTCGTCGAGCCCGGCCAGGGCGTCTTCCGGCTGCCGGTCGGCATCGTCGAGACGACCGGATCGGCAACCTACATCACAACATCGACTGAGGCGGAAGTCACGATCGTCGAGACCTCGCGAAGAGCAGTCAAGACAGGGGATGTCATCGATATTTCCGTTCTTCCGGCAGATGTTCATATCTTCGATGATAAAACCGGGCTGAGGATTTAAGGCCTGTAGCTTTCAGAGCGGCCGCCCTCATTGGAAGGCGGCTGCTTGCCGATACCGGAGGAGCCCGGTGGGGAGAATGGTTTTCCTCGTGCCGAGGTCCTTGGCTGCGTGTGGCCGCCATCATATAGATCGAGGAAACCGTTTCGATAATCCGCATGCTTCCGCACGAAGAGATGCAGAAAGTGGGATTATCCTTTGACCAGATGTCGGGCTGAGCCGGCGGAAGCTGTACACAGGCCAATGCGGGCTATAGTCTTTTCGAACCGCAAGAGGCGCCGCATACCCGCATGAGCAAGAAAAACATCACCGGTCTGAACCCGATCCTCAGGGTTGATTTTCCCCGTGCCGAGCGGTTGGGCCGGGGCAAGATCACACTGCTCGAACATATCCGCGAGACCGGATCAATTTCCGCTGCGGGCCGCGCCATGGACATGTCCTACCGGCGGGCATGGCTGCTGGTCAGCGCGCTGAACCGGATGTTCACACAGGATGCAGTCGAATCGCAGCGCGGGGGAAAGCAGGGCGGTGGAGCAGTGGTGACGCCCTTCGGCGAGGAACTGATCCGCCGTTTCCGGGCCATGGAGGAAAAGCTGGACGCCGCGCTTGCGACGGAGCTGGCTTGGTTGGAAGAAAATCGCAATCCGAACGCCTCGGCCGCGGATGGTACGGTCACAGATCCAGAGCGACACTCTTGATAACAGCATGAACCGGCTTGCCGACCGTTAGAGCGAGCATGTCGCGGGATAGGGCCGTCACGCGCGAAACGATCGTCACGCCGCCGCAATCCAGCCGGACATCCACCATGCCCTGCGTAGCCTCGCCGATCTCCATGATGTTTCCCGGAAGAATGTTGAGCGCGCTCAGTCCCTCCGGCTTGCTGGTTGCCAGCATCACGTCGCGGGCCGCGATGTGAAGGCGAACTGCTTTTCCGGCGCCGGCATCCAGGTGTGGTACGCGAATCTCTGCGTTGCCGGCGCGGATGACCGTGATCTGACGCTCGGCATCCGTCGATCCGACGATGCCGTCGATCACCGCGCCCGCCTCACGGCGGCTGACCGCCGATGAGGGCAGGCTGAGGATGGTTGCTGCATCTCCGGAAGCGCTGATCCGGCCATCCTCCAGAATGATGACCTTGTTGGCCAGCCGCGCGACCTCCGCGACCGAGTGGCTGACATAAATGATGGGGATAGCGGTTTCATCGCGCAGACGTTCCAGATAAGGCAGGATTTCCGCCTTGCGCTCCTCGTCGAGGGCGGCCAGGGGTTCGTCCATCAGGAGCAGGCGCGGATTGGATAGCAGCGCCCGGCCGATGGCGATGCGCTGCTTTTCGCCACCCGACAGATTGGCCGGCGCGCGGTCAAGCAGTGCCCCGACGCCGAGCAGATCGACGATATGATTGAAATTCGGTCCGTTATTGTTGCGTCGTGCAAACCAGCGGCCATAATTGAGGTTTCGCCGGACACTCAGATGCGGAAAGAGACGCGCTTCCTGAAAGACATAGCCGAAGCGCCGTTTGTGTGCGGGCACGAAAATCCGATTGTCGCTATCGACCAGAACATCGCCGTTGAACGCGAGCCGCCCGCTATCAGGACGCAACAGTCCGGCGATGATGTTGATCAGCGACGTCTTGCCAGATCCGGAACGTCCGAAGAGGGCAGTCACGCCCCGGTCTGATGAAAACGACGCTTCGACGGAGAATGCGCCGAGCCGGTGCTGGGTGTCGACGACAAGGCTCATACCGCATCCACCTTCTTCGCCGCGAGGTTAGCCAGAACCTCCGAGACCATCAGAGCGGCCATGGAAATGACGATGGAGATGAGGGTCAGGCGAAATGCACCGGCATCGCCGCCGGGAACCTGGGTAAAGGTGTAGATCGCCGAGGACAGCGTCTGGGTCTCGCCGGGGATATTGGAGACGAAGGTGATTGTCGCGCCGAACTCGCCCATGGCCTTGGCGAAAGCGAGGATCATGCCGGCGATGATGCCGGGCAGGACGAGGGGCAGCGTCACCGTGAGGAAAACCCATTGTGGCCCGGCACCGAGCGTTGCTGCCGCCTGTTCAAGCCTGCGATCGACCGCCTCGATCGACAGCCGGATGCTGCGCACCATCAGCGGAAAGGCCATGACGGCGCAGGCAAGGGCTGCGCCGGTCCAGCGAAAGGAGAAGACAATACCGGTATATTCGGCGAGAAACGCACCGATCGGTCCGCGTTTTCCAAACAGGATCAGGAGAAGAAAGCCGGTGACTACCGGGGGCAGGATTAGGGGAAGGTGAACAATGCCGTTGAGGATCGACCTCCCCCAGAAGCGGCCTCGCGCCAAAACCATGGCAATGGCGATCGCAAAGGGCAGGCTGGCGAGCATGGCGACCAGCGACACGCGCAGGCTGAGGCGGATCGCCGTCCATTCCGCGTCGCTCAAAACCAGCCAGTCCAAATGCTTGTGCTCCGTCTTTGACGGCCAGACGATATGCGCTCCATCCTTTTACGGATAGAGCGCATGCAGTGTTTTTTCGGGGCAGTCTTATTTCAGGATGGTAAAGCCCTGTGCCTCGAAAAGTGCTGCTGCCTTGGCCGACTTGACGAAATCGACGTAAGCGGCGGCGTCCGGGTTCTTGCTGTCGGTGGTGATGGCGATCGGGTAGACGATCGGCGGATGGCTGTCTTCCGGGAAGGTACCGGCAACCTTCACGCCTTTGTCGGCGGCGGCGTCCGTCTGGTAGACGATGCCATACGGCGCTTCGCCCTTGGAGACGAGGAGAAGAGCGGCACGGACGTTTTCGGCGCCCGCGACGTTCTTCTCGACGGACGACCAGACGCCGAGCTTTTCCAGCGCTGCCTTGCCGTATTTGCCTGCAGGCACGGAATCAACAGCACCCATGGCGAGTTTTTCGTCACCGAGCAGTCCCTTCAGGTCAAATCCCTGCTTGATATCGACCGGTGCAGCATCCTGGTTGCCGGTCACCAGCACGATACGGTTGCCGAGCAGGTTGGCGCGGGTATCGTCCTTGATCAGCTTCTTTTCAGCAACATAGTCCATCCAGGCGAGGTCAGCGGAGATGAAGACATCGGCCGGCGCACCGGATTCGATCTGCTTGGCGAGAGCCGAACTTGCTGCGTAGGAGACCGTCGTTTCCTTGCCGGCCTCCTTCTGCCACTCGGCATTGACGGCATCGAGCGCGTTCTTGAGGCTTGCCGCGGCAAAGACGGTGACCTTTTCGGCTGCGGCTGCAGGCTGGGCCAGCGGCATTCCGCCAATCCAGATCGCCGCGACGGCAGTTCCGAGAAATTTCAGCAAGGTTCGACGTTCTATGCGCATGCGGTCCCCCATTTGGTTTCGAGATATTCCTTTAGATATAACGGTGTATCGAGATTGGCCAGCGTTATATTCATCAAAATATATTGAAACTCATTCGCCCTGCCATTCGCATTGGCGCTTGCCATGAACCGGCCCGGCGTTAGATTTGCCCTGCCGACAGGACCGGGAATGGAGAGGTTTCCAGCGCCATGGAATCAAGTGTGAAGATCGAGGAAAGCTGGAAAGCGGCGTTGGCGGCGGAATTTTCCAGCCCCTATATGGCCGCACTGAAAAAATTCCTGCTTGAAGAGAAAAACAGCGGCAAGCAGATTTTTCCCAAGGGACCTGAATATTTCCGCGCGCTGGATTTGACGCCGCTCGACAAGGTCCGTGTCGTCATCCTCGGACAAGACCCGTATCACGGCGAAGGGCAGGCGCACGGACTGTCCTTCAGCGTCAAACCCGGTGTCCGCTCGCCGCCATCGCTGGTCAACATCTACAAGGAACTGCAGAGCGATATGGGCATTCCGCCGGCCCGTCACGGTTTTCTCGAAAACTGGGCGCGGCAGGGCGTGCTGCTGCTCAACAGCGTGCTGACGGTGGAGCGGGCAATGGCCGCTTCACATCAGGGCAAGGGCTGGGAGAGGTTCACCGATGCGATCATCCGCGCCATCAACGAACAGGAGCATCCCGTCGTTTTCATCCTTTGGGGATCCTACGCCCAGAAGAAGGCGGCCTTCGTCGACCAATCCCGCCATCTCGTGATCCGGTCGCCGCATCCATCGCCGCTGTCGGCCCATAACGGGTTCTTTGGCAGCAAGCCGTTTTCCAAGGCCAACGACTTTCTCGTGTCGAAGGGCCGCAAGCCGATCGACTGGGCATTGCCGGATAAACCGGAAGTGTCGGCTTAGGTCAGCGTCTGCGATGATGGTGGCCCCGGTTGCCTCGCGTTGCGCCGGGCAACGACACTTTCGCGCCAGACGGTGAAAATCCCGGCGCAGACGACGATCGCTGAGCCAACGATCATGTTGAGGTTCAGCGTCTCGCCGAAGACGGACACGCCGATGATCGAGGCGAAGACCAGCTGGAGATAGGTGAGCGGCTGGACTTCCGATGCGTCGAGCAGTTCGTAGGCTTTGATCAGGAAAAAATGGCTCGTCGTCCCGGTGATGCAGAGCATCAGCATCCAGGCCCAGTCCTGTGGCGCCAGCGTCGTCCAGTAGAACGGACCGACGGTGGTGATCGCCACGGCACCCGCGACGCCGGTGTAGAAAAAGCTGGTGATCGAGCTATCGTCCCGGCTGACCAGCCGCGTCGAGATGACATAGATCGCAAAGATCAGGGCCGAAGAAATGGGGATCAGGAACTTGATATCGAACGAGCTATCGTTCGGTTTCAGGATCAGCAGAACGCCGAGCAACCCGATGATGATCGCCGTCCATCGTCGCCATCCGACACGCTCGCCAAGCAGCGGCATGGAGAGCAGCGCCACGAAAAGCGGTCCGGAAGAGAAGATCGCTTGCGAATGTGCAAGGCCGACCACCGAAAACGAGATGATGACGATGACGATCTGGAACGCCAGAAGGACGCCGCGCAATATCTGAAGTGCCGGTCTCCTGGTGCTTGCCGCGACGGCAAGACCACCGCGAGACTGCGCGGCCAACGCAATTGCGAAGGCGGCAAAGGCCCAGTACCGGATCATGGTGATGAAGACCGGTGGGTACAGGCCGCCAAGATGCTTTGAAATCGCGTCTTGTATCGAGAAGATCACAAGGGCAAGCAAGACGAAGATGTAGCCGGTTCGCTTCGAGGTCATGGCAATGGTCATACACCGGCCGCGCCGCAAGCTGCCACGGGATTTTTGCAACGCAGCAATGTTTGTCTAGATCGCGTTATTGAGGCAACACGCGCAGCATGGGTGCTGCGCGTGTTGCAAGGTGTGCGTATCAGTCCTCGCGGAATGTACGCTGCATCTGCTCCGTCAGGGGCTTTGCGAGGTAAGAGAGCACCGTGCGATCGGCGATCTTGATGTAGACCTCAGCCGGCATGCCTGGGTAGAGCGACAGGCCCTTCAGAGCAGCAAGGCTTTCCGGCTTCGGCCTGATGCGCAACGGATAATAGGTCATGCCGGTGCGCTGGTCGGTGACGAGGTCGGGAGCGATGGTCACGACTTCCGCCTCGACGATCGGGGTGGTGCGCTGGTTGAAGGCGCTGAAACGGATTTCGACCGGCTGGCCCAGGCGGATCTGGTCGATATCGTGCGTGGCGACCTTCGCTTCAACGGTTAGGCTGTCTGCTCCCGGGACGACGAGCATCAGCACCTCACCCGGATTGATGACGCCGTTCACCGTGTGCACGGCCAGCTGATAGATCCGGCCATCCAGCGGCGCGCGAATGTCGATACGCTTCAACTGATCCATGGCAGCGATCCGGCGGTCTTCGTATTCGGCAATCTTGCCCTCGACGTCCGTCAGTTCCTTGGCGTTTTCAGTCCGGCGGTCCTCGTCGAGCTGCAGGATCTGCAGGTCGATTTCGCTGGACTTGCCGGCAGCCTGGGCGCGGGCGGCGAGACGCGCGCCGCGGTCGCCTTCCAGCTGGGCGCGATCACGCTTCAGCTCAGTCAGCCGCTGCATGGAGACCAGTCCCTGGCCGTAGAGCTTGTCGAGGCCGGTGAGTTCCTCGCCGATCAGCTTCAGCGCATCCTCGATGGCATTCAGCTGAACCGTCAGGCCCTTGGTTTCATCGGCGAGCTGGTCCTTGCGCGAGGCGAGCTGGCTCTTCATGCCGACGAGCGCGTTCTTGCGGCTGATGAACAGCTTGCGTTCGCTCTGCTCGAGAACGGAAGCGGGAGTGCTTGATGTCAGTTCTTCCAGATTTTCCGGAATCTTGAAATCGGCGGACCCGAGTTGCTCGGCAAGCAGGCGGGCCCGGCGGGCATAGAGCTGGGCAAGGGTGTTCTGCACGATCGACAGGTTGGCGCGCACGGTCGTGCCGTCGAGCTTGATCAGGATCTGGCCCGCCTTGACGCTGTCGCCTTCCTTGACCAGCACCTCGCCGACGATGCCGCCGGTCAGATGCTGGATCTTCTTGACATTGTTCTCGACCACGACGGTGCCGCCGGCGACGATAGCGCTGGACAGTTCGGTCGTTGTCGCCCAACCGCCGATGCCGACGACGAGCGTCAATGCGAGGATCGATACGGCGGTCATGTGCCGGCCCAGCGAACGGCGGGAGTTTACGGGTTTTGCTTCGGTATGGGTCACGACGCGGACTCCTGTCCTTCACCCACGACCTTCAGCGATGCGGGGCCGATTTGTGGCTGGCGGTTTTCCTTGCGCAGGATCTGCGCGAGCACTTCGTCCTTCGGCCCAAAGGCCTGCATCCGTCCCTCGTTCATCATCAGTACCATGTCAACGGCAGCGAGTGCGCTTGGACGGTGAGCGATGACGATGACGATGCCGCCTCGTGCCCGCACGGTCATGATCGCTTCGCTGAGCGCCTGTTCGCCCTCGGCGTCGAGGTTGGAATTGGGTTCGTCGAGGACCACCAGGAAGGGGTCGCCGAACAATGCGCGGGCAAGGGCCACGCGCTGGCGCTGACCGGCGGAAAGAGCCGCACCGCCTTCGCCGATCTCGGTTTCATAGCCATTCGGCAGCTTGAGAATGAGTTCGTGGACGCGCGCTGCGCGGGCGGCGGAAACGATGGCATCCGGCGACGCATCTTCGGAAAAGCGCGCGATGTTCTGTGCGACGGTGCCGGCGAACAGTTCGACGTCCTGCGGCAGATAGCCGATATGGCGGCCGAGCCTGTCGCCATCCCACTGGTCGAGTGCTGCGCCGTCAAGACGAACCGAGCCGCGAAATGCCGGCCAGATGCCGATCAGGGCGCGGGCAAGGGAGGACTTGCCCGAAGCACTGGGGCCGATGACGCCAAGCGCGCTGCCGGCCTTCACGGTGAAATTGACCTCCGCGAAGGTCAGGCGCTGTGCGCCGGGAGGACCGCCTGCGAGGCTCTCGGCACTCAATTTTTCCCTCGGCACCGGCAATTCCAGCGGTGCGTCGCGCTCAGGCAGGGCCTTCAACAGGTCCTTCAAACGCTGCCAGCTCTGGCGGCAGGAAACATAGCCGCGCCAGTTGCCGATGGCCAGTTCCACCGGCGCGAGCGCGCGAGCGGTCAGGATCGAGCCGGCGATGATGATGCCGGGAGATGCCATCCCTTCAATCACGAGAACCGCGCCGGTCGCCAGTACGGCGGATTGCAGCGCCATGCGAAACACCTTGGAGACGGCACCATAGCCGTTTCCGACGTCGGACGTCTCGCGGTTCTGTTCGCGGTAGTTGTTGTTCCGCAGATCCCAAAGCTGCGACATCCGGCCCATCATGCCCATGGCCTGCATGACTTCGGCGTTGCGTTGCGAAGCCTGTGCGAAGGCATTGCGATGATTGCCGGCCTCGGACGCCTTCTTCGACGGACCTTGTGTGCCGCGATTGGTCAGGAAGGTCAGGGCGATAAGGATGATCGAGCCGACGATCGCAACGATGCCGATCAGCGGATGGAACAGGAAGCAGATGCCGATGTAGAACGGAAGCCAGGGCAGGTCGAAAAAGGCGGCCGGACCGGTGCCGGAGAGAAATGAACGAACCTGGTCGAAATCACGCAGTGCCTGCAGACCGTCGCCCTGGGTGCGCAGTTTCAGCGGCGCCTGGACCACGGCGCGATAGATACGAGAGCTCATCGCTTCATCGAGGGCCCCGGCGATACGCACGAGCATGCGACCGCGGACCATTTCGAAGGCACCCTGAAAGGAGTAGAGCAGAAGCGCGAGCAGGCAGAGCGCGATAAGGGTCGGGATGCTTCTGCTTGGCAGGACCCGGTCATAGACTTCCAGCATGAAGAAGGAGCCGGTCAAATAGAGAATGTTGACAAGCGCGCTGGCAAGAAAAACGCCGATGAAGCCGGCCTTGCAATTCCACAGAGCCTCGCCCGGATCGGACGCGCTCACTTTGGTTTTCGAATGGTTCGTCACTATAGTCCCTCGCGAGACGCTAACGGTCTCAATTGGAATGCACCAAGGTGCCACAATCTTTGTAAAGTCACATTACCTGGGGGTCTGTCACCTGGGGAACATGCTATTGCGCGTCCGTTTCCGGCTTTTTTGTGCTAAATATATGAAGTTTTCGCGGTCTTACTGGATCAGTCTGAATATTGCCACGATTTCGCGAAGGTTTCTTTAAAAATATTTATCGTGCTTAATCGGATACTTGGCTGCATGAATCAGCCGCTCATATTGGTCGTCCAGACGTTCTTCCGGCAATCGCGGTCTTGCGCCCATTCTTTCAATCGGCCAAAGACATGGAACGCGGCACGGCAAGGGCTTGGACATGAAAAACGTTTTGATCGTGGGTATCGGTACTGGCAATCCCGAGCATCTGACCGTACAGGCGATCAACGCACTGAACAAAGCAAATGTCTTGTTCATCCCGACGAAAGGCGAGGCGAAAGCCCAGCTGGCCGGCATCCGCCGCGATATCGTTTCGCGCTATGTCACCCGACCGGACAGCCGGGTCGTGGAATTCGCAATTCCTGTTCGCCAGACGGGGGATCGTTCCTATCACCAGAGCGTCGATCAATGGCATGCAGCGATTGCCACGACCTACGAACGCCTGCTGCTCGATGAACTCGACGAGGGGCAGACCGGCGCCTTTCTCGTCTGGGGCGATCCGATGCTCTACGATAGCACCATCCGGATCGTCGAGCGTGTCCGCGCATGGGAAACGGTGGCGTTTGATTACTCTGTCATTCCCGGGATCACCAGCATCCAGGCGCTGGCCGCCAGCCACAGGATCCCGCTCAATCTCGTCGGCAAACCGGTCGAGATCACCACGGGACGTCGGCTTGCCGAGAGTTTTCCGCGGAAGAGCGAGACGGCCGTCGTCATGCTCGACGGCGAACAGGCCTTCATGAAGATCGACGATCCGGACGCACGGATCTATTGGGGCGCCTATCTCGGCACGGAGCAGGAAATCGTTATTTCCGGTCGGCTCGCCGATGTGAAGGACGACATCCTGGCATCCAGGGCCGAGGCACGGGCGCGCCACGGTTGGATCATGGATATCTATCTTCTGCAGAAGGGCGAGGATTTCGAAGAGTAACGGCAACACCACGGTGAAACGCTGCTTTTCCACGCGGCATGGCGGCAGGTTTGTCTGTGCTGTAGAATGCTGTATTGACGGACCGACAATGGTCCAGCGCAACTGATCGCGCCTTTGAAACACCAGGGACGGCCGACCGCCTGCAATGACCTTCTGTACTGCACCATCTGAGGGAGCAACGGAATCCGAGCATCGGTCCTCGATGCGCCGCGGAGCCTGTCCGTCGCTGGCTGCGCCGATGGTGACGGGTGATGGTCTGCTGGTGCGCCTGCGTCCTGCCAGGCCAGGGCTCATGCTTGACGAACTGAGCGCAATCGCAGATGCGGCCGCATTATGCGGAAACGGCATCCTCGAAGTTACCGCGCGTGGCAACCTGCAGATACGTGGGCTGACGGCGGAAACGGTGCCGCTCCTGGCTGAAAAGATCGCCGATGTGGGGATCGAGATTGCAGAAGGCCTTGCGATTGAAACGCCGCCTCTGGCCGGGCTGGACCCTTCCGAGGTTGCCGGTTCTGTTTCTCTTGCCGAGCGGCTGCGTATCGCCGTGGCGGCCCATCAGCCGCCTCTTGCCCTTGCGCCGAAACTCTCCATCATCATCGATGGCGGTGGCCACCTGAACCTTGGCGAGGTAACGGCCGATATTCGCCTGCGCGCCGCCCGAATTGATGGAAAGGTGCATTGGTTGCTTTCTCTTGCCGGCACGGAAGCGACGGCTTCGCGGATTGCTGCTCTGGAGGAAACGGCTGTCGTCCCTGCCGTAATCGACATCCTCGAAAGCCTTGCCTCGATGGGGCGGGGCGCCCGTGCACGGGATGTGGATGCCGGGGCTTTGAAAGCCCACCTGGCTTCGGTGGTCGATCCCGGCCAAGTCGAGCCGCTGAAATCCTCGCCGAATTCTGCAGGCATCCACGAGCTTGGCGCAGGCTGCTCCATTTTGGGCGTGGGCCTGGCGTTCGGACAAATCCATGCGCAGCATCTTCGAACATTCCTTGAAGCGCTGAGCATTTTCGGGGCAACGGAAATCCGTCTGGCCCCCGGTCACGCGCTCATGGTTTTGGGAATCGGTCCTGACCGGATAGGCGCCGCACAGGCATTGGCGCTGGGCCACGGCCTGCGGGTCTTCCCGCGCGATCCGCGCAATCACATTGCTGCCTGCGCCGGCATCGGCGCGTGTGCTTCGGCCTTGATCGACACAAGAGCGGTGGCGCAAATGGCGATCGACAATGCCCCGACGCTGCTCGACGGATCGCTGACTGTGCATGTCTCCGGCTGCACCAAGGGCTGTGCGAAGCCTTCCGCCTCGGCGCTGACGATCACGGCTGCGCCAATAGGCTATGGGCTTGTCGTAAATGGCCCAGCCTCGGCGCCACCAAGCGCCTACATCGAAGAAAACAAGATAAGAACCGCGATGGAGCACCTCGACAAGCTGGTGTCGGACGGCAAACGGGCTGGCGAATCGGCCCGGTCCTGCCTTACACGGCTCGGAGCGGACGCAATCACTGCCGCGGTTCAACAGGGATAGAGATGCCTGAATACGATTACATCCGGGATGGCGACGCCATCTACGAGCGCTCGTTTGCCATCATTCGCAGCGAAGCCGATCTGTCCCGCTTTTCCGAGGAAGAGGCCGATCTCGCAGTGCGCATGGTACACGCCTGCGGATTGGTCGAAGCAGCGCAGTATTTCGAATTCTCCGCGGGTTTTGTTCCTGCCGCCAGACAAGCGCTGAAAGGCGGTGCGCCGATCTTCTGCGATGCCTTCATGGTCTCCCACGGCATCACGCGCGCGCGCCTCCCGGCTGATAATGATGTGATCTGCACATTACGCGAGCCGCAGACTGCCGAGCTCGCCCGCGAAATCGGCAATACCCGCTCGGCAGCGGCGCTGAAGCTGTGGGTCGAGCGTCTGGCCGGGTCCGTGGTTGCGATCGGCAACGCGCCGACCGCGCTTTTCTATCTGCTGGAACTGCTGCGCGATGGCGCGCCCAAACCGGCGGCGATCATCGGCATGCCGGTCGGTTTCGTCGGTGCTGCGGAATCGAAGGACGCGCTGGCTGAAAATTCCTATGGCGTACCTTATGCCATCGTGCGCGGCCGGCTTGGCGGCAGCGCCATGACTGCGGCGGCCGTCAATTCATTGGCGAGGCCGGGTCTTTGAGCGCCACCGTGGGAAAGCTGATTGGCGTCGGCACAGGTCCGGGCGATCCGGACCTTCTGACCGTCAAGGCCATCAAGGCGCTGGAGGCGGCAGACGTGCTCGCCTATTTCGCCAAGGAGGGGCGACGCGGTAATGGACGCGCAGTCGTCGAAGGGCTGTTGAAACCCGGTATCCTCGAACTGCCGCTTTATTATCCGGTCACTGTCGAGATCGACAAGGATCATGACGACTACAAGAGCCAGATTACCGGCTTCTACGATGCCTCGGCTGCGGCTGTTGCCGAACACCTGGAGGCAGGCCGCACGGTCGCGATCCTCAGCGAGGGCGACCCAATGTTCTATGGCTCCTACATGCACCTGCATGTGCGGCTGGCAGGACGCTTCCCGGTCGAGGTCATCCCGGGTATCACCGCCATGTCCGGCTGCTGGTCGCTGGCCGGCCTGCCGATCGTGCAGGGCGACGATGTCCTCTCGGTGCTTCCCGGCACGATGGGGGAGGACCAGCTTGTCCGTCGTCTCGGCGATACCGAAGCGGCCGTCATCATGAAGGTCGGCCGCAACCTGCCGAAAATCCGCCGGGCGCTCGTTGCTGCCGGCAAGCTCGGCCAGGCCGTCTATGTCGAGCGCGGCACGATGGCGAATTCCGCCATGATCCCGCTCGCCGACAAGGCCGATGACGACGCACCCTATTTCTCGCTGGTGCTGGTGCCCGGCTGGAAGGACAGGCCATGAGCGGCACGCTTTATGTAATCGGCACAGGGCCGGGCGGTCCGCAGCAGATGACGCCGGAAGCGGTCGATGCCGTCTCGAAATCGACGGATTTCTTCGGCTATGGCCCCTATCTCGATCGTCTGTCGCTGCGGTCGGATCAGAACCGTATCGCCTCTGACAACCGCGAGGAACTCGATCGTGCCCAGGCGGCCCTTCGCCATGCGGCTGAAGGAACCAATGTCTGTGTCGTTTCGGGAGGTGATCCCGGGGTCTTCGCCATGGCAGCAGCCATCTGCGAGGCAATCGACAAGGGGCCGGATGAATGGCGCGCCATCGACGTTGCCGTTATCCCGGGTGTTACCGCCATGCTTGCGGTTGCCGCCCGCATCGGCGCGCCGCTCGGTCATGATTTCTGCGCCATCTCCCTGTCCGACAACCTCAAGCCCTGGGAGGTCATCACACGCCGGCTGAAACTGGTGGCGGAGGCCGGTCTGGTGATCGCGCTCTACAATCCCATCAGCAAGGCGCGGCCCTGGCAGCTCAGTGAAGCCTTCGATATCCTGCGCACTGTGCTGCCCGGTGAAACGCCGGTGATCTTCGGCCGCGCTGCCGGCCGGCCCGACGAGCGCATGCTGGTCATGCCGCTCGCAACCGCCGACGCGCAGAAGGCCGACATGGCGACGTGTGTCATAATCGGCTCGCCTGAAACGCGGATCATCCCGCGCCCCGGCAAATCCGACCTCGTCTACACGCCGCGCTTCATCTCCGGGGAGAAAACGTGATCGACAAGGCCGAGCGCTTCCTCGACAGTACCCACGGTGCGGACATCGGCCGGTTGCTGGCGTTCGACCATGATCACCTCGAGGCCGAGTGCGCGTGCCGCGGCAATCTTGCCGTAGGTCGCTGTGCCGCCGCTGTTCTTGGCGACGATCAATTCGATCCGGTTCTCGGTCAGGAGTTCGCGTTCCGCGGGTTCCTCGAACGGGCCGGTGGCGAGGATATAGCGTGCATCGGGAACGCCAAGGGGCGGCGTCACCGGATCAACGCTGCGGATGATGTAGTGATGCTGCGGAGCGCTCTCGAAATGGAATGCCTCCTGTCGCCCAATGGCCAGGAAAACGCGCCTCGGCAATTCGCCGAGCGCACCGGCAGCCTCGGCGACAGAGGAGACGGTAGTCCAGCGATCGCCGGGTTCTTGTTTCCAGGCGGGGCGGCGCAGCGAAAAAAACGAGATGCCGGTTTCAGCTGCAGCAACGGATGCGTTGCGCGAAATACGCGCCGCAAAGGGATGCGTTGCATCAATCAGAAGCTCGAAATTTTCCTCCCTGAGGAAATTGGAAAGCCCTTCGCTGCCGCCGAAACCGCCACTGCGCACCGGAACCGGCTGAGCCATGGGTTCTGCCGTGCGCCCGGCAAGCGAGAGCAGCAGGTCGCAATCCGCGCGAGGCGCCAGCGCGGCGGCCAGTTGCCGCGCCTCGGTCGTGCCACCGAGGATCAGGATGCGGTGTTTGCTCATGGGTGACAGTCAGGCCTTTTCGTCCGGTGCCCCTTGGCTGACGATCGTCGGCCTTGGCGAAGACGGTTTAGCGGGTCTCGGCGACGAGGCCAAGCGCTGCATCGCGAGCGCCTCGGTCACCTTCGGCGGCGCGCGCCACCTTGAACTAGCGGCGGCCTTGATTGCCGGCGAGCGGCACAGCTGGCTGAGCCCATTCGAACGCTCCGTCGAGGCTGTCGTCGCGCTTCGGGAAACGCCCGTCGTGGTGTTAGCCTCCGGTGATCCGTTCATCTTCGGCGTCGGAGTGACACTGGCGCGGCATATCGATCCCTCGGAGATGCGCGTTCTTCCCGCGCCATCCTCGTTCAGCCTGGCGGCTTCCCGTCTCGGCTGGGCGTTGCAGGATACGGTGACCGTCTCCCTGCATGGTCGCCCCCTCGATCTGATCCGGCCACATCTTCAACCGGGCTCCCGTATTCTGGCGCTGACATCCGACGAGCATGGTCCGGCGGAGCTTGCCGCATTGCTCGCCGCAAGCGGGTTTGGGCAATCCCGATTGACGGTTCTCGAGGCTTTGGGCGGTGGCCAGGAGCGCGTAACATCGCAAATTGCCGCAGACTTTTCGCTTGCGGCCATCAACCCGCTCAACATCTGCGCGGTCGAGGTCGTGGCAGCGGCCGGTGCCCGCATTCTGCCGCTCGCATCCGGTCTTGCTGACGGGCTGTTCGAGCATGACGGTCAGATCACCAAGCGCGAAGTGCGCGCCTTGACCCTGTCCGCTTTGGCCCCGCGCCGCGGCGAGTTGTTGTGGGATATCGGCGCCGGATCCGGTTCGGTTGGTATCGAATGGATGCTGTCTGACCCGGCGATGAAGGCGATCGCCATCGAAGGCTCGGCGGAACGTGCCGACCGTATCAGGCGGAACGCGACAAATTTCGGCGTGCCGGGTTTGACTGTCGTTCATGGCACGGCGCCTGGCGCCCTGAGCGGACTGCCCTCTCCGGATGCGATTTTCGTCGGCGGTGGCGGCAGTGAAGAGGGTGTGATGGCCGCCGTGGTCGCAGCGCTCGCCTCCGGTGGCCGGTTGGTGGCGAATGCCGTCACGACGCAGATGGAGGTGGTGCTTCTCGAGCATCATGCGCGTCTGGGCGGTTCGCTGATCTGCATCGATATAGCCCGCGCGTCTCCCGTGGGTTCGATGACGGGCTGGCGCCCGGCGATGCCGGTGACGCAATGGTCATGGGTGAAGCCATGATTTCGGAATTTCAAGAGGAAGCAGTATGACCGTTCATTTCATCGGAGCCGGCCCGGGAGCCGCGGACCTGATCACCGTGCGCGGACGCGATCTCATCGCCCGCTGCCCGGTCTGCCTCTATGCCGGCTCGATCGTTTCGCCGGAACTGCTGCAATATTGCCCGGAAGGTGCCCGTGTCGTCGATACGGCACCCATGTCGCTGGATGAGATCGAAGCGGAATATGTGAAGGCTGCAGAAGCAGGCCAGGATGTCGCGCGGCTTCATTCCGGCGATCTCTCCGTCTGGAGCGCCGTCGCCGAGCAGATCCGCCGGCTGGAAAAGCATGGCCTCGACTATACGATGACGCCTGGTGTCCCCGCCTTCGCGGCCGCCGCTGCGACCCTTGGCCGGGAACTCACTATCCCCGCCGTTGCCCAGAGCCTTGTTTTGACACGGGTGTCGGGCCGCGCATCGCCAATGCCGAATGCCGAGACGCTGGCTGGCTTCGGTGCGACGGGAGCGACGCTGGCGATCCATCTGGCCATTCATGCGCTGGGGCAGGTTGTAGAGGAGTTGACGCCGCTGTACGGCGCGGATTGCCCGGTCGCCATCGTCGTCAAGGCGTCGTGGCCGGATGAGCGGGTTGTTCGGGGTACTCTGGGAGATATCGAGGCAAAGGTGGCGGCTGATCCGATCGAGCGCACGGCGCTGATCTTCGTCGGCCGGACGCTCGGCGCCACCGATTTCCGCGAGAGTTCGCTCTACGATGCAGCCTATCAGCGGCGGTTTCGCGGCCGTGAAGGCCTGTAGAAGGCGTCAGATATCCATGCCCGATGTGTCCGGCTGCTCGCCGGTCGACTTGCGCGGCACGTCGTCACTGCCTTCGATCCGGTCGCGGTAGAGCGCTGATTGACCAAGCAACATCAGCGTCACCGGCGTCGTCAGGATGACGTAGACGATGATCAGGACTTCGTGGACGATCCAGCGGTTTTGCAGCACGGCAAAGGTCAGCATCGAGGCAAGGCAGATGAGGATGGTTCCGGCGCTGGCGCCGAGCGTCGGCGCGTGCAGCCGGCCATAGAACGTCTTCAGCCGGATCAGGCCCATTGATCCGACAAGCGTGACCGCCGATCCCAAAAGAAGAAGGATGCAGACCGGGATCGCCGCCCAGGCCGGAAGGTCGGTCAAGTGGCTCATTCGATCACCTCGCCGCGCATCAGGAATTTTGCAAAGGCGATCGAGGAGACGAAGCCGAGCAGGGCGACGATCAGTGCCGCTTCGAAGTAGATCGAATTGGCAGTGCGTATACCGAACGTCAAGAGAAGCAACATGGCATTGATATAGAGTGCGTCGAGCCCGAGGATGCGATCCTGAGCGCGTGGCCCACGAGCCATTCGAAAGAGTGCGCAACCCATGGCAAGGCCAAGCAGGACCTGCGAGGCCAGGATCGACCAGATGATGAAGAGTTCGTTCATTCGAATATCTCCTTCAGCGGGGCTTCGTAGCGGCTCTTGATCAGGTCCACCCAGAACTGACCGTTTTCGAGATCGAGCACATGGATCAGCAAGACGCCCGTCTGCCGGTCGAATTCGAGCCAGGCAGTTCCAGGCGTTGCCGTCAGGATGCAGGCGAGCAGCGCCAGTGCGTTTTCGTCACGCAGGCTGATGTCGATCGCCACGAAGCCGGAATTCACTGGCCGCGTCTTGGCGCGCAGGATCACGTTCATCACGGCGATATTCGAGCGCAGCACATCGTGTGCGACATGGCCTGCCAGAAGGGCGATGCGGCCAAAATTCTTCAGCCGGGTCTTGTCGGGCTGAAGATTGACCATGACCCAGGCAAAAGCGATGCCGAGCATGGTGCCGAGCACGACCTGGCCGGGTGAAAGCGACTGGTTGATGAGCAGCCAGAGGCCAAGAAGCGACAATGACAGCAGCGGAAAGGGGAACCAGTATCGCATGATCTCCTACTCCCCGCCCACTGGGCCGGCGCGCGGCGTCGACATCACCCGTCCGATGTAATTCTGCGGCTCGCTCAGCGATTTTGCTGTGGCGTCCATGTAGCGCATGGCAGGTCCGGCCTGGAGGCTGAGGAAGACGCAGGCCGCCAGAAGCAGGAGAACCGGGGCGATCTCGATCAGGAAGACGCGTGGAATGGTCCCTTCGATCGAGGTCCAGAAGGTGCGTATGCCGACGCGGTTCATGGCGATCATGGCGGCCAGGCCCGACAGGATGAGCAGGGCGATGTAGGTCCATTCCGCTCCGGAGACTGGCGCATCGCCGCCAAAGCTGCCGGGATTGAAAAGTCCGTGCAGCATGGCAAATTTGGCGAGGAAACCCGACAGCGGCGGCAGGCCGGAGAGAAGGATGGCGCAGGCGCAGAAACACAGGCCAAGAACAGCCATGGTGCCGGGCACAGCGACGCCTTCTTCCTTTTCCTCCTCGTTCTCGTCGACATCGCCATAGGCTTCCATCGTGACCGCCAGAACGTCGGCACCGGCGTCGCGGGCACGCTCTACCAGTTCGATCAGCAGGAAGAAGGCGCAGATCGTCAGTGTCGAACTGACGAGATAAAACAGCGCTCCGCCGATGACGGCGCCGTTGCCGAGACCGATCGCCGCCATCAACGTGCCGGAGGAGACCAGCACGCAATAGCCGGCAAGCCTTCCCATCGCCTGCGAGGCAAGGACGCCGATCGCGCCGAAGCCGATGGTGAGCAGCCCGCCGTAGAGCAGGATGGGTTGCCCGAAGCCGAGGGACGCACCGGCATCACTGCCGAACAGCAGCATCGAAAGACGAAGGAGGATGTAGATGCCGACCTTGGTGAGGATGGCGAAGATCGCGGCGACCGGCGGCGTTGCGGCGGAATAGGTGGCGGGCAGCCAGAAGCCGAGCGGCCACATACCTGCCTTGACGAGAAAGGCGATGCCGAGCAGGGCTGCGCCAGCCTCCATCAGCATGCGGCTTTCCGGGCCGATGGTGGAAATCTTCAGGGCAAGGTCGGCCATATTCAGGGTGCCGGTGGCACCGTAGATCAGGCTGACGCCAATGAGGAACAGCGAGGATGCAGCAAGGTTGACGGCGATATAGTGCAGGCCTGCCTTGACCCTCATCGGTCCCGAGCCATGCAGCAGCAGCCCATAGGAGGCGGCCAGCATCATTTCAAAGAAGACGAACAGGTTGAACAGGTCGCCGGTCAGGAACGCGCCATTCAGCCCCGCCAGCATGAGCTGGAACAGCGAATGGAAATGATGGCCGGCGCGATGCCATTTTGCCATCGAGAACAGCTGCGTCGCGAGCGCGAGAACTGCCGTAAGCACAAGCATCAGGGCCGACAGCCGGTCGAGAACGAGCACGATGCCAAAGGGGGCGGGCCAGTTGCCGAGCAGATAGACACTGGCGCCGGATCCTCCGTCTCCCGGGGCTGCTGCCGCCCGCATGAGGAGCACGCTGACAAGGAAGACTGCCATTGTCGAGGCGAAGCTGATCACGCCCTTCAGTGTCCGATTGCGCTCGTCGACCGGAATCAGGCTAGCCGCCGTGATGACGGGTAGCAGGATCGGCAGGACGATCAGATGGTGGAACCAGGTCATGCCGCGCTACTCCCTGCCGTCCACATGGTCGGTGCCGGTGAAGCCGCGCGAGGCAAGAAGGACGACGAGGAAGAGCGCGGTCATCGCAAAGCCGATGACGATGGCCGTCAGCACCAGCGCCTGTGGGATAGGATCGGTGTGTGTCAGAAGTCCGCCGGTCCCGCCGGGCTCAAGCACCGGTGGCGCGTTGACCCTCAAACGGCCCATGCCGAAGATGAAAAGATTGACGGCGTAGGACAGCAGCGACAGGCCGATGATGACCTGATAGGTGCGCGGCCGGAACAGAAGCCAGACACCGGATGCGGTCAAGACGCCGATCCCTGCTGAGAGAACCAGTTCCATCAGGCGGTCTCCTTCGCAGCCAGCTTCGCCGCCCTGATATGGGCGCGCGGCGCACGCACCGACTGGTGGGCAAGTGCGATCAAGATCAGCACGGTTGCGCCGAGCACGAGCGAGAAGACGCCGAGATCGAACAGGATGGCGGTGGCCAGGGGAATCTTGCCGATGACCGGAAGCGAAGCATATTGCGCGTGCGAGGTCAGCAAGGGATAACCGAAGACCCAGGAGCCCAACCCGGTCGCAGTGGCAACAAGCAGCCCGATGGCCATCCAGCGCAAGGGGTGGATACGCAGCCGTTCCTCGACCCAGCGCGTGCCGCCGGCCATATATTGCAGGATGAAGCCGATCGACATGGCGATGCCGGCCGCAAATCCGCCGCCCGGCAGATCATGGCCGCGGAAAAACAAGAAGGCGGCCAGCATGCCGATGACCGGGAACATCCAGCGCATGATGACGGAGGGAACGAGCAGATATTCGGTAATGCTGTCGCCCTTCTTGCGGTCCGGATGATCATCATCGAAGGCGTTCTGCACACGCTGCTGCTCGGGTGTCTCCAGGCTTTCGGTCGCCGGGCGGAAGCGCAGCAGCAGTGCAAAGACTGTCAGTGCGACGATGCAGAGGACGGCAATTTCACCCAGCGTATCGAAACCGCGGAAGTCGACGAGGATGACGTTGACGACATTGGTGCCACCGCCCTCGCTATAGGCGCGCTCGAGGAAATAGCTCGAAATCGTCTCCGGTATTTCCCGGCTCATCATTGTGTAGGAGACAAGCATCATGCCGAGGCCGGCGAGTACAGCGGTGGCGAGATCGCGCAGGCGGCGCAGGCGGGTGGAGATCGTCATCATCTCCGGATCGTCTGGATCCTCTATCCGTTTCGGCAGCCAGCGCAGGCCAAGCAGGATCAGAACGGTCGTGACGATCTCGACGAGCAATTGCGTGACCGCGAGGTCAGGCGCCGACAACCAGACAAAGGTGATGCAGGTGACGAGCCCGGCGCCACCGAGCAGCACGAGGGCGGCGAGGCGATGGAATTTCGCCTGATAGGCCGCACCTACGGCGCAGACCATGCCGATCAGCCAGATCAGGGCAAAGGCCGGGTCGATGCTGCGGAAGACGATCGTTGCCGGCTTGAAGCCCTGGGACAGCAGTGTGAAAGCGCCGGCAAGCAGTGCCACCGCGACGAGAATCCGCATCTGTGGCTGCAGGCGACGGGTGCCGGCGCGCATCTCGATCGACCGCGCCCATTTCCACGACAGGGTGACGAGCACGCGCTCGAAGATGCGCTGGCCCTCCAGGCGGCGGAAGAAGGGTGGTCCTTCGGTGCTGGTGGCGAGATAGGGCCTCATGATCAGGAACAGCCCGACACCGCCGATCAGTGCGATCAGACTCATGAACAGCGGCAGGTTCCAGCCGTGCCAGACGGCAAGGCTATAGACCGGTGTGGCATCTCCGAGCACAGACTTGACTGCGGTATGCAGGAAGGGACCGATAGTGAGCGCCGGAATGACGCCGACGACCAGGCAGGAGAAAACGAGGAAATAGATCGGCGCAAGCATCCAGTGAGGCGGCTCGTGCGGCATTTTCGGCAGGTCCTGCGGCGGCGGGCCGAAGAACACGTGATAGATGAAACGCAGTGAATAGGTGACGGCGAACATGCTGGCGAGTGTCGCCACGTAGGGGGTGATCGTATCCAGCAGATTGTATTTGTGGGTTTCGATCGCTTCGGCGAAGAACATTTCCTTGGACAGGAAGCCGTTCAGCAGTGGAACGCCGGCCATCGAGGCGCTTGCGACCATCGCAAGCGTCGCGGTGATCGGCATGTATCTGAACAGGCCGCTCAGCCGCCGCATGTCGCGCGTGCCGGTTTCATGGTCGATGATCCCGGCGGCCATGAACAGCGAGGCCTTGAAGGTCGCGTGGTTCATGGTGTGGAAGATCGCAGCAACCGCCGCCAGCGGGCTTCCGAGGCTGAGCAGCACGGTGATGAGGCCGAGATGGCTGATCGTCGAATAGGCGAGTAATCCCTTCATGTCCTGCTGGAAGATGGCGAAATAAGCGCCGAGCAGAAGCGTAATGAGCCCGGCCAGGCCGACGATCCAGAACCACTGGTCGGTCCCTGCCATCACCGGCCAGAGGCGGGTGAGAAGAAAGATGCCGGCTTTGACGAGAGTGGCGGAATGGAGATAGGCCGAGACCGGTGTGGGCGCCGCCATGGCATGCGGCAGCCAGAAATGAAACGGGAACTGCGCGCTCTTGGTCAGCGCCCCGAGCAGGATAAGGATCAGCACGGTGGTGTAGAGCGGATCGCTGCGGATCAGGTGACCGGATGAAAGCACGACGTCGAGATCGTAGCTGCCGACGATATGGCCGATCAGCATCAGACCAACGAACATGCACAGGCCGCCGGTGCCGGTGATCGTCAGGGCCATACGCGCGCCGTCGCGGGCATGCGCATTGTGGTGCCAGTAGCCGATCAGCAGGAAGGAGATGATGCTGGTCAGCTCCCAGAAGATTGCCAGCAGGATCAGGTTGCCGGATAGGACGACACCGAGCATCGCGCCCATGAAGGCCAGGAAAAGTGCGAAGAAGCGCGGCACGGGATCGCTGGCCGACATGTAATAGCGCGCGTAGATGACGACGAGCAGGCCGATCGCCGTGACCAGGCTTGCAAACATCCATGCGAAGCCATCCATGCGTAGCGAAAAATTGAGCCCCAGTTCGGGAAGCCAGTTGATGTCGTAGCGAAGAACCTTGTCCGACGCGACGATGGGATAGAGCCCAGCTGATACCGCAAGGCAGAACAGGGCGATCGATCCGGAAAGCCAGGCGCTGGCGGTGCCCTTGTGTGTCGGAATGCAGATTGCAGCGAGGCTTCCCGCGAAAGGCGCAAGAACCAGAATCAGAAGCAATGTCGCTGCGATCTCTATGTGTTGGTTTCCTTTAAGCTTTCCGACTGAAAAGAACCGCAAGGTGTCCGCGAAGGCCGCAGCATCTTTGCGCCACGGCCGGTACCCGAGGTGCATCGCGAAACGGCGCAAGGGCATAGTGTTTTTATGTCTGCTTTCGGCCGTGATGCCAACCCGCAACAACGATAAAATCGACCGCCTGCGGCAATTCGTTGCCCTGCGTGCGGTGAAGCCACAGCGAGAGGGTTCAACCGGTACGCGCGCTGTCTGAAGCGTATTGGAAATAATCGGGCATGATTTTTGTAACGAAATGTAAGTCCGAGGTAGCCGGAAATATTTCGACATCGAAAGCGGCTGATGGAAACGGGTGGGCCGCGTGCGTTTTGGTGCGCTGCTGGTATAAGTGAGCCATGGATACAACACCGCACATTCTTGTCGTCGATGACGATCCCGAGATTCGCCGCTTGCTTGGAAAGTATCTTGACGGACAGGGCTTTCGCGTCAGCCTGGCCGGCAGCAAGGGGAATGCGAGGCAAAGCTTGCCGAGCTGAAGATCGACCTTCTGGTGCTCGATGTCATGCTGCCGGATGGCTCTGGGCTCGATCTCTGCCGCGCGCTGCGCGGACGGATGCCGCAGCTGTCGATCATCCTGCTGACAGCGCTGAAGGAAGATGTCGACAGGATCATCGGGCTTGAATTCGGCGCCGACGACTATCTGGGCAAGCCGTTCAATCCCCGCGAACTGGCCGCCCGTATTCGTGCTGTGCTCCGGCGCGGCCGCAGCGAGCCGCAACCCGCCGGCAGCCGTCAATACATCTTTGCCAACTACGTCGCGGATATCGAAAGCCGCACCTTGCTTGCGCCTGATGGGAACGCGGTCGATCTGACCGGCGGCGAGTTCGAACTGCTGATGGTCTTTCTCCAGCGTCCGGGCCGTGTTCTTTCGCGAGATTCCTTGCTTGACCTGACACAGGGGCGGACTGCGGATCCATTCGACCGCTCGATCGATATCCTCGTCAGCCGCCTGCGCCGCAAACTCGGCGATGCCAGCGTCTTTGCGATGTTGAAGACGGTTCGCAACAAGGGTTATCAGCTGGCGGTTCCCGTCGAGCGGAGCAACTAGCGATGCTGTCCCTTCGCACGCGGTTTACGGCGCTCCTGATCATTTCGGTCGTCCTCGTGCTGGTGATTGCCGCATTCGTGACTGCCTGGCTCCTACGAAAGCCGCCGGAAGTCATGTTCGATCGTGTCCTTGCCGAAAAGGCAGAATACGCGCTTCTGCTGCTTCGTGCCGATCCTTTGGCCGCGCAGACCATGCACATCCAGATCCAGGAGAAACCAGAGCGGGATCGTATCGATCAGGAACGGACGGACAATCTCCTGAAGGAGGGCCGGCGTCAGGGCTACACGGCCAATGTCGTCGTGCTCAAGAGCTTCAATCCGCATCGCAAGGATATCGCCGTTCATCTCGACGGCGAGCGTTGGGCCTATCTCGATTTCCCCGAGCCCGGGCCGTTCCCCTTCCTGCCGCTGGCCGCCTATCTGGCGCTGGTCGCGATCGGTATGGTCGGCATCTCGATTTACGCCAGCAACGTGATGATGCGGCCGCTGCGGCTCCTCGATGAAACGATCGCCAAAATTCGCCCCGATGGCATCATTCCGGAGTTGCCGGAGACGGGGCCGATGGAGGTGCGCACGACTGCAAAGACCATCAACCGCCTGGCGACCCGCCTTAATGCTGCCGTTTCCAGCCGCATGCGCATGATCGCGGCTGCGGGTCATGACATGCGTACGCCGATGACACGCATGCGGCTTCGTGCGGAATTTGTGTGCGATGGAGACGACCGCCAGTCCTGGCTGAAGGATCTCGATGAACTCGACCACATAGCCGACAGCGCCATCCGATTGGTACGCGAGGAAGTGAGTCCCGCCGCGCAGGAACAGGTGCCGCTGGACGTGGTTCTGCGTTCGGTCGCCGAGGAAGTCCGCGAAACGGATCTGCCGGTCGAGCAAGGATCGATTGCGCGGGCATTGGTGAAAGGCTCGCCCTTCGCACTGAAGCGCGCGGTGCGCAATCTGGTGGTCAATGCTGCGACCCATGGTCAGGGTGCCCGTATCTCGCTTTCCAGCAATGGGGATGAAGCCGTCCTGATCGTTACGGACAATGGCCCCGGCATCCCGCAAAACCTGCTTGATCGCGTGTTCGAGCCCTTCTTCCGCGTGGATCAGGCGCGTCGGCAACTTGTGCCGGGGGCGGGGCTGGGGCTCGCCATTTCGCGCGAGATCATCGAGAACCATGGCGGCACGATTACCATCGTCAATCGCCGCGAAGGCGGATTGCTACAGACCGTGCGGCTGCCGCTGTGTCCTGCGGCACAGGGTTGATGGCAAAGCCGGCGGAGAGTTACCGGTATCCGCGTGTTGAATGATCGATGCAAAATTGAACCGAACTGAAGCTGAGGCCAAAGTCCCTGGTACAGATCGCTCGAATTTTTAGGAAATCCTCCTCAGGAACACCGACCGGCCGAACCCAATCACCTCGTTTGGCGAGCGCTTTATCTTCGATAATCAACACACAAGAGGCGGCCTGCCGGTAGTCGGTGAATTTGCTCATTGCGCATTGTTCTTCGATGTCTTGGTACCAACCTTCGGAATCCGCCTCTACCAACGCTTGACGGAGTTGCTCCGCCGCTTGTTGCTGCTCGGCGATACAGCTTTGCTTCAGCGGAATAAGTTCTCCCCATTGAGCGGCACAGAGGCGCTCAATGGCCACTTGGTCTACAGATGTGACGGACATCGCCAGCCAGAAGATCACGGCAAGGTGTTGCATCAATCTCTCCCTCAAGGCTGCACGGCAAGCTCGATCTCCCAACGTCTCCAAGGGCTGAACCGGGAGTTCAGTTTACATCGTAGACTGATCAACTCGCCATGCTGATAAAAAAAGCGCGACGGATGTACATCCGTCGCGCTCCATTTCGTCCGAACTGACTTGCGGATTATTGGCTGACTGCCTCGATGGCCGCGCCACCGCCGATGGCGACGTTCAGAGCGACATAGTTGTTGGACAGGCTGCGGATGCTTGCGGCGAGCGCGATGCGTGAGTTTGCAAGGTTGCGTTCAGCGTCGAGAACGTCGAGCAGCGAGGTTGCGCCGCCCTTGTAGCTTTCACGCGCCAGGCCCAATGCCTCTTCGTAGGAATCGACCACTTTGCGCAGCGCTGCGACGGTCTGGTAGTTGTTGCGGAGAGCGACGAGGGCGTTTTCGACTTCCTCGACACCGTTCAGAACGGTCTGCTTCCAGGCGAGGTATTGCTGCTGGGCCCCGGACTTGGCGATATCGACATTGGCCTTCAACCGTCCGCCGTTGAAGATCGGAATGTTCAGACTTGGACCGAAGGACCAGCTGCCAAGGCCGCCGGCAACGGAGGAGACGATCCGCGAACCGTCGATCGTGCCGCTCAGGCTGAGGCTCGGATAGAGCTGTGCTTCGGCAACGCCGATCGACGCGGTGGCCGCCGCCAGCAAACGTTCCGCCCTGCGGATGTCCGGACGGTTGCGTACCAGATCGGCCGGGACGCCGATTTTGGTGTTGTAGCGCGGCGTTGGCTGCGAGGAGCCGTTTCGCAGGCTTGCCGTGACGGTTGTCGCCGGCAGACCGAGCAGGGTAGCGATGTGGTTTGCCGCCTGATTGAACCCGGTCTGGTAACCAGGCAATTCAGCGAGCGTGGTGTTGACGAGGCCTTCTGCCTGAACGACGTCGAGACTGGAAGCCGCACCCGCCGCCTTGATGTCCTCCGTCAGCTTGAGCGTTTCGCGCCGCGAGGCAAGGCTCTTCTGCTGCAGGGCGTAGGATTCCTGGTTATAGCGCGCCTCGATGTAGGACGTGGTCAGGTCCGACAGATAGGCAAGGCGGGCCACATTGACGTCGGCATAGGCTGCATCGAGCGAAGCGTTCGCCGATTCCTTGGCTCGAGCATATTGGCCGAACAGGTCGATCAACCAGGACGCATCCGCGCCGCCGCCGATCGTCTTGGTCTCGTTGTGATCGCGCCCGGTGCTCTTTCGAAGATACGAACCATCCGAGCCTTCCGCGCTCGCCGATCCGCTGGCATTGATCTGAGGCAGACCGCCGGATGCTGCAACGATCACGTTGGCGCGGGCTTCGACGATGCGTTCGATCGACTGCTGGACGTCAAGGTTCTCGCCCATGCCTTGGGCAACGAGGCTGTTGAGCTTCTTGTCGCGGAAGGCTTCCCACCAGGGGTTCAGCGCAACGTCGGCGTTTTCCGCATGGCCGCCTTCGGAGAATTTTCCCGGCAGAGCCGCGTTCGGAGACTGATAGTCGGGGCCGACCACGCAGCCGGATAGAAGAAGGAGGCTCAAGGGAAGGAGCACTTTTGCAATTTTCATCTGGGTCCCCATCCGGCCCGAAGGGTCGGTAACAAACGATTCACTTTTTCCGTCTTTAACATTTTCCGCGCCGCTTGCGAGGGAACAATTGCAAAGATGGGCCTGAAATGGACTATCCCCAGCTTTGGTGTTTCCCAAGTGCCACGGCTTTGGGCATTTTGGCCGTGATTTCAAGGGCGGCGTAGAAAATTTCCATGCACGCAATTCACTTTCGCCAAGCCATCGCGTCGGTGCGAGAAGGACAGGCAGCCTGACCCATTAAAGGCTGTACATGTCTGAGGTTTGTCGGTCCGGTGTCGAATTGTTTCCCGTGCGGCCGAACGGCGGCCGGTGCCGAATGTGCATGAGCAACATGCGCCCGGCGATCATCGCCGAAGTGGTGTCATGCCGCTCATGATATGGATCGTGGGGTAGCGTCATGCTCCCCGAAGGCGCGAAACAATCAGACCCAGATTTCGCGGTTTCCGAACTGCTCGCCGTCCTGGAAATTACGCGTTCCGATCAGCGATGCCGGTTCTTCCTGGCCGCTTTGGCCATTCGATGCCGCCGTTTGTTGAGCCTGGGCCTTCCGTGCCTCCGTTGCTTCCAGCGTCTTGAGCTTTGCCTGCAGTTCGGCGATCTCTTCGGTTATTTCCGCTTTGTCGTCCTCGGTCTTGGCTTCCTCCAATTCCGTCTGCTTGGCCTGAATCTGGGCTTCCAGAGATGCGATCTGTGCGCTGCTGCTGCCGCTTGAACTGCTTGTGGTCAATGTCGACAGGAGTGAGGTGCTTGATATCGCTCCAACCATTGTCTTTCCTTTGCGTTTTCGTTTCGGGAGATATGAGAAACGCATCGATCCACTAACGAAAACTGACTGCAATCTTTGAGAAATCATCCCTGTTTTCCTGAGGAAGGGCGGGGCAGGAAACATTCCGGAAATGTCGGCGTGCTGCGGTCGTGAGCAAGATATGACTGCATTTGGCAGACTGCTCCGCAATTTTCAGAAGATTATTCTCCGCTTGCGCATGCAGGCGCACTGATGTTCTCGCATTCCAGTGCGAAGCATTTGCCGAAGGTTCAAGAGATTTTGCTTTCCGGACATATTCGGCCGATATCGCGACACGAACGGGAAATGCGGCAATACAAAAACGTCGATCATGGAAACAAATCGATACACGCGCGGCGCTGGATTTGCTTCTCTGCAGCCCTGCAAATTGGGTTGGCGCCGTTGCGGCAACCGTTTTCAGTACGAATCACCAGGTGATCTAGCGGGTCAGGCCGCGAGCCATCGGCGTTCGCGTGCGAAGTTCGCAAAGTCGTTGGCGCTCATTGGCCGCGCGAAGGCATAGCCCTGCAGACCGTGACAGCCCAGGTCTTTTAGAATACGGGCGTGCTCCATGGTTTCGACGCCCTCGGCGATGACCTCGATGCCGAGCGAGATGCCGATATCGATGATGGAGGCAACCAGTTGGCGCTGTTTTTCGGAGGTCAGGATCGGGATGACGAGCTGCCGGTCGATCTTGAGGCGACGCGGAGTGAGTTTCAACAGGCTGACGATCGAGGCGTAGCCGGTGCCGAAGTCGTCGATCTCGATATCGATGCCGAGGTTCTTGATCTGCTCGATATTCGAAAGCGCGGTCATGTCGCTCTCTTCGAACGAGATCGACTCAAGCAACTCGAACGACACCTTGCCCCTCGGAATAACCATCTGGCTGAGGCGGTCGATCAATTTCTCGTCGTGCAGGCGATGATAGGATAGGTTGACCGATATCTTCGGGATGTCGATCCCGCTTGCTTCCCAGCGGGTTGACTGGAACAGCGCCTGCTCGAGGATTCTCTGGTCGATCTCCGAGAGAACATTGATGTCTTCCGCCGTCTTCAGGAAAGCGTAGGGTGCCAACAGCCCCTTGGTGGGATGGTCCCAGCGAGCCAGCGCTTCGACGCCGATGATATCGAGCGTGGCGGGACAGAACTGAGGCTGGAAATGGGCGATGAACTCGTTCTGTTCGAGCCCGCGCAGGATTTCATCCGCGGTCTGCTTCGTCTTGAAAACAGCTGTCTTCAGGGAATGGGTAAAGACCTCGTGCCGGTTGCGGCCGCGGCGCTTCGCTTCATAGAGAGCGATGTCGGCATTGACGAGAACCTGGGTGAGTTCATCTTCCAGTCTTGCCTGATGCGCAATGCCGATGCTAACCCCGATACGGCACTCCTGTTCCTTGTACTGTACGGGCACGCTCATCGCATCGATGATGCGTCGGGCAAGAGCGGTGTCATGGCCCTCGATGCCGCCGTTACGGGAAATGATGACGAACTCGTCTCCGCCAATGCGACCGACGAAATCGTCATCTCCGGTATTGGCGCGAAGGATCTGGGCGGCGTGCCGGAGGATTTCATCGCCGGCCGCGTGGCCGAGCGTGTCGTTGATTTCCTTGAACCGGTCGAGATCGATATGGAAAATGCTGGCGAGGCCCTGTGTCGCGGCACTGGAATGTTTTTCCGCCAGGATCTCGTCGAGGTATCGCCGGTTTGGCAGCGCTGTCAGAGGATCGTGCAGGGCGTTGAATTCCATCCGGTGACGGGCCGCTTCCAGTTCGGCGCTGTGCGCCTCGGCCTGTCCCTTGGCTGCCTCCAGTCGTTCGTTCTTTTCGACATCGGCCGTCACATCCCAATTGACGCCGACGATTTTTTCCTTGCCGCCGGCGCCGATGTATTTCGAGCCAACCGTGCGGATATGCCGGGTCCGATTGCCGGAAAGGCGGATGCGGAATTGCGAGACATAGCTCGCGCCATGGAGCAGAGAGTTGCTGAATTCCTGTTCGGCTCTTTCCAGGTCGTCCGGATGCAGCGCGTCGCGCCAGTCCTCGTAGACTTCGCTTGCATCCTTGCGCAGACCATAGAGCTCCTTCATGCGCTCGTCCCACAAAAGTTTGCCGGAGGAGATATCGAGTTCCCAGATACCGATCTGCGACGCGTCGAGCGCGATCTTGAGGCGGTGGGAAAGCTCCTGCAGTTGATCCTTGTTGTATTCGAGCACCTGGATATTGCGCTTCCGCTCCTCCATCAGCCGCCCGCTGATGAACATCGGCACGACGATGAAAAGACCACCGAGCACAATGAGGCTCCGGATAGGCCACGCGTTGGGCGGTGCATCGACCCAGCCACCCTTGGGCACGGCGCTGATCACCCAGGAGCCGCCGGGTAGAAAGACGCTGACTTCGACAGGGTTGGCTGCCTTGACTGCGCTATCGCCGTAAAACAAGGCGCCGTCTTCGCCTAGGCCGTCACGTCCGGAAATCGCCACATCGATGTCAAGCATCGGCGAAAGAAGGCCACTGTCCTGATAGAGCCGATCGACATCGATGACAGCGGAGACGATGCCCCAGAAGCGGTTCGATGCGCCCCCGCCGGAAAGGGAGACCGGGAAGCGGCCGATCAGGCCCTTGCCACCCTGAACCAGATCAAGAGGGCCGGCGAGGACCATCTTGCCGAGATCGCGAACCCGCAGTGCGGCAGCGCGCTGGTTCTCGTTCTTGCGATAGTCCAGGCCGAGGGCCTTCTCGTTTCCTTTGAGCGGATAGACGAGGGAGACGACGAGGTCTGGCGCGGCGGCCATGCTGCGCAATCGCGACCGCTCGTTGAAGATGTTGCGTGCCAGATCGGAGAACCGTTTCTGGTTCATGCCGGGTTCCGTGGCGATCGTCGCAATCAAGCCACGGACGAGCTGGATATCACCGTTGATATTGGCTTCGAGTTTCGAGCGGATCGGATTGATCTCCGCAATCACTGCCGCGCGCATCTTTGCCGCATGAACGGCGCGGTTTTGCTGTTCGGCAAATATACCGGCCACAACCACCACCATCAGCGCAACATAAGTCGGCAGATAATTCGGCTTGAGAAGCCGAATTATTGTTGATTTCCTGAGCACGCCCGACAGTCCCGAAAACACGAAATCCCCCACGCCGTTCTTTTACTCGACAGCAGTTGGATCGCAGTGTCGCAAAGTCGTCTTAACAATATGTGCTCCGCAAACCCGGGAATTCAGGCATATGTCTATTTGGATTTCTTCTTTTCCGGCAGTTTCTTGCGGTCGGTTTCTGCCAGCTCCTTCAACTCCTTCTCCGACATGGACTTTTCCATGCTTTTGGAAGCACCCTTGAGTTCGGATTTTTTCATGTCGCCGCGTTTCGCCGACAGGGCGGCGCCTGCGGCCTTTTGCTGGGCTTGGGATTTTGCAGGCATCGTCTTTCTCCTTCCGTCGGATGCTGTTCCCTAAACAACCGTTTGCTAGATTGGTTCCGTCGGTTCGGCCAAATTGCCTTCAGGCTTCCCGATCATCGCCAGCAGCGTTTTAAGCCGGTCCGCGTCTTGCGGCAATTTGTCGGTCCGCAGTCGCGATATGCGCGGAAAGCGCATGGCGACGCCGGATTTGTGCCGGCTGGAGAAGTTGATGCCCTCGAAGGCCACCTCGACCACGAAGCCATGGTCCGGCTCGGCGCGGATGGAGCGGACGGGTCCGAACCGCTCGATCGTGTTGTTGCGCACGTAGCGATCCAGCACCTCGAGCTCCGCGTCGGTGAAGCCGAAATAGGCCTTGCCGACGGGCACGAGCACGTCCTTGCCGTCATCTCTTGTCCAGACGCCGAAGGTGAAGTCGGAATAGTAACTCGACCGTTTGCCATGGCCGCGCTGGGCATACATCAGCACCGCATCGACATTGTAGGGTTCCCGCTTCCACTTGAACCACGGTCCCTTCGATCTTCCGGAGGTGTAGGGCGAATCCAGCTGTTTCAGCATGATGCCTTCTATCACCGGATCAGGCGGATCGGCACGCAAACGGTCCAGTTCCTCCCAACTGGCGAAGGGCACCAGTGGCGAAAGGTCGAAACGAGACGGTTCTGCTTTTTCGATGAGAGCGGCAAGTTCTGCGCGTCGCGTGAGAAAACTGTCAGGCCGGATATCGCGCCTGCCGGAAAACAGGAGATCGTAGCCGCGGATGAAGGCCGGATACTCCTCCAGCATCTTGCGGGTCACGGTCTTGCGGTTGAGGCGCTGCTGCAGGTCTGAAAAGGTCCGGGTGGCGCGGTTGGTGCGCATCGTGCCGCCGACCAGCAGTTCGCCGTCGAGAATGCCCTCGAAGTCCGCCGCCTCCAGAATGTCGGGAAAGGCACCGGAAATGTCATCGCCGCTGCGCGAATAGAGCCGCCGCGTGCCTCCGACATTGGCAAGCTGCACGCGGATACCGTCCCATTTCCACTCTGCGGCAAAGTCCTTGGGATCGAGCCCGGCAAGATCGTTCTCGCCGACCGGCGTTGCCAGCATGACGGCATGGAAGACGGCCGGCGTGTCGAGTTCCGGTTTGTCCGACTTGCCGTCGAGCCAGCGGAAGAGCGTAGTATAGGGCGGCGACAGGCCGTGCCACAGCGTTTCGATCTCGGTGATGTCGGCGTTGCCCATATCGGCAAGAGATTGTTTGACGAGCCGTGCAGAAACGCCGATGCGCAGGCCGCCGGTAATGAGTTTCAGGAAGGCGAAACGGCTTGATCCCTCGAGTTGGTCGAGCAGATTACGGACAAGACCGTGAACATTGGCCCGCCCCGTCGTTTCGAGCTGATGAACGACGGCGCCGAGCGACAGATCGGCTGTCGCCGTTTTGCTCCCGGCCGGTGGTGCCCAGACCAGCGAAATCGTTTCGGCGAGGTCGCCGACATAGTCGTAGGAATAGCGGAACAAAACCTCGTCCATCCGCTCCAGCACCAGTTGTCTCAGGACATTCGGTTTCACGACATTGAGCGTCAGCGTGCCGGCGATCGCTGCCAGCGCATAACCCCGATCGGGATCGGGTGCCGCGCGAAAATAGTCCGTCATCAGCTTGATCTTGGCATTGCGCTGTGGGGTGAGGACCAGTCGGTCGAGCAGTTCGGCGAAGGCGCGCATCGGCTATTCTCCCTCGTCGTCATAGCCGACCAGATGCAGCGGCCGGGCGGAGATACCCTGCAGCTCGCACCAGCGAACCAGAGCTTCCTCGCGGCCATGTGTCACCCAGACCTGTGCCGGCTTGATCTCGTTGATCGTTTCGGTCAGTTCCGGCCAGTCGCTATGATCGGAGATGATCATCGGCAGCTCGACGCCGCGCTGTTTGGCGCGCTGGCGCACCAGCATCCAGCCGGAGGCGAAGATCGACACCGGGTCGGGAAAGCGTCTCGCCCATTTGTCGGCGAAGGCGGAGGGCGGGCCGATGACGACTGCTCCGGCAAAGGATTGTTTATCCCCGGGCGCCAGCGTCGCCGGGCGAATGTCGCCGAGTGCGATGCCTTGGCTTTCGTAATAGTCGCAGAGGTTGGTCAGTGCGCCATGGATGAAGATCGGCGCGTCGTAGTCGGCTTCGCGCAACAGGGCGATGATCCGCTGGGCCTTGCCAAGGGCATAGGCGCCGACCAGATGGGCGCGCTCCGGGAATTGCCGCAGCGATGTCAGCAGCTTGGCAATTTCGCCACGGTCATCGGGGTGATGAAACACTGGCAGGCCGAATGTCGCCTCGGTGATGAACACATCGCAGGACACAGGCTCGAAGGAAAGACAGGTCGGATCGCGCCGCCGCTTGTAGTCACCCGAAACGACGATGCGGGTGGCGCCCGCCTCCACTGCGATCTGCGCGGAGCCCAGAACATGGCCGGCAGGATGAAAGCTGGCGGTCACATCGCCGATGGAGGTTCGGGCACCGAGCACCACTGCTTCGGAGCTGACGCAGAAGGCATCCCCGTAGCGGACGCGCATGATGTCCAGCGTCTCGCGCGTTGCCAGCACATGGGTGTGACCGGCGCGCGCATGGTCGGCATGTCCATGCGTGATCAGAGCCCTTTCAACAGGCTGGACGGGATCGATGTAAAAACCGCCCTTCTCGCAATAGAGACCCTTGGGCGTCGGATAAAGCAGCGTTTCCGGTTTCATGGAAACGAAGATAGCTGGCAAACCACCGGCTGCCAGCTATCGCGGTTGAATTTTTACGGGCTCAGGCTGCCGTGTTCAGCCCCAGTGTCTCCGAGATGAGATTGAGGACACCCTCCGCGTCAATGCCGACACAGACGTTCTGGCTCGGCAGATTGTCCCAGGAGCTTGGCGGAAACAGGTGATCGTCGGCCTTCTGGATCGTCTGGCCATCGGCGATGCCGCCGCAGACGACGCGGATCGCGCCGCTGCGCAGCGTGAAAAGGTGCGGCGCGACAACGTAGACGCAAGCGCAGCTGTCATGGATCACCATGCCGTCCTCGACATGCTGCTCGTAGAAATCGATGTAGAATTGCGAGATGTCGGAGAGCAGCTTGGCCCGCTTGCCGCCGGTTGCGACGATGGCCGCCATCCTGGCGCGTGTCATGACCGTCTGCTCCGTGACGTCAAGGCCGACGACGATGACAGGCCAGGGTGCCGTCATCACCGCGTCGGCCGCTTCTGGATCGCCATGGATATTGGCTTCGGCGGCAGGCGTGATGTTGCCGCGCATGTCGAAGGCACCGCCCATGATGACGACTTCCTTCACGAGAACGGCAATATCCGGATCATCACGCAGTGCCAGCGCCAGATTGGTCATCCGGCCGACGGCAACGAGCGTCACCTCGCCCGGGTTGGCGCGCACTGTCTCGATGATGAAGCGATGGGCGGGGCGGGGATCGCAAGGAAGGTCGACCGTTTTCGGAGCGCCGATATTGCCCAGGCCGTCATGACCATGAATACCGGTCGGCCAATCGACATGCGGACGCGAAGGATCGAGCGTTTCCCCAAGTCCCCGCGCGACGGGGGCAGGAATATTCCACTGCTGCTTCAGGTACAATGCGTTGCGCGTTGTGGTCTCGATCGAGGCATTGCCGAAGACGGAGGTGATGCCGAGGAGATCAATCTCGGGATGATTGTGCAGGAAAAGCAGGGCCATCGCATCATCGACGCCGGGGTCCGTATCAAAAATTACCTTGTGCATGATGTCTTCTTTTCGTTGTTTTGAAAGGCTGCCGCAGTTTTGGCGAGTGAAGTTGGCGCGGATGTGAAAGTCAACCGTGGCGCATCCGATGACGCCTGCCCCTGCGATGCCAATGCGCGCCATGATGTCGGGGATGTCCTTATGCCGAACGGGGATGTGAGCACCGGTTTTAGCGGGGCGGGGGCCAAGAGCAACCGATTTTGCAGGCTTGTGCCAGGCAAAGTGTCAAAACAGGGCAAATCCATCCGCTCGCGATACAAAACCGGCGGCGTGCTTAAACTTTCTGAAACGTCGCCAAGGTAGGGTTGGGCGTTCAATCAGAATATGGGGCAAGCCCTGCATCCGCCCGGATGCGCGGCATTCCGGTGACAGGCCATGGAGTTGAAGCTGATGACGGAGCAGCGCGCGTGAAGTCGGTCTTTAAAAAGATACGTCTGCCCCGGAAGGTCATGTTCCTGATCGCCGGTGTCCTCGTGCTGTCCGGCGCATCTGGTGCTTTCGCCGTTTATTCCGGCAAGGAGGCTTTTCTCGGCGCAATGGAGCCGGATGCGCCTTCGCCCTCCGGTCTTGCCTGCACCACTATCGAGACGCTGAAGATGCGCCGCAACGGCCAGCGTTGGATCCGCAAATATGTCAGCACGGAATCGGCCTCGGGCGTTGATCGCGTCCGCACAGGGTTGCGGATTGCCGGCTTGCTTGCCAAGGAGGAGAAAGCCGATCTGTATCAGGTCGTCGTTCTCGATGCGGCCGGACCACTGGATCGCGCCGAACGTCGAGGCCCGGCCATCGGCGCCGAGGTGCTCTTTGCGCCCGATCCGGGCAAGTTATCTGGGATGAACGCTCCCTTTGTTGCCCGCTACAATGAAAGCAAGGCAAATACGGTCGGCCTGTTCTACGGCAGTGAGGTCGCTCTTTCCGCAGAGGATATCAAAACCACGCTGACGGCGATGGACGACAAATCGGATTGCTTCGATCCCGTTGCTGCAGCAGCGGCGGCGGCAGCGGCTGGCGCTGTTGGCTCGGAAGGCGGCGAACATGGCGAAAAGCCTGCTGGCGCGCATGGCGAAGATGCAGGTAGCGGCGAAGTGCCGGCAGAGCACGGCGCTGAGGCTGCCGTGCCGGAACATGGTGCCGAGGGTTCTGAAGAGCATGTCGGCGCCAAGGCCGAAGACAAAGGCTTCTTCGGTTCAATGCTAGCGATGGTGCTGGGTGGCGAAGGCGAAAAACCGCCGGCTGAAGACCATTCCGCCGAAGCAGCGACTGGACATCCTGCCGAAAGCTCCGCAGGCGAACCCGCGGCGCATTGACGGTAAGACCGGCACGCTAGGCACAGCCGCGAATTCAAACGACTGCATTGCCGGCGATGACAGCCAGAATCACGAATATCAGGAAGATGATCAGGGCGATGGCGAACAGCACGCGCGCGATTGTCGCGGTTGCGGCCGAAACTCCCGAAAAACCGAGAAAGCCTGTGATCAGCGAGATGACGAGGAAGATAAGCGCCCATTTCAGCATGGAAGGTTCCTTTTTGGATTCTGCCGGACTGACGCGCAGGATCGGGAAAAGTTCCATCCACTCGGGTGAACGCGCCAGCCCGTGACAGGTATGGCGCGCTCTTGAAGTAAGGCCGGTGTCTCAGTCCGCCTTGTTGCGGCGGGCCGGGAAGAGGATGATGTCGCGGATCGACGGTGCGTTGGTGAGCAGCATGATCAGACGATCCACGCCGATGCCGAGGCCGCCGGCGGGCGGCATGCCCTGGTCGATGGCATCAAGGAACTCGTCGTCCAGCTGCTTTTCCTTTTCGCCGCGGGCATGCGCTTGTTCCAGTTGTTCGACCATCCGCTTGCGCTGCTCTTCCGGATCGTTGAGTTCCGAGAAGGCATTGCCCAATTCCCAGGCGTTGCAGTAGGTCTCGAAACGCTCAACCAGACGCGGTTCACCCGGCACTTCCTTGGCAAAGGGCGAGATGTCCTTCGGGAAATGCGTTACGTGCGAGGGTTGGATCAGCGTGCCCTCGACCTTTTCTTCAAAGATGAAGGCCAGGCATTCGCCCCAGGTCCAGTCCTTCTCGATCGCAAAACCGGCAGCCTTGGCAGCGGTGCGGGCTTCCTCGTCGGTCTTCATGGCGATGAAGTCGAGGCCGGTTGCTTCCTTGACAGCATCCGGCATGGGCACGCGCTTGAACGGGCCTTTGAACGAGATTTCCTTGTCGCCGAACATGAATTCGGTTGTGCCGTGAATCGACACCGCGAGCTTTTCGAACAGGCGCTCGACGAGGTCCATGATGTCCTCGTAATCGGCATAGGCCCAGTAGCATTCCATCATGGTGAATTCAGGATTGTGCCGGGTGGAAACGCCTTCATTGCGGAAGTTGCGGTTGATCTCGAACACCTTGTCGGTAAGGCCGGAGACCAACGTGCGCTTCAGGAACAATTCCGGCGCAATGCGCAGGTACATGTCGAGCTTCAGCGTGTTGTGATGCGTCTTGAAGGGCTCGGCCGTTGCGCCGCCATAGACCGAATGCAGCATCGGCGTTTCGACTTCCATGAAACCGTCATCTTCCATGAAGCGGCGGATGCCGGAGACGATCCTCGAGCGCTGCTGGAAGCGGAGCTTGGATTCCTCGTTGGTCATGATGTCGAGATGGCGCTTGCGGTAGCGCTGCTCGATGTCGGACAGGCCATGCCACTTCTCCGGCATCGGCAGCAGCGACTTGGTCAGCATGGTGATTTCCTGCGCATTGATCGACAGTTCGCCACGCTTGGTGCGCCGGACCACGCCGGTCACGCCGATGATGTCGCCGATATCGATCAGCGGCAGCAGCGCGCGGGCGTCTTCCGGGGTCGTGTCCTTATGGGAAAAGATCTGGATCTTGCCGCCGGCATCATGGATGTCCATGAACATGCCGGAATTGCGCGAGGAATAGACACGGCCGGCGACCGTGACGACATCGTCCGTCACCACGTCCGCTTCCAGGCTCTCATATTTGCTGGCCAGTTCCGCATTGGTGATCGTGCGATGGAAATGCGCCGGATAGACGTCGTCGATCTTTTCGCGCAGCATTTTCAGCTTCTGGGCGCGCACTTCGGTGACGTCGGAGGAGAGGGCGGTTTCGGTCTTGTTGTCGGTCATGGTTCAGTTCCGTCTTGCGGTTCCCGGCCCCCGTCATTCCTGTGCTTGTCACAGGAATCCAGTGCGCCCAAGTCCTTGGGCGCGAGAGACCCTTAATGTTCTTTCACGGCGCGGACGCGCCGTGGCTGGATTCCTGTGACAAGCACAGGAATGACGGAGGAAAGAACTGCACTCCATCAAATCCTGCGTGTCATGCCGCCCGAAAGCGGCGCAAACTTTATTTCGACCCTGCCATCGAGGCAGCCACCTGGCCAGCGACCTTGAGGCGCTGGCGAACGACGGAGCGGCCGAGGATGGCCATCGAGTCGAACAGCGGCAGCGACCGCGTCGAGCCGGAAACGGCGACGAACAGCGGTGCGACGATGACCTTGAGCTTCTTGCCCATGCGTTCGGAAATCGCCCGCAGCTCGGCTTCGATCGACTCGACGTTCCATTCGAGGATCTTTTCCAGGTCCGGCTGGACCGTGTTGAAGATCTCGACCAGTTCTTCCGGCGTCGATTTGACCTTGGCAAAGGACGAGGCGTCAAGCGCGAGATCGGACTTGAACAGGAAGCCAGCCAGATCCGGCAGTTCGCCGAGCTTGGAAATGCGCGACTGCGAGAGCTTGAGGCCCTGCTTGATGCGGTCGTTTTCCATCGCCCAGGCGAGCACGCGGGCGGCGAACTCGTCTTCGGTCAAACCTTCGCGCAGCCAGCGGCCGTTCAGCCAGTCGAGCTTCTGGATATCGAAGATTGCGCCGGCCTTTGAAAGGTTGGCGGGATCGAATTTTTCGGCGAGCTGATCCATGGTCAGCATCTCTTCGCCCTCGGCGATCTGGATGAAGAACAGGCCGAGGAAATTCATCAGCGCTTCCGGCAGGTAGCCGAGTGCTGTGTAATAGGAGATCGAGGTCGGGTTCTTGCGCTTCGAGAGCTTCGACTTGTCGTGATTGCGCATCAGCGAGAGGTGCATGAACACCGGCGGCTCGAGGCCGAGATACTGGTAGATCAGGATGTGCTTGGGCACCGAGGACAACCATTCCTCGCCGCGCGCCACATGGGTAATCTTCATCAGGTGGTCGTCAACGACGTTGGCCATATGATAGGTCGGCATGCCGTCAGCCTTGAGCAGAACCTGCATGTCGACCGCATCCCACGGAATATCGACTTCGCCATAGACGCCATCGACGAACTTGCAGGAGCCTTCGGTCGGAATCTTCATGCGCACGACGGTTGGTTCGCCAGCAGCCATGCGTGTCGTGACTTCCTCTGCCGAAAGCGTCAGGCAGCGGCCGTCATATTTCGGCGGCTTGCCGGCGGCGCGCTGTGCCTCGCGCATTTCCGCCAGCCGCTCAGGCGAGCAGAAACAGCGGAAACCGTGGCCGTTGGAAACGATCTTCTCGACGAAGGGGAGGTAGGTGTCCTTGCGGTCGCTCTGGCGATAGGGGCCGTATGGGCCGCCGATATCCGGGCCTTCCGACCATGTCAGTCCGCACCATTTCAGCGCGTCGAGAACCTTCGTTTCGAACTCGGGTGTCGAGCGTGTCGCGTCCGTGTCCTCGATGCGCAGGATGAACTCGCCGCCCATCTTCTGCGCGAAGAGATAGTTGAACAACGCGATATAGGCGGTGCCGACGTGGGGCTCGCCGGTGGGGGAAGGTGCGATGCGCACCCGGACTGGTCTGTCTGTCATGATCCTGGCCCGTGCTCTACGTGCTTTCGGCCTTCCTGCCGGGGAGGAGTGTCCGGATGTGAAGGCGCATGCTTTTAAGGGAAGGAAGTGCCCGATCGATGCCTGAAACGGCGGAAAATACGGAAATTCCATATGGCTGGCGTGAGACCATATTCAAAAGGGCGCGTCAAGGAAAACTGCGCTGCGATGAGCGCCGCGGTCTTTCAAAAGGCAGTTGACAAAATATCCCAAGAGAATTATTTAACCCATAAGTTAATTAACTTGTTGGTTTAATAAAAATGACCCAAGACCGCCTCAGCGCGACCCTCTCGGCACTCGCCGACCCGACACGCCGGGCGATCCTGGCGCGGCTGGCATCGGGCGAGGCATCGGTGAACGAACTGGCCGAGCCCTTCGCGATGAGCCTGCCGGCCGTTTCCAAGCATCTGAAGGTGTTGGAGAAGGCTGGCCTGATCAGCCGGGGGCGGGAAGCACAGTGGCGCCCCTGCAAACTGGAAGCCGGGCCTTTGAAGGACCTCAACGCCTGGCTCGATAACTACCGGCAATTTTGGGAGGAGAGTTTCGACAGGCTCGACCTCTATCTGCAGAAACTTCAAAAGGGAGATGGGAATGACCGCAAGAGCTGAATTCGTGCCGGCCGACAAGGCCAACCTTGTGCTGACCCGGAGGTTCAACGCTCCGGTAGCACTGGTCTACAAGGTATGGACTGACCCGTATCATCTGGCGCAATGGTGGGGTCCGCATTGCTTCACCAATCCGGTCTGCGAGGTGGATCTCAGGCTCGGTGGCGTCATCCGCATCCACATGAAGGGTCCCGACGGGCAGATGTATCCGTCAAACGGCATCTTCAAGGAAATCATCGAGAACGAGCGCCTGGTCTTTACCAGTACATACGACCCCGAAGACGGCGTCACCATGCTTGAAGTGCTTAATACGGTGACTTTCACCGAGAAGGACGGCAAGACCGAGATGACCCTGCACGCGCAGGTGCTCAGCGTGGCCGAAGCCATGCTGCCCGCACTTGAGGGCATGGAAGAAGGCTGGAGCCAGAGCCTCGAAAAGCTGGCAGCGGTCGTCGCCACCGTCGCGGCTGCCTGAAGCCTTCTCTACCCGACATTCCCCTGAAGCGTGCGAAAGCCTCTTCAGGGGCACTTATTCCCATACGCAACAGGAACCCGAATATGTTGAAAATTCTGCTGATTATCCTTGCCGTCATTGTTGTGCTGTTGCTCGCCGTCGTCGTGTTCGCGTCGACCAGGCCCGATACGTTCCATGTCGAACGCAGCGCGACCATCAATGCCCCGCCGGAGAAAATCTACCCGCTGATCGATGACTTCAACCAATGGCAGTCATGGTCGCCCTACGAAAAGAAGGATCCCGCCATGAAGCGCACGTTCGATGGCGCGACAAGCGGCCAGGGCGCTGTCTACAGCTGGGACGGCAACAACAATGTCGGCGCAGGCCGCATGGAAATAACCGAAGCGGCGCCGTCCTCGAAGGTGCAGATCAAGCTCGATTTCATCCGTCCGTTTGAGGGACACAACGTTGCGACCTTCACGCTCACGCCGGCGACGCAAGGCACGACTGTCACGTGGGCGATGGATGGCCCGAGCCCCCTCATTGCCAAGGTCATGGGTCTGTTCTTCAACATGGATACGATGATCGGCGGCGATTTCGCTCAAGGACTGGAAAACCTCAAGATTATCGCCGAGAAGTAAGACGCAAAAACCGGGAACCATTGTTGGTTTGAACCGTTTTCCTCACGAGGAGTGCGGGGCTGTGACAACCGGACTCGAGGGAGATGGAGAACGCGGAGATTTTTCCGGTTTCTCTTCGCGGCCAACGAAAAGGCAGGCGAGCTCGTTACCCCTTCGGCTTCGTATCCTCACCACACGCACACTTCGAATTGCCCCGGGATCGATATCCCGGGGCTTTTTGACGCTCATTTCTTAGCCGTCCATGATTGCAATTCGGGCTTCTTTCCAATAGGAGAAAGGCGTCGAAAAAGGCAGGACCGGATATGGTAAGCCCGGTCCCTTGAGGGATACCCCAAGCTCTGCTCGGACATCTGTTCGAACCCGCGGCGTAGTCCCGGTGCATCCGCACCGGTCTGCGGCGGGCTGTGCCTTCGGTTTTGTGCAATCCGCCGTGTATTTTTTGAAAAAACGGAGATTGCACATGCGATTGAATCATATCGACCTTTATAGCGCCGACGTCGCTGCGACGGCGACTTTCTTCCTCGATCATCTCGATTTTCTGCTGGTCGAGAAACGCGGCAACGATCAGTTTTACCGTCTGACGGACGGCTTCGGCATGGTCTTCGTCATCAGCCCGCCGATCGAAAAACTCGGTGGCGCCGATCAGGTGGCGCTGGACGCCCAGACCTACCATATCGGTTTTCTCCTGGAGAATTCCGCTGAGGTGGATGGCATATTCGGAAAGCTTGCAACGACTGGCTTTTCGATGGCCGCGCCGCGAAACATGCACGGCGCCTATGCGTTCTATGCCGTCATTCCCGGCAACATCCTGGTGGAATTTGCCCATCGCGCGGATGCCTGACGTCATAACCAAAAAAGAGGGAGCGCAGCCAAACGGACGCGCTCCCTCTCTCACATCGAAATCGGGACGGTAGCCCCGATCCTGATCGCATGATCAGTGTTTTGCAGCCTTTTCCTTCTGCCGCTTGCGGCGCGACAGCATGTTGAGCACTTCGACCAGTGCCGAGAAAGCCATGGCGGCGTAGACGTAACCCTTTGGCACGTGCATGCCCATGCCCTCGGCGATCAGGGTCGTACCGATCATCAGCAGGAAACCGAGCGCCAGCATGACGATGGTCGGGTTCTTCTCGATGAAGCGGGCGAGCGGGCCGGAAGCGACCAGCATGACGGTGACGGCGACAATAACGGAGACCACCATGATCGGCAGATGCGGTGTCATGCCGACGGCGGTGATGATGCTGTCGACGGAAAATACCAGGTCGAGCAGCAGGATCTGGCCGATCGCAGCGGTAAAGCCCGTCGTCACGGAGCTGGCGATGAAATCCTCCTCGTGATCGGCGGGATCGACGTTGTGATGGATTTCCTTGGTGGCCTTCCAGACGAGGAACAGGCCGCCGGCAATCAGGATCATATCCTTCCAGGAGAAGCCATGGCCGAATGCCTCGAAGACAGGCGCCGTCAGCTGCACGATCCAGGCGACGGTTCCAAGCAAAGCCAGTCGCATGACCAGAGCCAGGCCGATGCCGATGCGGCGGGCGCTTTCCCGGTTTTCCGGCGGCAGCTTGTTGGTCAGGATCGAGATGAAGATCAGGTTGTCGATGCCGAGCACGACTTCCATCACGATTAGCGTGATCAGGGCAATCCAGGCAGTCGGATCTTGCATCAGGAGCAAAATATCCTGCATCGGGGGTGGTTCCTTCCTCGATTCAAGGTGCACATACGGGGAGCCCGCGCAGCCGATGGGCAGCGCGGGCGAAACGGATGTCCTCTATGTATGCGGAAATGAGGTCAAGGCAAGCGTCGAAAGCCGGTCAGGCGGGCCTTGATACCGTTAACTCTTCACCGGAATCCAGATTTTCGTGAGCCCCATGCCTGTTCGGGGATCAAACCGGTCGTCATAGCGCTCCATCAGGTCCGGAAGCCCGGTGTGCTTGTAGCCTGATTTCGGAAGCCATTCGGTAAAGATCACGTGGCACGTGGCGCTGATGCCGGAGATATGGCCGCGATGGGCAAAGATCGCGTAGGTCTGGGCGGGAAGCTTCAGGCTCTCAAACCCTTCGGGTAATTCGCTGGTGTCGCGAACCTCAACGGCCGACATGTATTGGAAGCTACTGTCCTGGCCTTCCTCCTGCGTGCAGATGCCGTAGGCAACATTGCCGATCTGGCCGGGTATAGCGCCGAAATGCTCGTTGAACTGCTGCCATTGCGAAGGAATGCCGGCATTGCCGCCATATTTGTAGGTCTGCTGCAGTCCTGCCATCAGCATGGCTGGGCTGGTTTCAAAACGGGGTTCGTCAAGTTTGGGGAGAGGTGCGGTGTTCATGCGGATAGGCTCCATGAGCTCGAGATCGCCAATATGCCCCCGGTTGCGGACCTCTTCCGGCGTCACGCCGAAATGATCGCGGAAGGCACGGGTGAAGGCTTCATGCGAGCTGTAGCCCGCATCAAGGGCGACTGCGAGAATGCTGGATGCGCCACCGGCAAGGGACAGAGCCGCCGCGCTCAAGCGCCGTGCCCTGATATAACCACTGATGGAACAGCCCGTTGCCAGGCCGAAGACGCGCGACAGGTGATAGCGGGAAAGCCCCGCCGTCTCCGCGATTTCCTCCAGCGAAATATCCCTAGCGTAATGGCTCTCTATGAACCAAAGCGCCTTGCTGATCGCATTCATCCAATCTCCCGCAGCAAACCGGATATCGTCTTAGCGCCAATCGCAGGAGCGCATTTGATCGTGGTTGCTGGATTGATGCCGGCGTGCCCGCAGCCTTTCAGGCCGTTGTCGTCTGTCTTACTCCGTAAGCGGCCATGAAGACGCGAACGGCGCCGCTGATGACGCGATCAATTTCCTCCGGCGGTGGCGCGGTCTCCATGGTTCCGAAAAGGCGGAATTTGAAAAAGCCGCCACTGGAAAGGTCGAGAAACTGGCCTGCCGCCAAGTCGAAATCATCGATCTTCAGGCTGCCGATGTCGACCTGGTGCTCCAGGAACTCCTGGATGACCGTCCGCAGGTTTTCCGGTCCTTTGAAGAAGCGCTTGCACAGATCGGGCATACGATCGCGGACGCCGAGAACGGTGCGCATCGCGTTGATCACCTTTTCATCGGTCATATGCGTAACGAAGCTGACGCCGAACTTATAAAGGCCGGTTTCGACATCCTCATGGGCGGCCAACACCGTGCGAACCGCCGCGAGGAAAAGCGCCCGTTCCTTTTCGATCATCGCCGAAAACAGGTCTTCCTTGTTCTCGAAATAGACGTAGATCGTTCCCTTGGAAACGCCTGCTTCCCGCGTTATGTCGTTCATACTGGCCGCATCGAAGCCAACGCTCATGAAAACGCGTTTTGCGCCCTCGATGATCTGCTCGCGCTTCGCTGGATCCTCGCCGGCGGCACGGCGGCCGGAAAGGGAATAGGCTTCGCCGGGATAGTCTAAGGTACCCACTGTTTCTGCCAATTTTTCGTTTTGTGCGGACATTGTTGTCTCGTCGTTAACTTTTCGAACCGCTTGGTTCGATTTGACTTGATATGCGATCGAATTCGCACTATGTCAATCGAACTGAACGGTTCGGTTCGAATTTCTCACAATAGGGCTGGTAGTGCAATATGTCAGTTTCAAGCAAATCCGGTGCTGCCCACGTCCGCCCCGTCGGGGACGATTTTGAAGCTCCGCAAGAACAGGTGTCGGCGCCGGAAGCCAAGAGCGTAACCGAACCCGTCGCCGAAGCACAAGTCACACCGCAGGTCGCCGTGGCTGAAGCAAAGCAGGCTCCCAAGCGCCGCAAGTTCCTGATGCCGGTGATCGTGCTGGCTGCGTTCGCTGCAGGCGGCTGGTACGGCTATGAATGGTGGACCAACGGCCGCTTCATGATCTCGACGGACGATGCCTATATCGAAGGCGATATTGCTTCGATCTCGCCCAAGGTCTCCGGCTATATCGAGAAGGTCAATGTCGTCGCCAACCAGCACGTCAAGGCCGGCGACGCGCTGATCACGCTCGACAAGGAAGATTACCGCATTGCGGCCGACCAGGCGCAGGCGCAGATCGATACGGAAAAGCTGTCGCTCAAGCGCTTCGATGCGCAGATCGCCGGTGCCGAGGCCAGTGTCCAGCAGGCGCAGGCGCAGAAAACCGCCCTTGAGGCGACCGTCCGGGGTGCCGAAATCACGCTCGCGCGTGCCAGCGACCTCCAGTCAAAGGCGGTCGGTACGGTCGCCTCCCTCGATGATGCCAAGGTTGCGGTCGATCAGGCCAAAGCCAATCTCATCGGTGCGGATGCCAGCATAGCGACTGCCAAGGCCAACATCGCTGTTCTGGTCGCCCAGCGCGCCGAGGCGGAAAGCACGATACGGTCGCTGCAACTCGCCCATGACAAGGCCGAGCGCGATCTGGGTTTCACGGTTCTGAAGGCACCCTACGACGGCATCATCGGTAATCTTGCCGTTCAGGATGGTGACCTCGTTTCCGCCGGTCAGCGGCTGGCAGCTCTGGTCCCGGTCGATCAGCTCTATATCGACGCGAACTTCAAGGAAACGCAGATCGCTCATATGGTTCCGGGCTCGAAGGTCAACATCCACGTGGATGCCTTCGACGAAGAGCCGATCGTCGGCACCGTGCAGTCGATCTCGCCGGCCTCCGGTTCGGTGTTCTCACTGCTGCCGGCCGAAAATGCCACGGGCAACTTCACCAAGGTGATCCAGCGCGTTCCGGTTCGCATCGTCTTCCCGAAGGAAGTGCTGGAGAGCGGCCGCCTTCACGCGGGCCTGAGCGTGGTCGTCGATGTCGATACCCGCACCGCGCCGAAAACGCAGGATACCGCGGCGGTCAAGTGATCCGGATGCCGCGCCATTTGAGGCGCGGCTTCAACGGTTGATAAACGTCCCGGGCAGATGCGCCAGGACATGCACCATTTTCATGATCACGATGGCCGGTCCGTTCGCCCGAACGTGAACCGCGCCAGGAGCAAAGCCAATGGCTGCCACTGCAACAGCGGGTACGATGCCGCTTCCTGCCGCCCGCGCGGAAGAGAAGATGGATCCGAAACGGCTGATCGCCTTTTTCGCGATGGTCTTCGGCATGTTCATGTCGATCCTCGACATCCAGATCGTCTCGGCCTCTCTCGCTGAAATCCAGGCTGGCCTGTCCGCCGGCTCCGACGAGGTTGCCTGGGTGCAGACGGCCTATCTGATCGCTGAAGTCATCATGATCCCGCTGTCGGGCACGCTGGCGCGGATCGTCTCCACGCGCGTGCTGTTTTCCGTCTCCGCCGCCGGCTTTACCGCAGCCAGCGCCCTTGCGGCGACGGCCACCAATATCGACCAGATGATCGTCTACCGGGCGCTGCAGGGTTTCATCGGCGGCGGCATGATCCCGTCGGTCTTTGCTGCCGCCTTTACGATCTTCCCGCCGTCCAAGCGCAGCATCGTCTCGCCGATCATCGGCCTTGTCGCGACGCTGGCGCCGACGATCGGGCCGACCGTCGGCGGCTATCTCAGCCATGCCTTCTCCTGGCACTGGCTGTTCCTCATCAACGTCATTCCGGGCATCATCGTCACCATCGTCACCTGGAATTTCATCGATTTCGACAAGCCGGAACTGAGCCTGTTCAAGAAATTCGACTGGTGGGGCCTGTTGTCGATGGCGGTTTTCCTCGGCACGCTGGAATACGTGCTGGAGGAAGGCAACAAGAATGACTGGTTCAGCGACGAAACTATCTTCATCGCCGCGATCGCATCCGCGATCGGGGCGCTGGTCTTCTTCTATCGTGCCTTCAAGGTCGATTTCCCCATTGTCGATCTCAGGGCCTTCGCCAACCGAAATTTCGCCTTCGGGTCTCTGTTCTCGTTCGTCATGGGCATCGGGCTCTACGGTCTGACCTATCTCTATCCGGTCTATCTCGGTCGGATCCGCGGCTATGATTCGCTGATGATCGGCGAGACGATGTTCGTCTCGGGCCTTGCGATGTTCTGCACCGCGCCCATCGCCGGCAAGGTATCGACCAAACTCGACCCGCGCATCATGATGGCCATCGGCTTTTCAAGCTTTGCCGCCGGTACCTGGATGATGAGTTCGCTCACGGCCGACTGGGATTTCTACGAACTGCTCGTGCCGCAGATCCTGCGCGGTTTCGGACTGATGATGTGCATGGTGCCGATCAACAACGTCGCGCTCGGTACTTTGTCGCCGGAACGTGTCCGTGGCGCTTCCGGCCTCTTCAACCTGACGCGTAATCTCGGCGGCGCCGTCGGTCTCGCTGCGATCAACACCATTCTGACGCAGCGCCAGGAGGAGCATTACGCCCGGCTGCAGGAACATGTGCAGTGGGGCAGCCCCGAGGCCATGGATCAGCTCAACAACATGATCGCCAAGTACAATTCACACGGACTCGATGGCGCGACGATCGCGATCCAGAAGCTGTCGGGCATGGTGACGCAGCAGGCGATAATCATGTCGTTCATCGATGTCTTCCTGATCCTCACCGCCTTGTTCGGCGCTCTGGTCTTCTGCGCCTTCCTGATCAAGAAGCCACAGGCAGCGCCAACCGGCGGCGGAGGCGGGGGGCACTAACGGCCCGGCCGTCCCATCTGTACGCCACAGCGATCATCAGCCAGAATGCCCTGAAGGCAATACTTCAGGGCATTCTGCATGGCAGGTCACACATTGATTCCGCAATCGAGGCGATCGTTTCTCGCCAATCTCGTCGGTCTCGGCGTGGTGTCGTCGTTCAGTCCAGCGTTTGCGGCCACAGCCACAAAGACGATCTGGCCACCGATCGACGCGACTTTCCTCTTCACGGCCGATGTCCACACCTGTCTCATTTCCGGTGGCAGGCTCAGCCCCAACTGTGCAGAGGAGGGAAAGACCGATGCCAACCTTCTCCGTCATGTCGCGGCAGTCAATCGTATCGCGGAACAGAGATGGCCAAAGGAAATCGACGGTGTGGCGACCGGTCTTGCCGGTGCCGGGCGAAAGATCGCGACACCACTCGGCATCGTCGTAGGCGGCGATATGACGGACGATGGCGGCGGTCAGGTGAAGGTTCCGGGTGAAGGCCACCAGTTGTTGCAGTTCTCCAGCCGTTACCAGCAGGGCATGGGGTCGGACCGCGTGCACTTTCCCGTCTATAACGGCCTTGGCAATCACGATCTCGATCAGGACGGCGCACCGCCGCATATCGACTGGTACCGCCGCGAACTGCGCGACTATGTCGAGCTCAATCATCGCCAGACCGTATTCTACAAGCCGCCGGTGGCGGTTGCGAATTATGATATCGAATCCGACAATTATTCCTGGGACTGGGGTGGTCTGCATCTGGTGCAGCTGCAGCGTTTCGGCGGCGATACCAACAAGGGCGCCATTAGCGGGCTGGATTGGTTGAAGCAGGACCTTGCCAATTCGGCGGCCGACGGCCGGCCGGTGGTGGTGTTCCAGCACTACGGCTGGGATTCCTTCTCGCTGGAGAAATGGGATCCGGCGAAGATGACCTTTGATGACCAGGGGTCCGGGCATGCTCACTGGTGGGGTGACGAGGAACGCGCGGCATTGCTGACGACGTTGCAAGGCTACAACGTCGTCGGTCTGTTCCACGGGCACGAGCACGACACGCCGATGATCTACAAGCAGGGCGGGCTCGATCTGTTCAAGCCGATCGCCACCTTCAAGGGCGGTTTTGCCGTCGTTCACGTTACCAATCAATATATGGATGTCGTCCTCGCGCAGGCGCAGGGAACCGAGGGCGAGGCGACCTTCCTCAAGGCTTTCAGCAAGCGTTTTAGCTGATCCACAACACGGCTGATTGCGCCAGACTGACGGCGTTTTTACATCGATACGTATTTTTTGATTTACGTACATCAAATTTTCCTCTAAGGCTTTTTCCCGGAGGAAACATGCGCCCGACAGTTCATGATATTGCTGCTGCGGCAGGGGTCAGCCTTGCCACCGTCGATCGCGTTCTGAACAAGCGCGCCGGCGTTCGCTCCGTCACGCGCGAAAAGGTCGAGCAGGCGATCGAGCGCATCGGCTACGTCCGTGACGTGGCCGCCGCCAACCTTGCCAAGAGCCGTGTCTATCCCTTCGTCTTCATTCTGCCGTCCGGCGATAATTCCTTCATGCGAGGTCTCGAGGCCCAGGTGCGCGCGGCAATCAGTCGTTCGGCCTTCGAACGGACGGTCATTTCCATCGTCACGGTTCCGGCCTTCAATCCCGAAGCACTGGTAGCAGCGCTGGATGAGGCGCGCGCGGCGTCGCCTGCCGGCGTGGCGGTTGTGGCAATCGATTCTCCCGAAGTCATCGCCGCCGTCGATCGGTTACGGGCCGGTCGTATTCCGGTCGTCACGTTGGTCTCCGATCTGGCCGGATCGAAGCGCGATCATTTCGCCGGCGTCGACAACATTGCTGCAGGGCGCACGGCTGGGAGCCTGATGGGGCGTTTTCTTGGCGGCCGTTCTGGGCCGGTCGCGGTCCTGGCCGGCTCCATGCTGGTGCGCGACCACCGCGAACGGCTCGATGGATTCCACGCCGTCATGAAAGAAAGTTTTCCGGGCCATGCGCTGTTGCCCGTCATCGAAGGGCAGGACGATCCGGCCCTGGTGGAGCACCTTGTCAGTGAAGCGTTTGCCGCATCACCTGAGATCGTAGGCATCTACAGTCTCGGCGCCGGCAATCGCGGGCTGATCGCCGCCTTGCAACGGAAAGGGAACGGTTCGGCTATCTGCGTCATCGCGCATGAATTGACGCAGCACACGCGGGCAGCACTGAACGTCGGATTGATCGACGCCGTCCTGAACCAGGATGCCGGCCACGAGGTGCGCAGCGCCATTCGCGTGCTGAAGGCCAAGGCTGATGGCGTTGCCGTCATCGGTGCGCAGGAACGTATCCGGATCGATATTTTCCTCAAGGACAACCTGCCGTTCGAGCAGGACAGCAACCAAGAGCCCGATCAGGGCAGGCAAGACTAGGGAGAGCATCATGTATCTCGGCATCGACCTCGGCACGTCCGGGGTGAAGGCACTGCTGATCGACGATGGCCAGCGGGTTGTCGGCTCCGCATCCGGCGCCACGGATGTCTCGCGTCCGCATTCCGGCTGGTCGGAGCAGGACCCGGCTCATTGGATCCGTGCAACGGAAGAGGCGATAGCTGGGCTTAAAGCGTCGCATCCGGCGGAGTTGGCAGCCGTCAAGGGTATCGGCCTCTCCGGCCAGATGCACGGCGCCACGCTCTTGGATTCGAATGACAAGGTGCTGCGCCCCTGCATTCTCTGGAACGATACGCGCAGCCACAAACAGGCGCTGGCGCTCGACGCCGATCCGCAGTTCCGGGCGTTGACCGGCAACATCGTCTTTCCGGGCTTCACGGCGCCGAAACTCGCCTGGGTAGCCGAAAACGAACCGGACATTTTCGACAAGGTCGACTGGGTCCTGCTGCCGAAGGATTATCTGCGCCTCTGGCTTACCGGCGAGCATATTTCCGAGATGTCGGATTCGGCCGGCACCTCCTGGCTCGACACCGGCAAACGCGCCTGGTCGGAAAGCCTGCTCGATGCCACCGGGCTGACTGAAAGTCATATGCCGTCGCTGGTCGAAGGCACGGAGCACGGCGGCACACTGAAGGCCGATCTCGCTGCCAAATGGGGCATGGGTGCTGGCGTCGTCGTCGCGGGCGGGGCAGGGGATAATGCCGCATCCGCCTGCGGCATGGGCACGGTCGGCGAAGGCCATGCTTTCGTTTCGCTCGGCACCTCCGGCGTGCTTTTCGCCGCCAATGCGAGCTATCTGCCCAATCCGGCCAGTGCCGTGCATGCGTTCTGCCATGCGCTGCCCAACACCTGGCACCAGATGGGCGTTATCCTGTCGGCGACCGACGCTCTCAACTGGCATTCGGGAGTAACCGGCAAGAGCGCCGCCGACCTGACCGCAGAGCTTGGCGACAATCTCAACGATCCCTCCGGCGTCACCTTCCTGCCGTATCTCTCCGGCGAACGCACGCCGCACAATGATGCAGCCATACGCGGTGTATTCGCAGGCCTTGGGCATGAAAGCAGCCGTGTGGTGCTGACGCAGGCGGTGCTCGAAGGGGTCTCCTTTGCTCTCCGCGATAGTCTCGAGGCGTTGCGCGCCGCCGGTACCACGCTTTCCCGCGTCACCGCCATCGGCGGCGGTTCGCGCTCGCGCTACTGGCTGAAGTCGATCGCGACGGCGCTGAACCTGCCGGTCGACGTGCCCGCCGATGGCGATTTCGGCGCAGCATTCGGCGCGGCCCGTCTCGGCCTCGTCGCAGCGACGAAGGCCGATCCACTGTCGGTGTTCACTGCCCCGGCGACAGCCGAAACCGTTCAGCCGGAGGCCACGCTGCGCAGTGCCTACGAGGATGCCTATCAGCGCTATCGCCGTCTCTATCCGGCGATCCGCGCCGCTTACTGAATCCAATCGATATCAAGATCACAAGAGGAAACACCCATGAGCACAGGCTTTTTCGGCGATATCGCCAAGATCAAGTATGAAGGCCCTGACAGCACCAATGCGCTGGCCTTCCGCCACTACAATCCGGACGAAATCGTCATGGGCAAGCGCATGGAAGATCATCTGCGCTTCGCGGTCGCCTATTGGCACACTTTCGTCTGGCCGGGCGGCGACCCCTTCGGCGGCCAGACGTTCGAACGCCCCTGGTTCGAAGACAGCATGAAGGCGGCGAAGCTCAAGGCCGACGTCGCCTTCGAATTCTTCTCGCTGCTCGGCGTGCCCTTCTATTGCTTCCATGACGCCGACGTGCGCCCGGAAGGCAAGAATTTCGCCGAGAACACCAAAAACCTCAACGAGATCGTCGATTACTTCGCCAGGAAGCAGTCCGACACCGGCGTCAAGCTGCTCTGGGGCACGGCGAACCTTTTCTCCAACCGCCGCTATATGTCGGGCGCCGCCACCAATCCGGATCCGGACGTCTTTGCGTTTGCTGCTGCGACGGTGAAAACCTGCATGGATGCGACGCTGAAGCTCGGCGGCGACAACTACGTTCTGTGGGGCGGCCGTGAAGGCTACGAGACCCTGCTCAACACCAACCTGAAGCAGGAACTCGACCAGCTCGGCCGTTTCGTCAACATGGTCGTGGAGTACAAGCACAAGATCGGCTTCAAGGGCGCCATCCTGATCGAGCCGAAGCCGCAGGAGCCGACCAAGCACCAGTATGATTACGACGTCGCGACGGTCTACGGCTTCCTGAAGACCTACGGTCTCGAAAACGAGGTCAAGGTCAATATCGAGCAGGGCCACGCGATCCTTGCCGGCCATTCCTTCGAGCATGAGCTGGCGCTGGCCAATGCTTTCGGCATCTTCGGTTCGATCGACATGAACCGAAACGACTACCAGTCCGGCTGGGATACCGACCAGTTCCCGAACAATGTTCCGGAAATGGCGCTCGCCTATTATCAGGTCCTCTCCGGCGGTGGCTTCAAGACGGGCGGCACCAATTTCGACTCGAAGCTGCGCCGTCAGTCGATCGATCCGGAAGACCTGCTGATCGGTCATATTGGTGGCATGGATTGCTGCGCCCGCGGCCTTCGCGCTGCAGCCAAGATGGTCGAGGACAAGGCGCTCTCCGGTCCGCTCGATGCCCGTTATGCAGGCTGGAAATCGGCCGAAGGCCAGAAGCGTTTGACCAGCATGTCGCTGGAAGAAATCACGGCCTATGTCGAAAAGACCGATCTCAACCCACAACCGAAGTCCGGCAAGCAGGAACTGCTCGAAAACATCGTCAACCGCTACGTCTGATTGCCGCAAGACAGATCGATTATGCATTCAGAGGGGCGCCGGTGGTGCCCCTTTTTCGTATCGTTCAAGGCTCGTCCGAATGGCCAACGGCTTTGCCCTCGAATATCCTGCTTGAGGCTGGCCTGCTAAGCGACGCGGAGGGGAAGACACGACAATGCTCAAGACCTATCGGGGAAGCTGCCATTGCGGCGCAGTCCGGTTCGAGATGGATGCTGACATCAGCGCCGGCACCGGGAAATGCAATTGCACGCTCTGTACGAAGATGCGTCTCTGGTCAGTCGAGGTGAAGCCGGAGGCGTTTCGCCTGCTCGCCGGCGAAGACGACATGGCCGATTATCAGGGTGGCAACAAGGTCGCGCATCACCTCTTCTGCCGGCATTGTGGCGTGCGCCCTTTCGAGTGGGTGGATGTGCCGAACATGACCGGGGAGAAATATTACAATATCAACGTCGCCTGCCTCGATGGCCTCGACATCGACGAGCTGATGGCAGCTCCGGTCACCTATTATGACGGCCTCAACGACGATTGGGGCTCCACGCCCGCGGAAGTACGGCACTTATAGGGCCGCCTTGCCTGTTGCCGCGACTTCACGACCGGCCGTCTAAGCCCCGGCTGCAGGGCCGAGCGCGCGTCACGCCATCAGGTTCAGCGCTTGGTCCACTCGCGCGAGGGCGCGGAGACGGAATTGCGGACCACAAGATCGGGACGCAGGAGGATTTCCGTCTCGGCAGGCTGGCCGTCGGACAGGAGTTCCAGCAGTAGCGCCATGGCATGCTTGCCGATCATGGTGCGCGGCTGGCGGATCGTGGTCAGCGCGGGGGACATGAAAGCGGCCTGCGGCACGTCATCGAAACCCGTCACCGAAAAATCCCGCGGGATATTGTAGCCACGTGCGCCAAGTCCGATCATCACGCCGATCGCGGTCTGGTCGTTGACGCACATGAAGGCCGTTGGCAGTGTATCGCGCATGAAAAGCTGCTCGACCACCAACCGGCCGCTTTCGATCGTGCCGTCGCCTTCAAGGACGATGCGCAGATCGGCGCTGACACCGGCTGCGTCCAGCCCCGCCTCGTAGCCCATGCGCCGCCTTGTATAGGCCAGACGCGTGCGGGAATCGCCGATGAAGGCGATCTTGCGATGGCCCTCGGCAAGCAGAAGGTCGATTGCCTTGCGGGCGCCCTCGATATCATCGACACCGACATAGGGAATGCCGCCGTTGAAGACCGGCTCGAAGACGCCGACGCTGGGCGGCAGCCGCGCTGTCATGGTCTGGTGGCCGAAGGGCAGAATGCCGGTGAACAGGATCAGCCCGGCAGCTTGATTGGAATTGAGAAATTTCAGATATTCCAACCCGCGCTGGGCATCGTTCTGCGTATGGCCGATCAGCACCCCGTAGCCGTGCGAGCGCGCCTCGTTCTCAAGCCCGACCAGAATATTGGAGAAGTTCGGGTCGCCGATGTCGGGCGCCACGACGAGAATCATGTTCGAACGGCCGAGCCTGAGGCTACGCGCCATGGCGTTGGTCGTGTAGCCGGTGATGGCAATCGCCTGGCTGACCTTGAGCCGCGTCGAATTCGCGACTTTCTCCGGCATATGGATGGCTCGCGAGACTGTCGCGATGGAAACCTCGGCGATCCGGGCGACGTCTTCGATTGTTGCCGGCGTGGAATTCGACACTGCGCTCTGCCTTGGTTTTAGTCTCGGCGGGACACTACACAGACTTGCCCGGAGGTCAAAGCCTGCTCGAAGAATTTCTCTGTTATGCCCCGATGTAAACCTTTACATGATCTATGTAAAGGTTTACATAACATCCCAAGCGGATGGGAGCCGCAGGGAGGAATCATGAGTTCGCAGACCATCGACGCCGATGCCGGCGCGGTCGTGCTGTCCGCGCGGCGTATCAGCAAGTCGTTCAACGGCGTCCAGGTGCTCTTCAGTGTCAATTTCGATCTGCGCGCCGGCGAGATTCATGCGCTCATGGGCGAGAACGGCGCTGGAAAATCAACGCTCGTCAAAATCCTCTCCGGCTTCGAGCAGCCGACTTCCGGCGAAATCATTCTCGATGGCAACCCGGTCAAGCTGCCGCCGAATGGTGCGGCCGAGGCGCTTGGAATCGTCATCATCCATCAGGAATTCAATCTGGCTGAACACCTCACCGTCACCGAGAGTCTGTTTCTCGGCCGCGAGGTGACGCGCTTCGGTATGCTCGATCGCAAATACATGCGCGCCGAAACGCGACGCGTGCTCGATCTGCTCGGTTCGCATGTCGACGAGAATGCGATGATCAGTTCGCTATCCATCGCCGACAAGCAGATGGTCGAGATCGCCAAGGCCATCAGCCGCGATGCCCGCGTCGTTTTCATGGACGAGCCGACCGCGGTTCTTTCGCGTGAGGAAACCAATTTCCTGTTCCGGCAGGTGCGCAAGCTGCGCGATCAGGGAACGAGCTTCGTCTTCGTGTCGCATAAGCTCGACGAGGTCATGCAACTGACGGACCGGGTCACGGTGCTGCGCGACGGCCAATGGATCAAGACGTCGCCGACGGCGATCCTGGACGGTGAATCGATTGCCCAGCTGATGGTCGGCCGCGAGCTTTCCAAGCTTTTCCCGGCCAAGAACGAGCCTGATGTCGACGAAGAAATCATGCTTAGCGTCGACGCTCTCTCCACCGGCTATGTCCGCGATGCAAGCTTCGAGATACGTAAAGGCGAGATCCTCGGCTTTTCCGGTCTGATCGGCTCGGGCCGGACGGAACTGATGGAGGCGGTTGCCGGATTGCGGTCGCGAGCCTCGGGTGAGGTGATCATCAAGGGTGAAGCCGTGCCGTCAGGCGACGTGCATGCCGCAAACCGCCGCGGTCTCGCCTATATGACCAAGGACCGCAAGTCGAAGGGGCTGCTGCTCAATTCGCGCATGACGGCCAATCTGACGCTGCAATCCCTCGAAAATCACGGCAAGCTTGGCTATCTCAGCCCCGCCAGCGAGGCCTCGGCGCTTGAGCGGGCACGCCGACGTTTCGATATCCGGGTGCGCGACGGCAATGTTGTGGCTGGCCGGATGTCGGGCGGCAATCAGCAGAAGCTGCTTCTCGCCAAGGTGATGGAGACCGAGCCGGACATCATCATCATCGACGAGCCCACACGCGGCATCGATGTGGGGACGAAACAGCAGATCTATCATTTCATCTCGGCACTGGCGCGAGACGGCCGGTCGATCATCGTCGTCTCATCCGAGATGCCCGAAGTGATCGGTCTCTGCACACGCGTCGCCGTCATGCGCGAGGGTCGGATCGTCGGCATGCTGGAGGGCGATGAAATCTCCGAGCAGGAGATCATGCGCTACGCGGCCGGGTTGAAGAAAAAAGCTGTCGCCTGACCGCGCAGAAGTGCGGGCAAGGCTGGAAGAAAATTCCCAGGGACAATGGGATGGGAGGTTTGTTTGGATATGAGCGTGAATGAGGAAACCCGGGAAATCCGGCGTCGAAACTGGCGGGATATCGACCTTCGGGCCGTCGCGCCCTTTGCGGCATTGGTGCTGCTTCTGATCCTCGGGGCCATCGTCAATCCGAATTTCATCGGCATCAACAACCTCGCCAACGTTGCAACCCGCAGCGCCTTCATCGCCATCATCGCGATTGGTGCGACATTCGTGATCTCGTCCGGCGATCTTGATCTGTCCGTGGGAGCAATGGTTGCCTTCGTCGCCAGCCTGATGATCCTCTTCATGAACTCCGGCGTCATTGCCGATCCGGCCTTGATGCTGACCGCAGCCATCGCCTTCACCATTGTCGGTGGCGCCGCCTGCGGGCTGGTCAATGGCTTGATCACCACCGTGGGCAGGATCGAGCCGTTCATCGCGACCCTCGGCACGATGGGCATCTATCGCGGCCTGACGACGTGGCTTTCGCAGGGCGGAGCGATCACGCTGCGCGATCCGGTGCTTCAGGAAATGTACCGCCCCGCCTATTTCGGTTCCATCCTCGGCATTCCGGTGCCGATCGCGGTCATCCTGGTCGTCACCTCCGTTGCCGCCTTCATTCTCTATCGCACCCGTTACGGCCGGCATGTGGTTGCCGTCGGTTCAAACAGTGACGTCGCCCGCTATTCCGGTATCCCGGTCAATCGCGTGCGCACCATCGCCTTTGTGATCCAGGGTCTCTGCGTTGCTGTCGCCGTGCTTCTCTACGTGCCGCGGCTGGGCTCGACCTCGGCGACGACGGGTATCCTGTGGGAACTGCAGGCGATCACCGCCGTCGTGGTCGGCGGCACGGCGCTGAAGGGTGGCGCGGGGCGGGTTTGGGGCACCATCTGCGGCGCCTTCATCCTGGAACTGGTCGGCAACATCATGCTGCTTTCGAATTTCATCAGCGAATATCTGATCGGGGCCATTCAGGGCGCGATCATCATCATTGCGATGCTCGTCCAGCGCTCGCTGGTACGGAAATCGTGAATAACCGGGTTCAAGGGGTCGCCCGGTCCGAAGACTGCAAGACCCGCATTTACTAGGGAGAGAGAAACATGCGTAAAGGACTAATAGGCGCTGCAGCCGTCGCCATGATGGCGCTGACAGGCGTAGCCCACGCGGAAGACAAGAAGGTCACGATCGGCGTTTCGATCCCGGCCGCCGACCACGGCTGGACCTCGGGTGTCGTGTTCCATGCCGAGCGCGTCGCCAAGCTGTTGATGGAACAGCATCCGGGCCTCAACGTCATCGTCAAGACGTCGCCGGACCCGGCAAGCCAGGCAAACGCCGTGCAGGACCTTGAAACCCAGGGCATTGATGCGCTCGTCATCCTTCCGTCCGACCCGGATCCGCTGGTCAACGCCATCAAGGAAGTCAAGGGCAAGGGCACGTTCGTCGCCATCGTCGACCGTGCACCGTCGGTCAACGACAACACGGTTCGCGACCTCTACGTCGCCGGCAACAACCCGGCGCTCGGCCAGACGGCCGGCGAGTACATCAAGGCAACGACGCCGGACGCCGAAGTCGTCGTCATCCGCGGTCTGCCGATCCCGATCGACCAGCAGCGCCAGGACGGTTTCGACAAAGGCATCGAAGGCTCCAACGTCAAGGTTCTCGATCGTCAATTCGGCAACTGGAACCGCGACGACGCCTTCAAGGTCATGCAGGACTATCTGACCAAGTACCCGAAGATCGACGTGGTCTGGTGTCAGGATGACGACATGGCCGTCGGCGTGCTGCAGGCTATCGATCAGGCCAAGCGCACCGACATCCAGTATGTGGTGGCCGGCGCCGGTTCGAAGGACATGATCAAGAAGGTCATGGACGGCGACAAGATGATCCCGGTCGACGTGCTCTATCCGCCGGCAATGGTTGGTACCGCGCTCGAAATGACGGTCGCCAATTTCTATGGCCAAGTCCCGGTTCGCGGTACCTACACGATCGACGCCACACTCGTGACGAAGGACAACGCCAAGGACTTCTACTTCCCCGATTCACCGTTCTGATCGGTTTTACTAGCTACCGGGCGCCCGCGAAAACGGGCGCCCATTTTATTGTCTGGAATCGCGTCCATCTTCGTTTTCGGTTTTTGCGGCACGTACCTCTTGCCGCCGTGCGAAGTCCGTGATTAGGTTCCGGCGCATTGAAATTCTGGCCATCCCCGCCAGCTGGCCGTTATCGGAAAGAGGCGTCTTGTCCTCGATGAACGGCGTGTTAAAACACTTCGGAAACGTTTACGGTCGATAATCAGGGAGGAATCTGACATGAAGACCATCAAAGGCCCCGCGCTCTTTCTCGCACAATTCGCTGGCGATGCTGCCCCGTTCAATTCCTGGGATTCGATCACCAAATGGGCCGCCGATTGCGGCTACAAGGGCGTCCAGGTGCCGAGCTGGGATAGCCGGTTGATCGACCTGAAAAAGGCCGCCGAATCGAAGGCCTATTGCGATGAGTTCACTGGCACGGCCCGCGACAACGGTATCGAAGTCACCGAGCTTTCGACCCATCTTCAAGGCCAGCTCGTTGCGGTCCATCCGGCCTATGACGAGGGCTTCGACGGTTTTGCCGTTCCCGAAGTTCGCGGCAATCCGAAGGCGCGTCAGCAATGGGCGGTCGAGCAGGTCAAGCTTGCCCTGACCGCATCGAAGAACCTCGGGCTGAACGCCATGGCCAGTTTCTCCGGTGCGCTGGCCTGGCCCTATTTCTATCCTTGGCCGCAGCGCCCGGCCGGTCTTGTGGAGACCGCGTTCGATGAGCTTGCCCGCCGCTGGAAGCCGATCCTCGATCACGCCGAGGATTGCGGCGTCGATGTTTGCTACGAGATCCATCCGGGCGAAGACCTGCATGACGGCATCACCTACGAGATGTTTTTGGAGCGTACGGGCAACCATGCCCGCGCCAACATGCTCTATGATCCCTCGCACTACGTGCTGCAGTGCCTCGATTATCTCGACAATATCGACATCTACAAGGATCGTATCCGGATGTTCCACGTCAAGGACGCGGAATTCAACCCGACCGGCCGGCAGGGCGTCTATGGCGGTTATCAGGGCTGGGTCAACCGGGCCGGCCGCTTCCGCTCGCTCGGCGACGGCCAGGTCGATTTCGGTGCGATCTTCTCCAAGATGGCCGCCAACGATTTTGCCGGCTGGGCCGTGGTCGAATGGGAATGCGCGCTGAAGCACCCGGAGGACGGCGCCCGCGAAGGTGCCGAGTTCGTCAAGCACCACATTATCCGCGTGACGGAAAAGGCCTTCGACGATTTTGCCGACGGCGGCACGGACGAGGCGGCCAACCGGCGCATGCTCGGGCTTTAAGGAAACTGCCCCTCACCCTAACCCTCTCCTCGCAGGCGCGGAGAGGGGACATGCCCTGATTTGGCTGAGGGGCTGCGGGTTGGTCCTTCTCCCCGCATACGGGGAGAAGGTGCCCGACAGGGCGGATGAGGGGCTTATCAACACCAATTGAATTTCAGGAGAATAACATGGCAATCGAAGGAAGCTCTTCGGAAACCCGCGAAAAGCGCATCCGGCTCGGCATGGTCGGCGGCGGTTCCGGCGCCTTCATCGGCGCCGTTCACCGCATGGCGGCGCGGCTCGACGATCATTTCGAACTCGTCGCCGGCGCCCTATCGTCGACGCCGGAAAAGGCCAAGGCCTCCGGCGCTGAACTTGGCCTCGACCCGTCGCGCAGTTATTCCGATTTCAAGGAGATGGCGATCCGCGAGGCCAAGCTGAAGAACGGTATCGAGGCCGTCGCCATCGTTACGCCGAACCATGTTCACTACGAAGCTGCCAAGGAGTTTTTGAAGCGCGGCATTCACGTGATCTGCGACAAGCCGCTCACCTCGACGCTATCAGATGCAAAGAAGCTGAAGAAGCTCGCAGATGAGAGCGACGCGCTGTTCGTGCTCACGCATAATTACACCGGCTATCCGATGGTCCGCCAGGCCCGCTCCATGGTCGCCAATGGCGATATCGGCGCCGTCCGTCTGGTGCAGATGGAATATCCGCAGGACTGGCTGACGGAAAACATCGAGCAATCCGGCCAAAAGCAGGCCGCATGGCGCACCGATCCTTCCAAGTCCGGCGCCGGCGGTTCCACTGGTGATATCGGTACCCATGCCTACAATCTCGGCGCCTTCGTCTCCGGCCTCGAACTGGAAGAACTTGCCGCCGATCTCGACAGCTTCGTCAAGGGCCGGGCGCTGGACGATAACGCCCATGTGATGATGCGCTTCAAGGAAAGAGATGGCGAGCGCGCCAAGGGCCTGCTCTGGTGCAGCCAGGTTGCCCCCGGTCATGAAAACGGCCTGATGGTCCGCGTCTACGGCACCAAGGGCGGGCTGGAGTGGACGCAGAAGGACCCGAACTATCTTTGGTACACCCCGTTCGGTGAGCCGAAGCGACTGATCACCCGCGCCGGTGCCGGCTCAGGCCCGTCCGCCGCGCGCGTCTCCCGCATCCCGTCGGGCCATCCGGAAGGTTATCTCGAAGGCTTCGCCACCATTTATACCGAGGCCGCCCGCGCTATCTATGCGCGACGCAAGGGGGAAGCGGTCGATCCGGCTGTCATCTATCCGACAATCGATGATGGCATGAAGGGCATGGTGTTCGTCGATGCCTGCGTGCAGTCGTCGAAGCGCAACGGCGCTTGGATCAAGCTCTGATCATTTTTGATCGTATCAGGCGCTATCGCGGACGTTTCGCGGTAGCGCCTGTTTCGCGGTGTCTCGTTTTGGCCTAGGCGCCGCTGCGTGGGCGCGAACTGCCCAGAGCGAGAGCATATCGGGATCATCCATGATCTCCGCCGGCGCTTCACAATAGCTTGTGACCGTCACCGTCTTCGAACTGCTCGAATATTGAAACGGCAATGCGCCCATTGCTTCGAATGCGGCGCGCCCTTCGCTGTCGACTCTTAGATAGAGAGAGCCCTTCACGACGAAACCGAATTGGACGCCGTCTGCCTTCAGCGCAGCACCACCGAAAAAACGCGAGACTGAAACCGGCCCGATGCCTTGGATGTGCTCTGCAACCTCGCGGGCCAGATCAAGCGCGGCGATGCTCACGCTTCGACGCCCTGTTCTGCCGGGTAAAAGAAGCCGCTGATATCGCGCAAGCGACCATCCTCTGTGAGGGTGGCAAAGCTTGTGCCCGCCTGCAATATGCTGCCATCGGGTCCGTGCAGCGCCCATTGGGCCAGTGATCGGCCGTGATGGTGAAGGACCGAGCGAATCTGGAACTGTCCACCCGGAGCGCTCTGCTGGAAATGGCCCATATATGTCGAAAGTTCCCCCGGTCCGTGGATGAGGCCATTCGGATCGCAATAGGTTGCATCACCAGCAAGGCATTCTGCAAGCTCGGTTTTGCGCTCTTCGTCTTCCATCGACCAAACCGCCGCATATCGTTTCCACAGTGCTTCAGATGTCATAGTGAGCCTCCAATTCATGAAATTCCGCGGCGACGAGCCGCTCAAGCGCAGGTTTGTCTTGTCCTGCGCGAACAAGGACCAGCAGACCCTGATAAAGGGCCAGCAACTTCATGGCCGCCAACAGCGGGTCGATGTCGGCGCGCAGGCTGCCGTCGTGCCGTGCTGCCGCCAGCCGCTCGGCAAAAACCTTGAAAAGCATGTCCATGCCTGCATGCACGTGGCGATAGGCGTCCTCGTTGCGGCCAAGTTCCACCGCGGAATTGGTGATCAGGCAGCCGTGGCTTTCACCATTCGGCTCGTGCATGAGCGAGGTGAAAAGGTCACGCAAACCCGCCAAGCCGGCGGTGGCTGGAGCAAACCGTTCGATCCGGCCGCCGAGGACGACTTGGTTGTAGTGCTCGAAAGCGGCATCGAACAATCCCGCCTTGTCGCCGAAGCTGTTGTAGATGCTGCCTGCCTTGAGGCCGGTCGCATCCTCAAGATCCCGGATCGAGGCGCGCTGATATCCATCGCGACGGAAAGCATGCATGGCGCCCTTCAGCACGGACGATTCGTTGTAGGAGCGGGGGCGGGACAAAATAAGCCTCTTTTTTGAATTCTTATTCTAGAATAGAAATTCAAAAATGACTTGTCAATCCGGTATTTGCCTGGAGCGCTGGCGAGGGCCAAATGGACGTGTCTGACATAAATCTGTAACGTTACAGGCTTGCCATATACGCTCTGTACAAGGCTATTTCACTTGGCTAAACCCGCTACCGAACTCAGGGGCCGCAGCCCTGACGAATGTAGATCGGAGATTTTCATGATCGAAGCAAAGAAACTGGCCGCCCGCTTCCCCGGCGATTTCATCTTCGGTGTGGCGACCGCTTCCTTCCAGATCGAGGGTGCCACCAAGGCCGATGGCCGCAAGCCGTCCATCTGGGACGCTTTTTCCAACATGCCGGGCCGGGTCTATCAGGGGCACAACGGCGATATCGCCTGCGATCACTATAATCGGCTGGAGGAAGACCTCGACCTGATCAAGAGCCTCGGCGTCGAAGCCTATCGCTTTTCCATCGCCTGGCCGCGCATCATTCCGGAGGGGACCGGTCCGATCAACGAAAAGGGTCTGGATTTCTACGACCGCCTCGTCGATGGCCTGAAGGCCCGCAACATCAAGGCTTTCGCGACACTCTATCATTGGGACCTGCCGCTGGCGCTGATGGGCGACGGTGGCTGGACGGCGCGCTCGACGGCCTATGCCTATCAGCGCTACGCCAAGACGGTGATTTCGCGCCTTGGCGACCGGCTGGATGCGGTGGCGACCTTCAACGAGCCCTGGTGCTCCGTCTGGCTCAGCCATCTCTATGGCATCCACGCGCCGGGCGAGCGTAATATGGACGCGGCGCTGCATGCGCTGCATTTCACCAATCTCGCCCATGGCCTTGGCGTCGCCACCGTGCGCGAGGCGCAGCCGAATTTGCCGGTCGGCATCGTCATCAACCCGATGCACGTCTATGCCGGCAGCGACAGCGCCGAAGATAAGACCGCCGCCGAGCGTGCCTTCGATTTCCACAACGGCGTCTTCTTCGGTCCGATCTTCAAGGGCGAATATCCAGAAAGTTTCCTCTCCGCGCTCGGCCATCGCATGCCTTTGATCGAGGATGGAGACATGGAGACGATCAGCCAGAAGACCGATTGGTGGGGCGTCAACTACTACACGCCGATGCGTGTCAGCCACGATCCGGCGGAAAGCGCCGAATTCCCGGCGACGGTCAATGCCAAGCCTGTCAGCGAGGTGAAGACCGATATTGGCTGGGAAGTTTTCCCGCAGGCGCTCGGCGATCTCATCCGCAAGGTCAACGACCGTTATGCGCTGCCGGATTGCTACATCACTGAGAATGGCGCCGCCTACAATATGGGCGTCGAAAACGGCGCGGTCGATGACCAGCCGCGCCTTGACTACATCGCCGATCATCTTGCGGTGACGGCCGACCTGATCAGCGAAGGCTATCCGATGAAGGGCTATTTTGCCTGGAGCCTGATGGACAATTTCGAATGGGCGGAAGGGTACAAGATGCGCTTCGGTATCGTCCACGTGGACTATGACACTCAGGTCCGCACCATCAAGAAGAGCGGTCATTGGTACAAGGAGTTGGCGGAACAGTTTCCGAAGGGCAATCACAAGGCGGGGTGACGGCGGCGCTATGAACTGCAACATGCCGGGATCGATTCTCTCTCGGAGAAAAGCATGGCCGGCGCGCTCTTCCTTTATGCCATCTGCGGCAGCCTGCGGAAGGCTTCGAGCAATCGTGCCCTGCTCGAAGCCCTGCGCGATCTCGCGCCGCCGGAGGTCACCATCGAAATCTGTGACTTGCTCGGCGACCTCCCGATCTTCAACCCGGACCGCGAAGCTGGCGACATGCCGGCCTCGGCGCTGGCGCTGGCCGCGAAAATCCGTGCAGCCGACGGACTGATCATCTCGTCGCCGGAGTATGCTCATGGCGTTCCCGGCGGGCTGAAAAATGCGCTCGACTGGCTGGTCTCGCGCGATGAAATTCCGCACAAGCCGGCGATGCTCGTCCACGCCTCCCATCGCGGCGATTTCGCACTGGATGCGCTGACAGAAGTGTTGAAAACCATGTCTGTCCGGCTGGTGGAGGAAACCTCCTTCCGCATCAATCTTCTCGGCAAGACACCAGAGCAACGTCGGGCGATTTTGGCGGATCCCGAAACTCGCGCTATTCTCGTGGAAAATCTACAGCGTTTCGTGCAGGCGATCACTTGGATCGAAACGGCTCGATGACCCCGCACTGTTCCAGCCGGACTGCGCGGCCATGGCAAGCAGTCGCCCTCTTGGGATCATATCTTCGGCGGTCTGCCGGAATTTGAAAACATGCCGGGATAGCGGCAATTGACGCCGAATGATCCAGAGCCCTATCTTATAAAACCTATTTTTTAGCAGCTGCTGTAAAAGATTTTGAAATGTTTTTCCCGACAAGGTGCGCGCTAGATGCGCGACCTGTTGACCTCCTTTCTGAATTCGATCCGGCTGAAGCGGCAACATGTCGTGCTGCTTCTGCTGGTGTCCTTTGCCGTGATCGTCATCGTCGCCGTGGCGGTGGTGCTGACCGCGCTGAAGACGGTTGCCGTTACCACCAATGCGCTTGATGAAAGCCGATCTCGCCAGGCCGTATCAGGCGCGCTGACGACGCTGCAGAGCCAGATGGCCTCGACAATGATGGATTACACTGTCTGGGATGCCGCTGCCCAAGCGGTCTATTCTCCCGAGGCGGAAGACTGGGTTCTGCAGAACTTCGATCTTGCCAATGCCGCGTCGGATATTTTCGATACGGCTTATCTGCTGGGCCCGGATGGCAAGGTCCTGATGGCGTTCAAGCGCGGCGTCCCGTTTTCCATTCCTCCGTCTGAGTTCCTGTCTCCGGCTTTCGACGGGATGATGAAAGCGGTCCGCAGCGCTGGCATTGGTCAAGGTGCGGAAGCATCCGGTTTTGTGCGAACCACCGATGGTATAGCGATCGTCGGCGTATCGACCATTCGCGGCGCGTCGCCGGATGTTTCGGTGCCGCAGGACCGGCTGCAGCAGTTGGTGTTTGTCCGTCATCTGGATCAGGCAAAAATCGATAGCATCGCCGAGACCTATCTCATTCAGGATTTGCGTCTGATCGATGCTTCGTCCGTCGTTCCCGGTACCGCCCTGATTTCCGATCCGGCTGGACATGTTATCGCGGGGTTGATCTGGACAGCGCAGTCTCCCGGCGATGTCAGTTATCGGCAGGTGCGCCCTTACGTTTTTGCCGCAATGGCAATCGTCGGGGTCTTCATCTTTCTGCTGGTGCTTGCCGGTTCGTTTGTCATCGGAAAACTGCGCGGCGACGAGATCGCGGCGCGCAAGATGGCGTTGACAGATCGGCTGAGCGGTCTTTCAAATCGCATGGGGCTCTTTTCCGGTCTGCAGGACATGATCGGTCTTGCGAGAGACGGCCGTAACGACGTGCTGCTGTTCTATCTGGACATGGACGGCTTCAAGGAGGTCAACGACGTCTACGGGCATGCGACCGGAGACCGGCTGATCATCAGCGTGGCGGCGGGTTTGGCGCATCTCGTTCCGCAGGGCGCCATCCTGGCCCGTCTCGGCGGCGACGAGTTTGCAATTGCCATGCCGGTCAACGGCGGAACGCGAACGGCCCCATCGCTGGAAACGCTGGTGCTGGATTTTTTCTCGGAGCCCTTCCTGATCGGAGAACTGGTCGTTGTGGTTGGCGTCAGTGTCGGGACTGCGGTTTCTGCGCACGGTTCCGTTGATGCCGAGGAGCTTTTGCGGCGGGCCGATATCGCCATGTACAAGGCAAAGGCGGAAGGCCGCGGCCGTGCTGTAGCCTATGACATGCAGATGGACGGTGCCCTTGCCGAGCGCAAAGCCATGGAAGTGGCCCTTCGCGCCGGTATTCAGAACAAGGAATTTTTCGTCGTCTACCAGCCGGTGGTCGATGCCCGGACACAGGCGATTGCCGGACTTGAAGCCTTGTTGCGCTGGAACTCGCCGCAGATGGGCATGGTCTCCCCGGACGTATTCATACCGCTGGCGGAATCATCCGGCTTGATCGACAAGCTCGGTCTGTTCGTGATGGAAGAGGCCTTGAGAACCGTGCGGACATGGCCGCATATAGGCATATCGATCAATATTTCCCCGGCGCAATTCCGCAATCCCTTCTTCATTCCCAATGTCGCGCGGCTGCTTGAAGAAAGCGGCGTGCGCCCCGCTTCGGTGACACTGGAAGTGACCGAAGGATATTTCATCCACAATCCCGCCCACGCCCGCGGGATGATTGAAGCGCTCAACGCGCTTGGCGTGCGCATCGCGCTCGATGACTTCGGCGCCGGGTTTTCGAGCATCGGTTATCTCAGGCAGTTCGGCTTTGACCGGTTGAAGCTCGATCGTTCGATGACCAGCGCGTTGGAGGAAATCCCGCGCGGCCGTGAAATGCTGCAGGCGACGCTGGCGCTGGCTGCCGCCTTGGATATCCCCGTGACCGCCGAAGGCATCGAGACGGAGGAACAGGCAACTTTCCTCCGTTTGTGCGGATGCGACCAGCTGCAGGGCTATTTCTTCTCGCGGCCCATCGAAGAGGCGGCGTTGTCGGCGCTTCTGGCTGAAAATGCGGATTCGCGGATTGTGTCACTTTCGGCGTAAGGCCGGTATCGCAGGATTGGCAAAACGTTTACCAGATTTTCGATCGTTTCCAATTTGTCGCGAGAAATTCGCGTTTTAGTTGTTCTCGTAGCGCGGCGTTAAGGGCTTGGCTCGTAGTTAACGGGCCACTCAATCTTGCTCAATCAGGAGAACACAATGGCCCGCTGGATACGTCCGCAATCGACAGTTCAATCCGATACGATTGTGACGATCGGAGCAAGCGGCAACGTGATTGTTCAAGACAATGTACGGCTTGAAACGACAGGTAGCTTCTACGCTATTCGTGGCGAGGCCAGCAACCATCAGGTCATGGTCTTCGGCACCATTCAAGCGCACGCAGGCGGCATTGAACTTGGCGACGAGGAAACGGTGGATCACGACAACAGCGTTTACGTTGCACAAGGGGGTGTGGTTTCGACTGATTTTGCACCCTCCATTCTTATTCAGGGTTACGGTTCCAGTATCATCAACGATGGAACAATCGGATCGAGCACGGCATCTGGCGGAATTTTTTTCTCCGGGTCCAATGAGATGACAACATCGATCGTCGTCAACAATGGCACAATCGAGGGAGTAAACTATGCAATTAGCAGCGGTGGTTACGCCAACGAGAAACTAAACATCACCAACAATGGCACCATCTCCGGCCAATACCTCGGGATCGGCGGCGGTAGCCAAAACGACCTGATCACCAACAATGGATACGTGAACGGCGGCATCTACCTGGGCTCGGGCGACGACGTGTATCGCGGCCAGCACGGCACTGTGGATGGTCTTTTGTTCGGCGATGGAGGGGACGACCGAATCTACGCCGGAATAGGCGATCAAACCATAGACGGAAGCTACGGCATCGACATTATTCGGGGAGGCGTTGGCGCTGATACGATGAATGGTGGCGAAGGCCTTTTCGACATGCTGGAATATCGCTCGTCGGCCGCCGGCATCGAAATCGATCTCGCTGCAGGAACTGCTTCTGGCGGCGACGCGCAAGGTGACATCTTTACCGGATTCGAGAAGGTCGCCGGGACCGAATTCGCCGACAGGATCACCGGCGACTACCATAACAATACGCTGGCCGGCTATTCGGGCGATGACGTGATCGCTGGCGGCGATGGAAATGACATCCTACGCGGCGGCTTCGGAACCGACAGGCTTGCCGGCGGCCGCGGCGCGGACATGCTCCAGGGCGACGGAGACACGGATTTTTTCCAGTTCAACGATCGAGCGGATTCCACCGTGTCGAAAAGCGGTCGCGATACTATTCTTGACTTTGGTGCCGGAGACAAAATCGATCTCTCCGGGATCGACGCCAGCACCATCGTTGACGGCAACCAGGCCTTCAGCTTCATCGGAAGCGGTGCATTTTCCGGCAGGAATGCCGAAGTGCGGTACGAAAAGAAGGCGTCCGATACCTATATTTATGGCGACGTGAATGGCGATGGCAAAGCGGATTTCGCGATCCACCTGGATGACGCCGTCACGCTGCAAAGCGGCGATTTCGTTCTCTAGCCGAGCAAGCCTGCCGAAATCGCAGGCTGCCTCTCAGCTTCCCAGATGCCGCTCGCCGCGCTTCTTCGCCAGTTCCATCTGCCGCTGCCGCTGGCGGTAGCGCAGGCGGTCTTCCTCGGTGCGGGTCTCATGGCAGTGGATGCAGGAGACGCCGTGTTCGTGGTGCGGCGACAGCAAGTCCTGCGGTGTCAGTGGTTGACGGCAGGCGTGGCAGAGGGTGTGTTCGCCTTCCTTCAGGCCATGGGTTACTGACACGCGGTCGTCGAAGACGAAGCAGGCGCCGTCCCAGAGGCTTTCCTCTTCCGGCATTTCCTCCAGATATTTCAGGATGCCGCCCTTGAGGTGGTAGACTTCGTCAAAACCCTGTTCCTTCATGAAGGCCGTCGCTTTTTCGCAGCGGATGCCACCGGTGCAGTACATGGCGATCTTCGGCTTGGCTGCGAGATCCGCATTGTTCTTCACCCAGTCGGGAAAATCGCGAAAACTCTTGGTGTTCGGATCGACTGCGCCGCGGAACATGCCGATCGCCGTCTCGTAGTCGTTGCGGGTATCGATCACCAGCGTGTCGGGGTCGGAAATCAACGCATTCCAGTCCTTCGGCGCGACATAGGTGCCGACGATCTTGTTGGGGTCGATATCCTCGACGCCCATGGTGACAATTTCCTTCTTCAGCCGCGCCTTCATGCGCAGGAACGGCATGGACGAAGCCCAGCTTTCCTTGTGCTCGAGGCCTGCGAATTCGGGCTGGGCCCGAAGGAATGCCAGAACGGCTTTGATGCCTTCTTCGGGACCGGCGATCGTGCCGTTGATGCCCTCATGGGCAAGCAGCAGTGTGCCCTTGACGCCGTTGTCGTCGCAGATTTTCTGGAGCGGTTCGCGAAAATCGGCGAAGCGCTCGAAGGAGACGAAATGGTAAAGCGCGGCCACCAGAAACTGGCCACCGGCTTCCGGGCGAAGGGTTTGAAGCGTGTCTGTCATGCGGCGTGAAATACAGCTTTCGGCTCTTTCGCGCAATTGGCATTGCAGCCCGGTGTTTAGCCGGGCTGCACCAGCCTTGTTCAGATGCCTTCGGGTGTGAAGACGCGCAGGCGATGGCCATCTGGATCGGCGCCGGTAAAGGTGTAGCCGAAATCCATGGCGACGGGTTCCTGCAGGATGGTAACGCCCTTGCCTCTCCATTCGGCGTGCAGCGCATCGACGCCTTCGCGTCCGGCAACCGAAATCGCCAGTTCGCTGCCACCGGCGGAGCCAGTGACTTTTGGCTCCATCGTCTTTCTGGACCAGAGGCCGAGCTTGGTGCTCTCGTTCATCTTGAACAGCGCGAAGGTGGGCGAGAGTTCCAGTGGCGTCGAGCCGAGAACGATCTGATAGAAATTCGCGCTTTCGGCCGGGCTGTCGACGGCAAGCAGGATGTAATCGGCTGTCATGGTGATCTCCTTCGTGTTTACGGAGACCGTTTTAACCGGGTATGCTGTCAGTTTATGGCAGTATGGTCACATATCCTGCGAGACGTTGTGCGCCCGTCGCCAATCCGCCAGCAGGCGCTCGCGTTTTCGGGGGACGCGGATGTCGGTCACCGTCATCGAGGTGATACGCTCGGCGCGAAAATGACGAAAATCTTCTCGTAGCTCACACCACGCGGCGAGAACCCGGGTTTCCTCGAAATAGCCGAGCGCAAACGGCCAGATGCGGCGGCTCGTGGTTTTCCCGTTGACGTCGCCGTAGTCGATATCGAGCTTCAGGCCTTGCCGGATCGCCTCCCTGATCGCCGACAAATCCGTGGTTCCCACATTGGGTTTCCTGGCGGACGAAACGAGCAGGGAATTGGTTTCCAGCTCATGCCGGAGGTCGGCCGGCAACACCGCGGCGATCTTCGCCAGTGCATTGCGGGCCGCGTCTTTCAGTTCGTCGTCCGTCCGCGCTGCCACCCAGCGCGCGCCGAGCACCAAGGCCTCGATCTCCTCTTCGCTCAGCATCATCGGCGGCATCAGGAAACCGGGCTTGAGAACATAACCGAAGCCGGGAGCCCCCTGAATGTCGGCGCCCTGGGCTTGCAGCGTGGCGATGTCGCGGTAAAGCGTTCGGATACTGATCCCCATGCGTTGGGCAAGCGTGCTGCCGCTGACGGGGCGCCGGTAGGTGCGCAGAAGCTGGATGAGGTCGAGAAGCCGGGTGGAACGGGACATGGCCCAGCATACTGTCACGAAATGGCAGCATCAATCCTCAATCTGACAACGTGTCAGAGGCTCAGGCAGCGTCCTTCCACAACAGCCTGATTTTTCGGCTCTCGTTTTCCGGTTCATCGCGGAAAACGGAATCCGCGAGCTTCAGTGCAGCCTCCCGCAGGGCCTCCTGCCGGGTAATCACCGCCGAGAGAAGATAGGCCAGATCTTCGCTTTTTCCGAAAAGGTGCGGCTGTTCGTTGACGAGAGAGGCGAGCAGCGCAAGATCATTGTGATGGCCGAGCAGATCGACCATCTCCGTCGCTTCGACCCGCTTTGCGTGCATTGCCGAAGGCCACAGCCGCTGTAGAAGGTCGAGATAGAGCCGGTAGTCCTGGCCACGCTTGCGCAGCTCATGAAAAAGATGCGCGTCCGTTGTGTTTTCGCAGGCAGCGCGCGCCGCAACAGCACGTTCCAGCGCCTTGCACCACCCCTTTGCTATGCGTTTGGCGCCTGTGCTGCCGTTATCCTCGAACGTGACACGGGAGAGCGCTTCAAGCGCCCGACCACAGGTTGCGATCGCTGCCGCCACGCTTTCTTCGATTGGCTTCCCGTCCGCGGCGCGTTCATCGCGCCGGGCAGTCAGCACCTTGCTGACCCGTTTCAACGCCGCGCGTTCGTCACCGCTTTCAGCATTGGCGATCAGGTACCGGCTGACCTCGACGAGAGCTGTCGCATCGCGAAACGTCGAGAGCGTTCTTGCCATGTTGCGAATGCGCGCATTTTCCGTGCGCCGGAACGCCGGTACGTCGTCGGCGGCGAGGCGATAAAGGGAGCGCAGCCTCTTGAAGTTCTTGCGGGCATCGTGAATCGCCTCGACAAGCCCGTCAGGGCGTTCCGTCAATACGGCGATGGCAAGATTCAGCTGTTCGGTGCCGACCGCCTTGAATTCTTCCGTGAAACTTTCAGAAGGGCGAATATGATAGCTCATGATCTACCTTCGAAGCCAATGGGTTGGTTGAAAGATACTGGTTCGAGTAATACGGGTCTCCGGTCACCTCAGTGCCCAGCCATGCCGGAAGGTCCGGTGTGTCACCTTCGGCGCCTAGCTCGACTTCCGCGATGAGAAGACCTTCGTGCGCACCGCCATAGACATCGACTTCCCAGACAAAACCGCCATGCTTCACCTCATAGCGGGTCTTTTCGATGATGAGGCCGATGGCCTTCGACATCAGGTCCTTCGCGTCGGCAACCGGAATCTCATACTCGAATTCGTCCCGCGTCATCGAGCCGGTTCCGATCTTGATCGTCAGCTTGGCACGCTCGTCGTCCATCAACCGCACCCGTACGGACCGGTCGTCCATCGTCACGATATAGGCCTGCAACAGGCACGTGCCGCGATCCGCCCTGTTGCGCCATTCGTCGGACGCCACCAGGAACTTGCGTTCGATTTCCTTGGCCATCGCATTGCCTGCTGCTTTGCCGAGATTGATTTTGCACACATTACAGGTTTGTGACAATCGAACAAGCAAGCACTTCGGGCTACCGGCGCATCGCGTGCAGGCTGCTTCGCAGTCCGGTTGTCAAGCGTGTGTCACCATGCTCGAATAGGCTCGAAAGCTCCGGTTTGGTATCGACAAAAGCGGATGGGAAGAGTATTCGAACGTCACTTCAATCGTTTTAAAAGGGCTGTCCGGCATGAGCGAGAAAACCGATAGACTTCTTTCCGTCCTGAAATTGCAGCCGGTCGTTCCGGTGCTGATCATCGACGACGTGGCAACGGCCGTGCCGCTGGCGCGGGCGCTCGTCGCCGGTGGATTGAAGGCGATCGAGATCACCCTGCGCACGACCGCCGCTCTCGAAGCCATCCGCGCCGTTGCCAACGAAGTTGAGGGTGCGGTGGCCGGTGCCGGCACCATCCTCAACGCGGCCCAATATGAGGCGGCTGTCGAAGCCGGCTCGCAGTTCATCGTCAGCCCCGGCACGACGCAGGAACTGATCGACGCGGCCAACGATTCCGAAATCCCGCTTCTCCCTGGTGCCGCCACCGCCAGCGAAGTCATGGGCCTGCGCGAAGAAGGCTACAAGGTGATGAAGTTCTTCCCGGCAGAACAGGCCGGCGGCGCCGCCTACCTCAAGTCGCTCTCCTCTCCGCTTGCCGGCACCCTGTTCTGCCCGACCGGCGGCATCTCGCTGTCGAATGCGAAGGACTACCTGTCGCTCCCCAACGTCGTCTGCGTCGGCGGTTCGTGGGTTGCGCCGAAGGAACTGGTGGCCAAGGGCGACTGGGCCGGCATCACCAGGCTCGCCGCGGAAGCGTTTGCGCTGAGAGGCTGACGCCGCGCTGGCGACATCGCCGGGCGGAGTTCGCCTTCATGCACAATGACCTGGAGACGTTATCTCACATATTCTCCATCCTGCGCGAAAGTGGGGTGGAGTGCGATCTTTTCGGCGGATGGGCGGAGGAAATGCTCGGCATCTGTCCACCGCGCCCCCATACAGACATCGACCTTGTCTATCGCGGTAGAAATTTCGACCCGGTCGATGCTTTTCTGAAAATGCAGGCTCCTCGCGTCGATGAAGTGGTCGAAAAGCGGTTCAGCCACAAACGAGCGTTTCGCTTCCATGGTGTGCTCTGCGAAATCCTGCTCGTGCAGGATTGGGATAGCCGGCCTTTCACGCTGTTCTGGGGCGATGCTCCCTTTCATTGGAACACGCCTCTTCTTCATCAACGGGATCAGTATTTGGCCGGCGTGCCGGTCTCACTTGTGCATGAAGAAAATCTTCGAAAATACCGTGCAGACTTTAAATCCACCGAGAACCACCGCTGGCGCGATCCCGCGTCCCGCATCCCTTGATTGCGGCATATTTGACTCGCTCTTTCATTTGTATTCCTTTCGTCGCATTCCTATGTCTCAATCCGACCTTCAACCGGCCAAGGGAGTGTGACCGAATGTTTGACGCAAAGAAATTGCTGGACCAGTTTTTGGGCTCGCAGATCCCCGGTGCCGGCGGCACGGTGCGTGATCGTGCCGGCCAGGTCACGCAGCTGGCCAAGGACAACCCGCTTGCAGCCGGCGCCATTGCCGCCGTGCTGCTCGGTACCGGTACTGGCCGCGAAGTGACGGGTGCGGCGTTGAAGCTCGGCGGTCTCGCCGCCATCGCCGGTCTCGGCTACCAGGCCTACAAGAATTATCAGGCTGGCAACGCGCCTGCCACGCAGCCGGAAGCTCAGGCCCAGCCGGAACTTCTGCCGCCGCCGGCCGATTCCGGTTTCAGCACCGAACCTGCGGCCATCCGCAACGATTTCGTGCTCGTTCTGGTGCGCGCCATGATCGCTGCTGCCCGTGCCGACGGTCATATCGACGATGTCGAGCGCGCCCGCATCATGGACAAGGTCAAGCTCTCCGGCCTCGATTCCGAAGCCGAGCAGTTCCTCAATGATGAGCTGAGTAACCCCGTCGATCTCGACGCCATTGTCGCAGCGGCGACAACCGACGAGGAGCGCGTCGAGCTCTACACAGCCTCGCGTCTCGCCATCGATGCAGACAGCCGGGCTGAGCGTGGCTATCTCGACCAGCTCGCCGGACGCCTGGGTCTGGCCGATGCGCTGATCGATCATATCGAGGCGACGGTATCCGCAGCGAAAGGCCCGGTTGTCGACGCTCAGGCGAATACGCCCCAGACCTCGGTTCCTCAGGCCGGGGAACCGCCGATCAAGTCGCCTTGGTGATCGATCCATCACCAATTTGCATTTGTGCAGAGGCCTGAGCTGTCCTATGCCAGCTCGAAGTCTTGTCATGACCGGTAGAGCGGCGCCTGTGCCGGTCATGAGGCGGATGATGTGGCCTCTCCTGGAGTTGCAGATGCGTGATTTGACGAATTGGACTGGCTGCCCTGCTCTGAAGCCGGTGGCTCTGGAAGGCCGCTATGTCCGGATCGTGCCCCATGACCGCGCTGCGCATCTGGAAGCGCTGTGGCAAGCCTTTGGCGGGCTGGATATCAATGCGCGCCTTCAGTATTTCACGCAGGACGATTTTCGTGGCATCGAGGATTTCGATGTTTGGCTGACCAACTTGCAGAAATCCGGCTGGATCACCGAGGTTTTTTACGACAAGGCTAGCGGCGATGTCGTCGGCATGGCCAACTACATGCGGCCCGATCCAGCCAACGGCGTGGTCGAGGTCGGCGGCGTTGCCCATTCCTTCTCCATGGCACGCTCACCTCTATCAACCGAAGTGCACTATCTGATGGCCAAGCACGCCTTCGAGGATCTCGGCTATCGGCGTTACGAGTGGAAATGCGACAACCGCAACGAAGCAAGCAAGAAGACCGCCAGCCGCCTCGGCTTTACCTTCGAGGGCGTCTTCCGCCAGCACATGATTTCCAAGCGGGCGAACCGCGATACCGCCTGGTTCTCGATGATCGACGCCGAATGGCCTTTGCTCAACGCGGCTTTCGAGGAATGGCTGTCGCCGGATAATTTTACCGCCGACGGGACGCAGAAGCGCAGGCTCGAAGACATCCGCGCGGAACTGGCGCAGAAGGGGACGGCATGAACACGCCGGAAAAGAAGGAACGTTCGCCGGCCATCGCTGCCGCGGTCATCCTGCTCGTCGTCGGAGTGGGGTTCTTCATCCTGCCGAAAATCATGCTCTGGCTCGGCACGTTCTCGCCCTGGCTTGCGGCCGCCTTCGGCACGCTGTTCGTGCTCGGTTTCTTCCTGATCTTCTGGCTGCGCGCCCGTTACCAGCGTCGGCGCGGCCTCTGACTGCTTGTTTCACGCAATTCCGGACGTAACACGCTGGAATTGCTTTACCCCTGCAGCGATGCTCCGAGAAGCACGATGCCGAGCACCAGCACCAGCAGCGCGCCGGAGATTTCGATACCGTTGCTGATGCGCATGGCCGAGCTTCCGCTTGAGGCATAGCGAACAGCCAGATCCTTGGCGGTGACCGCCAGTGTCGCCAGCGCCGAGACAGTAATCGCCGTGCCGATCGACATGGCGAAGACCGAGAGCACGCCACCCAGATAAAGCCCGTTCAGAAGTGCAAAACTCAAGACAATCAACGCACCTGAGCAGGGCCGCAAGCCTACCGCAATGATCGCCGACCAGGCTTCGCGAAGCGCGAACCGGTCGCCTTTCAGCATCGACGGATCGGGAGCGTGTGCGTGGCCGCAGGTGTCGCAGACCTCGCCCGGGCCATGGCTGTGGCCGTGATCATGGGAATGGCTGTGATCGTGGAAATGATGCGAGTGGTCGTGGTGATGTCCGTGAACCTCCACCGCCGCTGGGACGAGGCGGCGCTCACGCATTCCCCTGAGCTTGCGGAACAGCAGCCAGCCGCCGAAGGCCGCGATCAGCGCGTAGCTCACGACCTCGAGGAAATGCGTCGCCTGCGTCATCGAGATCGACGACCCGCGCAGGACCAGATAGGCGGCGCCGACGAGAAGGATGGCGACGCCTCCCTGCATCATCGAGGACAGAAACGACAAAAGCACGCCGCGCTTCAATTCGGTTTCGTTGGCGATCATGTAGGAGGAGATCACCGCCTTGCCATGGCCGGGGCCGGCGGCGTGAAAGACGCCGTAGGCAAAGGACAGCCCGATCAGCGACCAGAGGTGCCAGGGGTTTTCCCGCATGCCTTTGATCGCTTCCGTCAGCGTATGATAGAAACGCTGCTGCTCCATGTTCACAAAGGCGAAGAAACCGCCGAAGATGCCCGTGGTCTGGAAGGCCGGCTCGGCGGTGCCGATGCCGAGCGGCGATTGCGCATGGGCAATGGTTGCGCAAAGGACGGTGAGCGTCAGCGCAATACCCAGCAGACGAACAGGGTTGCGGGCCATCAGCATTTGAATTCGATCCTTGTGGCAAACATCTTCGACATGTCGGTTCCCGTCGGATCATTGAAGAAGGCGTCGGTCAGGCTCGCCTGGTTCTGGGCAAGCACTTCGTCCGGATCGGGCCGGACCACCTTGTGCTCGCAGGCGTTCAACTGGTCGCCCACCGGCACGAGGTCGCCGTCGGTCGGGAAATCCATCGCCGTGTACATTGTGGGATCGTAGACTCCGAACGACATATTACCCTTCAACGGGATCGCCTCGGCAGGCTTGACCGCAAACATCAGAAGCAGCTGGCCGTCCTTGTAGTCGGCGGTCATCTCATTCGGCTTGTTGACCTTGATGGTTTTGCCGTTGTCGGTGATCGTCGTGTAGTAATTATATTCCTGCAGCGAATCGAGAACGGTCTGGCCGACCTCCTGCAATTCGTCGGGATCGAGCTGAGCATTGGAATTCTTGTCGAAATCCATCACCACGCTGGCGGAAAAAAGCTCGTCGAACCGCCAGACATTGCGCAGTTCGGTGATCTGGTTCGTGCCATCGGCGACGATCTCAAGGCGTGCCTCGGCGAAGATATGCGGGTGGGCCAAGGCTGCGCATGGGGCAAGCACGGCCGCTGTCGTCAGGATCAGGGACGATGGTTTCATGCTGTCATGATTCCTTTGGCTGTTGCGGCGCATCGCCAGCATCCATGCAATGTATGTCAAATGGGACGGAATTGGGACTTTTGCCCTGCGGCAAGTGCGTCAATTTCCCGTGTTCTTGCGGAACCATGTGTGCAGGAAATCGACGAGTGTCCTGACTTTCGTTGGCAGATAGCGGCGATGCGGATAGATCGCATAGATGCCGCGATCCTTCGGGAGGTAGTCCTCCAGGATGGCGACAAGCGTTCCGGCGGCAATCTTCGGCCTTGCGATGAACTCGGGGACGCCGGAGATGCCGATGCCGGATTCTGCAGCGCGAACGGCCGCCAGAGGGCTGTTGACCTCGATCGGTCCGCCGACGGGAACGCTGAAGCCGGTGCCGTCTGCCTCGACAAAGCGCCAGTTGCTGTAGGAGCGCCCGTTTGTGTCGATGATGCAGGCGTGCCGGGAGAGTTCGGACGGATGGTTGATCGGACCGGTCTTTGCGAGGAACTCGGGCGATGCGCAGATCTTGATCTGAAAATCATCGAGTTTGCGGGCGATCAGTGTGGAATCCTCGAGCTTGGTGATCCGGATCGCAACGTCGAAGCCTTCCTCGACGAGATCGACGAAACGATCATCCGAGACGATTTCGAGCGACAGTTCCGGATGCGCCTTGCCGAAGTCGATCAGCGACTGGCCGATATCCGCATCGACGAAGGTGCGGGGCGCGGAGATGCGCAGGCGGCCCTTGAGGTCGGAATTGCTGGCCCGCACGAGGTCGGCGAGGTTGTCGATCTCTTTCAGGATTTCCGATGCCGTGCGGTAGTAGGTGTGCCCGGCTTCGGTCAATGAGAACTGCCGGGTCGTGCGATTGAGGAGGAGGGCACCCAACTCGTCCTCCAACTCCCGTACATATTTCGAGAGTAGCGCCTTCGATCGCCCGACGCGCCGTGCAGCAGCGGAAAATCCTTCGGCATCGACGACATCGATAAAGGCGCGAATGCGGGTCAGGGTATCCATCGGTCAGTCATTCCCTTGTTTCTGAATCTGGTCCATTCGATTCGCCGCCTCGGTTTATCCTGCCTGTGCAATGCAGCCCCGCGTCGCTCGCATGTCCAAGAGGTCCTCCTGCTCAGCATGTGAAGGGTGGGGGATTTTTCTCGATTTAATCCTATTGGAATCAATGGCTTGCACCGACACAATCGACACATACCACTGTTCAGTAAAAGTGAACATCGTGATTGTTTCCGTCTCCGGAAAAAATTCAACGGCGATTTCGAAAAAACTCTTGATTACGACAAGGTTTTTTCTTATTTCCCACTCAGCCCAAAGTCGCACGTGCCCATGGGTGTCCGCCGACCCTCGAATTTGGTGAGGAAATCGGTAAGGTACCTGGAATTAACCCCTCCAGTCGCTACTCCGGCCAACCGGAAAATGCGAGGACATCTGAAGCAACGACGGTGCGGGCCTTTTTGTTCTCTCCCTGCTTTCCATCAGCGGGGGTTACTGAAGAGGCACACCTTCATTGCCGGAAGTGCGGTAGGGTTCTCCCTCCAATCAATGGCAGACAAAGCCGAACAAAGCTCTTGGCGGAGCGTTGTTCACCTAACCGCGCATTACGCGCATGTCTGGTCCCGGGGTCTCCACCGGCTGGTTCCAGTACGTGTTCGCGTATGCCCTTTGTCCTCCGGTTTTTCCGGAGCCTAACAGATTGGGGAATACCATGACGACTGCACGCATCATCGACTTCTTGAACACCCGACGTCCCGAAGGCCCTTGCCTTGTGGTTGACCTCGATGTCGTGCGCGACAATTTCAAGGCTTTCCGCCACGCTCTGCCGGACAGCTCGATCTACTATGCCGTCAAGGCAAACCCGTCGCCGGAAATCCTGCGCCTGCTCGCCTCGATGGGCTCCAACTTCGATTGCGCGTCCGTCGCTGAAATCGAAATGGCGCTCGACGCCGGTGCGACCGCTTCGCGCATCTCCTTCGGCAACACCATCAAGAAGGAACGCGACGTTGCCAAGGCGCATGCGCTCGGCGTTTCGCTGTTTGCCGTCGACAGCCACGAGGAAGTCGAAAAGATCTCCCGTGCCGCCCCCGGCGCTCGCGTATTCTGCCGCGTCCTGACCGATGGCGAAGGTGCCGAATGGCCGCTGTCGCGCAAGTTCGGCTGCGTCCCGCAGATGGCCGTCGACGTTCTCGTCTACGCCCATCAGCTGGGCCTGTCCTCGCACGGCGTCTCGTTCCATGTCGGTTCGCAGATGACCAAGGTCGATGCTTGGGATTCAGCTCTGGCCGATGCCAAGCGCGTCTTCGTGCAGCTGGCAAAGCAGGGCATCGAGCTCAAGATGGTCAACATGGGCGGTGGTTTCCCGACCAAGTACCTGCGCGACGTTCCTTCCGCCGAAGCTTATGGCAAGGCGATCTTCGGTTCGCTGCGCAAGCACTTCGGCAACAACATCCCGGAAACCATCATCGAGCCGGGCCGCGGCATGGTCGGCAATGCAGGTGTGATCAAGGCGGAAGTCGTTCTGATTTCGAAGAAGTCGGACAACGACAACCACCGCTGGGTCTTCCTCGACATCGGCAAGTTCGGCGGTCTCGCCGAAACCATGGACGAGGCGATCCGCTACCCGATCCGCACCCCGCACGACGCCGACGAAATGGAGCCTTGCGTTCTGGCCGGCCCGACCTGTGATTCGGCCGACGTGATGTACGAGAAGAACATGTATCCGCTGCCGATCTCGCTGACGATCGGCGACGAGGTTCTTATCGAAGGCACCGGCGCCTACACGACGACCTATTCGGCCGTCGCCTTCAACGGTTTCGATCCGCTGAAGTCCTACGTCATCTGATTGGCGTCATCTAACAAGCCTGCTCCGGGTCGGCCCGGAGCAGCAAGTTCACAATTTGTCATAACCGCCGCTTATCACGGTATTGGGTACGGGAGGCCAAGATGGCCGCTGTTCTTGATTCTGTCCGCGCGTTCTTTGCGCAGAATGCTTTCACCATCGACACGGAAAATCCGGGCGACGTCGTCGCGCGCGAAAACCTGCTTGACCTCGCCATGGGGCCGAACCGCCGCCGCAAGTCGTCCGAGACGCTGCGCCGTGGCCGCGTGCCGGCCGAAGGCCTGGCGCTGGTTGCCCGGGATCCGAATGGCCACGTCATCGGCACGGTGCGTTTGTGGAATGTCGAAGCTGGCGTCAGCCGCGACGGCATGCCGGTTGAAGCCCTGATGCTTGGCCCGCTGGCTGTCGATGGCCACCATGAAGGCAAGGGTATCGGTGGCGCGCTGATGCGCGCGGCGATCGGTGAGGCAAAGACCCGTGGCCACGGCGCCATCCTGCTTGTCGGCGATGCGCCGTACTATGAGCGTTTCGGCTTCTTTGCCGCCAAGGCGCGGCATCTGGTCATGCCAGGCCCGTTCGAACGCGACCGGTTCCTGGCGCTGGAACTGAAGGACGGCTGGCTGGAAGGCGCTGCCGGCATGCTGGTCGCCAGCGGCCGCAAGCTTGCCATGCCGCGCCTGCGCCGCGCCGCCTGACATTTGATCCCCGTTGATCCCCGTCTTGAAAAACCGTGTCATTCTTTGACGGTCTTCAGGACGGGAAGCCGGGTTCGCGAACCGGCCTCGCCACCGGGCGCGGTCCGGTCCTGAAGGCGGTATCGAGGGAAACGGGCAAATACCCGTGGCATCCGGTACCGGCAGGCAGCAAAGCCTGACACTCTACCAAACCGATAAAATGCTGCCTGCCTTTTCCCAAGCAGCACCGCTCCGGAGTCCCGACTGTCTCCGGAGCGGGGTTTCGGCGTGCGTAAAAGCGCGCTGTTTTCTAAAATTCTTTCTTGAGGAAGTATCGCGGGATTGCGCCGGGGATGCCTTCGAGGGCGCCGAAGACCGTATATCCCAGTTTCTCGTAAAAGGGCTTCGCCTGGAATTCGAACGTGTCGAGCCAGATGCCAACATAGCCCCGGTCACGGGCGATCTTCTCGGCTTCTTCCATCAGGCGTGATCCGAGACCCGTGCCGCGATAGCGTTGCGGCAGGACCAGATATTTCACGAAGGCCCAGCCGTAGCCGTCCGTTGCGTAGAGTCCGCCGACAATCTCGCGGGTGTCCGGATCGCGGATATAGATTGCGAAATCGGGGTCGTAATCGCTCAAGCCTGTCTGAGCCGCGTTGAATGCAGCCAGCGTTTTTGAGAGAGCCTTGAGGCCGTCCGCATCCGGGTCTGCGGCAACGATGTCGATGATGGGAAGTTGCATGAACAGGGACCTTCTGATCTGCGCTTGGTGAGAAAAAGCCCAGACTATAGTGGCGTCGTCTTGTCGTCGGCAACGGGCACCACAGTGCACCAATTGACTTTTCCGCCGGGGCCTCCTAAACGGGGCCGACGGGTGAGAGCCCCGGCCGTCCGCAAGCTCCAAGCTTTTGGTGAAGTCTCTCGTTCCTCTTCGGTCGCCCATCCTATGGCGTGCGAACGGTGGCAAGGCGGACTCCCTCCGAAAGACTGCACGCTCCATGTTTGGAGACTTGAAGATGCGCGGAACGATCCCGCTACCCTCGCTCGATGCCCTGAAAGACCAGGCGAAACGGCTGCGTGCCGGTCTCGCCGCCGGCGGCAACGACATCACCCACTCGAAATCGCTGGAGCTTCTGGCCGCGCAATACGGCTTCCGCGACTGGAACACGCTGCATGCGATGGTCGGAAACCGGCCGCCACTCAATCCGTGGATGCTTGGCTCGCGCGTAAAGGGTCATTATCTCGGCCAGCCGTTCGAAGCGAAGATCCTCGGGGTCCAGGCCATCACCGCCCAGCCCGGCCGTTATCGGCTGATCCTGGATTTCGACGAGCCCGTCGATGTCGTCACCTTCGACAGCTTTTCGGCCTTCCGGAAACGCGTCCAGTGCACGATCGACGAAACCGGGCGAACGGTCGAGAAAACCTCGAACGGCCGGCCGCAGGTGGAGTTGATGTGGTGATGGGTAACAGGAAAGATGCGGCGCGCTGATCCGCGCCGCATCATCAATGAAGATTCAACCCGCGATATCGACCACGCCGCAGTCGCCGGCTTCCGAGCCGAAAGCCAGCTGACGACCGTTCCTGTTCCAGGCCATGGCGGTGATCGCGCCCTTGCCCGGGCGGCGCAGAAGCACTTCCTTGCTGTCGGCAAACCGCACCACGAGGATCATGCCGTCGGCATAGCCGATCGCCGCGATCTCTTCGGCCGGGTGGCAGCAGACCTGCGTCACCATGATGTTGCCGCGGGTGCCAAGCTCAAGCGGCGCCTTGCCCATCGGGCCATCCTTGGCCTGGAAAGGCCAGACGATGGCGGCAGGCGCGCCGGAAGAGGCAAGCCATTTGCCCTTGGCGGACCAGGAAACAGATTTGATCTTGGCCGGATAGCCGGTCATCCGCATATGGCGGGTTTCTGCGCCGGGCTTCGTGTCCAGCTTCCAGCCATGCAGTGCATTTTCCTGCATGGAGGTGACGACGAAACGGCCGTCGGGCGAGAAGGTCACGCCGGTATGGGCGCCCTTCCATTCGAGATCGACCGGCTGGCTCGCCATCGCCACCCAATGCAGCGAGACGCCGTTGTAGCGGGCGACTGCGATGCGCATGCCCTTGGGCGCGAAAGCAATGCCTTCAACCGTCCGCTCCTCGGTGAAATCCTTGACGGTGCCGTCCGCCAGCCGCACATGCGCAGTCTTGCCATAGGCATAGGCGACTGACCCTTGCGGCCCGGCGGCAACCTGCGAAATCCACTTGCGCGGTACATTGGCGATTTCGCTCGTCGTGCCGTCGGTCTGGACGCGCAACACCTTGCCGTCCTCGCCACCGGTCAGCAGCGTGTCCGTCGCTTCGTCGCGAACACAGGAGAGCAGGCCCTCATGCGCTTCCATGGTTTTGTGGCCATGATCGAGACGATGGATAAGACCGGAAGATTCGGCGAAGAACGGTACGTCGTCGAGAAAGGCCACGCCGGCGACGTGGCCTTCAAGATCGAGAGGAGCGACTGTCGGCATCAGTGAGCTGCGGCCTCGGCGGGAGCGGCTTCACACGCCTTGAAGGTGCGTTCCAGCTTTTCGCGATCCAGCTCGCGGCCGATGAAGACGAGGCGGCTTTCGTGCTTCTCGCCGTCCTTCCAGGCGCGCTGGTGATCGCCTTCGATGATCATGTGTACGCCCTGGACGACGTAACGTTCCGCATCACCTTTGAAGGCGATGATGCCCTTGAGCCGCAGGATGTTCGGGCCTTCCGTCTGGGTGATCTTCTGGATCCAGGGGAAGAACCGGTCAGGGTTCATCTCGCCGCCGCGCAGCGAAACCGACTGTACAGTGACGTCATGGATAGGCGAGGGCGCGTGATCGTGGTGGTCATGGCCGTGATGATCGTGGTCGTGGTGATGATGGTCGTGATCGTGATGGTGGTGATCGTGGTCGCAGTCAGGACCGCATTCGTGATCATGGTCGTGATGATCCTGGTCGAGGAAATGCGGCTCGTTTTCCAGTGCGCGTTCCAGGTTGAATGCACCCTGGTCGAGCACCTTGGTCAGGTCGATGTTGGAACGCTCGGTGCGATGGATGCGGGCCGACGGATTGATCGCCCGGACGGTTGCCTCGATCTTCGCCAGTTCTTCCGGCGTTACGAGGTCGGTCTTGTTCAAGAGCACGACGTCGGCAAAGGCGATCTGGTCTTCGGCTTCGCGGCTGTCCTTCAAGCGCAGCGGCAGGTGCTTGGCGTCGACAAGAGCGACGACGGCGTCGAGCTCGGTCTTGGCACGCACGTCGTCATCCATGAAGAAGGTCTGGGCGACCGGCACCGGATCGGCAAGGCCGGTGGTTTCGACGATGATTGCGTCAAAGCGGCCGGGGCGGCGCATCAGGCCTTCGACGACGCGGATCAGGTCGCCGCGCACCGTGCAGCAGACGCAACCATTGTTCATTTCATAGATTTCTTCGTCGGATTCGACGATCAGATCGTTGTCGATGCCAATCTCGCCGAACTCGTTGACGATGACGGCGTATTTCTTGCCATGGGCTTCCGTCAGGATGCGGTTCAAGAGCGTCGTCTTGCCGGCGCCGAGATAGCCGGTGAGCACGGTGACGGGAATGGGCTTGGCGGCAGCTGTGGATGCTTCGGTCATGGGAACCTCGGAAAAATCGGGATGCCTTCCGGCACGGGTGGTGTTGATATAGGAGATGGAAAGCGCCAGCGCAAATCCTGCACAGTTCTGGTACGGATTAATTCCAACGAAATTGCAGTTCCCGCAGGAACAGACCGTATCGGCTGTGCGAGCCGACAGTACGCGCGCAATGCGAGAGCGTCTTTGTCGTTATTATGCGGGTGACACCTTCGACAAGCAGATCCGCAGATATTTGTTTCAAAAATGGGGAAGCGGCAATGGCAAACAATATATATGTTATCGACAAGCTTGCGAAGAATGGCCAGACGATCACCGTTACCGATGACGGCTCCGGCAGCGACTGGCTGACGATCGACGGCGTCTACAACGCGCGGACGGATATCAGGCTGAGTTGGGAAAGCTCCAACGGCGTGTCGCAGTCCGGCTCAGGCTTTTATTTCACCAATGCCAATATCGGCTCGCGGCTGATCGTTAACGGTCTGATCGAAAACGTCAGAGGCAGCAATGGCCTGGACTTCATCCAGGGCAACGAGCGCGCCAATGTGCTTTATGGCGACAAGGCTGCGACTGGTGCAGGCGGCGCGGACATTCTATGGGGTTTCGACGGCAACGACACCATCTATGGCGGCGCTGGCAACGACGAGATCGCGGGCGGCGGTGGCAATGACAAGCTTTTTGGCGGTAGCGGCAATGACGATATCGCCGGCGGCGCAGGCACGGATATCATCGAGGGTGGCACCGGCGCTGATACGCTGAGGGGTGGCGCCGACGTCAGGGACCGGGTTTCCTATGCGGGCTCCGCTTCCGGCGTGACGATCACGCTCACCCATGGCGCGACGACCACCGGATCCGGCGGCGACGCCCAGGGCGACAAGATCGGCGGGTTCCTCGATGCGCAGGGCTCTGCCCATGACGACCGGATCACCGACGGCGTCTCCGACACGATCGCGTTCGGCTACAATGATAACCGCTTCTTTGGTGGTGACGGCAACGACACCCTCAGTCTCGGTGGCGGCAACGACTACGGTCTCGGGGAGGCCGGAAACGATACCGTCGGCGGCGGGCTGGGCGACGATCGTCTCTACGGCGGCGACGGTCACGATTATCTGAGCGGCAGTTCCGGAAACGACTTGCTCAAGGGCGATGCTGGAAACGACAAACTCTATGGCGGCGGTGGTGCCGATGACCTTTTTGGCGGAGTGGGCGCCGACCGGTTCGTGTTTGCCTCAAAATCCGATTCGACGGTCTCATCAACCGGCCGGGACACGATTTATGATTTCTCCGGGACCGACGGGGACCGCATCGATCTTTCCTCCATGGATGCAAAGACCACGAGTTCGGGCAATCAGGCCTTTGCCTTCATCGGAACGGCAGCGTTTCACGGGACAGCCGGCGAATTGCGTTATGTCAAGACGTCCTCGGACACCTATGTCTATGGTGATGTGAACGGCGACAAGACGGCGGACTTCGCTATTCATCTCGACGATGCCGTGACGATGCAGAGCGGCTATTTCACACTCTAGCGAAACAGCGAGAGATCGAAGGCTGCGACATCCTGCAGAAACTCGATGATACCGGACACAGCGTGGGCGATCAGCTGTTCGCCCCGCTCGGCTGTAGCCGCTGATGCGTCACCAGCAACGCCCTGGTCGTTCAGATCCGACATCTTCCAGCCGAAGGCGTGTGGGCCATAGGCACGCAGGTGCTTGTACCGCTCGGCAAAATCGCTCTGGCGAGACCCGAACCGCGCAGCCTTGCTCATGTCCACCTTGTCCGGATGGAGCGCCAGCATCACCGATGTCTCGATATTGCCGCCGTGGATGTCGATCGCCTTGTCATCCGGCGCGATCCAGCCGTCCGGTTGTCCGAATCGGGTCCAGCTTGTCGCGACCGCCAGCATGCCGAACCGCACGCGGGCTTCGGTCGCGACGATCGTCATCAGCGGCGAATTACCACCATGGGCATTCAGCATGACGAATTTGCGGATGCCCTGCTTGTGGAGATCCGCCGCGATGCCGAGCCAGCGCTGTACCGCCTCGTCGTGAGTCAATGAGCGTGTACCTTCCACATCCATATGCTCGATCGAGTAGCCGACCGGTTCCACGGGAAGGAAGGTCACGGGCAGGGCGGGCGGCAAGCGGGCGATGATCCGCCCTACAAGCCCCTCGGCGATCAGCGTGTCGGTGTCGAAAGGCAGGTGCGGCCCATGCTGTTCGTGTGCGCCCAGCGGAAGCACTGCGATCCAGTCTTGCCGCTCCACCGGCGCAAGATCGGAAGCATTGTCTTTCCAATGGGGTGCCGGGAATGTCATGCTTTATTTATGCCTTTCGGTTGTACTTGCGGTGGCTGTGTTATTCGAGTCATACAGTGGACAGGTAGCCGCGCAAGAAATTTGGTGGAGGACCGATGGGAAAGAAGAGCAAGGCCGAAAAGAAAGCCAAGGGTGGCAAGAAAAAGCACCACGATATTGTCGTCGAGGCGCAGGATCTTGCATCCGTGCTGGTTCAGGCGGCGCGGTCGATGCGCACCGTGCTGTCGCGCAATCTCCTCGAAAGCGGCCTCTATGCCGGCCAGGACGGCGTCATGCTGGCTTTGGCGGAAACCGACGGTCTGACGGCCGGCGTGCTGGCGATGAAGCTCGGCGTCAAGGCGCCGACCATGACCCGCACGATCGGCCGTATGGAAGCGCAGGGTTTCCTGGAGCGCAGGGCGGACGACGAGGATGCCCGGTTGACCAAGGTCTATCTGACGACCGTCGGTCGTGATCGCCTTCAGACCATCGCCGAGGCGGGCAAGACCTCGGAGGAGATGGCGACCAAGGGTTTGACTGAAAAACAGATCAAGACGCTGATGAAGCTGTTGCGCGCCGTCGACGGCAATCTTCAGAGCACCGCCGCAGCGGAGTAGATTTCCCTGAAGCCGGCTCATGATTTCCCGATTGCGGCGGCAATTTAAACAGTTTAAAGAAGAATTAAAAATAGCGGTATCCAGCCGGCGAAATTTAGGGGGAAACGTGGCGCAGAAGATCAAGCTCTCCACCATTGCGGAAACGCTTGGTGTGTCCACGGCCACTGTTTCACTGGCATTGCGCGACAGCCCTCTCGTCGCCGCAATGACACGCGACAAGATCAAGGACCAGGCCCGCGCCCTCGGCTATATCTACAATCGCCGCGCCGCCAGCCTGCGGACATCCCGCTCCGGTATCATCGGCGTCGTGGTGCACGACATCATGAACCCGTTCTACGGCGAAATCCTCAAGGCCATCGAGGCCGAACTCGACCGCGATCGGCAGACCTTTATTCTTTCCAACCATTATGATTCCGTCGAGAAGCAGCGCGCCTTCATCGAGACCCTGCTGCAGCTGGGCGGCGACGGCGTCATCATGTCGCCGGCGATCGGCACGCCGCCGGAAGATATCCAGCTCGCCGAAGACAATGGCATGCCGGCCATTCTGATCGCCCGCTCGATCGAGGGGGTGGATGTGCCGATTTTCCGCGGTGACGACGCCTATGGCATTTCGCTTGCCACCAATCACCTGATCAGCCTTGGACACCGGGTCATCGCCATGGTCGGCGGCACGGACCAGACCTCCACCGGCCGCGATCGCTACCAGGGTTATGTGACGGCGCTGCGCAAGGCCAATATCGAGGTCGATCCGAACCTGCGCATCCCCGGGCCGCGCTCCATGCAGGGCGGTTTCGAGGCTGCGGTTCACCTGCTTTCCCTGCCCCAGAAGCCGACGGCCGTGGTCTGCTGGAACGATCTCGTTGCCATCGGCATGATGAACGGCATTGCCCGCGCCGGGCTCGTTCCCGGTCGCGATGTGTCGGTCACCGGTTATGACGACCTCGAGGAGGCGTCGATCTCGACCCCTGCGCTCACCACCGTCTGGAACGGCCAGTCCGATGTTGGCCGCAGCGCTGCCCGTGCGCTGCTCGACAAGCTCAACGGCAGCCACGAGCCGGACGGTATCCACCTGATCAAGCCCGAAATGCGGATCCGTCAGTCGACCGGCCCCCTTCGGGCCAATTCCACCGAATAGTCCGGTCCAATCCTGGAAGGAGCGAACCATGCCGCAAGGCCGCCCGCGTATTCTTGTGCCCGGAAAGATGAGCCAGCGTGTGCTCGATCGTTTGCCGGATCATTTTGAGCCGGTCTTCCTCGCTGCTGCCGATGCCGCATTGGTCACAGCGGATATGGCTGCTGGAATTTCCGGAATTGCCGTTCAGGGCAAAATTCCCTCGGGCTTCATGGATGCTTTTCCGAATCTTGAAATCATTGCCAATTTCGGTGTCGGCTATGACGGTGTCGATGCCGGACATGCGGCAAAACGCGGCGTGACGGTGACAAATACGCCGGATGTGCTCACGGAAGAAGTCGCGGATACGGCGATTGGCCTGCTGCTCAACACCGTGCGCCGCCTTCCCGCTGCTGAACAATGGCTGCGCCAGGGGCGCTGGGCCAGGGAGGGTGCCTTTGCGCTGTCGCCGCTGACCTTGCGCGGTCGCACCGTCGGTCTCTATGGGCTTGGCCGTATCGGCCTGGCGATTGCCAGGCGGCTCGAAAGCTTCGGCGTCTCCATTGCCTATCATACCCGCACGCCGCGCGACGGGCTTGCCTATACCCACTATCCGACGCTCAAAGATATGGCCGAGGCGGTCGATACGATCATCGTCATCGTACCGGGCACCGAAAGCACCCGCAGGACGGTCAATGCGGAGGTTCTGGCGGCGCTCGGGCCGCAGGGCGTACTGATCAACGTAGGGCGCGGCACGACCGTGGACGAAGCGGCACTTGCCGATGCGCTTCAGCGCGGCGTCATTGCTGCCGCCGGTCTCGATGTCTTCGAGAGCGAGCCCTATGTCCCGGATGCGCTTTTGGCGTTGCCGAACGCCTCGCTGTTGCCGCATGTCGGCTCGGCCTCACAGGCGACACGCAACGCCATGGCCGATCTGGTGGTGGACAATCTTGTTGCGTGGTTCGAAAAGGGTGCAGCGCTCACCCCGGTCGCTGAAACGCCGTTCAAGCGGAAAAGCGTCTGACAGACCGTCAGGCTTTTGTCTTCGAAGCGGCATAGGTACGGACGGCATCGCCGAATGCCTGGAACAGCGTCGAGGATGGGCCGTCCTTGCCGACCCAATATTCCGGATGCCATTGCACGCCGACGGCAAAGGCTTTCGCATCGATGACGGATACGGCCTCGATCGTCCCGTCTTCAGCGACGGCCTCGACGGCGAGACGCGGCGCTGCCTTCGAGATCGCCTGACGGTGCAGAGAGTTCACCTGCACTTCGCCGGCGCCGAGGACGGAGGCAAGGCAGCTGCCTTCCTTGATGATGACGTTCTGGCGAATGCCGTAAGCGACGTCGAGTTCGGACACATCTGGCTTGCGGTGATCCCAGATGCCGGGCATGTCCTGGATTTCGCTTGCCAGCGTGCCGCCGAGCGCGACGTTCAATTCCTGGATTCCCCGACAGATGGCCAGCAAGGGGATGCCGCGTTCCAGCGCGCGCCGGATCAGCGGCAGGCTCGTCGCATCGCGGCCTGGATCGAAGGGGCCATCACTTTCTGTGGCCTCTTTTCCATACAGGGAAGGGTGAACATTGGTGCGTGATCCGCTGACGAGAACACCATCTACCCGATCAAGGATTTCATCCGCATCGTTGCCGTTCTCAAGCGCCGGGACGAGGAACGTCATCACGCCCGAACCTTCGACCGCGGCGCGGACATATTGATGTGGCGTGGCATGCCAGACGTTGCCGTCGAATGTCCTGAAATCAGCCGGTATGGCAACAACGGGTTTTGGCATTGCGGGTCTCCACCTGCGCCTCCTCGCTCCCGGTTCCGGGCGAGTCGTGGCCTTGTATCATCTTATCAAGCCATTGCCGCGAGGAGCAGGGCAAGTCAACTCTAGCGTTTGCAGAAGACCCTGCAACGGCTCAGCGCCAGCGGGCAAGATTTGACCTGTGTGCTTTAGACTTGCAGTAACCATTCCGGCAGTTAACTCGCCGGCCATCGGCTTGAAGGAGCCTCCGTGCTGGAAAAAATGAATAGCCAGTTCACGAGTGAATCTATGCACGGTTGCGGAAAAGCGATATTCTTTAGAAATGCCTGCAATACTGGGTTGAAATCTTTCAATAAGACAGCATCTAGGCCGTCATGCCCAATATATGGGAAGATTTTTTCCGGTAAGCGCGCGAAATCTTTCGTTAAACCCTCGGGAATAACACTTCGCCAAACCGGAGCAGGGGGTTCATGAAATCAAATGAACAGAGCGCTCTTCCGACCGATGTCTACCTTTCGTTCGTGAGCTCTCTCTACGAGTACCGCCAAACGCTTTTGATCGGCATGCTGTCGCATGTCGTGACGTTTCTGCTCGTCCTTGCAAAAACCGCTGACGTCTTTTACCTCGGCTGCGCAGTCGCGATTGCGCTGATCTGGTTCGTGCGCAGCATCGGCATGCGTCAGTTCGACCGTGAAAACCTTGCAGCTCTCGATTTCAAGGGCATTCGCCGCTGGGAAAACCGATACAATATCGGTGGCGTCTGCGCGACAATCACGCTCGGCATGGCTTGCGGATATGCCATTCTCGTCAGTCGCGATCCGTTTGCCGAACTGGCCTGCATTTCCGTAACGCTTGCCACCATGGTGTCGCTCGTCGGTCGCAACTACGGTTCGGCGCGCGCGGTCGTGGTCATGTCGCTGTCGGCCTGCGGCCCGATCATCGCCGGCCTTTTGGGCCTGATGGACGGGTTCATGGCGTTGCTGGCTGTCCTGATGGTGCCGTTCATCCTCACGACCTGGTCGATGGCGCGCGGCGTGCGGGAAACCCTGCACAAGAACGTGCTGGCTGCGCGCGAAATTTCGACGATCGCAGGCCGTTTCGATCTTGCTCTCAACAACATGCCGCATGGCCTGTTCATGCTGGATGCCGACAACCGCATCCTGGTGGCCAACCGGCGGGCCTGCGAGCTTCTCAATCTCGGCGATCAGGAGCGCCTCAAGGATTGCCATCTCGATGCCGTGCTACGCTACGGTGTTCGTCACACGTTTCTTGAGCACGGTCAGGCAAAGCAGGTCCTGAAACAGCTCGGGCAATTGATGCAGGGCATGCAGTCGCGCGCGCTCATCCCATTTTCAGACGATCTTTTCCTCGAATTTTCGGCCAGCCGGCGTGCCAATGGCGGCGTCGTGCTGATCTTCGAAGATGTGACTGCGCGGGTGCGGGCGGAGAAGAAGATCCTGCAAATGGTCCGCTTCGATACGCTGACCGGCCTGCCCAATCGCGACTATTTCAGCGAGCTGGTCGGTAATGCGCTTGTCGATCGCAAACATACGGGCCAGACCGGCTTCATGGTTCTCGATGTCGCGGAGTTCAAGCATGTCAATGATACGCGCGGCCATGTCGTTGGTGACAGGTTGCTGTGCGCCATCTCGGAACGGCTGAAGAAGGTGACGGGAGACAAGGCGATCGCTGCGCGCCTGATGGGCGACGAATTCGTCTTGTTCTTTCCAAGCGAAACCAATCGGCGCGATCTGGAGGAGCGCATACGGGCGGTGCACGCGCAGATGCGTGGCGCTTATCTCGCCAGTGGCTTCACTTTCAACATCTCGATGAGCGCGGGCTACGTCGTCGTCGATAGCGCCGACTTCCGGCTGGAAGACATGCAAATCAAGGCGGATCTCGCACTGTTCGAAAGCAAGAACCGCGAAAGGGGAAGCTGTACCGCGTTCGAAGCGGAAATGGATGCAAACTACCTCGATCGGCAGAAACTCAAGGCCGATCTGCGGGAGGCCCTGGAAACCGGCAGCCTCTCGGTCGCCTACCAGCCGATGTTCCTTGCCGATGGATCTCGCATCGAATGCTGCGAGGCGCTTGCCCGCTGGACGCACCGGGAGCGAGGTCCCGTACCACCTGATGTTTTCATCCAGCTGGCCGAAGAGATGGGGATCGTTTCCGAGATCACCAGAGTCATCCTGCGGCAGGCCTGCCTCGACTGCCTGACATGGCCCAAGCATATCGCCGTTTCCGTCAACCTTTCGGTGCTCGATCTGCGCAACAGCGAAATCGTCTCGATCGTCACCGACGTTCTTTCAGAGACAGGGATGGAAACGTCGCGGCTTCACCTTGAGGTCACGGAAAGCTGCCTGATGGAGGAAGCCGCCAAGGTGCGGACAATCCTGCAGGAGTTGCGCGCGCGCGGCGTCACCATCGCCATCGATGATTTCGGGACCGGTTACTCGAGCCTCAGCTATCTCGACGCGCTACCGCTTGATATCATCAAAATCGACCGCTCCTTCGTTCGCAACATCCGCGAGGATGCGCGCCGCTTCAAGCTTTTGCGCGGCATGGTCAATCTGTCGCGAGAGCTCGGGCTGAAGATCGTCATCGAGGGGGTCGAGACCAACGATCAGCTTGCCCTGATCAACGAATACAAATGCGCCGATCTGGTGCAGGGTTATGTGTTCGCCGCACCCATGCCGGCCGTGGCGATTGAAAGCCTGTCGGACACTCTGTCGAAAAAGATCGCCGTGCCAAAAAGGCGCACCCGGCGCATCGCCCAGGCGTCATAAGCCGGTTCGACGTCCATTTTCTTATCCAGACTTTCATGTGTCAGACATTGGGCCAATCATCTGCATCAAGGTGTTACACGGTTAATTTCGTTGTTTGTAATTTAGTGTTAACGATCTGTTAAGGTTAACAAATGGTTTACGGTTAAGGTTTTATTAAAAGATTGTGAGGTGCCTCCGTTTATAACATGAATGCTCCGTGAACAGGGGCATTTGATTGAAATGAAAGCGGAGCAGCAGAACAGGTTTACAGAGCGACTGCTGGAACTGTTGGACCATGTCGAATATCGCCGGGTGGAAACGGGGGAGGACATGGAGGATGTCGCCCGCATTCGTTTCAAGGCCTACAAGATGGCTGACATCCTGCCCCTGTCCGGAACGACACTCATCGACGACATCGATTTCGACAGCCACGCCTACGTGTTCGGGATCTATTTCGAAGAGCGGCTGATCAGCACTGTGCGGGTGCATCACGTGACGCCGGAGCATCGGATCAGCTCGTCCGGCTCGGTCTTTGCAACGGAGATCGCCGGTTTTCTTGATGCCGGCATGTCGCTGATCGATCCGGTTCGTCTCGCGGCTGATCCGGTGGTTCTGAGGGAAATGCCCGCCATCCCCTATCTTACTCTGCGCGTCGCCACCATGGCGTCGGAGCATTTCGACGTCGATCGTTGCCTGTCCCTGGTCAAGCCGCAGCATGCGGCCTTCTACAAGCGCGTTTTCGACGCTGACACGATCGTCTCTCCGCAGAAGAATTGCGGCGACTACAAGATCGATCTCACGTTGCTCGCCGCCCGCGTCCGCGAAATCCGGCCTTGGCTTTATATCCGTTTCCCGTTCTTCGATTCGGAGCCGTTCGAGCGACGGATGATGTTCGGCGAAAGCGGCACGGCGCAGCACACGCCGCTGACGATCCTGCCGACGGCACGCCTGGCATTGACGACGCAGAGCCGCTCGCGCGTCCCGGCCTGATCAGGTTTTCATGTCGTCGCAATTGTCGCTGGGCAAACCCTTATGCCGCAGGTATCCACCTGCAGTTTTCGTTGCGTTTGACCGTGGCTTTGTGTAAGGCCACCTATGTGCAATCGGTGCTTCACGGCATCAGGAATGTGCACGTGATGGATTTGAGACGAGATGCGGTGCTCCCCGGTGGAATAACAGGGCAGGGCGCAGCTGAATTTCAGGGAGACATGGACGATGGCTGAACATCATTCCGGACCGGCCGAAACTGGCGCGCCGATGGATTATGCCGAACACGAGAAGACCTACAATTTCTTCCTGGACGCGACGAAAATCCTCACGATCTTCTGTGTGGCCCTGCTGATCTCCATGGCTGCCGGTTTCTTCACCAGCGCCGGCTTCTTCACGGCCCTCGTTGTCTTCATCCTCATCAATGTCGGCGGCTTCTTGCTCCTGCGCTGATCGGCTTTCCAAAGTTTTGATGAAAGCGGCACTTGGGAGTGAGGTGCCGGTTTTCCGATGGTCCGGCAATTGCCGGGCCACAACACGCATGCGCGCCACTCACCGATGATGGCTTTGCGCGCGAATATCGAGTGTGCGGGAATTTGGAAACCAGCGGGCCGACCGTGTTCCGAACGCCCGTCTCAGGGAGGAACCTGTGACAGATACCGTATTCATACCGTTGGAAACCACCTTCGGCGAAGGCCGTGTTGGCGGCTCTCCCGAAAGTGTCAAGAAGCTGAAGACCCTTGGCTTCGACGTTATCGTCGAGGCTGGCGCTGGTTTTCTGTCGCGGATTCCAGATAGCGAGTTCGAGAAAGCCGGTGCGCGGATCGGGTCTTCTGCCGATGCTGCAAATGCCGATGTGGTACTCAAGGTGCGCCGGCCGACCTCTGCGGAAGTCGCGGGCTACAAGTCCGGCGCCATCGTGTTGGCGATCATGGATCCCTACGGCAACGACCAGGCGCTTGAAGATATGGCCAAAGCCGGGGTTTCGGCCTTTGCGATGGAACTGATGCCGCGTATCACGCGCGCCCAGTCGATGGACGTTTTGTCCTCGCAGGCCAATCTTGCCGGCTACCAGGCGGTGATCGATGCCGCCTACGAATATGATCGCGCCATGCCGATGATGATGACGGCTGCGGGAACTGTTCCTGCTGCGAAGGTTTTCGTCATGGGCGCCGGCGTTGCCGGCCTGCAGGCGATCGCCACGGCGCGGCGCCTCGGCGCAGTGGTCTCGGCAACCGATGTGCGTCCGGCCTCCAAGGAACAGGTCGCCTCGCTCGGCGCCAAGTTCATCGCGGTTGAGGACGAGGAATTCAAGGCGGCGGAAACGTCGGGCGGCTATGCCAAGGAAATGTCGGCGGAATACAAGGCCAAGCAGGCCGCGCTGACCGCCGAGCATCTGGCCAAGCAGGATATCGTCATCACCACTGCGCTCATTCCCGGCCGTCCGGCACCGCGGCTGATCACCCGTGAGATGCTGAAGGCGATGAAGCCAGGCTCGATCGCGGTTGATCTCGCCGTCGAGCGCGGCGGCAATGTCGAGGGCGCGGTTGCCGACGAGGTCGTCGAGGTTGAAGGTGTCAAGGTCATCGGTTACGCCAATGTGCCGGGCCGCATCGCAGCGTCTGCCTCCTCTCTCTACGCCAAGAACCTCGTCACCTTCCTTGAGACCATGGTCGGCAAGGAAACGAAGGCGCTTGCGCTCAACATCGAGGACGAACTCGTCAAGGCGACGATGCTCACCCATGGCGGCGCGGTCGTGCATCCGAATTTTGCACCGGCTCAGGTTGCAGTCACAGCTTAAGAATTGGAGAGGGCGGCTCTGGTGCTTCGGGGAGAAGCACGGCCGTCCAAGGGAGATGTTTGATGGCCAATGACCTTCTCGACAAGGCGATCGGCGACCTCGACCGGGCGGTCGAAGCGGTGCGCACGGCAGCTGAATACGTGCCGGATGCAGCCGGCAATGTTGCCCACGGGCTTTCCGGTGGCGCGATCGACCCCTTCGTCTTCCAGCTGGCGATCTTTGTCCTGTCGATCTTCGTCGGCTACTACGTTGTCTGGTCGGTGACACCGGCCCTGCACACGCCGCTGATGGCGGTCACCAACGCCATCTCCTCGGTCATCGTCGTCGGCGCGCTTCTGGCCGTCGGCATCTCGGCGTCCGGCCTTGCCACCGGCTTCGGCTTCGTGGCGCTGATCCTTGCCTCGGTGAACATCTTCGGCGGCTTCCTGGTGACCCAGCGCATGCTCGCCATGTACAAGAAAAAAGACAAGTGAGGCTGCCCTGATGTCACCCAATATCGCAGCCTTCCTCTATCTCGTCTCCGGCGTCCTGTTCATCATGGCGCTGCGCGGCCTGTCGCACCCGACCACCTCGCGCCGCGGCAATATCCTCGGCATGACCGGCATGGCCATCGCCATCGTTACGACGCTACTGCTAGCAACGCCGTCTGTCGGCGGGTTCCTGCTGATCGTTGTTGGCCTTGCCATCGGCGGCGGGGCGGGCGCCTATATCGCCCGCTCGATCCCGATGACCTCGATGCCGCAGCTGGTTGCCGGCTTCCACTCGCTGGTTGGTCTTGCCGCCGTTCTGGTGGCCGCCTCGGCGCTCTACACGCCGTCCTCCTTCGGTATCGGCGAGATCGGTTCGATCCACGCGCAGGCGCTGGTCGAGATGGCGCTCGGCGTTGCCATCGGCGCCATCACCTTCACCGGTTCGATCATCGCCTTCCTGAAGCTCGACGGCCGCATGTCCGGCAAGCCGATCATGCTACCGTTCCGCCATGCCATCAACATCGCACTCCTGGTGCTGATCGTCTTCTTCATCGTCGGGCTTGCCCTTACGGAGAGTCATTTCGACTTCTGGGCGATCGTCGTGCTGTCCCTTGCTCTCGGCGTTCTCCTGATCGTGCCGATCGGCGGCGCCGACATGCCGGTGGTCGTCTCGATGCTCAACTCCTATTCCGGCTGGGCCGCCGCCGGCATCGGTTTCACGCTCGGCAATCTGGCGCTGATCGTCACCGGTGCATTGGTCGGCTCGTCGGGCGCGATCCTCTCCTACATCATGTGCAAGGGCATGAACCGCTCGTTCATCTCGGTCATCCTCGGCGGTTTCGGCGGCGACAACGGCGCCGTTGCCAGCGATGACGGCGTCCAGCGGACGGTCAAGCAGGGCTCGGCCGACGACGCCGCCTTCCTGATGGCCAATGCCTCCAAGGTGATCATCGTGCCTGGCTACGGCATGGCCGTCGCCCAGGCGCAGCACGCGGTGCGTGAGCTTGCCGATGCGCTGAAAAAGAACGGCGTCGAAGTGAAATACGCCATCCATCCGGTCGCCGGCCGCATGCCCGGCCATATGAACGTGCTGCTCGCCGAGGCCAACGTTCCCTATGACGAGGTGTTTGAACTGGAGGACATCAACTCCGAATTCGCCCAGGCGGATGTTGCCTATGTCATAGGCGCCAACGACGTCACCAATCCGGCGGCGCGCGACGACAAGACCTCGCCGATCTACGGCATGCCGATCCTCGACGTCGACAAGGCCAAGACCTGCCTCTTCGTCAAGCGCTCGCTCGGCTCCGGCTATGCCGGCATCGACAACACGCTGTTCTACAAGGACGGCACCATGATGCTGCTCGGCGATGCCAAGAAGATGACCGACGATATCGTCAAGGCGATGAATCACTGAGCCTGTAGTGCCGCTCATTCGAGCGGCACTACACTGTTTCCGTCCCCGATCTTCTTTCCCACCCGGCGTTTTAATCGAAATTCAACTGTCCTCGCATAATCATTGATTGCCACCCGCAATGGTTGGCGCCGGTGTTACGAAAGAGGATCATGAATTCATCTTCGCAATTCGGTTACGCCCGGCAGCTCGATGCGGGGATCGGGTGGTTGTGGTTCCACGGCGAGATGGAGCGCGAATACGCGCTGCAGGTCGACAGGGATCAGCGCCGGCCCGCAATGGTGAGTGCGGTCTTCTCCCTGGCCTTCATCATTCTATTCGCGATATCCGATTGCGTCCGCCTGTCGCTTGTGGAGCGTTTTCCCGATCTGACAGCCGATATGTGGGGCATCCTGGCAAGCCGGTTGGTGACGATCCTTGTCTTGCTTGGCTGCTTGTATAGTTGCCATCGACAGTACCCTGCGTCGCGGGTGGCGCCTTTGTCCGCGGTCGCGGTGCTGACGCTGGCAGCATGTGGAGCCGTGGCGGTTTGTCTCTACAAGCGTAACCATCTCGGCCATGCCGAGTTCGCACAGCTTCTGTTCGTCATGGGAGCGTTCGCTCCACTGGGGCTCCGCTTTCGCAGCAGCATTGTGCTCGCATCCGGCGTTGTCGTCATGACTTTCGCATTGCGCTACTGGCTGCTGCCGGTGGACATGTATGGGCAACAATTCAACGCCATGCTGCTTTTGATGTTGATCTTCTCGGCAGTCGGCGGATATTTCCGGGAGCGTGCGTATCGGGAGCAATTCCTGTTGCGTGGCATTCTCAAGGAGCAGGCGTCGCGCGATCCGCTGACGGGGCTCGCCAACCGGCGTGGTCTTGACGAGCAGCTTGAGATGATCCGTCTGCAGGCGCGGCGGGAAAAGGTGCCGATCGGCTTGCTGTTGCTCGATGTCGATTTTTTCAAGCGTTATAATGATCTCTACGGGCATCAGGCCGGCGATCTGGCATTACAGCGCGTGGCGACGTGTCTGGACGCCTTTGCGCGCCGCCCGCTCGATATGGCCTGCCGGATGGGTGGAGAGGAATTCGCGCTTGTACTGTACGATTGCGGGGTCGCGTCACTGAAGGATCGTGCGGATGAGCTTTGCGCCGAGGTGAGGGGGCTTCGTATCGATCATGCCACGTCCGATATCTGCGCTTTCGTGACGATCAGTATCGGAGGTTCCTTGTTGCTGCCGCAGGAAACAGCCTGGGCCGCTCTCGATCGAGCGGACCAGTTGCTTTACGAGGCCAAACGGGAGGGGCGCAATCGCACTTCTGTCGAGCGTCTACTGCCCGCCGCTGCAGTCGCATAACCGGCGCGCGGCGCCTTTTCTCGTCAGACGCCAGCCTTGACGCGGGCGAGACCGGCGCGGGCCGGTTCGTATTTGGTGTCGAGCGACAGCGCGTGCGAATAGGATTTTGCCGCCTTCACCTTGTCGCCGCGGCGCTCGTAGACCAGCGCCTGGTTGGCCCAGGATTCGGCGATCTTGCCGTTCAGGTTGATGGCGGTGTTGAAATCTGCGAACGCGTTGTCGTCGTCGTTCGTGGCGACGTAGGAGATGCCACGGCCGTTGTAGGGTTCGGGCGAATTCGGCGACAGCGAGATTGCCGTCGAGAAATCCTCGATGGCCTGCGCGTGCTGCTTGCGTGCCTGATAGATCAGGCCACGATTGTGATAGGCACGCGGGTCGGTGGTGTCGAGTTCGATCGCCTTGTTGAAATCGGCGAAAGCCTGATCCAGCTGGCCGGCCTGGCGGTAGAGGTTGCCGCGGCCGATGAAGGCGACGTCGTAACGTGGGTTGAGCTGCAGGGCCATGTTGTAGTCGGACTGAGCTGCGGACTGGTCGCCCATGTTCCGCTCGACCAAGGCCCGGTTGGCATAGGCCTGATAGAAGCGGGGATTGAGTTCGATCGCCTTGTTGAAGTCAGCCAGTGCCCGGCGGAATTCGCCGGCACGGCCGTAAGCCGATCCACGAACATTGTAGCCTTCAGGATCGCTCGGATTGGCCGAGATCACGCCGGACAGGGAAGCGATGTTCTCCTCTGTGCCCTGCGCCCGTTCGACGCGCATCATGTCGCTCGACGTATCCCCGGTCGTGCAACCCGAAAGCATCAGCGCTCCGGCAACGGCCAGCATGGAGACGAGGGCGAAACCGCGTGTGTTGGCACGCCCGGTGTTGATGCTGGTGTAGTCGGAAAAATCCGCAGTCCTGGCAGTAGATGTCAAGATTGATCCCTCAATTAAGCGAAGTCTCGCGGCATGCCCCGGGGCCTCAAGCGGCGAATCGGGTAAGCATGCACCGTTTCAAAGTCGAGGAGCACATCAAATGCACCACCGTGGGTGCTTGCTCCATGCCCGAAGACTGTAGCACGCTATGCGCACTACTCGCACGGTCCGGAATTTATATCCGGTCGCACAAAGCCTGAAACGGATGCTGAACCTGCCGTCTCAAACAGAAAAAGCGGTGGCGACCATGTCGCCCCCGCCTGAATTACGCGTCTGATGCGCTGGAAGCGCTGATCAGCGTGCCGGAGCCGCCGCAGGGCGACCGCCGCCGGTGACCACGCCACCTTCGCGCTGTGCACGCTTGCGAGCCAGCTTGCGAACGCGACGAACGGCTTCAGCCTTTTCGCGAGCGCGCTTCTGGGAAGGCTTCTCGTAGTAATCACGCATCTTCATTTCGCGGAAAATGCCTTCGCGCTGCATCTTCTTCTTGAGTGCGCGAAGCGCTTGATCGACGTTGTTGTCGCGGACTAGTACCTGCACGTTAATCCCGTTCCTTTGGTTTCGAGTGATCGCCTCATGAAGTCAGGTCAACGAGGCAAAAAAATAAGGTTCGCGGAGCCTGAGGGCTTTACGATTGGAAGAGCGGATACCAGATCGGTTGTTCAAAGTCCAGCCGCGAGTTGCTCTCGATGTCTGAAAATTGCCGGGAACCCGTGTTTCTTCCACCTCACCCGCGTAACTTGCGTTCACGCGGTGTCGTGTTCAGCTGTTATGTATAGTGTTCCAGCCGTTCTGCAATGCCTTATATCATGTCGGGCCGCGGCATGTCGCAACTCGTGCGACAAGCGCCGTCTCGCGTCGCAAAAGAAACGTTGCGGAAGTCCGGGATTTGCGATTTCTAGCGTCGACCACAAGAAATTCACCGGCCTTTTGGCAGGACTACGGAGTGTGAAGGCGGATGCGCAAATATTCGGTTTTTGCTGTCGCTCGCGAAGCGATGCGCGGCCACAGGGGATGGGAGGCGCAGTGGACCTCGCCCGAGCCGCGCAAGGAGTATGATGTCATCATCATCGGCGCCGGCGGCCATGGTCTCGGTACCGCCTACTATCTCGCCAAGGAGCATGGCATCACCAACATCGCCGTGCTGGAAAAGGGCTGGCTCGGCGGCGGCAACACTGGCCGCAACACCACCATCATCCGCTCCAACTATCTCTATGACGAGAGCGCGGGCATTTATGACCATGCGCTGAAGCTGTGGGATGGCCTGAGTCAGGATCTCAACTACAACGTCATGTATTCGGCGCGCGGCGTGATGATGCTGTCGCACAACATCCATGACCAGCAGGTGTTCAAGCGCCATATCCATGCCAATCGCCTGAACGGCATCGACAATGAATGGCTGACGCCCGAGCAGGCGAAGGAATTCTGCCCGCCTCTCGATATCTCCAGGACCGCGCGTTACCCGATCAACGGCGCCGCCCTGCAGCGCCGCGGCGGCACGGCCCGTCACGATGCTGTCGCATGGGGTTATGCCCGCGCGGCCGCCGATCGCGGTGTCCACATCATCCAGAACTGTGAGGTCACCGGCATCCGTCGCAATCCGGATGGCTCCGTCGCCGGCGTCGATACCAATCGTGGCCAAATCAATGCCAAGAAGGTCGGCGTCGTTGCCGCCGGTCATACCTCCGTGCTGATGGAAATGGCCGGCGTGCGCATGCCGCTGGTCAGCTATCCGCTGCAGGCGCTCGTCTCCGAGCCGATCAAGCCGATCTTCCCGTGCGTCGTCATGTCGAACACGGTGCACGCCTATATCTCGCAGTCCGACAAGGGCGAACTCGTCATCGGTGCAGGTACCGACCAGTATTCGTCCTACTCGCAGACCGGCGGCCTGCAGATCATCACCCATACGCTGGATGCGATCTGCGAGCTGTTCCCGATCTTCCGTCGGATGAAGATGATGCGCTCCTGGGGCGGCATCGTCGACGTGACGCCGGACCGGTCGCCGATCCTGGCCAAGACCCCCGTTCAGGGCCTTTACGTGAATTGCGGCTGGGGTACCGGCGGCTTCAAGGCAACGCCGGGCTCGGCCAATGTCTTTGCCCACACCATCGCCAACGATGCGCCGCACAAGATCAACGCGCCGTTCACGCTGGAACGCTTCCGCTCGGGCCGCCTGATCGACGAAGCGGCCGCGGCTGCCGTTGCGCACTAAGGGGAAAACACCATGCTTCTGATCTATTGCCCCTATTGCGAGGAAGAGCGGTCCGAGCTCGAATTCCGCCAGGCCGGCGACGCCCATATCGCCCGTCCCACCAACATGACCGAGATGACTGACGAGGAATTCGAGGCATTCTTCTTCCTGCGCGACAACGTCAAGGGCCTGACCTTCGAGCGCTGGCGGCATTTGAACGGCTGCGGCAGGTTCTTCAATGCGGCTCGCGACACGGTCAGCGACAAGTTCCTGACGACTTACAAGGCGGGTTTGCCGAAGCCAGATCTCAGCACGCTGCGCCCGGCGACGGAAGCCATTGTCGAAACCTATGAAGCCACGGAGTCGGACGCGAAATGAGCGGCGCCAATCGTATCCCCGGTGCAGGCCGTCTCACCCCTGCAAAAACCGCCCGTTTCTTCTTCGACGGCAAGAGCTACGCGGCACTCGAAGGTGACACCGTCGCCTCCGCGCTGCTTGCGAACGGCGTTCATCTCGTCGGCCGCTCGTTCAAATATCACCGCCCGCGCGGCATCGTTTCCGCGGGTGCCGAAGAGCCGAACGCGCTGATTGGCGTCGAACGCGACGCTGCCCGCAAGCAGCCGAACGTCCGCGCGACCGTGCAGGACGTGTTCGACGGCATGAAGGTGATTTCGCAGAACCGCTGGCCGTCGCTCGCCTTCGACGTCGGCGCGGTCAACAATCTTTTGGCGCCGTTCTTTGCCGCCGGCTTTTACTACAAGACCTTCATGTGGCCGAAGCAGGCCTGGAAGCATGTCTATGAACCGCAGATCCGGGCTGCTGCCGGTCTCGGCGTTTCGCCGACTGAAGACGACACCGACCATTATTCCAGCCGCTACGCCCATTGCGACGTGCTGGTGATCGGCGCTGGTGTCGCCGGTCTGTCGGCCGCACTCGCCGCCGCCAAGACCGGTGCCCGCGTCATCATCTGCGACGAACAGCCGGAAGTCGGCGGTGCGCTGCACTACGACAAGAGCGTCACTGTCGATGGCCAGGACGGCTTCATCTGGGCTCAAGGCACGGCCGCCAAGCTGGCAAAGATGGACAACGTTACCGTGCTGCCGCGCACGACGGCGTTCGGCTATTACGCCCAGAATTTCGTCGGCCTGAACGAGCGCGTGACCGAACATCTGGCCAAGCCTGACAGGAAGCTGCCGCGCGAACGTCTCTGGCAGGTCCGTGCCAAGCGCGTCATCATCGCCACCGGCGCCATCGAACGGCACATGGTGTTTGCCAATAACGACCGGCCCGGCATCATGCTGGCCTCGGCGGCGCGGACCTTCCTCAATCATTTCGGCGTCGCCGTCGGCAAGAAGATCGGCGTCTATACGGCGAACGATTCGGCTTACGAGGCTGCCTTCGACCTCAAGCGCGTCGGCATAGCCGTCGCCGCCATCGTTGATAGTCGCGAGAAGCCGGGCGAGGGCGTTCTCGCTGAAGCCCGCTCGCTCGGCATCGAGGTTCTCACCGGTCACGGCGTGGTCAATACGTCCGGAAAGCTCAGGGTCTCGTCCATGTCCGTTGCCCGCAACGGCGGTGGCGCTGCCCGCAAGATCGCCATCGACGCGCTGCTGGTGTCGGCCGGGTGGACGCCGTCGGTGCACATGTTCTCGCAATCGCGCGGCAAGGTAGCCTACGATAACGAGACACAGCGCTTCCTGCCCGGAACCTATGCGCAGGATTGCCTGTCCGTCGGCGCCTGCAATGGCACCAACGACCTGCAGGCCACCATCGAGGAATCGCTGGCGGCCGGCGAGCTGATGTCGAACGCGTCCGGCTTCACAGCATCGGAAAAGCTCGCGCTTCAGGGCAGCAATGCCTTCGCCTGGACCGGCGGGATGGCCGGGGCTGCGGAAGGTGCCGGCGCCGATACGACCGTCAAGGCCTTCATCGACTTCCAGAACGACGTCTGCGCCAAGGATATCCGCCTTGCCGTGCGCGAAGGCATGCACTCGATCGAGCATATCAAGCGCTTCACCACCAACGGCATGGCGACCGATCAGGGCAAGTTGTCCAATATCCATGGTCTGGCGATCGCTGCCGAAACGCTTGGCCGCGAAATCCCCAAGGTCGGTCTCACGACCTTCCGGGCGCCTTACACACCGGTGACCTTCGGCACGCTGATCAACCATTCGCGCGGCGAACTGTTCGATCCGACCCGCAAGACGCCGATGCACGCGCTGGAAGAAGCCCAGGGCGCGGTGTTTGAGGATGTCGGCCAGTGGAAGCGCGCCTGGTACTATCCGCGCGCTGGCGAGGACATGCACCAGGCGGTCGACCGCGAATGCAAGACCGTGCGCGACGTCGCCGGCATCTTCGATGCCTCGACGCTCGGCAAGATCGAGGTCGTCGGGCCGGATGCGGCGCAGTTCCTCAACCTGATCTACACCAACAGCTGGGACACGCTGAAGCCCGGCCGCTGCCGCTACGGCATCATGCTGCGCGAAGATGGCTTCGTCTATGACGACGGCGTCGTCGGCCGCATGGCGGAGGATCGCTTCCACGTGACGACGACGACGGGCGGTGCCGCCCGCGTCATGAACCACATGGAAGACTATCTCCAGACCGAGTTCCCGCATCTGAACGTCTGGCTGACGTCCGCCACCGAGCAATGGGCTGTCATCGCGGTACAGGGGCCGAAGGCCCGCGAGATCATCGCGCCGCTGGTGGAAGGCATCGATCTTTCGAACGAGGCCTTCCCGCATATGAGCGTTCGCGAAGGCAAGATCTGCGGCGTGCCGACCCGGTTGTTCCGCATGTCGTTCACCGGCGAAACCGGCTTCGAGGTCAACGTTCCCGCCGATTTCGGTCCGGACGTCTGGGCTGCCATCTGGGCTCAGGCAGAACCGATGGGCGCCTGCGCCTACGGCACCGAAGCGATGCACATCCTGCGCGCCGAGAAGGGCTACATCATCGTCGGCCAGGACACGGACGGCACCGTGACGCCGGACGATGCGTCGCTCGGCTGGGCTGTCGGCAAGAAAAAAGCCGATTTCGTCGGCATTCGCGGCCTGCGCCGTCCTGATCTGGTGGCCGATGGCCGCAAGCAGCTCGTCGGTCTTTTGACCAAGGATCCGAAGGTCGTGCTGGAAGAGGGCGCGCAGATCGTTGCCGATCCGAACCAGGCTTTGCCGATGACGATGATCGGGCATGTGACTTCGGCCTACTGGTCTGAAAACTGTGGCCGGTCGATCGCGCTGGCTCTGGTTGCTGGCGGGAAAGCGAAGATCGGGCAAACGCTGTACGTGCCGATGCCCGACCGGACGATCGCCGTCGAGGTGAGCGACATGGTGTTCTTTGACAAGGAAGGAGGCCGCATCAATGGCTGATCTGGCAACCCGCACTCTGCCGCTTTCCGGCTTCCACGGCGGCTCCGGCGCCGCAGCGCTTTCCGTTGCCGCTCCGGCAACCCGGATATCGCTACGCGCAAAGCCGGATGCTGTCGAAGCTCTTTCCGGCGCTCTCGGCCTTTCGTTGCCAACGAAGGCCAAGACCTCGGCATCCGCGAACGGCCGCCACGTGCTCTGGCTTGGTCCCGACGAGTGGCTTGTTATCGACGAGAACGAGGCCGACCTGATGGCGGAGGTTGCGTCGAGTGGCGTGCTGCATTCGGCGACCGATATTTCCCATCGCAACACGGCGATCCTCGTCAGGGGCCGTGGCGCCGAGGTGGCTGTTAACGGCGGCTGCCCGCAGGATCTGTCGCTGGCGGTCTTCCCGGTCGGCGCCTGCTCGCGCACGGTTCTTGCCAAGGCCGAAATCGTCCTTCTGCGTACGGCGGAGCATGCGTTCCGGGTCGAATGCTGGCGCTCGTTTGCGCCTTATGTTTCCGGGCTTCTGAATGAGGCTGCCGAGGATGCGGGGAACTGATATTGTTGGCCCGGCCTCAATGCAGGCCGGGCCAGCCGGTCCATTCAATCCAGCGGCCATGAAAATCGGCGCGGCCGATCAGGTGTTTTTCGCCTGACGGCCAGATTTGCAGCATCAACGCCGCGCTGTGTTTCTGATCGTCCGCCTCCATCTGCAGCCGCGCCAATGGAGCGTTCACTGTCGCACGTGCGCCAGCGGCAGCGATCAGCGTCTCGCCTTTTTCCTGCAAGGACCTTGGCAGATATTGCCATGCGATCGTGTGGTAGATCACGTGGACCTGATCCTCGTGAACGGGCTGGAAACGTTGCGCCAGCCAGTCCACCGCGTCTGCCCGCTCCACGGTCTGGCGGTTTGCGGCGGCGATCGAAAGCGCAAAGCGGGTGCGTTCCAGCCGGTCTGCCTGATCGGCCCAGATGTAAGAGAGAAGGCGCAGGGCATCTTCGTCTCGTGCCGGGTTCAGCGGGTTGAGATCGCAGCCGGCGCGGCCGGCTATGTGCACGGGAACGTTCGGCGGTCGCGTTCCGCGCCATTCCGGCGCGATCAGCACCGGTGACGACTGCAAAGCCCAGGCCATATCGCCGAGCCGATAATCGTAGTGGTCCCATTGCAGATTGAGGCCAGCACTGGCTCCGACTTCCGACAGCACCAGCGGCTTGTGGAACAGGCTCGAAATCGTCAGGAAACCGGGGAGCAGGGCTGCGGAGCGACGCACCTCGTTTGTCTGCGGTGCAGAATCCAGGCGGTCGAGGATGAAGGACGCACGCGCGCGGCAAGCATGTTCCACTGCGTTCCAGAGATCATCCACTTCTGCCGCGTGAGGCGGATAGACGGAGGCGAGTTGCTCGTCGGAACCGGACAGCACCAGCGCATGCAGCGCGCCAGCGAGGCGAAGTGGCACGGAATCGCCGTTGGGCGAGGGATCGCCGGACCATGACAGAATTTTTGCGCCAACGGGGTAGGCGGCGGTCAACCGCTCGGCGGCGAGCGTGCAGAGGCTTGCGGTGAAAGGCGAACCGAGACCCCGACAGGCACTGGCTTGCTTGCCGAAAGCGAGACGGACGGTCTCCTCTGCCGCCGGTTTGTCAGGCATCGTGCGGCCGGTCCTTCGGGTCGAACTGGATGATGGTCAGCCAGTTGGCGGTCAGCGCCGGTTTGCGCTCGCCCTCGATATCAATGGTGACGTCGTAGGTGACCATCAGCATGCCGGCGCCGCGGAAGCGGGCCTCGGCCATGGTGAAGCGGCCGCGCACCTTGGCGCCGGATTTCACCGGCGTCATGAAGCGTACCTTGTCGAAGCCGTAGTTGATGCCCATGGTCTGCTCGCGCACCCGCGGCAGGCAGTTGTAGTTCATCGCCGACAGCAGCGAGAGCGACAGGAAGCCATGCGCAATCGTGCCGCCGAAGGGCGTTTCGGCTGCGGCGCGAACCGGGTCGGTGTGGATAAACTGGTGGTCGTCCGTGGCATCGGCAAAGCCGTCGATCGTCTTTTGCGTGACCGTGATCCAGTCGGAGATCCCGATCTCCTTGCCGACGAGATCCTTGACGTCAGACAGCGAAATTTCCTGCGGCATTCTCTTTTCCGATCAAAAACATCCCCCCGTTCCTCTATATGCCGCTCTTTTGAAAAACGGCAATCAGGCGGGCAGTATGGCTTATAAAATTTCAACGTGGAAACTGACGCTGCGCGCCGCGATCATCCCGTTGCCAGCTTCGCCGGAAGGCAGAAGGCTTTGCCACCGGGCGTCCTGCCGCTCCGGCAGATGGAACGGATGTGGGGCATGGCTGCGATTGATGACGACGGCAAGGCGGGTGCGTTTGTTCTGGACGGCATCCCCGCTTGCAAGGAGCATCACCAGATTGTCGGTCGAGGGGCTCTCCCAGTATCCGACGGTCATGGGCTGGCCATCGAGCCGCAGCCATTCAACATCGCCGTTCCCGGTGAAGAATCCGGCTTGGTGGAAGACATCGAAGCGCGAGCGGATTTGCGACAGTGCTGCCGTATGGGCAACGAGCGCATCATCAAGGGCAGGCCAATCGACCCAGGTGATCTCATTGTCCTGGCAATAGGCATTGTTGTTGCCGCGCTGGCTGCGGCCTGCCTCGTCGCCGGCCGTCAGCATGATCGTACCGCGGGTGGCAAACAGGGTTGAGAGCAGGGCCATCACGTCGCGGCGACGGAAGGCCTGAACCTCGGGATCTTCGGTTGCCCCTTCGGCGCCGTTGTTCCAGGAATGATTTTCGTTGTGGCCGTCGCGGTTGTCCTCGCCGTTCGCCTCATTGTGCTTGCCGGCATGGGAGACGAGGTCCATCAGCGTGAAGCCGTCATGGGCGGCGATGAAATTGACGCTGCGGGTCGCTTGGCCACCGTTGCGGGAAAAGATGGTCGAGGAGCCGGCAAGGGCTGTCGCCAGATCGCCGATGATATGGCGGTCGCCGCGCCAAACGCGGCGCAGGTCGTCGCGGGCGCGGTCGTTCCATTCGAGGAAGGGGCCCGGGAAATTGCCGAGCTGATAGCCGCCAGGGCCTATGTCCCAGGGTTCGGCGATCAGGAGGCGATCCTTCAGCACCGGATCGGCCAGCATTTCGGTCAGCAGGGCGGCATCGCCTCGGAAACCGTTCATGTCGCGGCCAAGAATGGAGCCGAGATCGAAGCGGAAGCCGTCGATGCCCGCGGACAGCACGAAGTGGCGCAGGCTGTCGAGGATGAGCCTGCGGACGACCGGATGATCGCAGGCAATGGTGTTGCCGCAGCCGGTATCGTTGATCAGTTCGCCGGGGCGGTCGGCGGCGTGGCGATAATAGGTATGGTTGTCGAGGCCGCGCATGGAGAGCGTCGCGCCGAAGCGGTCGCTTTCACCGGAATGGTTGAAGACCAGATCGAGGATGACGCCGATACCTTCGGCATGCAGCACTGCCACGGTTTCGCGAAGTTCGGTCATTCCGCCCGGAACGAGGCGCGGATCGAGCGCCATGAAGGCGATGGGGTTGTAGCCCCAGCCGTTGGAGAGGCCGAGCGGCGGCAGGTGGCGCTCGTCAATCCAGGCCGTGATCGGCATCAGTTCGATGGCGGAGACGCCGATGCGCTTAAGGTGGGCGATGATGGTTGGATGAGCCAGCGCGCCGACGGTGCCGCGTAATTTTTCAGGAATGTCCGGGTGCAGCATGGTGAAGGGGCGGACGGCGATTTCGTAGATGAGGCCGCCGGTTTGGAAAAGCGGGGCTTCGGACGGCGCTGTCTGCGGCTCGGTGACGATAGCCTTCGGCACGAGGTCGGCGGTGTCGTCGCCGAAGGTCGAGAGGCGGGGTTCGTAACGAAAGGGGCGATCGAGTTCGCGGGCATGGGGATCGACCAGCAGCTTGGCGGGATCGAACCAGAGGCCCTGATCCGGCTCATAGGCACCCCAGGCGCGAAAACCGTAGCGGGTGCCGACTGGGGCGTCAGCGACCGTCAGGCTGTGAACGCCGTCCTCGCCGCGTTGCATCGGCAGGCGGCGCCGTTCGCTATTGCCGGTCTTGTCGTAGAGGCAGAGTTCGATGCCAGATGCGGAGGTAGACCAGACCGAAAAGGTGGTGCCATTGTCGCCGAGCGTGGCGCCGAGAGAAGAGAAGACGGGCGGGTTCGGCATAGGTGTCACCTTGAAATGGCGGGGCGGGAAGCAGTCTGGATGCTGTTTCGTATCAGTTTGGTTTGACAGTGATTTGTCCCCGCTTTGGCTTGGGTTGCAAGCGGTATTGTTCTTACCCTCCCCTTGAGGGGGGGCGGAGCGGAGCGAGGCGGTGAGGGGCGGCAAGTTCCGGAGTTCATGGCTTCGCCCCCCTCATCCGACGCTGTGCGCCACCTTCTCCCCGCTGGGGAGAAGGGGGAGTCCGCAGCTCCCTCAACGGTCGATGGCCACGCCCGGAAAAGTCCGCCGTGGTCTTGCTTCATGCTTACTTGGCCGGGGCGCTGGAAAGCGCCGCAGTTAAGTAATTTTGTATGACGCCTTCCAGCGCCCCGTTCGATGGTCGTCGGCGGCAACTCGGCTCCTCTACGGCCGACATTCGCGTCAACCCTCTGTGCCACACAGACACGCCCGCAGCCGCATCAGCCTGCGGAGGGGAGCCATTTTCTGATCGCCCACCGGATGAAGGCCTACGTCCTTCCAACACCCGGCACCGGTCCCATCTCGCCGCGACGCCTCGCGGGGTAGCTGATGACAGGACGCAATGATGATGGCACAGGTTGGCGGGGCGGGGATTTGCGGGGATGAAACTGCTAGCGAGGTGGGAGGATGCGCTTCGGTGATGCCTTTTGCTGGAATGGTGGCGAAGCGTATTTCAGCATAATTGGATACCAATTTGGCCCCTGACGGCATCTGGCTTGAAGCGGTTCCAGACGCAGATTATGCGGAAGAATCGCAGTGGGTGGAAAGTGGAGAGACCGATGCCCAATCGATGCAGGGGCGTCGAAGGCCGAACATCATTTCGTTAGGCTATTGAGTCGGACCATACGGAAGGCCGGCGCGCGCAAGGTCTGCGGCGGCGCGATCGAGAATGGAAGTATCCCGGAAGTTCCAGGCCTGCCGCCACGACTGGATCGTTGCAGCCGGCGTTGTCTTGAGCATCTTCTCGACGGCAGCTCTGGCGTCTGCCTCGCGTCCTAGACGCATGTAGGCGATGGCCAGTTGCAACGGAGCATCGGCAAATTCCGTGTTCTTCAGAACCTCAACTGCGTCTTCATTTCTACCAAGGACGATAAAGATGAAACCTCGCACGTAGTTAGAGAACCAGGACAATCCCGGGTCCCGCGCGGCTGCAACGTCGGTCAGTTCCAGCGCTTTTTCGGGTTGACCGGCCTGTAGGAAAATACTTCCTGCGTCCGTGAGGGTGAAGGCATTGTATGGTGCTGCCGCGATGGCCTTGTCCATTTCCGCAACAGCCCCATCGTGGTCCCGCTTGAGCGTCAAAAGCCACGCGCGGAGCCAGTGTGCCAATCTCGCCACCTGCGGGCTTAGGTTCTTGTCTGCGAGGACCTTGTCGGCCAGTCGGTTCGCCTCCTGAAGATCAGCCTGCTGGTCAGAACTGTAAAGCAGCCCAACTTTCATCCAGTGAGACCAGCCCAACTCCACGGTCAACAAGGGGGAGCCGGGGAACACCTGCAGACCCTGTTGCGAGATTTCACCGGATCGCTCGAGACCTTCCCTGGTGTAAAGGTTCAATTGGCTTTCGGCGCGCAGGTAGTAATCATATTCAGCCAGGTTCGTGCTGTCCTTGCCCCAGGCCTGACTGTAGTCCGCTTTGCGTATGGCTCCCCATTCGCCCGTCATCGCGCCCACGATCTTGCCGGTCAACTCATCCTGAAGCGCCCAGAGGTCGGTTCCGGCCTTGTCGAAGCGGTCTGCCCAGGCATGGGCCCCCGTCTCAGCGTCGATGAGTTCGGCAACGATGCGCACCCTATCGCCTTCCTTGCGCACGCTGCCTTCGACGACATAGCCAACGCCCAACTCCTTGCCGATCTGGCGGACGTCGCCTTCCTTGTCCTCATACGCAAACGACGAGGTTCGCGAGACAACCGCAATGTCAGAAAAGCGCGAGAGGATCGCGATGACGTCGTTCGCCACCCCTTCTCCCAGATACCCCAGGCTCTTGTCGGCACTCAGATCCTTGAAAGGAAGCACGGCAACGGATGGGATCGCACTTGAGACTGCGGGAGAGGTCGCTGTCAATGGAAAGTACAACGCCATCCAGGCGGCCACTACGGCGACGATGGCTGCCGGGACTCCAAGCGCCCACCACGGGCGGCCGATTCTGCGCTTGTGCGGAAGACGTCGGCGTGGCGAGGTGTCGATGCGCACGTAGTAGACGTCGACAAGCTCTTCGATGTTCTTGACCTTCTGCTGCCCGGCAGAGTCGAAGGCGAACGCGAGCTTGTTCTCGACCTCCTTCGCCACCTTGCCTGAAACGCAGATCCCACCCGGGGGCGCGAGTTGCTCCAGCCTGGCCGCGACATTCACGCCTTCGCCATAGCGGTCGTCGCCGTCCACGATCACTTCGCCGATGTTGATGCCGATGCGGACGTCGAACCTCTCCTCCTCTGCTGCAGAGGCATTGCGTTCTGTCATTCCGCGCTGGAGAGACACGGCACATTCGACGGCGTCGACCACGCTGCCGAACTCCGCGAGGAGGCCGTCGCCCATGAGCTTGAAGATCCGTCCATGATGCCCGGCAATCTCGGGTTCAAAAAGCTCAGTGCGTCGCGCTCGAAGACGGTCAAAGGTGCCCGCTTCGTCTTGCTCCATAAGTGCTGAGTATCCGACCACGTCGGCGGCCAGGATTGCAGATAATCTGCGCTCCATGCCTTAGCTCCCAACATGAGTTGCGCGTAAACACTCTACATGACTTTGCCGCATGTTTCACGCGGCTGCCCCTCCCCCAAGGGGAGGGTGAACGGAGGCTTATGCCTCCCCCATAGGGTATCCCATCAGGTAATGACGGTTGGTTCCGCGCGGCCGGTGCGTGTCTTGATGCCGGCGATCTGGTCGGCGACGGCGATGAGATCGGCAAGGGCTTCCTGGGTATCGAAGTCGTGGCGCGAGGCATCCGGCTCGTAGCGTTCGATATAGACGCGCAAGGTCGCGCCCGAGGTGCCGGTGCCCGACAGGCGGAAGACGACGCGGGAGCCGCCTTCGAACAGGATACGGATGCCCTGGTTGTTGCTCACCGACTTGTCGATCGGGTCGTTGTAGGAGAAGTCGTCTGATGCAGCGACCTTGAGTTTGCCGAAGGTCTTGCCGGGCAGGGTGGCGAGCTGGTCGCGCAGCGCCGTCATCAGGCCGTTGGCGGCATCCGAATCCACCTCTTCGTAATCGTGGCGCGAGTAGTAGTTGCGGCCGAAGGTCGTCCAATGCTGGCGGGCGATATCCTCAACGCTTTCCATGCGCACGGCGAGGATGTTGAGCCAGAGCAGGACCGCCCAGAGGCCGTCCTTTTCGCGCACGTGGTTGGAGCCGGTGCCGGCGCTTTCCTCGCCGCAGATGGTGACGAGGCCGGCGTCCATGAGGTTGCCGAAGAACTTCCAGCCGGTCGGGGTTTCATAGATGCCGATGCCGAGCTTTTCGGCGACCTTGTCGGCGGCGGCACTTGTCGGCATCGAGCGGGCGATGCCGGCAAGACCCTTTCCATAACCGGGCGCGAGCGTGGCATTGGCGGCGAGCATGGCGAGGCTATCGGACGGGGTGATGAAGATGCCCTTGCCGATGATCAGGTTGCGGTCGCCATCGCCATCCGAGGCGGCGCCGAAGTCCGGCGCATCGTCGCTCATCATTTCCTCGTAGAGCGCGCGGGCGTGGACGAGGTTGGGGTCCGGATGGTGGCCGCCGAAATCGGGCAGCGGGATGAAGTTGAGCACCGAGCCCTTGGCGGCGCCCAGGCGGTTTTCGAGGATCTCCTTGGCATAGGGACCGGTGACCGCGCTCATAGCATCGAAGACGATGCGGAAGCCGCCGCCGATGAGGTTACGGATGGCGCGGAAATCGAACAGCTTTTCCATCAGTTCGGCATAGTCGGCGACCGGGTCGATCACCACGACTTCCATGCCGGCGACGTCCTGGCTGCCTTCCAAGTCAAGATTGATGTCGGCGACCTCGGCAATCCTGTAGCTTTCGATCGTCCGGGTGCCGGCGTAGATCGCGTCGGTGACCTTTTCAGGGGCCGGGCCGCCATTGCCGATATTGTACTTGATGCCGAAATCCTCGGTCGGGCCGCCGGGATTGTGGCTGGCCGACAGCACGATGCCGCCGAAAGCCTTGTATTTGCGGATGACGTTGGAGGCGGCTGGCGTCGACAGGATGCCGCCGCGGCCGACGAGGATGCGGCCGAAGCCATTGGCGGCGGCCATCTTGATGGCGATCTGGATGACTTCACGATTGTAGTAGCGGCCGTCGCCGCCGATCACCAGGGTTTCGCCCTTGAAGCCGTCCAGGCTGTTGAAAATCGACTGAATGAAATTTTCGGCATAGTTCTTCTGCTGGAAGACCGGCACTTTCTTGCGCAGGCCGGACGTTCCGGGCTTCTGGTCCATATAGGGAGTGGTCTGAACGGTTCTGATCATTGGCTTAGCCTTTCGCAAGAAGACTGGAATAGAGATCGGCATAACGATGCGCGCTCACATCCCAGGAAACGTCTGATTTCATGCCCTGGGCCTGGAGGCGGGCCCAGACTTTCGGTTGCCGGTAGGCGGCAAAGGCGCGCCGAAGCGCCTGACGCAGGCTCGCGGCAGATACCGGCGAGAATTGGAAGCCGGTCGCGACCTTGGCGGAAAGTGCGGCCTCGTTGGCGTCGATGATGGTGTCGGCAAGGCCGCCGGTGTGGGCGACGATCGGCACGCAGCCATAGCGCAGGCCGTAGAGCTGGGTAAGGCCACAGGGCTCGAAGCGCGAGGGGATGAGGATGGCGTCGGCGCCGGCCTGCATCAGGTGCGACAACGGCTCATTGTAGCCGATCACCATGCCGACCCGGCCGGGATGACGGGCCGCGGCGGAAATAAAGGCGCTTTCGAGCGCCGGGTCGCCGGAGCCGAGCACGGCAAGCTTGCCGCCATTGTGGACGATATCGTCCATCACCTCGGCGAGAACGTCCATGCCCTTCTGCCAGGTGAGCCGGCTGATGACGCAGAAGATCGGGCCGGGTGCATTGTCGAAGCCGAACTGCGCCGACAGCGCCTTGCGGTTAGCCTCGCGCTTCTTCAGCGAGCTCGGGCCGTAGTTTTCGCTGACATGCTTGTCCGTCTGCGGATCCCAGATATCGGCATCGATGCCGTTGACGATGCCGTGCAGGCTGGAAAGGCGTGCCGTCAGCAGGCCTTGGAGGCCCATGCCGAATTCAGGCGTGAGGATTTCCTGCGCATAGGAGGGGCTGACCGTGGTGATGGCGCTTGCCGCTTGCAGGCCTCCCTTGAGAAAGCCGACATCGCCGAAATATTCGACATAGCTGATGGAGAAGGCCTCCGGCGGCAGTGCAAGCTGCGGAAAGATGGTGGGGCCGAACTGTCCCTGGAAGGCGATATTGTGGATGGTCAGCACCGATGGCATCGCATGCGCCGGCCCGAAGCGCATGTAGACCGGGGTCAGCGCCGCCTGCCAGTCATGGACATGGACGAGATCAGGCTTCCAGCTCGGCAGCAGGCCGCCGGCGATCTCGGCCGCCGCCAGCGACAGGGCGGCGAAGCGGCGGAAATTGTCGACATAGTCCAGTCCTGCCTTGTCGACATAGGGACCGCCGTCGCGATCGAACAGTTCCGGCGCATCCAGCACCAGAAGATCGAGGCCTTCGTGATCGACGGCGAGGATCGAGGCGGGGTAGCCGAAGAGATTGTCGAAGCCGCCGACTTTTTGCGGCTTCCTGATTTTTTGCATCACGACCGGATAGCCGGGCATCAATGTGCGCATGCGGACGCCGTGCGGTTTCAGAGCCGCCGGCAGGGCGCCCGCCACATCGGCGAGACCCCCTGTCTTGATCAGTGGAAAGACTTCCGATGCGACGGACAGAACTTCCATACTCACATGTCCAGCTTGTCGATCATCGCCTGGGTGATCAGGCATATGCCGTTTTCCGAGCGGCGGAAGCGTTTGGCGTCGAATTCCGGATCGTCGCCGACGATGAGGCCTTCTGGAATGACGACGCGGCTGTCGATGACGACGTTCTTCAGGTTGGCATGCCGGCCGATCTTGACGTTTGGCAGGATCACCGCGCCGTCGAGGCGGGAGAAGGAATTCACCCGGACGCCGGTAAACAGCATGCTGCGGTTCAGCGACGCGCCGGAAATGATGCAGTCGCCGGAGACGAGCGAGGAGGTTGCCGATCCGCGGCGGTTTTCGTCGTCATGGACGAACTTTGCCGGCGGCTTGATTTCGGCAAAGGTCCAGATCGGCCATGTGCCGTCGTAGATGTCGAGCTCCGGAGTGACGTGGGTGAGGTCGATATTGGCCTGCCAATAGGCGTCGATCGTGCCGACGTCGCGCCAATAGGCCTCGCGCTCGAAGTCGGAGCGGACGCAGGACTCGTTGAAGCGGTGGGCGACGGCTTTGCCGTGCTGGACGATATAGGGGATGATGTCCTTGCCGAAGTCGCGCGAGGAGGTAGGATCGGCGGCATCGCGGCGCAGCACATCCATCAGGAACTTGGTGTGGAAGACATAGATCCCCATCGAGGCAAGCGCCATTTCGGGATTGCCCGGGATGCCCGGCGGGTCGGCGGGCTTTTCGACGAAGGCGATGATCTGGTCCTTGTCATCGACGTGCATGACGCCGAAGCCGGTCGCTTCCATGCGCGGCACTTCCAGGCAGCCGATCGTCACGTCGGCGCCGGAATCCACATGCTGCTGCAGCATGAGTTCATAGTCCATCTTGTAGACATGGTCGCCGGCGAGGATGACCATGTATTCAACGCCGTGATCCTCGATGATATCGATGTTCTGATAGACGGCGTCGGCCGTGCCTTCGTACCACTGCGTTTCCGACACGCGTTGCGAAGCGGGCAGGATGTCGAAACTCTCGTTTCGCTCGGGGCGGAGGAAGTTCCAGCCGCGCTGCAGATGGCGGATCAGCGAGTGCGCCTTGTATTGCGTGGCGACGCCGATGCGGCGGATACCGGAATTCAGCGCGTTGGACAGCGCGAAATCGATGATGCGGGCCTTGCCGCCAAAGTAGACCGCGGGCTTGGCGCGGCGGTCGGTCAGTTCCTTGAGACGGCTTCCACGGCCGCCGGCAAGGACATAGGCCATTGCGTCACGGGCGAGGGGCTGGGTGCGTTTTTCCATTGATTTTCCTCCCGATAGTATGGTTCCCGGAGCGGGTTCGCCGTCTTCTGGAACAGTGTTCCTCTCCAAATATTCTTCTTACGCATAGCGCTGACGGGCCTTGGGAGACCGCCGTGCCGTGCGCTAATCCTGCTCCAGCATCAGTGTCGCCAGGGGCGGCAAGGTGATGGTGGCCGTGATGACGCCTGCACTGTTTTTCGTTGCCTGAACGGCTCCTCCGTTGCCTTTTCCGCTGCCGCCGTAGATCTCGGCGTCGCTGTTGAGGATCTCCTTCCACCGCCCTTCCGCGGGCAGCGGGATCGTGTAGTTTTCCCGGTAGACCGGGGTGAAGTTCGAGACGACGGCGATCATCTTTTCACCAGGCGCCTTGCGCAGCCAGGCAAAGACCGAATTCTCGCGGTCGTCGGCGATCAGCCACTCGAAGCCGTCGCCCTCGCAGTCGCGCGCATGCAGCGCCGCCTTGGTGCGGTAGGTGCCGTTCAGGTCGCGCACCAGCCGGCGCATGCCCTCGTGCAGGGGGTATTCGAGGAGGTTCCAGTCGAGCGAGCGGTCTTCCGCCCATTCCTGCCATTGGGCGAATTCCTGGCCCATGAACAGGAGCTTCTTGCCGGGATAACCCCACATGAAGCCGTAATAGGCACGCAGATTGGCAAATTTCTGCCAGTCATCGCCGGCCATCTTGGCAATCAGCGAACCTTTGCCATGAACCACTTCGTCATGGCTGAGTGGCAGGACGAAATTTTCGCTGAAGGCGTAAAGCAGGCCGAAGGTCAGGTCGTTGTGATGGTGCTTCCGGTGGATCGGCTCACGCTGGAAATATTGCAGCGTGTCGTGCATGAAGCCCATGTTCCACTTGAAGCCGAAGCCCAAGCCGCCTGCATGGACCGGAGCGGAGACCTTTGGCCAGGAGGTAGATTCCTCGGCAATGGTGATGATGCCGGGATGGCTGCCGTAGACTTCCTTGTTCATCGTCTGGAGGAAGCGGACCGTGTCGAGGTTCTCATTGCCGCCGTACTCGTTCGGCACCCATTCGCCGTGCTTGCGCGAATAGTCGAGGTACAGCATCGACGCGACGGCATCGACGCGTAAACCGTCCAGGTGGAACTTTTCCGCCCAGTAGAGTGCATTATTGACGAGATAGGAGAACACCTCGGCACGCCCGAAATTGTAGATCGCGGTGTTCCAGTCGGGGTGGTAGCCCTGACGCGGATCCTCATGTTCGTAGAGGGCGGTGCCGTCGAACCAGCGAAGGCCATGGGCATCGGTCGGGAAATGCGCAGGCACCCAGTCGAGGATCACGCCGATGCCGACCTTGTGGGCACCGTTGACGAAGCGGGCGAAGCCTTCCGGCTCGCCGAAGCGCGCGGTCGGCGCATAGAGGCCGGTGGTCTGGTAGCCCCAGGACGGATCGAAGGGATATTCGGTGACCGGCAGGAATTCGATATGGGTGAAGCCCATGTCGACACAATAGGGGATCAGCCGGTCGGCAAGCTCGTCCCAGGTCAGCATGTCGCCATTGTCGCGGCGCTGCCAGGATGCTGCATGGACTTCGTAGATGGATATGGGCTGGCGCCGCGCGTCGACGCTTGCCCAATAGGCCCGGTGGGCCTCGTCCTGCCAGAGCTGCTCGATCTCGCCCGTTGTCATCGAGGCGTTCTTCGGGCGCAGTTCCGAACGACGGGCAAAGGGATCGGCCTTCAGTGGCAACAGCTCGCCATTCTTGCCGACGACCTCGTATTTGTAGATCGCGCCCGGCTGGACATCCGGCAGGAAGATTTCCCAGATGCCGGTGTCCTGGCGCAGCCGCATCACATGCCGGCGGCCGTCCCAACCGTTGAAATCGCCGACGACGGAGACGCGCCTGGCATTGGGTGCCCAGACGGCGAAGTGAAATCCCTCGGCGCCATCATGCTTGATCGGATGAGCGCCCATTTTGTCGAACAGCCGCAGATGCGAACCTTCGCGGATGTAATAGTCATCCATCGGTCCAAGCACAGGGCCGAAGCTGTAGGGGTCGATGACCGTCCACTCGCCGCCTGCGTTGCGGGCGCGGTAGCGAACCGGCTGAATCTTCTTGACGGCAACCGGGCCTTCGAAGAAGCCGGCATCGTCACGCCGATTGAGCGTGCCGATCTCCTTGCCGGCCAATGTTTCGGCCGTGACGGTCTCGGCACCCGGAATGAAGCAGCGAGCGATGAACTCCTTGCCCGCCGGATGGACACCGAGTGCTGCGAACGGATTGCTATGAGTGCCAGCGAGGATCGCCGCAATCTCTTCCGTCGACAGGCTGGCTGGCGGAGCGGTAGGCGTGGCGTCTTTTGGCACTATTGTCATCCGGCTCTCCAGATTTCCCCGGCATATTGCCGGATTGTACGGTCGGAGGAGAACCAGCCCATGCGCGCGGTGTTGCGAATGGTCTTGGAGTACCAGCTGGCTGGCTCCGCCCAGATGGCGTCCACTTCGCGCTGCGCTTTGGTGTAGGCGTCGAAATCGGCCGCCACCATGAACCAGTCGTGATTGTAGATGCCATCGATCAGGGCGGTGAAGCGATTGCGGTCATCGGGGGAGAAGACGCCGGAGGAAATGGCAAGCAGCGCCTGCGACAGTTCCCGCGACTGCTCGATGATGGCGCGGGGATTGTGGCCCTCGGCGCGCACCTTGGTGACTTCGTCTGCCGTCATCCCGAAGATCTTGATGTTCTCCTCGCCGACCCAGTCACGCATTTCGACATTGGCGCCATCCAGCGTTCCGATGGTCAGCGCACCGTTCAACGCGAACTTCATGTTCCCGGTTCCCGAGGCTTCCATGCCGGCCGTCGAAATCTGCTCGGAGAGATCGGCTGCAGGCACCATGATTTCGGCGAGCGATACGTTGTAGTTCGGAATGAAGACGATCTTCAGCAGGCCGCGCACGGACGGGTCGTGGTTGATGACCCTGGCCACGTCGTTGGCAAGCTTGATAATGAGCTTTGCGTTGTGATAGCTCGGCGCCGCCTTGCCGGCGAACAGCTTGACACGCGGCACCCAGTCGAGTTCGGGATGTGAGCGGATCTGGTCGTAGAGCGAGATCGCCTCGACGATGTTGAGCAGCTGGCGCTTGTATTCGTGGATGCGCTTGATCTGGATGTCGAACATCGCCGACGGATCGAGCCGGATGCCCATGCGGCTCTGGACCAGCTGGGCGAGCTTGACCTTGTTGGAGCGCTTGATCTTCGCGAACTTCTCCTGGAAGTCGGGCTTGTCGGCAAAGGGGTCGAGTGCCTGCAGGGCTTCGGTATTGTCCATGAATTCGTCGCCGATCGCATCGCGGATCAACGTGACGAGATCCGGATTGCACTGCATCAGCCAGCGGCGCGGGGTGATGCCGTTGGTCTTGTTGTTGATGCGTGTCGGGTAGAGCCGATGGAGATCGGCAAAGACGGTTTCCTTCATGAGTTCGGTATGTAGGGCAGAGACGCCATTGATCGAGTGGGAGCCGACAAATGCCAGGTTGCCCATGCGCACGCGACGGTCGCCGCTCTCGTCGATCAGCGAGATATTACGCACTTCCTGATCCGTGTGGGCCTTCTGCTTGCGGGCTTCGAGCAGGATCTTGGCGTTGATCGCATAGACGATCTGCATGTGGCGCGGCAAAAGCCGCTCGAACAGCGGCACCGGCCAGGTTTCCAGGGCTTCCGGCAGAAGCGTGTGGTTGGTGTAGGAGAAGGTGTGGCGGGCGATATCCCATGCGGCTTCGAAATCCATGCCGTGAACGTCGGTCAGGAGGCGGACCAGTTCGGCGACGGAGACGGCCGGATGGGTGTCGTTGAGCTGGATGGCGACCTTGTCGGCCAGCGAGGTGAAATCCGGATATTGCTGCAGATGGCGGCGCAGGATGTCCTGGAGCGAGGCGGAGGAGAAGAAGAACTCCTGGCGCAGGCGCAACTCCTGGCCGGCAGGCGTCGCGTCGGCCGGATAGAGTACGCGGGCAAGGCTTTCGGCCTTGTTACTTTCGCGGAGCGCACCGATGTGGTCGCCGGCGTTGAAGGCGTCGAGCAGGATCGGATCGATCGGGTGGGCGGTCCACAGGCGCAGCGTGTTGACGCGCTTGGCACGCCAGCCAACGACGGGCGTGTCGCAGGCTGTGGCGATGACGCGCTCGGCTGGTTTCCAGACGTAGCGGGTGACTTCCTCATCGACATTGACGGTCTCGACCGAGCCACCGAAGCCGATTTCGTAGGAACTTTCGCGACGCTCGAATTCCCAGGGGTTACCGTGGGCGAGCCAGGTTTCCGGCAGTTCCACCTGCCAGCCGTCAGCCATCTGCTGGCGGAAGAGACCGTGCACGTAGCGGATGCCGTAGCCATAGGCTGGGATATCGACGGTCGCCATCGATTCCATGAAACAGGCGGCGAGGCGGCCAAGACCGCCATTGCCAAGCGCGGCGTCCGGCTCAAGGGCAGCGATGACGTCGATATCGACGCCGAACGAGGCGAGCGCCTCGCGCAATTCATCCATCAGGCCGATATTGGTGACGGCGTCGCGCATCAGGCGGCCGATCAGGAATTCGAGCGACAGATAATACACGCGCTTGGCATCGGTGGCATAGGTCTTGCGCGTCGATTCCATCCAGTTGTCGGTAATGCGGTCGCGCACGACGAGGATGGCGGCGGTCAGCCAGTCATGCGGCTTGGCGACTTTTGGGTCCTTGCCGATACGGTAGGTGAGGCGTTCGATGATTTCCTTGGCGAGGACTTCGGAGTTCGAAGCGCGGGGCGCGGCGCTGGGAATTTTTTCGTTGGACAAACGATCGATCATGGAAAAGGCTTACCCTCTGCTTGCGGTTTGGGAGACCGGAGGCGAACACCAACGGGGCATATAAGCGATTTATGCACCGATACGAAGCGCTTGCAATAGCGTTTTCAACAAGATGAAAATTGATCAGGGATGACGTTCGAAACGGCTTGCGATTTGCCGGATGCGCCGTGAAGACACGAAAAAGCCCGCCCCGATTTCTCGGGACGGGCTTGTGTTTCAGGCTTCAACCGATGCTAGTTGGTCAGACGCACCGTCATGGAGGACGCTTTTTCACCGATATATTTGAAGGCGGCGGTCAGCTGGTCGGCGTCTTCAGCGGCAAAATAATTTTCAGCGGTGGTGGCGCAGGCTTTCAGCAGCGTCTTGCCGCGATCAGGCGCCATGAAGGCGATCGAGAAGACGGTGATGCCTGCCGTTTTTGCGCTGGCGCAATATTTCAACGTTTCGGCATCGGACTTGTCGCCGTTGGCGCTGGACTGGGTGCCATTGTAATAATTGTTTTCCCCGTCCGTCATGAAGACGATGTATTTCTTCGGAACCTGGCCGTTCTTCAGTTTATGTTCGGCCTCTTCCTTTAGTGCTCCAGCGCTGTTCTTGGCCATCAGACTGTTATAGCTGTTCTTGAACGCCGCGCTGGAGTCGGTCGCGCCGGTTGCGGTCAATGCGTTGACGTAGGTGGACACAGCCGAGGTGCCCCAGGCCAGACTGGACGCCGTCTGCATCGCATTGTTGTAGGACACAGCGCCGGTGCGCACCAAGGTCGATGTGGAGTCGGCCGTTTTCAATTGCAGAAGAAGATTCGCAGCGGCCGTTTTCAGCGCTTCGATCTTGGTGATGTAGTTCGTTTCCGTCCCCGTGCAGGTTTTTGAAATATACTTTTTGCCGCTGTAGTAGCTGCAGTCGTAGGTATAGGTCTTCGTCGGAGCATCCTTGTTTACCGTCGCCGTATCCTCACCCATCGAGCCGGAGCGGTCGAGGACGAGGAACATGGACAGCGCGTTCTTGGCTTCGGTCGAGCTCAGCGACTTGCTGACCGTGCCAATTTCAGCGGTTTCCTGGCCGATGAGCCGGGTCAGCGCGTTGAGCGGCAGATTGTATTTTGTGGATACGTTGACGGTATATGTCTTGTTGTTCCCGACCAAGGCCTTCTGCTCGGTGATGTTGACGACCGTGTTGCCGGTAAGTGCCTGCTCCAGTGCTTGAGCCTCTTCTACGGACAATTTGGCGCTCTGCATCTGGGATTTCACGAAATCCTTTGCCAGCTTCTTTGCCTGATCTATCGTCAGGCCGTCGTTCACCAGAGCGGATGCCGCCGCAAGGCCGGCTGCGTCGGTCGCGTCCTGCAACTGGTTCTTCGCCATCATCATATTGGTCATGTCGATTGCGACGCCGCCCGAGGCGAACAGCACTGGTATCAGGATCGCGGCCATCATGCCGAAATTGCCACGGCGATCGCCAATCAGCTTTGAACAGGACTGCAGGAGAGTTGATCTTTTTGCCATTTTGCCCACTCGGAAACAGACGTTGCGTTTCAATGGAGCGAGTTCTACCAAGTAAGTCTTACGGTCCCGTTCAACTCGGCGATCGAAATTGACTATAATTTTAGTGATCCCGGAAATGCAGGCGGTTGCGGCCCTTTCGATGTTCGGAAAGGGGACGGCGGGCTTTCCCATTTTGGGTCACTGCAGCGGAATGACGTCGACGGCCTGTTCGGTCTTGTGCGATCCGTAACTTTTCAAAACACCGATGACCGGCGCCACGTCGCTATAGTCGCGGCCGTGACCGACGACGATATGATCCAATCCCGCAAAAATATTGTTGGTCGGATCGAGTTCCAGCCAGCCGGAGGTGGTTCCGCACCAGAAACGCACCCAGGCGTGCATGGCATCGGCGCCTTCAAGGCGTTCCTTGCCCGGCGGCGGAATGGTTCGAAGGAAACCGCTGACATAACCGGCGGGGATGCCGAGGCTGCGCAGAGCGGTGATCATCACGTGGGTGAAATCCTGACAGACGCCGCGCCTGAGCTTGAAAGCCTCACGCGGTGTCGTGTCGACGGTGGTGGCTTTCGGATCGTAGACGAAATCGTGGTGGATTTGCGCGCAAATGGCCGTGGCGATCTGGCGGATGGTCATGTCCGGCTTGGCAATGCCGCGGGCATAGGAGGCGATCGCCGTGTCGTCGGGAAGGCGCGGGCTTGCGCCGAGGAAATGATGCGGCGAATTGGCGTCGAGCGACCAGACATTGGCAATCTCTGCGGGAAAACCGGCAAGATCCGATGAAAAATCGGCGGTCAGCGCTTGGGGTTCGAGCTGGACGCGCGCCTGCATGCGAATCACGAGTTTCTCATGCTGTTTGCGAAACAGAATCGACGTCGAGGGATTGGCGAAGAAATCGACGCTGTCGCTGCGCTCCTCCGGCGTCGGTGTGCAGGTGACGGTGCCTGCGACCAGCCGCTGGCGGTCCGGCAGCGACACGGGAAGCACGCGGACGATATGCCGGCCGCCGGACACCGGGACTTCGTAGGTGTAGGTGATTCGCAGATTGATGTCGTAGAGCATGGGCTTCTCAGATCCGGCGCAAGCGATTCGTCATATCCTATCCGAGATAGGTTTGCGCGAGGATGTCGGAGAAGCGGCCGAGTTCCTGTTCCAGATTGTTGTAGACCACGGCATTCATCGCCTCGGGTGTCATGACGGCAAGACCGGCATGGAGTTTCATGGCTTCGCGGTAGAAGGGCGACATCTGGCCGTTGGTGAAGGCGTTCGGCAATTGCTCGACCTCGGTCTTGATCTCGTTCAGCTGGTAGAGGACCGAGCGCGGATTGAGCGGGTCGAGTGCCAGAAGGTCGGTGACGGTGAGGGCAGCCGTGTTGACGTTGTAGCGGCGGCGGTGGGTCATGACGCTGTCGCCAATTTCCAAGAGCATGTCATAGGCGCCGTCCGGCGCATCCTCGCCGGACATGTGGCCGAGAAGCCGGGTCATATGCAGGCCGCGTTCGAGATAGCGGCCGATCGACAGGAAGCGCCAACCGGTAAAGCGGTACATGTTTTCATGCACAAGACCGGCAAAGCCAGCGAGCTTGCGCAGCAGGATCGTCATCGCATGCGTGGCGTCATCGCCAGCCTGGACGGTCGACTGGAATTTGCGTGCGGTCTTGGCGAGATCGTTGAGCGCCAGCCAGCCATCGGCGGAGAAGCGGTCGCGGATGTTGCTGGCGCTGAAAAGGGCGCTGTTGATATTGGCCATCAGGCTGTCGGGGACCGGCTGCTTGGTGTCGATATCGAGCCCCGCCAGATAGTCGGTGATATCCTTCAAGAGCGGCATTTCGGTGTTGGCGGTTTCGGCAAAGCGACCATGCCAGGCACGTAGGATGCGCAGCGCGCCTTCAGCCCGTTCGATATAACGGCCGAGCCAGAAGAGATTGTCGGCCGCGCGGCTCGGCAGGCTGCCGGGCAGGATACGGATGAAGCTTTCCTCGGCGGGCAGAAGCGTCATCTGTTCTACGGGCTTCTGGCTGACGATCCAGACATCGGCGGCTGAGCCGCCGGCCTGCATGGCGATCGCCGCCGCATCGGCGCCGGAGCCGATGCGGGCAAAGCCGCCTGGCATGACCTGCCAGCCGTCGCGGGTGCGGGCGACGTAGACACGCAGGCTCATTGGCCGCGGCGTCAGCTTGCCGTTCACCCAGGCGGGCGTGGTTGAGAGGGTGACGACTTCCTGTCCGACAAGCTTCGGGCCGTCGGTCTGGAGCCAGTCGGCGACGGAAACTTTCGCAGTATCTCGCAGCGACGAGCCGAGCACCGAGCGGCCGTTGTCGTCGAAGAACGGACGGGTGGAATAGGCGGGGCCGATCACCATCTTCTCGATATTCTCGGTAACCTGGTCGCGCTCCGGCTGCTGGCCGCACCACCAGGTGGCGATGCTCGGCAGGATCGGGTCTTCGCCCAGCAGACGGCGGCAGATGGTCGGCATGAAGGCGAGGAAGGCGCGGGTCTCGAGAATGCCGGAGCCGAGCGAATTGACGATCGAGACCGAGCCGGAGCGCAGCGCCTCGACGATGCCGGGAGTGCCGATATGCGAACTCTGATTGAGCTCCAGCGGATCGGCGAAGGCGGCGTCGAGGCGGCGCCAGAGCACGCCGACGGGCTTCAGGCCGGCCACGGTGCGCACCATGACGCGGCCGTCTATGACGGTCAGGTCTTCGCCTTCGAGCAGCATGAAGCCGAGATAGCGGGCAATATAGGCGTGTTCGAAATAGGTCTCGTTGGCGACGCCCGGTGTCAGGACGGCGATGCGGTCGTCGGGATTTTTCTTGCGTGACTGCAGCTCGTCGCGGAAGGCGCCGAAGAAGCCAGCAAGGCGGTGGACATGGGTTTCGGCATAAAGATCGGAGAAGGCGCGGGTGGTGGCGACGCGGTTTTCGAGCGCGAAACCGGCGCCCGAAGGTGCTTCGGTGCGATCCGACAGGACCCACCAGTTGCCGTCCGGTCCGCGGCCGATCTCGAAGGAACAGAAATGCAGGAAATGACCATCGGCGGGCAGCACGCCGACCATCGGGCGCAGGAATTCCGGATTGGATGCGACCAGCGACGGCGGCAGGAAGCCTTCGGCGACCAGCCGGTTCGGTCCGTAGATATCGGCGGCGATGTGCTCAAGCAATTCGGCGCGCTGGACGAGGCCCTTGGAGACTGCCTGCCACTCGATGTCGTCGATCAGGACCGGCACATGCGACAGTGGCCAGTTACGCTCCGAATTCTCCTTGGTGCCGTAGGCCCGGTAGAACACGCCGGCGTCGCGCAGATAGCGGTCGGCGCGGGCGAAGCGGTTGGAAAGCTCCGTCTCGTCCATGCGGCCGATGGAGGAGAGAAAATGCTGCCAGACCGGCCGGACGTTGCCCTGCGTGTCGAGCATTTCATCGGCAATGCCGGGAAGCGCACGATAGCCAAAAACCGGATCGCTACCAATCCGGTTTTCGCTGCGCATCGCTTCCGCCGTCTGCTTCTTGGACATTCAGTCTTTACACTCCTGCCGGGCGCCGCAAATCGAGCGTCAGGGGAAAATCTGCTGACGGGGTTTCCGGCATGAGCGCGTAAGCGCCGGCCGTGTGACCCCAGGGCTCGAAACGTGCCAGTCTGCGGGCTTCCGCTTCGTTGCCGTTCACCGGGAAGGTGTCGTAACTGCGTCCGCCCGGATGGGCAACATGATAGATGCAGCCGCCGATCGAACGCTTCGACCATGTATCATAAATGTCGAATGTAAGCGGCGTGTTAACCGGCAAAGTCGGGTGCAAACCCGACACCGGCTGCCATGCCTTGTAGCGTACACCGGCGACGGCGATGCCGTTGAAGCCGGTCTTGGTCAGCGGCAGCGCACGGCCGTTGCAGGCAACGGTGTAGCGTTCGGGATTGGCCGTTTCCAGCTTCACCTGCAGCCGCTCGACGGAGCTGTCGACATAACGTGCGGTGCCGCCGGGCGCGCCTTCCTCGCCCATTACGTGCCAGGGCTCCAGCGCCTGACGGATTTCCAGCTTCGCACCGAGATATTCGACCTCGCCGCAGAAGGGGAAGCGGAACTCGAGCTGGGCCTCGAACCATTCTGGCCGGAGATCGAAACCATTGGCGCGCAGATCCCCGAGCACGTCGAGGAAATCCTGCCAGACATGGTGCGGCAGCATGAAGCGGTCATGCAGCGCTGTGCCCCAGCGGACGAGCTTGCCTTCGGCCGGGTTCTGCCAGAAGCGGGCGATGAGGGCGCGCACCAGCAACTGCTGGGCAAGGCTCATGCGCGCATTCGGCGGCATTTCGAATCCGCGGAATTCGACGAGACCGAGCCGCCCGGTCGGGCCGTCCGGCGAGAACAGCTTGTCGATGCAGATTTCGGCGCGGTGGGTATTGCCGGTGACATCGGTCAAGAGATTGCGGAAGAGGCGATCGACCATCCAGGGCAAAGGCTGCTGGGCCATGCCGGGAAGGGGCACCTGCGCCATGGCGATTTCAAGCTCGTAGAGGCTATCGTGCCGGGCCTCGTCGATGCGCGGCGCCTGGCTGGTCGGGCCGATGAACATGCCGGAGAAGAGATAGGACAGTGACGGATGGCGTTGCCAGTGGAGGATCAGGCTCTTCAGGAGGTCCGGCCGGCGCAGGAACGGGCTGTTGTTGGGATTGTTGCCGCCGACCACCACATGGTTGCCGCCGCCGGTCCCGGTGTGGCGGCCGTCGATCATGAACTTGTCGGCGCCAAGCCGGGTAAGACGGGCCTCCTCGTAAATTGCTGTGGTGATCGCGACGCAATCCTGCCAGTTGGAGGCCGGGTGGATGTTGACCTCGATGACGCCGGGATCGGGCGCCACGCGCATGACGTTGATGCGCTCGTCCTGGGGCGGCGAGTAGCCTTCGATATGGATCGGCAGGCCGAGTTCGGATGCTGCCTTTTCGGCTGCCGCGATCAGATCGAGATAATCCTCGATGCGCTCGACAGGCGGCATGAAGACGCAAAGGCGGCCATCGCGCGGCTCGACGCTCATGGCGGTGCGCACGGCACCGCGGATGTCACCGGCGGAGCCCGCAATATTCTGCTCGTTGCGATCCTGCTGCGGTTCGCTTGCCTTACGCGATGCCTGCGCCATCGTTCTTGCCGGCGCGCTGTAGTCGGGCAGCGGGCCGCGCGGGATCGATGGATCGGCCTGGTGGATATAGGGATATTGCGATGGCGGCACATAGGGCAGTGTGCCGAGCGGCATGCGGAAGCCGATGGGGCTGTCGCCGGGGATCAGGAAGATCTTGCCGCGGCGGGTGCGCCAGCGCTCGCTGACCCATCGGCGGCCATCGGCCTTGGCGTTCCAGGCCTGTACCGGCAGGATATAGCCGGTCGCGGTGGTCAGGCCGCGATCGAACACCTTGGCGATGCGGGCGCGTTCTTCCGGACTTTCGAGCTTGGAATTGGACGGATCGACGTTTTCCGGCAGACTGCCTTCCTTGATGATCCATTCGGCGGGATCCTCGAAGGCGGGAATGATCATCTCGGGCTCGATCTCGAGCTCGGTGGCGATGCCGGTGAGAAGCGCTTGCGCCTCCTTTTCGGTGACCTCGGTGTCGTGCCCCTCGGCGGCGATCAGCTCCGGATTATGCCAGATCGGCATGCCGTCCTTGCGCCAGTAGAGCGAGAAGGTCCAGCGCGGCAGGCTTTCACCTGGGTACCACTTGCCCTGGCCGTAATGCAGGAAACCGCCGGGGGCGAAACGTTCGCGCAGCCGCCGGATCAGTTCATCGGCCTTGTCGCGCTTGGTCGGGCCGACGGCGCCGGTGTTCCACTCCTCGGATTCGAAGTCGTCGATCGACACGAAAGTCGGCTCGCCGCCCATGGTGAGGCGCACGTCGGCGCCATTCAGCACCTTGTCGACGTGCTCGCCGAGCGCATTCAGGGCCTGCCAGCTTTCCTCTGAGAACGGCTTGGTGATGCGCGGGTGTTCGGCCACGCGGCTGACGGTCATGGCAAAATCAAATTCGGTGTTGGCATCGCCATAGAGACCGCCGGAGATCGGCGCGGCGTTGCGGTAGTGCGGTGTGGCGGCGAGCGGGATATGGCTTTCGCCGGTCAGAAGGCCGGAGGTCGGATCGAGACCGACCCAGCCGGCACCGGGGATGTAGACTTCGCACCACGCGTGCAGATCGGTGAAATCGACCTCGGTGCCGGACGGGCCGTCGAGTGCTTTCAGGTCCGGCGCGAGCTGGATCAAATAGCCGGAGACGAAACGGGCGGCGAGACCGAGATTGCGCAGGATCTGGACGAGCAGCCAGCTGGAATCACGGCACGAGCCGAGCGCCAGCTGCAGCGTCTCTTCCGGCGTCTGCACGCCGGGTTCCATGCGGATGACGTAATTGACCTTCTGCTGCAGGCGGGCATTGAGGCCGACAATAAAATCGATCGTGCGCATGGGCGTCAGGTCGATCGTGTCGATATATTCTGCAAGCGCCGGGCTCATCGGCTCGGTCTGCATGTAGATCTTCAGGTCGTCGCGGATATCTTCCGGATAGGTGAAGGGGAAAGTCTCGGCCTCTTCCTCGATGAAGAAGTCGAAGGGATTGTAGACCGTCATGTCGGCAATCAGATCGACCTCGATCTTCAGTTCGGTGACCGGATCGGGAAAAACATAGCGCGAGAGGTAGTTGCCGTAGGGATCCTGCTGCAGCGTGACGAAGTGGTTGGATGGCGAAACCTTGAGGGAGTGGCTGATGACCTTGGTCTTCGAATGGGCCGCCGGCTTCAACCGGATGATCTGAGGCCCGAGCCGCACCGGCTTGTCGTATTTGTAATGTGTCAGGTGATGGATGCTTGCTTTGATCGCCATGCGGATTTTTATCCCCTTGATGATGGGTCTCTGCCACCATTGAAGAGACTTTGTGCAATGCGAAGAAAGATTGCAAGGCGGAATTCTTGGCGGGAAGATTCAATTCCCACGGGGAACATGAGCCTGTGCTTTGGAAGCACTATTCCTGCGGCTTGATATTCTGGTTGAGGCGGAACAGGTTTTGTGAATCGAGGCGTGCCTTCAGGCGTGCGAGGCGCTGGTATTTCGCAAGCCCATAAGCTTCCCGCGCAACGTTCAAGCCCGTATCGCCTAGTTCGTTGACATAATTTCCAGTGATCGACAGATCGGAAAGAGCGTGGGCGGTTGCGCGGCCCCATGCGATACATCGGTCATCGTCAGCAATCGTGTCCCAAACCGGCTCCGAAAGCCAGTAGTAGCCTGCGCTTCTTCCCGTGTAGGCCGTTGCGTTGTCCGGTACGTCGCAAATGGCGCCGCCCAGCTGTATGGCGTAAATCTCGCAGCCCGGCGTCGGCGCGCTGGCAATCGCTTCGATGATGTCCTCGATGGCTCCATCGCTGATATCGGACCAGAAGCCGCCCTTGGCGTAGTAGCGGCGCGACCAGGCAAAATCCTCATCGTTGCGACTTTGCAGGCTGAGGTAGGGCAGGCGTTCGACGCAGCCGCTGGCGCCGTTGGCCAATGCCCCGAACGGTGCCAGAACGGATTGAGCCCGTGCGGCATCCCCGGACCAGACGGTCGTGACGTTCACACCCGATTGTGATGCGGTAAAGGAAGCAGCAAAATCGCGGGATTGTTCACGAGCAAGATCGCGCAGCGCGGAAAGCACCTGCCGGGCGTTTTCCATCGGGTAGTTCCATTGGCCGACCACGATCCCGCCGAGCGGATGCAGCTTGAACTTGAAGCGCGTGACGACGCCGAAATTTCCGCCGCCGCCGCGGATACCCCAGAAGAGTTCCGGATCCGACGTCGCGCTCACCCAAATAACGTCGCCGGCGGCCGTGACGATTTCCGCGCCCAACAAGCTGTCGATCGTGAGGCCGTACTTTCGGCTTGCCCAGCCCATGCCGCCGCCCAGCGTCAGGCCGGCGACACCGGTATGCGAAATCACGCCGGCCGGAACGACGTAGCCTTCCGGAACGGTCGCGCGGTCGAGATCACCGAGCAATGCGCCGCCGCCGACTTCGACGGTTCGAGCATCGCGGTCGATGGTGATGGAATTGAGCAGCGAAAGATCGAGAACGAGCCCATCATCGCAGGTCGACAATCCGGGAATACTGTGGCCGCCGCCGCGCACGGCGAGCAGCGCACCGGATGCAGCAGCGGCGCATACCGCCTTTCGAACATCCTCGACATCCAGCGGGCGGACGATAGCGAGAGGCCGCCGGTCGGCGACGCCGTTCCAGACCTTGCGATAGCGATCATAGTCCTGATGATCGGGTGTGATCACCAGGCAGCGAAGTTCCGCAGCGGAAAGTGCGTCTAACAGCAAACTGGACATGATATGTGCCCCCGACTGGCGGACGACATCTACCACATTTCATCTGCTCCAGAAATGACGCAGATCGCAGATGGTTGAGGCCGCTTGCGCCGTCGCTCAGCCCAGCTCCTGGGCGACTTCCCAGACATGGCCCGAAGGATCGGCGAAGGCTGCGGTGCGGCGGCCCCATGGGCGGTCGACCGGGCCGTTGAGCAGCGTCACGCCCCGGTGGCGCAGTTCGGCACAGACGGCATCGGTGTCATCGACCCTGATCGTGAGCAAGGCGCGGGAGCCCGAGCCTGAGGGTGCCACGGTCGATGGCTCGACCAGTTGCGGCGCCTGCGCGGCATCAAGCAGATTGATCATCACACCGGAGAATTTCAGCACGGACGACACGTCGTCCTCATAGACGATGTCGGGCGCAAAGACCTTTTGATAGAAAGCCTTCGCCTCGGCGATATCATTGACGAACAGGGTCACGACCTCGATCGCGTCCAAACGCATGGTATTTCCTCCGATACCGGCAGCCACGTCCAGCGCACCACAAAACGCACCGGCAGCGATCTGCCGGTGCGCGGATGTGTTGCATAGTTGGTCGTTCAGCGCTTCATCGACACGAGGTTGAAATAGGCGCCTTGCGGATCGACGGCGTTGATGATCCAGGCGCCGCCGGGCACTTCCATCGGACCGTTGACGACCTTGCCGCCCTTCGCCGTCGCCCGCTCGATCGCAGCATCGAGGGCCTCGACGTTGAAGTAGAAGCCCCAGTAGGGCGGGGCGGGGATGGTGGCGGGCTTCGTCATCATGCCGCCGATCTGGGCGCCACCGTGCGCGAAGATCTGGTAATCGCCCATCTCTCCCATCGGCATGGTCTCATCCTTCTTCCAGCCGAACATTTCCTGATAGAAGGGAAACTCGGTAGCGAGATCACCAGCCATCAGTTCGTGCCAGCCGATATTGCCATTGGCGTTCTGGGCGATTTCGGGCATTTCGCCTTCGCCATTGCCCTTGAACAGCGCAAAAACGGCGCCGTGCGGATCGGCGACAATGGCAAAGCGTCCGATGCCCGGAATGTCCTCAGGCTCGCGGTGAACCGTACCGCCGAGCTTGGCGAGCTTTTTGGCGGCGGCATCGACATCATCGACGCCGACATAGCCGAGCCAGGCGGGCGGAGCATTCATCTTCAACGCGCCTTCGGGCATTGTCATCAGGCCGGCGATGCGCGCGTCGCCCGCCTTGAACAGCGTATAATCCATATCGGGCATGCCGGAATCCTCCGACGTCCAGCCGACGACATTGTCGTAGAATGCCGCTGCTGCCTTGGTATCAGTGGTCATCAGTTCGTACCAGACGAACGCGCCGTGTCCCTTGCTCATTGCTATCCTCCTGTTTGATGTTTTAGCGTGGCCACCTGGCCTCGTCAGACTGTGGAAATACGGTTGTAGTCGCAGGACATGACATGCTTCCAAGTGCCGTCAGCATTTTGGGTGCGGGACGAGAAATTTCGGGTGTTCTCGTCCTTGATCGTGATGATGTCCTGGTAGCGTGCAGTCCTGCCGGTGTTTTCGAAATCGGGGCCTTCGCAGTCGAGCGTCAGCACCTTGCCGGTGTTGTCGAGCGTGCCTTCGTAGACCCAGATATTGGTCATGACGGAGCTGATGAAAGAGCCGACATAACGTTTCCTGGCGGGGTCGTAGCCGAGTGTCAGGATATTCGTCGCCGTGCTGCCGCCCGGCATGGTGCCGGTCGATTCGGAGACGATCCAGGCGCCGCCGAGGGAGCGGGTTAGCTCTTCCCATGCTGGCCCGGATGCCTGCTCGCCGGCCCCGGATGGCGGGTCGAACGTCAACTGCCATCTGCCGGTCAGCTGTTCCAGCCACCGGTGTTCTTCAACAAGGTCCGCCTTCATCGCATCGTCTCCTCTTCGGCGCGATTCTACCGGTCAGATGTCGTCAGGCGCAGCAGGATTGCGCTTGGGGTGTGTCCTCATATTCGTCATGACGCTTCACGAAGCTCAATGTTGACGTCTCATTGCGGCCTTTTGGTGCCCGGTCGAGGATCATCAGCGTGGTGAGAATTTCCTCGCCGCCGCGGGCGTAGTCCGAATAGGTGTGATAGACATTGCCGGCCTCGTCACGGATGAAGGCGCTCATGCCCGGCAGTTCGTCATTGGCCTCATCGCCCGATATTTCGCGGAAATTGTAGAAGACCTTGCCGCTTTCCAGTTCCTCCTTGGCGAAGGAGACGTGGTAGTCGAAATTGAAATCGCTGCCGAAGGACGACACCCAGGGGAATTTCCAGCCCATGCGCTTTTTGTACGCTTCGATCTTGTCGAGCGGTGCGCGCGAGACGCAGACATAGGTGACGTCGTGATTGTTGAGATGGGCAAGCGTGCCGTCGATATGGTCGGCGAGGAAGGAGCAGCCCGGGCAGCCGGCCTCCCAGTCAGGGCCGAACATGAAATGATAGATCATCAGCTGGCTGCGGCCGTCGAACAGATCGGCCAATGTCCTTTTCCCCGCCGGCGTATCGAAGGTGTAGGTCTTGTCGACCTTGACCCACGGCATCTTCTGACGTTCGGCGCGGATCTTGTCGCGCAGTTTCGTCTCTTCCTTTTCGGTGGCAAGCAGCGCCCTGCGGGCTTCGAGCCACTCCTGGCGGGATACAACCGGATTGCTCAACATCGTTCATTCCTCCTCAGAAAATCGCGTTTCGTTCCGCTTGACTAAATACGTTGATATCAACATTATTGCGGCATGTCAAAGCCTGTTGTGATTCCTTTCGAGACAACCCTTCATGTGCGCGACACATGCCTGTGCCTTCATGTGCAGCGTGCGGCGCGGGCGCTGGCGCGGAAGTTCGACGAGGCGTTGAGGCCGCTCGAGCTGACCAATGGGCAGTTCTCGCTGCTGATGTCGCTCAACCGTCCGGAGCCGCCGGGCATGGGGCCTGTCGCGCACCTGCTTGCCATGGACCGGACGACGCTGACGGCGGCGCTGAAGCCGCTCGAAAAACGAGGGCTTCTGGAAACGATGATCGATGCCAGGGATCGCCGGCTGCGGCGGATGCGATTGACGCCGGCAGGGCACGCCCTACTTTCCCGGGCGATGCCGATCTGGACGAGTACCCATGCGGACGTTGATGACGCGCTGGGCGAAGGCCGGCCGGACCGGTTGCGTTCGGACCTGCTGGCGCTTGCCTGAGCGCCATTTTTCCCGTCCGCCGGAGGAGGCGGACAATCCCCATAACAAAGAGGAGACTGTCAATGAGGATGATTTTCGTGAACCTGCCGGTCAAGGACGTTTCGCGTTCGAAGGCATTTTTCGGCGGGCTCGGGTTTAGCTTCAACCCGGACTATTCGAGCGACGACACGCTCTGCATGATCGTCGAGGAAAACATCTTCGTCATGCTGATGCACGAGGCGCGCTTCAAGGAATTCATCATCGACGAGATCAGCGACACGAGCAAGGCAACGGAAGTGCTGACGGCGCTCTCCGCCGGCAGCCGCCAGGAGGTGGACGAGACGCTGGCCAAGGCATTGTCGCTCGGCGGCAAGGAATGGCGGCCGGTGATGGATTACGGCTTCATGTACGGCTGCAGTTTCCAGGATCCCGATGGCCATGTCTGGGAACTGGCCTATATGGAGCCGCAGCAGGCGGGCTGACCGACGCCGCTTCTTACGCCGAATTCGATGGGGCGCCGGCCTTGGTTGGCGTTCCTTTTGTTTGTGCGTATTGCCAGCAGCGCTTTCTCCGCTTCACCCTTCTGCATGTCGAGGAGTGGAGCATCTCTCGAATCCATCCATCCCAGTTGGACGGAGGAACAGGAAAGGGCGATGTTCCTCCTTGCGTCCGTGCCGAAATAAGTCAGCGCCGTAATGCTTTCGGGCGGGCGAGGCTATCCAGAACCCGGGCAAGCGTGTTCGTCGTGGCGCGCAGATCATCGGCTCCGATCTCGGCGCCGAGCGTATCGGCCCAGGCGGCCTGGCGGATCTGGATGTCGTGCAACGCCGCTTCGCCCGCCTGCGTCAGCATCAGCAGCTTTGCACGCTGATGCGCCGGGTTTTCCTCGTATCGCACCAGTCCCTCTGTTTCCAGAATATCGGCAATGCGCTGGACACCCTGACGCGCAAGACCGAGAACGCGGCCGATGTCTGCGACCGACATGGTGGCGTGGCTTGCCGCCGCCAAGACCTGCCAGCGGGCGCTGGTCTGGCCGGAAGGTTTTGCAAGCGCGTCGCCTGCGGCGTTCAGATGGGCCGCAAGCCGGATGACGGAGATGGAAAAGTTGGCGAAGGCGTCGCCGGCATCGGTTCGATCTGGTTTTTTCATATTGACAACATATTGTCATTCTGTAGGATGTGAATATGACAATAAGTTGTCATATTGTGGCGCGTCAGGCAAGGGAGAGCCGGGATGAAAATGACCTACAAGGGAAGCTGCCATTGCGGCAAGGTTCGGTTCGAGGCTGATATCGACCTGGACGCCGGAACGGGCAAGTGCAATTGCTCGATCTGCACCAAGCGGCGCGCCTGGGGCGTGGTCATCAAGCCGGAGGATTTCCGGCTGCTGTCGGGCGCGGACGAATTGACCGATTACCAGTTCGGCACGATGAGCGGTCATCATCGTTTCTGCCGCACCTGCGGCATCGAGCCCTTCAGCGACGGTTATGTGGAGCAGATCGGCGGCGCCTTCGTCTCCATCAATCTCGCGAGCCTCGACGATCTCGACCCGTCCGTGCTCGCCGAGGCGCCGGTGACCTATTCCGATGGCCGCAATAATGCCTGGTGGAATACTCCGGCGGAGACGCGGCATTTGTAAACCGGCCGGCGTCAGCGCTCTTCAGGAGCGCTTCTTTAAACCTTCTGAAATTCCAGGTGATAGGTCACGTCCTGTCCTGTCACGGGATCGATGCCTGGCGCATCGCTGATGACCAGCTTGTCGCCTTCAGTCGTATAGGGACGGACCTGATCTGTTATTCCCCAGGCCGGATTCCAGCTTGCATCGACGTGATGAATGACCCTGCCGTCCTCAAGCGTATAGGACCCCGCATAGGCCAGCATGGAATCGAAAAGAGCAATCTTTTCATCATCCGCCGGTGTCGCTCCCCTCAGCGCGGGCCTTTCCCTGTTCACGACCAGCGCCATCATGCGGCCATCCGCGTGATAGCAGATATATCCGATGGGATCGGCGCCCATGGCGTCCGTCACTTCGCCCGACGCGACAAATTTTCGCTTCCAGGAGAGCATGCGCCAGGTTCCAAGCAGTGCGGCAGCGTTTGTCATAAGCCCCCCAAGTCACTTTCTGGGAAGACCAAAACATAGCAGACGGTGCGCCATTCAGGCCAGCGCCCGAGAAGCGAGGAATCCTTGGGTAGCGACTAGGCGAACTTCAAGTGAAACCGCCGTTAGGGCGATTTCACTTTTGAGTTGAGCTGGGACGAAAGACTGACTTTTCCTCAGAGTTCGCCCAAATCACGCACTGCGCCACGGTCGGCGGAGGTGGCGAAGGCGGCGTAGGCCTTCAGCGCGGTCGTGACCTTGCGCTTGCGCTGCTCGACCGGCTTCCAGCCCTTGGCGTCCTGTTCGGCGCGGCGCGCGGCGATTTCGGCTTCGTCGACGCGCAGCGAAATCGTCCGGTTGGGGATGTCGATGTCGATCATGTCACCTTCGCGCACGATGCCGATCAGGCCGCCATTGGCGGCTTCCGGTGAGACGTGGCCGATCGAGAGACCCGACGTGCCGCCCGAGAAGCGGCCGTCGGTGATCAGCGCGCAGGCCTTTCCAAGACCCTTCGACTTCAGGTAGCTGGTCGGATAGAGCATTTCCTGCATGCCCGGGCCGCCCTTCGGACCTTCATAGCGGATGACGACGACGTCACCGGCCTTGACCTCGTTGGCAAGGATCGCCTTGACGGAGGAATCCTGGCTTTCGAAGACGCGGGCGGGGCCGGAGAATTTCAGGATGGATTCGTCGACGCCGGCCGTTTTCACGATGCAGCCGTTGAGCGCGATGTTGCCCTTCAGAACAGCCAGGCCGCCATCCTTGGAGAAGGGGTGCTGGGCATCGCGGATGACGCCCTTTTCGCGGTCGAGGTCGAGTTCCTTCCAGCGGGCGCTCTGGCTGAAGGCAACCTGCGTCGGCACGCCGCCGGGCGCCGCGCTGAACAGTTCAAGCGCCGCCGGATTGTCGGTGACGGAAATGTCCCATTGCGAAAGCGCGTCGCCGAGGGTCTTTGCATGCACGGTCGGCAGATCGGCGTTCAACAGGCCGGCGCGGTTCAGTTCGCCGAGGATTGCCATGATGCCGCCGGCGCGGTGCACGTCTTCCATATGCACATCGGCCTTGGCGGGCGCGACCTTGGAGAGGCACGGAACCTTGCGCGACAGGCGGTCGATGTCGTCCATGGTGAAATCGACCTCGCCCTCGTGGGCGGCCGCCAGAATGTGCAGAACCGTGTTGGTCGAGCCGCCCATGGCGATATCGAGCGCCATGGCGTTTTCGAAGGCGCCCTTCGAGGCAATGGTGCGCGGCAGGGCGGTGACGTCTTCCGCTTCGTAGTAGCGTTTTGCCAGCGAAACGATATTGCGGCCGGCCTGCAGGAACAGCTTTTCGCGGTCCGAATGGGTCGCGAGCGTCGAGCCGTTGCCGGGCAGCGACAGGCCGAGCGCTTCGGTCAGACAGTTCATCGAATTGGCCGTGAACATACCCGAGCACGAGCCGCAGGTCGGGCAGGCGGAGCGCTCGATAGTCTGGACGTCTTCGTCCGACATTTTTTCGTCGGCGGCCGCGACCATGGCGTCGACCAGATCGAGCGCGTGGATCTTGCCATCGGAGAGCAGCACCTTGCCGGCCTCCATCGGGCCGCCGGAGACGAAGATCGTCGGGATGTTGAGACGAAGCGAGGCCATCAGCATGCCGGGGGTGATCTTGTCGCAGTTGGAGATGCAGACCATGGCGTCGGCGCAGTGGGCGTTGACCATGTATTCGACGCTATCGGCGATCAGCTCGCGCGACGGCAGCGAATAGAGCATGCCGTCATGGCCCATGGCGATGCCGTCATCGACCGCAATGGTGTTGAATTCCTTGGCGACGCCGCCGTTCGCTTCGATCTCGCGTGCCACCAACTGGCCCAGGTCCTTCAAGTGGACGTGGCCGGGCACGAACTGGGTGAACGAGTTCACCACGGCGATAATCGGCTTGCCGAAGTCGCTGTCCTTCATGCCCGTCGCGCGCCAGAGGCCGCGAGCGCCGGCCATGTTGCGGCCGTGGGTGGTGGTGCGGGAGCGATAGGCGGGCATGGACGTCTTCCTTGAACGTTAGGACCGGGTGACGGCAGATATGGGGAGCAAAGCTTCCAATTGCAGCGGTTCCTATCGCAAAACTGCGCCCGCGTCACGATTTTCGTAACAATCTTTCGTGTTTTTTCGGCGGCGAAGCATTGCGCAGTCTTGCGAAGGGGATTGCGCGAAAAGCGATGTGCTTGCGGCAGATAGCCGGGCTCGCCGTTGAAACTGTGCATCGGATTTTACGCGCGCTCGCGTCGCGGCAGGCGCCGAATGCGATTCCGCGCCAACCTTTTGATTTTCATGAAGGGTTGATGACAAATCTCTCCCCCATTTGGGGGATGCGCGATCAGGCGTTTCATTCTCTATTGGCGGCGCTGGACACTTTGCAACCCGGCAATTTCATCACGTAAACATTCTTCAAACCCCCTCTCCGGCAACGGGGAGGGGTTTTCATTCTACACCAGCGGACTTTTGCGACGCGCGAGATAGTCCCTGTTCAACACATCCATGATGTCCCGGGCATCGTCCTCCTCGAGCCCGGTCAGGTCTTTTCCGTCCGATGCCGCAGGCAAGCGCGTGATAACATCAAGAACGGTCCAGGTGCCGTTCTTTTCCTGCCGGAGGCTGTAGCGAGGCTCGTTCACGCGTAAATACATCCTTCTTTCAGCTGGCCGATGCCGAAACGCCGGCCGTCTCCCTTGATGTGATGACTATCGACCATGTCTTCAATGGGTTTCCTGTCCGCTCGATTGAAGCGCTTCGGCCATCACCCGGATCAAGAGGCCAGCTGACGCGGCTCCGGGGTCTATATGGCCGAGAGATCGCTCACGAACCCTTGCGGCACGTCCCTTCGTTGCGATCATCGAGCGGGTGGCGGCGGCACCATTGTCCGCCGCCGCAACGACGTCGTGCCAGAAGGCGTCTCTCGTTTTGTTCTCCGCAAGCGCATTTGCGGCGGCGTCGGCAGCCGGTAGCCAGACATCGAGCATTGTCTTGTCGCCGCGCTGTCCCTTGCCGCGCTCGCGGATGCCGGTGGATATGGCTTCGATCATATCGGCGCAGGCGGCGAGATCGAGCGTCGTACGGTCCGCAAGTGTCTTCGCGGCGCGGCGAAAGCCGGTTGCGTAGAGGGGGCCGGTTGATGCCCCGACGGCGTTGAGGAAGCCGGTTGCTGCAGTCGACATCACGTCCGAGAGGCTTGCCTGGTCGAGATCGAGCTTTGACAGTTCAGCATTGATGGCAAGAAAGCCGATCGACATGGTGATCCCATGGTCGCCATCGCCGATGGCACCGTCGAGTTCCGACAGGTGATCCTTTTCTGCTTCGATCATCTGCGACATCATCTGAAACATCTTGGCCATGCTGCGCGCCGCGCTTTTTGACATGGTATTCCTCCCAGTGCCTCACAAAGCCCGGCGATCCTCCACCGGACCGCGGGCATGCTAGTTGATATTCAGGACCGCGGTTTCGCAGGGGTGATGCAGCAGTTCGGTCAGTTGCTGGTCGAGATGCATGATCGATATCGAGGCGCCGGCCATATCGAGCGACGTGCAGTAATGGCCGACCCAGCTAGCTTCGATCACAATGCTCTTGGCGGCCAGCCGCTGCTCGACGCGGCGGAAGAGAATGTAGAGTTCCATCTGCGGTGTGGCGCCGAAGGAATTGACCAGGACCGCGACCCGATCACCCGGCTGGGCCTTCATCTCCTTGAAGATATTGTCCATGATCGTATCGACGACCTCGTCGGCGGTGCGGATGCGCTCGCGGGATACGCCGGGTTCGCCATGAATGCCCATGCCGATTTCCATGTCCTCCGGGCCGATCTCGAAATTGTGCCGCCGGGTCTGGGGCATCGAGCATGGTTCCAGAGCGACGCCGACGGTGAAGGTCCGGGCATTGGCCTTTCGCGTCACCGCTTCGCAGGCATCGAGCGTCAAGCCTTGATCGCAGGCAGCACCCGCGACCTTGAAGATGAAGAAGTTGCCGGCCACGCCGCGCCGACCTTCCTTGTCTTCCACAGGGGATGAGGCGATATCGTCGGTGGTGAGCACGGTACGGATCGGTATGCCCTGTTCTTCGGCGATTTCGGCGGCCATTTCGAAATTCATGACGTCGCCGGCATAGTTGCCGTAGACGAACAAGACACCTTCTCCGCCGGAAGCCGCGACCGCGCATTGAACGATGGGATCGGGCGGCGGCGAGGAGAATATGTTGCCGATGGCAACTGCATCGGCCAGGCCCTTGCCGACATAACCGAGAAAACCTGGCTCGTGACCGGTACCGCCGCCGATGACCAGACCGACCTTGCCGGAGCGCGGCCCGTTGCGGGCAACCAGCGCCCGATGCGAGCCCTTGATCGGTTCCAGATACTTCCGGTGGGCCTTGACGGCGCCGTCGAGCATTTCCTCCACCACGTCGTTCGGGTTGTTGAGGAATTTCTTGACGTGGGTGCGATAACTGCTCGGTGTGGAGACCGGCTTCTGGCGTTGCGACAGGCGGCTGTCGAGGCTGGTGACACCGTCTGCCCTCAGAATGCCGGCGCCGGTCGCGGCATCGGTGATGAGCACATTGGCATAGCCGCCCCTCAGTGCGGCAAGCAAAGCTGGGACCTTGTCGAAACCGCCGGCAACGGCGATCCGCGTGCCAATGCCGCGCAGCATCTCCAGCGAAATGCCGATGGTGCGGTCATCCAATGGTCCGGTGACAGGCCTACCGCGCTCATCGATGAAACGGCCGGCAACAACGCCGGCCGCACCCTTGGCCAGATATTGCTGAAGCGACACAGATTCGAAGAAACCGCTTGTGTGGATCGTCGAGTTTGGCCTGAGCGACGAAATGCCGAAGACGATGCGGTTTGCCCGCGCCAAGGTGGCGAACTGTTCCTTCAGCAGCGGCTCTTCCAGAAGCATGCGTTGCATTTCGGCCGAGGCGACGACGGCGGGGGCGGTGATGTTGACGCAGCGCGCGGAGATCGCTTGCGCGACGGCCGAAGCGGTCAGTTCCGGTGTATAGGCAAAGGAGGCGGTGGTGCCGCCGGTCGCCTGGACAACGGTCATATCCTGCAGCGAGCCGATATTGGTGTGTTCACCGACGGACAGGATCGTCCGCCCCCAGGCGACGGCGAGTGTATCTCCCGATTTCAATAGCTTCTGCAGCGCATGGGCGCCGGCAACGCCAAGCCGGTCGATGAGGGGGCGGGCATTGTCGTCGCTCGGAACGACGAGGCAGTCCGCAAGACCGAAGTGGCGCTTGAGTTCCTGCGCGATCGTCAGCGAGGCAAGACGGGCCGGCTCCAGCGATATGTTGACAATGCCCATTTCGCGCGCATCGGCGAGGTAGCTGTTGACGGTGGCGCGCGAGACTCCCATCGCATCGGCGATCTCGCCCTGGGTCATGCCGTCTTCGTAGTAGAGCCAGCAGGCCCAGACATAGGGGTCGTCGCCATAGCGCAAAGGCATGACGTCGAGGCTCTCCGTCGTGCCGATCCTGCTTGCGCCGCCCTTGCGGGGCGAAAGTGCCTTGGGTGTCATGAAATTCTGGTGTTCCCTCATCCGTTGGCCGCGAAGATGGAAGCAATGCCCGCAGTTTGCAACCGCAATCCGAAAGGAGCGGCGTGCGACCACAGCCTTTGTCGCCGTGGTCGCACCGTCTTGGGAGACTTACTGAAGCCGCTCGCGAGCGCCGAGCGACAGTTCCTTCAGGATGATGGCGCAGGAGGTCGCGCCGGCATCGAGCACGCCGAGCGAGCGCTCGCCAAGACGGCTGGCGCGGCCGATTTTGGCAACCAGATTGAGTGTGGAATCGCGCCCGGCTTCCGCTGCGGCGACCAGTGCGTCGAGCGCTTCGCTGAAGGGTTTGCCCGCCGCGGTCGCTGTGTCGAAAGCCTCGACGGCTGGGACCAGCGTGTCGATCAGCGTCTTGTCACCAACCTTGGCCGAGCCGATCGACTGGATGCCCTCGAGCCCCGCATGCAGCATGGAGCTGTAGGTCTTCGCGTCCACGGACTCGACGCGCTGCAGCTTTTCGGCAAATTCCATGAACATGACGCCGTAGAGCGGCCCCATCGAGCCGCCGATCTCCGTCATCAGAACGGTGCCAAGCGTATCGAGCGCATCCGCAAGCGAGGCATCCTTGCCCTTCAGGCGCTCGGCAGCCATGCCGAAACCCTTGGCCATGTTGACGCCGTGGTCGCCGTCGCCGATCTTGCCGTCGATCTCGCTCAGATAGGCGCGGTTCTCGATGATCCGATCAGCCAGCGAGAGAACGATGGTGCCGGCGGCGGCGTTTGAAAATGTCTGCATGGTGAAATCCCCCGTCAAAGTACGATCGTGCAGCGCGCCTCGGTGTCGATGAGCGTTTTCAGCTCGTCGTCGAGGGCCATCACCGTCAGCGTCGCTCCGACCATCTCGAGCGAGGTGAAATAGTTGCCGATATAGGTCTTGTGAATCTTCAGCCCGCGCCCGGTGATCTCCTGCTCAATCGTATCGTAGAGGATGTAGAGTTCGTTGAGCGGGGTCGCGCCGAGACCGGAAACCAGGACGGCGACTTCGGTTCCGGCCGGCAGGTCGTGATCGTCGAGCACGATCTTGCACATGTCCTTTGCGACTTCATCTGCGGTCTTCAGCAGTTCGACCCGGACGCCCGGCTCTCCGTGGTGGCCGATGCCGACTTCCATCGTGCCCGGTTCGATCTGGAAGTTCGGGTGGCCGACAGCCGGCAGGGTGCAGGGGCCGAGGCCGACGCCGATCGAGCGGCAGTTGTCGATGGCCTTCTGCGCGGTTGCCCGCACTTCTTCCAGGCTTGCTCCTGCCGCGGCCTTGGCGCCGCCGACCTTCCACATGAAGATCTCGCCGGCGACGCCCCGGCGCTTGTGGCGCTCCTCCGGCGGTGCCGAGCAGACGTCGTCGTTGGCGACCACCGTCGCGATCTCGATGCCGTCTTTCGCTGCCAGCTTGATGGCCATCTTCACGTTCATGTTGTCGCCGGCGTAATTGCCGTAGAGGCAAACCACGCCCTTGCCGCCATTGGCTTCGCGCACGGCGTCGTAAAAGCTCTTGGCCGTCGGCGACGAGAACAATTCGCCCACCGCCACGGCATCCAGCATGTTGCGGCCGGTATAGCCGATGAAGGCCGGCTCGTGTCCGGAGCCGCCGCCGGTGATGACGCCGACCTTGCCGGAAACCGGGGCGTGCTTTGATACGATCACCCGTGGGTTTTCGCCGAGCCGCACGAGATCGGAATGGGCCTTGACGAAGCCCTTGACGGTGTCTTCGACCACTTCGTCCGGGTTGTTGATGAACCTTTGCATGATAACTCCTGTGAATGATCGTCGCGCGTCAGAGGATCGTGTAGCCGCCGTCGATCAGCAGATCGGCACCGTTGATCATGTCCGCGCCGGCGGATGCCAGGAACACGGCGGCAGCCGCAATCTCTTCCGGATAGGCGAAGCGACCCGACGGGATGCGCTTGCGGGCGGCTTCGCCCTTTTCACCAGCCCAGGCCTTCTTGCCGAGTTCGGTGAGCACGATGGTGGGCGACAGCGTGTTGACGCAGATGCCGTGTTTGCCCCATTCGGCGGCAAAGGTCTTCGACAGGCCGATGACGCCGAATTTCGAAGCGCAATAAGCGACGTGTTCTTCGATGGCAACGGTACCGGCCTGCGAGGCGAGGTTGACGATCTTGCCGCCCTTGCCGGCGGCGATCATCGTCCGACCAACCGCCTGGGTGACGAGGAAGGTGCCCTTCAAATTGATATCGATGGTCTTGTCCCAATGCTCCAGCGACAGGTCTTCGGCGGGCGCCAGAAAGGCGACGCCGGCGCTGTTGACGGCAATGTCGATCCCACCAAAGGCCGTGACGACATCGGCAACGGCAGCCTGGACCGAGGCGGGGTCGGCGACATTGCAGACGAACGGCTTTGCCCCGCCGCCGAGACGTGTTGCCTGAGCGGCAGCCGCGTCCGCGTTGATGTCGAGGACGGCAACCTTTGCGCCCTTGGAGGCGAAGGCGGCGGTGATCGCTGCACCGATGCCGGAGGCGCCGCCGGTGACCAGCGCCACCTTGCCGGTCAAAGGAAAGTTCAGGTCGATGTGGGGGGCAGTGTCGGTCATGTCGTCAAACCTCGGTTGTGAGTTAAGTGGGGCGGCCTGCCCGGGTGGTGTGGCCGCCCCACTCTTGTCTCTTTACTGACGCGCTTCCAGAAGCTTGTCGACATTCTCAGACGTTACGGGCGTCCACGGAACATTGTATTCCTTGTCCTTGCCGTCGTTGAACGGCATGTCCGGATACTGGCTCCAGATGGCCGATTCCGGCTTGTAGTCGCCTTTCCTGGCGTGGAAGATCGCGAGATCGAGCGCGCCCTGCGCCTGGGCGCTGGCATCCTGCAGGATCGAGGTCATCGTGCCGGCCTTGACGGCGGTCAGCGCGTCGGTGATGCCGTCGATGCCGGCGATTGCGAAGTCCTCGGTCTTGAGATTGGCGGACTTGATCGCCTCGATGGCGCCCAGCGCCATTTCGTCGTTCTGGCCGATGATGCCGTTGATCTGGCCCGCATGCGAGGTCAGCCAGTTTTCCATCAGTGTCTGGGCTTCAGCGCGCGACCAGTTTGCCGTCTGGTCTTCGAGAACCTTGACGTCCGGGCATTCGGCCAGCGCCTTCTTGTTGCCTTCGAGGCGGGAGATCTGCGCCGACTGGCCGATCGGGCCTTCGAGGATCACGACATTGCCCTTGCAGCCGATCTTGTCGAGCACGGTCTTGGCTTCCATGTAGCCGGAGATCGTGTCGTCAGAGCCGACATAGGATGCAAGGAGGTCCGAGTTGACGCGCGTGTTGGAGCCGACGACCGGAATGCCGGCGTCATGGGCGGCCTGGACGGCGGTGGCGCCGGCCTCGATGTCGATCGGCACGAAGATGATCGCGTCGAACTTCTGGGTGATCATCGTGTTGAACTGTTCCTGCTGGACCAGCGCATCGTAGCGGCCGTCGAACACGGTAAGTTCGATTGCGCCGCTCTTGACGGCCGGATGCTGTTCGAGCGCTGCCGACCAGATCTGCATGAACTCGGCATTGAGGCCATAAGGGGCAGCCCCGATCTTCAGTTTCTTATCCTGCGCCATGGCTGGCGACATCATGAGGGCCGTCGTTGCGGCAAGGGCAATCAATAGTTTCTTCATGTCATTCTCCTCCGTTGAAAAGTCCGGCAGCCGTCATGGCGCACCGTTGCAGTGACGGGTGCGACGCACCCGAATTGGCTTGGTTCAGAGACCTTGATTGCGTTTCTGGTCGAGCATGACAGCGCCGACGATGAGGGCGCCTTTCAGGACCTGCTGGTAATAGGATTGGATGCCCATCAGATCGAGGCCGTTGTTCATGACGCCGATGATGAGGGCACCGATCAGCGTGCCGGTGACACGGCCGACTCCGCCGGAGAGACTTGTCCCGCCGATGACTACGGCTGCGATCGCATCCAGTTCGTAGGCGATGCCGGCCTGCGGCAGGGCGGATCCCGTGCGTGCCGAGAGCATCATCCCGGCAAGACCTGAGAGGCTGCCTGAGATCATGTAGACCGAGAACTTCATGCGGGTGACGTTGATGCCCGAGGTCTTTGCCGCATGCGGGTTGCCGCCGACCGCATAGATGTAGCGGCCGTAGCGCGTGCGGGTCAGGACCCACCAGGAGACGGCGAAGACGATGGCGAGCAGGATCACCGGCATCGGAATGCCCAGGATATTGCCGGTGCCGATCCAGCGGAATTCGGGCGTCAGCGCCGGCACCGGCTTGCCGCCGCCATAGATCAGCGTGGCGCCGCGCGCTGCCGATAGCATGCCAAGCGTTGCGACGAAGGCCGGGACAGCAAAACGCGAGACGATCAAGCCGACCAGCGCGCCGCAGGCAAGGCCGACGAGGATGCCGATCGCCAGCGCGACATAGAAGGGGTAGGGACCGCCGGCGATGCCCGCGGTCGCAGATGTCGTTGCGAAGCTGGCGCTGATGATGCCGGCGAGCGCCACGACCGACCCGACCGAGAGGTCGATCCCCCGTGTCAGGATCACGAAGGTCATGCCGATCGCCAGGACGCCGTTGATCGAGGTCTGCAGCAGCACGTTGGAAATGTTGCCGGGTGTCAGGAAATATTCGTTCGAGAGTGAAAGAATGAAGGCGAGCAGCAGGAAGGCGAGGAAGATCCCGTATTCCTGGATGATCAGCCGGCGGTTGTCGGAGCTGAACCAGGTGCTGGCCTGCTTGTTTTCGATGCTGGACACGTTTGTTACCTCTTTGATGCCGCGCGGATGGGCCGAGATGGTTGATCAACCCGTCAGGTGGACAGATGGACAAGCGCCTGGGCGTCCGTCTCCTCGCGGGCGTAAATCCCGGCGGAACGGCCGCCCCGCATCACGAGGATGCGGTCGGACATGCCGAGGACTTCATCGATTTCCGACGAAATCATCACGACCGTGCCGCCTTCAGCGGCGAAGTCGCAGATGATGCGATAGATTTCCCGTTTCGCGCCGACATCGACGCCGCGCGTCGGCTCATCGAGAAGCAGGACCTTGGGTTTGCGCAGGAACCATTTGCCGAGCACGACCTTTTGCTGGTTGCCACCGGAAAGGCCGGAGACGGGCATGGTGTCGCGCGCGGCCTTGATGCCGAAATGGGCGATCATCTCGCGGCTCGCAGCCTGTTCCTCGTGCTTGCGCATGGTGAAGGCAGGGCTCATTTCCGGCAGGCTTGCAAGGCAGATGTTGTTGCGGACGCTGTCGGAAAGATTGAGGCCGGTGACCTTGCGGTCTTCGGTGACGAAGGCGATGCCCTGCTGCATCGCATCCGCCGGTTTCGACACCGAAATGGGCTGGCCGCCGAGGCGCATCTCGCCTGTGGTTGGCGTATCCAGGCCGAAGAGGCAGTTGAAGATCTCGGTGCGTCCCGATCCCATCAGGCCGTAGATGCCGAAAATCTCGCCCTTGCGGACGGCAAAGGAAATGTCCTCGATCTTTCCGGGCGCAGTGAGATTTGAAACCTCAAAGCCGGTCATATCCGTCGGCGCATTGGTCTTGATATATTCCTCGCCCAACTCGCGGCCGACGATCATGCGGATCAGGCCGGGACGATCGATATCGGCCAGCGCGCCGCTGTCGACATAGAGGCCGTCGCGAAAGACCGTGTAGCTATCGGCGATCTGGAAGATTTCCGAGAGGCGGTGCGACACGTAGACGACACCCTTGCCCTCGGCCTTGAGGCGCGCGATGGCGGCAAACAGCTGCTGCGCCTCCTTCTCGCCGATTGCCGAGGTCGGTTCGTCCATGAAGATCACTTCGGCATCATGGCTGAGCGCCTTGGCGATCTCGACCAGCTGCATCTGCGCGACCGACAGGTTCATCATGTATTGATTGGCGCGGATGTTGAATTCCAGCCTGTCGAGCAGCGTTTGCGCATTGCGGTTCATCGTCTTGAAGTCAATGCCGCCGAACCGGGCCGAGGGCTCGCGGCCGAGATAGATGTTTTCCGCCACCGTCATGTGCGGAACCGGGCTCAGTTCCTGCTCGATAATGGCGATGCCGGAGGCCAGCGCCTCGGCCGGGCTGTTGAACTCGACCGGCGTGCCGCGCCGCCAGATCTTGCCGCCGTCTCGCTTGTGGATGCCCATGAGGATGGAGAGAAACGTCGATTTGCCGGCGCCGTTGCCGCCGCAAAGCGCATGCACCGAGCCGCCATCAAGTTCGAAGCGGCCATCGCGAAGGGCTGCAACGCCGCCGAACGACTTCGTCAGTCCTTCCACCTTCAATAGCGATTGCATTGCGACCCTCCCAAGTCTCGGCAGCTTTTTCAGCTGATGTTTGACAAATATCAAATATAAGTCGACAAATGTCAATCGTGATTATTTACTTATGTTTTAGTGTTGTGACTTTTGTAAATTTGTATGCTCAAAATATTGAAATTATTTCAATTTATTCTGGATATTGAGTTCTGACAGATCGTGTCTGAGGTATAGATCGCATGGTTGACGGTCGCGCGGCCCGTCGGGCGGCACGAGGCAAGCGTCTCGAAAGACCTGCTGTATGGGATGAAAGCGGCGCCAGGCGCCCATGTCTGCCTCGGGCACTGTCCAAGGCATGTCTGCTTGACGCGGTGTCTTAAACAGTTCTCACAGGGAGATGCCGGCTCGCGCGAAGAAAGGTTCCGGCGTGGCGAGGCGCGGCTCGCGAAGGTCGTTGCTACGCTGGTCTGCGCAGCCGAGCGGTGTGGGTATCGGGCGTTGGGTCCACAAGGAAATTTTGCGCGGGTGCCGGCCGACCGACATGGAACCCCTGGACCTGATCTATGCGAAACTCGCGCATGAGCGCCAGTTGTTCGTCGGTCTCGACGCCTTCGACCAGGATCTTGTGACCGCGATTGCGCACAAGGCCGATAATATCCTGGAGCATCGCCTTGCCCCGTGGGGTATTGCTGTCATGCAGGAACGAGCGGTCGATCTTGACCGTATCGAAATCGATCAGGCGAAGCCAGGAAAGACCTGCAAAACCGGTTCCGAAATCATCAAGCCAGATCCTGATCCCCAGCGTCTTCAGGTCGCTGATGCAACGCAGGATGTGCGAATTCATCTCCATCTCGAGGCCTTCGGTGATCTCGAAGGCCAGCCTGCCGCCGGCGACGCCGGTCTCGCCCAGGATGGCGGCAACGGATGCTGCGAAGCCGGGTGTCTTGAGCTGGATCGGAGAAACGTTGACGCTCACCACACGCACGTGGTTGTCCATCAACAGTTCGTGGCAGACCGTACGGATCGCCCAGTATCCAAGGTTCAGGATCGCACCGGTTCGTTCCGCGATGGGTATGAAAAGGCCTGGCGGAACCGAAGTGCCATCGAGCATTTTCAGTCGCATCAGAGCCTCGACGGCTTCGACGCGGCCCGACGAGACATTGCGGATGGGTTGATAGACCAGCGACACGAGGTTCTGATCGGTCGCGATTTTCAACAGGGCCGCGATATTTTCGCTCTCATCGCTGCTCTGGGGGTCGTTCGGATCGAACAGCCTGACGCAATTCCGGCCGTTCGCCTTCGCCGAATAGAGCGCTCGGTCGGCCTCATGGATGACTTTCTCGAGTTTCGCGCCGGTCTGGTTTCTGGTGAACGAGGCGCCAACGCTGACCGTGACGATGGAAACGCCGTCGCGCCGCTGCTGGTGCAGCAGCGCCATGTTTTCCACCGTGCGGCAAACGGTTTCCGCCAGTTCGGCCACCTGTTCTCGGGTGTCCAGCGGGGCGAGAACAATGAACTCCTCGCCGCCGTAGCGCCCAATCGAGCCCTTGTACGGCTGTATCGACTCCTCAAGAGCGTTGGCGACGAGAATGAGGCAACGGTCACCTTCCTGATGACCATAGCAGTCGTTGTAAATCTTGAAGAAATCGACGTCGATCAGGATCGTCGCGAAGCTCTTGCCGAATTTTTGCCAATCGTCCCAGTGGTCCCGCAGTCTCTGGTCGATAGCCCGGCGATTTTCCAGCCCTGTCAAGGGATCGGTGTTCGACAGCCTGAGCAGGGCCTTGCCCCGCTCAGACGCCTCATTGTGCTGGACCTTTGCCTCAAAGGCGTTGAGGAAGACCTTGTAGCGTTCCCGGTTGAGCTTCCAATTCACATAGGAGGTGAAGACGAAACACGAGATGCAGAAGGTGCCGAAAGCCAGCTTGTAGGACGCGTCCACGGGTGGAAAGGACTGCAGGGCGGCAAGGAAGATCAGGAGAATGACGATCGATGCGACCAGGGAAAGGCGGAACTGAAAGCTGAAGAACAGGTTGACGCTCATCATGAAGATGGAGCCGAAAACCATGTAGTAGGAAATGCTTTGCGTATCCGCGGTCATCAGCGACGGGTATAGCCAACCGGCATAGGCCGCAACGAGCCCAGCCGCACAGAGGCTATCGATCGCGTCCGCGCTGGCATTCCTGCGGACCTGAATTTCCAGCAGGACGAAGGCGATCAAGCTGATTGTGAAACGCGCAGCGACCGTGTAGCGCGCGACGTCCGGAACCAGAAGAATGTCGGTGATCGAAAACAGCAGGTAGACGGTGATCGCGATCCACATGCCCTGTCTGGTGGCTTGTCTCCGCGTGTCCTGGCCTTCCTGCTGGTAGAGCGCGCGAAGCTCCGCCGCCGCTGGCCTCAGCGGTTCGGTGCGGAGATCGATCTCTACTACGTCGGCCAGCGTGTGCTTCATGCACGATCCATTGTGTTGCGGCGCATTCTCCCGGGCCCGAGCTCTCCTTCTGACAAATGACATTGTCGCAGACGCCCGCGCCCGCAATCCGGATAGGCAACCCATCAGGAAGAGGCAGCACTTTTCGGCACAATAGGGGAGGTACATTAAGTTTTCCTGAATTTAGCTAAGGCTGCAGGCGGGGGTAGCAGTGCCAACTGATACGCGAGTGCGTTAACCATGCCATGCGGATACGTGCAATTTTGGTTGGAACTTCACTCATTCTTGTCCATAATCTTAATGATCTATTAACGGATGAGGTTCGTGTGACCCAATTTAAGACTGCTTTCGACGGTGCAAGCCTGATCACCCCCGCGGCCATAAGGAGCGAACTTTCTTCATCCACAGATGATCTTCACTACGAGCAACTGGCAACAGGAAGAGTCGAACTTGCGCTTGTGCTGAAGATCGCCCAGCAGCAAATCCAGGAGGATCAAAATCCGGCACAGATCATACACCGGCTGATCGGGTCGCTTCATGAGGCGCGCCGCAAGTATCATCCCAATGTCTGGCAAGAGCTGATCCCGATCGTGCAGAACCATCCGGTGGCGGATTTCTTTCACCATGATCCCTTCACGCGCTGGTCGTTCATGAAGCCCCGCGGCTATTCCGGGGATGCTCAACTGATCGACTTCATCTATGGCCATCCAAGCATTTCGGACGAAATCGCCAAGGCCTCGCCGCTTGGCAAGGAACTCTATGGCTATACCAGCCAGTCGCCGTCGCCGGTCGCAGTGCGGGAGCGCCGGGATATTCTGACGCGCTATGTCGATGAAATCGCGGCCGAAAAAGGTCCTGGCACCGAAATTCTGACGGTCGCCGCCGGACATCTGCGCGAGGCCGATCGCTCGGTCGCGCTGAAGGAAAAGAGGATAAAGCGGTGGGTGGCGCTCGACCAGGACCCGCTCAGCGTCGGGTCGATGGTGCGGGACTTCAGCGGCACCTGCATTGAAGCGATCGACGGCTCCGTCCGCGGACTGCTGACCAAATCGCACAAGATCGGCACGTTCGACTTTATCTACGCGGCCGGCCTCTACGACTATCTTGCAGACAAGGTTGCGGTGAAGCTGACGCAGACCTGCCTGGACATGCTGAAGCCGAACGGGGTCTTTCTCTTCGCCAATTTTTCGCGTGACGTCCCCGACGACGGCTACATGGAGACTTTCATGAACTGGGCGCTGTTGCTGCGCTCGGAAGCCGACATGTGGAACATCATCCACGCCAGCGCGCCGAGGGATCAGTTCGAGGCACGCGTGGAATATGGCGCCAACGGCACCATCATCTACGGCGTCATCCGCAAACGTAACTAAAGACTAACCTAATCCTCAAAAATCGGCGCTCGGGCGAACCGGGCGCCGTTCCCAGTTATACACCCCTGAACAGATACTGCTCGATCGAGGCTGCCTTCATCTCGATGGAGAAGCCCGCGGCCTTCGGGGGCATGTAGGCGGCATTCTCGATCACGCAGGGATCGAGGAAGTGTTCGTGCAGGTGGTCGACATATTCGATCACGCGGCCGTCCTTGGTGCCGGACACGGCGACATAGTCGATCATCGAGAGATGCTGGACATATTCGCAAAGACCGACGCCGCCGGCATGCGGCCAGACCGGCAGATCATACTTGGCCGCGATCAGAAGAACCGCCAGCACCTCGTTCAACCCACCCATGCGGCATGAATCGATCTGGACGATATCGATCGCACCCTCGGCGATGAACTGCTTGAACATGATGCGGTTCTGGCACATCTCGCCGGTCGCGACCTTGACGGCGCCAATGCCCGCGCGGATCTTGCGGTGTCCGGCAACGTCGTCGGGGCTGGTCGGCTCCTCGATGAAGAATGGCTTGGCGAAGGCCAGCTTGTTCACCCAATCGATGGCCTCGTCGACTTCCCAGACCTGGTTGGCATCGATCATCAGATAACGATCGGGGCCGATCACCTCACGGGCGATGCGCAGGCGGCGGATGTCGTCGTCGAGATCGCGGCCAACCTTCATCTTGACGTGGTTGAAGCCCGCATCGATCGCTTCCTGGCAGAGGCGACGCAGTTTTTCATCGTCATAACCAAGCCAGCCGGCTGACGTCGTGTAGCAGGCATACCCCTCCACTTCGAGCCTCGCGATCCGTTCGGCTTTTCCGGCTTCGGCGCGTTTGAGGATGGTCAGGGCTTCGTCGCGGGTGAGGACGTCCGTCAGGTAGCGATAATCGACGATATCGGCGATGTCTTCTGCCGCCATATCGGCCACCAGCCGCCAGACGGGCTTGCCTGCCTGTTTTGCAAGCAGGTCCCAGACCGCATTGACGACGGCACCGGTGGCAAGGTGCATGGCGCCCTTGTCGGGGCCGATCCAGCGCAACTGGCTGTCACCGGTCAGGTGGCGCCAGAACTTGCCGGGATGCGCGAGGATGTCGCCAAGCTCGGCGCCAACAACCAGATGCTTCATCGCATTGATTGCCGCGCAGCAGATTTCATTGCCGCGGCCGATGGTGAAGGTCAGCCCATGGCCGGAGAGCCCATCCGTATCGGTGTCCAGAATGACATAGGCGGCGGAGTAATCCGGATCGGGATTCATGGCGTCCGAACCGTCGAGGCTTTGAGATGTCGGGAAGCGCAGGTCGAAGACGCGGAGGTCGGTAATGCGGGTCATGGTTTGCTCCGGATTTTTATCAGAACGGACAGCGGCGGTGACCGGTCGGCGCGGAGCAAATGCCCGCGCCGACCAAAATCTCAGATATCTGCCCGTGTTGTCTGCTTCTGGCTACCCAAGCCTTCGATGCCGAGTTCGACGACATCGCCGGCTTTCAGGTAGCGCGGCGGCTTCATGCCCATACCGACGCCGGGCGGGGTGCCGGTGGAGATGATGTCGCCGGGATGCAGCGACATGAACTGGCTGAGATAGGAAACGAGGAAGGCGGCACCATAGACCATGGTCTTCGTCGTGCCATTCTGTACGGTTTCGCCGTTGACCTTCAGCCAGAGGCCGAGATTCTGCGGATCGGCGACCTCGTCCTTCGTCACCAGCCAGGGGCCGATCGGGCCGAACGTGTCGCAGGACTTGCCCTTGGTCCACTGGCCGGAACGTTCGATCTGGAACGCGCGTTCGGAGACGTCGTGGACGGTGCAGTAGCCGGCGACATAATCAAGCGCGTCGGCTTCGGAAACATATTTGGCGGTCTTGCCGATGACGACGCCGAGTTCGACCTCCCAGTCGGTCTTTTCCGAACCGCGCGGGATCAGCAGATCGTCATTGGGGCCGACGATTGCCGAGGTTGCCTTCATGAAGACGACGGGTTCGGGCGGAACCGCCATGCCGGACTCGGCGGCGTGGTCGGCATAGTTGAGGCCGATGCAGATGAACTTGCCGGTTCCAGTCAAGCAGGGGCCGATGCGCGGCGTGCCAGTGACGAGCGGCAGGCTGGCCGGATCGAGTTTTACCAATTCGGCAAGCGTTGCCGGATCGATATCCTTGCCGCCGATATCGGAGACGTGGGCGGAGAGGTCACGGATTGCGCCGTTGGCATCGAGGAGTGCCGGCTTTTCGGCGCCGGGTTCGCCGTAGCGGAGAAGTTTCATGAGCGTGTTTCCTGTTTCAATACGTCAGATCGTCCAGCCACCGTCGATGGCGTAGGCCTGGCCGGTCGTGTAGGTGGCGCCGGCGAGATAGACGGCGAGGTCGGCGATTTCTTCCGGCGTGCCGAGCCGGCCCATCGGCTGGCGGGCAATGAAGGCGGCGCGGGCAGTATCATAATCGCCCTGCGAACGCATGCGCTCCTGCAGCGACGGGCTTTCGACCGTGCCGGGGCAGATGGCGTTGCAGCGAATGCCTTGCGCGACATAATCGGCGGCGACAGCCTTGGTCAGGCCGATGACGGCAGCCTTGGTGACGCCATAGGCGAAGCGGTTGGGCACGCCCTTGATGCTGGAGGCGACCGACGACATGTTGATGATCGAACCGTCGCCGCGCGCCAGCATGCCTGGCAGAACGGCGCGAATGGTGCGGATCATTGCCTTGACGTTGAGATCGAAGGCGAATTCGAGATCGCTATCCTTCATCTCCAGAACCGAGCCGCCATGAACGACGCCGGCGCAGTTGAACAGCACATCGATGTCGCCGATCCCGGCAATCAGTGTCGAAACCGCATCGACTTCCAGCACATTGAGTATGTGGGTCGAGATGCCGGGCTCTTTTGCCAGGTTGGCAAGCGCCTCGGCATTGATGTCGGTGGCATGGACGATCGCGCCCGCTTTGGCAAAGGCGAGGGCCGACGCTTGGCCGATGCCTTGCGCCGCAGCGGTGATCAGGACTTTCTTGCCGGTCAGATTGGCGGTCATGGCATAGCCTCTTTCAGGTTTTCTTGCGTTCAACGATGAGGATGTGGTCGGCAGCGAGCACCACCTCGTCGCGCTGGTTGACGACTTCGCAGCGTTCGGTGACGCGGCCGGATGCCGGTCGTTTCGGGTCGTCGTCCTTGGCCGAGATCGTGACGCGCGTGCGGATCGTATCACCGATATGGACGGGACGGACGAAACGCAACCGGTCGTAGCCATAGGAAAAGGCAACCGGATTGATCAGGGACGCGGTAAGGCCGACGCCGATGGAAAAGATCATCGTACCATGGGCAATGCGTTGTCCACCCGGTAATGTCTTGGCGAATTCGGCGTCCATGTGATGCGGAAAGAAATCGCCGGTGTGACCGGCATGAACGACGAAATCGGTCTCGGTGATCGTCCGGCCGCTGGTCAGCCGAACCGAGCCGAGCTCGTAGTCTTCGAAATGGATGATCTGTTCGCTCACGATTCAAACCCCGGCAATGGCGCAAGCGGCGTCGCCGGTTGCGAACTGGATTGATAGGCGGCTTCCACCAGCGCCATGGTCTGCCAGGCATCCTCGACGGAGCCGATCAGCACCTCGTCTTCGCCGGCGGCAAAGCGCTGCAGGTTGGCCATGCGGTTGGCGAAAGCGTCGGGAAACCATGCACCTTCCAGCGGCACGGAGATCCAGTCGTCGCCTCCAGCCGGGTGGATCCAGAGTTCGTCCGGCTCGCCGCGCGGATAATCGAGATTGACGCCGAGCTTGATATAAGCGGCGCCCTTCGTGCCCGAAATGCGGAACTCACAGGCCTGGAACTTGCGGCCGAAATCATGGTCGTGATTGACCGAAAGGACGCAGCGGAGCCTGTCGCCATAATCGAGAATGGCGGCCGTGCGGGTCTGGGCTACGTCGTGGTTCGGATGGCCGATGGTCTTGGCGTGAACGCCGAGCGGATTGCCGATGAGGCCACGGATGAAATCAAGATAGTGAATGGAGTGCATGGCGATTTCGATCCGCGGCAGGCCTTTCAGGAAAGGCCACAAGCCCCATGGCGTCGCCAGCGCCAGCCAGGCGTCGAAATCGACGATTTCGCCGAGAAACCCGCGCTCGACCGCATCCTTCAGGGCCAGCATCATCGGTGCGAATCGTAGCTGGAAATTAACCGCTGCCTGCAGCTGCCGAGCGCGGCAGATAGTCAGGATTTCGGTCGCCGCTACCAGATCAGAGCCCATCGGCTTCTGAATCAGCGCCGCCGATCCACGTGGCAGTTTCGACAGGATCGCGGCATGCGCCGCCGGGGGCGTGGCGAGGTCGAAAATGGCGTCTTCGACTGCGAGTGCCTCGTCCTCATTGGCGAAGGCGCGGATGCCCCAAGCTTCTGCAAGCATGCGCGCTTTGTCGGCATTCGGATCGCAGAGACCGGCGACTGGAAAACCGGCGTTTCTGTAGGCGGGCAGATGGGCATCGCCGACGATACTGCCGGCGCCGAAGATGACGATGGGGCGCGGCGTGGCGGGCTTCGGCCACCATTGGCGGAGAGTCGTGGGATCGAAATGCTCAATCATGATGGAAAACCTCTTCCATCATTGCCCACCACTCACCTTGCCTGCGGGTGGCAAGTGGCTTCTGGCAGGGCATGCAGACCGACCACCATTCCTGGTTTTTCGGATGCGCCGCCATCTTCGCCATGTCGGCGTCGAAATCCGTGCCGACATATTCCCAGTAACCGAACAAGAGGTTTTCCGGCTCCTTTAGGAAGATCGAATAGTTGGTGATGTTGCAGTCCGAGATTAGGGCAAGGATTTCCGGCCACACGGCGGCATGAAGCCGCCGGTATTCCGCGATCTTGGTTGGCTCAAGGCCGATCACCATGCCCATGCGCTGCATCGCCGCCTCCCGTCACACCCGGAATTCGCGGGTGAATTCTTCGACCGAACGCGATTTAACCGCATCCCAGTCCCAGGAAATGCCGATGCCCGGTTCGGATGGGGCAAGCGCCTTGCCATCGACGATCTCCATGCGCTTGTCCGTCAAATCGTCGAGCTGGGGAATATACTCGACATATTTGCCGTTCTGTACCGCGCAAACCAGGCTGACATGCAGTTCCATCAGGAAATGCGGGCAGACGGGAATGTCGAAAGCTTCCGCCGCATGGGCAACCTTCAGCCATGGGGTGATGCCGCCGATCCGGGCGACGTCGACCTGGACGATCGAGCAGGCGCCCTTCTGCATATATTCGCGGAAATGGCGGATCGAATACATCGATTCGCCGACGGCAATCGGCGTCGTGGTCGAATGCGAAAGCCGGATATGGCCGTCGAGGTCGTCGGCGGGTAGCGGTTCCTCGATCCAGGCGAGATCGAGTTCCTTCAGACGCCCGGCGCGCCGGATAGCCTCGTCGACGGTAAAACCCTGGTTGCAGTCGGTCATGATCTCAAAGGCGGGGCCGACGGCCGCGCGTACTGCCGACAGCCGGTCGTAATCTTCCGAGCCATGCGGCCGGCCGATCTTGATCTTGGAGCCGGAAAAGCCTTTGGCCTTGGCCTGCAGCGCATCATCGACCAGCGCCTGCTTGTCGATGTGCAGCCAGCCGCCTTCCGTCGTGTAGAGCGGGCAGCGGTCGCGGGCGCCACCGGCGAGCTTCCACAGTGGAAGGTTCTGTTTCTTCGCCCGTAGATCCCAAAGTGCCGTATCTATGGCAGCGAGAGCCAGCGCCGTGATCGGGCCGATGGTCGTTGCGTGCGTCGCAAATTCCAGTTTGTGCCAGATCGCTTCGATGCAATCGGCATCGGCGCCGATCAATAGCGGCACGAGATGATCAGATAGCAGGCGCATAACGGAGGAGCCGCCTGTGCCGATCGTATAGCTATAGCCGGTGCCGGTCGCTCCGTCGGAATCGGTGATGGTGACGAAGGGGGTTTCCTGACTGACAAAGCTCTGGATGGCGTCGGTCCGCTTCACCTTCGGCTGAAGGTCGACCATGCGCAGTTCAATTTTCTCGATGCGTGCCATCAAAGGTTCCTCAGGCTACCAGGCTCTTGCCGGTGGTCAGGTCGAACAGGTGCGCTTGCGAGAGATCGAAGCTCATCTTGATGTTCATGCCGGAGGGCAGGGGGCGTGGGTTGAGCATGCGCGACACCCAGTCGCGGCCGTTGAAGCCGACGAAGACCAGCGTCTCGTTCCCCAGCGGTTCGGTGATGGAAACCGGAAGCTCCATTTCGGCGACCGCCTCGGCATCACCGGAATTCAGGCCATGGCCCGATGGATAGAGATCATCCGGTCTGAGGCCGAAGGTGACTTTCTGGCCGGTCGTCAAGCTTTGACCGAACTTTGGCGGGATCGGCAGGGTGGCGCCGGTGGCAAAGACCAGCTTGCCGTCATCAACCGTCACGTCGTCCATATTCATCGGCGGGGAGCCGATGAAGCCGGCGACGAACTTGGTCAGCGGTCGGTTGAACACCTCTTCCGGCGTGCCGATCTGCTCGATATGGCCGTCGCGCATGATGACGATGCGGTCGGACAGGGTCATCGCCTCGACCTGGTCATGCGTGACATAGATCATCGTCGCCTGCATGCGGGCGTGCAGCTTCTTGATCTCCGTGCGCACCTGCGTGCGCAGCTTGGCATCGAGATTGGACAGCGGTTCGTCGAACAGGAACACGTCCGGTCGCCGGACGATTGCCCGGCCCATGGCCACGCGCTGGCGCTGGCCGCCGGAAAGCTGCGACGGGCGGCGGTCGAGAAGATGCGACAGGTCAAGGATGGCGGCGGCGTCCGCGACCTTTTCCTTGATTTCCTCGACCGGCCGGCCGGCGATCTTCAGCGAAAAGCCCATGTTTTCGCCGACCGTCATATGCGGATAGAGGGCATAGGACTGGAACACCATCGAGATATTGCGGGCGCGCGGCGGCAGGTCGTTGACGACGTTATTGCCGATCTCGATCGTGCCGCCGCTGACCTCCTCGAGGCCGGCGATCATCCGTAAAGTCGTCGACTTTCCGCATCCGGACGGGCCGACCAGGGCGATGAACTCACGGTCCTTCACTTCAAGGTCGATGCCGTGCACCACTTCCAGCGCGCCGTAGCGCTTGACCAGTTTCTTGAGACTGACGGGAGCCATGAAATTATCCTTTGACCGCGCCGAAGGTGAGGCCGGAGACGAGGTGCTTTTGTATGATGAAGGTGAGCGTCAGCGCCGGAATGATCATCACGACGGCCAGCGCGCACATGCCGCGCCAGTCGATGGTGAACTCGGCGGTATAGTCGAGCAGGCCGACCGGCAGCGTCTTGGAGTTCACCGAGCGGGTGATCTGCGATGCCAGAGCATATTCGTTCCACGAGATCAGGAAGGCAAAGATGCCGGCCGATGCGATGCCAGGGCCTGCCAGCGGAAACTCCACCTGCCAGAAGGCCTGCCAGCGCGTGCAGCCGTCGATCTGGGCCGCTTCCGCCAGATCCTTCGGCACCTGTCGGAAGAACCCGTCGATCAGCCAGATGGTGAAGGGCACATTGAGCGCGACATAGGTGAGGATCAACGCGAAATGCGTATCGATGATGCCGGTGCGGGCAAAGATCATGAACAGCGGCAGCGACAGGGCGATGCCCGGTACGGCGCGGGTGAGCATGAAGCCGAGGAAGATCGCCGATTTGCCCCGGAACCGATAGCGCGCGAAGGCGTAGCCGCCGGCCATGCCGATGCCGAGCGCAATGAATGTCGAGGTGATCGAGATGATCAGCGAGTTTCGGAAATAGGACCAGACCGGAATGCCGCCCTGGCCAGCGCCCGAAAACATCGACCGGTAGGCATCGAGCGACAGATCCTGCGGGATCCAGACAGGTGGCTTTGCCATGATCTCAACGGTCGGGCGCAGCGACGACAGGACGATCCAGAAGCCGGGCAGGCAGATGACCAGCATCGCCACGAACAGGCCGATGATATGGGCGAGCGAATAGAGGCGCTTGCGCAGGCGGTGGGACGAATTGATATCCATTACCACTCAGCTCCGATCTGCTGGCGCGCGGCTGCGAGCTTGCGGAAGAAATAGACGGTGAAGAGGATGGAGAGCACGATGGCGAAATAGGCCATGGCATTGGCCAGCCCCATGCGGGCATCGCCATAGGCGGTGCGGCCAACGAGCGTCCACAAAAGCTCTGTGCGCTTTGCAGGGCCGCCATCGGTCATGATCTTGACGATGTCATAGGCTCTTGCGACGTCGAGCGAGCGGATGGTCATGGCGATGAAGGCGAACGGCATCAGATAGGGCCAGGTGACATAGCGGAAGGTCTGCAGCGGCGTGCAGCCATCGACATGGGCGGCCTCGATCGGGTCGCGCGGCATGGCCAGGAGCCCGGCAAGGATGAGAATGGCGAAGACCGAGGTCGACGACCAGACTTCGGCGACGGTGATCGAAAACAGCGCCAGATTGCCGTTGATCAGCCACGGAATCGCCTGGTCGGTGAGGCCGAGCGACTGCAGGCCGTTGTTGATCAGGCCGATATTGTCATTGAACAGGAATTTGAACTGGAAGCCGACGAGCACCGGCGAGAACATCATCGGAAACATCATCATGGTGCGCAGCAGGCGCTGACCGTGCACGGCCTTCGAGACCAGCAGCGCCAGACCCAGGCCTAGCAGCATCTCGGCATTGAGCGCGATCGTCAGGAACAGCACAGTGCGGCCGAAGGCGACCCAGAAATCCCAGCTGGAAAAGACGGTGAAATAGTTGCGCAGGCCGATGAAGACATAGAGCGATTCCGGCTTGGTGAGCCGGAACGGCGTAAAGCTCGAATAGAAGGAGAACGCCAGCGGCACGACGACGACCGCCGCCAGAACCAGGAACGCCGGAAACAGCAGGAGCACCGGTGCCGATAATCTGGATAGTTTCATGTCTCGGCCTTTGTTGACGCCAGAAAATGAAAGCGGCGCCACGGCAAGGCCGGGCGCCGCCTCAATGTAATCAGAGCTTGCCAGCGTCCTGAAGAATGGTCGTGGCCTTCTCGGCGGCAGCGTCAAGCGCTTCCTTCGACGTCTTGTCGCCAAGGATTGCTGCCTGCAGTTCCGGATAGACTGCGTTGGAAATCTCGATCCACTCGGGCGTCTGCGGAACCGGGAAGGCGTGCTTTGCCGCTTCTTGGAAGGCCTGCAGCACTTCGGTCTTGTAAGCGTCGCCTTCGGCAGCCTTGATGTTGTATTCCCAGACGGCGCTGCGCGTCGGCAGTGGGCCGGCTGCGGATTCGAGCTTCTGGCTGTCTTCGTTGGTCAGCCACCAGACCAGCGATGCGGCTGCTTCCTTGTTGGCGCAGGCTTCCGTGACCGAGAAGCCATGATGACCGGACCAGCCAGTGCGCTTGCCGGACGAGCCTGCCGGCTGGACCTTCACGCCGACATTGCCGGCAACCTTGGAGGACTTCGGATCGTTGAAGAAGCTCGCCCAGCCAGGCCAGTCGAGATTAAGAGCGATCGAGCCGGACGCGAAGCCCTGGCCGAGATCGTCCCAGAGATAGTTGGTGGTGCCGGCCGGAACGGCCTTGTCCTTGTAGAGCTTGACGAACCAGTCGAGCGCACGCACGCCGGCTTCCGAATTGAAGACCGGACGGCTATCCTTGTCGAGATATTCACCGCCTTCTGCGACCACCATTTCATAGAAGCGGCCGTTGATCGCCTCTTCCTTGCCGGCGAACTGCGTGCCGTAGAATGTCGGCGGCGAGGAGAAGAATTCGGCCTGGTCGGTCACCTGCGCCCAGGTATCGGGCGGGGTCAGGTCGTAGCCGTACTTGGCCTTGAACGCCGTCTTCTTGGCTTCGTCCTGATAGAGGCTCTTCTGGTAGTAGAGCGCCGAAACGTCGAACTGGGCGCGCGGCAGCATCACCAGCTTGCCGTCCAGGGTCGAGGCGGCAATCAGCGCCGGCACGAACTTGGCGATCTCCTCGGCCGGGATCAACGGCGTCAGGTCGGTGTAGATGTCGGGATATTGAGGCGCGAACGAAGAATGGTTCGAGCCGACGCACCAGCTGAGGCCACCGGTGGCGATATCCGACTTGATTTCCTTGTCGAGCTCGAAATGGTTCTTCTTCGACAGGATGTTGACCTTGGCGCCGGTCGCTTTTTCCCACTCGCCGATACGTTCATAGAGCTTTTCGTATTGCTGGCCGCCGATGAGCTTCGCATCGATGGTCACGCCGTCGAATTTGCCCGGAAGGTCTGCGGCGTGCGCCGCGACCGAGCAGGCAAACAACATTACCCCGGCCGACACGCCGGAAAGCAGCTTGTTCATGATTTCTCCTCCTCACATCCACGCCATCCCAATGGCGAGAATTCCTCATTTGTGAGGAATTGATTTATATACAAACAGCAAACGACCCCTTGCGTCAAGGCGCAACTTTGCTTTGTCGAATGCCCCGTATGCGTATATGAAGTAACTCATTCACAGGGGATGTGTTCATGGATGCTGACGAATCCGATCGTTACCGCGCGCCGGCGCTGGACAAGGGGCTCGATATTCTCGAGCTTCTGGCTGGCGTGGACGGTGGCCTGACCCAGGCCGAAATTTCAAAGAAGCTGGATCGTAGTCCGAACGAATTCTATCGCATGCTCGATCGGCTGGTCCGGCGCGGCTACGTCACGCGGATCGATGGCGATCGCTACTCGTTGACGCTCAAGCTCTTTGGGCTGGCGCAGCTGCATGCTCCGGTCCGGCGGCTGGCATCCTATGCGACGCCGCTCATGCGCGATCTTGCCCAGCGCAGCCGCCAGGCCAATCATCTGGCGGTGTTCGACCGCGGCTTTGCCGTGGTCATCGCCCAGCAGGAAGCCCCGGATTACTGGGGTATCTCGATCCGGGTCGGCTCGCATATCAGCCTGTTTGATACGGGGTCGGGCCATGTGCTGCTTGCCTTCCGCAGCGAGGAGGAGCGGCAGATGATGATTTCCGAGCATGTCAAAAGCCAATCGGAACCGCCGCTGTCGGACGATTTCTTCGAGCGGCTCGACCGGATCCGCCAGCGCGGCTACGAAATGATGGCGAGCGCCCAGACTGCCGGTGTCTACAATCTTTCGGCGCCGATCCTGGGGCCTGATGGGCGCGGCATCGCGGCGCTGACCTGCCCCTATATCGCGCTGGTCAATGCCCCATCGGCGCCGGATATTACCGAGACGATCGCGCTCCTGCAAAAGACTGCCGCCCAGCTTTCACTGCTTGCCGGTTCCGACGTCAACCATGCGGAATAAGCCTGTTTCAACAGGCTTATTCCGCATCCAGCTCGAAGAAGCTTTCCTGAAATTCTTATTTGAATGACATCTTCTTGTGTGAAATAGTTATTCGCGGTGCCGGGGAGGGCATGGGGATGATCATCGACACACATCTGCATCTGATCGACAAGGCAGCTCTCGCCTATCCGTGGCTATCGAACGTTCCGGCGCTCGATAGCGATTTCCTCTATGAAACCTACGCGACCGAAGCAAAACGCTGCGGCATCGGGGCCGCCCTTCATATGGAAGTCGATGTCGATACCGCTCAGGTCGAGGCTGAAATCGACTATGTCCAGGATCTCTCTGGACGGCCGGAAAACCTGATCGTCGGCGCCATCGCTGCCTGCCGACCGGAAGAGGCCGGCTTTGCCGGCTATCTCGAGCGGCAACAGGCAAACCCGTTCGTCAAGGGGTTCCGCCGCGTGCTGCATGTCGTGCCCGATGATGTCTCGGAAGGCGCGCTGTTTCGCGAGAATATCAAGCGGCTTGGTGGAACCAACCTGTCCTTCGACCTCTGCGTCCTGCCGCATCAAATCCCCAAAGCCATTGCACTGGCCGATCTGGCACCGGACGTCCAGTTCGTCCTCGACCATTGCGGCGTCCCGGCCATCGCTTCAGGCGCTTTACAGCCGTGGCGGGACAATATGACCGAGATTGCCAAGCGCCAGAACGTGACCGCCAAGATTTCCGGCGTCGTTGCCTATGCGGAGGCAGAGAACTGGTCGGTCGAGACCCTGCGCCCTTATGTCGAGCACACGATCGCGCAATTCGGCTGGGATCGCGTCGTCTGGGGCAGTGACTGGCCGGTCTGCACGCTGGGCGGCGGCCTCTCGACCTGGATGGCCGCGACCCACGCGTTGCTGGTCGGATGTTCACAGACCGAACGGGAGAAACTGCTGTCGGGTAATGCCAGGAATCTCTGGAAGCTCTGAGCGCGTGGCCGGCGTTGTCCGCCGGCCTGTCCCCTTATCGAAAACTTTCCGTAAACATCCGATTTATGTCTTCGACTACAGTTTTGGCCGGTTGACGCTGCAACAGGCCTTCGTTCAGGCGGTCTGATGCCGATTGCTGGAATGCCATGTAGCCATCGTGTCGGGGCCGAACCCAGGCGGCATCGAGCGTCGCGCGCGTGGCGCGATAGAAGTTGGCAGTGGCGAGATTGACCGTGGCATCCTCCCACGCGTGCGCATGGCCCGGTTGCCCGCCCGCGGCGGCATAATCGGCTTTCTGGATATCGCCGCTGGCGATCCAATAAGCGAAGTCCACGGCAGCATCAGGGTTTGCGGAAAAGGCCGAGACGGCAATGCCGGTTCCGCCCAGCGCCGAACCCATCGGCCCGCTTTTGCCCGCCGGCGGAATGTTACCGAAGTGGATGAGGCCCGGCCGGAACCCGTTCACGGAATAGTTGACATAACCGTAGATCAGCGGCGCCACGACGGCATTCGTACCCGGTTCTGCCATCCGCTCGAGAACTGCGATCGGATCCATCTCGAAACAGGCGGGATCGACCAGGCCGGCTATTTCGCGCAGCATTTCGAAAACTCGGACGCCGGTCTCATTGTCGATCAGTTCGCTCGGCTCCTCAACAGCGCAGGGTCGTCCGAGGTTGCCGCAGAGCGTGTAAAAACTCATCAGCGAATGGGGTGGGCGCAACGGAATAAGGATTTTCCCCACCCGTGCCAGTTCAAGCACCTCGACCCAATTGACGGGCGGCTTGGCCTGCAGATCGGGCCGCCAGGCCTGTACCTGCGTTGCCGCATCGATCGGAAACGCCCATTGGCGGCCCTGCCAGGCATAACTGGGATAGGATTGCCCGACACTGGCGGCTGCCAGCGCGGTGCGCTCGCTTTCGCGTCCGGCCATATCCAGCGGCAGCAGGCATCTCTCATGGGTGATTTGGCCGACATGGGGATGATCGATGACGATGAGATCGAACTGCCGCGCCAGTTCCTCCACCGGAAACGTCTCGAAATCCTGCAGTGATCGCTTTTCCCATTTGACCGTGACGCCGGTTTGATCGAACCAGCGGCGCGAGCAGGCGACCATGGGGTCGTAGCCGCGCGGGTGGTTCCAGGTCATGCCCTTGAGCGTGATGCTCATAGGCCGAACTCGGCGCGGATGGACTGGCTGTGTTCGCCGATGCGAGGTGCTGCGCGGTCGACCTTGGCCCGTATCCCGTTGACGCGGAGCGGCGAGCGGGTCGTCGTGATCGAAATATTATCCTCGCGAGTGACTGTCTGCAGCATGTCGAGGACCTGGAAGCCATCGCTTTCCAGAAGCTCGTTCCAGTTCAGCACCCGGGCGCACCAGATGTCGGCAGGCTCAAGAATTGCCAGCCATTCGTCCGTTGTCTTGCCTGCGATGCGCTTGGCGATCAGCGCCTTGATCTCGTCGCGGGCGGTAAACCAGCTGGCCGAATCGTCGCGGTAAGGTGCCAGTTCATCCATGCCGAGCAGGTCTGCAAGTTTCGGGATCGGCGTCATGGCGATGGCGAGATAGCCGTCGGCCGCCGCATAAACACCATAGGGCGCGGAGAGGTAGGCGTGGGCGCTGCGGAAGTTCGCCCGCTTCGGCAGCCGGCGACCGTCATTCAGATGGGTTGTGAGGACCTCGAACTGAAAATCGACCAGCGCTTCGAGAAGGCTGGTTTCCACATGGCTGCCGGTGTCCTTGATGCTTCGGCGGACAAGCGCCGCGAGGATGCCCTGGGCAAGGGCAGCCCCGGCCAGCATGTCGCCAATCGCAAGGCCGAACGGGACCGGTCCCTGATCCTCGTCGCCGTTCAGCCACATCACGCCCGAACGCGACTGAGCGAGAAGGTCCTGTCCCGGCCGCTTGACCCAAGGGCCTTCCTCGCCGTAGCCGCTGATCGAGGCGTAGACGAGCCGTGGGTTGATCTTCTTGACGGCCTCATAATCGAGCCCAAGCCGCTCGATGACACCCGGCCGAAAATTCTGGATCAGGACATCGGCCTTGCTGAGTAGCGTCCGCAGTGATGCCAGATCCTTCTCGTCCTTCAGGTCGATCGACAGGCTTTCCTTGGCGCGGTTGATCGCATGAAAAATCGTCGAATCGCCGCCGATCTCGGTGTCGCTGAGGTAAAGCCGCCGCGACAGGTCGCCGCCATCGGGCCGCTCGATCTTGATGACGCGGGCGCCGAGATCCATCAGCCGCAGCGAACAGTAGGGGCCGGACAAAAACTGGCTGAGATCGACGACGATCAGGCCGGCGAGGGGAAGGTCGGTATCGGCTGGCATCATTCTTTTTCCGTCTTGCCGGCAAAATCGGCCGGGTTCTTGTATTTCACCGTCTGCAGATGCTCGCAGTAGAGCACCAGTTCGCCTTCACCCTTGAACACCTCGTAGCTGCCGCGGATCAGGCCCATGTCCTTGTAGCGCGGCCGTTTATCGAGGTTGGTGCGGATGGCGTAGATGGTGTCGCCGATGAACACCGGCTTGATGAAGCGCAGTTTGTCGTAGCCATAGGAAAAGGCATTGACGCAGTTGGTGGCAACAAGCCCGAGACCGGCTGAAAACACGAAGGCGCCGGCAATCAGCCGCTTGCCGAAGATGCCTTCGCGTTCGGCAAACATCTGGTCCTGCACATAAGGGTGGATGTCGGTGACCAGCATGTTGAACAGATGGCTGTCGCCCTCGGCCATCGTGCGCCGCAAAGAGCGGATGCGCTGGCCGGCCGGCCAATCCTCATAGAACCAGTTTTCGGCGTTCCAGACCGGAAGGGAAGCATGGTCCGCCGGCATGTCGGAAGGATGGGTCGAGGAAACCCCCACGGTTGGCGTTGACGCGCTCATGGCGTCAAACCCGGGCCGCTTGCCGCAGGCAATTCGATGTCCATGTGCGTCCTCCAGTTTTCTTATGTAAAGAGGATTTTCACATATGGATGAATTTTGCAAGGATGATCGTTCGCTCTTGCCGCTACGGTCGAACGTCTGCCCCGCTATTTGCGGGCAAACACTGGCGAGGAGATCGGTTGAGGGGGGCTGTATTGGGGGTGTTATAAACGCGGGTGCGTGCTGTCGGCCGACTGCTCCGCGTTTGAACCGTGGTGGCATGTAGGATTAAAAGCTTGCCAGCGGGGATACCGGTGGATCAGCTTTTCAGACAGGCAGTGTTGGTGATGCGGGTAAACGTGACCGTGGTTTTCGTCATTCGCCAAGCCGGCGGGTGAAACGAAAAAAGGCCTTTCGATCTCTCGAAAGGCCTTTTGAAACTGGATGGTGGGCGTGACAGGGATTGAACCTGTGACCCCTACGATGTCAACGTAGTGCTCTCCCGCTGAGCTACACGCCCATCCGATGTCGGCGCATAGACCACAAAGCCCCCGGAGCGTCAATAGGCTTTTATCAGCTTTTTGACAGGAAGTTTTGCGGCCCTTGCGCCCGGCCTTATGCGGCCAGCATCTTGTTCACTTCATCCACAAGATCACGCAGATGGAATGGTTTGGAAAGGACCTTGGCGTCCTTCGGGGCTTTCGAATCAGGGTTGAGCGCCACGGCGGCGAAGCCGGTGATGAACATGACCTTGAGGTCCGGATCGAGTTCGGTTGCCCGTCGGGCAAGCTCGATGCCGTCCATTTCAGGCATGACGATATCGGTCAGGAGGAGCGAGAACGGTTCTTCGCGCAGCCGGTCGTAGGCGCTGGCGCCATTGTCGAAGGACAATACCTTATAACCGGCCTTTTCCAGGGCTTTCACCAGGAAGCGGCGCATGTCGTTATCGTCTTCGGCGAGGAGAATTTTTGGACTCATGGATTAAAGCCGTTGCACCTTACGTGTCGATGTCGGGAATTGCGGTAACATCATGAAACCGCAGTTGGGTAAATATCCGGTGAAGACTGAAGATCAAGCCCCGCTCACCGGCAGGAAACGACTATGGACATGATTGCTGCCTACTGGCAACATACACGAAGCCTCAAGATTGTGACATGGTAAAAAAGGGCTGCGATGACGCAGAACGTCAGCGAAACCGAACAGTTCGAAGTTCGCGAGCCGGAAATGCAACGCATTCCTTTTGTCTTCAATTCCCCCCACAGCGGCCGGATCTACACGCAATCCTTCCTTGATCAGTCTCGACTGGACGGCCTGTCGATCCGCCGCTCGGAAGATCATTTCGTCGACGAACTGTTCCATTCCGTAACAAGTCTCGGCGCGCCGCTGTTGATGGCGCATTTCCCGCGCGCCTTTCTCGACGTCAATCGCGAGCCCTACGAACTCGACCCGCGCATGTTCGACGGACAACTGCCGCCGCATGCCAATATCAGCTCGATGCGGGTGGCCGGCGGTCTCGGCACCGTGCCGCGACTGGTGGCGGAAAACATGGAGATCTACCGTGGCCGCTTTCCGGTCTCAGAAGCGCTCGAGCGGATCGAGACCATCTACAAGCCCTATCATGCCTGTCTGCGGCGGCTGATCGCCCGCACGCATGTCCAGTTCGGGCTGGCAGTGCTGATCGATTGCCATTCCATGCCCGGCAATATCCGCCTGGCGGGAACCGGGCAGCGGCCGGATTTCATCATCGGCGATCGCTATGGCACCAGCGCCTCGGCTGACCTGTCGCGCACCGCCGTGTCGCTGCTGGAGGACCTCGGCTTTTCCGTCGCTCGCAACAAGCCCTATGCCGGCGGGTTCATCACGGAGCACTACGGCCGGCCCGCGCGCGGGCTGCATGCGCTGCAGATCGAGATCAACCGCGGTCTCTATGTCGATGAGGCGACACTGCAGAAGAAGCCGGACTTTCCGATGCTCTCGCAGGCGATCGGCATGTTTCTTGGCGGGTTTGCGGCGCATGTGGAAAAATACGCCGGAAATTCTTCGCTGGCGGCCGAGTAAAGCCACCGTCCATTCCCCAAGATCATGACAAAAAAAACCGCGCTTGTGGCGCGGCTAAGTCTAGGGAGGAAACACCCAAGGAGGGTATTTACAGTCACAAGTGACTGTAGGAAAAAGTTAATATTGCAGCGCACAATTGTCAAGCCAGATTTAGCCACAATTGGTGCGCCGCATCACGGCGCGCCGTGCCGAAACGTCATGAAATGCTCTGTTTTGCCGTGTTTTTTGTTTTTTGAGGCACGTTCTTCGAGAAGTTTGGCCAAGATCGCCTTCGCCTCTGCGAATCCACTCTGTTTTTCTATTTTTTCACCAATGACTTCTTTTTCAAAAAAATGTGCCATAAGCACATTCAGCCTTTCATTTTCCGATTTTCGCGAGGTTTCATGCTGCCGGACCGTGAATTTTTTGATCGCCTTGCCGATGCCGCCAAGGCCGAAACCCTGCCGCGCTTCCGCACCGGCATCAGTGTCGCCAACAAGGAAGCCGCCGGTTTCGACCCGGTGACCGAAGGCGACCGCGCGGCGGAAGCGGCGATCCGGGGTCTGATCGAGGCGCATTTCCCCGAACACGGCATTCTTGGCGAAGAGTTCGGCAATGTCGGGCTCGACCGCGACTACGTCTGGGTAATCGATCCGATCGATGGCACGCGGGCCTTCATTTCCGGCCTGCCGGTCTGGGGCACGCTGATCGGTCTCTATCACAAGGGTGAGGCGGTGATGGGGCTGATGGATCAGCCGTTTACCGGCGAGCGCTATTTTGCCGACGGAAAGAATGCCCATTATCGTGGGCCGGGCGAAGACAAGGTGATTTCGACGCGACCCTGCGCCGATCTTTCCCACGCGATCCTGTTTACCACCTCGCCGCATCTTTACACCGGCGATATCAAGACCCGCTTCGAGGCTGTCCAGAGCAAGGTGCAGTTGGCCCGCTATGGCTGCGATTGCTATGCCTTCGCGCTGCTCGCATCCGGCCATATCGACCTCGTCATCGAATGCGGCCTGAAGCCCTATGATGTCGGCGGGCTCATTCCGCTCGTCGAGCAGGCCGGTGGCATCGTCACTGATTGGACCGGCGGACCGGCGGAAATGGGTGGAGAAATCATTGCGGCCGGAAGCGCTGAAATTCACGCGCAAGCACTGGCGATCCTGAAGGGGTAGCTCAGCGGAAAAGCCGGCTGGTCACGCGTTTGACGTTGCGCTTGAAACCGGCTTCGGGCTCAGCGCGCGCGGCGTCCCCTGAATTGTCGATTTTTGTCAGCGCGCAATTTTCTGCGAAATTGTCGAGGATTCGGCCACGCTCGGAGGGATCGGTGATGACCTCGGCCGATTTCTTCGTTACCCGGTATAGATCTGCATCGATTTCCCGCAGCTTGCCGCTCTTTTTCCTGCGCTCGATCTCGGCAAGCGTCCGTTTGATGTTGTCGAAGGGCATTCCGGCAAGGGACGAGGCCGTATAGCGCCACCACTGCGCGTCCAGCAGCTGAGCGATGATATCGGGCGAAAATCTGTAGTCGATGATGCGCCCTGGAACCCCGGCTACGATCGCGTAAGGCGGAACATCTTTTGTCACGACGCATCCTGCCGCCACCACGGCTCCGTCACCGATCTTCACGCCTGGCATGATCATTGCGCCTGCGCTGAGCCACACGTCGTTTCCGACAATGTTCTTTTTCTTCGAGGGGAATTTCAAACCCTTTGCCGCCTGCGGCTCGTCCGCAAACCAGAAGGCTTCGCCACGCTGAAAGGGGTGGGTGGACAGCCAATCCAGCGGATGGTGTCCGTCACCGATCCTCACTCCTGGTGCGATCGAGCAATAACGTCCGATCGATGCCGTCTGGCCGCCGATGCTTGCGCCGATCCGGACATAGGTATAGGCGCCGACAAAGCCGCTGAGTGCCAAATTGCCCTCGATCCGGACGGGTGCCTCCACGACCGCATTTGTCTTTGCACTGATCAGGGAACTGGCGGGCAGCTTTAATTTGAAACCCTGTTTGTCTTCCTCTTGCATTCACCGTCTCGCGATTTGGTTACCGGTATTCAGTCGAAAATAAACGATGAAGTCCAACAACAACGCAATTGAACAGAGTTTTCGCCGTATTTCATGCAAGAGCGTTCACAGTTTGCCAGGCGCTACCCTGTGATCTCTGTGTGGTCTGTCAGTTCATCCATATCTGTGATCGCCGTCGTCGCGCCGCTACCCGGTATGAATGCTTCGATCGCGGCGATCGCCTGGGCACGGTAGTGATCCGCTTCCTGCAGCAGTTCATGGCGTCCGCCGTCGATCGGGATCATGTGGCCGGCACGGAAATTACGAGCGAGGTTTTCGACTGCGAGATGCGGCACGAGCTTGTCCTGCGTCGGGGCCAGCACGATGGTTGGCACGCGAATCTGCGTCAGGTGCTCGCGGCTTGATACGCGTTTGATCGCCTTGAAGGTCTCATGCAGCCAGCGGGCGGTGGGTGGCCCGAGTGCCAGTTCCGGGTGGGTGTCGGTCAGTGCCTTGTTGCGGGCAAAGCGTCTTGCATCCGATGTCAGCAGGTTTTCCGAGAATGGCAGTGAGCCTCTGTCGCGCATCAACGGCAGGAAGCCGAGGCCGCACAGGCTGAAAACGGCGGCCATAAGGCCGATCATGCCGTGACCGAGCTTCTGGCCCCCAAGCGCGACAAAGGGGGCGGCAATTGCCAGGCGGTCGATGCGGCTGGCAAGCAACGGCGCCTGCGACAGCGCAATCAGCGCACCCATGGAATGAGCGAGCATGAAGAAGGGCAGGCGGGTATCGGGCAGCACGATCTTCTCAAGGAAGATGGCAAGATCGCGCTCGTAGTCGGAAAAGCGGCGGACATGGCCGCGGCGAGGCTTTTTCAGCAGGCGTTCGGAGCCTGCCTGGCCGCGCCAGTCGAAGGTCGCCACCCAGAGGCCGCGCGCGGTCAGTTCGCCGATGGTCTCGGCATATTTCTCGATCGATTCATTGCGTCCCTGCAGCAGCACCACCGTGCCCTTGGCAACCTGTGCATCCGATTTGAAGATCGCATAGCGGATCTTCCTGTTCCCCACGCCATCGAAGTAGCCAACGGTGTGATTGCCGGGGATCGGATTATCGGGCGTGGAGTAAAGGGTCGGCGTCATGGGCAAGGTCCGGCAGGTCTTTGCAGCGGTGCGATGGCAGCACAAGCGTGCACAGGCAACACACCGGATTGGTAAAAGCTTATCCTTGGTCCATACCAATTAAGGAACGGTGCAGGCCACGCAAGAGGGATAGGCGAGGCGATCCCGCCGGTCAAAGAAAAAGGGCCGGAAACGGTGGGGGACTGATTACCGTTCCCGGCCAGAGACAGTCGGTCGGCTGAAGACAGGCAACATGCGGGAGAAGGGACGTTCACCGTTGCTGCCTGCCCTGTCGTCCGATGATCGGTTTTTACCGCACGCAAGCTGAATGGATATGGAACCGGCTGTTCATCCTGCGTTTATCGGCTGGTAGGCCTAGCTCATTGGTCCTTCGAACTTGTTTTGCCGGGGTCTTGAAGGCCGCAAAAACAATTCCCATCTCATCGTTACGGGCGCCGAAGACGGGCTCGTTCACCGGTTTTGCCGTCGCCGCTTTCGGGATGACAAAACCACGATCGCACAACAGTTGCTCAAAAGAGGACACCATGCGTCACGTTGATTTTTCCCCCCTCTACCGATCCACAGTCGGTTTCGACCGTCTCTTCACCATGCTTGACAGTCTCGGCCAGCCGGACCAGTCGCAAACCTATCCGCCCTACAATATCGAGCGGACCGGCGAGAGCACCTACCGGATCACCATGGCCGTCGCCGGTTTCGACGAAAGCGAACTTTCGATCGAAGCCCGCGAGCACACGCTGACCGTCAAGGGTGAAAAGAGTGAAGAAAAGGCGACTGACAACCAGTTCCTGTATCGCGGCATCGCCAAGCGCGCCTTCGAGCGCCGCTTCCAGCTCGCCGATCACGTGGAAATCCAGTCTGCTTCGCTGAAGAACGGCCTGCTTCACATCGATCTCCTGCGCGAGATTCCGGAAGCCGCCAAACCGCGCCGCATCGACATCGTTGCCGCGCAGTCGGCGCCGAAGCAGATCGAAGCAACCCAGATCGATGGCAACGCCAACTAAGCGATTAGCCTCGATTGCGGCATGAAGAAGCGGCGTCCGGGTGCGCCGCTTTTTTATTGTGCGGCGGCGGCCGCTGCTTCCGTCTCCCGACGACGACCCCTCGCGGCATATTTCTGGGCAATCACCGCGCAGGCCATCAACTGGATCTGGTGGAACAGCATCAGCGGCAGGACAATGCTGCCGATGCCTTGGCCGGCGAAGATGACGTTGGCCATCGGAACGCCGCTGGCAAGGCTCTTCTTCGAGCCGCAGAAGGTGATGGCGATCTCGTCTTCTTTCGAAAATCCGAGCAGGCGGCTGCCGACCATCGTGATGATGAGCACGACGGCAAGGAGCAGGATGTCGAGGACGATCACAACGGCGATGTCGCGGGCGGAAAACGTTCTCCAGATGCCTTCGGCCACCGCCTTGCTGAAGGCGAGATAGACGACCATCAGGATCGAACCGCGATCGACCGGCATCAGCAGCTTTTTACGCGCCCGGATGAAATTGCCGATCCAGGGCTCGAGAATCTGGCCCAGGATGAATGGCGCCAGCAATTGCAGCAGAATCTGCTCCAGCGCATCGAACGAGAAGCCGCCATGACCGCCGGCGGCAAACAAAAGGCCGACGAGCAATGGCGTCAGGAACATGCCGAAAATGTTGGAGGCGGATGCTGCGCAGATGGCCGCGGGAACATTGCCGCCGGCCATCGAGGTGAAGGCGATCGACGATTGCACGGTCGAGGGCAAGACGCAGAGAAAGAGGATGCCGGTATAGAGCGCCGGCGGCAGCAGGGTTGGCGGCAGAAAGCCGACCGCGAGGCCGAGCAGCGGGAAGAGGACGAAGGTCGAGGCCAGGATGACGATATGCAGCCGCCAGTGCAGCAGGCCCGCCAGCACGACATCACGCGACAGCCGCGCACCGTGCAGGAAGAACAGAAGGCCGATCGCGATCTTCGTCGCCAGGCCAAACCATTCGGCCGGCTCCCCGGAAATCGGCAGAAGAGAGGCAAGAACGACGGTGAGGACGAGGAGGATGGTGAAGGTGTCGGGCAGGAAGCGGCGCATGGTGTCTCTTTATGGTATCGGGTACCCCAATCCTTTACCCCCATGTCGAGCTTAGCAAGCCCCGATAAATTGCTCGACGTCTTCAGCCGTTGTCGCCAAGCTGGAGGCTCCACCCGGATCGGAAGCAGCGCTGACTGAAACCAAGCATTCGGACAAATCAATACTTGAACAAACGGCGCCTGCGAGGGCACTTTTTTATTTGGCTCATTTTCTCTTCTGATTCGTCATAGACTCAGCGGCGTTGGATTCTTGTCGCAATTGTGTCAATCTGAAAAAGCGTGCGGATCGCATGTATAATGTCCGATCCCGCACCGGGGGAGTGACCGTGTGTGCCGTTGGCCTTTTCCGCGTTCGTTTCGCCGCGCTGCCTGCTCTCGTCGCAGCAGTCGTTCTTTTCATGTGCGGATTGGCGCAAGCGCAAACGGACAAGAAGGTTGCCCTCGTTATCGGCAATTCCCTCTATGCCAATGAAGCCGCGCTGACCAATCCGCACAACGACGCCGAGGATATGGCCGAGGTGCTGTCGCGTATCGGCTTCAAGGTCATGGTCAAGTTCGACCTCGACTACAATTCCTTGCGAAACTCGCTGATGGAATTCACGCAACTCGCCGACCAGGCCGAAATCGCGGCGGTGTTTTATGCCGGCCATGGCATCGAGATGTCCGGCACCAACTATCTCATCCCTATCGACGCCCGTCTCGACAACGAAAGCCAGATCGCCTTCCAGGCTCTGCCGTTGGACTTGGTTCTGAATTCCGTCAATGGCGCCTCGCGTTTGCGCATCGTTTTCCTCGACGCTTGTCGCAATAATCCGTTTCTCAAGAAAATCCAGTCGCGTCTCGGTACGAGCCGTTCGGCGCTCGGGCGCGGGCTGGCCCCCATCGAGCCGAATGAGGGCACGGTCGTTGCTTTTGCAGCCAAGGATGGAACAACGGCGAGTGACGGCGCCGAGCGCAACAGCCCTTTCACAAAGGCACTGCTCAAACATATCGTCCAACCGGGCCTCGACGTCGATTTTCTGCTGCGCCACGTGCGCGACGATGTGCTGCAAGAAACCGGCGGCAAGCAGGAACCGTACAAATATGGCTCGCTGCCCGCCGAAAGCTTGACGCTGGCCGAGACGGACGAGGCCGCGGCTGAAAGACAGAGGCCCGGACAGGGCGCTTCCCAAACGCCGGCACAGAGCGAAGTGCGCAGCGAAACCGACAAGGCCCGTGTTGCGTGGGAGGCGGTCAGCAACAGCAACAACCCCACGGATATGGCGACGATCGTGCGGATGTTTCCGGGCACCGTTTATGCCGATCTCGCTCAGGCCAGGATTGCCCAGATTTCCGCCGATCAAGCGCACGAACCGGGAGAGGCTACCGAAGTTGCCGTCAACACGACCGGCGATTTCACCGGTACGATGGAACGCACACCGGACCAAAGCACGCCGAAGAGCTGGTTCATGGCGACCTATGCCGATATCGATTTCTTTGGCGGTGATCTCTACGAAACCGGCTTGAAAGTGCAAAGGGCCGACCAATGCGCAGCCCTTTGCAGCAGTAATCTTGCCTGTCGCATGTTCACCTTCAACTGGAAGGCCCAGCGCTGCTTCCTTAAGAGCAGCTATGAGGTGGCGCAAAAGGCGAGCGGCGTGACCAGCGGCTTCTTTTTCAAGGCGGGGCTCAGCGATCCGCCGGCGGTGATCACCATCGAGTGGGAGCTCATGGTTTCGGCGGATATCCAGGCGCTCGATCTTGGCCCAACAGATGACCGGACCTATGCGGGCTGTTTCCAGAATTGCCGGGGCGACAACCGCTGCACCGCTCTTTCCTTCGCCAATAAGGCAAAGCGAAATAAATGCTGGTTGAAGGGTGGTTATGCGGGAAATTCAGTCGACGCCCGCGGTGTGGTTTCCGCCCGCCGCGCGCAGGAGATTGTTTCGCCCTTCCTGGTCGTGCCGGCGGTGTCGAAGGACTAGCACGTCCCGCCTGCCTAACACCTTCTGAGAGACACTGCACCGGAAGGACGCCGAGCGATTTGACTAGGGGAAACGCATGTTGCGGGCAGCCACTTTCATTGCTCTCTTTTTCCTTGGCTCGATGGCGGGGCCGGCGTGTCTTGCGCAGGAGTTGGCCGACACTAAAAGCGTGTCACGGAACGATCTGTCCGAGATGATCGGCCAAATGATCATGGTCGGTTTCGAGGGGGCCACGACCGACGATGCCGATTTTCGAAAGATCCTCGAAAAAGCCCATAAGGGGCGGATTACCGGTGTGCTTTATCTGCAGCGCAACATCGCAGATCGCGGCAGTGTGCGGGCGATGAACAAGGCGCTACAGCACTCCGCCCGCCACCCCTTTCTGATTGCCATAGACCAGGAAGGCGGCGCCATCCAGCGCGTGCCCGAAAAAGCCGGCTTTCCACGCGTCCCTTCTGCCCGCTCGGTTGCTCACAAGACAACCCCCCGCGAAGCCTATGAGACCTATGGTGGTCTTGCCAGCTATTTGAACAAATGGGGTTTCAACCTCAATCTGGGGCCTGTCGCCGATCTCGACGTGAACCCCGACAATCCGGTTATCGGCCGCCTCGGCCGGAGCTTTTCCGCCGATCCATCAACGGTGGTGCAATATTCCGCGGCATTCGTCGAGAGCCATCGCGAGCATGGGGTGCTGACGGTGCTGAAGCATTTCCCCGGGCATGGTTCCAGTCGGCGTGACAGTCACGACGGATGGGCGGATGTGACCGAAACATCGAAGCCTGCGGAGATCGAGGTGTTTCGCAAGCTCATCATCGAGGGCTATGCCGACCTCGTGATGAGCGGACATACCTATGACGCAAAATTCCGGACCGGTACGCGAAAGCTGCCGGCCAGCCTCGAACCGGGCGTCATTCGCGATCTGCTCAGGAAAGAGCTTGGCTACCGTGGTGCGGTTATCTCCGACGATCTCCAGATGGCGGCGATTGCCGATCAATTCTCGCTCAAGGATGCAGTCGTCAGCGCAGTTCTCGCCGGCAACGACATTCTTGTGTTCGGTAATTCCAAATCGGTAGATCCGGAGATCGACACGAAGGTAACTGCCATTCTGAAGGCCGCGGCGGCAAAGGACGTAGCGGTGCAAAAAGCGATCGCCTCGGCCTATCGAAGGGTCCTCAAGCTCAAGAGCCGGCTCGCCGCCGCCGGTAACGTCGATCCGATCTCGGCTCGTCCGATCGGCGGCGTGTCCGTGCCGGACCAGGGCCTCGCCGTGCCGTAGTGCATCCGAAGCCGGAACGAGCCGTCCGGCCCGCGGTGATCATGCGTTTCGCTTACCGCACCACATCAAGAAAACGATCGACATCGGCGGTTTGCGTCGCGAAACTGGTGACGAGACGATAGAGGCCCTCGTCTGCGGCAACTGATCCGGCCAGCGTGTGCGGCACTGGCCAGTCATAGAAGACTGCGCCTTCAGCCTCCAGTTTCGACGCTGTTTCCTTTTTCAGGATGACAAAGAGTTCGTTGGAGCCCGTCGGCCAGGCGAGCCTTGTGCTGTTCGATGCGGCAACGCCTTCGGCAAGCCGGTTTGCCATGCCGTTTGCGTGGCGGGCGAGATCGAGCCAGAGGCCGCCTTCAAGATAGGCGTCGAACTGGGCGGCGATGAAACGGGATTTCGAGAAGAGCTGGGCGGAGCGCTTGCGCAGGTAACCCATCTCTTCGGCCTTGCTCGTGTCGAACAGGATCAGCGCTTCGGCACACCAGCAGCCGTTCTTGGTGCCGCCGAAGGAGAGCAGATCGACACCGCGTTTCCAGGTCATTTCGGCCGGTGTCGTGTCAAGCGTGACCAACGCATTGGCAAAGCGGGCGCCGTCCATGTGCAGCGGCAGATTGGCCGACTTGGCAATGCCGGCGATCGCATTGATTTCGTCGAGGCTGTAGACGGTGCCGGCTTCGGTAGCCTGGGTCATGGTGATGGCCATCGGCTGGCCGCCGTGCACACCGCCGCCACGAGAGTGGTTGATTTGTTTCTCCAGCTGGGCCGGGTTCATCTTGCCATGCGGTCCGTCCACCGGGGATAGCTTCGCCCCATGGGAGAAGAATTCGGGTGCGCCGCATTCGTCGACATTCACATGCGCTTCGCGATGGCAGAACACATGGCCGCCAGGGCGGTTGGCGCTGGCGAGCGCCAGGGAGTTGGCGGCGGTTCCGGTTGCGACGAAGAACACGGCCACGTCGCGTTCGAACACTTCGGAGAGCGCCTTCTCGACCTTTTTATCCAGTTCGCTGGTACCATAGGCGGACGCAAAGCCGCCGGCTGCCTTGACCAGGCTTTCGGCGATCACGGGATGGGCGCCCGCCCAGTTGTCGGAGGAAAAAATCATCGATGCGGTCCTGTATTTTTCGGGCATGCGATGCCCGGATTGATGGCTTGTGAGAGACCATAAGGATGCTGTCGGCGCAATCAATCCGCAGAAGGCGAGATAAGGACAATATCAGACCAGTTTGAAACCAAACCGAAGAAAATCGCGGCTTATTGAAATAAAATTACAAAATCACGAAATTAACCGCAATGTTCGGTAAAATCTCATCGAATATTTTGCATTAGTGGTCTTGCGGTCTAAGGGTGTTTCTGGCATAGAGCCTATGAAATAGGACAGCAAACCTGTCCTATTTCGGTCTCAAGACCGGAAAGACGCCGGACAGCCCCCATAATGCGGGGCGCCGGCCGACGATTGCCAACCGCGCCGGGCGCTCAAAGCCCGTGCTGACGCAGCAATCGCGATGGTCGCGGATACTCTTTGCCTGATGCAGTAAATGCTTCATTTGCGACCGGATCAGGATCATGCAACGATAATGCCGGTGCCGGCCGGAACGGGACTCTTGCCCGCAAAGCCTGCCTGGACTGCGGAAATACCCGATACCAATCGGGTTAACAGGAGGGAAGACGATGACGGACTTTACGCCATCCACCGTAACTGGACTCAACATTGTGCGCCCAACGGCGACGGTTGAGAAAAACACCGCATTTCCGTCCGGCCTGCCGAAAAAACAGGGCCTCTATGATCCGCGCAACGAGCATGATGCCTGCGGCGTCGGCTTCGTCGCCCATATGAAGGGCCAAAAGTCGCACCAGATCGTCAAGGATGGCCTGTTCATCCTGGAAAACCTGACGCATCGCGGCGCCGTCGGTGCCGATCCCTTGATGGGCGACGGCGCGGGCATTCTCGTGCAGATTCCGGATCGTTTCTTCCGCGAAGAGATGGCCGCGCAGGGTGTGACCTTGCCGAAGGCTGGAGAATACGCCGTCGGCTACCTCTTCATGCCGCAGGAAGAGGCGCAGATCGCCCATTTCAAGCAGGTCATCGCCGATGTCGTTGCTGAGGAGGGGCAGACCCTGCTCGGCTTCCGCGAAGTGCCGGTCGACAACGCTTCGCTCTCCAAGGCGCCGGAAATTGCCGCCACCGAGCCGCATCATGTGCAGGTGTTCATCGGCGCCGGCCGCGATGCTGCGACCAACGCCGAATTCGAACGTCGCCTGTTCACTCTGCGCAAGGTGATCTCCAACCGCATCTATGATGCCTTCGAAGGCGCCGAGACCGGCTTCTATCCGGTGTCGCTGTCGTCGAAGACCATCGTCTACAAGGGCATGTTCCTTGCCTATCAGGTTGCTGCCTATTTCAAGGATCTGGCCGACCCGCGCTTTGAATCGGCGGTGGCGCTCGTCCACCAGCGGTTCTCGACCAACACCTTCCCGTCCTGGAAGCTGGCGCATCCCTACCGCATGGTCGCGCACAACGGCGAAATCAACACGCTTCGCGCCAACGTCAACTGGATGGCCGCGCGTCAGGCATCGGTGTCTTCGCCGCTGTTCGGCGACGATATCTCCAAGCTCTGGCCGATCTCCTATGAAGGTCAGTCCGACACGGCCTGTTTCGATAACGCGCTCGAATTCCTCGTGCAGGGTGGCTATCCGCTGTCGCATGCCGTCATGATGCTGATCCCGGAAGCCTGGGCCGGCAACCAGCTTATGGCGGCCGAACGCAAGGCGTTCTACGAATATCACGCCGCCCTGATGGAGCCGTGGGACGGTCCCGCTGCCGTCTGCTTTACTGACGGCAAGCAGATCGGTGCGACGCTCGACCGCAATGGCCTGCGTCCGGCGCGCTACCTCGTCACCGACGACGACCGCGTCATTCTTGCGTCCGAAGCCGGCACCCTGCCGGTCAGGGAAGAAAGCATCATCAAGAAGTGGCGTCTGCAGCCGGGCAAGATGCTGCTGATCGATATGGAGGAAGGCCGCATCATTTCCGACGAGGAAGTGAAGTCGAACCTTGCCAACCAGCACCCTTACCGCCAGTGGCTGGACAACACCCAGCTCATTCTCGAGGACCTGAAGCCGGTTGAGCCGCGGGCGCTGCGCCGCGACGTCTCACTGCTCGATCGCCAGCAGGCATTCGGCTACACCCAGGAAGACACCAAGATCCTGATGTCGCCGATGGCAACCACCGGCCAGGAAGCGATCGGCTCGATGGGCACCGATACGCCGATCTCGGCGATGTCGGACAAGACCAAGCTGCTCTATACCTATTTCAAGCAGAACTTCGCGCAGGTCACCAACCCGCCGATCGACCCGATCCGCGAAGAACTGGTGATGAGCCTCGTGTCGTTCATCGGCCCGCGTCCGAACCTGCTTGATCACGCCGGCATGGCCCATGCCAAGCGGCTGGAAGTGCGCCAGCCGATCCTGACCAATGGCGATCTCGAAAAGATCCGCTCGATCGGTCATACGGAAGACCGTTTCGACACCAAGACGCTCGACTTCACCTATGACGTGACGCGCGGCGCCGAAGGCATGCCGGAAATCCTCGACCGGCTCTGCGAGCGGGCGGAAGCGGCGGTCAAGGGCGGCTACAACATCATCGTGCTGTCCGACCGGCAGATCGGTCCGGATCGCCTGGCGATCCCCGCACTCCTCGCGACGGCCGCCGTGCATCATCATCTGATCCGCAAGGGGCTTCGCACCTCCGTCGGTCTCGTCGTCGAGAGCGGCGAGCCGCGCGAAGTGCATCATTTCTGCCTGCTGGCAGGCTATGGCGCCGAAGCGATCAACCCCTATCTCGCATTCGATACGCTGACCGACATGCACAAGCGTGGCGAATTCCCCAAGGAAGTCGATGGCAGCGAAGTCGTCTATCGCTACATCAAGGCGGTCGGCAAGGGCATCCTCAAGGTCATGTCCAAGATGGGCATCTCGACCTACCAGTCCTATTGCGGCGGCCAGATCTTCGACGCCGTCGGCCTGCAGTCGGAGCTTGTCGATCGCTATTTCTTCGGCACCGCGACGCAGATCGAAGGCATCGGCCTTGACGAGATCGCCAGGGAAACCTTCAACCGCCATCAGGCAGCCTTTGGGTCCGATCCGATCCTGACCAACACGCTCGATATCGGCGGCGAATATGCCTACCGAATGCGTGGCGAAGGTCATGCCTGGTCGCCGGATGCGGTTGCCTCGCTACAGCACGCCGTGCGCGGCAATGCCGAGGGTCGCTACCGCGAATTCGCCGAGATGGTGAACGGGGCAGCGCTTCGCATGAACACTATCCGCGGCCTGTTCTCGGTCAAGAACGCAGAAGCGATCGGCCGCAAGCCGATCTCGATCGACGAGGTCGAGCCCGCTGCCGATATCGTCAAGCGGTTCTCGACCGGCGCCATGTCCTTCGGCTCGATCAGCCGCGAGGCGCATACGACGCTGGCGATCGCCATGAACAGCATCGGCGGCAAATCCAACACCGGCGAAGGCGGTGAGGAATCTGACCGCTACTTCCCGCTCTATGACGGCTCGCCGAACCCCGAGCGTTCCGCCATCAAGCAGGTGGCGTCCGGCCGCTTCGGCGTTACGACCGAGTATCTGGTCAATGCCGACATGCTGCAGATCAAGGTGGCGCAGGGTGCCAAGCCCGGCGAAGGCGGCCAGCTGCCCGGCCACAAGGTCGATGCGACGGTTGCCAAGACCCGGCATTCGACGCCGGGCGTCGGCCTGATCTCGCCGCCGCCGCACCATGACATCTATTCGATCGAGGATTTGGCGCAGCTGATCTACGACCTGAAGAACGTCAACCCGGCGGCGGACGTTTCGGTCAAGCTCGTCTCTGAAGTCGGTGTCGGCACGGTTGCGGCGGGCGTTGCCAAGGCACGCGCCGATCATATCACCATCTCCGGCTATGATGGCGGCACAGGTGCCTCGCCGCTGACATCGCTGAAGCATGCAGGCTCTCCCTGGGAAATCGGCCTTGCCGAAACCCATCAGACGCTGGTGCTGAACGGGCTTCGCTCGCGCATCGCTCTGCAGGTTGACGGCGGCCTGAAGACCGGCCGCGACGTCATCATCGGTGCGCTGCTCGGGGCCGACGAGTTCGGCTTCTCGACGGCGCCGCTGATTGCCGCCGGCTGCATCATGATGCGCAAGTGCCACCTCAACACCTGTCCGGTGGGCGTGGCAACGCAGGACCCGGTCCTGCGCAAGCGGTTCAAGGGTGCGCCGGAGCACGTGGTCAACTACTTCTTCTTCGTTGCGGAAGAAGTGCGCGAAATCCTGGCGTCGCTCGGCTTTGCCAGGTTCGACGACATAATCGGCCTTTCCGAACTGCTTGAAAAGGACGCGATGATCTCGCACTGGAAGGCCAACGGCCTCGATTTCTCCCGCATCTTCCACAAGGTCGATGCGCCGAAGGAAAAGACCTACTGGACCGAGAAGCAGAACCACCCGATCCACGATATCCTCGACCGCAAGCTGATCGAGGCGGCAAAGCCCGCGCTCGAACAGAAGACCCCGGTTTCGATCGAAGTCGATATCAAGAACGTCGACCGTTCGGCCGGCGCGATGCTCTCGGGCGAAGTCGCCAAGCGTTATCGCCACAAGGGCTTGAAGGACGACACGATCACGGTGAAGCTCACCGGTACGGCGGGCCAGTCGTTCGGCGCATTCCTGGCGCGGGGCATCACCTTTGAGCTGATCGGCGACGGCAACGATTATGTCGGCAAGGGTCTTTCTGGCGGCCGCATCGTCGTGCGCCCGCCGGAAAATTCGAAGATCGTCGCGGCCAAGTCGATCATTGTCGGCAACACAGTGCTCTACGGCGCAATCTCGGGTGAATGCTACTTCAACGGCGTTGCCGGTGAACGCTTCGCCGTGCGCAACTCCGGCGCCATCGCGGTGGTCGAAGGCGTCGGCGACCACGGCTGCGAATACATGACCGGCGGTGTGGTAGTGGTTCTCGGCGAGACTGGCCGCAACTTCGCGGCCGGCATGTCGGGCGGCGTCGCCTATGTGCTGGACGAAAGCGAGGACTTCGCCATGCGTTGCAACATGGCCATGGTCGAACTCGAGCCGGTTCCGGAAGAGGACGACATGCTGGAGAAGCTGCATCATCACGGTGGCGATCTCATGCACAAGGGCCGCGTGGACATCTCCGGCGACATGACGCGCCATGATGACGAGCGGCTCTACCAGCTGATCTCGAACCACCTGCACTATACCGGCTCGCGGCGTGCCAAGGAAATCCTCGACCACTGGGTCGAGTTCCGGCCGAAATTCCGCAAGGTCATGCCGGTCGAATACCGGCGTGCGCTGGAGGAAATGGAGCGCATGCGGATGGGCGTCGCGGCGGAGTAATGCCGCGTGGCGCTGCCATTCATCGGGTGATTTCGGCGGGTGTCGCGGTCGCTGTTCCGGCGACCGCGTTCATGGTGAACGACGAGATCAATATGGAATTCATCGTGCTGGGGGCGCTGATCGGCTTCGCCACCTGGTACTGGGGTCCCGCGTGGCCTCCTCTATGATATAAGGGACGAAGCATGGGTAAGGTTACAGGTTTCATGGAAATCGACCGGCAACTGGCGAAGTATCAGCCGGCGTCGGATCGCATTCGGCATTTCCGCGAATTCACGATCCCGATGTCGGACCCGGAAGTACAGAAACAGGCCGCGCGCTGCATGGACTGTGGTATCCCCTATTGCCATGGCCCGACCGGCTGCCCGGTGCACAACCAGATCCCCGACTGGAACGATCTCGTCTACAACGGCAACTGGGACGAGGCGATCCGCAACCTGCACTCGACCAACAATTTTCCGGAGTTCACCGGCCGCATCTGCCCGGCACCCTGCGAGGAAGCCTGCACGCTGAACCTCGAAGATGCGCCGGTTGCGATCAAGACCGTCGAGCAGGCGATCGCCGACAAGGCCTATGAGATGGGCTATATCGTACCGCAGCCGGCTGTCGTGAAGACCGGCAAGAAGGTTGCGATCATCGGCTCGGGGCCTGCCGGCATGGCAGCGGCGCAGCAGCTTGCCCGCGCCGGCCACGAAGTTCATGTCTATGAGCGTGAAAGCAAGCCGGGCGGCCTGCTGCGCTATGGCATCCCGGACTTCAAGATGGAGAAGAACTTCATCGACCGTCGCGTCGACCAGATGCGCGGCGAAGGCGTCACCTTCCATTGCGGCGTCAATGTCGGCGTGGACAAGACCGTCGACGGCCTGATCGAAGAGCATGATGCCGTGATCTATTGTGGCGGCTCCGAGACGCCGCGTGACGCCGGTATTCCGGGTGTCGAATTTGCCGGCGTCCATGATGCCATGCCCTATCTCGTCCAGCAGAACCGCCGTGTCGGCCGCGAGAACATCGACAGCGTCGGTTGGCCGTCGGACCCGATCCTTGCCGGGGGCAAGCATATCGTCGTCGTCGGTGGTGGTGATACGGCGTCCGACTGCGTCGGCACCGCGTTTCGCCAGGGCGCCGTCAAGGTGACCCAGCTCGACATCCGTCCACAGCCACCTGAAAAGGAAGACAAGCTCGCCGTCTGGCCGTTCTGGGCCACCAAGATGCGCACTTCGTCCTCGCAGGCTGAAGGCGCCGTGCGCGAGTTCCAGGTGGCGACGCTCGAATTTGTCGGTGAGGATGGCGTGCTGACCGGCGTCAAGTGCTGTCAGGTCGATGAACGCCGCAAGCCCATCCCGGGCACGGAATTCGTCATCAAGGCTGACCTTGCCTTCATCGCCATCGGCTTCAGCGGCCCGTTTACCGACAGCGTCTTGAAGGATCTCGGCGACAAGCTGACGATCAACACCGACCGCCGCGGTTCGACCAATGTCGTTGCCAACGACAAGGACTACCGCACCTCGGTCGACAAGCTCTGGGTCGCAGGTGACGTGCGTCGTGGACAGTCGCTGGTCGTCTGGGCGATCCGCGAAGGTCGCCAGGCGGCGCGCGCGGTCGATGAGGCGCTGATGGGCTCGACTGTCCTGCCGCGGTAGGACTGACGATGCACCCGGTTCTGATCTGTCAAAAAAGGGCTCGGCACGATGCGGAGCCCTTTTGCATTGCCTGCAAGAACGATGCTCTAACTCGCAAAGGCGAGAAGATTGCCGTCGGGATCGCGCACGATGAACGTTCTTGCGCCCCAGGGTTCCTCCCGCAACCGCTGGTGAAATGTGGCGCCGGAAGCGATCGTCGAAAGCAGGGCTATCGGTATGCCGCAGGTTCAGCCGCACATTGTCGCGCTGAATCTGGACGTAAAAGGGCGGGTCGCCATAGAGGAAGACGGTTTGGAAACCGAGTTTATCGGCGTAGAAATCGCAGGCCGCATTGATATCAGAGACAAATAATTGCGGTTCGACCGCCGCAAGAACGGGTTTGGCGTCCATCGTGCCCGCTTTCCTCTGGTCAATTCCTGATCACCGGATTGCTGATCACCGTTTCCGGTTTCGCCAGCCGGAAGTCATCCACGCGGCCCGCCGGAGCTTCCGTGATCTCGCCCTTTTCGACCAAGCGATCACGCGGGCTTTTGCCGTTGCTGGTGAGCGCTGCATTCCCGCCAAGAAGAACGGAGGCACCGTCAAGCTCGGGATCGTCGAGGCTGATCGGCTGGGTTTGGATGATGTCTTCGTTGGCGGTCGGGGCCGCAACGACCAGGTCTTTCAAACCGCCGACACCCGGAACATCCTGCGTGGAGGCGGCGGCGTCACCGAGCAGCTTGCGAATGTCCTTCTCGACATAGAAGGCGAGCTTGCGTTTGCCGGCCTTCGTCATGTTGATACCGTCCGAGCCGCGCAAACGAACCTGCTGACCGTTGATATCCGAGCCGGTCATGACGAATTTTCCGTCTTCGTCGACGAAGCCGTCCCAGATGTCGACGAAGGTGCCGCCGACCTTTTCCGTCTCGGTGCGGAAGATGCCGTTGAGGGTGACCATGTCGGCAGTCATCGATGTCGACTGGAAGGGCGGCATACCGACCCACAGAAGCGGTATCTTCTCGCTGCGGGCAAGTGCTGCAAAGGCGCCGGTGCGGCGCGTATATTCTGCAAGCCAGCGGTCGGTGCGGAATTTTTCCTTTTCCCCGTCGATCGACATCTGCTGGCGCTCGTTGGCGCCGAGGCTGACGATGACGACTGAGGGCTTCACCTCGGCAACATAGGCCGGCAGGTTCTCCGGCCAGTTGAAATAGTCGTCGCGCACCAGGCCGGATGAACCGTTCGCGCGGGTCTCGATGATAATGCCTGGGGTCGTTTCGAATGCTGTCTTCAAGCCATCGCCAAGGCTTCCGGCCACGAAGTCGCCGACGACGAGCACCTTCTTGGCGTCCGGAAGTTTCTCGACCACGACGGGGGCGGGTTCGACCGGGGCGGGCTTGGCCTTCTGCCGCGCCTTCTTTGGCTTCTGGCGCTGCTGTTGCGGTTGTCGCTGCCGCGGCTCGTAGATCGGGACGTCTTCATAGACCGGAGGTTGGCGTCGCCGGCCGAAACCGAACAGCATATCGAGGATCGACCTGCGCTCCTGCGCTCCTGCCTGACGTGGCGGCTCCATCACGAAGGCCGTGATGCCGATCGCGATAACGATCAGGCCGTGCAGCAGCCAGTGGAGACCTATCCTGTCGCTGTTCTTGCCGCTCATGCCACCGTTCCGCATGTCTCTGCCCGTGAAGTCTAGTGCGTTTCTCCGCAAGCGCGCAACGCCTCTCTTTCGAAAGGTGTTGCGCAGAAGGATGCTTGCGGATTGTGCCGTAATTGCGAGCGCCGGGCGCTCGTGATCGCTAGTTCCGCAGCGCCTTCAGCAGGTGCTGCGTCGGCTCGCCATCGGGTGCCATACCGTTGCGGTTCTGGAAGGCCTGGATAGCGGCCTTGGAGCCGGAGCCAAAATTGCCGTCGACTTCCCCGTCATAATAGCCGAGTTCCTTCAGGCGGGATTGCAGTTCGAACTTCTGCTTGATGTCGAGCGAACCGTCCGGCCGGCTCCATGCCTGCTGCATGCCGCCATAGCCGGCGATCTCGTCAGCCAGCAGGCCGACGCCGAGCGCGTAGGAGTCCGAGGCGTTGTACCGCTTGATGACGAAGAAGTTCTTGGTCATCAGGAAGCCAGGGCCGCTACCACCGCCGGGCATTTTCAGCTCGGCGCGTTGATCCGCATTGCGGAACGCCTTGCCGTTCGGGCGGGTGAAACCGAGGGCTGCCCATTGCGCCAGTGTCTTCGTCTGGCCGGCATACTGGCTGCCGTTGGATGGCGGCGCGATCTCGTAGCCCCAGGTCTGTCCCGGCTGCCAGCCGTTTTTCTTCAGCAGGTTCGCAGCGGTTGCCAGGGCATCCGGTACCGAGTTCCAGATGTCCTTGTGACCGTTGCCGTCGGCATCGACAGCATAGAGCAGATAGCTGGTCGGAATGAATTGCGTGTGGCCCATGGCGCCGGCCCAGGAGCCGTTCAACTCGCGTGGGCTGATATCACCGTTTTGCAGGATTTTCAGAGCCGCGATCAGCTGGGTCTTGGCATATTTAGCGCGTTTTGGATCGGCATAGGCAAGCGTCGCCAGCGCGCGCGGAACGTAGTGCAGACGTTCGTCCTTTTCCAGGACGGCGCCATAGTTGGATTCCATTGACCAGATCGCCAGAAGGATCGTCTTGTCGATGCCGAAATGCTTCTCAAGCGCTGCGAGCGTGCGGCCATGCTTGACCGCCATTTCCTGCCCGATCTTGCGCGTGTAGGGGTTCACTCGGCTATCGATATATTCCCAGATCTTGTGCTTGAACTCGGGCTGATAGCGTGCTTTCTCAAGGACGTCCGGATCGGGCGTCTTGACGCCTGAAAAGGCTTGGCGATAGGTCGCCTTGGTGATGCCGCTCTTTGCCGCCGTGGCATAGAAGCTGTTGATCCAGGTCTCGAAACCGTCGTCAGCCGAGGCAGGCGACGAGGCAAACAGAACTGCGGCTGTGATGAAGGCGGCGGCGCGGCAAAGGAGGTTTTTTCGGATCTTTGTCATCAGCTGTCGTTTCCGTTGGTCGGCGCCCTGCCGGACCAAGAGGCTGATCGGCGGTGCGCAAATTTACAGTTTTAGAGCCAGCTTCATGCACAGGTTACGTGCATGTGCTTCCATTTTCGGGCTGTTCAGCCAAAGAGGCAACCGCCAGAATCGGAATCTTACAAAAATGAAGTCAACAAATTCTTTACCATGAATGGGTGGTGCCGTCTTCCTTCGTAAAAAAATAGCAATTTGTCGCTTAATCCCTATTGATAGCAATCGAGCTCGATTTAAATCACAGTGCCGTGATCCTGGAGATGTCAATGACTGACAAGCGTAAAGTTCGTAAGGCCGTATTCCCCGTGGCCGGTCTTGGAACCCGATTCCTGCCCGCGACCAAGTCTGTTCCCAAGGAAATGCTGACGGTCGTCGACAAGCCGATCATCCAATATGTCGTCGACGAGGCGCTGGAAGCCGGTATTGAACATTTCGTTTTCGTCACAGGCCGCAACAAGCATGTGATCGAGGACTATTTCGACATTCACTTCGAACTCGAACAGACGCTACGTGAGCGCAGCAAGAAGGCCGAGATGACCATCCTGGCCGCGCAGTTGCCGAAGGCCGGAACGGTGAGCTTTACCCGCCAGCAGGAGCCGCTCGGTCTTGGCCATGCTGTCTGGTGTGCCCGCGAGATCGTCGGCAACGAACCGTTTGCGCTGCTTCTGCCTGATATGATCATGCGTGGCGAGCCGGGCTGCATGAAGGGGATGATCGAACTCTATTCCCATAGTGGTGGCAACATCATCGCCGTCGAAGAATGCGCGCCGGACCAGGCCCACAAGTATGGCATTGTCGGTGTCGGTGAGACGGTCGGCGACGGCTTCCGCATTACCAGCATGGTCGAAAAACCCGCCAAGGGCACCGCTCCATCGAATTTCTTCATCAACGGCCGTTACATCCTGCAGCCGGAAATCTTCTCGATCCTGGAGAGCCAGGAACGCGGCGCCGGCAATGAGATCCAGTTGACCGATGGCATGCTGAAGCTTCTGAATTCGCAGGATTTCGCGGGTTATGTGTTCCGTGGCGATACATATGATTGCGGTGCAAAGGACGGGTTCATCCTGGCAAACGTGGCCTTTGCGCTCGAGCGCGACGACATCCGGCCGCATGTACAGGAGCAGTTCAAAGCCCTTGTGGCGAAGCTGAAGTAAACTCTGCCTGGAAAATGAGACCCGCCTGCGGAAACGCAGGCGGGTTTTTCGTGTCAGCGCCGCAGCGTCAGCCCCACGCCGACGCGCGCAATGTTGGTTGCCGGACCGCTATCGCGCGTCGTGTGCTCGTAGCTGACATCGCCCGTGAGCGCGAGATAGCGGTTCAAGTCCCACGTGAGGCCGGCGCCTGTCAGCCAGACCTTTTCGTCGTCCGAACTGCCGGTCGGGAAATTGCGGAAAGTCAGGCTGTTCGACAGGCGTGCCACAAGCGCGGTGCGCAGTTCGTGCGTTGCCCTGCTGCTCAGCGTGTAGACCATGGCGCCGCTTTCGCCGGCCGTGGTCGAAGGTTCGAGGCCGGTCGAGATACCGTAGGTCACGTCGGTGCCGCGCTGTGGCGACCAGTTGATCAGCCCGTCGATGGTGAAGCCCTTCAATTCGTCGAGGCGGTTATCGTCGAACCGATACGTCTGATACCCAAGCGCGACTTCGCCGTTGAGCTTTTCCCCGAGATCGGCCTCGATGCCGGCCCGGGCGCCGTAGCTATCATAGGATCTTTCGAAGCCGAGCGTATCTTCCCTGAGATCGTAGATTGATTTTCCAGCGGAAGCCTCGATGAACGGAATGAGCGCCGGCGAGAGTTCGTAGCCGACGCGTACGGTGACAGCGCCCGCATTGCGGTTTCTGTCCTTCAAGGACAGGGTGTCACCGTTCTCAAGGTCGACGTTGCCGTAGACGTAGCGGTCGAAATCAACCTTGGCGGAACCGCGCAAGATACCGAAATCGCGCTCGATACCGGCGCCGAGCGTATACCGGTCAATACCGGACTGCGTGCTTGCGTCGCTGACGGCGTTCGGATCGGTCGAGTCTTCGCGCTCGAAATGATAGCCGGCCTTCAGCGTCGCAGTCGTTTGCTCGGAGAGATCGAGCCGCAGGGCCGCTTCGAGGTCGGCGGTCGGTTCGGTCTCGCCGGAGCCTGAGACGTTGTGCTGCCAGGTGCCTTCGCCCGTTACCGTCAGCTGGTGACGGGACCAGTCGGAGGTCAGCGTGCCTTTCAGGCCGGTCTCGAGATAGCTGCGGCTTTCCTTCGAACTGCCGGTCTTGTTGCTTTCGAAATTGTAGGTCTGGCCAAGCGTCGGTTTCAGGACGAAGCTTCCAAGGCGGATGCCCTGCGCTTCGTTGCGGTCGATATCAAGCTGCGATCTCAGGCCGTCGACCGTGTTTTCGCGCAAGTTCGTGCGGGCCATGTCTTCGTCGATTGTCGGATCGTTGAGCAGCGGTTCGCCACTATCGGTGCTGATCGAACCGGTGGTGATCGCAGCCGTATCCTCGCCGGCCGGGGCGCCGGGGAGCGCTGCGGCATTGGTATTGGCGGTACCGGTCGTGATCGTCGTGGTGTCCGCGGAAGTGCCGTCAGATCCCGAAAGAAGCTGTTGCGCGGAGGTGGCATTCGGTGAAAACAGGGCACAGCCGGCCATAAGCCAAGCCGCAGCGGTCGCCGGGCGCGCGAGGCTCGTCCTCTTCGTGCGTGGAAAGAATGGCGTCATCTGCCGAATGCCCGGAAATCCGTTTACCAGTGTTGAGCAACCGTAAACGGATGTGGTTAACCATTCCTTTCCGAAACGGCTTCCGGCTTGAATTTCAGGCGCTTTCCACGGTCAATCGGCCGCCGTCACTGCCGATCACCCTGACACGCGCGCCGGCCGGCAGGTCTGGCCCGTTGACGGTCCATGTCGTGTCGTCGAGCCTAATTCGGCCCCGGCCTTCGATAATCGGCTTTTCGAGCACGGCAGTGCGGCCGACGAGGCGGGCGCCGCGCTGGTTGAGGAGCGGTTCGTCCGACGTGTCGCCGGAGCGAGCAAGCAATCCGCGCCCGACGAAAACCGCGACGACGGAAAGAACGGCGAAGAACACCAGCTGCGCTTGCCAGACCCAGAAGCCCGCGTCCCAGAGCAGCAGCGAGACGACGCCGGTGAGAATAGCGGCAATGCCGATCCAGACGAGGAACACACCGGGCGCCACGACCTCGGCGGCGAGCAGCGCGAGACCCAGCACCCACCAACTCCATGGACCAAGTTCAAGGATGATGCGCTCGATCATGGATCAGCTTTCCTGCCGGGATGTCTCGAAAGGGTTGCGGACGGGCTCCGTGCGCGGCGTCGTCTGCCGCACCGGTGCCGGCGAATTGCCGCCATCGCCGAACACTTCCCTCGCGATCGCCCCGATACCGCCGAGCGAGCCGATCAGCGACGAGGCTTCCATCGGCATCAGCACGATCTTCGAGTTCGGCGCGGTGCCGATCGAGGCCATGGCTTCGGTGTATTTCTGCGCGACGAAATAGTTGACGGCCTGCACGTTGCCGGCCGCGATGGCTTCCGAGACCATTGTCGTCGCCTTTGCTTCGGCTTCTGCCAATCGCTCGCGGGCCTCCGCGTTGCGGTAAGCTGCCTCGCGCTGGCCTTCGGCCTGGAGGATCGCCGATTGCTTGGCACCCTCGGCGCGCAGGATCTGCGCATTGCGTGCGCCTTCCGCTTCCAGCACCAGTGCGCGCTTCTCGCGCTCGGCCTTCATCTGCCGGGCCATGGCATCGACCAGATCCTTGGGTGGCTGGATATCCTTGATCTCGACGCGGGTAACCTTGATGCCCCAGGGGCCGACGGCTTCGTCGACGACATGCAACAGCTTGTCGTTGATCGCATCGCGGTTGGACAGAAGCTCGTCGAGGTCCATTGAGCCCATGACGGAACGGATGTTGGTCATGGTGAGATTGAGAATGGCGCTCTGCAGATCGGAGACCTGATAGGCGGCCTCGGCGGCGTTCAGCACCTGGAAGAAGGCGACAGCATCGGCCGACACGCTGGCATTGTCGCGTGTGATGACCTCCTGCGTCGGCACGTTCAACACCTGCTCCATCACGTTCATTTTGGCGCCGATGCTGTCGATGAAAGGGATGATGATGTTCAGACCCGGCTCAAGGGTTTTCGTATAGCGTCCAAAACGCTCGACAGTGTAGCGATAGCCTTGCGGTACTGTTTTGACACCCTTGAAGATCAGAAGAACGGCTAAGACGACAAGTCCAATAACGGCAATATCCAGTCCGGCCAGAGGCATGGGGTGGTTCTCCCTTGGGGTGCGTCTTGTGGTTAGTGCACTCTAGGATAAGACGTGGCAGTTGATAGGGATATTTGCAAGGATTGTTGGAATATTAGGCTGGAATTACAGTCGTCGTAAGCTTGATATCATGGCGTCCCTACGTCCAACCCTGCAACTCCTTGCGCACGACATGCTCCAGCACGCGCATCCCGTCGGCGCCGTCGTTGAGGCAAGGGATATGCGTGAATTTTTCGCCGCCTGAATGATGGAAGCTTTCGGCCGCCTGTTCGGCGATTTCCTCGAGCGTCTCCAGGCAGTCCGAGACGAAGCCCGGATTGACGACGGCGATGCGCTTGACGCCATCCTTGCCGAGCTTTTCGACGGTCTTGTCGGTATAGGGCTGTAGCCATTCTTCCGGCCCGAAGCGGGACTGAAAGGTGACCTGGAGTTTCTCCTTCGGCCAGCCGAGTTTTTCACGCAGCAGCCGGGCTGTCTTCTGACACTGACAGTAATAGGGATCGCCTTTGTCGAAATAGGATTGCGGGATGCCGTGGAAGGAGGCAAGCACCACCTCCGGCTCCCAGTCGAGCGTCGCAAGATGGTTCGTGATCGAGTTTGCCAGGGCGTCGATATAGACGGGATCATCGTGATAGGGTGCGGCTGTGCGAAGGGCCGGCTGCCAGCGCATCTTGAGTAGTGCCTTGAACGCCTCGTCGTTGACGGTGGCCGTCGTTGCCGCCGCATATTGCGGGTAGAGCGGGAAAACGAGGATCTTTTCGCAGCCGTCCTTCTGCAATTCATCCATCTTCGACTTTATCGACGGCTGGCCGTAGCGCATCGCCCAATCGACCCGGATATTCGGAAGGTTGGCGAAGGATTTCGCCATCTGTTCCGCCTGGTTGCGGGTATAGGTCCGCAGGTAGCTCTCGTTCAGCTCCTTGTTCCAGATCGTCTCATAGGCCTTGCCGACCTTGGCGGGCCTTGTGTTCAAGACGATGCCGAAGAGGATCGGATACCAGAAGAACGGCGACCATTCGATGACGCGCCGATCCATCAGGAATTCCTTGAGATACCGCCGCATCGATACTTTGTCGGTGCCATCCGGCGTGCCGAGATTGACCAGCAGCACGCCGATTTTTCCGACTTTGACGGGTGGATGGTTCGGAGCGGTCATGTCGGTGGCGGTCATTCGGATATCCTGCATGTGACGGGTCTTGCTTCTTATACGGAAAGGCTGCCCCACGGTTCATGCCGTTCTTAAAAAGAAAAGCCGGCCCGGGAAAGCCCGGACCGGCTGTTCGGCAAGAGACATATTGTCTTACTTGGCCGGAATCGTCAGTTCCTTGCCGATTTCCAGCCGCTTTGGAGCCGGGTTGCCGTTGGCCTGAGCGATCGTCTTCCAGAGTTCACCATTGCCATAGACGGCCTTCGCCAGATCCCATAGCGTGTCGCCTCTAACGATGACATGCTTGGTCTCGGCCGTTGTCGCGGTGCCTGCGGCAGGTTTGGCTTCCGGTGTCGTCGTGTCCGCCGGCTTTGCATCCGGCGTCACGGTTTTCGCTGTTGTGTCCGTGCTTGTCTGCGTCGACGGCTCCGTTGGGGTCGCAGCGGCGATTTCGGTGATGCGACCGTCAGTCGATGGCTTGTAGGGATTGTTCGCCGTCAGGTAGTCAGCAAGCACCGTCTCCAGCCCCGGGCCGTAATCATAGGCGTTTTCCGCCTTGGTCTTGAAGACGCTATAGCCGTCGCCACCATTGCGCATGAAATTGTTGGACACGACGCTGTAGGTCTTTGCCGGATCAAGCGGCACATAAGCCTCGCCTTCCTTGACTTCGACGACTGAGACACGGCTGCCCGCGGGCTTGGATTTGTCGAAGGAGAACTTGATGCCGGCCACCTGCGGGAAGCGGCCGCCACCTTCCTCGATCTGGCTCAGGCCGTTTTCCAACGCGGCAGTGATGTCGGCACCCTTGATCAGGAAGGTGGCCACGGTGTTCTGGAACGGCAGGACGGTGATCGCCTCGCCCATCGAGACGTCGCCGGCATCGATCGAGGCGCGCAACCCGCCGCCATTGGTGATGGCGATGGTCACGCCCTGACCCTTGACGCGGTCGAGCATGGCGTCGGCCACGAGGTCGCCCATTTCGCACTCCTTGGCGCGGCAGGATTCGCGCGTGCCGTCGATCGGCGCATCGGTCTTTCCGATGATCTTGGTCTTCAGCTCTTCGATCGGCTTGCCGAGTTCCTTGATACGGGCAAGGATTGTTTCGTCCGGCTTGAACTTGGAATCGATCAGGATCGGGTCGCCCTTGGCCGACTTGACGACGCCGCTGTCATCGAAGGTGACGACGAGATCGCCGAGATATTTGCTGTAGGAACCCGCCTGCACGACTGGCACCTTGTAGCCGCCGGGATTATCGACCAGCGTCGGATAGGGCCCTTCGGCCTTCTCGTCGGTGTTGGACAACAGGCTGTGCGAATGACCGCCGACGACGATATCGACATCCGGGATCTTGGCGATGACGGCGAGGTCACGCGGGTAGCCGACATGGGTGAGCGCGATGATCTTGTCGACGCCCTGCTTCTTCAGCTCCTGGACAGCGGTGGTGATCGTATCGACGTCGATCCCGATCAGCACATTGTCGCCCGGCGAAGAGATTTCCGGGGTGTCATTGGTGACCGCGCCGACGATGCCGACCTTCTGGCCGCCGACATCGAGAACAAGCGACGGCTTGATGCGATCGCCGAGCTTGGACTTGTAGCCGGCGAGCACGTTGGAGGAGAGAACAGGGAAGGTGACCTTGTCGAGGAAAGTGATGAGGCCATCCTCGCCCTCGTCGAATTCATGGTTGCCGACGGTCATGGCGTCGAACTTCATCAGATTGAGGAATTCGGCTTCGGCAGCCCCCTTGTAGGTCGTGAAGAACAGCGACCCTTGAAAATTATCGCCGCCGTTCAGCAGCAGCACATTCTTGCCGGTCAATTCCTGGCGCTTCTGGTCGATGGCGACCTTCAGCCGGGCAACGCCGCCGAAGCACTCGTTCTTGCCTTCCTCTTCGGCCGAGCAGGTGGAATCGAACTTGTTGATCGATTCGATGCGCGAGTGGAAGTCGTTGATATGCAGGATGTTCAATTCATAATCGGCGAAGGCGGCACCGGATGAAAGCGCAAGGATCGAGGCCGTCATCAGCCCGGTTCGCAAATGTCTGATCATGGATGTCTCCTGTTTTGACGGGTGTGGTCAGCCAACAGCGGCGTGGATCGCTGTTGCGCTCAAAAGATGACCCGCGGGGTCGTGACTGATGGTTTCATTTGGACGCGCCGACATCAAGCAGTAATTCGATCGAATTCTTCAGAGCCTCGGAGCAAGGTTAAAATCGATGACGTCAAAACAAAAAAGCCTCCGCAACGGGAGGCTTTCCGAGTTTTCTGCCCTCAGCCGGTTCACACCTTGCGAGCAAGCGAGAACTGTGCGCCGGAATCGGTGGTGCAGTTGAGTTGCGTCTGGTTGACCATGGCGCAATTGACCTTGGATTGGGTATTGCGAACCATTGAAGTCATATTGATCTCGACCAGCGTGGGCGACAGATTGACGTAGTTTCCGGACGCGAGGACCTGGTTCGTATCCGTCGTGCGCGTAGTGAAGGTTCCGCTCGAGAATGTCGAGACGATGCCGTTCGGATCGACCCATGAGCCCTCGACGCCGGCTGGTGCCACCTGCCGGTTTGACGGCAGCTCGCGCACTTCCCGCGGGCCCATGCAGGAGGCCAGCGCCGCTGCTGCGGACAGAAGGGTCAGGATTGCGATCGGCTTCATATGTGTCTCCCGGTTGGTGCGCGGAAAGCTGCTTTGAGGTGAAAAAACCATGCCGTGATCAGGAGTTGAATGCAAGAGTGGGGCTTAAGCACGGCGGGTATTATTCGATCATCAACGAAAAACGCCCGGGGATCGTTCCCCGGGCGCCGAATATTGAAGTTTAATCAGTCGGTTCAGCGAACGAGAATGTTCTTGAACTGCCACGGATCCTTTGTGTCGAGTTCTTCCGGGAACAGGCCCGGGCGACCGTCGAGCGGGGTCCAGTCGGTGTAATGCCCTTCAACCGGGCCGAGATACGGCGTCTGCACTTCGAGGCAGCGCTTGTAGTCGATCTCGTCGGCTTCGACGATGCCGGCGGTCGGGTTTTCAATCGCCCAGACCATGCCGGCGAGAACAGCCGACGTCACCTGCAGGCCGGTCGCGTTCTGGTAAGGCGCGATGCGGCGGGTTTCTTCCAGCGACAGGCGCGAACCGTACCAGTAGGCGTTCTTGTCGTGGCCGTAGAGCAGCACGCCGAGTTCGTCGATGCCGTCCTCCAGTTCGTCCTCGTCGAGAACGTGATGGACCGGCTGCGCGTTGCCGCCATTGCCGAACATTTCGTGCAGCGACAGCACGGCGTCGTTTGCCGGATGATAGGCATAGTGGCAGGTCGGACGGAACGTCACGTCGCCATCCTTGTCGCGGACGGTGAAGAAGTCGGCGATGGAGATGGATTCATTGTGGGTGACGAGGAAACCGTATTGCGGGCCGGGGGTCGGGCACCAGGTGCGAACGCGGGTGTTGGCGCCCGGCTGCTCCAGGTAGATTGCCGCCTGGCAACCCTTCTTGTGCTTCTTGGCGTTCTTCGGCATCCACTCTTCATGGGTGCCCCAGCCGAGTTCGGCCGGCTGCAGGCCTTCCGAGATGAAGCCTTCGACCGACCAGGTGTTCCAGAAGGTGTTGAACGGCTTCGGATGCTTGGTGCGCTGGGTGTCGCGCTCGGCGATGTGGATGCCCTTGACGCCGACCTTCTTCATCAGCTTGGCCCAGCCTTCGCGGTCATGCTGGTCCGGCTCGTCGAACTTCACGTCGAGATCGTTGGCAAGATTGAGCAGCGCCTGCTTGACGAACCAGGAAACCATGCCCGGGTTGGCACCGCAGGTGGAAACAGCGGTTGCGCCGCCCGGGTTCTTTGCCTTTTCCTTGCGGAGCGTTTCGCGCAGCGCATAGTTGGTGCGCTCTGAATTCTTCATGTTCTTGTCGAAGTAGAAGCCGAGCCAGGGCTCGACGACCGTGTCGATGTAGAGAACGTCGAGCTTGCGGCAGAGCTTCATCAGATCGACCGAGCCGGTATCGACGGAAAGATTGACGCAGAAACCCTGGCCGCCGCCTTCGGTCAGAAGCGGCTTCAGCAGTTCCTTGTAGTTTTCCTTGGTGACATGCGACTTGATATGCCGGACGCCGTGCTTTGCCATGATTTCGGTGTGGTCAGCGTCGTCGCGCGGGTCGATGACAACCATCCGGCTCTTGTCGAATTTGAAGTGGCGCTCGATCAGGGGCAGGGTGCCGCGGCCGATGGAGCCGAAACCGATCATCACGATCGGGCCGGTGATCTCGCCGTAGATCGGGTAGGTTGTCTCTGCCATTTTGCTTTTTCTCCTGGGGACGGGTTCTTTTGACTCTTTAGCGGGCAGATTTCGCCCTGTCATGCCTCGAATGGCCCTAGAGCATAGATTTCTGTCACAATAAAGAGCCCGGCCCGCGCCATCCGGCCGGCTGGTGTCAGCACCTGTCAGTCGTCCAGCGGCCATTTGGCGCACCGCGTGGAGCGTTCCGGAATGTGTCCCGGGGGAAGATAGTCACGGGAACCGCAATTCATGCGCAGGGCTTGAAATGCTGTCCCGCAAGGGATGAAAACAGGCAGTTGTTCACACCTTCATGCTCCGTGGACTGCGAGCCACGGAGCGGTTTCAGCGTGTCTGGCCAAAGGCCGGCAGTTCCGTCTTCAATCCCGGAACGATCGGGAGTGTTTCCCAGCCTTCACCGGCAAAGACCACGCAGCTATGACCGCTAAGGTTGGTCACCAGCATGGTCCAGGTGCCGCTCTCGGAAACAAAGACCTCGAGGATCGCGGCCTGGTTTATGAGGCCGACCGCCTGAAGGGTCTCGGAATAGTGGGTGCCGAGGCTTTCGACGACTTTGGAATGTTCGGCGCAATTGAACACCGGCTGCTGCGCTGCTGCCGGATGGGTCGTTACCGCAAGAGCAATTGCGGCGGTTCCAACGAGGTTTCGGATCGTTTTGCGTACCATGACGCACCTCCTTTGCCGGTAACCTGGCCGAAGAGGAGGCTGCGTCTGACCTGTCCTGCCGGGGTCGGCATTTCTATGGTCGGAACCTGACGCGACACGCGTAAAAGGTGCCGCCACAACTGTAGTATGACAGAAAATACGTTATTTTTCAAAATATTAATTCGACGCCGGTGCACTCCTGTCGGGATGAGCTGCTGCAAATGCAGGAAGAGCCTCGCACCTTTCAGCGATTGCCGTGACGCGTTTGCAGGCGGAAAGATCGACGTTCCAGCGGCGGGCATTGTAGATCTGCGGTACGAGGCAGAGATCGGCCATGGTGGGACGATCGCCATGGCAGAATTCGCCGGTATGCGGGCAGTCCAGCATACGCTCGAAGGCTTCGAGGCCCTCGCCGATGAATTTGCGCATCCAGGCTGATCGCATCGCGTCTGGGTCTTGCGATTGCTGCATCACATGGAAGACGACGCCGAGATTGCAGACAGGATGGATGTCCATAGCAATCGCATATGACAGCGCCCGGACGCGCTGGCGTTCCAGTGGATCGGAGGGCAGCAGGTTAGCATTCGGTCGCGTCTCGGAAAGATATTCGATGATGGCCAGGGACTGGGTCAGCATCTGTCCGTCGATCGCAAGCGCCGGCACCAGCCCTTGCGGATTTCGGGCAAAATGCTCCGCCCGCTTGTGTTCCCCGGCCAAGAGATCGACGGGAACGGCGCGGTAGGGGATCGCCAGCATGTTGAGCGCGATCCGCACCCGGTAGCTCGCCGACGAGCGCCAGTAGTCGAACAGAACCGTATCGCTCATGGAGATACCCTCAGCGCTTTTCGCATTTCGTGACAGTCTGCTCGATCGCTCCGAAGATGGAATGCCCGGCCTTGTCCTTCATCTCGATGCGGACAGTATCGCCGAACCGCATGAACGGTGTGACGGCGGAGCCCGTTTCGATGGTTTCGATGGTGCGGATCTCGGCAATGCAGGAATAGCCGACGCCCCCTTCTGAAACCGGCCTGCCGGGGCCGCCGTTCAGCTTGTTGGAGACAGTGCCCGAGCCGATGATGGTGCCGGCGCAGAGCGGCCGGGTCCTGGCTGCATGGGCGATGAGCTGACCGAAATCGAAGGTCATGTCGATGCCGGCATTGGCGCGGCCGAAGGGCTTGCCGTTCAGATCGACGAGCAGCGGCAGATGCAGCTTGCCGCCGTCCCAGGCGTCACCGAGTTCCTGCGGAGTGACGGCGACAGGGGAGAAGGCCGAGGAGGGTTTCGACTGGAAGAAGCCAAAACCCTTGGCGAGTTCGGCCGGAATCAGTCCGCGCAGGGAAACGTCGTTGACGAGCATGACGAGACGGATGGCAGAGCGGGCCTCGTCGAGTGTTGCGCCCATCGGCACGTCATCGACGATGACGGCGATCTCGGCTTCCATGTCGATGCCGTAAGATTCGTCGGCCATGACGATCGGATCGCGGGGGCTAAGGAACGAGTCTGAGCCGCCTTGATACATCAGGGGATCAGTCCAGAAGGTTGCCGGCATCTCGGCGTTGCGCGCCTTGCGGACCAGTTCGACATGATTGACATAGGCCGAGCCATCCGCCCACTGATAAGCGCGCGGCAAGGGAGAGGCGGCTTCGTGTTCGTGAAAGCGCATCGAAGGCTGCGCGCCGGTTTCCAGGCCTTCCGCAACCTCGCTCAGGCGTGAGCCGACATAGGCCCAGTCGTCCAGCGCCGCCTGCAGCGTGCGGGCGATATGACCGACCTCGGAGCAACGGGTCAGGTCTTTTGAAACGACGACTAGGCGGCCATCGCGGGTGCTATCTCTGAGTGTGGCGAGTTTCATGTGCTTGGCTTTCGTAAATTATTCACAGACACGATACGGCATATTTCTTCGCTGGCTTGGCCCTCACCCTAGCCCTATCCCCGCATGCGGGGAGAGGGGATGACCGAGGCTGCCGCTTGGTCCTTCTCCCTGTCTCGACGGGGAGAAGGTGCCCGATAGGGCGGATGAGGGGCCATTGTTACGAACTACGTCACTTGATGCCGGGCGTTCCGTCGAACTTGCGTTCGAGACCATCCCAGCATTCGCGGTAGTTGTCCTGCAGCGTTTCGAGTTCGGCAGCGTAGCGCGTCAGTTGCTGCGGGTAGCGGGTCTCGAACATGAAGGCCATGGTGTGGTCGAGCTTGACCGGTTTGAGATCGACATTGGATGCCTTCTCGAAGCCCGGCGCGTCCGGCCCGTGCGGCAGCATCATGTTGTGCAGGCTCATGCCGCCGGGCACGAAGCCCTCTTCCTTGGCATCGTATTGTCCGTGGATCAGGCCCATGAATTCGCTCATGATGTTGCGGTGATACCAGGGCGGACGGAAGGTGTGCTCGGCCACCAGCCAGCGCGGCGGGAAGATGACGAAATCGACATTGGCGGTGCCCGATTCCTCTGTCGGGGCCGTCAGCACCGTGAAGATCGACGGATCGGGATGATCGAACAGGATGGCACCGACCGGCGAGAAAGTCCGGAGATCATATTTGAACGGCGCATAGTTGCCGTGCCAGGCGATCACGTCGAGCGGCGAATGGCCGATCTCGGTGACATAGAACTTGCCGCACCATTTCACATGCACGCGGCACGGCGTTTCCTTGTCTTCGTAGGCGGCGACCGGCGTCTTGAAGTCGCGCGGGTTGGCGAGGCAGTTGGCGCCGATCGGGCCGCGATCCGGCAGCGTGAACTTGGCGCCGTAGTTCTCGCAGATATAGCCGCGCCAGTCGGCCCCCTCGCCAAGACGCGATACCTTGAACATCATGCCACGTGGGATGAGGCAGATCTCCGAGGGCTCGACATCCATGATGCCCATTTCGGTGAACACGCGAATAGTGCCGAGTTGCGGCACGACCAGCAGTTCGCCATCGGCATTGAAGAAATAGTCGTCGATCATGTCGTCATTGAAGACGTAGGCGTGGGCTGCCATGCCGACCTGGGTCATGACGTCGCCAGCGGCCGTCATGGTGCGGATGCCTGAGAGGAAATTGAGCTTTTCAGATGGCGCCGGGATCGGGTTCCAGCGCAGCTGGCCGAGCGGCAGCGAGTGATCGTCGAGGCACGGCGCCGATTTCCAGAAGGGGTAGCTGGCATTTGAGAAGCGGCGGGTGTGGCGCACGCTCGGGCGGATGCGGTAGAGCCAGGAGCGCTCGTTGGTTCCGCGCGGTGCCGTGAACGGGGAACCGGAGAGCTGCTCGGCATAGAGGCCATAATTGCACTTCTGCGGACTGTTCTGGCCCTGCGGCAGCGCACCGGGCAGGGACTCGGTCTCGAAGTCGTTGCCGAAACCCGGCATGTATTGCGGGCTATTCGCCACCGCATCGACAGTCCTGGTTTTCTCCAGCATGGCTTGCATCTCCTCCATCAATATGGTTACAAATGTAACTGTCAATTTTGTAACTATCAAGGAAGCCATGGAAGCGAGCGATTTCGATCTCGAACAGTTCCTGCCGTTTCGTCTCAATCGTGCGGCGGAATTCGTCGCTCTGCGGTTTGCGGCTGCCTACAAGGCCGAATATGGCCTGACGCGGCCGGAATGGCGGACGCTTGCGGCGCTCGGCAGTTGCGGACGCATGACGGCGACCGAGGTTGGCGTGCACTCGACCATGCACAAGACCAAAGTCAGCCGTGCCGTTTTCGCGCTCGAGGAGCGCCGCTGGCTGAAGCGGACGCAGCATGAAGACGACCGCCGCGTCGAACACCTAGAGCTGACGGTCGCCGGCGCCAAAGCCTATCAGGAACTGACGAAGTTGGCGCGCGACTATTCGGCGGAACTGGAAACGCTACTGGGAACGAATGGCTTCGCGGCACTTTCGTCAGGGTTGACTGCCGTCGAAAAGGCGATGGCGAAGGCGCCCCGTTAGAACTTGCCGCGCTGGCGAACCGGCAATCCTTGAAAATCCTTCAGCGTCGCCAGAACGATCGAGGTCTTCACGTGCTGCACGCTGTCGTGTGGCAGGAGCACGTCGTTGACGAAATGCGAAAGCCCGGCGAGGTCGTAGGTCACGACCTTCAGGTGATAGTCCATCTCGCCGGTCAGCGCATAACATTCCAGAACCTCCGGCAGGTCGGCGATCAGGGCTGCGAAACGCTTGGCATTGTCGCGGTTGTGCGTGGCAAGGGTAACCGCGATGACCACCATGAGATCGAGCCCCAGCCTGCCGCGATCTAGCATCGCACGATAGCTGTGAATGAAACCCTCGGTCTCCAGTCGAGCCCGCCGCCTCGAGCACTGCGATGGCGACAGGGCGATCCGTTCGGACAGTTCGTTGTTGGTCAGGCGGCCATCATCCTGCAACTGTGCGAGGATCTTCAGGTCATATCCGTCAAGCCGTTCCATTCGTGCATGAACTCCACAAGAAATGCACAAACCGTGCGTTGTTCTGGTTATATCACGTGACAATGCAAGCACAATGCACGAGATTTGCGCCATCATGCGCACCACGATCGAGTTCAGAGGAGAGAACCATGGGACCCTTCCCGCATGATGCGCCCCCGACCGGCATCACCACCGAAAACCCGGCCGGCACGGATGGCTTCGAATTTGTCGAATTTGCCCATCCGGAGCCGGAAAAGCTGCGCGAACTCTTCACCCGCATGGGGTACATCTGCGTTGCCAAGCACCGTACCAAGGACATCACCGTCTGGCGCCAGGGCGATATCAATTACATCCTGAATGCCGAACCGGGCAGCCATGCCATGCGTTTCGTCGCCGATCACGGCCCTTGCGCACCGTCGATGGCCTGGCGCGTGGTCGATGCCAAGCACGCTTTCGAGCATGCCGTCTCCAAGGGGGCGACACCTTATGAAGACAACGATAAGGCGCTCGACGTCCCGGCCATCGTCGGCATCGGCGGTTCACTGCTCTATTTCATCGAAACCTACGGTAAGAAGGGATCGCCCTATGAGGCCGAGTTCGAATGGCTGGGCGAACGCGATCCGAAGCCCGAAGGCGTCGGCTTCTACTATCTCGATCACCTGACCCACAATGTCTATCGCGGCAACATGGACAAGTGGTGGGATTTCTACCGCGAACTGTTCGGTTTCAAGCAGATCCACTTCTTCAACATCGACGGCCGCATCACCGGTCTGACGAGCCGGGCGATCACTTCGCCCTGCGGCAAGATCCGTATTCCGCTGAACGAGTCCAAGGACGATACCAGCCAGATTGAGGAATATCTGCGCAAGTACAAGGGCGAGGGCATCCAGCATATCGCTGTTGGAACGGACGGTATCTATGAGGCAACCGACAAGCTGGCTGCCAACGATCTGAAGTTCATGCCCGGCCCGCCGGATACCTACTACGAACTTTCGCATGACCGTGTGCACGGTCATGACGAACCGATCGAGCGGATGAAACAGCACGGCATTCTGATCGACGGTGAAGGCGTGGTCGATGGCGGCATGACCCGCATCCTGCTGCAGATCTTCTCGAAGACGGTGATCGGCCCGATCTTCTTCGAATTCATCCAGCGCAAGGGCGATGAAGGGTTCGGCGAAGGAAATTTCCGGGCACTGTTCGAATCGATCGAAGCGGACCAGATCCGTCGCGGCGTGCTGCATCCGGCTGCTGCCGAATAAGCTACGGTTTCTCCGTCATCAGCCCCGCCGGTTCGCGCCGGCGGGGCTTTTTCATTTCAGACGTTTGAATTTGGACGCTGAAAACGCTATTGGAACGTCCAGGAGCGCCAGCCCCTTGATTCTTCTGTGATGTTCCTTCTTCGGACACAATGTCCCTGTTGATTAAGCATGCGAACGGCATGCCTGCCGAATCTGCGCAACTCCTCATATTTCGGGATGGTGCCGCGTTATGCCCGCCCTACAATGAAGGCATGATACGGAATCAGTGTGATGGATGATCTAGCAGCCAGCCTTGCCTCCCTGAGAGACGACACTGACGTCCTCATAGCGCTCTATGATCATGACGATCGCCTGCGGTATGCCAACCGGGCCTTTCGTTCGGCCTTCGCTCTTGGCGATCACGAAACGCCGCTCTGGCCCGACCTGATGCGCCGCAATCATGCACTTGGCCTTGGTACGGTCATCAGTGTGCCCGACTTTGAGGCCTGGGTGGTCTCGGCGCAATCGCGGCGCGGCAAGGTGAAGTTCCGTGCCTTCGAGACCGACCTCGTCGACGGCCGTTGGCTATGGATGACGGAAACGGTCGACCGGAACGGCTGGATGCTGTGCATCGCAAACGACATCACGCATCTGCGGGCTGACGAACGCACGTTGCGGCAGGATCGCGATTTTGCCGTCAAGGCATCGCAGACCGATGAACTGACCGGTGTTTCCAACCGGCGCTACATGATGTCGAAACTGGAGGAGATGATCCGCAACCAGACCGCCTTGGGATCGCTCAGCGGCTGCGTCTGCATTCTCGATATCGATTTCTTCAAGGGCATAAACGACCGGTACGGCCATCAGACCGGCGACGATATTCTCCTCGACTTCGCCCGTCGGGTGCATCCGCTCGTGCGGCGCCATGATTGCTTCGGGCGCATCGGCGGCGAGGAATTCATGCTGATCTTTCCGGAAACGACATTGCCGGAAGGCCGGAAGATCGTTGACCGCGTGCTGGACAATATCAGAACCGCGCGCCCCTTGGCGGCTGTGCCGCAGTTCTTCTACACCTGCTCTGCCGGCATCGCCGTTCTGGAGCGGGGCGACAGCGCCCGCACGCTCTATTCGCGGGCCGATGCCGCACTCTACGAGGCCAAGCATTCCGGCCGCGACAGGATCGCGGTCAGCCTACGCTGAAATTAGCTGGGCCTTGATCAGGCCGCGCAATGAGTTTCCCACATAAAGCCCGCCGGCTTGAAGGTCGCCAAGCGTCAAGCGTTGCACGCGGGCGTGGCGTTCGCAGATCAGTTCGGTCCGCAGCACGCCGGCGAGAAGTCCGCAGGAAATCGGCGGCGTTTTGAGGATGCCTGATCCGTCATCGAGGAAGATCGACGTGATCGTGCCTTCGCAGGGCTCGGCCTTCTCGTTGAGCAGCAGCACTTCGTCCGCATCCGTCGCCGGATGTTCGGCGCGGGCGGCTTCGTAGATCTCGCGCCGGGTGGTCTTGTGGCGCAGGAGCTTGTTGGAGGAATCGAGGCGGGTCGAGGCGATCGCGACGCGCCAGACGGTGTTTTCGGGCAGCGGAGTGAAGGGCGCAGTGGTGACGGCGATCTCGCCGGAGGGGCTAAGTGTTAGGCGGACGCGGAGGGGTGATTGATCGGCGGCTGCACCCCGAGCTTTACCCCGCTCTGTCGGCCGGGCCGACATCTCCCCCTCAAGGGGGGAGATCGATCCGGAGCCGGCTTTCATAAGGGTTGCGTCGCCAGCGATCTCCCCCCTTGAGGGGGAGATGCCCGACAGGGCAGAGGGGGGTAAACTCTCCCCAAGCACTTCCGCCAGCTTTTCTTCCGCCCTTTCCGCCCCCACAAACCCCAAACGCCCTGCCGAGCGCTTCAGTCGTGCCAGATGCAGCCGCAGGCGGACGATGCCGATGCCGGGTTGCCATCCCATCGTCTCGATCAGCGAGAAATCGTTCATCGTTCGATCCAGGTATCGCCGACGGCGAAGCGGGCCTTGAGCAGGCATTCTTCGTATTCCGCTTCGGCGGTGGAATCGAAGACGATGCCGCCGCCGACGTTGAAGATGGCCTCGCCATCCGGAAAGAGAGACAGGGTACGGATGGCGACGTTGAAACGCATCGTGCCATCCGGGGCGATGAAGCCGATCGAGCCGCAATAGGCGTCGCGTGGTCCATCTTCGAGATCATGCAGGATTTCCATCGCCCGCATTTTTGGCGCGCCGGTGACGGAGCCGCAGGGGAAGAGTGCTTCGAAGATCCGGGTGATGCCGGTGTCGGGCAAGAGCTTCGCCCGCACGTGGCTGACCATCTGGTGCACGGTCGGATAGGTTTCGATGTCGAACAGCTTCGGCACGTCGAGCGTGCCCACCTCCGTGATGCGGGAAATGTCGTTGCGCAAGAGGTCGACGATCATCCGGTTCTCGGCCTGAGACTTCGGGTCCTCGCGCATCTCGCGGATGATTTCCTGGTCTTCCGCCGGGCTCGCGCCGCGGCGCGCGGTGCCTTTCATTGGATGCGTTTCGATCCAGCCGTTCTTGTCGACGCGAAAGAACAGCTCGGGCGATCGCGATAAAAGGATCGGGCCATCGAGCGAAACGAGCGCACCGTATTTGACCGGCTGCCGCTCGATCAGCGACCAGAAGGCGGCAAGCGGATCGCCATTCCAGCGGGCATCGACCTGCATGGTGAGGTTGGCCTGGTAGCAATCGCCCTGCCGCAGGTGCTGGTGCAGGCGGTCGAAGCGCTGTTTGTAAGCCTCAAAATTCCAGCTTGCGCGGGGCTCGGTAATGAAGGGTTCGTTCTCGATACGGCGACGGGGCTCGGTGAGCGGATGCTCTTCCGCAGGTCCGTCGAAGATACCGAACGACATCAGCGGCGTGCGGCGGTTTTCCTCGGCGAAGGGGCTGAGCTTCTCCTCGAAGAGATGACCCGCCTCGTAGCTCATGAAGCCCGCAAGCCATTTTCCTGTCGCGTGCGCCGCTTCCATTTCCTTCAGCCCGCGCCAGAATTCCGCCTTCGTGTGAGCGGTGATGACGCGCGAAGGTTCGGCAAAGACGGTCGTCCTGTCTTCGCTGTCGTCGCGGAAAAGGACAAAAGGGCCGGTGTCGGTCATGCTGTTCACAATAGCGTCCGCATGGATCCTCAGGTCAAGCCCGAGGATGACGGAGAATGGGGTTGCCTGCAGAATGCCGGTCTCGGCTTTTCAGTGAGCCTAGTCTCCGGATCGTCATCCTCGGGTCTGACCCGAGGACCCAAGCTGGGATCCGCAAAGCTCGCTTCCATATCCTGCATCCGCTCAAGAATTACGCCTGTCTATCAAGCGCCTCAAGCTCGTCGATCAGCCCTTCCAGCATCGACAGGCCCTGTGCCCAGAACGACGGATCGGTGGCGTCGAGGCCGAAAGGGGCGAGCAGTTCGGAATGATGCTTGGTGCCGCCGGCCTTCAGGAGTTCGAAATACTTCTGCTGGAAGCCGGTTTCAGCCTTCTGGTAGACGGCATAGAGAGAGTTTACCAGGCAATCGCCGAAGGCGTAGGCGTAGACGTAAAACGGTGAATGGATGAAGTGGGGGATATAGGCCCAATAGGTCTCGTAACCCTCGGAAATCCGGATCGCCGGCCCAAGGCTTTCCTCCTGCACGGATAGCCAGAGTTGACCGATGTCGTCGGCGGTCAGTTCGCCGTTCTTGCGGGCGGTGTGGACCTTGCGCTCGAATTCGTAGAAGGCGATCTGGCGCACGACCGTGTTGATCATGTCCTCGACCTTCTGGGCGAGCATTGCCTTGCGCTCGCGCTTGTCCTTGGTCTTGTCGAGGAGCGCGCGGAAGGTCAGCATTTCGCCGAAGACGGATGCCGTTTCGGCAAGCGTCAGCGGCGTCGAGGCCATCAGCGCGCCCTGGTCGCCGGCGAGAACCTGATGCACGCCGTGGCCGAGTTCATGGGCAAGCGTCATCACATCGCGCGGCTTGCCCATGTAGTTGACGAGCACGTAGGGGTGCGCCGACGGCACGGTCGGATGTGCGAAGGCGCCGGGCGCCTTGCCCGGACGGACCGGCGCATCGATCCAGCCGCCGTCGAAGAAGCGGCGGGCGATATCGGCCATTTCCGGTTCGAAGCCGTTATAGGCCGACAGTACGGTCTCCTTGGCTTCGCTCCAGGGGATGAGCGAGGTCGGGGTTTCCGGCAGCGGCGCGTTGCGGTCCCAGAATTCCATCTGTTCCATGCCGAGCCATTTTGCCTTCATCGCGTAGTAACGATGGGACAGGCGCGGATAGGCGTCTTTCACGGCGGCGGCCAGTGCGTCGACCACGTCGCGCTCGACCCGGTTGGCGAGGTGGCGGCTGTCGGCGATATCTTCGAAGCCACGCCAGCGGTCGGAGATTTCCTTGTCCTTGGCGAGCGTATTGGTGATCAGCGTGAAGGTGCGGATATTGGCCTTGAAGGTTTCGGCCAACGCCTGCGCCGCGTTTTTCCGGATAGCCGGGTCGGCCTCCTGCAGCATGCTCAACGTCACTTCAAGCGGCTGGTCCTCACCATCCACCTTGAATGTCAGTGCCGCCATGGTTTCGTCGAACAGGCGGTTGAAGGCGCTGGCGCCAGTCATCGATTTTTCGAGGAAGAGTTGCTCCAGCTTGTCGTCGAGCTGATAGGGCTTGTCCAGGCGCAGGTCGACGATCCACGGCTTGTAGTGCGCAGCCAGCGTGTCGTTCTGGAGTGCTTTATCGATGACGGCATCGTCGATTCGGTTCATTTCCAGCGAGAAGAACAGCAGGTGGCTGGCCATGTCCGTCAGCTTCGACTGGGCGTCGCCATAGAGCTTGCCGTTGACCGGATTGGACGTGTCGGAGAAATAGGTAAGGCCGGCAAAGGAACCGATCTTGCCCATCAGGTCTTCGAGCGCTTCGAATTCCCGCACGGCTGCGCCGATCCCTTCATCGCCCGAAAGTGCGGCTGCTTGCGTCAGCTTGCCCTTCCACTTGGCTTCGAACGCCAGCGACAGGGTCTCCGCCTTGGCCATGTCGTCGAGATATTCCCGAGACGTCGCAGAAGGATAGAGATCTTCCAGTTTCCAAGACGGCAGGTCGCCAAGCTGCGCCGCCTCCGCAGCGCCTGAAGCGGTCGCATGGGCGATGCGTGAAGATGTCTGGAAAGAAGGAAGACGGTGCATGAGCGTTCACTCTTTTTGTCGATGCCGGCCCGGATTCGAGCGGCGAAGCAGAGGGCGGATATGGGGCCATGACCTAACGTCGGCAATGGTTAAAATGCAAGCATTTCTCAAAAGAGGATTTTCAGGCCTTTCTGACAGGAATGCTTCTCACGATACGGCACATGATGTGGCGATCGGGTTCTACGCGGAAAGCAGGAGGCCTTCATGACATCCCAGATTCTCGTCATCGATGACGATCCGGTTCAGCGCCGGCTGCTGACGAACATGATCGAGCGTCTCGGTCATATTGCGCATCTCGCCGACAACGGCCGCAGCGGTCTTGAGCTTCTGGAACGCAAGCGGGGCCTGATCAGCGTGATCCTGCTCGACCTGATGATGCCGGAAATGAACGGACATGGTTTCCTCGAAGCGATCGCCGAACGTGGCATCGATACGCCGGTCATCGTGCAGACAGGGCAGGGCGGCATCGAGACCGTCGTTCTCGCGATGCAGGCCGGCGCCTTCGATTTCGTCGTCAAGCCGGTATCGCCCGAACGTCTCAACGTTGCCATCACCAACGCGCTGAAGCTTGACCATCGCGACGGCAAGGGGCGTGCGCCAAAACGCTCGCGCAGTGGCTCCGTCGGTTTCGACGATGTCGTTTCGGCAAGCCCGGCAATGATCCGGGTGCTCGACCTCGCGCGCCGTGCTGCGCAGTCCAACATCCCGATCGTTCTCGAAGGGGAATCCGGCGTCGGCAAGGAAATGGTCGCGCGTGCCATCCAGCATGCGAGCGAGCGCGCCAGCAAGCCCTTTGTCACCGTCAATTGCGGTGCAATTCCGCACAATCTCGTTGAAAGCATTCTCTTCGGTCATGAGAAGGGTGCGTTCACCGGCGCCACCGAAAAACATTCCGGCAAATTTGCCGACGCCGACGGCGGCACGCTGTTCCTCGATGAAATCGGCGACCTGCCGCTCGAAGTCCAGGTGAAGCTTTTGCGTGCTGTCCAGCAGGGCGAGATCGAGACGATCGGCGCCCGCCATCCGCAAAAGGTCAATGTCCGGCTGATCTCGGCCACCAACAAGGATCTGATCAACGAAGTGCGCGAGGGCCGTTTCCGCGAGGACCTTTACTATCGGCTGAACGTCTTCCCCATCGCCATTCCTGCGCTGCGCAAGCGCAAGGAAGATATCCCGGTTCTGGTGCGCACGTTTGTCGAGCGTTTTGCTGTGGAGCAGCGGCTGACGGCATCGCTCTCGGTTTCAAGCGGGGCGATGGCACTGCTCACGGCCTATGACTGGCCCGGCAATATCCGCCAGCTGGAGAACGCCATTTTCCGGGCTGTCGTTCTTGCCGAAGGCGCGGAACTGACGGTCAAGGATTTCCCGCAAATTGCCACGCAGATCCCCGGCTATGTCGTCGCGGAGAAGTCCGGCTTCACTTGGGAAGAAACGGGGCCTTCAAAAACGTCGGTTGTCGAAGCCGATTACCTGCCGCCGGTCTATCCGCATTTCAGCGCCGCCGAGAGAGCGGATTCGCGAAACGCGGCCACGGATCATCATCCCGAAAACGCGATTGCGAGCGTCGATGATGGCGGAAATGTGCGAAAACTGGCCGATGTGGAAGAGGAACTGATTCGCTTCGCGCTCAAATTCTACCGTGGCCAAATGAGCCAGGTGGCGCGAAAACTCGGCATCGGACGCTCGACATTGTACCGTAAACTCAAGGATTACGGCATTAATCCGGACGATCCCTTCAGCGAGGCCGCATAAAGTCAGGGATAACAAAGCGTAACGATCCGTCGTATTTGGCTGTTGTCGTTTAGACCTTGTTAGTGAACCATTCACTATATTATAAGGATAACCGATGACTGTGGCATATTTGCCATTCTGTGACCGCAATTGACAGTCATCTGAGCAGCCACGGGACGCATTGTCCGTCGGACGGGGATTGAGTTTGCAAAATTTGTTCGGATTCAAGAAGCCTAACGGCTCCGTGATAACCCGCTTTTGCGCCGCCGCGGCCCGTAAGATGCCGCGTGTTCTCGCATCGCTCCTGATCGCAGCTTCCCTCGTTACCCCCGGCATGGCCCCGCCCGTCGAAGCGGCGGGCCAGACACGCACGCTCAAACTCTATTTCATTCACACCCAGGAAAAGGCCTCGATCACGTTCAAGCGCAACGGCCGCTACGACGCCAAGGGGCTGCAGCAGATCAATCGCTTCCTGCGTGACTGGCGCCGCAACGAACCGACGAAGATGGACCCGCGTCTTCTCGATCTCGTCTGGGAAGTCTATCAGAAGAGCGGCTCGCGCGATTATATCCACGTGGTTTCCGCCTATCGCTCGCCGGCCACCAACGGCATGCTGCGGTCGCGTTCCAAAGGTGTGGCCAAGAAGAGCCAGCACATGCTCGGCAAGGCGATGGATTTCTACCTGCCCGACGTCAAGCTGAAGACGCTGCGTGAAATCGGCATGAAATTCCAGGTCGGCGGCGTCGGTTATTATCCGACCTCCGGCTCGCCGTTCGTGCACATGGACGTCGGCGGCGTGCGCGCCTGGCCGCGCATGAGCCGCAACGAACTCGTTCGGTTGTTCCCCGATGGCAAGACCATGCATGTTCCGGCTGACGGCAAGCCGTTGCCGGGTTATCAGGTCGCCGTTGCAGACTATAAGCGTCGTGTCGGCGAAAGTGCCATCGAAGTGGCGGGCGGCGGCGCCAAGGGTGCCGGCGACAAGGATACCAAGCGCAAGGGCAACCTCTTCGCCATGCTGTTTGGCGGCGGTGACGAGGATGAAGAACCCAACGCAATCGCCAGCGGTGAGCTGGAAGGTGCCGATGAGCAGCCGGCCGCCAAGGTCACGCAGGTTGCCACAGCGGAGCAGGCCTTGCCCGGCGTGGAAAATTCCGTTGAGCAGGTTGCTGCGCAGGAAAAGGATGTCGCGGCACCCGTTCCCGGCGTAAGGCCTGCGTTCAAGGACGTACCGGCAGACGGCGGTGTGCAGACGGCTCTGGTTGCCCCGACCAAGGAGACGGCGCAGGAAGCCTGGGCTGCGGCCTTGCCTGAACCGGCTGCCACGGAAGGCGAATATGCCGACTTGAACACGTACAAGATTCCGGTGCCGCAGATGCTCGGCAAGCGCGGCGCGAACGGCGATGCCGGCAGCGACACGCTGATGGCCTCGACGGATCCGAATGCCGCAGTTCTTCCAGAAGATGTAGCCGCGCTTGGCTTCGTGCCGGTTCCAGGCGAACGCCCGGCAGGCGAGGAAGCTTTGATGGCTGCGGCTGATGCCAATGTCGCCGTTCCATCCTTCGCCGAACGTGTTCAGCCGCAGGCTGTTGCGCTTGCAGAGCAGCCGGTAGAAGCCGTTGCGCAGGCGCAGACACGCGTTGCTCTGGCGCAGCCGACGCGGCAGGAACAACCGATCGAGATGGCAGCTTTCGCACCGCAGTCCGGTGCCGAAACGCGTGCCGCGATCTTTGACGATGCTTTCGAGGGCAACATTGAAGCTCCGACCAAAGGCAAGCGTCCAAAGAAGCAGGAGGCCGATGCGGCGACCCGCTCGTCAGTACGCACCGAGCCGAAGCTGACGCAGCAGATCATTTCCTCCTGGGCTTTGACGAACGGCCGCATGGCAACCTTGTCGAAGCCGGTGAAGGCACCGCGCTTCGTCAGCAAGACCCTGCGTGCTTCACCGACAACGGTCTATTCCGCCGGTTTCTCGAACGATGCCGTTTCCATCGACACGGCCCGGTTCAGCGGCAATGCCGTCAACTTCCTCGAAGTGAAGAAGTTCAGCACGAACTGAAGAGACCCGTGAATCAACAGCAAAGCCCGCTGGTGACAGCGGGCTTTTTGCATTTTGACCATGGTGCTTGACGGATCAGCATCACGTGAATGTGTGCATTGTGTGCGCTGGAGAGAGCCATTCTGTCTTTAACGGGCGTGGCGAAAGCGCATTCTCCTTCCTATATCACCGTCATCTCTTTGCCGGCCGCGCGTTTCCTGTCTCGCTGCAGTTCTCTGCACGACGTGTTACGCATGCTATTGAAGGCCGGAAAGGTGATCCTGTTTGAAACGGACAAGGAGTGTATGAATGCCCAAATACAGCAAGACCCCGGAAGCGATTTCCAAATTGTCTCCGGAACAGTATCGCGTCACGCAGGAAAGCGGCACGGAACGGCCGGGTACCGGGGAATATCTCGATAACAAGAAGCCGGGCATCTATGTCGACATCGTCTCGGGTGAACCATTGTTTGCGTCATCCGACAAGTTTGAATCCGGATGCGGCTGGCCGAGCTTCACGAAGCCGATCGATGCGGCCCATGTCGCCGAATTGCGCGATGTGACGTACGGCATGATCCGAACCGAAGTCCGCTCCACGCATGGCGATAGCCATCTCGGCCATGTCTTTACCGATGGCCCGAGGGATCGCGGCGGCCTGCGCTACTGCATCAACTCGACCTCGCTTCGCTTTGTTCATCGCGACAAGATGGAGGCGGAAGGCTACGGTGATTATCTCGATCAGGTGGAGGATATCCGATGACAACTGAACGCGCAGTATTGGCCGGCGGCTGCTTCTGGGGCATGCAGGACCTTATCCGCCGTTATGACGGCGTGATTTCGACCCGGGTGGGTTATACCGGCGGCGACGTCAAGAATGCGACCTATCGCAACCATGGCAGCCACGCGGAAGGCATCGAGATCACTTTCGACCCTTCGCGGATCAGTTATCGCGATCTGCTGGAATTCTTCTTCCAGATACATGATCCGTCGACGCTCAACCGCCAAGGCAATGACCGGGGCGCGAGCTACCGCTCGGCGATCTACTATACCAGCGACGAGCAGAAACGCGTTGCAGCCGAGACCATCGCCGATGTCGATGCTTCAGGCCTTTGGCCGGGCAAGGTGGTGACGGAAGTCGAGCCCGTCGGCGATTTCTGGGAAGCGGAACCAGAGCATCAGGATTATCTGGAGCGGATACCGAATGGCTATACCTGCCATTTCGTCCGCCCGGGCTGGAAGCTGCCGCGACGCGAAAAGAGCAGCGACGCCGCGTGACACGGATAGCGTTCACGCTTGCTGTTGCTTGTGTTTCTTGAAAAACAAAAGGCCGGTCTTGTACCGGCCTTTTCGATATTTTCATGCGTGCTGATGAGTGCGTCAGCACGTGAACCAGGTTATTCCGCTTCCGGCGCGTCGATCATGCCGAGCGCTGCGAGATAGGTGTCGAGGATGGCTTCCTGCTCCATGCGCTCGTCCTTGTCCTGCTTGCGGATCGCGATAACCTTTTTCAGGATCTTCGTGTCGAAGCCGGTTCCCTTCGCTTCGCCGTATACATCCTTGATGTCGTCCGCGATGGTCTTCTTTTCTTCTTCCAGGCGCTCGATGCGCTCGATGAACGAGCGGAGCTGGTCGCGTGCGACGCCGTGGGCATCCGACATGGTTGTTCTCCTTGTTGGGGGATTGAATGGGTTGGGGACTTGAATTTGTGAGGCTGTGACCTGCCGCGAAGTGCGTTCGAGGTCAAGTGACATTGCGCAACATCAGGCGGATTTCCGACCTCGGCCGGCGTTATTCCTTGGGCTTGCTGGCCTCAAAAGTTGCCTTTTGTTGGTCGGATGCCTCCCGTTGGTTCAGCTTCCGCCACTCCTCATACGGCATGCCATAGACGATCTCCCGGGATGCTTCCTTGTCCAGCGGCACGCCGGCAGCGTTGGCCGCGTCGCGATACCAGTTGGACAGGCAGTTGCGGCAAAAACCGGCAAGATTCATCAGGTCGATGTTCTGCACATCGCTGCGCTCACGCAGATGGGCAACGAGGCGGCGAAAAGCGGCGGCTTCGAACTCAAGCTGTTGTTGCGGTGTCAGGTCGCTCATCGTCGATCTTTCTCAACTGTCAGAATGCGTAAGGTCCGGTGCGGGAAGGATAGCGCCTGATTTCGTGCAATTCAGGGCGCGCGTTCAAATCGGCAAGGATCGGTCCAAGCCGTTCGTCCCATTCCGCGACGCCGATATCGTCGCCGATCAGATCCTGCCGCACTTCGATCAGCGCGTGGGCCATGCCGGTTTCCATGCAATGGCGGAACATCGTGTCGCCGCGCAAGGCGCCGTCATAGGGTTCGTTGTTGCCCACCAGAACTTCGCCCGAAGCCTCCAGTGCCTCGATCAACGGGCGGACGGCGCGCGGATCGCTGTCCCAGAGAACCGCCGCATGCCAGGGGCGGGGTACGCCTTTCCAGGCAGGCGTATAGGAGTGAATGGAGATGATGAGCGGTGCCTTGCCGCTCGCATTGCCAACCGCAGCAATGGTCTGCGAAACCGCCCGATGATAGGGCCGGTGGAAGCGGTTGAGGCGGCTTTCCCATTCCTCCGATGTGATTGGGTGATTGCCGGGGATGATGGCGCCGTCGGAGATCTTCATGATCAGCGTCGGGTCGTCCTCGCCGCGGTTCGGATCGATCAGCAGGCGCGAGAAGCAACTGAGCACTGCGGGAGCGCCAAGCCGCGCTGCCAGTCGGCGAACGAGGGCCTCGACGCCGATGTCGTAAGCGATATGTCGGGCGAATGCGCTTTCCGGAAGGCCGAGCCGGCCATATTCTGATGGCAGCCGGTTCGTCGCGTGATCGGCCAGAAGCACCAGCCCGGTTGCATTGTTACCCTCAATGATCTCGAAAGACGACGTTTGCGGCATACAGTTTCAACTCGTTGCATACTTGACGAAATTTGATGGCATGCTGTGGTGGCAATCGCAAGAGAATGGCGAATTTACGATGTTTCAGTCAACAAAAAGCCGGATGTAATCGATTAGAGTCGCGTTGACATTCGAGCCCCACCGTCGCAAGAAAGTGCCACGACAAATCACAATGGAGACCCATTGGAAACCGTGTCCAGATATCCTTTTTCCAGGCTGAATCTGCGGAACTGGTCCTTGAGCGCCATTCTCCTCTTCGCTCTAACGGCGTTTTCGCCGGTTCTGGTGGCGAGCGACGCGCGGGCCGAGTTCCGCGTCTGCAATGGCACCCAGAATTTGGTTGGCGTTGCCATCGGCTACCGGGCCAAGGAGGGCTGGATCACGGAGGGATGGTGGCAGGTTCCCGCGACCACCTGCGCGACCCTTATCGAAGGCGAACTTCAATCACGTTATTATTATCTCTACGCTGAGGATGCGGCTCGCGGCGGACGCTGGACGGGCGACGTCAACATGTGTGTCGCCGAAAACGAGTTCAAGGTCACCGGCGTGCAGGATTGTTTCGCGCGCGGCTTCCAGCGGATGGGATTCAAGGAATACGACACGGGGCGTCAGGGAAGCTGGATGGTTCAGTTGTCCGATACCCCAGGGACCCAAGAAAGCCACAACTGATGAAGCGGAATAGAAAAGTCAAAATCCTCGCAACGCTCGGACCGGCATCGAGCGAAGAAGAGATGATCCAGAAGCTGCATGAGGCGGGGGCTGATCTTTTCCGGATCAACATGAGCCATGCCAGCCATGACATGATGCGCACGCTGATCAAGCGTATCCGCAACGTCGAGGCGCGCTGTGGCCGCCCGATCGGCATTCTGGCCGACCTTCAGGGTCCGAAACTGCGTGTCGGCAAGTTCACAGCCGGCAAGGTCGATCTGGTTCCTGGCCAGACCTTCACGCTCGACAACAAGGACGAGCCGGGTGATGCAACGCGCGTCTACCTGCCGCACCCGGAAATCCTGGAATCGGTCAAGGCCGGCCACCGCCTGCTGATTGACGACGGCAAGCTGCATCTGCGCGCCGACAAGGCGGACGGCAAGAGCATTGTTTGCACCGTTATCGCCGGTACCAAGATTTCCGACCGCAAGGGCGTCAGCCTGCCCGATACGCTGCTCAGCGTCGGTGCATTGACTGAAAAGGACCGTGCCGACCTCGACGCCGTGCTCGAAACCGATGAAGTCGACTGGGTCGCCCTGTCGTTCATCCAGCGCCCGGAAGATCTGTCGGAAGTTCGCAAGGTTTCCCGCGGGCGCGTCGGCCTGATGTCGAAGATCGAAAAGCCGCAGGCGATCGAGCGGATCGACGAGATCATCGAGCTTTCCGATGCGCTGATGGTTGCCCGTGGCGACCTCGGCGTCGAAATGCCGCTGGAAGCTGTTCCCGGCCTGCAGAAGCAGCTGATCCGCGCCGCGCGCCGCGCCGGCAAGCCTGTCGTCGTTGCTACCCAGATGCTGGAATCGATGATTTCGGCACCGGTCCCGACCCGCGCCGAAGTGTCCGACGTTGCGACAGCGGTGTTCGAAGGCGCCGATGCCATCATGTTGTCTGCAGAATCTGCCTCGGGCGACTATCCGGTCGAAGCCGTCGCTACCATGGCATCGATCGCCAGCAAGATCGAAACCGACCCGCATTATCCGGGCATCATCTACGCCCAGCGCACGCCGCCGGAAGCAACCGGCGCCGACGCAATTTCACTCGCCGCCCACCAGATCGCTGAAACGCTCAAGCTCTCGGCCATCGTCTGTTATACCTCGTCGGGCACGACGGGCCTGCGCACCGCGCGCGAGCGCCCGCAGGTTCCGGTCATCGCGCTGTCGCCCGTGATCCAGACCGCTCGCCGCCTGTCGGTCGTCTGGGGCCTGCACAGCGTCGTCACCAGTGATGCGACCGACCTCGACGACATGGTCAACCGTGCCTGCCGCATCGTTGCGACCGAAGGCTTCGGCAAGCCGGGCGACCGGGTGATCATCTCGGCCGGCGTGCCGCTCGGAACGCCGGGTGCCACCAACATGCTGCGTATCGCCTATATCGGCTCGGATGGCCTCAGCGGCGTCTGAAGCAACCCATTGACGATCGAATGAAAAAAAACCGCCGGAGCGATCCGGCGGTTTTTTGCTAGTGGGAGAGGGTCGTCAGATCGTGGCGCTGACAGGTGCCATCGCTGTACTGCCAGGCATATTGCCCTGTGCCGGGTTGCCGAACGCTGCCTCCGGCTATTTAACCACCGCAATGCGCTCTTCGGCCTGGGTGGCAAGCTTGTTCAGGTTGCGCTTTTTGCCCGCTAGTGCTTCGATCGCGGCGATCGCCAGGTCCGTGACGATGTAATCCGGTTTGTGGCCGAGGTTGTGGATGCGCAGCAGCGTCGAGCCAGCGATGTCTTCGTGCAGTTGACGCGAGTGGATTTCGGGAAGGACGACGCGGTCGGCATCGCCGGTGATGATCACCGTCGGTGCCTTGATCTCCTTGTAGCGCGGTGAGACCCGCTTCACGTATTCGAGCAGATTGCCGATGTCGATCGCGTTGTAGCGAAAGGCGTTCGGCCTTATCGCCAGGTATGCAGCCGTCTCCTCGATGTAATCGTCCGGACGAAGATTGGGCGCGAAGACGGACTTCGTGGCTTTGTCGATCGAAGCGAGACCCGCCGGCGGGGCGATGAGCGTGGCAAACAGCCAGCCAAGAACGGGTGTCTTGGTCGCGGTATAATACCATTCGATCCCGCCCGGCCAGGGATGCGTGGCAGGCGAGAGGAACAGAAGGCCTGCGACCATGTCCTTATGGTTCAGGGCGAAGGTGGCGGCGATGGCTCCGCCGAAGGAATGGCTGATGATGATGGCTTTCTTGATGCCGCGTTTCTTCATCAAGGCTGCGATCGCGTCTGCTTGTCCGTCCGGATAGGCATTCTGTGGTCCGCCGCGATCCGAGAAGCCTAGCCCCGGTCTATCGAGGAACAGCATGTCGGCGCGTCCCTCTAGCCTGCTTCTGAAGGCGACCATCGGATCGCGCAGGTTGGCGCTTGCCCCGTGGATGAAAACGAGGGTTGGAAGGTCGGCGGTTTTCGGGCGCGGCACATAGACGCTGTTCATCCGGTAACCGCCGATGTCGATCCGTTCGCCTATGTTCGGATTGTTTTTCTCAAAAGCCGCTGCCTGATAGGAACTGAAACCGAACCCGGTAACGAGTGCGGCGAGACATATGGATGCAATAAACAGCATGAGTTTCCTGAAGGCGAAATACATCACTCACTCTTCCTCGCGTACACGTAATCGGCCGGATGGGTCGGTTATCGTCCGATACGAAGGAGAGCAGCCCGCAGTTTCACGGGACAAGGCGAATTAAGTGCGGTTACCGGCAAGTTTTTCCTCCAGCTCGCCGAGCTGTTCCTGCGCTTTGCGGTCGGCTGGATAAATGTCGAGGAATTGTTCCCAGGCGCGAAGCGCCAGCTCATCCTTGCCGGCGGATGTCAGGATTGCGGCCATTCCGGCAAGAGCGCCGAAATGGCGGGGTTCGATGGCCAATACCCGGTTGATGTCGGACATGGACTTGCGATAGTTGCCCATCTGGTAGTGCAGCGTGGCGCGCTGATTCCAGCCTTCGACATATTGTGGCGAGAGATAAATGACCTGATCGAAGATATCGAGGGCGGTTGCCTTGCGGTTCGATTCGACTGCTTTTGCCGCCCACTGCATCAGGAGATTGACGGAAGCGCTGCCGGAATCCTGCCATTCGATGCGAATCCGGTCGGAAATCTCGCGCGCCTTGTCTGGATCGCGTTCCCGCTTCAACTCGGCGAAAAGCGTGTCCAGCCGTTGCTTGGGCGTCGTCAATTCAGACGTTACCGCGGCTTGAGCTGCATCGGCGGCAAGGAGGGAAGGGGCGTTGACAACAGAAGCTACCAGCGCAAAGCCAAGAATCAAAAATGAAGACATGAGTTTAGCCATGGCAGATAAGGTAGTCCGCCATGGCCGAAGATCAAATCAAATTTGAGACATCAAACTGTTGAACCGTTTGAACGCCCAGCTTTCTTGAAAAGCGGCGCCCGAACGCACTCAATCCATATATGACCGTTCCGAAAACTTTGGTTTTCGAGTCACATTATGGCTCAGCCCTGACGGGCCTTGAAGCGCGGGTTCAGCTTGTTGATGATGTAGACGCGACCCTTGCGGCGAACCAGACGGTTTTCGCGATGACGGGCCTTCAGCGACTTGAGCGAATTTTTGATCTTCATTTTTCTGATCCGCAGTTTCGGCGAATCTGATTTCGCCGGTCTTTAACAATCAAAAGCGCGCTTGCAGACCGTTAAGGCCGAGCGCGCTCTTAGGGTGGCAGGCAAATAACCCGGCGTCGCAAAAGTGTCAACCGCAGAGAGCCGGTTTTCACAGTGTCTTTCGGCTTTTCTGTGGGTTAAACCCTCAGATAAGCCAGGTTACATGTCCCATTTTACGCCCTGGCCGCGCTTCTGTCTTGCCGTAAAGGTGAACCAGTGCGTTCGGCTTGGCGAGCCAGGCCGGTAGGTCGTTGATGTCGTCGCCGATCAAATTCTGCATGATGCAATCGGAATGGCGGACGCCGTCCGACAAGGGCAGGCCGGTGATCGCGCGAATATGCTGCTCGAACTGCGAGACCACGCAGGCGGCTTCCGTCCAGTGGCCGGAATTGTGCACGCGCGGCGCGATCTCGTTGGCGATCAACGTCCCGTCGGCCAGAACGAAGAACTCCATGCCGATCACGCCGACATAGCCGAGGGCCGTCAGTACGGCGGTTGCCGCCAGGCGAGCGGCCTCCGCCGTTGCTTCGTTGACCGAAGCCGGGACGGTCGAGGTGTGAAGAATGCCGTTGCGATGGATGTTTTCCGCCGGGTCGAAGCAGGCGATCGTCCCATCGGTGCCACGCGCGGCAATGATCGAGATTTCGCGCTCGAACGGCACGAAGCTTTCGAGAATCAGTGGAACGCCGCCAAGCGCAAGGTAGGCGCCTGCGGGATCGTCGCCTTCGTTCTTGAAAACGCGCTGGCCCTTGCCGTCGTAGCCGAAGCGCCGCGTTTTCAGCACACCCTTGCCGGAGAAGTCGGCGAGCGCCTGCTCGAGCTGTTCCTGGCTGTCGATGGCATGGAAGCGCGCGGTTTCGATGCCGCAACCGTTGAGAAACTGTTTTTCGGTCACGCGGTCCTGCGACACTTCCAGCGCCCTCGGAGGCGGGAAGACGGGAAGCGAGCGGGCGAGACGCTCCGCAGCATCGACCGGAACGTTCTCGAATTCATAGGTGACGACATCACAAACGGCAGCGAGCTGCTCCAGCGCCGATCTGTCGTCATAAGCCGAGACGATCTGGCTGTTGGCAACTTGCGCGGCCGGACAGTCGACCTGGGGCTCCAGGATGATGGTGCGGAAATTCAGCCGTGCTGCGGCCATGGCAAGCATGCGGCCGAGCTGGCCACCACCGATGATGCCGATCGTTCTCATGCCTTGTCCACGGGATATTCGGCGACCGCGGCGCTCTGCTGCTCGCGCCAGTCGTCGAGGCGATCGGCAAGATCGGGATCGCTCAGCGCCAGAACGGCCGCAGCAAGGAGTGCTGCGTTGACGGCGCCCGCCCGGCCGATAGCGAGCGTGCCAACGGGAATGCCGGCCGGCATCTGGACGATCGACAGAAGGCTGTCCTGACCGGAAAGCGCCTTGGACTGGACGGGAACGCCGAACACCGGCAGCGGTGTCATCGCTGCGGTCATTCCGGGCAGGTGCGCCGCGCCGCCGGCACCGGCGATGATGACCTTGAAGCCTTCGTCGCGGGCGCCTCTGGCAAAATTGATCAACCTGTCCACCGTGCGATGTGCTGAAACGATGCGGGCATCATAGGCGATGTCGAGGGCATCGAGCGTATCGGCGGCATTCTTCATGGTCTCCCAGTCGGACTGGCTTCCCATGATGATGGCGACGGGCGGGGTTGCTGCTTTCGTCACGTTGTTCGTTCCGCTTTGTTACAAGGCCGAGGCGTGGGCGACTGCCGTTTGCTGCGCACCCTTTCGGGTACGCGGCAGTTCAGGCGATGATATCAGGAATGATCTGATCTTCGATCTTGGTGATCTTGTCCTTGATGATCAGTTTCTTCTTTTTCATCCGCTGGATGCGCAGGGCATCGCAGCCTGTCTGGATCATGGCGTTGATCGCAACATCATAGTCTTCATGTTCCTGCCTCAGCCGCGCTACGCTCAGTCTGAGTTCGGCCTGATCCTGATCTGGCATGCATGGTTCCCCGTCGGCGCCGGCAGCAGATAGTCTGCTATCCGCATAAAATCGAGCGTCGCTCTAGCACAGAATTGTTGGTAACGGGAAGTTATCCTTCGCCACGATTTCGCCTTCGACAAATGAAAAATTGCATGGCACACTAACTCGGTTAACGTGGAACATCCGGCTTTCCCCGCCGGGTGCAAGCAAAAGGAAGGGACTGCCACATGACCATTGAGGCTCATCTTGCAACGCTTGAGAAAAAACATGGTGTTCTGGAAGAGGAACTCCACTCGGCTCTAACCCAGCCGTCTGTCCAGGACCAACACATCGCCGACATCAAGCGTCGGAAGCTGCGCTTGAAGGACGAAATCGAAAAGATTCGCTCTTCAACTCACTGATTAGGTAAAGCAATCTCATACATCGGGAGACTTTTGTTCCAGCGCGAAAATTGATGACCGGAAAGCCAAAGTGAATGTTGACGGCCGGTTTCAAGCGTTGTCGATAAGCGGACTTGTTTGGTGCGGACATGAGGTTCGCGAAAGGCCGCAAGTAATGAGTTTCCCGATGTCTGCCCTTTCGGGGCTACGATCCTCACGACCAGAACTGATCCAGCCATAGATTGACCCGGTCGAAGCCGGGCTTGTTGATCGCATAAATCCGCTTCGTGCCGCTTGCGGAAACGGAGACGAGATTTGAGTCCAGCAACGCCTTGAGATGTTGCGACACCGCAGGGCGGCTGATCGGCAACCCTTCGGCGAGTTCGTTCACGGTACGCGGTGCGCGACGCAACTCCTCCAGCAGATATCGCCGGTTCGGATCCGAGATCGCATCGAAGGGATCAGCGTGTGACATGAGTAAAAGCTAGGAGAATTCAAAGCGCTCGGCAAGTAAATTGTGCAATGCGGCAATGGAATTTTGCTGTGCGGTATGCAAGCCCGGCGTGCAGGATTTATACGTTGCAAAACGTGCTGCTGGGTTCGGCAGTTGAAGCGCTCAGTGCGTTGCCGCAAGTACCATGACCCCGTCATAGACGAGTTTCGATCCAGCAAGGAACGCCATCGCGTACATGAACGGATAGAACACCTGCGGCTGCATGCGTCGGACCACCCACGCGCCGGCCACTGTTGCCAGCATCGCGATCGGGAAAAGCGTCATAGATGTTGTCAGGTTGCTGAGGTCCAGCTGTCCAAGCGCAAAATAGGGAATAAGCTTTATGGCGTTGAGAATGGCGAAGAACCGCACGATTGTGCCGGTATATTCGCGCGGCGGCAATTTGAGCGGCAGGGTGTAGATCTGGAAAGGCGGGCCGCCGGCATGGGCGACAAAGCTGCCGTAACCGGCAAAGGCCCCGAAGAACGTTGCCTGAACCGGTCTTTGCGGTTTGGCCGGCGTGATGATGCCTCGCCGAGTGCGCCAGATATTGTAGACATAGCGCAGCACGAAAAGAATGGTGATTGTCCCGATGATCAGCCGCAGCGCGTCGCGCGGCACATAGGCTGCTGTTGCCCAGCCGATGGCGATACCTACAAGAGCGCCGGGCAACAGGATCTTCAGTGTCTTCGTGTCGCCGTGCTGGCGCCACATCCACAATGAGACCAGATCTGCGGCAATCAGGATCGGCAGCAGAAGGGCGGCCGCTTGCACCGGCGAAACCGCCAACGAGAGCAGGGGTACGCCCATGAGCGAAAGCGCCTCGCCCATTCCTCCCTTGCTGAAGCCGACGAGCAGGACCGCCGGTATGGCAATGGCATAGAAGTGAAAATCGGGAAGCATGGGTATCGGTTGATCCTTTTGCCCACAGGGTCTATCGCTTTTGCAGATTGAAATCGAGTAGGGATGGTGCACGAAAGCGCATTTCACCCGGAACAGAGATACTATGAGCAATACAGACAACCGCTGCCGCCTCGTCCTCATCGCGCCGGATATCGCCGATGTCGACAGCCGCGCGAAAATCCTTGGCGGTGCGCTGCGGGGCGGCGACGTCGCCTCGGTGATCGTGCCGCAATATGGCCTGGACGATCACACCTTCCAGAAACATGCCGAAGCGCTGGTGCCGTTGATCCAGGAAGCGGGTGCTGCGGCGCTTGTCGCCGGCGATACGCGGGTTGCGGGCCGCGTAAAGGCCGATGGCCTTCACATCACTGGCAATGCGGAAGAACTCGCCGATGCGATGGAGAAGTTTTCGCCCAAGCTGATCGTCGGTGGCGGCAATGCCACGGACCGTCACCATGCGCTGGAAATGGGTGAAATCCGTCCAGATTACGTGTTTTTCGGCAAGGTCGATGGCGATATCAAGCCGGAAGCACATCCGAAGAACGTGGCGCTCGCGGAATGGTGGGCCTCGATGATCGAGATCCCGTGCATCGTCATGGGCGGCACTGATCCGGAATCGGTGGTGGCAGTTGCCGAGAGCGGCGCGGAATTCGTGGCGCTGCGTCTGGCCGTTTTCGCCGAGCCGGAACAGGCGCCTGCCATCGTTGCAAGCGTGAATGCGATTCTTGACGAAAAAGCGCCACGGTTTGAAGCTTAAGACATTTTCATGTTGATCCGTCCATCTCCATCGCTGCGCCGATTTCCGCTTCTTTTGTTGGGCGCTGCCCTTTTGGGTGCGCCTGCCAGCCTTCGTGCCGACGATGCGCTGCCGGGCGTGAACGACCCTGCACCCGTTGCGGTACAAGGCGAAAACGATGAAGGCGCGGTTGAAAAGCGCGGCCGCATCACGCCGTTCAACGGAGCAGCCCTGCCCGAGGGCGAAATTCCGGCTTTGCAGTCGCCGGAAGCGGCGAAGAAGGCTGATGAGGACGCAAGGAAGGCCGACGCAAAGAAGCTTGAGCCTTCGACCGGTGTCAATGTGCTTGAGCGGATGGGCGCCGAACTGCCCGCTCTGCCGCAAGAAAAGCCTTTCTCCGGCAAAGCCGACGATGCCTACGGCGCGTTCCAGCGCGGATACTACCTGACGGCGATGGAATTGGCCCTGCCGCGGGCGCAGCTCGGCGATGCAGCCGCACAGACGCTGGTGGCGGAAATTTTCTCGCAAGGGCTCGGTGTTGCCCGCAACAGCAAGGACGCGGCCTTCTGGTATGGCCAGGCGGCCAATTCCGGTGATCCCGCCGCCATGTTCAAATACGCGCTTCTGCTCATGGAAGGTCGCGATGTTCCAAGGGACAAGAAGAAGTCAGAAGAGCTGATGAAGAAGGCGGCCGATCTCGGTAATTCTTCCGCTCAGTTCAACTATGGTCAGCTGCTGGTCGCCGACATGCCCGGTGAAAAGGGCTTGAAGGCGGCGTTGCCCTATTATGAGAAATCGGCCGAGCAGGGCATTGCCGATGCGCAATATGCTCTGTCGCAGATCTATCTGAATGTCGATGGGATCGATGAGAACAAGCGGATGAAGGCGCGTGATTGGTTGACGAGGGCGGCCCGTGCCGGGTTCGATACGGCCCAACTCGATCTTGCCATCTGGATGGTCGATGGCGTCGGGGGTGATCGCAACCTCGACGAGGGCTTCAAGTGGATGCTGCGTGCAGCAAGAGGCGGTAACGTTGTTGCCCAGAACAAGCTATCGCATCTTTACATCAACGCGATCGGCACGCGTCCGGATCCGATAGAGGCTGCCAAATGGTACGTTCTCTCTCGCCGCGCCGGGCTGAAGGATCCCGCTCTTGAGGATTTTTATCTCGGTCTGACGGATGAGCAGCAGAAGGCAGCGTTGAGCGCTGCCAACAAATACAGGTCGTCCTAACCCTGATTTAGCCGCAAGACTTGAACTTTCGGGGGTTTTGTGGTCTTGAAGCGCCGGATTGGCTGGCCGCAGGGGCGGCTCTCAGTTCTTTAGGGAATGCACCCCCATGAAAATCAACGGCAACGAAATTCGCCCCGGCAGCGTTATCGAGCACAATGGCGGCCTGTGGGCGGCGGTTAAAAGTGTGACGGTAAAGCCGGGCAAGGGCGGCGCCTTCAATCAGGTCGAACTGAAGAACCTGATCGACGGAACCAAGCTCAACGAGCGTTTCCGCTCGTCCGAAACCGTTGAACTGGTGACGCTCGATCTCAAGGACTTCCAGTTCCTCTATGAAGAGGGCGAGGCTCTGGTGTTCATGGATGTAGAAAGCTATGAACAGCTGGAACTGCAGAAGGATTTCGTCGGCGATCGCGCCACCTTCCTGCAGGACGGCATGATGGTCTCGGTCAAGCTCTACGACGAGAAGCCGATCGGCATCTCACTGCCCGACCAGGTGGTTCTGACGATCGCGGAAGCCGATCCAGTGGTGAAGGGGCAGACGGCAGCGTCCTCCTACAAGCCGGCGATCATGGAGAATGGCGTGCGCGTCATGGTTCCGCCGTTCGTTGAAGCCGGGGAGCGCATTCTGGTCGATACCAACGAAATTACCTATCTCCGCCGCGCGGACTGATCCGCAGCGGCACGTCCAAAATTCTCCGGCCGTTCCTGCGGCCGGTTTTCTGTTTCGAAGGAAAGCCAAAAATGGCACGCTCAGCTCTTCTCAATGTCATGGTCCAGGCCGCGTTCAAGGCCGGCAAGTCCCTGGCGCGCGATTTCGGCGAAGTGCAGAACCTGCAGGTCTCGTTGAAAGGTCCCGGCGACTATGTTTCGCAGGCCGACCGCAAGGCGGAAAAGCTGATCCGCGAGGAGCTTTTGAAGGCCCGCCCGACCTACGGCTTCCTCGGCGAGGAAAGCGAAGAGATCATCGGCACCGACGGTGCGCATCGCTGGATCGTCGATCCGCTGGATGGCACGACCAACTTCCTGCATGGCATTCCGCATTTTGCGATTTCCGTCGCGCTGGAGCGTCAGGGCGAAGTCGTCGCCGCCGTCATCCTCAATCCGGCGACCGACGAACTCTATACGGCCGAACGTGGCGGCGGGGCCTTTCTCAACGATCGCCGCCTGCGCGTTGCCGCCCGCAAGAACCTGTCGGATGCCGTCATCGGCACCGGTACGCCGCACCTTGGCGTCGGCAACCACGGCACCTATCTGGTGGAGTTGCGCCATGTGATGGGCGAAGTTGCTGGCGTGCGCCGCATGGGGGCTGCCTCGCTCGATCTTGCCTATGTCGCGGCTGGCCGTTTCGACGGTTTCTGGGAACGCGGCCTGATGCCGTGGGATCTTGCTGCGGGCATCCTTCTGATTCGCGAAGCCGGCGGTTGGGTTGCCGATATCGACGGCGGCAACAAGCCGATGGACGATGGCTCGATCGTGGCCGGCAACGAATATATCCGCAAGGCGCTGCATGACGTGCTGCACCGCCCCATTCCTGGCAAATAAGCACAGAATGGTGTGAACGGGCGGCTGTTTCATCCTGTTGATGTTGCCCGTTGTTTCCCCTTCAATTTGGCGCAAAGTTCCTCTAGTCTCCGCCCCAGCGCCGCCCTACCTGTTCTTGCAGGCAAGGCCGCAGCACTGGCAAACCGGAGAGTAGAGCCCCATGGCGAAATTGGAACTGTCGGGATGGGATGCCGACGGAGGATCGAACGAGGGGTATAATCCGAACAAGCTGTCGAGCCCGATGGTGTTCTTCTGGACCATGGTGATCTTCCTGATCATCGTCGGGTTTGTCGGAGCCATCCTGTTTCGCCAGGCCCATGCCGCTTTTCTCAGCAATCCCGGGCTGAACGGCCTTATTCTCGGCGTGCTGCTGATCGGCATTCTCCTGGTCTTCAATCATGTCTTCAGCTTGCGGCCCGAGGTTCGCTGGTTCAATTCGTTCCGCGCAGCCGGAAGTGCCGAGAAGGTCGGCCGCGATCCGGTGCTTCTGGCGCCGATGCGTGCGTTGATCGGCCAGCGCCATTCCATGTCGATCTCGACGACGGCGCTGCGGTCCATTCTCGATTCGATCGCCACGCGGCTCGACGAATCACGCGACACCTCGCGATACCTGATCGGTCTTCTGGTCTTTCTCGGTCTGCTCGGCACCTTCTGGGGTCTCCTCGGCACCATCGGCTCGATCAACACGGTCATCCAGTCGCTCGATGCCGGAACGGGTAGCACAGAGGATGTCCTCGCCGCCCTGAAGACAGGCCTGTCTGCGCCTTTGACCGGCATGGGCACGGCGTTCTCCACTTCGCTCTTCGGTCTGTCCGGATCGTTGATCCTCGGCTTTCTCGATTTGCAGGCAGGACGGGCGCAGAACCGCTTCTATACCGAGCTCGAAAACTGGCTATCTTCGGTGACCGACGTCAGGTCGGATCTTATAGCCGCCCCCGGCGTGCCGGCCACGGCGCCGGTCGAGGAGCTTCGCCAATTGACGGAACAGCTTACCCGGCTCAATCACGATGGCGGCATGAATCAGCGCACGACCGCGGCGATGGCAAGCCTTGCGGAAGGCATCCAGGGGCTGGTGAAGAACATGCGCGGCGAACAGCAGATGCTGCGCGACTGGATCGAAGCACAGCAGGAAGAATCAAAGTCGATGCGCAAGACGCTGGACAAGCTTTCTGCGCGTATTGGGCAAGCTGACAAGGTTCCCGTGCATTCGGAGAGAACGCCGCCGAAGCTGGCGCGCTTCGAAGATGCCGGGGGGGAATGATCGATGGCACTTGCACGCGGGGGCCGGACAAAGAGAACCGTCGATTACTGGCCGGGTTTCGTCGACGCCCTGTCGACCCTGTTGCTTGCCATCATGTTCCTGCTCTCCGTTTTCGTGCTGGCGCAGTTTCTGCTCAGCCGCGAAATCAGCGGCAAGGAGGATGTGCTCAACCGGCTGAACAGCCAGATCAACGAATTGACCCAGCTTTTGGCCTTGGAAAAGGGTGGCAAACAGGATCTCGAGGATTCGCTTGCCAATCTGCAGGCGTCGCTGGCTTCATCGGAGGGCGAGCGCTCGCGGTTGCAGGCGCTGCTCGAGCAGGGCGCGGGCAGCTCTGATACGGCCAACCAGCAGATCGGTGATCTCACCGGAAAGCTGGATGCTGAAAAGCAGGCCAGCGCCCGGGCGATGAGCCAGATCGATCTCCTTAACCAGCAGATCGCCGCGCTGCGCAGCCAGATCGCTGCCATCGAAGGGGCGCTTCAGGCTTCCGAGGCCAAGGACAATGCATCGCAGACGAAGATCGCCGATCTCGGCCGCAGGCTCAACGTTGCGCTGGCGCAGCGTGTGCAGGAACTCAACCGCTATCGCTCCGACTTTTTCGGGCGGCTGCGCGAAATCCTGTCGGACCGTGAGAATATCCGCATCGTCGGCGACCGTTTTGTCTTCCAGTCGGAAGTGCTGTTTCCGTCGGGCGGCAATGAATTGAACCCGGCGGGGCAGGAGGAGATGGCCAAGCTCGCCTCTGCGCTGCTCGATCTTGCCAAGGAAATACCCTCCGAGATCAACTGGGTACTTCGGGTCGACGGGCATACGGACAATGTTCCGCTCTCAGGCACTGGACGTTATGCCGACAACTGGGAACTCTCCTCGGCGCGCGCGACATCGGTCGTCAAGTTCCTGATCTCGAAGGGCGTTCCGGCGGACCGCCTGGTTGCTGCCGGATTCGGTGAGTTCCAGCCGATAGCCGAAGGTGATAGCCCGGAGTCACGCTCGCAGAACCGGCGTATCGAATTGAAGCTGACAGAGAAGTGACAGGCTTCTTCGCCGGTTAACCCGGTGATGTGCAACCACCATGCCTTGCTATTTTTCCGGCTGCGTTTCACCGTTGCCCTGACGTTTACGTATGCGTAATGTTCAGGCGGGGCGGAGCTGCGGGAGGACGAGCATGGATTGTGATGTTCTAGTGATCGGGGCGGGGCTTGCAGGCCTCGTCGCGGCGGTGGAAGCCGCCGATCGAGGCCTGCGGGTCATCGTGCTTGATCAGGAAGGCGAGCAGAACCTCGGCGGACAGGCGTTCTGGTCGCTCGGCGGTCTTCTGTTCGTCGATAGCCCGGAGCAGCGGCGCATGCGCATCCGGGACAATATCGACCTGGCGCGGCAGGACTGGATGGGCTCGGCGCAGTTCGACCGGCCGGAGGATTTCTGGCCGCGCCGCTGGGCGGAGGCCTATCTCGATTTTGCAGCCGGCGAGAAGCGCGCTTGGCTGCATGAGCTGGGCATGCGCTGGTTTCCGGTGGTGGGCTGGGCGGAGCGCGGTGGCGGGCTTGCGCATGGTCACGGGAACTCGGTGCCGCGTTTTCATGTCACATGGGGCACCGGGCCGGGCGTTCTGGCGCCGTTTATTGCGCGTGCTCGTGCATTGGAAAGCAAGGGCCGCATCCGCTTCCGGTTTCGTCATCAAGTGGACGAATTGATCATGACCAATGGTGCCGTCACGGGCGCCCGGGGATCAGTTCTGAAAAACGATGAAGTGCTGCGCGGCCAGCGCAGCTCGCGCGACGTGGTCGATGAGTTCTGGTTCGAAGCCGGCGCCGTGGTGGTCTCATCTGGCGGCATCGGCGGCAATCACGATATGGTGCGCAAGCAATGGCCGGTCGATCGTCTCGGCCCGCCGCCGAACTTCATGGTCAGCGGCGTGCCGCATTATGTTGATGGGCGGATGGTGGAGATTGCCGAGCATGCCCGCGGGTCCGTGATCAACAAGGACCGCATGTGGCATTACACCGAGGGCCTGCGAAATTTCGATCCGATCTGGCCGAACCACGGTATCCGCATCCTGCCGGGGCCATCCTCGTTCTGGTGCGATGCAGACGGCAACCGGTTCTCTGCCCCCGCCATGCCGGGCTTCGATACACTCGGCACGTTGAGGGCGATCCGCAAGAGCGGCGCCGACTATAGCTGGTTCATCCTGACGAAGGCGATCATCAAGAAAGAGTTCGCGCTTTCCGGTTCGGAACAAAACCCGGATTTGACGAACAAGGACATCCCGCTGCTTCTGAAGAGGCTCGGCAAGAATCCACCAGGCCCGGTTCAGGCCTTCATGGACAAGGGCGAGGATTTTGTCGTTCGCGACCGACTGGACGATCTCGTCAAGGGCATGAATGCGTTGAGTGGGGAAAGGCGGCTTTCGCAGGAGCATCTGCGTGGGCAGATCGAGGCGCGGGACAGGGAGATCGGCAATCCGTTCTCCAAAGACGCGCAGGTCACTGCCATTCGCGGCGCGCGGAACTATCTTGGCGACCGGCTGATGCGGACGGCTAGGCCGCACCGGCTGCTCGATCCCAAGGCCGGGCCGCTGATCGCCGTTCGGCTTAACATTCTCACGCGGAAAACGCTGGGTGGCCTCCAGACCGATCTGAATGGCCGGGTGCTGGAGCTGTCCGGCGAGCCGGTGCCGGGGCTCTATGCAGCGGGTGAAGTGGCCGGCTTCGGCGGCGGCGGCATGCATGGTTACAACGCGCTGGAAGGCACGTTCCTCGGCGGCTGCCTGTTCTCGGGAAGAATTGTCGGACGAAGTATCGGTGCGTGAGTGATGGCTCTCCGGACTGTCCGGAGAGCCGCGAAGATCAATCCAGATGGACGTTCGCATCCTTGACGACGGGACCCCATTTCGCAAGCTCGGCCGTCACATGCGTTGCCAGTTCTTCCGGCGTCGATGCGACGATGGTGGCGCTGAAATCCTTCATCTTCTCGGCCACGGTCGGATCAGCCAAGGCTTTCTTTGCTGATGCGTTGAGCCTGTCGATGGCTTCCTTTGGCGTTCCGGCCGGTGCGAAGAGTGCATTCCAAGTGTAGGTCTCGTAGCCCGGAATGGTTTCAGCGATTGTCGGCACATCGGGGAAGGAGGGTGCGCGCTCCTTGGTCGTCACAGCCAGCGCCTTGAGCGTGCCGGATTTGATATGGCCCGACGATGAGGGCAGGTTGTCGAACATGATCGGAACCTGATTGCCGATGACGTCGTTGAGCGCCGGGCCTGATCCCTTGTAGGGAACGTGCTGCATGCTGACGCCGGCCATTTTCTTGAACAATTCGCCTGACAGGTGCAGTGGCGTGCCGTTGCCCGAAGAGGCGTAGGAATATTGCTCCGGTGCCGCCTTCAGCAGGGCAACGAGCTCGGCGACATTCTTCGCCGGCAGTTCCGGATTGACGACGAGGACGTTGGGTACGAGCACAAGCAGCGAGACCGGGGCGAAATCCTTTTCCGGATCGTAGGGCTTTGTCTTCAGGATCAGGGGATTGAGCGCGTGTGTTGCGACCGTTCCCATCAGGATCGTGTAGCCATCGGGCTCGGACCTGGCCACGCGGTCAGCGCCAAGATTGCCTCCGGCGCCCGCGACATTTTCAACCACGACCTGCTGGCCAAGATCTTCGGACATCTTCTGGCCGATGATGCGGGCGACGACGTCCGTCGAGCCGCCGGCAGCAAACGGCACCACGAGGGTTACCGGGCGATCGGGAAATTCCTGCGCCTGCGCTTTCGTGCCCAAGGCAAGCGCTGATGCCGCCACCATTGCAAGGCCGAGTGCCGTCCGCCGCTTCAACAAAGACAATGCCATTCCAATCTCCTCCCAAAGACGTTCCTGTCCGGAAAACGGCACCGAAGCCGTTTCTGCGGGCAACAATAGCGCGGGAAGCCGGGAGGGCAACCTTGGGAGGAGGATTAACGGTTAAACGTCTTAGCCAAGCGTGACGACGTTGTTCGCCTCCGGGGCATCATAGTCGAACTGCAACCGGGCGAGCTTGGCATAGAGGCCGCCTTGACGGACGAGCGAGGCATGGTTGCCTTCCTCGACGATCTTGCCCTGATCCATGACCAGTATGCGATCGGCCTTCAGCACCGTTGCCAAGCGATGCGCGATGACCAGCGTGGTGCGTTCGCGCATCAGTTCGTCCAGCGCCTTCTGGACCAGCGTCTCGCTTTCGGCATCGAGTGCGGAGGTCGCCTCGTCGAGCAGGAGCACCGGCGCGTCCTTGAGGATCGCGCGGGCGATGGCGATGCGCTGCCTCTGGCCGCCTGACAGGGTAATGCCGCGTTCGCCGACCTGCGTGTCGTAATCCTGATCGAGCCTTGCGATGAATTCGTCGGCCTGAGCAGCGATTGCGGCGGCTTTTACCATGTCACGCGATGCTGACGGTAGGCCGAAGGCGATGTTGTCATGGATCGAGGCGGCAAAGATCGTCACGTCCTGCGGCACGATGGCGATGCGGCGGCGCAGTTCGTCCGGATCGACGGCGCGGATATCAACACCGTCGACGCTGATCGCGCCCTTGACCGGATCGTAGAAGCGCAGAAGCAGCGAGAAAACAGTGCTCTTGCCGGCACCGGACGGGCCAACGACGGCAACGGTTTCACCGGGCTTGATGGCAAAGCCGAGGCCTTTGACGCTCTTGTAACCCGGCCGTGAGGGATAGGCGAAATGAACATCGTCGAAGATCACGGCACCCTGTGCCGGTTCCGGCATGGGAACCGGATCGGCGGGGGCGGTGATTTCGGGCCGTTCGGCCAGGAGTTCGTTCAAGCGTTCCGCGGCGCCCGCTGCCTGAGACAGTTCGCCCCAGACTTCCGAGAGCGCGCCAAGACTGCCGGCGGCGAAGACCGAGTAGAGTAGGAACTGGCCGAGCGTGCCGGCCGAAAGGGTGCCGGAGAGCACGTCCTGCGCGCCGAACCAGAGCACTGCGACGACGCTGCCGAAGATCATGGTGATCGCAAAGGCCGTCAAAATGGAACGGGCTTTGATGGCGGCGCGCGCTGCCTCATAGGCGCTTTCGACGGCGCTGCCGTAGCGGGCTTGCGCTGCGGCCTCTCCGTTGAAGGCCTGGACGGTGCGGGCAGCCGAGATTGCCTCGCCGGCATAGGCCGAGGCCGTTGCCAGCGTATCCTGCGCCTCGCGCGACCGGCGCCGCACCGAGCGACCGAAGCCGACCAGCGGGAAGACGATGACCGGGATGGCGGCAATGACGAGGCTCGAAAGTTTCGGGCTGGTATAGACCATCATGCCAATTGCCCCGAGACACAGGATGGTGTTGCGCAGCGCCACGGAAGCGGTTGCGCCGACGGCGGACTTGATCTGCGTCGTATCGGCCGTCAGCCGCGAGACGATCTCGCCGGACTGGTTGACGTCGAAGAAGGACGGGGAAAGCCGGGTGACATGATCGAAGACATCGCGGCGCAGGTCCGACACGATCCGCTCGCCGAGCGTGATGACGAAATAGTAGCGGGCGGCACTCGCAAGGGCGAGCACGACGGCAAGGATCAGCAGCATGGAGAAATAGGTGTTGATGAAGCCGGAATCGGAGGTCGAGAACCCATGGTCGATCATCCGCCGCACGGCCATCGGCAGCGTCAGCGTCGTCACGGCCGCAACGACCAGCGAGATGCCAGCGCCTATGACGAGATTGCGATAGCGGCTGATATACGGCAGCAGCTTGGCCAGCGGGCGAACAGACTTTCGCCCCGCCGGTTGAACGACCTCATTCGACACGTTACCTCCAATACCGAAGAAGCAGCTTTTCTCGCATAAGTCTTCTCCGGCGGTACTTGTTATCCAGGTGACCATCATGTATAGGCACGGCATCAAATTGGGAAGCCGTGGTCCCTTCAGTGGTCTGCGGCTTCATTTACGTGTTCGGTCCCCATGCCGCAATGGCCCGCAAATGGCTTGCGACAATTGGACCCTGGAACTTGCAGGAAGATTGTTATGAAGGCCAATATCCATCCCGCTTACCACATGATCAAAGTCGTTATGACCGACGGCACCGAATACGAAACCCGCTCGACTTGGGGTTCGGAAGGTCAGACCATGAACCTCGAAATCGATCCGAAGTCGCATCCGGCCTGGACCGGCGGCAACCAGCAGATGCTGGACCGCGGCGGTCGCGTTTCCAAGTTCAAGAAGCGCTTCGAAGGCCTCGGCCTCTAAGCTTCTCCTGCTGGAAGACGATTTTGAGAAAGCCCGGTTCGTCCGGGCTTTTTTGCGTTTGGGGTATCTGCACCCGCGACCGGCCTGCCTATGCGTACCTGCTTGTCTTTGCCGCGGGAAGAGAAATGCGGCGCCGGATTTCTTCCTTGGCCGTGGGGGAATAAAATCCGCTTCCGGGTCGCCTCGGTGAAAAAAGATTAGTGTTGACTTATCAATTAGTATTGGCTATTTGAATGGTCATGTTCGAAGCCGCCAACATCACCGCTGTCCTGCGCACACTTGCCGATCCCACGCGCCGTGCCGTTTTCGAACGGGTTGTCCGGTCCGAGGAGATCACGGTGGTCGAGTTGACCCGCGGGAGCGGCGTGACGCAGGGCGCTATCTCCCAGCATCTCAAGTCGCTGAAGCAGGCTGGCCTGGTCTCCGAGCGACCGGAAGGTCGCAACGTCTATTATCGCGCGGAGCCGGAGGGGCTTGCCCCGCTGGTCGACTGGATGAGCCATTATGGCGTCTTCTGGCGTGACCGCTTCGCAAATCTTCGAACCCTGCTCAAGGAGATCGATCCATGAACGACGCTGCATTGAAATCCGATACCCAGGATATCGTGGTCGACGAGGTCTTCCCGCATGCGCCTGAGACGATCTGGAAGGCGTTAACGTCGGGCGAACTGATTGCCCGCTGGTTGATGCCGCCGACGGGGTTCGAGCCGGTAGAGGGCACGCACTTCACCTACCAGACGACGCCGGCCGGGGAGTGGGATGGCGTCATCCGCTGCCAGGTGCTGCAGGTGATCCCCAAGCAGCGCTTGGCCTATGCCTGGAAAGGCGGGCATGAGGGAAACGTCGGATACGGCTCGCGGTTGGATACCGTCGTCACATGGGTCCTCACCCAGGTTGAAACCGGCACGCGTGTTCGCCTCGTTCACTCCGGCTTCGTGTTGCCGAAGAATGATACCGCCTACAGGAACATGAGCGACGGCTGGAAAAAGGTTGTCCGAAACCTTGATGCCATTGCTGCGGAACAGGACAGTTCGAAATCGCTACACTGAATGCGGCGGGGCGTCGAGGCGGTCAACGGCGGCTGTCCTTTTCTCGATCTTGCGCCCAAGGGGCCAATGAGGAAGGCCTAAAGTTCTCGCTGGAATGGCTCCGCCGGCGCGATCAATATTGAAAATGGAAACGTGAGCCCGTTGCGTGCTTGAACGCTGCTCCCGTTTAGAGACTTACGCCAGCAGATATCCAACAGAAGAAGCGGTGCGTGCCTGACCTGGCACGACGGCGAAGCGCGCTTGCGCGTTCGAATAATTACATCCCAGCAGCACCTTAAGGAGAAAAGAGATGAGCAAGGCTTATACTGGCGGATGCGCTTGCGGCGCGATCCGATATGAAATTTCCGCAGACCCACTGGTGATGAATGATTGCCAGTGCCGGGATTGTCAGCGCAAGAGTGGTACCGGGCACGGTTCCTATCTAACGTTCGCGGACAGGAAGGACGTAAAGCTTCACGGCGACGCGACGCAGTGGGATGTCGCCGGCGATAGCGGCAATATCAAGACGCATTCGTTCTGCCCCACCTGTGGATCACCGGTATATCTGACGTTTTCGGCCATGCCGGACTTTTTCACGATCCACGCCGCAAGCCTCGACGATCCCGGCCGCTACAAGCCGCAGATGGTGACATACAATATGCGCGGCTACGCTTGGGACCAACTCGATCCCGCAGTGCCGAAATTCGAAAAGATGCCGCCGGCGTGAACATCGATCCGGCTCACATCACGCCCGATCTATACGCTCGCTGGTGGCTATGACGTTCTGTCCAAAAACAAAAAACCCGGCGCAACGGCCGGGTTTGACGTATTCGGTTGCCTTTCCGGCTCCGATCAGTTTGTTCCGAAGGCGGTCTGCAACAGGCTAAGCTGCGCCTTGACGCCGTTCTGGTTGTCGGGCGTGAAGTTCTGGGCTTCCTGCGGGCGGTAGATTTCGCGGTCGAGCAGGGCGACACGGTTCTGCAGACGCAGTGAACGGTCGATCAGATCGCGGAAACCTTCCGGCAGGTCGTTCCAGCCCGGTGCCGTGCGATCAACATTGAAGCTGTCGAGGCGAACCTTGTTCTTTTCCGACAGGACCTGTTCGCGGTTCATCTCGCCATTGTTGACGGCACGCTGGAGAAGCAGCCAGGACGCCATCTGCATCAGGCGGGTGGTGAGGCGCATTGATTCTGCAGCATAAAGCACCGACGCCATGCGCGGCAGCACCTTGGATGCGGCGCGGCCGGGGCCGTCGAGATAGCTTGCCGTTTCTTCAACCAGGCCCATGCCTTCCGCGTACAGCACCTTGAACTGCGCCGAAGATGCAGCGTGCCCTGCGAAGCTCACAGTATTCAATCCCCGTTCGGACATGGTTTGATTCCCTGGTTAAACGCATCAACTCTGTCAGGTAACGAACAGGTTAACAGAAGGTTTCTTGCTGCTCGTCTATAGTTTGAACATGATCTCATAGCGCATTCCGCGCAAGCCTATTCTTAAGAAAGGGTTAATCTCCACAATTCTTTGCAGGCTGGGGAAAAAAGGACAAAAAAAGAGCCGCAAAAGCGGCTCTCAAGGTAAAACAGGGAGAAAAATCAGACCATTCGCCAATCGGGAAATTGTCTGAGTCCAGAGCGATCTGGATGTGTTAGTAATATCTTATAAGGCTTAACGAAGCGTTACGGCGGCCGGATTCACGCGGATGTGATGTCATGTTTTCGGCAACCAGGCCCGTCAGCGTTGCTCTGATGTGGCGCGCTATTTCCGAAAGAAGTTTTCGGCGGCGGATTTACTTGCCGACTTGCTCGCTCTTTCCGCTTCCAGCCGCTCGATTTCATGTTTCAACAAGTCGATACGCAACGAAAGCTCATCGGCCGATAGCAGAGACAGGTCGCAGCCGATCTCGTGGGCCAGCTGCTTTTTCGGACGGTCATCATCAAACAGGCTCATTCCGGCCTCCTCGGCTCCTCGCCATTTGGTTGCTCGAACGGGGCAGCGCGCGGTGACAGCTGCAGGCTCTGCGGTGTCGTCAGCGTGCCCGGGTTGATGGTTGAATAGGCATCGCGCTCGGATGCCGGCAACGCAGCGCGCATGCGGCTGCGGAAGATCGCATAAGCCGTGATCAGCACATGTGCGCAGGCGGTGATCATGAACAGGCCATAGGGGCCGGTAACGGTCATGATCGGGCCGCCAATGGTCGGGCCGATGATCGTGCCGATACCATAGAGCAGCAGCAGGCCGCCGGAAATCTTGACGAAATCCTCGGGCGTCGCAAAGTCGTTGGCGTGCGATACGGCGATCGGGTAGAGCGCGTTTGCCGTCGCGCCATAAATGCCGACGAGTGTGATCAACATGATGACATGGGTCGGCTCGATCAAAAAGATCAGCGTGCCGGCGACAGCGGCGACGGCCGCCAGGGCTGCCAGAACATAGCGTCGGTCGATCATGTCCGAGAGACGGCCGGCGGGGAACTGCATCACCGCTCCGGCGAAGATCGTCGTACTCATCATCAGGGCGACATTGCTGTCCGTCAGCCCCACCTGACGGCCGAAGACGGCGCCGAGCGTACCGTAGGCGCCGTTGGCGATACCGACGAGCAGGATGCCGAGAAAGGAAATAGGCGAATTGCGGTAAAGGCCGCGCAAGTCGAGGCTGACCTGCTTCAGCGGCTGCGGCAAGGCCGCTGTCGAAAGCAGCGTCGGGAGCATTGCAACGCAATAGACGATACCGCAGATCATGAAGAACAGCGTCGTCGATGTGTCGCCGAAGGGGATCATCAACTGGCCGCCGACAACGCCCATCAGGGTGATGGCAATATAGAGCGAGAAGATCGCGCCGCGACTTTCATTGGTCGCGCGCTCGTTCAGCCAGCTTTCGATGATCATGGATGTGCCAGCCGTCGAGAAACCTGTGAAGGCGCGCAAGACTACCCACCAGATCGGATCAACGAGGAGGCCGGTCAGAAGCGCGATGATTGCCAGAATGGAGGCAAAGCAGCTGAAGGCGCGCACATGGCCGGCGCGCTTGACGATCGTTGGCGCGAGCAGGCAACCCAGAACAAAGCCGCTGGCCCAGGATGTGCCGAGCAGACCGAGCAACGTCGTCGAATATCCTTCCGTCGTGCCGCGCACGGGCAGCAGCAGGCTGTGCAGGCCGTTCCCCAGGAAAAGAAACAGCGTTCCAAGCAGGAGGGAGGCGACGGGAAGAAGGTTTTTTCGCATGTGAAATCCGCAGGTTCCGGGTTCCGCCGAAAGGTAGGGCGATGCCACCACAATTGCCAGCCGGAAATTTTTATTGAGTGAGATTGGAAAAGACGTTCTAACCCTGTTCGCGCGCAAAAGTGACGCGCGTGTGACGGCCCGAAGCCCTGCCAATTTCTTTTCCACAAACGAGAAAAACGATGTCGAAAGCGTTAACGGTGCTCCTGCTGCTGGCCATGCTGATCCAGCTCTTGAAGCCGCTCAACCTGCCTGGGTTGCGCCACCGCCGAGACTTCTGGAAGATCGCTGTCTTTGCCATCGCGGTAATGATGGTAACTGTGCTGATCCGACCCTAAAGGCTGATGGAACCCTGCATGACCGAGACGCAACGTCCGGCGATCCGCACACTGCGAACCAATCCCTTCGATTTGCGGATGTTGAGTTCGATCATGCTCCGGCGCCCCATTTCGACCCCTTGCTCGATGACGATATCCATGTCGAGATCGCTGTCTGGCAGCAGCGATACCAGAAGCGCGCTCAACGCACCGGACGCACTTCCGGTCGCCGGATCCTCGATGACATTGTCGAGCGGGGCGAACATCCGGGCGCGAAGATGCCACGAGTTTTGCGGCAGGCGCGTGTAGAGAAAGAGAGCGAACTGGTCGTCGTCCGGCGAGTATCGCTGGCCAGCCTCGACAAAGGCTGCGGTGTTCGGGCAGGTGCGCGCTAGTGTCTCGAGATCCGCCACTTCGGCGACCGCGAAGGGCAGGCCGACGGAGGCGATGACGGGCGCGTGGGTCTCGGTGCGAATGGCGTGTGCCTCGATCGAGGCACAGCTGGCGATGGTTTCGTTGTCGACCTGTGGCCCGAGCGACAGAGGCTGCGGCGCGAAAATACCTGCGCCAACGACATGCCGGCCATCATCGCGTATCAAAGCCGCCTCGACGAGGCCTGCCTTTTCCTCGAACCGAAGCACGTTTCCAGCCGGTTTGCCGAAGATGTCGCTCTGGCGGCCGAGGACGAAGGCCGTACCGACGTTCGGATGCCCGGCGAAGGGGATTTCCATCGTTGGCGTGAAGATCCTGACTTTGGCGGTATTGGCTGGATCCTCGGGTGGCAACACGAAGGTGACTTCGGAATAACGGAACTCGGCGGCAATATGCTGCATCTGGGCATCGGACAGTCCTCGCGCATCCGGGATGACGGCAAGCTGGTTTCCGGAAAACCGTTCGCTGGTGAAGACATCCACGGTGACGTAGGCGATACTGTCCATAGGGTTCTCCCTTGTTCCGGCTGATCCGGCTTCAGGGAATATCGCAGGGCGGAGGCGGTGCGAACAAAGTTCTTGTCACCCTGACAATCGGTTATTGCACACCACGAAAAAAGCCCAGCCGCTTGCGCGGGCCGGGCTTTCTCCTCTCCCTCCGTAACTTGAAAATCACGCGGCTTTTTCGAGTTCCTTTTTCCATCCGCCCTTGGCGGCAAGGCTGCACATCTGAGCGCGATGGCTAAAGGCGCGCTGGCCGGCAGCGATGTTTTCCGGCTTGCCGCCCCAGGCATTGAGTGCCTCAGTCTGCAGAGCCCGGCCATAGGAGAAAGTCATGCCCCAGGGCAACTCGTAGCCGGCTTTCATGGCCGAGAGATGGGCTGTCGCTTCTTCCGTGGATTGGCCACCGGAGAGGAAGGCAATGCCCGGAACGGCTGAGGGGACGGTGCGCTTCAGCACCTTGACCGTGCGTTCTGCGACTTCGGCGACCGAGGCCTTGCGCGCCTTCTTGCCGTCAATGATCATGCTCGGCTTCAGGATGATGCCTTCGAGGCTGACGCGCGCGTCGGTCAATTCCTCGAAAACGATGCGCAGCGTCCCTTCGGTCACTTCTTCCGAACGCTCGATCGAATGGTTGCCCGGTGTGCCGTCCATCAGGACTTCAGGCTCGACGATCGGCACGATGCCGGCCTCCTGGCAAAGGGCTGCGTAACGGGCGAGCGCCTGGGCGTTAGCCTTGATCGCGCCGAAGCTCGGAAGCACGTCGGAGACGGAGATCACGCCGCGCCATTTGGCGAAACGCGCGCCGGCATCATAATAGGTCTTCAGACGGGCGGCGAGGCCATCAAGGCCTTCGGTGATCGTCTCGCCCGGAAATTTTGCCATCGGCTTCGCACCCGTATCGACCTTGATGCCCGGAATGGCTCCCGCCGCGCGGATGACATCGACAAGAGGCGTGCCGTCGGCGGCCTTCTGAAAAAGAGTTTCTTCATAGAGGATGACGCCGGAGATATAGGCTTTCATCGCCTCGTCGGCGCGAAACAGCATCTCGCGATAATCGCGGCGCGATGTTTCGGTCGATGCAAGACCGATCGTGTCGAAGCGCTTGCCGATCGTCGCGGTGGATTCGTCCGCTGCCAGCAGACCTTTGCCGGTGGCCACCATGGCTGCTGCAATGTCTTCCAGTCTTTCGCTCATATGCGTTCTCCTGTTTGTCGCTACGGCTCGCCGATAGCAGAAGAATACGACAACGAAAATGGAAGTTAAATTGGTTTAAACGATTGAAATAAATTTAATCGTTTGAAATATTGGGATTATTTTTGCAACGCACCCAAATATTGGTGCAACGCAAAGAAAACCCCCGGCCGAAGCCGAGGGTGAGAAGGGCGCACCGGTGCCATTGATAATCGGTGCGAGCCGCGTTCAACTCACTTCTGCTGATGCAGGATATCGACGCCCGGAAGCGGCTTGCCTTCCATCCATTCGAGGAAAGCGCCGCCGGCGGTGGAGACATAGGTGAGGTCGTCGGCAACGCCGGCATGGTTCATCGCCGAAACCGTATCGCCGCCACCGGCGACGGAGACGAGTGCACCGCTCTTGGTGCGGGCGGCCGCGTGCTTGGCGACGGCCACGGTTGCCTTGTCGAACGGCGCGATCTCGAAGGCACCGAGCGGGCCGTTCCAGACCAATGTTTCGGCCCTGCTCACCCAATCATTGACGGCAGTGATCGACTTCGGACCGACATCGAGCACCATCGCATCGGCCGGGATCGCTTCGATATCGACCACTTCGTTTTCGGCGCCGGCCTTGAATTCGCGGGCAACGACGCCGTCGACAGGGAGTACGATGGCGCAGCCGGCGGTCGCAGCCTCGATCATGATCTGCTTGGCGGTGTCGGCAAGGTCGTGTTCGCAGAGCGACTTGCCGACATTGGTGCCGCGGGCGGCGATGAAGGTATTGGCCATGCCGCCGCCGATGACGAGGGCATCGACCTTCTTCACGAGGTTCATCAGGAGGTCGATCTTGGTGGAGACCTTGGCACCACCGACGATGGCGACGACCGGGCGCTTCGGATTGCCGAGACCCTTTTCCAGGGCCTCAAGCTCGGCCTGCATGGTGCGACCGGCATAGGCGGGGAGCAGGCGAGCGAGACCTTCTGTCGAGGAGTGGGCGCGGTGGGCGGCCGAGAAGGCGTCGTTGACATAGATATCGCCATTGGCGGCAAGCGCCTTGGTGAAATCAGCGTCGTTCTTTTCCTCGCCCTTGTGGAAGCGGGTGTTTTCGAGCAGCAGGACATCACCATCGTTCATGCCGGCAATCGCCGTCGCGGCCTTGTCGCCAATGCAGTCGGCAGCAAAATGGACGCGCTGGTCGAGAATGTCTTCGACGGCAGGGGCAATCAACGACAGCGACATGTCGGCGACCGGCTCACCCTTCGGGCGGCCGAAATGGGCAAGCAGGATGACCTTGGCGCCCTTTTCGGAGAGTTCGCGGATGGTCGGCACGACGCGTTCGATGCGGGTGGCATCCGTCACCTGGCCGTCCTTGACCGGAACATTGAGATCGACGCGGACAAGCACGCGCCTGCCGGCGATATCGGTGAGGTCGTCGAGGGTCTTGAAAGTCATGATCGGTCTCCGGTCACAGTCTTAGGAAAAGGGTGGGATAATCCATCACCAGCCCGTCCTCGTCCACCGGCAGTTCGGCGGTGAAGGAACGATCCTCGGCCTCGTATCGATAGAGCCGGTCTTCTTCGACACAGGTGTAATTCTGGCCATCGGGAAAGGGCTCGAACGTGTCGAAGGGGACATAGAGCATGGTGAGTTTGGCGGTGCCATCCGCCGGCTTCAGCCCGAGGCGGCGGATGGGCAGGGTATTGGTAAAGGGCGTCCCGGCGAGATCGATATCGATACATCCGTCAAATGCGGAAAGATGGGTGCCTTCGGCGTCGCGCCAGTGCCCCTTACCATCGGAAGCCAGGGAAAGCCGCTGGCCATCTGTCGTGTCGATGTTGAAGGACATGACGGTCCAGGCCGCATCGCAGTCGATCGTGTAGCGGACGCCATAGGGGCGGCCACCGCGTTCGCCGATCAGGACACTTGAAGCACGGATACCTGCTTCAGAAGGTCCAATCGTCAGGTGTTCGAGCCCTTCCCCTTCGAGCGGACGCCAGCGTACCGACTTGAGGGGAAGGGGCCGAAACATGGATGTCCTCTATTTCTGCGCGGCAGTTTTACCCGACCATGCAAGCATGGCCGGGTACGCCGCTTTAGATCAGCTTCGCCATTGCAACGGCCGTGTCGGCCATGCGGTTGGAGAAGCCCCATTCATTGTCGTACCAGGAAAGGATACGCACGAACTTGCCTTCCAGAACCTTGGTCTGGTCGTTGGCGAAGATCGAGGAATGGCTGTCATGGTTGAAGTCGCGCGAAACCAGCGGCTCGTCGGTGTAGCCGAGGATACCCTTGAGCGCGCCGTCGGATGCTGCCTTGATGGCGGCGTTGACTTCGGCAACCGTCGTGTCGCGCTTGGCGACGAACTTGAAGTCGACGACCGAAACGTTCGGGGTCGGTACGCGGATCGAGGTGCCGTCGAGCTTGCCCTTGAGATGCGGGAGGACGAGGCCGACGGCCTTGGCGGCGCCGGTCGAAGTCGGGATCATCGACAGGGCTGCGGCGCGGGCGCGGTACAGATCCTTGTGCATCGTGTCCAGCGTCGGCTGGTCGCCGGTGTAGGAGTGGATTGTCGTCATGAAGCCATGGTCGATGCCAATGGCATCGTCCAGAACCTTGACGACCGGAACGAGGCAGTTGGTCGTGCAGGAGGCGTTGGAGATGACCAGGTGTTCCTTGGTCAGTTCGTTGTGGTTGACACCGAAGACGACGGTCAGGTCAGCACCGTCGGCAGGCGCCGAAACGATGACGCGCTTGGCGCCGGCCTGAAGGTGCAGGGCAGCCTTGTCGCGGGCGGTGAAGATGCCGGTGCATTCAAGCGCGATATCGACGCCCATTTCGCCATGCGGCAGGGTTGCCGGATCCTTGATCGCCGTGACCTTGATCGGTTTGCCGCCGGCAACGCTGATCGTGTCGCCTTCGACCTTCACGTCGGCCGGGAACTTGCCGTGGATTGAATCGTAGCGCAGCAGATGCGCATTGGTCTCGACAGGGCCGAGATCGTTGATGGCAACGACTTCAATATCGGTGCGGCCGGATTCGACGATGGCGCGAAGGACGTTGCGGCCGATACGGCCAAAGCCGTTGATGGCAACTTTTACAGTCATTTCAGGTCTCTCCCTGTCTAGGTCTCGATGTGGAAAACGGAGCGCGTTGGGCCGCGCTCCGAAGGGGAAAATCAGGCGAGCTTCTTTTCGGCAGCCGCGACGATGGCGTCGGAGGTGATGCCGAAATGCTTGAACAGATCCTTGGCCGGGCCGGAAGCGCCGAACGAGTGCATGCCGACGAAATCGCCGTCGTTGCCGATGAAGTAATCCCAGCCCTGGCGGACTGCAGCTTCTGCAGCGATCTTCACCGGGGCATTGCCGATGACGGCCTTGCGGTAGTCGTCCGGCTGTTCCTGGAAGAGTTCGAAGCAGGGAACCGAAACGACGCGGGTCGCGATACCCTTGCCGTTCAGTTCGGCTGCAGCCTTGACGGCCAGTTCGACTTCCGAACCCGACGCAAAGATCGAAACCTTGGCATTATCGGCGGCGATCAGCTCATAGGCACCCTTGGCGCAGAGGTTTTCAGCCGAATAGGTCAGGCGCGACGGCGCGAGGTTCTGGCGGGTCAGAGCGAGACCCGACGGACGATGCTGCTCCTTCAATGCCAACTGCCAGCATTCCGCGGTTTCCACCGCGTCGGCCGGACGGAACATCAGCAGGTTCGGGATCGCACGCAGCGCCGCCATGTGCTCGACCGGCTCATGCGTCGGGCCATCTTCGCCGACGCCGATGGAGTCATGCGTCAGGACGTGAATGACGCGGATGCCCATCAGGGCGGCCAGGCGGATCGACGGACGGCAATAGTCCGAGAAGATCATGAAGCCGCCGGAGTAGGGGATAAGACCGCCGTGCAGCGCGATGCCGTTCATGGCGGCCGCCATGCCGTGTTCGCGGATACCCCAGTGCATGTAGCGGCCGGAGAAATCGGTCGGGGTGATCGACTTCATCTGGCTGGTCTTGGTGTTGTTGGACGGCGTCAGATCAGCCGAACCGCCAATCGTTTCCGGGACGATGCCGTTGATGACCTCAAGCGCGTCTTCGGATGCCTTGCGGGTGGCGACCGTCGGCGGAGCTTCTGCCAGCTTCTTCTTGTAGGTGTCGATGGCGGCATCGAGATTGCCGGGCAGTTCGCCGGCGAAGCGACGGGTGAATTCGGACTTCTGGGCTGTTTCTGTCTCAGCCAGACGGCCTTCCCATTCCTTGCGCGCGCCAACCGAATGGGTGCCGACTTCGCGCCAGGCGTCGAGAACGTCTGCCGGGACGGTGAAGGCTTCGGCTTCCCAGTTGAGCGCCTTGCGGGTGGCTGCAATTTCCTCGGCGCCAAGCGGCGAGCCGTGGACCTTGTGCGTGCCCTGCTTGTTCGGCGCGCCGAAACCGATGACGGTCTTGCAGGCGATGAAGGTCGGGCGGTCGGACGTCTGGGCGGCTTCGATGGCTGCTGCGATCTGGTCCGGATCATGGCCATCGACCGCGATCGTGTTCCAGTGGACAGCCTGGAAGCGGGCGATCTGGTCGGTCGAATCCGACAGCGAGACGGCGCCGTCGATGGTGATGTTGTTGTTGTCCCAGAAGAGGACGAGCTTGTTGAGCTTCAGGTGGCCGGCAAGCGCGATCGCCTCGTGGCTGATGCCTTCCATCAGGCAGCCGTCGCCGCAGAGCACATAGGTGTGGTGATCCTGCAGGTCGCTGCCGAATTCTTCAGAAAGCTTGCGCTCGGCGATCGCCATGCCGACGGCATTGGCAATGCCCTGGCCGAGCGGACCGGTGGTGGTTTCGATACCCGAGGCATGGCCGTATTCCGGGTGGCCGGCGGTCTTGGAGCCGAGCTGGCGGAACTGCTTGAGATCCTCGACCGTCATGTCTTCGTAGCCCGTCAGATAGAGCAGCGAATAGATGAGCATGGAGCCGTGGCCGGCCGACAGCACGAAGCGGTCGCGGTTTGGCCACAGCGGGTGCTTCGGATCGAATTTCAGGTAACGGGAGAATAGAACCGTTGCCACGTCGGCGGCACCCATGGGCAGGCCGGGATGGCCGGAATTGGCCTTTTCGACGGCATCCATGGAGAGGAATCGGATTGCATTTGCCATCCGGTCGTGTTTTTCGCGAGAGATCATTGTCTGTTCCGCTTGAGTTCGGTGGACAGGGAACGGTCTCTATCCTCCAAAGACCGTATGAGAAGCGGCTGACACATAGCACCTGCTTCGACGGAGTCAACAAATACGGGCTCTTTGAGCGGCCCGGAAGGCGCTTTTTGGCGTGTTTCCGGCACAAATCCCGCAAACGTTCGGGAAGCGTACTAATCGATTTAAAAAACGTGATCCACAGGTTACGCAGCCCCTGCAAGCCGTTGGCGTTGTGGAGACTTGCCGAATGGGTTTATTAGTGTGATTGGCTTGAAATACAGGCTCCGGGCGGCGATTCGACGCGGACCGGGTGCGTATCGGGAAAGCGTGATGGCGGCAGGAAAGACAGTCAAGGCGGCGATCGAAGAGTTGCGCAGCGCAGTCAGCAGCCTCGAAAATGCCATTGACGGGCGCTTCGACCGGGAGCGTGATCGCGGCGAAATCGAAGGCGAAGTGCGCCGCGTCAACACCGACCGGTCGCGCCTGGCGCAGGAACTGGACCAGGCGCAATTCCGGGCCAACCGCCTCGAGGAAGTCAACCGCGAAGTCTCGCGCCGTCTGGTGACGGCCATGGAAACGATAAGGGCAGTGCTGGACCGCTGAGGCGTGGTCCGCCTGCGGGTCAGGTGACGTGAATGGCGCAAGTAACGGTGATGATCGACGGCAAGGCCTATCGCATGGCATGCGAGGAGGGGCAGGAAGATCATCTGACCGAGCTTGCCAACCGCTTCGACCAGTATGTCAGCCACCTGAAGACCCAGTTCGGTGAAATCGGCGACCTGCGCCTCACCGTGATGGCCGGCATCATGGTGATGGACGAACTTAGCGAAGTGAACCGAAAGCTGAAAAGCCTCCAGGCGGAGACGGACACCCTGAAGCAGGGCCGCGCCGCGACGCTGTCCGACCAGCAGAAGAACGAGGAAGTGCTGGCCTCGGCGCTTTCCGAGGTGACGTCGCAGATTCATGAGATCGCGGCGAAGCTCAGCGGCAAGGCTGCGCCGACCTCCAACTGAATTTTGACAAGTTGGACGCGTGGCACTGGCGCAAGCGGCTGATGCACTCTATATTCAGGCTGCGATCTGCGCTTCCCGACAGGACACCACAATCCCTGGGGCCATACTCGATCCAAAGGGAGCTGTCCCTGACCTGGCCCGTGGGCTAGGTCACATGGCGCCCACCTACGTTTGTAGGCACCCAGGATCGTAAACAGTCCATCGGTTGTGTGGATCGCACTTTTCCTATTTCTGAAGATGTTCAGCCTGGTACAGCCGGTGCACGGAACGCCTCGCGGATGGCGTTCGACATGCTTTCGACGATCGGGTTCGTACCCCGTCCTCTGGTCTTCAGCACCACGTTCGAAAAATCGATGACATCATATCCGTCCGCAGCCGTCAGTTCCCGGCATCCGGCGGGGATGCTGCTGCGGGTGAGCGGAGCGATGGCAAGGCCTGAGGTCACCGCGGCAATCAGGCCGCTGCTCGTGCGGCTGACATAAGCGACGCGGCTTTCCAACCCGCACTTCTTCAGGCACTTGAGCGCGAGTTCGTCGCACCATCCGTTCTTGAGGTAGGTATAGGTGGCGATGGGCAGCGGGCGGCGCTCATGCGCGCAATGCTGATCGGAGGTCACCCAGACGGTCGGGTCCACCATGAGGACTTCGTTTCTCGTGTGACCGCCGGGCTCGAAGACGACGGCAATATCGATTTCTCCAGCATCGAGCGCTGCCAGATTGGACATTGAGACGCCCTGCTGCACCGTCACCTCGACACCGGGATGGACGGCAGCGAAAGCGCCCAATGCTTTCGGTAAAGTCGAGTTGATGTACTCCTCCGAGATTCCGATCCTGACCGAGCCATCAAGAGCAGGGAGCCGGATAGACGCCGCGGTGTCGTCCAGCAGCGTCACGATGCGGCGGGCATTGTCGAGAAGCCGCGCGCCGTGGCCGGTCATGTTGACGCCGCGCGATCCTCGTTCGAACAGTGTCTCTCCGAGAATATCCTCGAGCTTCTTGATCTGCATGCTTACAGCCGATTGCGTCCGCCCGACCGCCTCTCCGGCCTTGGTGAAATTGCCGCTTTCCGCGACGGCAACGAAGGTGCGCAGGAGATCGCTTTCAAGAGGAGGAAACATCGCATTCGCCATCATTTTTTCTAATGATAGGCATGTTCGCAATTCGTTGGCGTGATGTCAACGAAAGTCCGATACTTAGCGCGAACAAGTCGGAGTTTCCGGATATGAAGCACAATCACAGAACGCGGCGGTGGCCCGTCAGGCTGACCAAAAGGGTTTGGCGTGCTCTTGCTGCGTGGCAACAAAAGCGCCGGGTACGGCTGGCCTTCGCGGAGATATCACGACGCCAAAATGCGCATCTGCTTGATGATATCGGGGTAGACAGGGCAGCCTTCGATTGCCGGTGCAATCCAGAGCAAGAGGACGGAAGGCGTCGTTTCTGGATGTTATGAGATCAGTTTCATGCGGGCCGCGCGGAAGACGGCTTCGGCGACGTTACCTGCCTGCAGCTTGCGCATGGCGCTGTCGAAGGCTTCGTCGACCTTGTCATGGGAGATATCTGTCTGGCGGGTAATGTCTTCCCGGGTTCGGCCGCGCGCGGCCAATGACAGGCAGCGCAGTTCGAGTGGATCGAGTTCCTGCAGCATCTTGTCCTTCATGGACATGTCCGGTTCCGTCTTGAAACTGAACAGTTCCCCGCATCGCCGGAAGCGGCCATCGAACTGTTTTTCTGATGTAAATCGCGTCCCTCTCTTGCATGGGCATCAGAGTGCGCGAAAGCAGAACCGCCGTGCATAATGAACAGTCCTCTAATGGTGTGCCAGAATGGGCAATCAATGTCTTTCCGTCGCAAAAAGTTGCATAAGCGACGGGTGCACGGTTTCCCTGTCCCCGGTCGATGCACTAGAAATGCAGACTGGCAGGCAGGAGAGCATGTGCATGACACCCAGGGAACTGAAGGCCGCGCTGCGCATGGAGCGCTTGGCGCTACGTGATTCGATGACGCCGGAGGCGCGTATCGAGGCAAGCCTCAGAATGCTCGACCATGCCGGCGACATTATCGAATTCGAACCCAGACAGATGATTTCCGGCTTTTGGCCGATTCGTTCGGAGGTCGATATCCGGCCGCTGATGGCGCGCTTGCGCGAGCGTGGAGCCCGTCTCTGCCTGCCCGTCATTCTCGCCAAGAGGACGATTGTTTTTCGCGAACTCGTGCCGGGCGCGCCCATCGTCGAAACGGGTTTCGGGACGACCGGCCCAGGCGAGGATGCGCCAGTGGTCGATCCCGATATCATGCTGGTGCCGTTGTCGGCCTTCGACAAGGCGGGCCACCGGATCGGCTATGGGGCTGGATATTACGACCGTGCAATCGAGCATTTGCGCCGGAAAGGCCATATGCCGAGGCTGATCGGGATTGCATTTAACTGCCAGGAAGTGGCATCAGTGCCCGCGGAGCCGCATGATGTGGCGCTGGACGCCATGCTGACGGAAAGCGGGCTCCGGATATTCGGGCTAGGAATAAGCAAATATGAGACTTTTGTTTCTGGGTGACATGGTTGGCAAGACCGGCCGGACGGCGGTCTGGGACCGATTGCCCGGCCTGATCAGCGACCTGAAGCTCGATTTTGTCATCGTCAACGGCGAAAATGCCGCCGGCGGCTTCGGCATCACCGAGGACATCTTTCTCGAAACCATCAATGCCGGTGCCGATGTCGTGACGACAGGCAACCATGTCTGGGACCAGAAGGAGGCGGTTTCCTTCTGCGAGCGGCACGACCAGTTCCTGCGGCCTGCCAATTATCCGGCCGGAACACCCGGGCGTGGCTCAAACCTCTATTTCGCCCGCAACGGTGCCCGCGTCCTTGTGGCCAATGTCATGGGCCGCGTCTTCATGCACCCGGAACTCGACGATCCCTTCAAGGCTGCGGAAAATATTCTTGCTGCCTGCCCGCTGAAGGAACAGGCCGACGCGATCATCTTCGATTTCCATGCGGAGGCGACCAGCGAGAAGCAGTGTTTCGGTCATTTCGTCGATGGCCGCGCCAGCTTCGTCGTCGGCACGCACACCCATGTGCCTACAGCCGATGCGCAGATCCTCAACGGTGGTACGGCCTATATGTCGGACGCCGGCATGTGCGGCGATTATGACTCGTCGCTTGGTATGGAAAAGGAAGAGCCGCTCAATCGCTTCATCTCGAAGATGCCGAAGGGGCGTTTCGAAGCGGCCTCAGGCCCTGCTACGATCTGTGGCGTCGGCGTCGAGATCTCTGATCGTACCGGGCTTGCCGAGAACATCGCACCGCTGCGGATCGGCCCGCGGCTGGCCGAAACGATACCGGCATTCTGGGGTTAGAAGATTTCTAACCCCAATTGGTCAGATGGGCAGCGCGCTTGCAATAACGCATTTGTGAGCGGCCTTGCCCAATCGTTGCTGGACCTCGCGCCCATCCTGCCTATCCTCTGCGGCCATGCCAACCTTGGACTGTGAGGTGCATGATGTCGCGATTGTTCCTGCTCACATTTGCTGTCATCGCGCTTTTGCATTTTCTTTGGCCGATGCCGGCGCATGCGCAAAGTTCGCCACCACCGGTCAGCCAATGCCAGGCGATCGCCCAGTCTCTTCCAGATGTCACCTTTGCCAGTTTCAAGCCTCCCGCTGCGCGTGGCGTGCAGGCGACGGCTACCGACGAGGTGAACATCACCTATGTCGGCCATTCGACATTCCTCATAGAAACGCCGGGTGGCGTGTCGATCGCCACGGATTACAGCGGCTGGTATGCGCCGCCGAAGGTGCCGGACGTGGTGACGATGAACAAAGCGCATTCCAGCCACTACACATTGACCCCCGATCCGGCGATCAAGCATGTGCTGCACGGGTGGGGCGACGACGGGCAACCGGCGGATCACGACGTCGTCATTGGCGACACCTATATCCGCAACGTGACGACGGATATACGTTCGTTTGGCGGAGCCATGGAGCCGGACGGCAATTCCATCTTCATCTTCGAGGTGGCGGGCCTCTGCATCGGCCATCTCGGTCACCTGCATCACGAACTCGACGATACGGACTATGCCGAAGTCGGCCGTCTCGACGTGCTGATGGTTCCGGTCGATGGCGGCCTGACGATGGGGGCTGAAAGCATGAGCCGGGTCGTGACGCGGCTGCGCTCGTCACTGATCCTGCCGATGCACCGGCGTGGCCCGCCGGTTACCAATTTCCTGCAGATGTTCGGCGATGGTTTCGACAAGAGCTTTGCGACACAAGCGAGTGTTACCGTGTCGCTGCGTTCCTTGCCAAAGAAGCCGCTGATTTATATCCTGCAGGGTGTGTGACCCTGGGAACCATGGAATGAAATTTTTCGCTGCGTTTCTCCTTGCCATTTTCTCCATGACATCCCTGGTTCTGGCCGACGGCGCCCCGCCGCCGCGCCTGCCGTCAGCAGAAGGAGACAAGGCAGCCGTCACCGTGCCGGAGACAAAATCTCATGGCCTGCAGGAGGAATTCGTTCTGCCCTCCGGCAATATCGGCTGCGTATACACGCCGGAGGGTGGGACGGAAGTTTATCAGCCTGCCGATGGTGGCCCGGAACTGTCCTGCGACCGCGTCGAGCCACGCTACGTGCGGGCGACACTTTCGAGCGCGGGTGCTGCCACACTCTTCAACGACGTGGGTGACCGGAGCTGCTGCTCGGCCGGGCCTGTGCTCGACTACGGCCAGACATGGTCGGCCGGGCCTTTTTCCTGTCTTTCGACGCGTACGGGCCTATCCTGCGAGCGCAGTGACGGCCATTCCTTCTTTCTCAGCCGCAAGCGGCTCAACGCCAACTGAAAAGCCGGTCAACTGAAAAAAGGCGCCACCTTCTGGACGCAAAGCGCCAATGAAACTATAAGGCGCCCAATTCCAAACATGACTAGCATGAGAAGAGGGCGCCATGGCCGGCCATTCACAGTTTAAAAACATCATGCACCGCAAGGGCCGTCAGGATGCCGTGCGGTCGAAAATGTTCTCCAAGCTCGCACGCGAAATCACCGTCGCGGTCAAGGGCGGCCTGCCGGACCCGACGATGAATGCGCGCCTGCGTCTGGCGATCCAGAACGCCAAGGCACAGTCGATGCCGAAGGACAATATCGAGCGCGCCATCAAGAAGGGCTCCGGTGCCGATGGCGAGAACTACGAGGAAGTCCGCTACGAAGGCTATGGCCCGGGCGGCGTTGCCGTCATCGTCGAGGCCTTGACCGACAACCGCAACCGCACCGCCTCCAATGTCCGCTCGACCTTCACCAAGGCCGGCGGAGCATTGGGCGAAACCGGCTCCGTCTCCTTCTCCTTCGACCGCGTCGGTGAAATCTCCTACAAGCTGTCCGCCGGCGACGCCGACACGGTGATGGAAGCGGCGATCGACGCCGGTGCCGATGACGTGACGACGGACGAGGACGGTCACTTCATCATCTGCGGTTTCGAGGATATCGGCGACGTCTCGAAGGCGCTCGAAGCAACGCTTGGCGAAGCCGATACCGTCAAGGCGATCTGGAAGGCCCAGAACACGGTGCCGGTCGACGAAGAGCGCGCGCAGTCGCTGATGAAGCTGATCGACACGCTGGAAGACGACGACGACGTCCAGAACGTCTACACCAACTTCGAAGTTTCCGACGAAGTGATGGCCAAACTCTCGGCTTAAGCCGAACTGCGTTGCGCCGGTTCACGCCACGGTCTGTCGGAATTGGCGAGCCAGTCCCGACAGCCAGGCATTAAGTTTCTCTTTTCTGGAGAGGAAGTTGATCATGCAGACTGTGACGAAACTTGCCGCACCCGTGCCTGCAGACGGCGATCCGGCAACGCTCGACGGCTGGGTTGTCGTGGCGGGAACGCCGTCCATGAAGACCTGGGCGCTGCACACCTCATCGGACGGTTCGATGGTTTCGGGTTACTGGGAGGCAACGCCTGGAACCTATCACGCGACCTACACGGCCTACGAGTTCGTACACATGATCGCCGGCAAGATCATCATTACGCCGGACGGCGGCACGCCAGTCACGGTCAGCGCCGGCGATGCCTTCGTCGTTGAGGCCGATTTCAAGGGCACATGGGAAATCATTGAAACGGTGCGAAAGCACTTCGATTTCAAAGTTTCCGCCTGATTGAGAGATAGAATTATGACTACCCCGGAGCTTCTCCGGGGTATTTTTTTATGCCGCGTTCGCCAATTCCTGTTGCGCATCCGCAAACAGCCGCACTGATTTCAGCCGCGCGTCCATATCGTAGATCGGCATGGAGACGATCAGTTCGTCGGCTTGCGTCTGATCGAGGAATCGGTCGAGCTTCGTCCGGATCGTCTCCGGCCCGCCGACGACGGCGTAGGTCATGGCGTGATCGACAAAGATCTTTTCCGTTTCGCTCCACAGGCCATCCATGGACTCTACCGGCAGCGGGAATTGGCCGCGCGCATTGCGTCGCAACGCCACGAAGGATTGCTGCATCGAGGTGAAGAGATGGTTTGCCTGGTCATCCGTATCGGCGGCGACGCCCATGATGCCGACCATGGCGTAGGGCTGGTCGAGATATTGCGACGGCTCGAAACGCTCGCGATAGATTTCCAGCGCCGACAGGAGCATGTCGGGCGCGAAATGCGAGGCGAAGGCGAAAGGCAGCCCAAGCATGCCGGCGAGATGTGCACTGAAATGGCTCGAGCCGAGCAGCCAGATCGGCACGTTGCTGTCAGCACCCGGCACGGCGATCAAGTCTTGACCATCCTTGGTCGGGCCGAGCAAGGCCTGCAGTTCGACCACGTCGTTCGGGAAATTGTTGGCGCTTGCCTCCATGTTGCGGCGGAGTGCAGAGGCCGTGCGCATGTCCGTTCCCGGCGCCCGGCCGAGACCAAGATCGATGCGTCCGGGATAGAGCGCTGCCAGCGTGCCGAACTGTTCGGCGATAACCAGCGGCGAATGGTTCGGCAGCATGATGCCGCCGGAGCCGACCCGGATGGTCTTCGTGCCGGCTGCCACATGGGAGATGACGATTGAGGTCGCAGCGCTGGCGATGCCCTTCATGCCATGGTGTTCAGCCAGCCAGAAGCGCTTGTAACCGGATGCCTCCGCTGCTTGCGCAAGCCGGCGGGAATTCTGCAGGGCCTGGGAGGCGCTTGACCCTTGCGTAATCGGGGAGAGGTCGAGGATCGAAAAGGACACCATGAGGAAAAGCCTTCGATGAATGGATTTGATAGAAGCCTATGTAAGATCGAATTTGGTAAATCCAAGATTGCCAACGAGATGTGAAGAGGTCGATGCCGCCAAATTGTTGCGAATGTTTTTGTTTTGTTCACATTTTGCTGGCAGCGTCCCGGCATGAGTATTAAGCTTCCGACCATGCAGAACACGATTCGTATCATCGGTATCGATCCAGGCCTCCGCCGTACCGGCTGGGGCGTCATCGACACGCTCGGCAACTCCCTGCGCTTTGTCGCTTCAGGCACCGTGATCTCAGATGGCGATATGGATTTGGCTTCGCGGCTCTGCCAGCTGCACGATGGTTTGTCTGACGTTATCCACACCCACAAGCCTGACGAGGCAGCTGTCGAGCAGACCTTCGTTAACAAGGATGCGGTGGCGACGTTGAAGCTCGGGCAGGCGCGCGGTATCGCCATGCTGGTTCCGGCGCGTGCCGGACTGCAGGTGGCTGAATATGCGCCGAATGCTGTCAAGAAAGCGGTGATCGGCGTTGGTCACGGTGAGAAACAGCAGATCCATATGATGCTGAAAATCCTGATGCCAAAGGCTGAATTCAAGGGCAACGACGCCGCCGATGCGCTGGCGATCGCCATCTGCCATGCGCATAATCGCGGCGCAGCGCGGATGCGGATGGCCGCGCTCTCCGGGTGATTTGTTCTTGACTTGTTCCAGTTGGGCGAATAGGTAATACCTCAGAGGTATTACCATGCGTGTTACGGAAAAAGGTCAGGTCACCATTCCCAAGGAAATCAGGGACCGGCTCGGCATCGTACCGGGATCGGAAGTGGATTTCGTTGCGTCGAACAATGGTGCACTGTTGGTGCGGGTCGATAATCCGGAGTATCAAAGCCCTATTCGAGACTTTGACGATTGGGCTGCACGCGTCAAAGGAACATTCGATACAAGCGGTATGACAACGGACGAATTTATGGTTTGGCTAAGGGGCGAGCGTGACGATCTCAACCCTCGTTGATACCAATATCTTTATCGATGTCCTTGGCCCTGAAACCCCCGTTCGCCTGTGGTCGCTGGCCGCGTTGCGGCAGTCTCTGGGCGACGGAATTCTTATCCTCAGCCCTGTCGTCTGGTCGGAGCTTGCAGCGTCGCCGGTTTCCGAAGGCGAATTGGTCGCGGCCTTGGGATGGCTTGATGCGAAGCGGGAAAACATACCTTTCGAAGCGGCGTTCCGCGCCGGAAAGGCGCATCGCGCCTATCGTCTTGCCGGCGGCCAGCGAGAAAGAACCTTGCCCGACTTTCTGATCGGTGCCCATGCAGACTGGCGAAGATACCGTCTTCTGACGCGTGATGCGGCCAGATATTCATCCTATTTCCCCTCCGTCGAACTGATCACGCCGGAAACCCACCCATGAAGGATTTTGTGCCATGATCGGCAAGCTCAAGGGAACGATCGACGAAATTGGCGACGACCATGTGGTCATCGACGTGCACGGGGTCGGTTATGTCGCCCATTGCTCGTCACGTACATTGTCCAGGCTCGGCTCGCCGGGGGAGGCCGCCATTCTGTTCATCGAAACCTATGTGCGCGAAGATCAGCTGCGGCTGTTCGGTTTTCTGACAGCGCTGGAGCGCGAATGGTTCCGATTGCTGCAAAGCGTTCAGGGGGTCGGCTCCAAGGTGGCGTTGGCCGTTCTGTCCGTGCTGACGCCCGGCGAGCTGGCGAATGCGATTGCCCTGCAGGACAAGACTTCGGTGTCGCGGGCGCCAGGTGTCGGTCCGAAGGTCGCGGTGCGTATCGTCACGGAACTCAAGAACAAGGCGCCAGCCTTTGCCGGTGAAGCGGCTGCCAATATCGGGCTGAAGCAGGAGATTGGCGAGGGGGTTGCTTCCGCGCCGGTTTCTGATGCTGTTTCGGCGCTGAGCAATCTCGGCTATTCGCTTGACCAAGCCGCAAATGCGGTTGCTGCGGCGTTGAAAAATGGTGGCGAGGGGTTGGACAGTGCCAAGCTGATCCGGTTGGGCTTGAAGGAACTGGCACGGTGATTCCTTGCTTTTGATGATAGTCCTTACTATGTTCTAAAAGTAAGGAGGTGAGATATGAGCATTTATTACGGAACGATGACCTCCAAGGGGCAGACCACGGTGCCTGCGGAGGTGCGGGATATTCTGCAGCTCAAACCGGGCGACAAAATACGATACGTCGTTCGCAACGGTGAAATCATTATGAAAGCCAAAAACAAACGGGCGATCGATCTTGCCGGTATACTGCATAGGCCTGGAATGTCCGCGATGACTCTGGACGAGATGGATGAAGCTATTGGCGAGGCGATTGCCGATCACGTCATGGGTCCAAAATGATCGGCATCGATACCAACCTGCTGTTACGTTTCATTCTTCAGGATGACGACGTGCATTCTCCGATTGCGCTGCGGTTTTTCAACGACTTGGACGAAATAACGCCTGGCTACATCAACACTGTCGTGCTGATCGAGTTTATCTGGACGGCGCGGCGGCGGGTGAAGATGACGCGACAGGAGCTCAGCGTCATATTGTCGGGCTTTCTTGATTCAACCAACCTTGTGCTTGAAGACGAACCCTTGGTGGAAGTGGCTCTGGACGAGATGAACAGGAGTGGTGAAGAATTCACTGACGTCTTCCTCGCTTTAAAGAATATCAATGCGGGCTGCCAATCGACACGCACCTTCGACGTTCATGCCGCTGCAACAGTCCCCGGAATGGAACTTCTCGCATGACCGATGCCGCACGCCTGATCACACCGGAAAAGCGGGGCGAGGACCTCGATACGACGCTGCGGCCGCAGTCGCTGGACGAATTTACCGGCCAGGCCGAGGCGCGTGCCAATCTGAAGGTGTTTATCGAGGCGGCGAAGAACCGCGGCGAGGCGCTGGATCATGTGTTGTTCGTTGGCCCGCCGGGCCTTGGCAAGACAACGCTGGCTCAAATCATGGCCAAGGAACTCGGCGTTAATTTCCGTTCGACGTCCGGCCCGGTGATCGCCAAGGCGGGCGATCTCGCCGCGCTGCTTACCAATCTTGAAGACCGGGATGTGCTGTTCATCGACGAAATCCATCGGCTGAACCCGGCGGTCGAGGAAATCCTCTATCCTGCGATGGAAGATTTCCAGCTCGACTTGATCATTGGCGAGGGGCCTGCCGCGCGTTCGGTCAAGATCGATCTGTCGAAGTTCACGCTTATCGCTGCGACGACCCGGCTCGGACTGCTCACGACGCCGCTGCGCGATCGCTTCGGCATTCCGGTGCGTTTAAGCTTCTACACTGTCGAGGAATTGGAGCTGATCGTCCGCCGGGGTGCCCGGCTGATGGGGCTTGGTATCACCGATGACGGCGCGCGCGAGATTGCGCGGCGCGCGCGGGGGACGCCACGCATCGCGGGGCGGCTCTTGCGCCGCGTGCGCGATTTTGCCGAAGTCGCCAAGGCCGAAGCGGTGACCAGGCAGATTGCCGACGAGGCGCTGACCCGGCTCCTGGTCGACAATATGGGGCTTGATCAACTCGACAAGCGCTATCTCACCATGATCGCGCTCAATTTCGGCGGTGGTCCGGTCGGCATCGAAACGATTGCGGCGGGACTGTCCGAACCCCGGGACGCGATCGAGGACATCATCGAGCCCTACATGATTCAGCAGGGTTTCATCCAGCGCACGCCGCGCGGGCGTATTTTAACCGCAAACGCATGGAAACACCTTGGATTGCAGGTGCCGAAGGATCTGGAAGCCAGCCAGTTCCGCCTGTTCCAAGAGGATGATTGATTGATCACACGGCGCGGTTTCCTGAAATTTCTCGGCGGCAGCGTCGCCGGGGTGATGGCGCTCGGCGGATATGCCTTCGCCTTCGAGCCGCTCGTCCGGCTCAACGTTACCCGTTACAAGCTGACGCCGCCGGGCTGGACGCCGGGGCTCAAGCTCCGGGTCGTCGCCTTGGCCGACATCCACGCCTGCGAACCCTGGATGTCGGCCGATCGCATCGCATCCATCTGCGCCCACGCCAATACACTCGGCGGCGATGTCACGGTTCTACTCGGAGATTATGCCTCGGGCATGAACATGGTGACGCGCTATGTGCATTCGAGCGAATGGTCGAAGGCATTCGCAACCTTGACCGCACCGCTCGGCGTCCACGCGATCCTCGGCAATCACGACTGGTGGGAGGACAAGGCTGCGCAGAAAATCGGCGGCGGCGATACGTTTGCGCACCGGGCCTTGAGGGATGTCGGCATCCCCGTCTACGGCAACCAGGCGGTCCGTCTCGAAAAGGACGGGCACGGATTTTGGATTGCCGGTCTTGAAGACCAGCTGGCGCTCTTGTCCGGCAGGAAATGGGGTCGTAAAAGGATAACCGGTCTCGATGACCTCGATGGCACGCTGGCGCAAGTCAATGATGACGCGCCCGTTATCCTGCTTGCCCATGAGCCAGATATTTTCCCCAAGGTTCCGAAGCGCGTTTCCCTGACGCTGTCGGGGCATACGCATGGCGGGCAGGTGCGTCTTTTCGGCCATTCACCGGTGGTGCCGTCCCGTTTCGGCGATCGATACGCCTACGGTCATGTAGTTGAGAACGACCGGAGTATCATCATTTCGGGTGGCCTCGGCTGCTCGATCGCCCCCATCCGTTTCGGCTCACCGCCGGAAATCGTCGTTATCGATCTGGGTTAGCCCATGCCCAAACGCGAGATGATCCGCATCGACGCACCGCCGCGCCGTTTCAATTTCCGCATCGCCGGCCTTGGCTTTCGCGACGATCATGTGCTGGTTCACCGGGCGATCCATGAGGATTTCTGGTCGTTTCCGGGTGGACGCGCCGAGATCGGCGAGACGTCGGCCGAAACACTGAAGCGCGAGATGGTCGAGGAACTGGGCGTCGAGGTGACGGTCGGCCGTATGCTCTGGACGGTCGAGAATTTCTTCCGTTACGAGGAGCGGGATTATCACGAGATCGGCTTCTACTACCTGATGGAGATCCCGAAGGTTTTTCCTTTTCACCCGAGCGAGGTCGTTCATCGCCTGAAGGACGGCAATAGCGACCTCGAATTCAGATGGGTGAAAGCCACCAAGGCGGCGCTGATCAACCTCGATATTCCGCCGTATTTCATCGCTGAGCAGATCGAAGACTTGCCGCAGACACCGGCCCACATCATCTGGAATGACAACAATCTCGATCGGTAAAGCGGCTCTTGGCTAGGCTGGCGTCAGCCTTTGAAGGCGGCCAACTGTTCGACTGTCTGTCGCAGCAACTCCATTCCGCCAGGTTTCCAGCCGAGAGCTTCGATCTTGCAGGTGCCCATGGCGTTGTAGTCCCCCGTTTCCGCTACCGGAGGCAAAGTGTGCGGACAGCGGGTGACGCGCTGCAGGATCGACAGGATTTCCCGGTTGTCGGTCAGAAGATCAGAGACGTTGAAGGTCTCGCCATTGATCCGCACGGTGTCGGCTTCCAGCATCAGCCGGACGGCGCGCGCGATATCCTCGCCATGGACTTCCGTACCCGCGCGCGCTGGCACAGGCTTGCCAGAGAGATAATCCTCGAAAAGCGACGTCCATTTCTGGTGCCGGCCAGGCCCTGCAGGTCCGTAGATGCCGGTTGCCCGCAGGCTTGCGGTGACGAAACCATGACCGCAGAGGGAGAGCAGACTGCGCTCGGCTTGCAGTTTCATTTCGCCATAGAGCGTGTCGGGCTTGCCGTGCATATCTTCCTTGAGCAGCGTGCCGAGAGGTTGCGGGCCATAGGCGGCGCGGCTCGACAGGAAGACGCAGCGGCGGACGCCGGCGTCGCGTGCGGTCTCGAACAGGCGCACGGTTCCGTCTAGATTGGCGCGGCGAAACCCATCCGGATCATCACCTTCGCCGCCCCGATATTTTCCGGGCAGATGATCGAAGGCGGCATGGACGAAATAGTAGACGTTGTCGAAAGCCTCGACCTGATCTGCATCCGGATCGAGCAGAAGCGGGACGAAAGAAACGTCTTTCGAGAAAAAGCCTGGTTCTGGCGCGGTGCGTCCGCCGACGGTGACCTTGTAGCCGTTGGCCAGCAAGTGCTCGACGATGAAGCGGCCGGCATAGCCGGTGCCGCCGGAAACGAGAACGCGTGTCATGAGCTTCCTGATTTCAGTCCGGGCTTGGTGGGCTTGGATTTGGCAAGTTGGCAATCTCAGGGATATTTTCGCCGGTCAGGAAAGCATGCCAGAGATCGATCAGTGGTTGTAGCCTTTCCGCTTTCGGGTGATCCTTTTCCCAAGGTTTTTCATATTGATAATGCAGCACGCCGATCGATGGCCAATCCCACAGAGCCGGCATGTTGAACCAGACATATTGCAGCATGTTCATCGTGACAGGGAGACCGTGCCACTCCGGGAAAAAATTCTGCAAAAAAGTCTGGTCGGTGCGGGGCCAGAAGGCATCGGGCGTATCCAGTCGCGCCAGCATGGCCTCGAACGTCTTGAGCGAGGGTGTGGCGACGAAGACGCCGGAGTTCAACCGATGGAAATCGGCAAGGCTTTCATAGACGTTGGGCGCTGCGGAAAATTCGGGATAGGCGAAATACCGGTCGATGTTTTTCAGTACCAGCGCGTCGGCATCGATGAAGATGCAGCGCTGGTATTCGGTCAGTTGCCACAGCCGCAGCTTGCAGAAGTTGTCGAGCGGCGAATGGAAATCCGGCTTTCGCCCCTTGGTGAAGGGGGCCGCGCTGTGAACATTTTTGCGAGCATGCCGCGCGTTGAACCCGTCCGATAGCGGCAAGAGGTCGGTGGCGACAAGCCGGCAGCCAAGCTCGACAAGCGAGGCAAGCCGATCAGGTTCCACGCCGCCGGTGTAGAGCACGACAATATCGGCTTCAGTCCCCATCATTCTGATCGAACGGGCCAGAGCCGTTGCGCCCATCGCATAATCCGCATTCGTCACCAGCGTGACGAATGCGTACCGTGATCCGGCAGGACTGGAGGGCGTGACGCCCTCTGAAGCGGAATCTGGCTGCGTCATGAAACCGATTTCAGCCTTCTTCCTTCCGGATCATGGTTGATCTTGGCGGCGATGTCCCTGGTCCAGGCCGATACGGCAGGCACGCGGCTGCGATCGACGCGGTAGGCGTATTTCTTGCCGACATCGACGATCTCGGCAAGCAGGCCGTCCTGCAGTTTCGTCGGGTTCAGGCCGAGTTCGTGGAACTTTTCGTTGCGCACCACAAGATCGTTTTCGGCCGCTTCCTTGCGCGGATTGGGCAGCCAGGCGATGTCCGAGCCGGTGAGGCCGGCGATCATCTCTGCGAGATCGCGGACCCGGTGCGTCTCGGTCATCTGATTGAAGATTTCGACACGCGCTCCACGTTGGGGCGGGTTCTTCAAGGCCAACTCGATGCAGCGAACCGAATCCTGAATATGGATGAAGGCGCGGGTCTGGCCGCCGGTTCCGTGCACGGTCAGCGGATAGCCGATCGCGGCCTGGATGAGGAAGCGGTTGAGCACAGTGCCGTAATCGCCGTCATAATCGAAGCGGTTGATCAGCTGTTCGTGGCGGCGGGTCTGCTCGGTGTGCGTGCCCCAAACGATGCCCTGGTGCAGGTCGGTGATCCGCATGCCGTCGTTCTTGGCATAGAACTGGAACAGGAGCTGATCGAGGCACTTGGTCATGTGATAGATCGAGCCGGGATTGGCCGGATAGAGAATATCCTGTTTCGCCGTCTCTCCGTTCTGCGTCTCGATCCGAACCGGAAGATAGCCTTCGGGGATCGCAGCGCCGACTGTCGAATAGCCATAGACGCCCATGGTGCCAAGATGGACGAGATGGGCATCAAGACCGATCTCGACCAGGGCGTTCAGCAGGTTATGGGTGGCGTTGACGTTGTTGTTGACCGTGTAGTTCTTGTGGCGGTCGCTCTTCATCGAATAAGGCGCGGCGCGCTGTTCGGCGAAGTGAATGACGGCGTCCGGGCGGTTTTCAGCGAGCCAGTTTTTCAGGAGCTCGTAGTCGCGGGCAAGATCGATCAGATGAAAATGAATGCGGCGGCCGGTCTCGGCGTGCCAGATGCGGGTGCGTTCCTGAATGGAATCCATGGGGGTCAGCGACTGGACACCGAGCTCGGTATCGATCCAGCGACGCGACAGATTGTCGAGAATGTGGATATCGTGTCCAGCATCGGACAGATGCAAGGCTGTCGGCCAGCCGACAAAGCCGTCACCGCCAAGGACTGCAATCTTCATGCGCCAATCTCCTGTGGGATGGGAAGTCATGCGCTGGTGATAGGAGAACATTGTGACAAACCTGCAATGCTTGCAAAACCCGTTTGGTTCCTGCACAGGAAAAAGAATAATTTTGCGAGGTGCGTATGACTTTGATTTCACTGGCTGGTGAGTTGACGGATAGCGGACACCGGCTTGTTCAACGGGTCTATTATGAGGACACGGATTTCTCCGGCGTCGTCTATCACGCCCGTTATCTTCATTTCATGGAGCGGGCCCGCACCGACTATCTGCGCCTGCTCGGCGTTGAGCAGGCGACGCTGGCGATCGAAGGTGACACGGAAGGCCTGATCTTCGTCGTCCACCGCATGGAGATCGATTTCAAGGGGCCAGCCCGCATGGACGATATCCTGACGATCACCACGGCGACCGAAAAGGCGGGCGGCGCCAAGATGGTATTGCAACAGGAAATCCGCCGCGAGGGCACACTGCTGATCGCCGCAAAGGTCATTATCGCCGTCATCAACGGACAGGGGCGTCCGCGGCGGCTGCCCGAGACGCTTGGCAAGAAGTTTCTCGGGCAGGGTTGAGTTCAGCCCTCGGCCTCGGCTGCTTTCAGCATCGCCTTGGTCAGGCTCTGTTTCCAATCTGTCGCCTCGGCCCACGGATCGATGCCGCTCTCCAACCGGCCGAGAATATCAGGAATGTGGAACCCGTTGGCGACGTCGAGATCGGCGAGTTCGTCCCAACTGACGGGGGTTGCGACCGGCCCGCCGGCGCGGGCGCGCACGGAGTAGGGGGCGACGGCGGTGGAGCCGCGCTCGTTGCGCAGCCAGTCGATGAAGATGCGGCCCGTGCGCTTGGCCTTGGACATCGTGGCGATGTAGTTGTCTGGATCATTGTTGGCGATTTTTGATGAAAGGCCCTTGGCGAAGCCCTTGGCTTCCTTCCATGGCGAGCAGCGCGAGAGCGGTACGATGACATGGATGCCCTTGCCGCCGGAGACCATGGCGACGGATTTCAGGCCAAGCGTTGCCAGCGCATCCCGAAGCGAGACGGCGGCCTGTTTGACGGTTTCGAATGTCACGGTCGGGTCCGGATCGAGATCGAAGACGAGGCGATCAGCAGCATCGAGCCTGTCGATGGTCGAGCCCCAGATATGAAGCTCGATCGTGCCCATCTGCACAGCGGCTACCAATCCCTTCGCATCATCGACGTAAAGATAATTGGCAGTGTCGCCATCGGATTCCTTGATCGGTACCTGATGGATTTCATCCGGAAAGCCGTCGCCAGCATGTTTCTGGTAAAAGCATTGATGATCCGGACCCTGTGGGCAACGCAGGATTGAGGCTGGGTGATTGGCGGCGAAGGGCAGCATGCGATCGGCAACCATCCCATAGTAACGGGCAAGGTCGATCTTGGTGATGTCGGGATCGGCAAAGAGCAGGCGATCGGCATGAGTGATGCGGATGCCGAGCACATCGCCGTCCGTATCCTTGTCCTTCCGGGCCGGACCTTTCCTGTCGGTAGCCGGCTCTGATTTTGCGGCGGCATCTGGTTTTTTCGCCGCAGCTTTGGCGGGCGCGGGTTCTTTCCTCGTCTCCAGTGTCACGGCGGAAGCCTCCTTGTCCTCGCGCAGGCCCTGAAAGGCCCCATGGCGGATATGACCGTCATCGGTAAACTCGGCGAAATCGATCTCGGCGACAAGCTCTGGCGTCAGCCAGACCGCGTCACGGGAGATGTCTTTTGGGACTGTGTCGAACGGCGACGTCTTGCGCTCCAGCTTTGAAAAGCGTGCCGCCAGATCCGCCATCGTATCTTCGTCGAACCCAGTGCCGACGCGACCATGATAAACCAGTTTGCCGCCTTGGTGGGCGCCAACCAGCAGGGAGGCGAAATCGCGGCCGCGTTTGTCTGATTTCGAATAGCCACCGATGACGAATTCCTGCCGTTTCGTACACTTGATCTTCAACCAACTGCCGACACGGCCTTCGCGGTAGCCGGCATTGGCCTTCTTGGCGATGATGCCTTCCTGTCCGGCCTTGCACATGGCCTGAAACACCTTTTCGCCATTGCCGCGGACATGTTCGCTATATTGAACCGCTCGACTTGGCCCCAGCGTTTCCAAGAGGGATTTCAAGCTTTGCTTGCGTTCGACCAGAGGCGTCTTGCGCAAATCCTTGCCGTCGAGGTGCAGGAGATCGAACGCATAGAGCCGGGTTTCGCCTCCGGTCTTGATGGCCTTCTGCAGAGCGGAGAATTTCGAGCCTTTGTCTGAGGCGGCGACAGCTTCGCCGTCAATCAGGGCGGTGTCGCAATCGATGTCGGCAAATCCGTGGGCGATGTCAGGAAACTTTTCCGTCCAGTCCAGCCCCGTGCGGGTGAAACACCTGATGCCGCCCTTGCCGATGGAAATGATCAGGCGATAGCCGTCGAACTTGGCTTCGTTCAGCCAGTCATCGCCGGCTGGTGCGTCAGCGGTGAGGGTAGCGAGCTGCGGCTTGACGAAGGCGGGCGCCTTGCCGGTACGCTTCCGTTCGCTCTGTTGCGGGGACTTCTCCTCGGCAATCGCACCTGCCTTGACGTTGGCAGCGGCACTTTTCCTCGATTCCCAAACATGGGCTTTCTTTTCCCCCTGGCCGGACGCGATCTCCTCCATCGAGCGGCCGGTCTTCACGCTGGTCAGGTTTTCGGTCAGCAGGCTTTCGCCGTCGTCGCTTGTCTCGTCGTCATGCTCCTTGATCAGCAGCCAGTTCTCGCGTTTTTCGCCCTCGCGCGGCTTCATGCGGACCAGCGTCCAGCCGCCCTGCATGCGCTGGCCATGGATGTGAAATTTCAGCTTGCCTTCCGCCAAGCCCTCGTCGGGATCGTTGTCCGGTTTCCACCAGCCGGTGTCCCACAGCATGACGGTACCGCCACCATATTGCTTCTTCGGGATCGTGCCCTCGAAATCGCCATAGGCGAGCGGATGGTCTTCGGTGCGTACCGCAAGCCGCTTGTCTTCAGGGTTGATGCTCGGACCCCGCGTTACCGCCCAGCTTTTCAGCACCCCCTTCCATTCCAGCCGGAAGTCGTAATGCAGCCTGGTCGCATCATGCTTCTGGATCAGGAAGAGCTTTCCCGCCTTGGCCCGTTTCATCGCGCCCTTGGGTTCCGCCGTCTTGGTGAAATCGCGCTTGCGATTGTACTCGGTGAGCGGATCGTGATGCTGGGCCATGGGCGTGCCTCAGGCCGATTTCTTCTTGGGAGCAGCTTTCCTGGGCGCGGATTTCCCACCATCGCCTTCGAGACTTTTCTTGAGCGCCGACATCAGGTCGATGACATTGTCGCCGCGCTTGCCCGTGTCTTCTTCCTCTTCGACTTCGATCTTTGCCTTCTTGCCCTTGAGCTTTCTCTGGACGAGTTCTTTGAGTGCTGCCGAGTAATTGTCCTTGAAACTTGCGGCATCGAAAGGCGCGGTCTTCTTGTCGATCAGGGCCGTCGCGACCTCCAGAAGGTCGGCGTCCGATGTTTTACCGGAAAGGCTGTGGAACATCGGATCGGCCTTGCGCAGTTCATCGGCGTAATGCAGCGTTTCGAGCAACAGACCGTCGCCGCAGGGTTTGATCGCGGCGATGTACTCGCGCCCGCGCAGGGTTAGTTGGCCAAGTCCGACCTTGCCCGCCTTGCGCAGAGCATCGCGCACCACGCGATAGGCATCTTCGGCCAGATCGTCGGCCGGCACGACGTAGTAGGGTTTGTCGTAGTATATCGGCGAGATTTCGGAGGAATCGACGAACTGGACGAGTTCTAGCGTCTTTTTCGTCTCGAGTTTGACCGCGTCGATTTCTTCCGGCTCAAGCAGGACATATTTGCCGCTTTCATATTCGTAGCCCTTGACGATCTCGTCGGTGTCGACCGGGCCGATGCCATCGACGACCTTGTCGTAGTGGATCGGCTTGCCGGAGGGTTCGTGGATCTGGCGGAACGCAAAGCGGGCGCCGGCCTTGGTGGCGCTGAAGACTTCGACGGGAATGGAAACGAGGGAGAGGCGCAACTGCCCTTTCCACATTGCACGCGATACCATGTTTCCACCTTCTCTGTGTCTGTTCTTTAGTGCGGAATATTCCTGCCGTTCGTGTCACGGGCAAGCAGGCGCTCAAGCGCCGCCACGTCCTCGCTAGTGATAACCGGCACGGGGTCGGACACCATGGCCTGCAAGACTTCCGGGGAGATGGCGTCATTTTCGATCGCCCATTCCAACGCTTTCCGCGTTTCGCGCTCAGCGCGAAGCTGCGCATACAGTGCAAGAATGAGGCGGTCGCAATAGTCGAAATGCGGCCGGGACGGGCGTTTGGAGGGTTTCTTGGGTGCGATGGTGTTCATCGCCCTTTAACGCTGCGACACGCGGAAGGTTCCGGCGGCAAGTCTTTGCACGACCCGCATTGCAGTGCGGTAGAGTAATACTCTCTTAACCATAATGATGTCTTAATGCCCATATTAGGGTTTTGTGCAGTGCACGTCATCCTTTCACCAAGATTGAACGCAAGAAGGCAGACAGGAAGCTTAAAGACCGGCATGAGGCCGGTTATCGGCAGCTGCCGGGTCAATCTTGCAACAATGACGTTTGAGCACCCTGGCTGTGAGCATGAGACTGCTCTTGCCGGGCGTTTGGATTCGGGGATTTGAGACTATGGAACAGGTTGGATTGGCTGCGGCGACGACAGACGTAACGCTGTGGTCGCTATTCATGCAAGCAGGCTTCGTGGTGAAGCTGGTCATGCTGGGACTGATTGGTGCCTCGATCTGGACCTGGGCGATCGTCGTCGACAAGACGCTGAAATTCGGCAAGGTCCGCCGCCAGCTGGATGCCTTCGAACAGGTGTTCTGGTCCGGCCAGTCACTGGAAGAGCTTTACCGGACGCTGTCCGACCGGGCCACATCCGGCATGGGCGCGATCTTCGTATCCGCCATGCGTGAATGGAAGAAATCCTTCGAGCGCGGCGCACGCTCGCCGATCGGCTTGCAGATGCGTATCGACCGGGCAATGGATGTCACCCTTTCGCGTGAAGCCGAAGCGCTCGAGGCGCGGCTTGGGTCGCTCGCGACCATCGGTTCGGCAGGTCCGTTCGTCGGCCTTTTCGGTACGGTCGTCGGTATCATGACCTCGTTCCAGGCGATTGCCGGCTCGAAATCGACTAACCTCGCCGTTGTCGCTCCTGGTATCGCCGAGGCGCTTCTGGCCACCGCGATCGGCCTTCTCGCCGCTATTCCGGCGGTTATCGCCTACAACAAATTCTCTGCCGACGCCGGCAAGCTGACATCCCGCATGGAAGGTTTCGCCGACGAATTCTCGGCCATTCTTTCGCGCCAGATCGATGAAAAGCTGCAGCCGCGCCAGGCCGCGCAATAAGCTGCCAGCGGGACGAAGACGGAGATAGACCATGGGTATGTCAGCAGGTGGATCGAAGGGTGGCGGCCGGCGCCGCGGCGGTCGCAGCGGCCGTGGCGGCAAGGCCGTCATGAGCGAAATCAACGTCACGCCGTTCGTCGACGTCATGCTGGTTCTCCTGATCATCTTCATGGTCGCAGCCCCGATGATGACGGTCGGCGTGCCGATCGACCTGCCGGAAACGCAGGCCCAAGCGCTCAATTCCGAAACGCAGCCGATTACGATCTCAGTCAAGAGCGACGGCCAGGTCTTCCTTCAGGAAACACCGATCCCGGTCGAGGAAGTCGCCGCCAAGCTCGAAGCCATCGCCACGACCGGCTACAGCGAGCGCATTTTCGTGCGTGGCGACGCGACCTCGCCCTACGGGGTGATCGCGGACGTGATGTCGCGTATCCAGGAAGCCGGCTTCAAGAACATCGGCCTCGTGACCCAGCCCAAGAAGGGCCAGTAGAGCGCTTACGATGAAGACCAGTCTCGTCACATCCGCTGTGCTGCATGCTCTGGTACTGACCTGGGCGCTGGTTTCGCTCGGCAGTCCCGAAAAGTTCGAGGTCTCCAGCATGGAGTCCATTCCGGTCGATATGGTGCCTGTCGAAGAGCTGACCCAATTGCAGCAGGGGGACGAAAAGGCTCCGAAGTCCGAAAAGCCTTCGCCCGTTCCGACAAAAAAGCCGGCCGAGATCAACGACGGTGAAAATATCGGCGACAACAGTGTCGATCTGAAAACACCACCAAAACCGGAATCCAAGCCGATCGAGAAGGAATCGACCGGTGCGATAAAGTCCGAAGAAAAGCCCCTGCCGACTCCTGAACCGGTGAAGGAAGACACACCCGAAGTGACCGAGGAGAAACCGGCATCCGAGCCTGCGACGGAAGTCGCGTCGCTGCCGGAGCCGAAGCAAGAGGTCAAGCCTGACCCCAAGCCTGCGGAAACCCCTGCCGAGGAGAAGCCTGCGGAAAATCCGGATGCCGAAGCGCTGCCGGATAAAATCCCGACGCCGATGACAAAGCCCAAGGTGGAACAGCAGGCGCAGACGGCCAAAACGCCCGATCGCAAGAATGAAGAAAACAAGACGGAAAAGAAGAAGACATCGACAGCCATGAAGTCGGATTTCGACGCCGATCAAGTGGCCGCACTTCTCAACAAGCAGGATTCGTCCGGCGGCGGCAAGAAGCGGTCCACCGAAACGGCTTCGCTTGGAGCGAATAAAACGACTGGCAACACGCTGTCGGCGAGCGAGATGGATGCGCTGCGGGGCCGGATCGAGAACAACTGGTCCGTTGTTGCCGGAATTTCCGGTGCCGAAGGCTTGACGATCACGGTTACGATGCAGCTCGACAAGAACGGCGAAATCATCGGACGGCCTGAGGTGATTGCGTCCGGCGGGACGGATGCTGCGCGGCGGACGTTCGAGGGCAGCGTGCGGCGGGCCATTATGAAGTCGGCACCGTTCGATAATCTGCCCGCCGACAAATACGATTCCTGGAGCGAAGTGGTCGTCAATTTCGATCCAAGCTCCATGCTTTAGAATATCACACGAATGAATGGCTGAAAGGCTCCGTTACAATGTTGAAACGCAACCCCTTCCGTTTTCTGATCGCGCTCGCGACGATGGTCACTTTGATGATCGCGCCCGCACATGCGCGGGTGGAAATCAATATTAACAAGGGCAATGTCGAACCTTTGCCAATTGCCATCACCGATTTCCTGCAGGGTGAGTTGGGCCAGAAGATTTCCGACGTGGTGGCAGCTGACCTGAAGCGCTCCGGCCTGTTCGCACCGATCGCCAAAAGCGCCTTCATCGAGAAGATCTCCAATCCGGACGCCGCGCCGCGCTTTGAAGACTGGAAGATTATCAATGCCCAGGCGCTGGTCACCGGCCGCGTCACCCAGGAGGGCGACGGCCGCCTGAAGGCGGAGTTCCGCCTGTGGGACTCGTTCGCCGGCCAGCAGATGACCGGACAGCAGTTTTTCACCCAGCCGGAAAACTGGCGCCGTGTTGCCCATATCATCGCTGACGCAATTTATGAGCAGATCACCGGCGAAAAGGGTTATTTCGATACGCGCATCGTCTATGTCGCCGAAAGCGGTCCAAAGACTGCGCGCAAGCGGCAACTGGCGATCATGGACCAGGACGGCTTCAACGCTCGCGCGGTCACCAATTCCAACGATATCGTGCTGACGCCGCGCTTCTCGCCGAACAAGCAGGAAATCACCTACATGTCGTTCGAGGGCAACGAGCCGCGCGTCTATCTGCTGCAGCTTGAAACCGGGCAGCGCGAAGTGGTGGGCAATTTCCCGGGCATGACCTTTGCGCCGCGCTTTTCGCCGGATGGACAACGGGTGATCATGAGCCTGCAGCAGGACGGCAATGCCAACATCTACACGATGGACCTGCGCTCGCGGACCACGACACGGCTGACCTCGACGGCCGCCATCGATACCTCGCCATCCTATTCGCCGGATGGCAGCCAGATCGTCTTCGAAAGCGACCGTGGCGGACGCCAGCAGCTCTACGTCATGAGCGCTGGTGGTGGCGGACAGAACCGCATCTCCTTCGGCGACGGCTCCTATTCCACACCGGTCTGGTCCCCGCGCGGAGACCTGATCGCCTTCACCAAGCAGTCGGGCGGCAAGTTTTCTATCGGTGTGATGAAGCCGGACGGTTCCGGCGAGCGCATCCTGACGACGGGCTTTCACAATGAAGGCCCGACCTGGGCGCCGAACGGCCGCGTGCTGATGTTCTTCCGCCAGAATGCCGGTGCCGGCGGCCCGCAGCTCTACTCGATCGACCTCACCGGTTATAACGAACAGCAGGTCCAGACCCAGGGCTTTGCATCCGATCCGGCCTGGTCGCCACTGCTCGAATAGCATTGTGACGATGCGGCGGGGAAATGTGGCAACCGCCGCTTTCTCGCCGCAAATGACTGATCTAGCAAGCCTTCATCCAAATTTAACAGGCTGTTAACCATATCTGTTGAAATGGGATTAACCGCTTCCGGTTACAGTCTGGCAACCCTGAATTCAGACCATCCAAGGAGACCGGCCCATGAGCCGCATTCACGCCCAGGCCACAGGCCGCATGCAATCCCTCGCCCGCAATCCGGTCATGATCGCACTCGTTGCCAGTCTGGCACTCGCAGCTTGCGCCAAGAAGCCGATGAACAGTGCCGGCGATCTCGGCCTCGGCGCCAACGCGGCAACCCCGGGTTCCACCCAGGACTTCACGGTCAATGTCGGCGACCGCATCTTCTTCGATACGGACTCCACCTCGATCCGCGCCGATGCGCAGGCGACGCTTGATCGCCAGGCTCAGTGGCTGGCCAAGTATCCGAATTACGCCATCACGGTCGAAGGCCATGCCGACGAACGCGGCACGCGCGAATACAACCTTGCACTCGGCGCCCGCCGCGCTGCTGCGACCCGCGATTATCTTGCTTCGCGCGGTATCTCGGCTTCCAAGATCAAGACGATCTCCTACGGCAAGGAAAAGCCGGTCGCCGTCTGCGATGACATTTCCTGCTGGTCGCAGAACCGCCGCGCCGTCACGGTTCTCGGTGGTGCCGGCATGTAATTGCCGGACTTTCGAAAAGCTTTCACGAAAAGGCGGTCGTTCGGGCCGCCTTTTCTTTTTTGTCACACTTTCACCGAACTCCGTTGCTTTTTGAGGCCAATTGGAAAACTGTGCGGCAATCATCCAAGGACCGATTTGAACCGGGTTTCGGGTGAGAGTGGGATAGACAAACAGGACACATGACATGAAACATTTTGTCGTGGCGGGATTGATCGGCCTGACCGCACTTGCGGGTTTCGGGCAGGCAGCCACCGCCATGCCGCTTTCCGCACTATTCAACCGTGTCATTCACGGCGAAGCCCAGTCGCCGGAAAAGGCGCCGCTGCTGAAAGTCCAGTCGAACGAGGTTGGACGCATCGGGCAGCTTGAGGAACAGATCCGCTCCCTAAACGGGCGTATCGAGGAAATGAGTTTCCAGCTTCTGCAGATGCAGGAGCAGATCCGCAAGTTCCAGGAAGACAACGAATTCCGCTTCCAGGATCTGGAAAGCGGCAAGTCGGGCTCGACCAAGAAGAGCCAGTTGGAAACACCGCGCACGAATGATCAGGCATCCGGCACTGCGCCGGCGACGACCGATCAAGCTACAGCAACCGATCCCAACGCAGGTTTGGGATCGGATACCGCTGCCAACGGAAATGCCGGCGCGCCGCCTTCGACGCTCGGACAGATCATCTTTGACAATGCAGGCAATCCCGTTGCCGCCAACGAGGACACGTCGAGCCTCGATAGTGCGCTTCCGGGTGTGGACCAGGGCATCAACGAGACGCCGGATAGCCAGCAACAGACGGCAGCGCTCGACAATCCCGGTGATCTCTACCAGTCAGCCTACGGTCATGTGCTGACCGGCGACTACAGCCAGGCCGAAAACGAATTCCGCAGCTATCTGGAAGCTTTCCCGCAGGGCGAGAAGGCGGCAGATGCGAGCTTCTGGATGGGCGAGGCACAATATTCCCAAGGCAAGTTCAACGATTCCGCCAAGACTTTCCTGAACGCGCACCAGACCTATGGCAAATCGCCCAAGGCCCCTGAAATGCTGCTGAAGCTCGGCATGTCGCTTGCCGCCCTCGACAACAAGGACACCGCCTGCGCCACGCTGCGCGAGGTCAACAAGCGCTATCCGAAGGCTTCGCCGGCAGTGAAGGCCAAGGTGACCAGCGAACAGAGCCGCCTTGCCTGCTGAGGCGGACCGCGCCGCACTGCCCGCCGCCGTCGAAACGGCGAAACAGTTTCTATCAACGTTCAAAACGCCCGGCATGATCCTCGCTGCTGTTTCCGGCGGCAGCGATTCAAAGGGTTTGCTTCTGGCGCTGCATGAAGCGATCACGCATTGCGGCTTTTCGGCTTTCTCACTGTCTGCTTGTACCGTCGATCACGCGCTCCGGCGGGAGTCGACAGATGAAGCGCGCACCGTCGCGGCTTTTTGTGCCGAAAGAGGCATTCCTCATGTCATTTGCCAATGGCACGGCGAGAAACCGGCAGCGGGTATTCAGGCCGCCGCGCGTTCAGCGCGCTACAACCTTCTTGCCGATGCCGCACAGGACATGGCTGCATTGTGCATCGTCACAGCCCATACCGCCGATGACCAGGCCGAAACCATCGCCATGCGGCAATGCCGCTCGGAGCCGGATGCGCCCGGCCTTGCCGGCATGGCGGATGGCGTGCTTGTCGATCGTCGTGCCTGGGTCCTGCGGCCATTCCTCCGCCTGCGCAAGGCTGATATTCGCGATTATCTCACCGTGCGGGGCGAGGGGTGGTTCGACGACCCCAGCAATACCAATCCTCGTTTCGAGCGCGTGCGTGTGAGGCAGGCGATCAGCGATGATATCGGCCCGGCCGCGGACATCTCTATTGCTACTGGGGAAGCGCGCCGCCGCTCCAGTGAGCATGTCGCCGGGCTGCTTGCCTGGCAGGTCAATGTTTTCGACGGCCTTGTGGCACGGCTCGATCCGGTGCTCGCCGCGAATATGGCCGACCCTGATTGCAAGCGCGCCATTCTTTCCATTGCTGCCGTGGTAGGTGGTCGCCAACATCTGTCGGGGCGGGAGACGGCGGCGCGGCTCGCTGCGTTTCTTACCGGCGGAGAGGGGCGGCGGATGACCGCCGGCCGCGTGGTTTTCGATCGCCGCCGGTCAGGCCTTTACCTCTATCGTGAGGCAAGGAATTTGCCGGAGATCATTGTTCAGCCCGGTCGGAAGGCGGTATGGGACGGGCGCTTTGTCGTCACCAATGACGCTCGTGAACCCATCGTGGTTCGCGCCGGCGGTGATACGGCGGAATTGCAGGCGAGACTGATTGCCGCAGACCTGCCCGAGCCGGTGGTCAAACGCGCTGTCAAATCGGGTTTGATTTGCGCGGATACAACACAGCTAAACGACCGCCCGGACGCGGCGGCGCCTTTGCTGCCAAGTCCCCGTATCGAAACCAGTATCGGCCTTTACGACACCTTTTTGCCGTGTTTCGACCTGATGATGGCCAATAGCATCGCCGCGCTCTTCGGCCGTGACCGGTATCTTGCTCCTCCGGTTCACGATGTTTTGACGGAAAAGACAGCTTGGGCTTGAGTTTGCCTTGGCAAGCTGGTCACGCAACCCTATGTTAGGCGCAAGAATGCAGCCACAAATCATTGCAGGTTGCGACAGAGGTTCCGGGGAGTTCGATGAACCCTAATTTTAGAAATTTTGCCCTTTGGGCAATCATTGCGCTGCTGCTGATCGCGCTTTTCAGCATGTTCCAGCAGCCGACCGAGCGTACCGGGTCGAAGGAAGTTCCCTTTTCCCAGTTCCTGAAGGATGTTGACGGCAGTCGCGTCAAGGAAGTGGTGATCACCGGCAACAAGGTGATCGGCTCCTACGCCGAAAGCGGTGCGACGTTCCAGACCTATGCGCCGGCGATCGACACGACCCTGACCGAACGCATGGAAGCCAAGAACGTGACCGTGACGGTTCGCCCCGAAACCGACGGATCTTCCGGTTTCCTGAGCTATGTCGGCACGCTTCTGCCTATGCTTCTCATCCTCGGTGTCTGGCTGTTCTTCATGCGCCAGATGCAGGGCGGCTCGCGCGGCGCGATGGGCTTTGGCAAGTCCAAGGCCAAGCTTCTGACGGAAGCCCACGGCCGCGTGACGTTTGACGACGTCGCCGGTGTGGATGAGGCCAAGCAGGATCTGGAAGAAATCGTCGAATTCCTGCGTGACCCGCAGAAGTTCCAGCGCCTTGGCGGCCGTATCCCGCGCGGCGTGCTGCTCGTCGGCCCTCCCGGTACCGGCAAGACGCTGCTCGCCCGCTCGGTCGCTGGCGAAGCCAATGTGCCGTTCTTCACGATTTCCGGTTCGGACTTCGTCGAAATGTTCGTCGGTGTCGGTGCATCGCGTGTGCGTGACATGTTTGAGCAGGCCAAGAAGAATGCGCCCTGCATCATCTTCATCGACGAAATCGACGCTGTCGGCCGGCATCGTGGCGCCGGTCTTGGCGGCGGTAACGACGAGCGCGAACAGACGCTCAACCAGTTGCTGGTCGAGATGGACGGCTTCGAGGCCAATGAAGGTATCATCCTGATCGCCGCGACCAACCGTCCGGACGTTCTCGACCCGGCGCTGCTGCGCCCGGGCCGCTTCGACCGCCAGGTTGTCGTTCCGAACCCCGATATCAACGGTCGCGAGCGTATCCTCAAGGTCCATATCCGCAACGTGCCGCTGGCACCGAATGTCGACCTCAAGGTTCTGGCGCGCGGTACCCCCGGCTTTTCCGGTGCCGACCTGATGAACCTCGTCAACGAAGCTGCCCTGATGGCCGCGCGCCGCAACAAGCGCGTCGTCACCATGCAGGAATTCGAAGACGCCAAGGACAAGATCATGATGGGCGCGGAACGCCGCTCGTCCGCCATGACCGAAGCCGAAAAGAAGCTGACCGCCTATCACGAAGCCGGCCATGCCATCCTGGCTCTGAAGGTCCCGGTTGCTGACCCGCTGCACAAGGCGACGATCATTCCGCGTGGCCGTGCGCTTGGCATGGTCATGCAGCTTCCCGAAGGCGACCGCTATTCGATGAGCTACAAGTGGATGGTCTCGCGTCTTGCCATCATGATGGGTGGCCGCGTTGCCGAGGAAATCACCTTCGGCAAGGAAAACATCACTTCCGGTGCGTCCTCCGACATCGAGCAGGCAACCAAGCTTGCCCGTGCCATGGTCACGCAATGGGGCTTTTCCGACCAGCTCGGACAGGTTGCCTATGGCGAGAACCAGCAGGAAGTCTTCCTCGGCCATTCCGTGTCACAGTCGAAGAATGTTTCCGAAGCGACCTCGCAGAAGATCGACAACGAAATCCGCCGCCTGATCGACGAAGCCTATCTGGAAGCCAAGCGGATCATTACCGAAATGCACAGCGAGTTCGTTGCCATTGCCGAAGGCCTGCTCGAATACGAGACGCTGACCGGTGACGAGATCAAATCGCTGATCCGCGGGGAAAAGCCCGCTCGTGACCTCGGCGACGATTCGACGCCGCATCGCGGCTCGGCCGTTCCATCCACTGGCACGAAGAAAGACGGCTCCGTCGGTAGCAAGGGCGATGAACCGGAAGGCGGATTCGAGCCACAGCCGCAATAGACTTGTGCGGAGTACAAAACCGAAATAAAACCGCCGCGCCTTGGGGTGCGGCGGTTTTTCTTCGTTCTGAAGAATCTCAGCGTAGTTTCGGCCGGTTCGAGCTTGGTAACGCGCTGTAATGAATTCTGATGATACACCGGGATGCTGTCTTAAAGATTTTGTGGCAAGACGTAGAACAGGTCGACCAAAAGTATGCATCGGATTTTGGTTGAACGACGGGCATAACAGGGAGCTCATAAGGACAGCGGAAAACCGATCAGTCACGGTACTTGATTACGGTTTCTGTGATGGCGGCATGCAGTCTTGATGTAAATCACAAGACCAGCCAAGCCTGAGCAATCTATTAGCGAGCCCCGCCAGCGATGGTGCGCTGGCCCTTTGACAAAGAACTGGAGTTTTTATGAAGCGCAAATATTTCGGGACGGATGGTATCCGCGGTCAGTCGAACCTGTTTCCGATGACGCCGGACCTTGCTATGCGCGTCGGCATCGCCGTCGGCACGATCTTCCGCAACGGCGGGCATCGTCACCGGGTGGTGATCGGCAAGGACACGCGGCTATCAGGCTATATGCTCGAAAACGCGCTGGTGGCCGGCTTCACCGCAGCTGGGCTCGATGTCTTCCTGCTCGGCCCCATCCCAACGCCGGGCGTTGCCATGTTGACGCGGTCGCTTCGCGCCGACGTCGGCGTGATGATCTCGGCCTCGCACAATCCTTTTGAAGACAACGGCATCAAGCTGTTCGGCCCGGACGGCTACAAGCTGTCCGACGAGATCGAAGGGCAGATCGAGGATCTGCTCGACAAGGACATGACGGCGCAATTGGCGAAGTCCCAGGAAATCGGCCGGGCCAAGCGCGTCGAAGGTGATATCTATCGTTATATCGAGCATGCCAAGCGCACGCTGCCGCGCGACGTGACGCTGCAGGGCCTGAGGGTTGCCATCGATTGCGCCAACGGTGCCGCCTACAAGGTTGCCCCTCTGGCGCTCTGGGAACTCGGAGCCGAAGTCGTGACGATCGGAAACGAGCCGAACGGTACCAACATCAACCTTGAATGCGGATCGACCCATCCGGCGGCGCTGTCGCGGAAGGTACACGAGGTGCGCGCCGATATCGGCATCGCGCTCGACGGCGACGCCGATCGCGTGCTGATCATCGATGAGAACGGCACTGTTGTCGATGGCGACCAGTTGATGGCGGTGATCGCCGATAGCTGGGCAACCGATGGCATGCTCAAGGGCGGCGGCATCGTTGCCACCGTCATGTCCAATCTGGGTCTCGAACGTTATCTCAACGGACGCGGTCTCGACCTGCATCGCACCAAGGTCGGCGACCGCTACGTCGTCGAGCATATGCGCCAGCACGGCTTCAACGTCGGCGGCGAGCAATCCGGCCATCTCGTTCTCTCCGATTTCGGCACCACCGGCGACGGCCTTGTCGCGGCGTTGCAGATTCTTGCCTGCGTCAAGCGGCAGGGGAAATCTGTCAGCGAGGTTTGCCATCGCTTCGAACCTGTGCCGCAGGTTCTCAAGAATGTCCGGGTTTCGACCGGAGTGTCACTCGAAAACGCCACTGTCCGTCAGGCGATCGCTGACGCAGAGGCCGAGCTTGCCAAAAACGGCCGGCTGCTGATCCGTCCGTCCGGCACCGAGCCGCTGATCCGCGTCATGGCAGAAGGTGACGACCGGGCGCAGGTCGAGCGGATCGTCGACGAACTGATCGGTGTGATCGGCGGACTCCGCAACGTCGCTTGATCTTTCTGTCTTTTGAAAGAACTTGAAGAGACCGGGTTTTGCCCGGTCTTTTTTTGTCCGTTGCTCGGATGGGATGTGGCGTTGCTTGGTAATGAAACGAACTTATTAACAGATACGGTAAATTTTTGTAGTTAATCGGACCTTAACCTTTCCTATCCATGATCCACTCCAACACCATTTATTGGAGGCCGGTTTCTCGGCTGACCAAGCAACAAGATATATTGGAGTGAGGCCATGAAGACTATATTGATTGGCGTTGTTGCAGCTATGCTCGGCGGCACTGCAACCTTCGCTGCGGACCTTTATGAGCCGCCCATCGAGCAGCCAATTGCGGAGCCGGTCCAGATCGCCGAAGCCAGTGGCTGGTATCTGCGCGGCGACGTCGGTTATGCCTTCACCAATCTTCGCGGTGCTCATTTCTATCAGGGCCCGGGCCGTTTCGTCCGGGACTTCGACGATGCGGATCTCGACGACACCTGGACTGTTGGCGTCGGTGTCGGTTACCAGATCAACAACTACCTGCGCACGGACGTGACGCTCGACTATCTCGGCAACGCCGATTTCGAAGGCTCGACAACGGGTAGCTGCGGTGTTGCCGTCGCTTGTACCTCGCGCGATGTTTCGTCAATCGCCGCGTGGAGCCTGATGGCCAATGCCTATGTCGACATCGGCACATACGGCTCCTTCACCCCTTATGTCGGTGCCGGTATCGGTGGCACGCAGGTTCGCTGGGACACGCTGCGCAACACGAGCTGCGAAACCGCTGATCCGAGCAATTGCGATCCGTCCTTCGATCATGACGGCCGCAGCAAGTGGCGCTTCACCTACGGTCTGATGGCCGGTACGGCGATTGACCTCACCTGCAACCTGAAGGCCGACGTCGGCTATCGCTTCCGCCACGTCCTTGGCGGCGACATGTTCGGCTACAACGCCAACAGCGGTCCGGGTTCGGACGAAGGCATCTACGTTCACGAAGCCCGCGCCGGTCTGCGTTACTCCTTCGGAGGTTGCCCGGAAGCCTACGTTCCGCCGGCCGAGCCTATCGTCTACAAGTAAGCGCATTGCGCTCTTCTTTATTGCAAAAGGCCGCCCGGTTTCCGGGCGGCCTTTTCAGTTTTTGCGGATCGGATTAGTTAACAGGCATGCTTAACTTGGGGTTAACCGCTGGGTGCGATGATGAGCGCTCATAGACGCGAGCGATAGGGGCGTTCCCGCTGCTGCGCACGGTTTTCCAAGGACGGCACAATGAACTGGCGGCACACACTCCTCAACGCATCTGCGCTCACGCTGCTGCTTGCTAGCGGTCAGGCAATGGCGACTGACCTTCTCGAGGCACCGGAAGTCAGCATTTCGGCGGCGGAATCCGGAAGCCAGGGCTTCTATCTGCGCGGCGATCTCGGGTATGCCGGCTGGACGGAAGGGGGCGATCCGTCGCTGCGCCTGTTCGATGCCGGAACCGGCGCCACGAATTCCTCGTCGTTCGATGCCGACTTCGACGAACCGTTCTCCGGGACCTTGGGTGTCGGCTATCAGTTCAACGACATGTTCCGGGCCGACCTGACCGGCGACTATTTTGAGGGAGATGTCCGCGGGTCGGGAGAGGCGGACATTCCCTGCGGCGGCGAAGCGGCAGGTACGACCTGCGCCGGACGTCTTGGGGCCGATTACAAGGCGCTGGGTCTCATGGCAAACGGCTATGTCGATATCGCAACGGTTTCCGGCCTGACGCCCTATGTCGGCGCCGGCCTCGGCGTGACCCAATTGCGCTGGAACGATGTTGCGCTGCGCACCAGCTGCGTACCCGGCGCGGCCGGCTGCTCCGGCGCTGATCCCGTCAACCAGTCTTTCGACGGCGACAGCAGCTGGCGCTTCACCTATGCGCTGATGGCAGGTGTTTCCTACAACATGACCGAAGCGCTGAAACTGGATGTCGGCTATCGCTATTCGCAGATCGATGATGGCGACATGTTCGGCAGCAGCGATATCGACGGCCTCGACGATGGCTTGGCCCGCCACGAAATTCGCGCGGGCCTGCGGCTGTCGCTTTGGTAGAAGGTGGGCGAGCGTCCGCCCTGGTGATGCTCGCTACGTCAAAAATCTTTTCAGAAACGACACATCATTCTTGACTTCCTTCCCGGTCCGCCATATTCACGGCGGCAGGCCACCTCTCCCTAACGAGAGGCTTTCTATCTGGAAGGATAGCTCAGATGACGACCCCTGCTACGCCGGAATTGCGTCCGGCAAACACCCATTTTTCTTCTGGCCCTTGCTCGAAGCGCCCCGGTTGGTCGCTCGATGCGCTCTCTGATGCAGCCCTCGGGCGCTCGCATCGCGCCAAGGTTGGCAAGGCCAAGCTCAAACAAGCCATCGATCTCACACGCGAAGTACTGCAAGTCCCTGCAGACTATCGCATCGGCATCGTGCCTGCGTCCGATACCGGCGCCGTCGAAATGGCGCTCTGGTCGCTGCTCGGACCGCGCGGCGTCGATATGGTCGCTTGGGAAAGCTTCGGTTCCGGCTGGGTTTCCGATGTCGTCAAGGAGCTGAAGCTCCCTGACACCCGCAAGTTCGTTGCCGATTACGGCAAGCTCGTCGATTTCAGCCAGGTCGATTTCGACCGCGACGTCGTCTTCACCTGGAACGGCACCACCTCGGGCGTTCGCGTTGCGAATGCCGATTTCATCCCGGCTGACCGCAAGGGCCTGACGATCTGCGACGCGACGTCTGCCGCATTTGCGCAGGACCTCGACTTTGCCAAGCTCGATGTCGTCACCTTCTCCTGGCAGAAGGTTCTGGGCGGCGAGGGCGCACACGGCATCCTCATCCTCTCGCCGCGCGCTGTCGAACGGCTGGAAAGCTACGAGCCATCCTGGCCGCTGCCGAAGATTTTCCGCATGACCAAGGGCGGCAAGATCATCGAAGGCATCTTCCAGGGCGAAACGATCAACACGCCGTCGATGCTCTGCGTCGAGGACTATATCGATGCGCTCAACTGGGCAAAGTCGCTCGGCGGCCTCAAGGCGTTGATCGCGCGGGCTGACGCCAATGCGCAGGTCATCCATGATTTCGTCGCCAAGACGGACTGGATCGCCAATCTGGCCGCCGTGGAAGCAACGCAGTCCAATACGTCGGTCTGCCTGAAGATCGTCGACAAGGACGTCGCAGCGCTCGACTCCGCCGGCCAGGACGCCTTTGCCAAGGGCATGGTGGCGCTGCTCGAAAAACATGGCGTGGCGCACGATATCGGCGCTTATCGCGATGCTCCCTCCGGCTTCCGTATCTGGGCCGGTGCAACCATCGAGACGGCGGACCTCAAGGCGCTGATGCCTTGGTTCGACTGGGCTTTTGCGACCCAGAAGGCGACGCTTTCGCAGGCTGCGGCCTGATCGGCTTATGACCGCGCCAACATGGCGCGGTTCTTCATCCTTTCAATTTTGACGAAACCAATGGAGGCCTCTCATGGCACCTCGCGTACTCGTATCCGATGAACTGTCGGAAACCGCCGTCCAGATCTTCCGCGATCGCGGCGTCGACGTCGATTTCCAGCCGAAACTCGGCAAGGACAAGGACAAGCTCGCCGAAATCATCGGCAATTATGACGGTCTTGCCATCCGTTCCGCGACCAAGGCGACGGAAAAGCTGATCGCGGCTGCAACCAACCTGAAGGTCATCGGCCGCGCCGGTATCGGCGTCGACAATGTCGATATCCCGGCGGCCTCGCGCCGCGGTATCATCGTCATGAACACGCCGTTCGGCAACTCGATCACCACGGCTGAACACGCCATCGCGCTGATGTTCGCCGTCGCCCGCCAGCTGCCGCAGGCCGATACGTCGACCCAGGCCGGCAAGTGGGAAAAATCGAAATTCATGGGTGTCGAAATCACTGGCAAGACGCTCGGTGTTATCGGCGCCGGCAATATCGGTGGCATCGTCTGCGCCCGCGCCATCGGCCTGAAAATGCACGTGCTGGCCTATGACCCTTTCCTGTCAAAGGAACGCGCCGAGGAAATGGGCGTCACCAAGGTCGAGCTCGACGAGTTGCTCGCCCAGGCCGACTTCATCACGCTGCATGTGCCGATGACCGACAAGACGCGCGGCATCCTGAACCGTGAAGCGCTGGCGAAGACGAAGCCGGGTGTGCGCATCATCAACTGCGCCCGCGGTGGCCTCGTTGACGAACATGCTCTTGCCGATGCCATCAAGTCGGGTCATGTCGCCGGTGCCGGTTTCGACGTCTTCGAAGTCGAGCCCGCAACGGAAAGCCCGCTGTTCGGCCTGCCGAACGTCGTCTGCACGCCGCATCTCGGCGCTTCCACCACGGAAGCGCAGGAGAACGTTGCTCTTCAGGTGGCCGAGCAGATGTCGGATTACCTCGTCAAGGGTGCTGTTTCCAACGCCATCAACATGCCGTCGATCACTGCTGAAGAAGCGCCGATCCTGAAGCCTTTCATCAAGCTTGCCGATGTTCTCGGTGCCTTTGTCGGTCAGGTGACGGAAAGCGCCATCAAGGAAATCGAGATCCTCTATGACGGCTCGACCGCCGGAATGAACACCAAGGCGCTGACGAGTGCAGCCCTTGCCGGTCTGATCCGTAGCCAGGTCTCCGACGTCAACATGGTTTCGGCTCCGGTAATGATCAAGGAGAAGGGCATCATCCTGTCCGAGGTCAAGCGCGACAAGTCGGGCGTCTTCGACGGCTACATCAAGCTGACGGTGACGACGGCGAACCAGACGCGTTCAGTTGCGGGTACAGTGTTCTCGGACGGCAAGCCGCGCTTCATCCAGATCAAGGACATCAACCTGGACGCCGATGTCGGCAACCACATGGTCTACATCACCAATACCGACGTTCCCGGCATGATCGGCTTCATCGGCACGACGCTGGGTGACGCCGGCGTCAACATCGCCAACTTCCAGCTCGGTCGCCACGGCGCCGGCTCGGATGCCATCGCGCTTCTTTACGTCGATGGAGCAGTTTCGGAAGAGGTGCTCGACAAGCTGCGGGCCAACCCGGCGATCCGCCAGGCGAAGCCGCTGGTGTTCAACGTCGATTGATCCCGAGACGCGCTTTTTGGAGCGCCTATCATCTCAAAGGCTGACATTGAGACGCGCCGGATTTACCCTCCGGCGCGTCCGTCGTTGACGAGAGCGAACGGCATGAGCGCGAAAAACACGGCCTATCGGTGGCGACCTGCAGAGTTGGCGGATATCGACGCCATCTATGACATCCAGTGTATTGCCCATGCCGATCATCCGGAAGAACGTAGCGTGCTCCTGGAGCGGCTTGAGCTCTGCCCGCAGGGGTGTTTCGTGCTGGAAAAGAATGGCGCCATTTCGGGATATGTTCTCAGCCATCCCTGGCTCCGGCGCGCGCCGCCGCCGATCGATACCCGGCTGGGGGCGATCCCGGAAGAGGCCGATGCGTGGTACCTCCACGATCTGGCGCTTTTGCCCGCAACGCGCGGCTCCGGCGCGGGGGCAAAGGTTTCGGCGCTGCTTGCGGAGCAAGCTCGTCTCGCCGGATACCGCACTGTCGCGCTGGTATCGGTCAATGGGTCGCAGGGGTTCTGGGAGCGGCAGGGTTTTTCGGCGCGCATGGATGATGCGCTGGCCAGGAAGCTCGAAAGCTATGGCGGCCGGGCCGTCTATATGGAGCGCAGCCTGTAGCGACAGGATCGCGGCGGGGCGATTGTGCGGTTGCCTACTGCGTCTGTTCGTTGACCGCCGGGCGTGGGCGACCCCGTTCTGCAACGGCGATGCCACCGAGCACCAGCACCATGGCGACGACATGGAATGTCTGTAGCGCTTCGCCGATCAGCGCGATCGACAACAGCGTGCCGAAGATCGGAATGGTGTTGATGAACAGCCCGGCGCGGTTGGGGCCGATCAATTCGACCCCGCGCACGTAAAGGATCTGCGAAACCAGCGAGGGCAGGAGGCCGGCATAGGCGACGATGACCCACCCTTGCATGTCGGGCCAGATGACCCGGTCCGTGGCTAGCTCCCAGCCGACGAGCGGGATGCTGCTGACCAGCGCGCCGAAGGCCGAAATCGCGATCAGGCTCTTCCAGTGGATTTCCGGCTTCCAGCGCAGCGCCACGGTATAGCCGGCATAGACCAGCACGGCGGCCATCATCATCGCGTCGCCCTGGTTGAGCTTGAGCGACAGCAGTGTCGTGAGATCGCCATGCGACGCGGTCAGCGCCACGCCGAACAGCGTCAGTGTGAACCCGGCGATCTGCGCCATAGAAAAGGCCGTGCGGAACAGTACGTAGTTCATCACGAAGATCACCATCGGAATGCCGGCCTGTTCGATGACCGCATTGATGGCGCTGGTATATTGCAGCGCTGAATAGAGGAAGGCGTTGAAGGCGGTGAAGCCGACCGTTCCGTAGCCGAGCAGAAGCAGCCAGTTTTTACGGATCACCTGTAAGTCTCGGCGGACCTGCGGCGCTGCAAAAATCAGAAGCACGATGCAGGCGATCACCCAGCGCAGGCTTGTCAGCATCATCGGGCTGACATGGCCGACCGCCATTTTTCCGGCAACCGAATTGCCGCCCCAGATCAATGTGGTGATGCAAAGAATGACATAGGCTTGGAGATTTACGGGCACGGTGTTCCTGCATGGGGCATATGGAATAAAATGATGGACAGAATGGCGCGGCCGCATCGATCCTTCATGACACCGCATTCGCGTGCGCATTGAATCAATCCGGTGGACATATGGCAACCCCGCATTATTGGCCTTCGCCAGTCTTGTTCGTGCCGCGATGCCACGATCATCGCCTACGAAAGGCAGGAAGAAGAAATAAGGACGCAGAAGGTGCGAGTGTGCCGTAAGATCAGACGTACTCGCATCGCTTGGGGAGCGCGAGGCGGCATGAATATTCGGTCGATCCGGTCCGTCTAGCCAGTATCCGCCGTCAATCCGGTCTTGCCCGGCAGGGTGTCCGCGCAATCCTTTAGAGCTAAATGCCGTCTTTGCCATGCAAAAACCCCTTATCCGGGCCTAAACAGGGTCGCTTTCCAAAAAACAAAACAGTATAGATGCGCGGGTTTGAAGACAGCGCAATGACTGGCGCCAAGGAAACAGGAAATCTGAAATGACGAATGTCGTGGTGGTCGGATCGCAATGGGGTGATGAAGGCAAGGGCAAGATTGTCGATTGGCTCTCCGAGCGTGCCGATATCGTCGTGCGCTTCCAGGGCGGTCACAATGCCGGCCATACTCTCGTGATCGACGGTACCAGCTACAAGCTCTCGCTTCTGCCGTCGGGCGTCGTGCGTCCCGGCAAGCTCGCCGTCATCGGCAATGGCGTGGTCATCGATCCGCATGCGCTGATCGCCGAAATCGAGAAGCTCGACAAGCAGGGCGTTACCATCACGCCGGAAAACCTGCGCATAGCCGACAACGCCACGCTGATCCTGTCGCTCCACCGCGAACTTGACGGCATCCGCGAGGATGCGGCGTCCAACAGCGGCACCAAGATCGGCACCACCCGCCGCGGCATCGGCCCGGCCTATGAAGACAAGGTCGGCCGCCGCGCCATCCGCGTCATGGACCTCGCCGATCTCGATACGCTGCCCGCCAAGGTCGATCGGTTGCTCACACATCACAATGCGCTACGCCGTGGTCTTGGCGAAGCCGAAGTCAGCCATCAGGCGATCATGGAGGAACTGTCCTCCGTCGCCGCCCGCGTGCTGCCGTTCATGGAAACGGTTTGGCTGTTGCTTGATCGCCAGCGCCGCAAGGGCGCGCGCATCCTGTTCGAAGGCGCGCAGGGCACGTTGCTCGACATCGACCACGGCACCTATCCCTTCGTCACTTCGTCCAACACGGTTGCAGGGCAGGCGGCAGCCGGTTCCGGCATGGGCCCCGGTGCGCTCGGATATATCCTCGGCATCACCAAGGCTTACACGACCCGCGTCGGCGAAGGCCCGTTCCCGACCGAACTGCACGACGAAATCGGCCAGTTCCTCGGCGAGAAGGGCCATGAGTTCGGCACGGTGACGGGCCGCAAGCGCCGTTGCGGCTGGTTCGACGCAGCGCTCGTGCGTCAGTCGGTTGCGACCAACGGCATCACCGGCATCGCGCTGACCAAGCTTGACGTGCTCGACGGTCTCGATGAGCTGAAGATTTGCGTCGGTTATACGCTTGATGGCGTCGAGATCGATCACCTGCCGGCCAGCCAGGCGCAGCAGGCGCAGGCCAAGCCGCGTTATATCACGCTGGAAGGCTGGAAGGAATCGACGGTTGGCGCCCGCAGCTGGGCACAGCTTCCTGCCCAGGCGATCAAGTATGTGCGTCAGGTCGAAGAGCTGATCGGGGCGCCGGTCGCGCTGCTTTCGACCAGCCCGGAGCGCGACGACACCATACTTGTGACGGACCCGTTTGAGGACTAGTCTCACGTTTACGACTAGGGAAGAGTTTGGCGTAAACACGCCGATGGTATGAGAAAGTTCTGATGGCGGATTTTGTTGCAGTTATTCGAAGGACCGTCGATGGTCTGTCGGACAATGTTCCCGAGATGCGGGCCAAGGTCTACGAAAAGGCCAGGGGCGCCGTCCGCCGTCAGCTCGAAAGCATGAAGCCCCGTCCTTCGGACGAGATGATCGAACGCCAGATGGTCAAGCTGGAAGCGGCGATCAACGAGGTCGAAGATGATCACGCCGAGGCCCTGCCGTTGCTTGACGAGCAACAGCCTGATTCGACACCTGAAGCCGTCGATGCTGAGGAACATGCTGTCGAACCCGCCGAGCGGGAAACTGCCGAGGATGAAGCGCCGGCGGTAGAAGCCGCCGAGGACAGCCACGAGGATCGCGACACTGTCGTGGAAGAGGTGTCCCACGCGCCTGTCGAACCCGTAGAGCAGTATGACGAGCATGCCGCAACTGTCGCGCCGGTCGAGGTCTCCGAGCCGCCGATCGTGGAAGAGTACGCGGATCGTCAGCCAGAACCGGAGACGGTGGCCGAAGCGGATAGTGCAACTTCCTTCGGCGATGAGTATCCGCAAGCCGAGCCTGTCCCTCCGGCAGAGCCGGAAGGGCATCAGCCTGAAGCGATACCGGAAAGTGTGGCGTCCGACGAGCCGGAGCATCAAGCCCCTGTCGCATTCGAGCAGCCGGACGATGGCGAAGCCGGGTCACGGGATGCAGGCCATGCTGCGGAAACCGTTGAAGCCGAACAGGTCGCCGAGCATCATGACGAACCGGCTGAACACAAATCGGCACCGCCGGCGTCTTCCGAATGGGAATTGCCGGAATGGAGCGATCCGGTTCCGGCTGCCGCCCATAACGAGACCGTCTGGACCGAAGCCGCTGACACGGCGGTCGTCGACGAGATCCCCGACCTGTCGAACTACGAGCCGGTCGAAACGGTAACGCCGCTGCGGGCTGACGCTGGAGGCAAGGATCAAGCTGCTGCGGAGCCTTCGCATTCCTGGGCGTGGGATGACAGCGATCCCTTTACCCAGAGCCCGGCACCGGCCGCCGCCGACACTTCGGAGCCGGCCATTTCCGACTGGTCCTGGCCTGTCGAGAAACCGGCTGTCGTGGAACCGGAGGAGCAGAAGAAGGCGTCCAGCGACAGCTGGAACGAAATCGACGAACTTCTGGAGCACGGCAGCACCGCCGTCGTTGGCGCTGCAGCGGCATCGCAAGCAGGCAGGGGACATACGACTTCGGCGCTGGACGAAGAGATGGAAGTGCCGGCAAGGCCCGTTTCCTATCGCGTCGAGCCCAAGCGTTCGCGCTTCAATGTGAAGGCCATCGGCCTTGCTGCTGGTCTGCTCGCCGTCCTCGGAGGTGCCGGCTATGCTTACTGGCAAAATCAGACCGCGGTGAACGCCTGGGTGTCCAGTATGCTCGCGTCGGTAACTGCGGAGATTCCCGGTCAGACCAAGCCGGATGTGTCCGTGCCGGAAGACGCCTCCAAGGACCTGACAACGCCGGAGACCAACAATCAGACCCAGACGCCGGCGAACACCGAAGTCGCTTCCGTCGAGGGCAATACCAAGTTTACACAGCGCCTCCAGCAGGATGGCACCGAGATCGATGCTGGCCCTGCCGCCGCGCCTGCTGGTGAGAACCCCACGGAAGAAGGCAAGTCGGTGGCCGCACAGACAGAGGCCGGCAAGCCGGTTGATACCGCGCAGGCGACGCCCACGACCCCGGCGGGCCAAACCACAGGCGAAGCACAGCCCGCGCAACCGGTCCCCGGGCAGCAGACTGCGACCGATCCGGCGACGCAGCAGGTTCCCGCCGGTGCGCAGAAGATGTTCCTCTATGAAGAGCGGCTCGGCCAATCTGCGCCGACCGCGATCGAAGGCAATGTCGCTTGGTCCGTCAAGGAAGAATCACCCGGTGGAGATGCCAAGCCGGAGCCCGTTGTGCAGGCGCAGATCAATGTGCCGGAGCGCGGCCTGACCGCACTGATGACCATCAAGCGCAATGCCGATTCGTCGCTGCCCGCGAGCCATGTGGTCGAATTCGTCTTTTCTCTGCCGGAAAATTTCGAGGGCGGCAGCATAGACAGCGTTCAGCGCGTGGCGATGAAGCGCAACGAGCAGGATCGCGGCGACCCGCTGATTGCTGTTCCGGCCAAGATCACCGACGACTTCCACATGATTGCACTGAACGATTTCCCGGAAGCTGTCGCCACGAATACCGAGCTTCTGCGCACTCGCAGCTGGATTGACATTCCCTTGACCTATCGCAACGGCCGCCGTGCACTGCTTACCCTGGAAAAGGGCACGGCCGGCACCGAAGCATTCACCAAGGCGATGCAGGCTTGGAGCCTCGTCGCGAAGCCAAATCCCACCGGTCAATAACGAACGGCGGAAGCAAACACGAAAAACCCGGCTGGAGCGTCCCGCCGGGTTTTTTGTTGGTTTTGTGGATGCCGAGATTAGGCGTCTTCGACGACGCGAAGCGCGTTCTGGCGATCCAGGGCCGCCTTGCGGACAGCGTCCTGGACTTTTTCGAAGGCGCGAACCTCGATCTGGCGGACGCGCTCGCGGCTGATATCGAATTCGGTCGAGAGGTCTTCGAGCGTCACCGGATCTTCGGTCAGGCGGCGTGCCTCAAAGATGCGGCGCTCGCGATCGTTCAGAACCTTCATCGCACTCGACAGAAGGCTGCGGCGGCTTTCCAGTTCGTCCTGCTCGATGAGCATGTCTTCCTGGCTGTCGTGATCGTCGACAAGCCAATCCTGCCACTGGCCGGATTCGCCTTCGCCTGCCTTGATCGGCGCATTCAGCGAGGCGTCTCCGGAGAGCCGCTGGTTCATCGAAATCACTTCGGCTTCCGAAACCTTCAGGGTCGTCGCGATATGCGCGACCTGCTCGGGCTTCAGGTCACCCTCATCAAGTGCCTGGATCTTGCCCTTGAGGCGGCGCAGGTTGAAGAACAGCCGCTTCTGGTTGGCGGTCGTCCCCATTTTCACGAGCGACCACGACCGCAGGATATATTCCTGGATCGAGGCCTTGATCCACCACATAGCATATGTGGCCAAACGGAAGCCGCGCTCGGGGTCAAACTTCTTGACGGCCTGCATGAGGCCGACATTGCCTTCGGACACGACTTCACCGATCGGCAGGCCATAGCCGCGGTAACCCATGGCAATCTTCGCCACGAGGCGCAGATGGCTGGTTACGAGTTGATGCGCGGCCTTGCGGTCGTCATGCTCCTGATACCGCTTGGCGAGCATGTACTCTTCCTGCGGCTCGAGCATGGGAAACTTGCGGATTTCGTCGAGATAACGATTGAGACCGCCTTCTCCGGCGGTAATGGACGGTAACGTACTGCGGGCCATGATGCACCCCCCTTTCGCGTTCCGGCCTCCTTCTGGCAGGCCGGGCTTGTGGGTCTGTCCGACCCCACATGCTCATAGATAAGTGCGGCGAAAGCATGATTCAAGCACTCCGATTTCACAGAGATGTGAGGCCGGAGAAGCGAATGCTCCAGTTAGGTTACAGCGTGTAAATTGTGCCCGCCCTTGAAATATCAAGGGCGGAAAACATCAATTCTGACGATTTTCGACGGTTTCGATCAATGGATCGGCGAGTTGTCTTGTTCTTCCTCGAACATCACGGCGACATCGCCATTGGCGCTGAGGCGGACGCGATTGTTGTCGACGCTTGCGACCAGTTCGAGGGCGATGAAGTGGTGATGGCCTTCGTGGCCGGAGCCGCTGTCCTTCTTCGTCAGCTTGATGCGGTCGCCTTCAACGCGATCGACCGTGCCGACATGCAGGCCGTCAGCGCTGATAACTTCGGCATGTTCTCTGATCTGGGTGACATCAACCATCGGTTTTCTCCTTTTGCTGTCCCCGACAACGCACCGGACCAGGAAAAGGATGCACAAGGGGTACGAAAAATCCTGACCTGTCTTTTCCGGCTGGCGTGTTGTTCAGCTGGCTCCGGTACCCGAACCATCGCCGGGGCCTTCGCTCCCTGTCACCGCCTCGCTCCGCCGATAGCGGCTGTATCCACCATAATAGGCCTCGCATCTCGAAACGCCGATATCCTTCAGCTGATCGTCGTTGAGCTCAAGGAGCGCCAGTCGATTGTGCCGCTCGCGCAATGTTCTCATGACGAGGCCGAGAAACCGGCGCGTCAGCGAAAATGGTGTTGCGGAACGAGCGGGCGGTACAACGGCCAATCCTTCGTCTTCGGCGTCGGGTGGGCCAAGTTTCAATTCCAAAATAAGGTCGCGTTCGTTCGGCACGCGATCGCCGATCACATGGGCTTCGTTCTTCATGATCTCTCTCCGGAAGATGCCGGCCCCCTATTGGGCCGGCCTGCAGGGCAGGGGGACCGGTTCCAGTCCTATCCCTTCGACACCTGCGTGGTGTGGATTGCAGCGTCTGCTTCGCGCAGGGCCTGCGCGCATTCTTCGCAGCAGACCTCGACGGTCTTTCCGCCGATCTTTACTGCGATGCGGCTCGCATCGAGTTCGCAGTCACAGGCAGCGCATGTGTTTTCCGTCATGATCATTCCTCCGATCTGGTTTGTTTCTACCAGGAGAGAAAACCATTTTGGCTGTTGCGGCGCTGTCAGAATCTTTAGCGATCTTGTTGGCCGGCGAAACGAGGAGATTTAGCGCAGGCCGGCGAAGCGCTGGAATTCGGCCGGGGTACGGCCATAGGCCTGGCGGAATGAAGATGAGAAATGACTATGGCTCGAAAAGCCGAGGTCGAGCCCAAGCCCCGTCAGATCGTCATAGCTTCCAAGCAAGTCGAGCGCCTTCGCCAGTCTCAGCCGCAGATGATAGCGATAGAGCGGCGTTCCCTCCACCTGCTGGAAGACCTGGGTGAGATAGACAGGCGAGACGCCGGCTTCCCGGGCGATCTCCGCCAGCGTCCATCGCCGGGCGAGATCGGAGGACAGAATGAGCTTGGCCCGGTCCACGAGTTTTTGCCGACCGATACTGGCGGTCGCGGCGCGGGCCGTCCGCTCGCCGACCGCGCGGCGGACGAGCGTCATCGCCAGCGTTTCGGCCTCCAGCGTTTCCGCGGTTCCCCGGAGCAGGCTGTGGCGCAAAAGGGCGACGAGCGCCTGTGTGCGAGCATCTATTCGCAGGCGCTGCTTGTTAAAGGCGAACGAGCTCCTCGCTGCCCGATGAACTTTTGGCACCAGTTCCTCAAGTGCTGCCTCGTGCACGTTCATGCTCAGGCAGGCATCGCCACCTTCCACCGGATGGCTGATGCGATAGTCCTCGTCGCGATTGAAGAACAGGACCTGGTTTGCCTCTGCAACCGCGTCGTTGTTGCCGACATGGCGCAGGAAAACTCCGCGATAGGGGAAAACGAGACTGGTCACGCGCGAGCATTCCTCGTCGCTCTTGTGGCGGCATTCGCCGCTGCACAGGACGTCGTGGACGGTGACCATCTCGGTTTCGAGAATTTTCCTGGCCGAAAACTGGCTCATGGGCGCTCCGGGTTGTCGATGAGCCTTATACTCCTCGAAGAACCGGATCGCCATGGCCTTGCTTCAGGCGCGCAAGGCTTCCACCAGTTCGCGCATGTCATCGGGTACCGGCGATTCGAAATGCATGGTCTCGCCAGTGGTCGGATGCTCGAAGGCCAGCATGAAAGCGTGCAGCGCCTGGCGGGGAAAGCGGTTGACGACAGCTTTGGCGGCGTCCGGCAGCAGATTGGCTTTGGTCTTGAAGGCGGCGCCGTAATCCGGGTCGCCGATCAGCGGGTGGCCGATATGGGCCATATGCACGCGAATCTGGTGGGTACGGCCGGTTTCAAGATTGCACTTGATCATTGCGGCAAGTGCCGTCGCATCGGGTTTCTCGTGGTAACGCTCCATCACCTCGTAATGGGTGATAGCCTCGCGCGCGTCGTCCGTGCCCTCCTGCTTGACCGCGCGCTTGACACGGTCGCCAGCGCGGCCGAGCGGCGCGTCGATCGTTCCCTTCAGGCCGCGTGGGCGGCCCCAGACGATGGCCATATAGGCGCGCTCAAGCGGGCCGGTGCGGCCGTGGTCAGCGAACTGGTTGGAAAGGTGTCGGTGGGCGATATCGTTCTTGGCAACGACCATGACGCCGCTGGTATCCTTGTCGAGGCGATGAACGATGCCTGGTCGCTTGACGCCGCCGATGCCCGAGAGGCTTGCGCCGCAATGGTGGATCAGCGCGTTGACCAGGGTGCCCGTCCAGTTGCCGGCGCCCGGATGCACGACCAGCCCGGGTGGCTTGACGAGAACGATCAGGTCGTCGTCCTCATAGAGCACGTCAAGCGGGATATCCTCGCCCTTGGGCTCCGGATCTTCGGCTTCGGGCAGGCCGATCTCGAAGACGTCGCCGGGCTGCACCTTCTTCTTGGCTTCCTTGATGGTCTTGCCGTTGACGGAGACTTCGCCCTGTTCGATCAGGCTCTTGATGCGGTTTCGGGAAAATTCGCCCCCCAGCGCCTCGGTGAGAAACGCGTCCATGCGGCCGGTCGCGTCCTCATTTGCCGTGAGGACTTTCCTAATCGCCGGGGCTTGTTTAAAGGGGTCGTTCATTCTCGTTCCATTCCGCAGGTAAGGCCAGCCATGTCGACCAAGAAACCAGACGAACAGGAAGAAAAGCCGCTCGATCCGGTGATGGAGAACGTGCGCCGCAAGATGATCCGTCTGCAACTGGTCTCGGCCGGTGTCATGTTGGTGATGCTTATGGTCGTGCTTGGAGCGATTGTCTACAAGCTAACGCGCCCAGGCAAGACGGATGTGCCGCAGACAGCTGCCGTCTCGGTGCCGGGCGATGCCCCGGTGACGGCAATCGCAGCGCTGCCTGCCGGATTTGAGGTCTCCGACATCGCTTTGTCGGGCGGCCAGATTCTGTTCTATGGCGCGGTTGCCGGTGGAGACCGCAAGGCGATCGTGTTTGATATCGCCGCCGGCCGCATCGTCGCGGATGTTTCCGTCAAGGCAAACTGAGGGAAGCCCCCGCCGTGACCCCTGTCCGCATCGACGATCCCGCTGATCCGCGCATTGCCGGCTTCGTCTCGGTCAAGGAGCGCGACCTCACCGGCAGGCAGGGCCGGTTCATCGCCGAGGGCACCGTCGTCTTGCGCATGCTGGCGGCCGCGCATCGCTCGGGTCGCGGCATCGAGGCTGAAGCGATCCTGCTGCTCGAAAACCGGGTCGACGGTCTTGGCGATATTCTTGCCGAGTTTCCGGTTTCCGTTCCAGTCTATGTCGCCAGTGCTTCGGTGTTTGACGCTATTGCCGGTTTCAACATGCACCGGGGCGTCTTGGCGCTAGGCAGGCGCGATTCCGCACCGCGCCTGGACGCACTCATTGGCTGCCTTCCTGCCAAGAGCCTGGTTGTGGCTGCCTGCGGCATTTCCAACCACGACAATATGGGCTCGATGTTCCGCAACGCCGCTGCTTTCGGTGTCGATGCCGTCGTGATGGACGAAACCAGTTGCGATCCCATGTACCGCAAGGCGATCCGCGTGTCTGTCGGCTCGGTGCTCAGCGTTCCCTTTGCCCGCGAGGGCTCGGTCATGGCGCTCGTCGGGCACCTGCAGGCGGAAGGTTTTGCGATCTGGGGGTTGTCACCGCGCGGGCAAACCGATCTGCACGATATTTCGCCGTCGCCGCGCACCGCCCTTCTGGTTGGCACGGAGGGCGAGGGGCTGCCGGAGAATATCCTGGCGTCAATCCAGACAGCCCGCATCCGCCAGCGGCCGGGTCTCGACAGCTTGAATGTCGCCACAGCGACAGGCATCGCGCTGCATCAGGTCGCGATGATCAACGACCTCATCTGACGGCTGCGAGCGGCGATTACCGGTGTTCCGGCGGCAGCATGTCTCGGGTGCGGCTGGCAAGGCTTTTGCCTGTGGCGTCGGCCTGTGCGCCTGCCGGATTGAGAAGAGCGGGGATCGGCGATCCCTGGCCTTCCTTGGCCGCGGTCAAGGCCACCATGGTTGCCGCAATGTCGGCGATTTCTTCCCGCAGCGCATCGTCGTGCGATGCAGTCGTCGAGGTGATCAACCGCTCCGCTAGAGCTGCCGCGCGGTTGCGCGCATATTCGGTCGGTATGGTCAGATCAATGGCCGCCACTGGCGAGACCGAATTTTCCGCGTCGGTGCCGTTTGCTACTTCTGCGGATAGCGCGCCGCCTGCGGGAATATCCGCGGAGGACGGTTTTTTCTCCCGGCGCACAGGCATTGTCAGGCCGGCAGCGCGCAACGCTTTCGATGCGTCGCGCAGATCTGAGCCCGCATCCTTGACCTTGGCCTTCAGCCGCTCGATTTCGTTGCCTCTGCGTTCAAGGAAGCTGTCCTTGTCGGCGCTTGCGGCCATCTCCCTGGCGAGCCTGGCTTCAAACTGGCGAAGGCGGGTTTCGTCGCGGGCAAGGCGGACTTCCAACTCCCGCGCTCTGGTGCTTTCGGCCTTCAATTCGCTGCGGAGGCTTTCCCGCTCGTCCCTCAAGCCGGCAATGCGGCTTTTCAGGTTTTCCGCCTCGGCATCGTGGGCCGCAACATCGATCTTCAGACCGTCCGTGTCGGCGGACATATGGTCCAGCTGGCGCGTCAAAGTCTTGATGTCGATGTTCTTCTTGACGTTGTCACGCTCGACATCCGCCAAACTTGACTTCAACCGCTCGATCGTTTGTTCCAATTGGCGTGCCGCGGAGCGCAGGTCCGCCGCTTCGACATTCATGTCGGCGACCTGCGCATGGAGATCGGCGTTTTCGCCGGCGAGGCGCTGAGCCTCCTTCAGCACATTGCCATTCTGCAGCATGAGCGCGACGTTCTTGTCGCGTTCGCGTTTCAGTGTCTGGCTGGTTCGGGCGTTTTCGGCCGCATAACCAGCACGGGCGGCATCCTTCTGGGCCCGTACTTCCTGCGGCGACAGCGGCATCGTCGCCTTGAGCCGGTCTTCGGCAAAGCGGACGATGCGCTTATGGACGACCGGTGCAGCCAACAGGCCGAGGATCGCCGCGGTCAGGAAGCCCAAGGCAAACAGGAGTGCGAATTCAATCACGGGCTGGCCATTTCAATTCGAAGCACGCGGCAACACGCTATTACCCTATGGGTTTTCGTTTCATTAGCTCGAAAGCATAACGACAATATCACTTCAAGTATTCGCGAATGCGTCCTTTTTGCAAGACACAACAGCACCTGAGAGGACTTAGGGAGGAAATGAGTTCCTTGAGTCTCAGAAGGGGTTCCAGGTCGGCTGCTGGGTGAGCTTCAGATAGCCGACATTGATACCGAGCCGGGCGCCGATGCCGGTGCGGATGGGCACCACCACGATGTTGTCGTCGGTGAGCACCGTCATGCCGACGCCGGCGACCACATAGGCCGAGCCCGATACCCCGCCAAAGCGCTTGTAGAGCGAGGGAACGGCCGGCAGGTTGTAGACCAGCATCATCGCGCGGCTACCCTGGCCGCCCCAGTCCAGTCCGAGCGATGGGCCTTGCCAGAACACGTCGTGCTGGCCGGCGTTCTTCGTATAGAGGTCGCCCTCGCCATAGGTGAGGCCGGCCACGAATGCGCCGGAGCCTTCCTGGCCGAGGATATAGCCATTCGGCAGGCCGTACTTCGAAAATGCGTTCTCGACCACTTTGGCAAGGCCGCCCGACGTCGATCCGAAGAAGCCGTGACCGGCATCGACGATTTCCTGCATCGTATATTGCGTGCCATTGGCATTCTGCGCGAGCGCTGCGGGCATGAGGCTGAAGACAGCCATCAACGTCACGAAAGCCTTGAGGCAGGTGGTTTTCACGGCACTGGCAATCCGCTGCATGGTTTTCTCCGTAAAGTCAGGAACGGCCGGGATTGAGCATCCATTGGCCGCTGTCCTGTCCCGTTCTTAGTCGTCACGGGGTTCGGGCTGATTGTCAGCAATTTGAACCGATGATCTTAACAATCGGTTTACCAAATGTGGTGTCTTTATGATCTTCGCCTTGACGCTATGCCCGCGCAATCTTCGCAGGCTAGACAATGCTGGGCAAAAGGATCGCGGAAGGCCGCCTGATCACGCTTACGAGCCGGACGAAGGCTATTGAGGATACGACCATGGGAAAGAACCCGAACCTGACCTTGACCGGTCCTGATCTCGCCGCGCTTCTGTGCAGCAGGGTCTGCCACGACATCATCTCTCCGGTGGGCGCCATCAACAACGGTCTCGAGCTTCTGGATGAGGGCGGAGCGGATGCCGATGCCATGGACCTGATCCGCACCAGCGCGCTCAATGCCTCGGTGCGGCTGAAGTTCGCCCGGCTGGCATTCGGCGCTTCCGGCTCCGTCGGCGCGTCGATCGATACCGGCGAGGCGGAAAAAGCGGCGAAGGATTTCGCCTCCGTCGAAAAGAAGACGGAAGTCACCTGGACCGGGCCGCGCGTCATCATCGCCAAGAACCGCGTCAAGCTGCTGCTCAACCTATTCCTGATCGCTTACGGCGCCATCCCGCGCGGCGGCTCGATCGAGGTCATCCTGGAAAATCCGGAATATGATGCGGCCTTCAAGCTGATCTGCAGCGGCCGGATGATGCGCGTGCCACCGAAGCTGGTCGAGCTTCTCTCCGGTACGCTTGAAGAAGCTGTCGATGCTCACACGATCCAGCCGTACTACACAGTGTTGCTCGCTGAGGAAGCCGGCATGGAGATCGAGGTCAACTCGACATCGGAGGAAATCGTCTTTTCCGCGAAGATGGTTGCAGCCTGAGCTGAGAGATAAATTGGCTTTTAGTTCCCTCGGTAACTGAATCTTTGCCAAACCGGCATACGTTTGTTGATAGGGAATGAACTCCCGCCTGGTTGTAGACAAGGAGCTAGAGATGCAACGCTTGATGATCGCCGATGATTCAGACGTCGTACGCAAGGTCGGAAAGCGCATACTCTCCGGCCTGAATTTTCTCGTTTCCGAAGCTGCCAACGGCCTCGAAGCCCTCGTGCGGTGTGAAGCGGAACTTCCGAACATCATCATCGTCGATGCGGCACTCGATGGCGCGCTGGACCTGATTGCCAACATCCGCAACCTGCCGAACGGCAAGACCGTGCGCATCTACTATTGCGTCGTCGAGGCGGACCTGAAGAAGATGATGGCCGGCAAGCGCGCCGGTGCCGACGATTTTCTCCTGAAGCCGTTCGACCGCAAGATCCTCACCAGTGTCTTCGGCGCCTTGTCGATCGCTGCCTGATCTCTTCGCTAAAGCCATAGTTCTTGAATGAAGCCGTTGCCCTCAGGGTTGCGGCTTTTTTCGTGCCGAACGGGCAGGGGCTTCTATTCCAGAAACGAAAAAGCCCGCCTTCATTGGCGGGCTTTTTCGAAAGTCTCGGCACGATCAGCCGGGGCATCCCTGCATTATGCGGGATGCGGAACACCGCCGGCTGGAATGCCGATCCGGTATCAGGCGCTTTCGGCGAAATCGCCTTCCGGCTCGCGCAGCACATAGCCGCGGCCCCAGACGGTTTCGATGTAGTTTGCACCGCCAGCGGCATTGGCGAGCTTCTTGCGCAGCTTGCAGATGAACACGTCGATGATCTTCAGTTCCGGTTCGTCCATGCCGCCATAAAGATGGTTCAGGAACATTTCCTTAGTGAGGGTCGTGCCCTTGCGGAGCGAAAGCAGCTCCAGCATCTGGTATTCCTTGCCCGTCAGGTGAACGCGCTGGCCGCCGACTTCGACGGTCTTTGCATCCAGGTTGACGATCAGTTCGCCGGTCGAGATGACCGACTGCGCATGGCCCTTGGAACGGCGGACGATCGCATGAATGCGGGCGACCAGTTCGTCCTTGTGGAAAGGCTTGGTCATATAGTCGTCGGCGCCGAAGCCGAGACCGCGAACCTTGTCCTCGATGCCGGCCATGCCGGACAGGATGAGGATCGGTGTCTTGACCTTGGACAGGCGCAGCGTTCTCAAAACTTCATAACCGGACATGTCCGGCAGATTGAGATCGAGCAGGATGATGTCATAGTCATAGAGCTTGCCGAGATCGACGCCCTCTTCACCAAGATCGGTGGTGTAAACGTTAAAGCTTTCCGACTTGAGCATCAGTTCGATGCTCTGCGCTGTCGCGCTGTCGTCTTCAATCAATAGAACCCGCATAATTGTCCCCTTTTCCGCCGCCGAAAGGTCGTTGTGGCCCCCTTACGCGATACGGATCCAGTCGTTGCCTGATTTGGAGGCTGCCAGCAAATGGTTAACAAATTCTGATTCACTCTGGCAAGGTGTATCGGAAATGTTAAATATTTTTTGCAGTCCTCTGATTTTGCATGTGAATCTAGAATGACATCCTTAATGCACAACGTTAAGAAAATCAGCTATCTGACTCATCTGACTCAATCTATGTCGAACATCAAATTTAGCGTCCGACATTTACTGACCCTTAAATGATCGTCCCTATGATTAACGATGCCCGTAAACGAAAGGTTACCAGCGGTAGGATTTTGTTAAGATCGCTGAATTTTTTTTGTTTCCGACACCGTAAGGTCGGTTAAACGGGCCAAATCCAGTAACCGGGGTCTCGCATCACGGGAGTATTGCGTATGAAGTCACGTGAGAGCCTTGTTCGCCTGAAGGAATTTCAGGTGAAGGAGAAACAGCGTCAGTTGAGCCAGTTGCAACTGATGATGTCCGAATTTGAGCGGATGACCAAGGAATTGGAAAACCAGATCACGTTCGAGGAAAAGAAGTCGGGGATCTCCGATCCCGCGCATTTTGCCTATCCGACCTTTGCCAAGGCTGCCCGGCAGCGGGCCGACAATCTCCAGGTCTCGGTTCGGGAACTGAAGGTGCAGCAGGATGCAGCGGAACTTGCGCTGGAAGAGGTTCAGGCGGAGTTCGCCAAGGCCGCAGCGCTCGAAGAGCGGGACAGCGGCGCTCGTATGCGCGCTTAGGCGCGTTTGAGAATTGCTCAAGGCCAAAAGGCCCTTCTCACGAACTTGTCTCAAGTCCGTGAGAAGGGCCTTGTGCATTTTTGGGATCGTGCCGACTTGTTCTAGGCTTGGATCACATCCTGCCATTCGGGATGGCGTTGGGTTTGGGCGCGCATGAAGGGGCAAAGCGGAATGATCTTCCAGCCGCCTTTTCGGGCTTCCTCGATCGCATGGGCCGCGAGCGCCTGGCCAACGCCCTTGCCGCGCAACGCATCCGGAACGGCGGTATGATCGATAATAATTAGATGCGGGGATGACCTGGAATAGGTCATCTCGCCGGTATGGCCCTCGACCGTCGTGCTGTAACGGCCGTGCGACCCGTTCTCCGTACTTGAAATATCCATCGCATCTCTCTCTTCAGATTGTTTCATGCCAAGCCGTCTCGATGGCTCCGCTGTTTCGTTGCCGGACAGGGAAGGAGCAGGACCCGCACTGTTCGATATCGGGAAAGATGGTATGTAATCCTGCCCGTGCAACAGAAGACATGATTCATGCGCCTCATCACACCGCTTTTCCTGGTGCTTTCCGCATTTTTCCTCGCTCTCGGTCTCGTGCTGCCACTCGTCCGGTTTGAGAAACTCGTCTTTTTCAACGAAACGCCGTCGCTTCTCGGGATCGTGTCCTCACTGTGGGGGCAGGATAATCAGATGCTGGCGATCGTCGTGGCGCTTTTTTCCATCGTCTTCCCATTCGCGAAACTGATCGGCATCGCTTTCGAGGCGACAGTGCCGGCGGACGACGAGAGGGCCAACGGAATGGTTTCCCGCCTTATGCCGATACTGGGCAAATGGTCGATGATGGATGTGATGCTGGTGGCGCTCGTCATCTTCGCGGCCAAGACCAGCGGAATGGCGCAGGCGTTCACCCAGCCGGGGCTGTGGTTTTATGCGGCATCGGCGGTGCTGACAGGACTTCTGCAGATGCGGTTGCGGCCGCATTGAGTGCGGCCGCGTAAGGTCTTGCAATGAAGGATGGGGCTAGTGGCGGTACTGCTGGATGCGGGTGGTGCGCAGGCCGGCAAGGCCATGGTCGCTGATCGAGGACTGCCAGGACAGGAATTCTTCGACGGTCAGGGTATAGCGTTCACAGGCTTCTTCCAGGCTGAGAAGCCCGCCCCGGACGGCGGCGACGACTTCTGCCTTTCTGCGGATCACCCAGCGGCGGGTATTGGCCGGCGGCAAGTCAGCAATTGTCAAGGGGCTGCCATCGGGTCCGATGACATATTTCACGCGGGGTCGTATCATTTCGGTCATTGGACTCTCTACACATACTCAAGACCATATGGGTTCAACTTACCCTGCCACATTTAACATTTGCCTAAGCGCACGGTAACAATTTGCTAATAATTTTAGAGACTTCGAGGGCCTGCGTCGATCGCCAGGTGATTTGCCGCGCCTGCTTGATGGCAAGGCGAGGAGGCGATCAAGATGCTGCGGCGCCCATCGGTAACTCCCTACTAACATTATCTTTTTCCCAATTTTGAAGATGATGGAAGAGGTAAGCCGAGCATCTGCATGGGAGCTATGCAAATGTAATGGTTCAATTTGCCTAAAATTATTGCTATAGATGCCTGGTAATTGAGCATAAGCGTCTTTTCTGATGCTCCGGAATGCTCTCGCTGCATCGTTTTATTTCCAACCCCTGGCCTGTTGCTTCGATCGTGCCTCATTGTGGCGCCTTCGGAGTTTTGTCCGTCGTTGGTTTAACTAAGCAGATTCTAAAAAATTCCGGATTGAGAATTTTTTGAGGTGCCGGCGGTGTAGGCCGGCAAGTTGGTGATCAAAATTATGAGAGACCCTGACAAGCTGGCCTTGCGAAGCGAGGCTTATGCTGATTTCCTTTCGGGCATGAACAGTTCCGCAGTCCAGACGGAGTATGAAGTGCTCCACCTGATGCGCCAATGCACGGCGCAGTTCGGCTTCAGTCACTTCATGATCGCGCGCATCCCCTTCGGCGAGCAACAGCGCTTCGCCGAGCGTCTCGTTTTGAGCAGCTGGTCGTCCGAGCTCGTGCGGGAATATGACACCGCCACGGTTTTCCACTCAAGCGCACTGATCGAACGGCTGCGCAACACCAAGCTGCCGCTCTTCGGCGAAACCAGGTCCCTGCTCAACCCGGAGGCTCCTGCCGCCCTCGATACCGTCGAGGCGCTGTTTGCAGGCCAGGCGATGCGCAACACCTTCGCAGCCATGCTGCACACCACCTATGGCGAGGCGTTCGCCATTCTGCTTTCCGGCTCGCGCAGTGAACCCGACAGGGCCGAGACTGCCGATCTCTATCTGACTTTGCTGCAGATATTCGAAACTCTCGAGCGTACTTTCGACGTCGGCGGCTCGGCGCGCGACAAGCTGTCATCACGCGAGATCGAATGCCTGCGCTGGGCCGCGGCGGGCAAGAGCAGTGACGAGATCGCCATCATCCTCGGCATTTCCGTCTATACGGTCTCCAGCTATTTCAAGACGGCGACCCGCAAGCTTGATTCCGTCAACCGCATGCAGGCGATCGCACGCGCCATGCGGATGAAGCTGATCTGAACGGCCGCACGGGCCGTTTGCCCATGCCCTTGTTCAATTCCCCGCGACTTTCTATATAGCTGCCTTGCGGCACGGTGTGTTTGAACCGGAGCCGCGTCGCTGCGGCGTTGGCCGTTTGCAGGAAACAGGGTATGGTCGCGCAAAAAGTGCCGAAAACCCGCCGATGGACCGGAATGCCGGATTGGATGCCGTGAACAGTCTCGATTTTGATCGCAAGCCCGAAGATACGCGCGTCGTCGTTGCCATGTCCGGCGGCGTCGACAGTTCCGTTGTGGCCGGCATCCTGAAACGCCAGGGCTATGATGTCCTCGGCATCACCCTGCAGCTTTACGATCACGGTGCCGCCGTGCACCGCGCCGGCTCCTGTTGTGCCGGGCAGGATATCGATGATGCGCGCCGCGTCTGCGACGTGCTCGGCATTCCGCATTACGTGCTTGACTACGAACAGCGCTTTCGCGAAACGGTGATCAATCCCTTCGCCGAAAGCTATGTCGCAGGCGAAACGCCGATCCCGTGTGTCGCCTGCAACCAGACCGTCAAGTTCGCCGATCTTCTGGCAACCGCGCGCGAGCTCGGCGCCGACGCGCTGGCGACCGGCCATTACATCCGCTCGAAGGCTAATCCGCAGCCTGGCGCGCCTGGCCGCCGCGCGCTGTTTCGCCCGACGGATGCGGATCGCGACCAGAGCTATTTCCTCTTTGCCACCACGCAGGAACAGATCGATTACCTGCGCTTTCCGCTCGGCAGCCTCACCAAAGCGGAGACCCGCGCGCTTGCAGAAGACATGGGGCTTGTCGTCGCCAAGAAGGCCGACAGCCAGGACATCTGTTTCGTGCCGCAGGGAAAATATGCCGATATCATCAACAAGCTGAAGCCGAATGCGTCGCTGGCGGGCGATATCGTCCATCTCGACGGCCGCGTGCTCGGCAGCCATGACGGCATTCTGCATTACACGATCGGCCAGCGCCGCGGCATCGGCGTCGCCACCGGCGAGCCGCTCTATGTCGTCCATCTCGACGCCCGCTCGCGCCGCGTTATCGTCGGCCCGAAGGAAGCGCTGGAAACCCGCCGCGTCTACCTGCGCGACGTCAACTGGCTCGGTGACGGCGATGTCCATGATGTGGCGGCCGACGGCTTTGCCTGTTTCGCCAAGGTCCGCTCCACCCGGCAGCCGGCGCCGGCCATCCTGCGCGCCGATGCCAGCGGCATCTCGGTCGAGCTTCTGGAAGGCGAGGCGGGTGTCGCCCCCGGCCAGGCCTGCGCTCTCTATTCCGGCATCGGCGAAGACGCCCGCGTCTTTGGCGGCGGCTTCATCCTGCGCTCGGAGCGCGAGGCCGCAGCCGAAGCCGCGCTCAAGGACCTGCTGCAGAGCGTGGCCGCGGCCTGATCCAAAGCTTCATCCCGGCGCCGGGGTGTTTGTCGCGACCCCGGCTACCCCTTCCGTCCACCATCCCTTGGAAAACTTCCATTTTTTTAAAACGGCTCGGCTTGACACCGGCATGAACCGCACCTTATAAGCCGCCCCACTGACGGCGACGACAGCGGCCAAGGCCTGCGTCAAACGTCCCGGCGGCGGGGTAGCTCAGGTGGTTAGAGCAGCGGAATCATAATCCGCGTGTCGGGGGTTCGAGTCCCTCTCCCGCTACCAAAAACTTCCAAATGATATCAATTAGTTATCTGTGCGGATGTGCTCTAGCGTGACCTTTCATGTCGCGGTCGTGTTGCAATCCAGTTCCCTTGATTTTCAACGGTTTCCTGCGACACTCGGCTAGTCCACGCGACATGCCGTGCGACATGTAAGGCGGGGAAACCTTTTGGTCCGGAAGAATTTTATGAGTGATGCATGACAAAGAAAGCGCTGATCAGCGAGGCTGAACTGACCAGGATGGCTAAGGTCGCCAAATCGCAAGGCGTGACTGTCTGGATCGAAATCGACGGGAAGCGCATCGGGGTTTCGCCCGATATCCAACAGTTGCCGCCGGCGGAGATGCAGCCGGAAGAATTCACGTCATTGGAGCAATGGCTGGCTTGGAGAGATAAGGAGCGCGCTCGTGAGTCAGCACGGTCCTGAACTACTACTACCCTTCTAACAGTTTGCGTATCCGGTCGACGGCCTTGCCGCGTTCCTTGGCTGCGAGATATTCCCGCTCCATTCGATCTAGGATCGGCTGCGCCGCCGGACCGCGGCGATCGACCAGGTCCGCGCAAACCAACAGCAACTGCTCGATGCGCTCAAGCGTGATTTCCTTGTGAGTGTCGATTCTCATTGTTCCTCCATTCGTTTGCGAAATAGTACGAAGTACCTTCCGGCACGCGAAATCACACAGAAAATAATAGTTGTGGACCGAGACAACTTCGGCGCGATTATCCCCACCTAAAATGCAATTGTCCCGTTTGTAGACAATGCGAGGTCTGTAGCTTGAAACTGACGAGCCTCTTTACTGATTTCTTGAATAACACCGTAAATCTGAACACGACGCGCATTGGATTGCTCGACGAAAGCGTCGACGCGTTGAAGCGATTTATTCGCAAGAGTGACTGGGAGCCGAAGATACGCACTTTTGTGCGCCAAGGCTCGTGGGCTCACCGAACAATCATAAAACCGATCGATGGCGACGAATATGACGCCGATCTCTTGGTAATGGTCAATCCCGTCGATGGGTGGACTGCCAAGGACTATGTTCAAAAGCTGGGTGACGTTTTCAAGGCCAGCGAAACCTATAAAAACAAGACCAAAGTCTGGGACTACTGCGTCACAATATCCTATGCCAACGAGCGCAAGATCGATCTGGCGCCCTGCGTCGTCGACCGCACAAACAGCGGCTACGAAGTGTGCAACGCGGGTTCAGACTGCTTCGAAGTCACCACGCCTCTGGAATATACAGCGTGGATGCAGGAGCAAAACAGCTACTCGGGGCTCAACTCCTTCCGCAAGGTTACGCGACTTTTGAAGTATATGCGCAGCATTCGAACCAGATTCGACTGCCCCTCAATTTTGCTTACCACGCTTATCGGAAGCCACATCAGTTGGCTCGACAAAGGTACCAATGCCTTTGCTGATGTGCCCACGGCGCTGCGTACGATTATGCAACGGCTGGATGACTGGCTTCAAGCTAGGCCTTCACGGCCATTGGTGCAAAACCCGAAACTGCTCAGCGAAGACTTCGGGAAGCTTTTGACAGAAACGCAATACACAAACTTTCGCGCGTCGATCAACAAATATCGGAAGCTCGTCGACCAAGCCTATCTGTCCGATGATCGCGATGAAAGCATTGAACTCTGGCGCAAAGTTTTCGGAGATGAGTTTGCTAAGGGTGTGAATGTCCTGGCGGAAAAAGCGGAAGGCATAAGTGCTTTTTCAGGGCTTATGAGGTTTTATGAGAGCGCGCAATGGCGGTACTGAACAGCTAGCTCAAGCACGCGCTTCACGCGATGAATTTGCAGTGACGGCGGCTTTCCATTTTGTTCGGAAACGACGAGTGTCCGGTCCAGATGCTCGATAGCAATCTCGAATTCTAGATCTGAAATCGTGAAATCGTCAGCGAGTGAATGTGCGACAGTCGAAAGTTCGCATGGCATCATATCCTCCCGGGAACTTGCTTACCTAGTTGCCTACAGAGGCTAGTGTCCATTTATTAATTGAATGCTAAATTAGTTATTGCTTTATCTACGACTATCCTATTATCCCCGTATCCTCACACTACGCCAAAAGGCGTATTGCGCCGCAGTAATTCAGCAACCGTACAATATCCGTTCAACGATCGTTCGCGGTTGGTTTAGAGAGCCGTAATATTTGGCTTGTCAAGAGAACAGTTGTAAAATGTGAGGCATCAACCTGATGCTCGTGTCCTCTTCGCGGTTGGCGGGTTCTCATCTCACCAAAGAATTCCTTGTTTTCGGGCGAAGAAATATCCGCAGCCGCACCAACAGTGATACTCATAACGATGCCGGTGGCGGCATTGTCGCGCAGAATGGTTCCAAGAGCGGCGCCCAAACCAATGCCAATTGCGATACCGAGTGTCATAGCGCTCGCTCCGGGGTATGGCAGCAATAGGTCCCAAGAGGGCTCGCCGACAGCCGACAATCCAACATCATAGATGAGCAGAAGCGACGCCAGGTAAAACGCTGTGAAAAACAAAAGCAGTACATCGCGCGCTATCATCCTCGCTCACCTGCGCTGTCAACTCATCGACCGGGCTAAGCTTCGATTGCTTATTCACCTAGCAATTCCCTTCGCCAGGTCATCTCATCTATCCTGTCCTGCCGAGTAGGTTTCATTTCGGAATTGCACCGGCGGTTGGTGAATATGCCGTATGCGATCGCAGAGCCTATGATGGTGGTGCCAACGAGCAATGCAAACATCCAGGTAGCGTAGTCCATGTCACACCTCTTCCGAGGCATAACTGTTCACAACTGCAAATGTTCCGTGGCGGAGTTCGTTGTCTCGCTTCACCATTCGAAATGCTTGCCGAACAAATCAAACGGACCGGAAAAATAGACGATCGCGTTGGCGGCGGTGAAGCCAATCACCGACCGCGGCGTTCCATTTCCTGTCTGGTCAGCTCTTCAGTCTGCCTCTGCTTCCGCAGCGGCAATCGCCCAACCCTCAAACCACCCCGCCGGCCGCCTGCACGAACCGCACGTATTTCCCCGCCAGCCCTTCCTGCAACCGGTCAGCCATCAGCAGGGAGATCTGGAAGGCTGATGTCAGGTCGGGCGTCTGGCCGGTCAGTTCGGCGAGGTAGACGACTTCGGGATCGTATTGGTCCGGGGCCTGCGCGACCTCCTGCAGGAAGGTGCGCAGGGCAAGGCGCGCATTGGTCATCAGGGCGCTCTGGCGCTGCTGGGCCGAAAGCGGCAGGCTGGTCAGGAAGACGTGGGTGTCGATGAAGCGGAGCAGGGCGGAGAAGCGGTCGGCGGTGTTGGGCAGACCGGCCTGCACGTAGACGCTGGCTTTCGTCGCCTCAAGGGTCTGGCCCTTTGCCCAGCGGCCGAGGTCGTAACGATAGATGGTCGAAGGGTCGTGGAGAAATTTTCCGGCGGCGCACAGCGCAAAGCTCAATGCCCAGTCGCAATAGCCGCCGCGCGTCGGATGGGCTTTCGAGAAGAGCGAGAACAGGTTCTTGAACAGGTCCGCGCGGTAGGCGCTGTAATAGAGCCCGTTATTGCCCCTGGCCTTTTCGTTATATTCGAGCAGCCGGCTGCCAGCATCCTCGGCGGTGATCGAAAACCGGTCTGCGCGCTGGACACCCTTGTCGTTGGTCCACACGAATGTCTGCGGACGAACGCCGATCACATCGTCGGGGAGATTTGCGAAGTCGAACGGCTCCCTGTCGTCGAGGCCGTAAATCTCGTCGTCATCGCCCATCGGCAGGAGGAAATCGGTTTCGACATGGGAGAGGGCATAGGCCATGTTCTGCAGTGCGTTTTCGCCATCCGGGACCACATAGGTCAGGCGCGGCGAACTGTTTTCGTAGCGGGCGCGTTTCTCCGCATCGCCGGAATTGTCGGAGACGACCAGAAGGCAATCCCTCTTGTCGGCATAGATGAGCGCGGTCTCGATCGCGCCTGCGGAATTTCGCAGGTTACGATTGCTCGGCATGCAGAGAGTAAGCTGTGTCATCAGGCGTATCCACAAGCATTGGGTCTACCCGATGTAGGCAACTTCGGGTGCGCGAGGCTTGCGTTCCGCTCGTTTCCGCCAGTCCAGCCTTGCACCAGCCGGTTTCGCTAGCAGTAGTCTCTCATCGGATACGGAAACATCGATGTCGGCATCTCTTCCAAAAGCGCTTCGGTGCTACAATACGAAGGACTATGACGGGGCCTTGAGCATCCTGTCGCCTCAGCGTCGGCAATCCTTCGCACCTGATGAGATGCTTTTGATCGCGCAGTGTTACGCCAAGACGGAAAAATTCGCCGAGGCGGCGGCGTTCTATATCAAGGCGGCCGATCTGGGCGGCCCGAAGCAGGCGATGCTCCGGGCGCTTGCCGCAAACATGCTGCAGCAGGCCGACGATTCCTTCGCTTCGCTGAATACAGCCCGTCTCGCCGCCAAATCCGGCGAGTATGATGCCAATGCGGAAGAAACCTACCGGCGCTATCTGCACGAGTTTCTGTGCCTCGACGAAGCCCTGATGGACGACCAGCGGTTTCTGGATCGGATGAGGGCCGGCGACGAACGCTATCTGGCGGCGGAATTTCCTCATCGCCACATCGGCTGGTGTGCCGACGAAAGCCTGAATGCACGCCAGACGAAGGTTCATGGCACGGTGGCCTTCACGGAAATGTCGAGAGCGGCACGGCGGGCCGTGCCGCATGTCTTCGCGGACAGGATCAGGATCGGCTATCTCTCCGGAGATTTCAGCGATCAGCATGCGACCATGCGCCTGTTGCAGAGCGTGCTCCTCCAGCATGACCGGCAAAAGTTCGAGGTCACGCTGTTCTGCTATACCGAGGACGAGCTGATCAGGACCGACAGCGGGTTGCGTGAGACCTATCCCAACGTGCAGCGTATCGGGCATCTTTCGGATCACGATGCGGCCGCGCTGATCCGCAATTGCGGCATCGATATTCTGGTCGATCTCAAGGGCCACACCAAGGGGGGCCGCGTCGGCCTAGTCAATCATGGCGCAGCACCCATCCAGGTGGCCTATCTCGGCTATCCCGGGACCGGCACGGGTATTGATTGCGACTATATCCTGAGCGATGCGGTCGTCACGCCCGAAACGAGCCGGCCCTTCTACCACGAGAAATTCTGCCTGCTTCCGGACAGCTATCAGGCGAACGACAATGTCCACCGGCCGCTGCCGCCGGCGACCCCGCGCCGGGCGCTTGGCCTGCCCGAGAATCGCATCGTCTTTGCCTCGTTTAACGCCCACCGCAAGATCAAGCCGGCAACGGCCGAGTTTTGGGCGGACATCCTGCGCCGGACGGATGACAGCGTGCTGTGGGTGATGTGCCCCGATCGTTTTGCCCGCGAAAACCTCGTGCGCTGGATGGAGGAGGCGGGCGTTAATCGCGACCGGATCATCTTTGCCGACCCGGTTGCCTATCCGGATCATATCGCCCGCCTTCAGGCGGCGGATATCGGGCTGGATACCTTTCCCTGCAACGGCCATACCACGACCTCGGACAAATTATGGGCAGGCCTGCCGGTGCCAACCTGCAAGGGCACGCACTTTGCCTCCCGAGTCACCGAGAGCCTGCTGCGCGCGCTCGGCATCGCCGAACTGGTGGCCGACGGTCCAGAGCGTTACGTGGAACTGTGCGTGGCTCTGGCAAAAGACGCGGGCAGGCTGCAAGCCGCGAAAAACAAAATTGTCGCGCAGCGCTCAGTCGCGCCGCTGTTCGATACGACGCGCTTCACCTGTCATCTGGAACGTGCATTCGAGTTGATGGTTGATCGTGCTCGCAAGGGGCTTGAGCCGGATCATATCGAGGTGCCGGCGATTTCTTGACGGAATGGAAACGGTGAGGGGCGGACCGCCGTCCGCCCCTCGATTGCCATTATTACTGCAGGACCTGCACCACCGTATGGGTCCGCGGATCGACGATCACGCGCTGGTTGTTGACCACGGCGTAGGCGTAGCGCGGGTCTTCCTGCACGGGGACGAGCACGACGTCCTGCGGGATCGGCTTGCCGACGACGATTGGCTGCTGGATCACGACCGACTGCGGCGCCGGCTGCTGCTGCACATAGGTTACCACCTTCTGCGGCGGCGGATCGATGGCGGCACCAGCAATCAGGCCGACGGTGCCGCCGACGGCAGCGCCGACAGGGCCGCCGACGATGGCGCCCGTGACCGCGCCGCCCGCAGCGCCGGTAATGGCGCCGTCTTCTGCAAGGGCAGCTGTGGACATCATGCCGAGAACGGCGGTGGTAAGGATCAGGATCTTGGTTTTCATGGCTCACTCCTTTCGTTTGTCATGGCCATGTGATCGACAATGCGAGAGGGAGAGCGATCGTTCCGAAAAAAGTCATCGCAAATTGTTTCGCGCTGTAACAGGATTTCCGGTTGGTCGTCTGGAGTGGCGGGCATGAGCGGCCGCGATGGAAGAGGTTCCCGCCTGTGTTCGCAGCGCGGATTTTAACCTGGCGAGTGGGGTGAATGCGAACCGGGGCGCAACGGTTTTTCTACGGGATCGACGCCAAAGTTTGGGTACGGGTTACCTTAGCGTGTGACGAAATAAATCACCGCGGCCCAGAACGACACGCCGATGATCACGGCGGCAGTGATGGCCTTTATGCGCAGCGTCGGCGAAAACGCACCTTTCGATGCACCGAGTTCCCGGTGATCTTCTGCGAATGCCGAATAGGCGTCTCGTCGGTGTTCCGTCATGGCACGATCCTTCGCTTGTGTAGAATAAGGATACGGAAACGCTGTTAAGGAAGCGCAGGAAAAAAGGCTAAAATTGTACCGACCGGAAAATCACCGGTTGCATCCTGTGGATCGATCCGAACCCAGGCCGTGACGCGCGGCAACGCTCAGGAATGCAGGATCTTCTCGATCATTGTGGTGGATTCATTGAGGTCGCCGAGCTCGTAGGCGCCTGTTTCTTCCACCTGCCGACAGACGAAGTTGACCTTGGCCTCGTCATAGTCGAGCGCGACAAGCAGGGTTTCGCGCAACCCGATCGCCGTCAGCAGCGTCGGTTCCCGAACGAGCTGACCCTGCTGCCATGAACTCATGCGTACGATGATTGGCATCATTGGTGATTCTCCTTCCGATGCCGAGTCTATCACCAAGTATCGGTGTGCCGTCGATCCCCAATATTGGTGATATGTTTTGCCGGAAGACGGAAAAACTGCTTCGCCGAAACGGTTATGAGAGATTGGTTTCTTGTTTGCGGCACGGCTATGACTAAGAAGTACAGATGACACCGCCCGATAATGCTCATCCCTCGCTGAGCATTTCCATGCCGCCGGTCAGCCTGTCCATCAGGCTGCGGCGGACTCGGCCGACATCGCGCAGCGGTGGCTCGCCGAACTGGCGGGCATATTCGCGGCTGAACTGCGATTGGCTTTCATAGCCGACCTGATGGCCTGCCGACCCCGCATCCAGCATGTCCTCCAGCATCAGCCGGCGCGCTTCCTGCAGCCTCAGCTGTTTCTGGTACTGCATCGGGCTCATGGCGGTGATCGCCTTGAAATGATGATGCAGCGAGGAAACGCTCATACTCACCCGATTGGCCAGCTCCTCAATCTTCAGCGGCAGGGCATAGTGTTCTTTCAGCCAGATGCAGGCGCGGCTCACCTGATGCGACTGGCTCTCGGTTATCGCCATCTGGCGCAGACGGCCGCTCTGCGGTCCCGTCAAAATCCGGTAGATGATTTCCTGTTCGATAAGCGGCAGCAGAGCCGGGATGTCACCGGGCCGGTCCAAGAGCCGCAACAGCCTGATTGCGGCATCTTCGAGTTCGGGCGTCACGGTGCTCACCGCCATGCCGCGGGCCGCCGGGACAGGGGCGCTGTCCTGATGGCCGGCATGTTCCAGCAGACTGGCGATCCGGGCCGTATCGATCTGGAACATCACACTCAGATAGGGTTTCTCCGTCGATGCTTCGACGATCTGGGTGGTGACTGGCAGGTCGATCGAGGTGAGCAGGTAGTCTGTCCCGCCATAGCGGTAGACATCGTCGCCGAGCACCACCTGCTTTGCCCCTTGCGCGATCAGAGCGAGGCTCGGCTTGTAGGAGCCGCATGCCTTTGAGCCGGTCGTCGAGCGCATGTGCACACTCAAACCAGGAATAGCGGTTTGATGATCGCCATCTTTCTGGGCGAAACGGGCAATAAGATCAATCAGTTCCTGACTACGCTCAGTTCTTGAATCTGTCATAATCAAAAGTCTTTCCAGTGATTTAGGCTCTGTGGTGCAGTCCGGAAGTTAATCTCTTAACTCGCATTTGCAAAACGCCGACGACATCTTTTGCAGGATCGTACAATAATTTTGCAGGATCGCTCTAACGCCTGTTCGCCGCTTTCTGCATAGTACGCTCCGGGGAGAGGCCATTCGTGCTTCCATCGCAATCCCCACCTCACAGAATAAAGGAGTGACCCATGGCCTTGGCAAGAGGATATGCGGCGACGGATGCGTCGAAACCGCTTGAGCCCTTCACTTTCGAACGGCGCGAACCCCGCGAGGACGACGTCGTCATCAGTATCAAATATTCCGGCATCTGCCATTCGGACATTCACCAGGCCCGCAACGAATGGGGCAACTCGATGTTTCCGATGGTTCCCGGCCATGAGATCGCCGGGATCGTCACAGCCGTCGGCTCGAAGGTCTCTAAGTTCAAGGTCGGCGACCGGGTCGGCGTCGGCTGCTTCGTCGACAGCTGCACCACCTGCGCCAGCCGCGATGTCGATCTCGAACAGTATATGCCCGGCCTCGTCGTGACATACAATGGCGTCGAAGAAGACGGTAAAACGCCGACGCAGGGCGGCTATTCCGATCATATCGTCGTCAAGGAAGGCTACGTCCTTTCCATTCCGGAGAACCTGCCCTTCGAAGCAACGGCACCGCTTCTGTGCGCCGGCATCACGCTCTATTCGCCACTGCGCAACTGGGGCGCCGGTCCCGGCAAGAAGGTGGCGGTCGTCGGCATGGGCGGTCTTGGCCATATGGGCGTCAAGCTTGCCCACGCGATGGGCGCTGATGTCACCGTCCTCAGCCAATCGCTTTCCAAGAAGGAAGACGGCCTGAAGCTGGGTGCCGATCACTACTACGCCACCAGTAACGCGGAGACCTTCGCGACGCTGGCTGGCACGTTCGACCTTATCCTGTGCACCGTCTCGGCGGAAATCGACTGGAACGCCTATCTCGGCCTCTTGAAGGTCGATGGTACGCTCGTCCTGCTCGGCATTCCGGAAAAACCGGTGCCAGTGCATGCCTTCTCGCTCGTCCCGTCGCGCCGTAGCATTGCCGGATCGATGATCGGCTCGATCAAGGAAACGCAGGAAATGCTGGATTTCTGCGGTGAGCACAACATTGTCTCGGAAATCGAACTGATCCGCATGGATCAGGTCAACGAAGCCTATGAGCGCGTCATCAAGAGCGACGTGCGCTACCGCTTCGTCATCGACATGGCGACGCTGTAGGTCTCTCGAATGCTCGGGCAGACCGGCACGTCAAGCGCGCCGGTCTGCCAACAGTTCAAACAGGTTAGTATACGATTGGCCTGCCAAAAACCTGACACCTTTGCCGCCGCGTGATGGGCAAAACGCGAGTCTATCGAGCAAAAATTCACTGACGCAAAGTGACAATTGTGAAAATCAGCGAGCAAGCTACACTCTGGCCAGATTTCCTTCAGCGTATTCGGACCGCTAGATGAGCCTGAACGACGATTTTGCAGATTCTGCGCTCATGTTGCTGAGGCTCCGGCGCATTCAGGCCGAAGTAAAGAAGGGTACGCCGCCGGCGGAATCCTTGACGATGTTGGCACGGATGATCAGCGATCAGCGAGTTTGCGACCGGATCGAAACAACTTTTCCGCACGAGGAAACCCTCACGCTCGAGGTCCGGCTGGCCTAGCGGACGCGAGAATGGCAGCTACAGCTTAGGCTGTCGCCCAAAGGCGATCAGGCGTTTACTTTCTTGGCATTCGTATTCTGGCTCTTTGAACGCTCGATGGCCATGTCGATCAAGTACACCAGCAAAGCGTCGTCTTCCAAAAGTGCTGCGTTTCGCGACGCGTAAAGAAGCTCGGTCACATATCGATCTCTGGGCACAAGTGATCCTCCTGGTGCATCCAATGATACACGCAGTCTGATCTTCGCCGCTTCTTTTACAACTCCGATTTGTTGTCGTTAATTTCTTATATTCGAAAATTGGCATGTGCTCACGCAAGTTTTTGCCTGCGTAAATTTCCGAGGTTTCACCATTGCAATCGACGTTAGATTGTTGCCCGTTCGAATTTTACGGAAAGCTGGCGCGCGACCTTGTTGGACGTGTGGTCAGAGGCCGAGAGGCTCTTGTTACTCCCCTCAGCCTTCCGCCAACAGGTTACTTGGCTTCCGTCAGTGTTTCCGTGCCGGAGCCGTCCTTGCCGGTGATGGTCCATTTGCCGTCGAGAGAACCGTCACCATTCACCTGGTAGACGACGAGCCCCAGTGCGTCGCCGAGCACGTAAGCCGCCGCAAAGGCGTTGCCGTTGAGCATGCAGACGCCGGACGATTTGACGCCGGCGGTATCCCATTCGATCACGCAGGTCGTCTCGCTGGCCAGCGTGATTTCCGCCGTGCCGGAATAGCTCGACCCATCGAGATTGGTGCCTTCTACAATATATTTTCCGGCATTGACGGTTTGCGCGTTCGCAGTGGATGCGGCCGCGAGCAAGATTGCGGCGGCGATTATGATCTTCTTCATGGAACCCCTCAAAAAAATGGCTCGACGATCGAGCGGCGGGCGGAGCGTAAGCGGAATCCGGGGGGTTGGGAAGGGAGTGACCCGCAGCCATTATCTATGCTGTTAATTTTCCGGCTTTTGCAAATCGGGGAGAGTCTTGCGGCGATATGGCTTTATGCAGAATGGCTCGACAATGGGCTTTTCTGAGAGTGATTGGAGTTCTGCAACATAGTCATCAATCGCCGGTATAAGCTTGGCTTCAACCGCGTCCCTGGTGCAGGTTATGGGGTTGGATTCTTCTCTCAAACAGCGGGTAGTTTCTTCGAAACCTGGAGCGTCTTTTATTAAGTCAATCGTAATTTCCACTGCCCCTGAATTGTCATTGTTTACGCCGTGGAGAAGTAGAATGATGCCGTGCCGATATTTTTTTAGAAAATCGTCGTCCAGAGCTACGCCGCGGGGATACATTCCACCAAATATCATCATCCCAGCAACCGATTGGAAGGCACTTTGGTTCTTGGCTTTAAGCCAAGGCCAGAGTTTGACCCAAGCACCTTCGCAATTCTCTCTTTCAACCATCTCTTGCATTTGTTCCAAATCTCGGAGCAACGCATTTTCCGGAGCGGTCGCCTTGGCTTCAAAGCAGGCTGTGAAGCTCGCAATCGCTACAATTAAGGCCGGGATCAATCGCGAAATTCGAGGCATGTTGTCCTTGGATGCTATGGCGCTTTGTGGGGCGTTCTGGTGACAATCAAACCAACGGCAACGGCCCGTCGTTCTTGATCTCTTCCATCACCGCATAGGTCCGCGTTTCCTTGACGCCGGGCAGGGTCCAGAGGACCTGGCCAAGGAAGCTGCGATAGGCGTTCATGTCCTCGAAACGGGTCTTGACCAGATAGTCGAAGCCACCGGCCACCATGTGGCATTCGAGCACGGCGGATGCCTGTTTGACGGCGGCGGCGAATTTGTCGAAGACTTCGGGCGTCGTCTTGTCGAGCATGACCTCGATGAAGACGAGCAGCCCGAAACCCAGCTTGTGCGGATCGAGCCGGGCGCCGAAGCCGGAGACATAGCCTTCCTTCAGCAGGCGCCGCAGCCGTTCGCTGGTTGCGGTCGGCGACAGCCCGATGCGGTCGGCCAGCTCCAGGTTGGTGATCCGGCCATCCGCCTGCAGGATGTTGAGGATCCGCCGGTCGATCTTGTCTATCTCGTGCATCGGCGCGATCCCCTAATCCTTCCGTCCGTGTGCCGGCTCAGGCCGCCAGCCGCATTTCTGCAAGCTTCACCCAGTAGGAAATGCCGTGCGGGATCGCCTCGTCGTTGAAGTCATAGGCCGGATTGTGCAGGCCGGCCGTATCGCCATTGCCAATGAAGATGAAGGCGCCGGGGCGAGCCAGCAGCATGTAGGAGAAATCCTCGCCGCCCATCATCGGATCGAGTTCGCCCGAGACCTGGCTCTCACCGGCAACATTGGCCGCGGCGGCCAGGGCATGCACGGTTTCCTGGCGATGATTGACGGTGACCGGATAGTTGCGGCCGTAGGACACCCGGATCTTGGCGCCATAGGCGGAGCCGAGGCTTTCGGAAATCTGCTTGATGCGCTGTTCGGCGAGGTCGCGCACTTCCGGCATCAGCGTGCGAACGGTCCCGGCGAGCACGGCCTGTTCGGGAATGATGTTATGGGCAAAGCCGGCATTGAATTTGGTGACCGACACGACGACCGAGGCCAGTGGATCGACGGTGCGCGAGGCGATGGTCTGCAGCGCATTGACGATCTGCGAGCCGATGACGATCGGGTCTATCGTCTTGTGCGGTTGGGCCGCATGGCCGCCCCGGCCGTCGATGGTGATGGTGAATTCGTCGGTGGAGGCCATGATCGGGCCGGTGCGGGTGCCGAACTGGCCAAGCGGCATGCCCGGCATGTTGTGCATGCCGTAGACTTCTTCGATGGCAAACCGCTCCATCATGCCGTCCTTGACCATCTCGTTGCCGCCGCCGCCGCCTTCTTCGGCAGGCTGGAAGATCACCGCGACTGCACCCTTAAAGTTGCGCGTTTCGGCGAGGTATTTCGCCGCACCCAGAAGCATGGCGGTGTGGCCGTCGTGGCCGCAGGCGTGCATCTTGCCCGATGTCGTCGAGGACCAGGGCTTGCCGCTGGTCTCCGTCATCGGCAGGGCGTCCATATCGGCACGCAGGCCGATGGTGCGGCCTTCGCCCAGATTGCCCTTGATCAAGCCGACGACGCCGGTGCGGCCAAGCCCGGTCACGATTTCGTCAACGCCGAACTCCCTCAGTTTATTTTCGACGAAAGCTGCCGTATTTTCCACGGCGAACAGGAGTTCCGGCTTCGTGTGAAGGTGGCGCCGCCATTCGGTGACTTCGTTCTGGAGCTCTGCTGCGCGGTTCAGAATAGGCATTTTTGCTTCCTGTTGGTCCATTGCGGGGCATGGGGACGGGATTTTTGGTATCGACGCTGAAGAATGGTCTTTGCCATCACCTCGCCATATAGGTTAAATAGCCGGACGATACGAGGCAATTCCCGAAATTTCGAGGTTTGATTGTGGTGACAACTGGAATTTTCAACAGCGGTACGGCGAAGCTGGTGGCGGTCCTTGCAGGCGCCTGCGCTTCGGTTCTGGCGGCTACTCTCCCCAGCGCCGCCAATCCGCAACTGGTTGTCGATGTCAATTCGCTGAAGGTCTATGAGCAGCGGGAAATCTATCAGAAGTGGTATCCGGCCTCGCTCACCAAGCTGATGACGGCCTACACGACCTTTCGCGCGTTGAAGTCCGGTCAACTGACACTTGAATCGCCTGTGGTGATGACGAAGAACGCTGCCGGAGAGCCGCCGAGCAAGATGTTCTACAAGCCCGGCCAGGCGCTGACGCTGGACAGCGCGCTGAAGATGATGCTGATCAAGTCTGCCAACGACATCGCGGTCGCGATCGGCGAAACCGTTGCCGGCTCCGAGCCTGCCTTCGTCAACCAGATGAACGCCGAGGCCCAGCGGATCGGCATGTCCTCCTCGCATTTCATCAATCCCAATGGCTTGCCGGGCGCCGGGCAGTACACGACGGCGCGCGATCTTGCCGTGCTGGCGGTCACCATCAAGCGCGAGTTTCCGCAATATGCGCCGTATTTCGCCTATGAAGGCTTCACGACCGGCAAGAAGAACTATCCCAATCTCAACATGCTGATCGGCCGTTTCGATGGCGCTGACGGCATGAAGACCGGCTTCATCTGCGCCTCCGGCTTCAACCAGGTGTCATCCGCGACGCGCAACGGCAAAGCCGTCGTTTCTGTCGTGCTGGGCGCCGACAGCCTTGGCGGCCGGGCGGATGAATCGGCACGGCTGCTGCAACTCGGTCTGACATCGAGCGGCGCCGGCAAGCCCGGCCTCGGCCAGATCGCACCTTACGGTGAAACTCGCGACATGGTTGCCGATGTCAGCAAGGAGATCTGCAATCCGAAGGCTGCGAAGATCCGTTCCGAAAATCGGGATGAGGTCGGCCGTCAGAAACTGCAGTCGCCCTATATCCATGAGATCAATCGGCCGCTGAACCTTGTTGCTGCAGGCCTCATCGCAGGCAGCGACGCAAAGGCGGCAGATGCGAAGGGCCAAGTGGCCGAAGGCGATGTCGCCAATGTGCCGATCCCGGTTCCTCGCCCCGTTTTCTGAATTCCCATACCCGATCGGATAGACCATGAGCCCAGTTCTCAACGCCGTGCCGGTGTCGATCCTCACCGGCTTCCTCGGTGCGGGAAAGACCTCGCTTCTCAATCGGCTTTTGAAGGACCCTGATCTCACCGATACCGCGGTGATCATCAACGAATTCGGCGATGTTTCCCTGGATCACCTGCTGGTCGAGGCATCGAGCGATGGCATCATCGAATTGTCCGACGGCTGCCTCTGCTGCACGGTGCGCGGCGAACTGGTCGATACGCTGGCCGATCTCATGGACCGGATGCAGACGGGCAAGATCAAGCCGCTGAAGCGCGTCGTCATCGAGACCACCGGCCTTGCCGATCCGGCTCCGGTGCTTCAGTCGGTCATGGGCAATCCGGTCATCGCCCAGAGCTACAGGCTCGACGGCGTCGTCACCGTCGTCGATGCGGTCAACGGGCTTTCGACGCTCAACAATCACGAGGAAGCCGTCAAGCAGGTTGCCATGGCCGACCGGCTGGTGATCAGCAAGATTTCGCTTGCGACACCGGACGCGGTCATTTCCCTGAAAACCCGGCTGCGCGACCTCAATCCGCGTGCAGCCATGATCGACGGCGATCTGCCTGAGGCAGGCAAGGCCGAACTCTTCCACTGCGGGCTCTATGATCCGGCGACCAAGATCGCCGATGTCGGTCGCTGGCTGCAGGACGAGGCTGCTGCGGATCACGATCACCACCATGATCACGACGACCACGATCATGAGCACGATGGTCACCATCATGATGAACACTGTGACCATGATCACAGACACCATCATCACGACGAAAACCGCCACGGCGTGGATATCCGCTCCTTCAGCATCGTCCATGACCGGCCGATCGACCCGATGGCGCTCGAGATGTTCATCGATCTCCTGCGCTCGGCCCATGGCGAAAAGCTGCTGAGGATGAAGGCGATCGTCTCCATGTCCGACAATCCGGACCGACCGCTGATCCTGCACGGCGTGCAGACCGTGTTCCACACGCCGCAGCGTATGGCCGCCTGGCCTGATCCATCCGACCGGCGAACCCGCATGGTGCTGATCACCAAGGATCTGCCTGAAGCCTTCGTGCGCGATCTCTTCGACGCCTTTACCGGCAAGCCGAGCATCGATCGTCCGGATCGGCAGGCGCTGGAGGACAATCCCCTGGCTGTTCCCGGGCTCAGAATGTAGCTTCACCGGCAGGGGCTGGCATGTTTCTCGAGACGGGCGAAGTCATCGGCAACATGCGGGCGCCGGCTTATCGGCCCAGCAGTCCAGCTTCTTGGGGTCTTGGTACCTCGCTCGGCTTCCATGTTCTGATCGGGCTTGCGCTCCTGCTTGTCGTAGCACCGCGCCGGCAAGTCCCTCCTGTGGAGGACAGCGTCACGGTCGATGTTCTGACATCGCAACAGTTCGAAGCCGCGAACAAGCCGCCGGTTGCTGAAAGCCGTGCGGAGCCATTGACCGATGGATCGTCCAGGCCGCCGATCGAAAATCCTGTGCCTGCGTTTGCCAAGCTTCCGACTGACCAACCGCGCCCGGAAGCTGGCGGCATGATCCGGGCGACACGTTTTTTGTCCGCAAAAGTGCTGGCCGATCCGCGCAGTGCCAAGGCGCGCAAGACGCTGCAGGAATTGGCATCCTCCGAGCGCATCGTCCAGCTCTGCAACATCGAGGCGATGGAGCAGGTCCATAACTGGAAATCCGCATTCAAGCCGGATTTTCTAGTGGCCTATGCGATGGCCGATACCAAGCTGTCCGGCGAAAAGCTGCAGGCTGACGGCGGCGCCTTTCGCAGCAAGCGCCGCTGGTACAATATCGGTTTCAGCTGCGAGGTTACGCCGGACCTGACGCAGGTTGTCTCGTTCGCCTTTGTTGTGGGCAGCGAGATTCCGAAAAGCGACTGGCAAGATCACAATCTGTCGGCGGACGATGGTCCCGCCGATTAAAGCAGGATCGCTGCTACGAAAAGGTCAACCGCTGCAGGCGGCTGCCCTCGCCAGAAAAAAGGCCTTCTCGCGTTCGTTGCGGGTGAGTTCTGCCGCGCGCTCGAATTGGATCCTAGCCTCCATCAACCGCCCGGCCCGAAACAGGAAATCCCCCTTTGCCGCTGGCAGGGGCGCGTAGTTGCGCAATACCGCGCCCTGTTCGATCGCTTCCAGAAGCGTCAGGCCGGCCTCAGGGCCGAAGGCCATGCTGTGGGCGATGGCGCGGTTGAGTTCGACCACCGGCGACGGCATGACCTCGCATAGCGTGTCGTAAAGCCCTGCCATCCTCTTCCAGTCCGTGTCCTCGGCCTTGCGTGCCCTTGCATGGCAGGCGGCAAGTGCTGCCTGCAGCGCGTAAGGGCCGTTGGCGCCGCCCAAGGCCTCGGCGCGTTCAAGAGCGGCAAGCCCCCGGCGGATCAAGAGCTGGTCCCAACGGGCCCGGTTCTGTTCGGTCAGCAGTATCGGCGAACCGTCCGGGGCCACGCGGGCGTGGAGGCGCGAGGCCTGGATTTCCATCAGCGCGAGGAGGCCGAGAACTTCGGGTTCCGTGGGCAGCAGGCCGGTAAGGATGCGGCCCAGTCGCTGCGCTTCGGCACACAAGGCCGGCCGGATCAGGTCCTCTCCGGCGGTGGCCGAATAGCCCTCGTTGAAGATCAGGTAGATAACCTCAAGAACCGAGGCGAGGCGTTCCCTTCGCTCAGGCCCACGCGGTACCGCATAGGTCAGGCCTGCATTGCCGAGCGTCTTCTTGGCCCGAACAATGCGCTGGGCGATGGTTGCTTCATTGGAGAGGAAAGCGCGGGCAATTTCGTCTGTCGTCAGCCCGCCGATCAAGCGCAGCGTCAGTGCCGCGCGCGCCTCAGGGGACAATAGCGGATGGCAGGCGGTGAAGATGAGACCGAGCAATTCGTCACCGAGGTCGTCGTCCAGTGTCGCCTCGACATCCTCGACGCTGGTATCACGCTCGTCCTCCAGATCCCGGCCGATCTCGGCGTGCTTGCGCGCCAGCATCTTTTTGCGGCGAAACCCGTCGATGGCCCGGCGCTTGGCTGCAGCCATCAGCCACGCGCCGGGGTTTTTCGGAACCCCGGTCTTCGGCCATTCCGACAGCGCGGTGACCAGCGCGTCCTGCGCCAGCTCCTCGGCAAGGGTCACGTCGCGCACCATTCGTGCCAGGCCCCCGATGAGCCTGGCCTGTTCGATCCGGAAAACCGTCTCGATCGCTTGATGGGTTTCGGTTGCCGCCATGCCTCCCGCTTAAGCGAGGAGCAAGGGCAACGTCAAGCAGCAGCGGCAGCTGGCGACAAAGGGTCGGCTTTAGCGGTTGGCGGTCTTTTCGCGCAGTCGCTCTTCCTGTTCCGCGATCTCCGGCGTCACGGCATCGCCGAAGTCGGCTATCTCGAAGACCTGACGGATTTCGAGCTCGCTCGGCCCCGGCATCGGGTTGGGGCAGCGCTTTGCCCATTCGACGGCCTCAGCCATGTCCTTGACCTCCCACAGCCAGAAACCAGCAATCAGCTCGCGAGTCTCGGCGAACGGGCCATCGATGACGGTGCGGCCGGGGCCGTCGAACGCGATCCGCTTGCCCTTGACCGACGGATGCAGGCCTTCGCCGGCCATCATGATGCCGGCGTTGACCAGCTCTTCGTTGTATTTGCCCATGGCTTCCAGAAGCTCGGTCGATGGCATGATGCCTGCTTCGGAGTCCTTCGTCGCCTTTACGATAACCATTACACGCATCGTCTTCTCCTCTGATTTATGGAAGCCAGACTGGCCTTCCTGATCATACGACGAACGAGCCTTCGCGCGATCGACAGCCCGCCGAAACTTTTTTGCAAAAAAAGATTTAGGTCACAGCTCGCAACCAGAACAGGGGCACGGCGGTGAAAGTCAGGCTGACAGGAACAGGTCGGCGTGAGCCAGCCGGCTCAAAGGCTCTGAATTCCTACGCCTTCTTGCGGATCACAAACCTGTGCCCGCCCGCAAGCGCCTCGGATTGCTCCAGGCTGTGGCCATCCTCATTGCAGAAATGCGGAATGTCGATGATGGCCAGCGGGTCGGTCGTTTCGACCGTGATCAACGCGCCGGGGGCAAGGGTCTGCATGCGCTTGCGGGTCTTCAGGACCGGCAGGGGGCATTTCAGCCCCTTGAGATCATAGATCAGGCCATTGGTCTCAGGCATTAATTGCCCCAGATTTTCCAGAACGGGCGCTTCTTCGGCTGCTGTTCGGCAGTAATCTGAACTGTCTCCGGTGCCGCCTCGGTCGCGGCCGTTGCTTGCGCTGCTGCTTCTGCAGGCTTTTTCGCCGTTTCGGCGGCGGCGCGTTGAGCGGTATCTGCGGCTGGTTTTTGCCCGGCAGATTGCTGAATTGCGATGTCGGCAGGCGTTACGGCCACGGGCTGATGGTTCCGAGTATCGTCGCTGCCCTTGGTAAATAGGCTTCCCCAGAAACCCTTTCTGGCAGGCACCGGATCGACATTCCGCTCAGCCACGGGTGCAGCTTCGGGTATGGCGGCCACTTGTCTCGCCGCCTCGACCGGCTTCTGTGCCGTTTCTGCGCCAGCGGCGTGAGCCGTGGCGACTGTTGCCGGTTGCTGAACGGTATCAGCAGGCGCTACGGCAGCCGGCTCCAGCTGTTGCGCATCATCGCCGCCTTTGGTGAACAGGCTTCCCCAGAAACCCTTCTTGGCAGCTGTCTGTTCAACCGAGGCTGTTTCAACCGGCTTCGGCAGCGGATTTTCCACTGGCACCGGCACGTTCTTGCCGTTGCGCGTGGATTTTTCGAGTTCGGCCTTCTGAATCTCGATCGCCTTCTTGGCTTCTTCCAACTCGGCGCGGCGGGCTTCCTGTTTCTCGAGGTCGGCGACCTTCATCAGCTTGCCGGCGTCGAGCGAGGTGCCGGTCGGCGCATAGGCGAGTTCCTTGCCGACGCGCTGCTTGGCAACGATCGCCTTGCGCTCGGCCTCAGTGGGCTCGTACCAGACCATGCCGTCGAGCTTCTTGATCGCCTGGGCGTATTCCTCATTGTATTTCTTGTTGTAGGCCGCGAGCGCTCCCTGCATCACCACAGGCGTGGACATCGCCGGGCATTGGCCGGTCGGGCTGAACTTGCCGTCAGTCTGCTGGTTGAAGACGTATTTCTTCTCGCAGATATTGACTTCCGGCGGACGCTTGGTGATCTCGAACTGGTCGTAGCCGGGCTTCAGCATGTTCCAGAAGTCGATGTTCGGGCTGTTGCGGTGACGCGCCATGTTTTCCGCCGTCATGCGGAAGGGCAGGGCCTGCAGCTGGATCGCCTGCTGGCCGCCCTTGTAGGCATCGCGCGAAAGCGCGAAGATTTCCTGCATCTGCTCGTCGGTCATCGAGTAGCAGCCGGACGACGAGCAGGCGCCGTGGATCATCAGGTTCGAGCCGTAGCGGCCGTTGGCCTGGTCGAAGCGATTGGGATAGCCGGTGTTGATCGCCAGGTAATAGCTGGAGTTCGGGTTCATCTGGCCCGGCGAGATCGGATAGAAGCCTTCCGGTGCCTGCCGGTCGCCTTCCTTCACCTTGGGGCCGAGTTTGCCCGACCAGGCGCAGATCTTGTACTGGCGCAGCATTTCGAAGCGATTGGACGCATTGGCCTTCCAGACTTCGAGCACGCCTTCCTCTTTGAAGATGCGCAGCATGATCGGCGATTCCTTCGCCATGCTCATCGCCTGCATCTTCTGGACGATCTTGCCGGAAAGCTGGTAGTTGACCTTGCTGGAGACCTTCTTGAGGTCGACATCGACCGTATCCATCGCCTCATTGGCGGTGCAGCCGGCAAGCAGCGCGGCGACGGCGGCGGTGGCAACAAGATGTGTCAAACGCATCGGTAAAGGCCCATTGAGAAAATTACTAAGCGTGACGCTCCCATGCAGGCGGACCACAGGGAATCAATACGTCGTTATACTTCACAAAATCTTAACCTTGCAGGCCCGCCTTACGCCAACCGTTCCTGAGCGCAGGAATATGGCCAAGGTTGGACCGAGCGTTCCGTTTATCTCGCAAACCCGATCGATTCCAGCAAATGTGATTAAAGCTGGCGTCCGATGGCCAGATATTTCTGCCGGCGATCCGAGCGCAACTGGTCGCCGGTGCGGCCGGACAGTTCCTTCAGTGCATCGGCGATCACGGTGCCGGTCTTCTCGATCACGGCATCCGGATCGCGATGCGCGCCACCGACGGGCTCGCCGATGATGCCGTCGATGATCCCCAGCGACTTCAGGTCTTCCGCGGTGATCTTCATGTTCGTCGCCGCTTCCTTGGCGCGGGTCGAGTCGCGCCAGAGGATGGAGGCAGCGCCTTCCGGCGAGATGACGCTGTAGATCGAATGCTCGAGCATGTAGACGCGGTTGCCGGTTGCGATCGCGATCGCGCCGCCCGAACCGCCTTCGCCGACGACGACGGAGACGATCGGGACCCGCATGTTAAGGCACATTTCCGTCGAGCGGGCGATGGCTTCCGCCTGGCCGCGTTCCTCGGCGCCGATGCCGGGATAGGCGCCGGCGGTGTCGATCAGCGTGATCAGCGGCAGGCCGAAGCGGTCGGCCATCTCCATGACACGGATTGCCTTTCGGTAGCCTTCCGGCCGGGCGCTGCCGAAATTGTGCTTGATGCGTGACTTCGTGTCGTTGCCCTTTTCCTGGCCGATGACGGCGACGGGCGTGCCGCGGAAGCGCGCCAGACCAGCCTGGATAGCTTCGTCATTGGCAAACTTGCGGTCGCCGGCGAGCGGGGTGAATTCGGTGAACAGGCTGGCGGCATATTCCTGGAAGTGCGGGCGCTGCGGATGGCGCGCGACCTGCGTTTTCTGCCAGGGGTTCAGCTTGGAATAGATTTCGGCCATCGCCTCGCGGGCGCGCACTTCAAGGCGCTCGACCTCGTCGGCGGTATCGATGCTCTCATCTTCGCTGGCAATCTTCTTCAGCTCGTGAATCTTGCCTTCGAGATCGGAGATGGGTTTTTCGAAATCGAGATAATTGTGCATGTGATGCGTTTCCGATCATATTGCGCCAGTGGCCGCGGACACGATCCCAGTCGTTCCAGCCAAGTGTTCTGGCGCTCCTAATCCTGTTTTTTCGCCTGTTTGGCAAGGGGGTGATGGTTCTGGACCAGCTGATGCAGCCGTTCTTCGAGCACATGCGTGTAGATTTGTGTCGTTGAAATGTCCGAGTGTCCGAGAAGTTCCTGTACGGCGCGCAAGTCCGCGCCATTGGCCAGTAGATGGCTGGCGAAGGCATGGCGCAGCACATGCGGCGAGATCGCCGCCACTCGGATGCTGGCACGTGCTGCCAGATCCTTGAGGTCGCGGGCGAAAACCTGGCGCGGCAGGTAGCCCGCCTTGCCGGAGGACGGGAAGAGCCAGGGGCTTTCGGGCGGCGGCGTTTTGTGCGCGGCATTATCGCTCGCCATCGCCGTGCCGTAGGCCTGCATGGCCCGGATTGCCGAATGCGACAGCGGAACCAGTCGCTCCTTGTTGCCCTTGCCGCGAATGACGAGGAAACGCCCATTCTGCACGAGAACGGAGGCGGGCAGGGAGACGAGTTCGCTCACTCGCATGCCCGTGGCGTAGAGCAGTTCGATCAGCGCGTGCATCCGCAGCCGCGCCACTGGATCACTACCGCCTCTGGCCGCTTCCTGTTCCGCCTGTCCGATCAATTTGGAGACGTCGTCGATGCTCAGGATTTTCGGCAGCGAGCGGGTCTTTTTCGGTGCGTCGAGAATGCCGGTCGGATCGTCGGTGCGCAGCCCCTCGGCATAGAGGAACTTGAAGAACTGGCGCAATGCCGACAGCCGGCGCGCCTGCGAAGACGCCTTGAAGCCTTGTTGCGCCAGATGGGACAGATAGGCGCGCAGATCCTCTGAGGTCGCGGCCGTCGGCTTGACGCCGCGCTGCTTGAGAAAAGAATAAGCGTCCTCCAGATCGCGCTCATAGGAAAGCAACGTGTTGTTGGCGGCGCCGCGCTCGGCGCTCATCATCTCCAGGAAAGATTCCATATGGGCAGCGGAAAGATCGGTCATTGGGGCTTGTTGATCCGCTCGGAAGGGATACGGATTGTGACGTCGCGCTCCACCGGATTGACGAAGGTCACCAGCGCCACCATCGTTCCATAAATCACGCCGGCGATCATGGCGCAGATGAACAGGAACCGGAACAGGGTGGGCATTTTCAACTCCTAGCGTCAGCGGTCTATATGACCATGCCTGTTGGCAAGTGCAAGAACGGCTGCGTTGTCGCCGGTTTCACTGCATCATGTATGTTGCCATGTCTTGACGCTTCCCGCCGATTTGTCGATACCGGAGCGGAATGGGGAAATTGAAACTGCATGAGCGACGTGATCGAACCGGTTTCCGAAGCGCTGATCGAGCAGGCGAAGGCCGCGCTCGGGCGACGAAACCTCGTCTTCGTCGGACTGATGGGGGCCGGCAAATCGGCGATCGGCCGGATAACCGCCGCAGCCCTCGGCGTCCCCTTCATCGATTCCGACCATGAGATCGAGCGCGTCTCGCGCATGACGATCAGCGAACTCTTCGCGGCCTATGGCGAAGAGGAATTCCGCTCGCTCGAGGCCCGTGTGATCAAGCGGCTGCTGCAATCCGGCCCGCGCGTCGTCTCCACCGGCGGCGGCGCCTATATCAATGAGCGGACGCGCAAGCATATCAAGAAGCATGGCCTGTCGGTCTGGCTCAACGCCGAACTCGACGTTCTGTGGGAGCGTGTCAACAAGCGCGATAGCCGGCCGCTGCTGAAAACCGAAAACCCGAAGCAGACCCTCGAAAACCTAATGCACGCCCGCTACCCGATCTATGCGGACGCGGACCTGACCGTGCTCTCCCGCGATGTCAAGAAGGAGGTGATGGTGGAGGAGGTTCTTGCCGCTCTCGCCACTATCCCGAAGAAGTGAAGCCATGATCAATGCCAGCCCATCCGCCACTCGAAAAACCGTCCGCGTCAACCTTGGCGACCGCTCCTACGATATTCTCATCGGCCCCGGCCTGATCGCGACCGCCGCTAGCGAAATCGCCGGACGGCTGAAGGGCCGCCGGATGGCGGTCATTACCGACGAGCATGTCGCGCCGCTCTATCTGGAGCCGCTGATGGCGAGCCTGAAGGCTGAGGGTATCGAGGCCGTTTCGCTCATTTTGCCGGCTGGCGAAAAGACCAAGAGCTTCGAACACCTGATACCCGTCTGCGAGGCCATCCTCGGCGCGCGGATCGAACGCAACGACGCGGTCATCGCGCTCGGCGGCGGTGTCATCGGCGATCTCACCGGTTTTGCCGCTGGCATCGCCCGGCGCGGCTCGCGCTTCATCCAGATACCGACATCGCTTCTCGCCCAGGTGGATTCGTCCGTGGGTGGCAAGACCGGCATCAACTCGCCGCACGGCAAGAACCTGATCGGCGTCTTCCATCAGCCGGATCTGGTACTTGCCGATACCGACGTGCTTGACACGCTGAGCCCACGCGAGTTCCGCGCCGGTTATGCGGAGGTTGCCAAATACGGTCTGATCGACAAACCTGATTTCTTCGCATGGTTGGAAAAGAACTGGCAGGCGGTGTTCGCCGGCGGCGAGGCCCGGATCGAGGCGATCGCCATCAGTTGCCAGGCCAAGGCGGATGTCGTGGCTGCCGACGAGCGCGAGAACGGTCTGCGTGCGCTTCTCAATCTCGGCCACACATTCGGTCATGCGCTAGAAGCAGCGACACAGTATGATGGCACGCGGCTCGTGCATGGCGAGGGGGTGGCAATCGGCATGGTGCTGGCACATCAATTCTCCGCACGCGTGAATCTCGCAAGCCCGGATGACGCCAGCCGTGTCGAAGCCCATCTGAAGGCCGTTGGACTGCCGACCCGCATGAATGATATTCCGGGTGCGTTGCCGCCTGCGGAAAAGCTGATGGATGCCATTGCCCAGGACAAGAAAGTGAAGGGCGGCAAGCTGACCTTCATCCTGACGCGCGGCATCGGTCAATCGTTCGTCGCGGACGATGTGCCAGCCAACGAGGTGTTGCGGTTTCTTGAGGAAAAACATCCCGGATGAGCAACGAGACATTCACGGTTTTCCTGACGGATTACGGCCCGGGCATCCTGATCATTCTCGCGATGATCCTGCTGTCAGCCTTCTTTTCGGGTTCGGAGACCGCGCTCACCGCTGCGTCACGGGCACGCATGCACACACTAGAGAACAATGGCGACGAGCGGGCCGGCCTCGTCAACCGGCTGATCGAGCGGCGCGACCGGCTGATCGGTGTGCTGTTGATCGGCAACAACCTTGCCAACATTCTGTCGTCCTCCATCGCCACCAGTCTCTTCCTGCATTTCTTTGGCGCGTCCGGCGTTGCCTATGCGACGCTCGCCATGACGGTCATACTGGTTATCTTTGCTGAAGTGCTGCCCAAGAGCTGGGCGATCGCGTCACCGGACCGGTTTGCGCTGGTGGTCGCGCGGGTGGTCAATGTCGTTGTTATGGTGGTCGGCCCGATCTCCAGTCTGGTGAACTGGATCGTGCGGCGCATCCTCGGTCTGTTCGGCATCAACCTGTCGTCGGAAATGCCGATGCTGACGGCGCATGAGGAATTGCGCGGTGCGGTCGACTTCCTCCACCGCGAAGGCTCCGTCATCAAGGCTGATCGCGACCGGCTCGGCGGTGTGCTCGATCTCGGTGAGCTTGAAGTCTCCGACATCATGATCCACCGCACCTCCATGCGCGGTATCAATGCCGACGATGCACCGGAAGTTGCGGTTCGCGCGGTTCTCGAAAGTCCCTATACCCGCATGCCAGTCTGGCGCGGATCGACCGACAACATCATCGGCGTCGTCCATGCCAAGGACCTCCTGCGCGCGCTCGCCGAGCCGGATGTCGAGCCGGAAAATCTCGATATCATTCGTATCTCCCAAAAGCCCTGGTTCGTGCCTGAGACGACCAACCTGAAGGAGCAATTGAACGCCTTTCTGCGCCGCAAAGCACACTTTGCCATTGTCGTTGACGAATATGGCGAGGTTCAGGGGTTGGTGACGCTGGAGGATATTCTGGAGGAGATCGTCGGCGATATCTCCGACGAGCATGATCTGGAAATCCAGGGCGTACGCCAGGAGGCAGACGGTTCGATCGTCGTCGATGGCAGCGTGCCGATCCGCGACCTTAACAGGGCGCTGGACTGGAACCTGCCGGACGAGGAGGCGACGACGGTGGCCGGCCTCGTCATTCACGAATCAAAGACCATTCCCGAAGAGCGGCAGGCATTCACCTTCTACGGAAAGCGCTTCATCGTGATGAAGCGGGTGAAGAACCGTATCACGCGGCTGAGGATCAGGCCGGCGGACGATGCGGCGATGCCTCCGCTCCCGATCAAGAGCGAAGGCATTGAATAAGGCCCAGGCACAAGGTGTGTTTAAGTCTTAGCGACCGAGGAGTCCGCCGAGAGCTCCGCCGATCAGGCCGCCAGCGAAGGCTGCTCCCGCCGGGTCCATGCCACCGCTGTTTCTACGTTCGACACGGCCTTCGAGCGTTGCACCATCGTGCTGTCTTCTAACGCGCTGTCCAGCAACTTTCTGCTTCTGACGAGCCGGGGCCTGCGCCTTGCGAACGGCGATGGCAGCTTTCTGTGCCTCATACTGGGCGCGGATCTGCGGCATCATCGGGTCGGTCTGAACGACAAGGAACATGTGCTGCTGCTGCGTCAGGTAGGTTGTTTCAACCATGCCGTTCTGCCGCTGCCATGCACCGATCGCAGTCCGTGACTTGGCGCCAAGTGCACCGTCTGCGCCGCCGGTGACGTGACCGAGCGCGCCGAGCCGCAATTGCAGGTCGATCCTGCCGTCCTTGTCGAGGTTCAGGGCGGTTTCCGTTTCCGGAGTTCCGACGCTGAGCTTGACGTCATCGGGCATGGCGACGGCGGTGCGAACCTGTGATGCCGAGGCCGTTGCCTCACCAGCGGGAGCAATTGAAGCAACTTCGGTGGTCGCCGTAGCCTTCAGCTGGTCGAGATTGAGCTTGGCAAGCGTGGCAAAATTGCCGTTCGGATATTGCTGCAGGTAAAGCTCGTAGTGCGCGACGGTGTTACGCTTGGAGGCTTCTTCCCACAGTTTCTGCTCGACGGTCCAGTTGACTTCGTTCGCATTGCCCGAAGCTGCTTCACCCGCAGGCTGCACTTGTGTCGGGACGGCCACCGCGGTCTGCGCTGCAGGCTCTCCGCCGATGAACACTTCGCGGGAAAGCGAGGCATTGTGCCAGGGATGCTGCGCACCGCCTGTTGCTTCTGCTACGTCGGCACGGACCCGCGTCAGGGCGCTCTGGATTTCAAGGCCGGGCGTAGTGATATGCCGTGCAAGTGCGGCCGTGTAGGGGCTGTTGATGCCCTTGCCGTCATAGGCCACTGCACCGGGGTCGGTCGCATAGGCGATCAGCAATCCGCCGGAGCCCGGCGTCTGGCTGTTGGCCTGGACCGGCGCCAGTCCCACGCCCATCGAGGCGGAGCGGCTGGCGGGCATCGCCTTTGCCAGCGAGCGGGCCAGCGGATTGTCGCGGCAGGCGTCGAGGATGATGATGCTGACCGCCGGGTCCGGCGGCAAGGCCGCTAGAAATTTTTCGGCCGGAACGGTGCGCGTCTGAAGCTGTGCCGCCTTTTCCAGCTGCGCGTCGATCGGCACGAGATAATTGCGCCCGTCGACCTGCAGGCCGTGGCCGGCATAGTAGACAACCGCAACATCCGCGTCATAGGCGATCTCGGTGAATTGATCGACCAGGGCACTCATCGCCGTCTTGTCGAGATCTTCCCCTTCGATCACGGTGAAGCCAGCCGTGCGGAATGTTTCCGCCATCAGCTTGGCGTCGTTTTTCGGGTTGGGCAATTCGACTGCGTGCTTGTACGCACTGTTGCCCATCACCAGCGCAACTTTTTTGCCGGACGGCGTTGATGCCGATACCGGACCGAATGATAGAAACGCGGCGATGAACACCGCGACAAGCCCAAACCTCCTGAGCATCGTCCCAACCTCGAAAAACAAGGCTCCGCCGGACAACCTTGAACCGGCTCCGCCTATGATGAAAATTTTCTGTATGTTGTAATAATGAACGGATCGTACGATCCGATTATTCTATAACTTCATCTACAATTGTAGATGCGGGCCATAGTCTAGTCAATTCAACAAGAGCTAGTCGATTGATTCCAACGCT
>UCML01000093.1:0-3697 GCA_900473675.1 Hyphomicrobiales bacterium | reverse complement strand
GCGCTGGAATCACGCGAGCGCCTGTCTCGCGCGAGCGTTTATATCCGGTACGACATTGGCTGGATGAGGCCGCATGTGATCGGGCGCGGATGATGTGGCTTGTTGTCGGACCCGTCAGCAACGGATTTTCTCTTAAATGCGAAAGGAACAATCTTCATCCCGCGCACTGTGATCGTGCCCGCAACCCCACGCAGCTGTAAATCGCTAGCGCAATCAGCGTTCCAGTCCTGAAGACCAGCGATCTTGTCAGGGGAGGCTCCCGGGATGGCATGGTGGTGAAGCCGATCTCGATGTTTCGATGGGCTCGCTGCGTGATCAGTCTTCTTCCCAGATGCAGTCAGTTCCGTACGAGCCCCAGCTCTCGGCGAATGTCGTTGCGAGGATGCCGATGGTTCTTCCGGTAAGTGGTGTTTAGTCGCTTGGTCGATTTCAGGTAGATGCGTCTGGCGTCGATGGGTGGCGATGCGGGTTTCGGTGAAACGGGCGGCGTTATATCCGGAGACATCTGCGCTGATCTCCTTTGTACGCGATGCCTTCAGATGGATCACTAAGGCCGGTCGTCACGCCCGCAACCCTCGATCGGAACGATTTTCCCCGATCCTACAGATCTCCTCGCGCTGCAAAAATCGTCCCGCTCTCAGGTGCTGCGACCCTTCGGGTGCGGCCGTCCCTGTTCCCGCCCTTTTGTCGTGTCCATCGGCAACGCAAACAAAGGAGATACAGCAATGTCCGACCTCGTAAACTTCATCCGCTTCACTGAAACCGGCCTCTCGGGCAACATCGCATCCATGGCTTATGACATCGATTTGACCGGCGAAGAAATCAGCAGCACCAACCCGAAAGCGCCCGTTTATCGCATCCTTGCCAAGACCCCTAGGGGACGCTCCGTAGAAATCGGCGGCATCTGGAAGAAGATCAATCAGAACGGTAGTGGCTACTACACCCTCTCGGTCAATACCGGATACGGACGCCTCAATGCCAATCTCGGGCGCTTCCCGGGCCAAGACGACGATGATCTGATGGCCGTCATTCCCTGGGATTGATCCAGCGAGGTGCGGCCCCAGTGCGGGGCCGTACCTGAACGATCGCCTGAGTCGTCCACCTGACCTCGGTGTCGAAAGCTTGTGGTGGCGCGGGTGGAGGTCGAGGTGGCAAACCTTCTCGCCGGCCCAAGTGGGAACTACCGGTCGCGCTGAACTTTACAACTGTAAAGTCCTGCCCCGGTGATTGGTGGTGTTAACTTTTCATTAACGAAAAACTCCTTGAAGAATCGGAGTCTCTCTGGCATTTCTGACGGTAAGGGTCGCGTATCGTGACCATAACCGTCAAGGGGATTTAATGCTTTACTCGGCTTCTCATAACGTCAGAGATACCGCATCGAAGATCCAGGCGTACACGTCGAAGCTTTCGGCGGAGCTTCAAGATATGCGCGAAGCAGTCTATCCGCCAGCCGCACGAAAAACATTCGCGAGAACATTCTCGACCCTCGATCTGGTACGATTGCTGGGAGTACCTGAAAGCACCCTCCGGCAACTAACGATCGAAGGGAAGGGACCTGTACCGGAGCGCGCCGAGAACAATCGGCGCACCTATACGGTAGACCAGGTGAAAGAGCTGCGCTCATTTCTCGCTACCCTTCGTCCGGATGATGCCGGTGAGCTTTTGCCGTACCGCCGTGAGGGCGAGAAGCTGCAGGTTATCGCCACTGCGAATTTCAAAGGGGGAAGTTCGAAGACGACGACCTCGATGCATCTGGCCCATTTCCTCGGCTTGCAGGGCTACCGGGTGTTGTGCATGGATCTGGATCCACAAGCGTCCATGACGGCGCTTTTTGGTATCCAACCGGAATTTGATCTCGGCGAAAATGAGACTGCCTATGCGGCGATACGCTATGACAACGAGCGCCGAGCCTTGGCAGATGTCATTCGACCTACTTATTTCCCAGGCGTCGATCTGGTGCCAGGAAACCTCGAACTCATGGACTTCGAGTTTGACACCCCTTCCTACCTTACACAGAGGAATAGGGACGACCTCGGTCTCTTTTTCGAGCGGCTCAGCAATGCGCTGGCTCGTGTGGAAGATCGTTATGACATTGTCATTCTCGACACACCGCCATCACTTGGCTACTCGACGCTCGCAGCACTGTATGCTGCGACGTCGCTGATCGTGACGGTTCATCCAGCCATGCTCGACGTGGCGTCTTGCAATCAATTCCTCATCATGATTTCCGATCTTTCCGAGACGCTGGGCCAGTTCGGCGCCCAGTTTGAGCATGATTTCTTCCGGTTCCTTCTGACACGTGTGAATCCGAACGACGGACCGCAGAAGTACATGTCTGGAGTCATGCGACGTCTTTTTGGTGATGACGTACTCGTGTCGGAGGCTCTGGAGTCGACTGCTATTGCTGGCGCAGCCGTCGCTAAAAAAACGCTTTACGAGCTTGAAGTCGGCGAGGTTGGTCGGGAGGCGCTGAAGCGAGCGATCGAAAGCGCGGATCGTGTTAACTTCGAGATCCTTCACCTGATCCACAAGGTTTGGGGGCGTAGCGTATGAAAAAGAGCATACTTCAAAGAATGGCAGCGGATGCCGAAAACCGCGGTGATACGGCCCAGGTCCCTGAAGCGCTGGACAAGGCTTTACCTTCTCGACGCCACTCATCGCCGGTCATTTCAAACGTGGGAAGAGTGCTCTCGCAGTTGACCGAAGACAGCATTATTTCCCTCGATCCCGCGAAAGTGGAGCGCTCTCCTTACAAGGATCGCTTCGAAAATGACGAAGAGGCTGACAAAGAACTTGAAGCGCTGAAGTTATCGATTGCAAGCGAAGGGCAGAAAATACCCATTCTTGTCCGACCGCATCCCACGAAGAGCGATCATTATCAGTTGGCCTACGGGTACCGTCGCTGGGCGGCTGTCAAGGCGATCATGGCGGACGCCGAAAGACCGGAGGCCGTTAAGATCAAGGCATACGTCCGTGATCTCACAGATCGCCAGCTTATTGAGGAGCAGTCTCTCGAAAACGGCGTTAGGGAGAACCTCACCTGGATTGAGCAGGCTATGTGGGCCGTGCAGCTAAAAAGCGCAGGGCTCTCTCATCGTGCGATATGCCCCATCCTTGGTTTGTCTGAGGCGTCTATTTCGCACCTGTTCCGGGTCACCGACATCGTGCCTGAAGATATTGTCTACGCTATTGGTCGTGCAAAGGGCGTGGGCCGCCCCAAGTGGACTGCATTTGCGGACCTCTTGAAGAGTTTGAACAAGGCGGAGGCTGTGCGCCGGATTGTTAAAACACCAGAGTTTAAGCAAGCCGATGGAGCGGAGCGGATCGCGCAGGCAATCAGAGCTGCAAGTGAGATATCTAAGCACGGCGAAGGGAAAGCGCAGGATGAGATCCGCGACTTCGCTGTTAACCAAAGAGTTTTCGGGCGTATGAAGTCTACGTCTTCTGGGACGACCGTAATCATTCCCAAAAAAGAAGCAGCATTTGCGCGCTGGCTGGCGGATCGAATGCCGGATCTGATGCGCGAATATCAATCGGCCGACCCCGCGCAATAGGGCGGGGGGTCACAGCAAGAGTTAAGCAAGGTCGAAGGAGAGACAAACCGCAAAAGAAAAAGGCCCCCAAACGTTTCCGTCGTGGAAGCCTTCCTCACATGTAGCAATCTGAGAATCGCATTTTCACGAATCACAGTCAAGAG
>UCML01000092.1:0-1151 GCA_900473675.1 Hyphomicrobiales bacterium | reverse complement strand
CTAGTGGATTGATCGAAACAAAAGAGTCCGAATGGGATTCCATTTTTGCCTTCGCCGTGCGACGATAAGGGATGCGTACAGGGATCACATTTGAAGTTTCCACCGCTGACCGGAGTCGATTGGAGGCCATTGTAGCCGCCCCGGTCTCTCCGCAAAAGCACGTGTGGCGAGCGAAGATCATTTTGATGAGCGGCGACGGTTTGGGTACAGTCGCGATCATGGAGGCCACGGGCAAATCCAAGACCTGTGTCTGGCGCTGGCAGGAGCGCTTCATGGCCGAAGGTGTGGGTGGCCTTTTGCGCGACAAGAGCCGGCCGCCTGGTATTGCTCCGCTTGAGCGCGAACTCGTCGAACGGGTCATCGAGCTGACGCTGGAAGCCCCCAAGCAGGAAGCCACGCACTGGACCGTTCGCGCGATGGCCAAGACGATTGGGATCGCGGCATCTTCGGTCGTCAAAATCTGGCATGAGCACGGTCTTGCACCGCACCGCTGGCGTAGCTTCAAGCTATCGAATGATAAGGCTTTTGCCGAGAAACTGCACGATGTCGTCGGACTATACGTCTCGCCGCCAGCCCATGCCATCGTCCTGTCCGTCGATGAAAAGAGCCAGATCCAAGCGCTTGATCGGACGCAGCCAGGCCTGCCCCTCAAGAAAGGGCGTGGCGGCACGATGACTCATGACTATAAGCGCCACGGCACCACCACCTTGTTTGCCGCTCTCAACGTTCTCGACGGTTCAGTTATCGGCCGCAACATGCAGCGCCATCGGCATCAGGAATTCATCCGCTTTCTCAATGCGATCGAAGCGGAACTGCCGAAGGATAAGGCCGTCCACGTCATCCTCGACAACTACGCAACCCATAAGCAGCCGAAGGTTCGCGCCTGGTTGGCACGACATCCGCGATGGACCTTCCATTTCGTTCCAACGTCTTGCTCGTGGCTCAATGCTGTCGAGGGCTTCTTCGCAAAACTGACGCGCCGACGGTTGAAATATGGCGTCTTTCATTCCGTCGTCGACCTGCAGGCGGCGATCAACCGCTTCATCAAAGAGCACAATCAGGAGCCTAAGCCATTCATCTGGAAGGCCGACCCAGATGAGATCATTGCGGCCGTCAAGCGTGGGCACCAAGCGTTGGAATCAATCGACTAG
>UCML01000090.1:0-1397 GCA_900473675.1 Hyphomicrobiales bacterium | reverse complement strand
GCCGGGTCATGTATGGATGCCCCCGTTCATGCAAGCGGTTCTTCGAGCGGTTTTGAACGTGTGATCGGGTGCGGTCATGTATCAGGCCTGTGATTGCGGCTCGAGTACACCGCTGGCCGGTATGGAGCTACGCGGATCTGGTGCAAAATCAGCTCTACGAGCTCGTAGCTCACTGACCCGGATGCATTTCCAGACCCACTCTCACCGATCTTTGTCCTTACCGTTCGCTGACCTCCTCACACGCCGACGATCCGTTCTCGCCGCAGCTTAGCGCTTTGCTATGCCGCAGCCAGACCGGAATCCCTGTAGTTCTCATTCTTCGTCATCATCGCCCAGATCGACCGAGCCATTTTGTTGGCGAGGGCGATTGCAGCGAGCATGCGTGGCTTGCGCGCCAACATCCGTGAAAGCCACGAGTTCTCGGGCGGAGCCTTGCGGCATGCCCAACGGATCACGGTCATCGCACCGATGATCAGAAGCCGCCGGATGTCGCGTTGACCCATCTTCGACGTTCGACCGAGCACCTGCTTTCCGCCGCTCGAATGCTGTTTTGGTACCAAGCCGAGCCAGGCAGCAAAATCTCGCCCCTTTCGGAATGTCGCCATGGTGGGAGCGAATGCCTCGACTGCCATTGCGGTAATCGGCCCCATACCGGGCATGGACATGAGGCGGGCCGTGCTCTGCGAACGCTTCGCCTCCGATCTGAGCGCCTTTTCTAACGACGCAATCCGAGAAGAGAGCGCGTCGATCTGGTCGAGATACAGCCGAGCGGTCTCCACGACGATAAGCTCGAGGCCTGTGTCGTGATCCTCAATAATCTCCGTCAGCAAGGCTAGATTCGCGATTCCCTGCGGTGCAATGACGCCATGCTCGGCCAGATGTGCTCGAAGGGCGTTGATGAGTTGCGTTCTCTGGCGAACGAACAGATCTCGCGTCCGGAAGAGCATGGAGCAAGCTTGTTGGCCCTGTGTCTTGGGCACCACGAACCGCATTGACGGTCGAGTAGCTGCTTCAACGATCGCCTCTGCGTCGGCTGCATCATTCTTCTGCCGTTTGACGAACGGCTTAACGTAAGCCGGCGGGATCAAGCGAACATCGTGGCCAAGCTTCCCTATCTCACGCGCCCAGTAATGCGCGGTGGCGCAGGCCTCCATCGCAACCGTGCAGTTGGGCAGTTCTGTAAAAAACGCAATGACTTGGCCACGAGACAATTTCCTGCGCAATACGACGGCGCCATCGCTTCCAGCGGCATGAACCTGAAACACTCGCTTTGCTAGGTCCAGGCCAACAATGCTAACTTCCCTCATGGATGCTCTCTCCTCTAAGTGACGTTCTGGCGAACATCACTCTGGCACATTGCGATGCCGTCGGGAGGGGGCATCCACTCCATCAGCTCT
>UCML01000022.1:0-70730 GCA_900473675.1 Hyphomicrobiales bacterium | reverse complement strand
TCTCCCCCACAAGGGGGGAGATAGGCCGCATCTTCTGTGCCCACCTTACCGCAAAGCTCGCAACAGAAATGAATGATCTCCCCCCTTGTGGGGGAGATGTCACGAAGTGACAGAGGGGGGTGATCGCGGCAAACGCTGTCATGTCAATTCTTCCCTGCAAACCGGTCCGTCGCCCGGATCAACCTGTCGAGAATGCCGGGCTCCGAATAGGCGTGCCCCGCCCCTTCGATCAGATGAAACTCCGCTTCGGGCCAGGCCTTGTGCAGCGCCCAGGCATATTTCGCCGGGCACGGCATATCGTAACGGCCGTGGATGATGACACCGGGGATGCCGTGAAGCTTGTGGGCCTCGCGCAGAAGCTGCCCTTCCTCCAGCCAGCCGGCATTGACGAAGAAGTGGTTTTCGATCCGCGCGAAAGCGTAGGCGAACTCGTCTTCCTCGAACTTGTTGCTGGTCGAGGGTTCCGGCAGCAGCGTGATCGTCTCGCCTTCCCAGATGCTCCAGCTCTTTGCGGCGGCAAGGCGTGTTGCCCGGTCGTCGCTGGTCAGCCGGCGGTGATAGGCAAGCATCATCTCGTGACGCTCGTTTTCCGGGATCGGCGCGATGAACCGCTCCCACTTGTCGGGGAACATTTCCGAGACGCCGAACTGGTAGTACCAGTCGAGTTCCGCCTTGGTCAGCGTATAGATGCCGCGCACGACGAGTTCGGAAACGCGCTCGGGGTGCTTCTGCGCATAGGCGAGCGCCAGCGTCGAGCCCCAGGAGCCGCCGAAAACCAGCCATTTGTCGACACCGGCCAGTTCGCGCAGGCGCTCGATATCGGCAACCAGATGCCAGGTGGTGTTGGCCTCCAGTTCGGCATTCGGGGTGGATTTGCCGCAGCCGCGCTGGTCGAACAGAGTCACGTCATAGAGCTTCGGATCGAACAGGCGGCGATGGCTCGGCGAGATCGTACCGCCCGGGCCGCCATGCAGGAAAACCGCAGGCTTGGCGCCGGGCGTGCCGGCCTTTTCCCAATAGATGACATGGCCATCGCCGACGTCGAGATGACCGGAGGCATAGGGCTCGATCTCGGGATAAAGCGTACGAAGAATTTCGGTCATGCTGTCTGCTTTCAATCGTCGGTTTACTGCGGCTTGCGTCGATCAGGTGGCACTTGGAAATTGCGGCCAGACCTCGGTGTCGTGATCGGGATGCTGGAAGGAAATGATCTGTTCCTGCTGCGTGTAGAAGTCGGGATCACTGTGCACCGGCTGGTCGAAGATCGTCGTGACCCACGAATTACGGGCTGCGAAATTGACCTGGATCTGCGGGGCGAGATCTGAGCGATCGTCGAAGGCGCCGATGGCGATCTCGAGGCCGCCCGGATGCCTGTAGGTCAATGGCGTACCGCAAGCGGCACAGAAGCCGCGGGAAATGTTGACGGATGACTGGAAATAGCTCGGCTCGCCGCGCGTCCACTCCGCCTCGCCCTTGACCGTGACGAGCGGACCGAAGAAGCCGCCGAAGGCCTTCTGGCACATGCGGCAATGGCAGATCGACGGACGGCCAAGCGCGCCGTGAATCTTGAAGCGAACGGCGCCGCACTGGCAGCCTCCGGTTCGAATGGTCTCGCTCATGTCTCTTCCTCCGGTGGCCAATGTTCTGTGTCGTAATCGGGGTGCTGGCGGTTCGTTTCAAGGATCGCCAGATGCCGCTCGGCACCCGCTTCGTCGCCTGTATCGGTCTCCGAACCAGGCAGGTCCGGCAGATGCGAAAACCAGGGCACGCGCGATTCCATGCCGGATTGTGTCAACGGCCGGACATCATAGGGATCGTCGAGCGACCCTAGCACGATGTTGATGAAATCGGCCTCGGGTATATCGTAAAACAACGGCGTGCCGCACAGGAAACAAAAGCCCCGCCGCACAAGGCCAGACGAGCGGAACCAGCCCGGCGCGCCGCGCGTGATGCTGAACGTTGCGCGCTGTGCATTGGCAAGCGGCATGAAGTAGTTGCCGGCCGCCTTCTGGCACATGCGGCAATGGCAGAGATGCGGATCGCGAAGCGTTCCTTCCGCCCGATAACGCACCGCGCCGCACTGGCAGCCGCCGGTATAGATGCGGGCGATGCTCATTCGCGCTCCTTCGGCGGCCATTCGGCCGTATCGTGATCCGGGTGCTGGTAGGAGACAAGATCGGCGAGAAAAGACACGGCGTCCTGATCGGCCATTGTGTCTTCGCCCGGCAGTTCCGGCACGTGATCGACATAGGGCAGCTTGGCCTCGATGCCCCACTGGATTTTCGGGACGATACCTTCCGGCTTGTCGAAGGCGGCGATCGCCAGGCCGATACCATCCGGTGCCTCAAAGCACAGCGGCGTACCGCAATCGCCGCAAAAGCCGCGCTTGACGAAATTAGAGGACTGGAAATATTTGGGCTCACCCCGCGTCCAGACCAGTTTCGCCTGGCGGACGGAAACGAGCGGCGCATAGAAATTGCCGAAGGCCTTCTGGCACATGCGGCAGTGACAGACCGAGGCATCGCCGAGTTCGCCCTCAACACGAAAGCGAACGGCGCCACACTGGCAACCGCCGGAATATCGGTGGGTATCGTCCTTGCTCATGGCTCAATCGTCACAGGTTCGAGTTCCCATTCACTCCGGCGCGCGGCAGACAGCTTCGATGTTGTTGCCGTCCGGATCGATAACGAAGGCCGCATAGTAGTTCGGATGATAATGCGGGCGAACACCCGGTCCGCCATTGTCCGTGCCGCCGGCTGCAAGGGCCGCGGCATGGAAGGCGTCCACCGAGGCGCGGCTGCCGGCGGCAAAGGCGATGTGGCGGCCTGGACCAGGCTCGGCGCCCTCATGCAGCCACCAGCAGGGATGTTCGCGCCCGTAACCGCAAACCTTCTTGCCACCGGTGAATTCCAGCGGAACCATCTTGAGAAGCGACGCGCCCAACGGCGCCATCACCGCATCGTAAAAAGCCCGCGACCGCTCGAAATCCGAAACGGCTATTCCCGTGTGATCGATCATGTCTTCCTCCCAAGTTGCGATGCAGTTTATCGCTTGACTTCCCACGTCGTCACCCGCTCGCCGGTCGGAGCATCCTTGCCGTCCTTCAGCTGGATGCCCTTGGCAGCGAGATCCTCGCGGATCTTGTCGGCCTCTGCGAAGTTCCTGGCTTTGAGCATTTCAAGCCGCATCGCCACCAGCGCGTCAATCGCCGAGGCAACGGCGCCATCGACTTCCGTTTCCTTCGGAAGAACGCCGAGCAGAGCAGCGCTTGCGGTAAAGACCGGCAAGATCGCGGCATCGGCGTTGGCGCTCGATGCCAGAGCATGCAGAGCCTGAACCGCGGCGACCGTGTTGAGATCATCGGCCAATGCATTGAGAATGGCTGGATCGGGCTTGGCATCGCTGGGTTTGCCTACCGGCCATTTCGAAAGCAGACGCTCCGCTTCTTCCAGCCGCTTGATCGAGAAATCGATCGGCTCACGGTAATGTGTCATCAGCATAGCCAGACGCAGCACTTCGCCCGGCCATTTACGCGCGCCGAATGTCTCCGTATGCAGCAACTCATGGATAGTGACGAAATTACCTTCCGACTTCGACATCTTGCGACCTTCGACCTGCAGGAAGCCGTTGTGCATCCAGACATTCGCCATCACGTCCGTGCCATGGGCGCAGCGCGACTGGGCGATCTCGTTTTCATGATGCGGGAAGATCAGGTCGAGCCCGCCACCATGGATATCGAAGGTCTCGCCGAGATAACGCTGGCTCATCGCGGAGCACTCGATATGCCAGCCGGGACGGCCCCTGCCCCACGGGCTTTCCCAGCCCGGTTCTTCGTCCGAAGACAGTTTCCAGAGCACGAAATCGCCGGGATTTTTCTTATGCGCATCGACCGCCACGCGGGCGCCGGCCTGCTGCTCGTCGAGATTACGCTTGGACAGTTGTCCATAGTCTTCCATCGACGGCGTATCGAACAGCACCTCGCCTGCGGCCGCATAGGCGTGGCCCTTGGCGATCAGCGTCTCGATGATCTCGATCATCTGGGGGATATTGTCGGTAGCGCGCGGCTGGACGTCTGGATCGAGGGACCCCAGCGCCTTGGCATCATCAAGAAACTGCGTCTCGGTCTTTTCCGTCACCGCGCGGATGGCATCGTTCAGCGGCAGATCGGGGAAATCGCGCAGCGCGCGAGCGTTGATCTTGTCGTCGACATCGGTGATGTTGCGGACATAGGTCACGTGGCTCTCGCCATAGACATGCCGCAGTAGCCGATAGAGCACGTCGAAGACGATGACCGGTCGGGCATTGCCGATATGCGCGAAATCATAGACCGTCGGGCCGCAGACATACATGCGGACGTTCTTAGGGTCGATCGGCGCGAAATCCGCCTTCTCCCGCGTCAGCGTGTTGTACAACTTCAATGTCGGCAGTCCGTCCATTCCCAATCTCCCATTCCGCATAGCACCGAATACACGCAGCCGCCCGGCTGGACCTTCGCGTTGTCATCTTGAATTTTGGGAGACGAAAACGGCCAGGCCAGCTTTGAGGCTAGCGAATAATAATCCGGCAGGTGATGCAGATAACCGTTTTCATGGGCTGCTTTATCGCGCTTCGTTCACGTCCGGTCAAGAGGTCAGCCGCGCTCCAGCATCTTATGTTGAAATACTGGATTGTTCGTCATCGTTTTGTCATGATTGAGCTTATCTGGAAACGCCGGACATCCGGGGAATCAAGGCTTTCAGGCACTTGCACATTCATGCCTGTTTCCTCGGGCACAATAGGAAACGCCGTTTTGGTGCTAACCACACCAGACGAAGCGGTTCCAGCTAGGGAAAGCATCAAGGAGAGTTTGAAATGCCTGGTAAAAAGACCGACAAGAACAGTCCGCGAACCGCGGCCAATCTCGTCGAGCAATACCGTCCCCTCGGCCTGAAGGCCGTTCTTGCCGCTGCTCTGCAGATCAAGCCGAAGCCGGTGAAAAAAACAGCTTTACCGAAGCAGCCGGCCTGATCCCTCAAAAAAGCGAGAGCTGAGGATTTGCGGGAGGCTCCTTGGGCTTCGACGCGGGTCTTGCGGCGACATGAACCGGGTTCTGAAGGTCGGCGCCGGTATTTGCCACCTTGTTTACCCGGTCGGATACGGCGATGACGTCGAAATAGTCGTCATCCGCCGGCGTCATCAAGTCGGCGACATCGCGCGGTTCCTGCGTCCGGCAATCAAGCCAGCGGGCAAAATCTTCCGGCTTGATCACCACCGGCATGCGGTCGTGGATATCGCCGATCCTGGAACTGGCATGCGTGGTCAGGACCGCAGCCGTGTCGACCTCGGAACCATCGGCGGAAGACCAAGTCTCCATCAAGCCTGCAAAGGCAACGATGCCGCCGCTCCGCGGGCGGATCCAGTAGGCCTGCGACGTCTCTCCGCTTTCCTTCGATGGCCGATGCCATTCGTAGAAACCGGATGCCGGGATGAGAATGCGCCGATGGCGCATTGCTGCCTTGAACGAGGCTTTGCCGGCAGCCGTTTCGGCGCGCGCGTTGATCAGCAGCGGAAAATCACGCGGGTCCTTCACCCATGACGGCGTCAGCCCCCAGCGGACCAGAAGCGCCTTGCGCTCCGGCAGATTGCTGCCCTGCCGCTGGCGTTCGCTGGACATGACAATGAGGATCGGTTGCGTTGGCGCTATGTTGAAGCGCGCCGGAAAGTCCTCCGTTTCCAGAAGACCGAAAACATCCGCCAATTCCTTCGGTGTCGCCGTCAGCGAAAATCGTCCGCACATCTTAGACTCTTGCCCCAACCGACAGACTTTTATCGAGAATTCCCACGTCCGGAATGGACTTCACGGTTTTAACCGCATCGACAAGCACCAGACGTTCCTGCCGTGAAAGCAGGTGAAGATCGCCACCTTCAAAATAAGTCAGCGCTTTCAGGCTTTCGCTCGGCTGAAACGACATGCCGTATAGGGCTCTGGCACCGCCAAGCGCGTTTGCCAAATCCTGCCCGGTGCCGATCATCGCGGCTATGTCACGATAATCCTTCATCTCGACTCGCTGGAGCAAAACCTTAACCTTGGTCGCGAACAGATCGTCCGGCGACGCGACAGCCAAGACGCCATCACTGGTGAATTGCGGCACGCCCACTCGTCCTGTCCGGACCGGGCCAAAGAAGGATATCTTTACGGGGCTGTCGGACGGCCCGGCCAAAGTCGAAAGGACAGTCAGCGCGTTCGGCTCCTGCTGAATGACGGTGGCTGACCGCAGGAACGGCATCGCATCATAGAGCCTATCGAAATCGAGGCTTTGCTCGGTGAAGAAATCAAAATCGATGGATTCCCGGTGCCCAAGACGCAGCGCAACCGCCGTTCCGCCATAAAGTACAAATCCCAGACCGGCCGCAGGTTTCAGCAGTGGCCAGATTGCCTGTTGCTGTGGTGGCAACGTCTCCAGGCGAGGAACGAGAGCAATCACCCCAGTCTCCGCGATGGAAGAGCCGGCACCTCACCGACAGCGGCAATACCAAGCCGGTAATGCCAATAGGACCAGGAGCGAGGCGTGAATTGTCCGATCTCCGCCTCGATCAGGATTCGCGTCAGCATTTCGGCACCTGCCAAAGCTTCGATGCGCTGGATATCCTCGAAGTCGCCTATGTTCATCACCTGCGCGATGACGCGCTCCGGCTGCCCGGCGGCATCCTCCGGAGACTTCCACCAGACATATTTCCTTGCAAGGAAGGCCAAGCTATCCCGATCCATCGTACGTGCCGTCATGCCCATGCTCTTGCTTCGCTGCATGTCATTGTATTTCGTTGCCGCGTCAGAATATAGGTACGACACAGATGAAAGACCACGTGACCCAAGCCTCTCCCCAACTTGCCTCATCCGCCATTCTCGAACGCGATGGGCGTTATCTTCTCGTGCGCCGCGCCAATCCGCCGTCCGCGGACATGTACGCCTTTCCGGGCGGGCGGGCGGAAGCCGGGGAAACGCCGGCGGAGACGGCCGTGCGCGAGTTTCACGAAGAGACCGGCATTCCGGCGCGCAATCCGCTGTTGTTTGAAACCTACGACCTGCCGCCGCGCGAATCAGATGGGGCCGGCGCCCGGCATTTTTTCCTCTCGGTTTTCAAGGTTGAGGCCGATGCGGACCTCGTGGCCATTGCAGGCGATGATGCGGCCGGTATCGGCTGGTACACGGCGGCCGAGATATTCGATCTCCCCATTCCCGAGAGCGTGCGGGAATGCGTGGAAAAACTCGAGGCACTTCGCCGGCGATGACGGTGCTCACGAAAATCCGCTTGCCCAAGTGCATGATTCGGGGCTTGAAAGGGCCATGATCCGTTTTCCGGCCATACGATCGTATCTCTTGCTGGCTCTTGTTGGTCTGCCGTTTGGCGCTCAGGCACAGGAGGCCACACCATCGAGCGTTCCAGTTGTCACGATCGAAAAGCCGGCGCCCTATGACGCGCGGCTGCTCCGCCTATCTGAAATCCTTGGTTCCGTTCACTATTTGCGCACGCTCTGCAAGGATGTCGCGGCCGATAGCTGGCGGCAATCGATGCAGGAACTGCTGGACAAGGAGGCGCAGGGTGAGGCTCAGAGGCGCGCCCGCATGACCGCCGCCTTCAACCGGGGCTACCGGACATTTGCCTCCGTTTATACGGCCTGTACGCCGCCTGCCGTCGTCGCCGACGAGCGATACCGTGCCGAAGGAGCAACACTTGCTTCAGAAATAGCCGCCCGCTTTGGAAATTAACGGGAAATTAACCTCTTTTTTCAGGAGCCCGTGTCGTTTTGGGAAAAGGCTGCTAAGGTCGTTAAGAGAGTGGTAAGAAGTGGCATCGGCTCGAGTTAGGTGCCAAGTAAAGAGCGTGAAACGGCATGGAACGAATGATGGAACCCAGTCTGAATGACATCGACGACATGATCGTTCATGAGAAGATGCAGGCAGCCCTGGAACACCAGAATGAAGCCTGGGCGGATGGCATGGCAGACGGCATCGAGCCGGAAATCATCGCCGACGCAGCCATCGCTCTTGCCATGCGCGAGACGATTCGCCTCCATGGCGAAGACGGGGCCGAAGCCATGCTGAAATCGCTTCGCGAGCGCATGCTTGCCGGCGAATTCTCACCGGAACGCACCCTGCAGTAGTTTCGAGGCCGTCATGAACCGCCAGCTATCAGCAAACCGGACATTCGCGGTTCGTCTTTCTGCGTTGCTGCTTGCCAGTTTGTTTGCCTCTTCCCTTCTGTTCCCGCATCCCGCATTCGCACTCAGCGAGTTGAAGCAGATTCCCGGAGAGACGGGTCAGGACAAGAAAGCCGAGGACGTTCCGGAAGAAGACGAGCCGGGCGACGAAGGTCCGATGCAGATTCCGATGCCGGATCCCCTGGTCAACAAACCGACCCGCGACGCCAAGGATGATTCGATCCAGGACCAGACGCCCGCGGCACCGGTCGAAGTGCTGTCGGATGTTTCGAAAATTCCCGAACCTGTTGCCCGGATGCGGGAGTTGATCGTCGAGGCGGCCGCCTCCGGCGATATCGAGCGGTTGCGGCCCCTGCTCGGCAAAGGCCCGACACAGACGCAGGTCAGCGAAAACGACGGCGATCCCGTCGAAATGCTCAAAGGACTTTCCGGTGATCAGGACGGCATTGAAATCCTGGCTATTCTGCTCGACGTCCTGTCGACCGGTTTCGTTCTCACGGAAAAGGGCACGCCCGATGAAGTCTATGTCTGGCCCTATTTTACCGAAAAACCGCTGTCTTCGCTGACCCCTCCGGAAAAAGTCGATCTCTTCCGGCTGGTGACCGCCGGTGATTTCGCCGAGATGGAGGAAGCCGGAAACTACAATTTCTACCGTGTCGGCATCACGCCGGACGGCCAGTGGAAATTTTTCGTGGCAGGCGACTGACGGGCGCGCAAAGCGCTTGCCGCGACGCTTGCGAAATCCTACCTGTTTCATCTGATGAACAGGACAAACGCCATGCAGCCCATTGCACTCCCGGATCGCGCCATCGTCACCGTGTCGGGACAGGACGCGCAGGACTTTCTGCAGGCGTTGATCACCACCGATCTCGACCTGCTGGAAGATGGCGAAGCTAGGCCGGGCGCCCTTTTGACGCCGCAGGGCAAGATACTCTTCGACTTCATGGTCATGCGTGACGGCGGGACGATCCGCCTTGAAACCGGCGCAGACCAGGCCGAGGCGCTGTTGAAGCGGCTGACCATGTACAAGCTGCGAGCGCCGATTTCCCTGTCCCTGACGGTACCGGCTGCTGTCACCATCCATTTCGACGAAACACCCGGCACCTACCGCGATGCCCGTTTTACCAAGGCCGGCCAAACGGTTTATCGTGCCTATGGCGCAGAAACGGAAACGACCGGCACCGCGGAATACGAACGCCTGCGGATCGCCAACGGCATTGCCGTCTCCGGCGCGGATTACACCTTGCAGGATGCGTTCCCGCATGACGTGCTGATGGACAGGAATGGCGCGCTTTCGTTCAAGAAGGGCTGCTATGTCGGGCAGGAAGTCGTCTCCCGCATGCAGCATCGCGGCACAGCCCGACGCCGCGTCGTCATCGTCACATCTGGCACGGCCCTGCCCGCGACTGGAACCGCGCTCACCGTCAAGGGTCGCTCGATCGGCAGCCTCGGCAGCGTCATTGGCTCTTCGGGTCTCGCGATCGTGCGCATCGACAAGGCTGGCGAAGCCATGGCATCAGGTGAACCGATCCTTGCGGGCGACGTAGCGGTGACGCTTGTTTTGCCCGCCTGGACGGGGCTGGAATTCCCGGCGGAAGCCGATGAGGCGAGCGCCTGATGTCTGCCCGCGCCTGGCAGCGCATGTTGTCCGGACGGCGACTGGATCTGCTCGATCCCTCGCCGCTCGACGTCGAACTGTCCGACATCGCCCATGGGCTTGCCCGGGTTGCCCGCTGGAACGGCCAGACGGAAGGCGATCATGCGTTTTCCGTCGCCCAGCACAGCCTGGTCGTCGAGGAGATTTTTCGCCGGCAATTCAGCTGCACCGCAGAGGAATGCCAGATGGCGCTTCTGCACGACGCGCCGGAATATGTGATCGGTGACATGATCTCGCCGTTCAAGGCCGTGGTCGGTGGCGGCTACAAGGGGGTCGAGAAACGGCTGGAAGGCGCCATCCATCTGCGTTTCGGCCTACCGTCGACGACACCTGCGGAGCTGAAGACCCGGATCAAGAAAGCCGACCAGATCGCCGCCTATTTCGAGGCGACAGTGCTTGCCGGATTTTCGCTGACGGAAGCGCGCAAATTCTTTGGCCAACCGCGCGGCATTACCCGCGAGATGATCCTGATCGACCCGCTGCCGGCGATCGAGGCGCAGAAGCTTTTTGCCGAGCGGTTCGACGCCATCGAAGCGGAACGCCTGAGCGCACGGGTGGCCTCCTGAAATGCCGGTGATCGTCGTCTCGCCCCTGTCGCGCATCGCCGAAATGGCCGTTCGCCATCGCTGCCGTGAAATGGTCAGCCTGCTGGCAAAGGAGCAGAACTTCCATCGTCCGGCAGTGATCGATGCGACGCGGCACCTGCTACTCGGGATGAACGATATCAGTTTTGCCGGAAATGCCGGCCTGGTGGCACCGGGGGAAGATCACGTGCAGCAGATTATCGAGTTTGCCCGACAGTGGGACCGTTCGGCACCATTGCTTATCCATTGCTGGATGGGCGTCTCACGCTCGCCTGCCGCCGCCGCCATCGCCGCGCTCGCCGTCGAGCCGGATCAGGACGAGATGGAACTGGCGCGGCGCCTGCGCCTGGCATCCGCCTATGTCACACCCAATTCCCGGTTGATCGAGATCGGCGACCAGTTGCTGTCGCGCAATGGCCGGCTGGTTGCCGCAGTCAAGGCGATCGGCCGTGGTGCCGATGCGGATGGCAATACACCCTTCGTCTTCTCCCCGCTGCCGGAACCTGCCGTCCATGCCGGTTGACGACAAAGCTGTCACCGTCGAAATCGGCCTCAACGCGGCGATCGTCGCGGTAACGAACCGCTCTCCGCGCATTCTCGCCGTCAGCGAAGGACAGGACGACGGCCGCGACGGCCTGCCCTTCGGCCCCTTCGACCCCGCCCGTCACCGGACGTTCGAAACCAGTCTCAGGGCCAGCGTCGAGCAGCAGACCGCCCTCGACCTCGGTTATATCGAACAGCTCTATACATTCGGCGACCAGGGCCGCCATCGCTCACCCGGGGAGAGCGGCAAGCACATGGTTTCGGTCGGCTATCTGGCGCTGACGCGTACCGATGCCGAAAACAATGCCCGTCTGGCGGATGCCGGGGCGCATTGGCGCGACTGGTACAGCTACCTGCCATGGGAAGACTGGCGGCAAGGCCGGCCCGCGTTGATCGACCAGTTTATCCTGCCGGCGCTTCGCTTGTGGGAAAAGAGCGGGCACCAGGACGAGCGCATGGGCCTGCCGCAGCGGCGCACCCGCATGCGCCTTGCCTTCGGCCTCGATGATTTCCCCTGGGACGAGGAGCGCGTACTGGAGCGTTACGAACTTCTGTACGAGGCCGGCCTTGTCGGCGAGGCCGCAATCGACGGCCGTGCGGTTTCGACGGGAACGCCACCGATCGGGCTCACCATGCGCCATGATCACCGGCGGATCGTCGCCACCGCCGTTGCCCGTCTGCGTGGCAAGATCAAATATCGCCCGGTGATCTTCGAGCTAATGCCGCCGGAATTCACACTGACCGATCTGCAGGCGACGGTCGAGGCGATTTCCGGTCGGCATCTGCACAAGCAGAATTTCCGCCGCCTTGTCGAAGGTGCGGAACTTGTCGAGCCGACCGGCATGCTCACCGCTGCCACCGGCGGACGCCCGGCCGCCCTCTTTCGCTTCCGCCGCCAAATCCTCGACGAGCGTCCTGCCCCCGGGCTGAAAGTCGGCGGCCGATAGCGGCGACCGAAACAAAATCACGGACAGCTTATTCGATCACGGCACAGGCAAGCCGCTCGCCGGCATCGCCGGAGGGCTGGCTGCGGTTGTCGTCGGATTTCGCGTGGATCATCAGTGCCCGGCCACGAATGCCGTTCTCGGCATTGTCGAGCACCACCATGCTGTTGAACAGCTGGGCACGCAGCACGCCGTCGCTGCCGACATACTGATTGGGCATGTCGCCGGCATGCGGACCGTTCGCAGCGAGGAAGCCGTGCTCGGTCTTGCCGGGATTGAAATGCTTGCCGGCGGATTCGTGATTGTGCGCGGCGTCGCATTTTCCGGTTTCATGGACATGGAACGCCACCCATTTGCGCAGCGGCAGGTTCGTTACCTCCATCTCGATCAGTACGCCGTTCTTGCCTTCAGTCAGCGTTGCCCGGCCGGTTTCCTTACCGTCCTTGCCAATGAAATTGGCGATGGCCGTCTGCGATGATGACTGCGCAAATGCAGCCGTCGCCGCTGCGAGAAGCAGGGCAAGCGTGGTGATCAGGCGCTTCATGAGACGTTCCTCCAAGGGTTGGTGATTTGATCCGGGTGCAACGTGCCATAACCTATGTGGTTCCGAAATAACCTCTGACTATGGGAAGAACCCGCGGGACTCGATAAAAAGCCGGATTGTTTTGCTCAAAGCCAATCGTCTTGATAGCTTTCCATACGAGGCACGCACCATCCCCGAAGCAGCGAGGCCCACACCGATGCAGACAATTGCTCTTTTCCTCGCCGGCGCTCTTCTCACCGCACCGGAAGACAAACCGGCCATTCCCGACTATTTCGATGGCAACGACGCATCCGGCCAGCCGGCGATCACCATATGCAATCTGAATGGCGAGGACGTGAATGGTCCTTTCAAGACCTGCCGCTATGATTGCGGCAAGACACTGACGATCGGTGAACGCCTTGTCTGCCCTTTCGTGCTGCAACGGTAGGAGATCAAATGAAGGGTTTTGACTGGCATGCTGATCCGATCGACCGTGATACCGCGGTCACGGCGACCTACAAGAACACGCAGAATGTCCGCCGCTTTCTGACTGCGCATTGCGGCGACGGGTTTGTTTTCGACCGCGCGTTCATGGCGTGGATCAAGGACGGCTCGCGCAAGACGATGGGCGACGTCGCTGACGAATGGACACGGCGGCGGGCAATCAACGTCGCATGACGCCAGGCTCTGCATCACCTCAGCCGATCACCACATCCAATCCGATATCCAGCGTCGGCGCTGCCATGGTGATCTTGGACGTCGAGATATAGTCGACGCCGGTTTCGGCGATGGCGCGGATGGTCTGGAGGTTGACGTTGCCGGAGGCCTCCAGCTTGGTGCGGCGCGGATCGGCGGCATACGCATCGGCTGAAAGCTGGCAATGGGTAGCGTTGACGGCGACGGCTTCGCGCAGCAGGTCCGGCCCCATATTGTCGAGCAGGATGACATCCGGGCTGGCGGTCAGGGCCTCGCGCATCTGATCGAGCCCATCCACCTCGACCTCGATCTTGACCAGATGACCGCAATAGGCGCGCGCGGCATTGACAGCGCTGGCAACACCACCGGACACGGCGATGTGGTTGTCCTTGATCAGGATGGCGTCATCCAAGCCATAGCGATGATTGGAGCCGCCGCCGAGGCGCACCGCGTATTTTTCGAGCGCCCGCAGGCCGGGGATGGTCTTGCGGGTGCAGCAGACTTTCGCGCGGGTATGGGCGATTTCGGCGGCGAATTTCGAGGTATAGGTGGCGACACCGCAGAGGTGCATGAGGAAATTGAGCGCCACGCGCTCCGCTGACAGGAGGCCGCGAGTGGGGCCGGATATGCGGGCAAGCACCGTGCCCGGCGCCAGGCTGTCGCCATCCGTGACGAAGGCCTCGAAACGAATCGCCGGATCGATCAGGCGAAAGGCGGTGCGGGCCAGTTCCATGCCGGCGACGACACCGTTTTCCCGGGCGTTCATTTCCGCGGTGGCGGTCCTGTCCGGTGCGATTGTCGCGTAGGTGGTGATGTCGCCGGCGCGGCCAAGGTCTTCCAGCAGGGCCGCGCGGACTTGCTCCTCAACCATCAGGGCAGGCAGTTCGGGGCGAAGGGCGGTGGGTGTCATTGGGGTTCCTCAGAAGATGCAGGTGGGATGGCTTCGGTGTTTCAAACCGGCCTCTCCAATCGTCATCCTCGGCCTTGAGCCGAGGATCCATGCCGCCTGCATCTGGACCCTCGGGTCAAGCCCGAGGGTGACGGAGCAAAAACGGCCTGGCGCATAACTCTAAACACTCTCCGTTTCCGCCAGTTCCGCCACAATCCGGTCAGCTTCGGCAAGCGTCAGGAACGTCCGGTGTTTCCATTCGGGGCGCGGTTCCGGGCAATCGGAGCGGAAATGGCCGCCGCGGCTTTCGGTGCGCAGATAGGCGCCGGTGGTAATCAGCTTGGCCGTAGTGACGATGTTGCTGAAGCGCATTCGGGTGTTCTGGCGCTCCAGATTGGCAATGGCGCGGATGGCGCGGGTGAGCGTGTCCTGGCTGCGAATGACGCCGACATGGTCGCTCATGATGTGACGCAGCGCCGTCAGCGGCGGGCTGTCCTCGATCGTCACCGGATCGTCGCTCTCGCCGGCATTCTTGCCCCAGTCGGCGATCTTCGGCTCCGGCAGCATGCCCTTGATGTTTTCGGCGATGCGGGCGGCAAAGACCACGGCTTCGAGCAGCGAATTGGAGGCGAGCCGGTTGGCACCGTGAACGCCGGTCGACGTGACCTCGCCGGCAGCCCACAGGCCGTCGATCGAGGTGCGGCCTTCGGCGTCGGTGAGCACGCCGCCCATATGGTAATGGACCGCCGGGACGACCGGGATCGGCTGCGTCACAGGATCGATGCCTGCCGACATGCAGGAGGCGTAGACGGTCGGGAATGCTTCGGGGAAATGCGTGCCGACAGCCTTGGTGCAATCGAGGAAAGCGCCGCGTCCGGCCTGCACTTCGGCAAAGACACCGCGCGAAACGATGTCGCGCGGCGCAAGCTCGCCGTCCGGATGGATATCCAGCATGAAGCGGTGTCCGGCGGAATTGATCAGATGCGCGCCATCGCCACGCAGCGCCTCGGTTGCCAGCGGCGCCGGATCGCGGCCGATATTGATCGCCGTCGGGTGGAACTGGATGAATTCCGGATCGGCGATGATCGCGCCGGCGCGGGCCGCCATGCCGACGCCCTGCCCGCAGGCTTCGGTCGGGTTGGTGGTGACGGAAAAGAGATGGCCGACGCCGCCGGAGCAAAGAACCACGGCGCGGGCCGGGAACGACACGCGCTTCTTCGACTGGCCGGCATCCGGCCGCGCGATGACGCCGGAAATGAAGCGGCCCTGGCGTACCAGTTCCTCGACGACATAGCCCTCGAGCACACGGATCGACGGCGTGTTCCGCACCGCCGAGATCAGCGCCTCCATGATCGCCTTGCCGGCCATATCGCCCTTGACGCGGACGATGCGGCGCTCGGAATGGGCAGCCTCTCGCGAAAGCAACAACTTGCCTTCCAGATCGCGGTCAAAGGGAACGCCGTAGCCAAGCAGATCGTGGATGCGGGCCGGCCCCTCGGCAACCATCAGCCGCGTCATCTTCTCATCGACAATGCCCGCACCGGCAACCAGCGTATCGGCGACGTGCTTGTCGATGGTGTCGCCGAGACCCATGGCCGCGGCGATGCCGCCCTGCGCCCAGGCGGAAGACGCGCCGTGACCGATCGGCGCGGCGGCAAGCACGGTGACGGGGCGCGGGCTGAGCTTCAGCGCGCAAAACAGGCCGGCAAGACCGCCACCGACGATCACGATATCGTCAATGCCGTTAAAGGATTGCGGGCGGAAATGGTCAGTCAGCATGCTATTCCTCCTCCGGGAATGTCTCCCACTTCTCCCCAGCGGGGAGAAGTGCCGAGCGTAGCGAGGCGATGAGGGGGTGATGCGGCAAACTCCAATTTGTCTTCCCCCTCATCCGGCCCTTCGGGCCACTATTGCCTCCCGGCTCGTCGTTTACTGCTTCAAATTCACCATCCGCTCGACGGCAAGCCTTGCGCGGCCGGCAATCGCCGGGTCGACCAGGACTTCCTCCGTCATGAACAGCAGGCTGTCGAGAATCTTCGGCAGCGTGATGCGCTTCATGTGCGGACAGAGATTGCACGGCTTGATGAAATCAACGCCCTTGACCTCGGCCTGGATGTTCGAGGCCATCGAGCATTCGGTAACCAGCAGCACCCGGGCTGGACGCTTGTCCTTGACGTAGTTGATCATGCCGGAGGTCGATCCGGCGAAATCGCAGACGGCTATGACGTCCGGGTGGCATTCCGGGTGGCCGATGATCTCGATCGACGGATCGGCTTCCTTGTAGGCCAAGAGTTCAGCGGCCGTGAAGCGCTCGTGCACCTCGCAGTGCCCCTTCCAGGTGAGGATTTTCTTTTTCGTCTGCTTGGCGACGTTCATCGCCAGATATTCATCCGGGATGCAAAGCACCGTATCGCTCTCCAGGCTCTCGACGACGGCGAGTACGTTGGACGAGGTGCAGCAGATGTCCGTCTCTGCCTTCACGTCGGCGGACGTGTTGACATAGGTCACCACGGGCACGCCGGGGTAGCGCTCCTTCAGGAGCCGCACATCGGCGCCGGTGATCGATTCGGACAACGAGCAACCGGCCTTGCCATCCGGGATCAGAACGGTCTTTTCCGGGTTCAGGAGCTTGGAGGTCTCTGCCATGAAGTGCACGCCGCACTGGATGATGATTTCGGCATCGACCTTGGTGGCGTCGCGGGCAAGCTGCAACGAGTCTCCGACGATATCGGCGACGCAGTGGAAAATGTCGGGCGTCTGGTAATTGTGGGCGAGGATGACCGCGCCGCGCTCCTTCTTCAGCCTATTGATGGCGTGCACATAGGGTGCGTAGACCGGCCATTCGAAGGCGGGGACGAACTGCTTGACGCGCTCGTAGAGATGCGCAGTTTCCCGGGCGATCTCCGGCGTGAAGGTCAGGTCCGGTCTTTCGAGGATGCCGAAGCGCTCGGCGGCAGTCTTCAGCACGCCGGAAGTCTGGGTGGCCGCATTGGTCTGTGCGATCGTCATCAAACTGCTCCTCTACCGCCCCTCCGGCGGCAAAAACCTATTTTGCTCAATTTGAGCATAATAGGTTCAAAACAAAACCGGCAGTGCCGGTGGATCAGACTTAGAAAGTTTTGTGACAGTTTTCAAGAATGCCCTCCCGCTATTTCTGCGGGAAGGCCAAGAATTTTCGAGGCGGTCAGGCGATCGCCGGACGGACCACGGCCTTTTCCTCGATCGGCCAATGGACGATGGCGGCAAAGACGCCGAGCGCCACCCCGAGCCACCAGACCGGATCATAGGAACCGAAATGGTCGTAGAGATAACCGCCCATCCAGACGCCGAGGAAGGAGCCGACCTGATGCGACAGGAAGACGATGCCGCCGAGCAAGCCGAGATGGCGCGTGCCGAACATGATGGCGACGAGGCCGTTTGTCGGCGGCACGGTCGACAGCCAAAGCAGGCCCATGACCGCAGCGAAGATGATGACCGACGTCGGCGATTGCGGCAGAAGCAGGAAGGCCGAGACGACGACCGAGCGGGCAATATAGATCAGCGACAGGAAATAGGGTTTTGAATAGCGTTGCCCGATGAAACCGGCCGCCAGCGAGCCGATGATGTTGAAAAAGCCGATCAGGGCCAGCGCAATGACCGCATAACGCGCATCGATGCCGATATCGCCGATATAGGCCGGGAAATGCGCGGTGATGAAGGCCACCTGGTAGCCGCAGACGAAGAAGCCGGAGACGAGCAGAAGATAGCTCTTGTGGCCGAGCGCCTCCTTCAGCGCCTCGGCGATCGACTGCTTGTAGAGCGCTTCCTTCTGGGTTCCGGACGACGAGTTACCGCGCAGCGGTATCGCAAACAATGGTACGAGCAGCATGAGCACCGCCATGTAGACCAGACTGTCGGACCAGCCGAAGGCCGAAATCAGTCCCTGACTCAGCGGCGCGAACAGGAACATGCCGGCAGAACCGGCCGCCGTGCAGATGCCGAAGGCCATGGAGCGCTGCTGCGGGGTGACGTTGCGGGCAAAGGCAGAAAGAAGAATGCCGAAGGAACCGGAGCCGACGCCAAGGCCGACCATGACGCCACCGCCGATATGCAACCAGATCGGCGCATTGGCGAAAGCCATGATGATCAATCCACCGGCATAGACGAGACCAGAAAAGGCCAGTACCCGCCAGGAGCCGTACTTGTCGGCGATCGCCCCAAAGAACGGCTGGCTGACGCCCCAGGCCAGATTCTGGAAAGCCATGGCAAGACCGAAGGTGGTGCGGTCCCAGCCGGTATCAGCGAGCATCGGCAGTTGGAAGAAACCCATAGCCGAGCGCGGCCCGAACGTCAGGACGGCGATGAGGGAACCGGCAATGATGATCAGCCAGGGCAAACCGGGGCTGGCGACCGATACTCGCGGGGTGGTGGATGAAACGGCTGACATGAACAACTCCGGATGATTGGAGCGGCAATCTACCCTTCGACGATCCGCTAAAAAAGCGAATTAAAATGACGTTGCGATCAGCCATATTGATGGATGAATGCGGAGCATCGGGTGGGATGGCGTCAATTCCTTGAGAAGGTGGTTTTTCGTTTCTGAAAAACATGCTCCGATCCTTGGCGTTTGTCGTTCGCAGAACGGCTGATAGCTTCGGTCGAAAATCATATGGAGGTCACCATGCTCGACAAGACGAAATCCACCTGCATCACGCTCTGGGATGGACGTACCATTCCGCGTCTGGGCATGGGCTGCTGGGCAATCGGCGGGCCGTTCTATGCCGGAGATGTGCCGCTCGGCTGGGGGGATGTCGATGACGCGGAGTCCATCCGTGCCATCCACCGGGCAATCGATCTCGGCATCCGTTTCTTTGATACGGCGTCCAACTACGGCGCCGGTCATTCCGAGGAAGTTCTGGGCGACGCCCTCGCCTCCCATCCGGACATCGTCGTGGCGACCAAATTCGGTTTTGCCACCGATCCGGCAACCAAGCAGGCAACCGGCGCCTTTGCTACGCCGGATTTCATCCGTGCATCGGTGGAAACATCGCTCAGGCGCTTGAAACGAGAGCGGATCGACCTTCTTCAATTCCACCTCAACGAATTTGACCCGATCGAAGCCGATGCGGTCTTCGACACGCTCGATGGCTTGCGCGCCGCAGGCAAGATCGCGGCCTATGGCTGGAGCACAGACTGGCCGGAGCGGGCGGCGCGCTTTGCCGGGCGCGAAGGCTTCGTTTCGGTCCAGCACACGATGAATGTGCTGGAATCGGCAAACGCGATGATCGCGCTTATCGACCGGGAAAATCTCATTTCCATCAACCGCGGCCCGCTAGCGATGGGCCTGCTCTCCGGCAAGTTCAAGCCGAGCGACAAGCTCGCGGCAAACGACGTGCGCAGCGCCGATCTCGATTGGCTCAAATATTTCCGCGACGGCGTGGTCGATCCGGGATTTTCCAAAAGGCTGGATTCAATCCGCGATCTGCTGCGAACCGATGGGCGGACGCTGACTCAAGGGGCTCTGGCCTGGCTCTGGGCGCGCTCGCCGAACACACTGCCGATCCCCGGTTTTCGCACGGTGAAACAGGTCGAGGAAAATGCCGGCGCGCTTGAGAAAGGGCCGCTGTCCGCATCGACAATAAAGGCGATAGACGCGGCCCTGTGGCACGACTGACGAACTTGGTTTTGCTCGGATTACGCCCTGATCTTCATCGGCCAGCGCTCTTCCCGCGACCGGACGATCTGCATCGCGTCGCCAAGCCTTACCGTCCCCTCGCTGCGCGGCACGGCGTTCCAGCCGAACAGGACGCCCGGGACGCGCCGGTCGGCCGACATGCGTTTTTCGGCGAGCCCCTGGATCGGGTTGCCGCCGATGCGCTCGCCGGTCACCTGGTCCTGGGTCGTCATGATGCAGCGGGCGCAGGGCTTGACGAGATCGAACACAATGCCGCCGATCTCGACGCTTTCCCAAAAATCCTCCTCCCAGGGATCGTCGTTGTCGATCAGGATATTGGTGCGGAAGCGGTCCATACCGACCGGCTCCTGGCCCTTGGCGATCAGCGAGACGTTGAGATCGGCAAGCGACGATGTGGTGGTGATCAGTACCGGAAAGCCATCCGCGAAACCGACGGGCGCCGCCTCGCCTGCCCATTCCTCGCCCACGACGCGCTTGGCCTGGTCATCCATATGCACCAGCTTGACCGGACGGCCGAACCAGTCCGAAAGCGTGGCATTGGCGCGGTCTTCGGAAACGGCCGCATTGACGTCGCTGTCCCAGACACGAACATCCAGCCGCCTGTCAGGATCGAAGGACACCGTCGTCGTTCGGGTTCCCATTTTCAGGTGGACACCACCGGTCACATGCGTGGCCTCAACCTGTGCCAACAACTGCAATTCGCGCTGCGTGATGAATTTTCCATCGGGATCGACGACCATGAAGCGCCGGTCGCCGGCAAGACCATCCCGTTGAACGGAGACCGAGGTCTGTGCGATGGCGCGGCCACTCTTCAGCGGGTGAATGTTGAGGCCGGTCACCTTCATGTCGTCACTCCCAGGCGTTCAGATCGCAATTCAAGATCATTACAGATTGATTCCGGCGATTACCGCAAGCATCTGTCTTTGCTAGATTTCCTCGACCAGCATGCCGAGCACCGCACGCAGCCTTTCCTGCCGCTGCCGGGCGAGCGCGCGGCCCGCCGCCGTCTGGAAACTGTCCGTCAGTTTGAACAGCTTCGTCTCGAAATGGTCAATGGCATAGGCCTTGTCGTCGAGCGGACGATCTTGCGCCAGGGGGTCGAGCGGATCATAGAGGCCGCTGCCCATGCGCCCGGCGATATAGAAACAGCGGGCGGCTCCGATCATGCCGATCGCGTCGAGACGGTCCGCGTCCTGCAGGATTTTCGCCTCCAGACTTTCCGGCTGGATATTGGCCGAGAAGCTGTGCGTGAGGATCGCGTGGGCGACGGCGGTGATCTCCGCAGTGCGCCAGCCGAGTTCGTCGAGCAGTTCGAAAGCTCTTTCCGCAGCAAGACGCGAGGCCTGGGCGCGATGGGGCGAATTCTTCTCGACCGAGACGCAATCATGCAGCAGCACGGCAGCAGCGATGATGCGAAGGTCGCCGCCTTCCGACCCATGAATACGCAAAGCATTTTTCCAGACACGGATCAGATGGGCTGCGTCATGCGAACCGTCATTGCCGGAGACCGCATGCGGCAGCAGCCGCTCAGCGACGGCTTCGTGGGGCGCAAAGGCAGCAGCAAGTGAAGGCAGGTGGCTCATGCGAAATCCATCATAAGGGAGGCGGAAGAATCGGAGCGGTCAGGCTGTTTGACCCGGTTCCGCTTCGATGTCCACCGTCGTTTGCGGTTGCGGCTCAACGCTTGCCTTGCCCGACAGGATCTTCTGATAGAACAGCCCGATACCGATCAGGACGGCGCCAAGGCCGATGAAGGACAGGGCGCGCAGGAAGCCCTCGAGATTGGCCATGTCGATCAGGAACACCTTCAGCACCGCGACAAAGACCAGAACCGCCGAGGCGATGCGGATGCTCTTGGCATTGAAGCGGGAGCCGAGGACCAGCAACAGCACGCCGAGCAACAGCCAGACGACGGAATAGGTATATGTTTCGCCCTGAAGGAAGCCTTTCCAGTCGGCAATGTTCTGGCCCTGCCAGAAGCGGCGCACCGACAGCGTCGCCCAGGCGAACGCAAGGACGGCGCCTGTCACCGCAAGCGCGGTGACATAGGGCATCGGCCGCTTACCGCGCGCGTACCAGGCGAGCCCCGCATATCCCAGCCCCGGCAGGAGGTAGCCGATCAGCAGGAGATCGAAAAACGGTATCGAGCCGAGCAGTTCGCCGCTGAAATAAGGATTGAGCCCCAGCAGGTGCGCGCCGAGGATCGAAAGCATCGACAGGACGCCGATCGCCATGCTGCCATAACGGAAGACCGGGCTCGGCGACTTCCGGTCGAGCGTCATCATGATGCTGGAGGCGCCGATGGCGAGCAGCGTATAGATCGACTGCTCGCCGAGCGTCGGCGTGGAACTGTCGAGCACGCCGCCATTCATGGCGTGACGAACGAGAATGGCGACCGTCAGTAGTACGAACAGGCTGGCCAGCGCCTGCAGCAGGTTTCGGACACGCACGCCCGGCCAGTTGCGCAGTTCGAAAGCCGAGAAAACGAGCAGCAATGCAGGGATGCCGTAGCCAACGAGCAGCGCATTGAAGACCGGCGTCACCCCTAGATTCGCAGGCCCGACGATGGTCGGCTCCCAGGCAATACGAGCGAGCACGACGATCGCCGCACCCACCATCATCCAGGGCAGTGCCGGCCAAGAGCGCAGACGCGTCGCCGCGACATAGGCGGTTCCAAGGAGCGCGATCAGGATCGTGGTTGCCAGACCGTCCGTCAGCGCATGCAGTGCGATGACGAAAAGGCCGAAGGAACCGGCAACCAGAAATGCCTGCGGCAGATCGATGGGCTCCGCAGACGAGGTGCTGCGCGAAAACCATTCGGCGAGACCGAGAAGAATGAGGCCCGCCGCGATGGCAAACAGCCCGTGTGAAAGGTCGAACGTCAGATTGCCCGTCATCAGGAAAGACATGCCGACCAGCGCGATCGGCACGATCGCCATGATCGCGGCCCAGATCGTCGCCAATGGCGGCTGGTCGTTCCGATGCAGATGGTTCGCCAGGGCTCCAAGCGCGATGAAAGCGACGGAGAGCGCCATACTGGCGAGCATTGCCGTTGGTCCCGGTACCGCGAGAACCGCGATATGGCCGGGGATCGCGGGATCGATGAAGGTGAGCAGGCCACTCAGCGCCGTCATGCTCCAGGCGCCGACCACCGCCACAAAGGCTGCCAGCAAGGCCGGGTAGACCGCGTAGCGACGCAAGGCGCCGATAGCCGCAAGAGCGGCCACGACAAGGCAGAACTGCGTGACCGGATAGCCGGACGCCGTGGTCAGAGGGCTGATCATGGCAAGCGCCGTCAACAGCGCGGAAATTCCGGCCGTCACGGTGATGGCAGAAAAGGGCGGTGCCATCACGCGCTCCCAGGGGGGGCGCGGTGTCGCGAGCGGCTGACCATCTACCGTGTTCTCCGGGTCGATGTCGATACGGCCCGCAAGTCTGCCCGGCCAGATGAAGCCGATGCCGGCAATCATCACCAGCATGACCAAAGTCACCGGCAATGTCTCGAACGGCCTTGCAGAGGCGATATAAGCAAGCGCCCAAAGGCAAAGGCCGATATTGGCGACCGACGGCACGATGGTCCAGCGGCGTATGCGCGCCGCAAGCAATGTGGCGATCCAGGCAATACCGAGAAACCCGAACAGGCTCCAGGGGCTGGGGCTTTCCGATGACACCAAGGCCGGAGTGAGCAGCGAGGCCAGAAGGCCGAGCCCGGCAAGAGCCTGTCCGTGCAGCAGCGACAGGCCGACGGTGGCAAGCGACACCAGCGCCAAAAGCACAAAGGCCGTAGTCGGACCGATAAAGCCATAGATGCCATGGGCGGCATAGCAGACACCGAACAGCGTCACTGCGCCCGCTGCCGTCAAAATGCCGGGGATCATCGCATTTTGAAACTCATCGGCGACCAGAGGCACGGCGCGGCGGCGGACAAATTCTCCGATACCGATCAGAACAAGACCGAAGATAGCCGCCATGAACAGCCGCACCGCCGGGCTGAGCAGGCCTGCGTCGATCGAATATTTGACCATGAAGACGCCGCCGAGCGCCAGCGCGATGCCGCCGACCCAGACGGCCCAGCGTGCGCCGAGGCGGCTTTCGAGGCTTTCCTTCTGCCGTGGGGCAACGGCATCAATCGTCGCCGCTCCGGCAGCCCGTGCCGCCATGGGTTCACCACGTGAGGCCTTTTCGACGGCATCCTGGCTGGGCGGCGGACCGCCGAAGATCGCGTCGCCCTTTTTGATTTCGCTAAGGCGCTTCCGCTCCACGGTTGCGGGTTCGATCGGTGGCAAGAGGCTTTTCACCGGCTCGGCTTGTTCCACGGCTTCCGCAACAATATCCACTGTAGGGACAGTGCCCCGCTGCTCCTCGATTCGCTTCAATTCTTCCTTGAGCGCCGCAATCTCGGTTTCCAGCCGCTCGGCCGTCTTGCGTCCGTTGAGAAGCGCTGCGAGCGCTATGCCAAAAGCAACGAAAGCAATGACTTCGATCATGTTTTTTCCCCGGCGCCCGGACCGACGCAACCCTTGAGACCATACAGCTTTTCAGCCGCAGGCCAAATCGAAGACGTTTCAGCGCAGCAATCTCTTCACCGGATTGTCGCGAACCTGTCATTATGCCGTGGGTATGGATGCGTCGATGCGCTTTCGCGCAGTTTCCTGAAAAAAGGAGAATGACCATGGATCATCTTGTTGACCCAACAGCCGAACCGAAATTCAAGACGCTAACCGACCGCCGCGAAGAGCGTGAAGATATCGGCCAGAACTGTTCCACCAATCCGACCATGGGCGACATCATCAATCGCCGGTTTTCCCGCCGGTCGTTCATAGCCGGTTCGCTGGCGGTCGCTGCCATCTCCACCACCGTCAGCCCGCTGGCGATCCTGACGGCTGACGATGCGCGCGCCGAAAGCATGTCCAGCTTCGATTTCAAGGAAGTCGAGGTGGGCATCGACGAGACCCACCACGTCGCCGAAGGTTACGATGCCGATATCCTGCTCCGCTGGGGCGACAAGCTGTTTGCCGACAGCCCGGATTTCGACCCGCTGAACCAGACCGCTGCAAGCCAGGAAAAACTGTTCGGCTACAACAACGACTACATCGGCTTCATCCCGCTCGAAGGCAATCCGGATCACGGCCTGCTCGTCGTCAACCACGAATACACCAATGCCGAAATCATGTTTCCGAAGTTCGCGTCCGTCGTGAAGGCAAAGGTGATGAAGGATGGCCAACCGGTCATCAAGGATGGCAAGGAAGTCGAAGAGGAAAAGGTCGAGCTCGGTGAATACACCAAGGACCTGGTCGATATCGAGATGGCGGCGCATGGCGGCACGATCGTCGAAATCCGCAAGGTCGAGGGCAAGTGGCAGCCGGTGCTCGACGGCAAGTACAATCGCCGCCTGACGGCCAAGACCGAAATGCAGCTCTCCGGTCCGGTTGCCGGCCATGAGCGGGTGAAGACACCGTCTGACCCGACCGGCAGACAAGTTTTCGGCACCATCAACAACTGCGCCGGCGGCGTCACCGCCTGGGGCACCTATGTGATGGCCGAAGAGAACATCAACGGCTATTTCGGCGGCGAAATGGCAAAGGACCATCCGGAATTCGCGCAGATGAAGCGTCTCGGCATTCCGGGCGGACAATATGAATGGTCGAAGTTCTACGACCGCTTCGACGTCTCCAAGGAGCCGACCGAATCCAACCGTTTCGGCTGGATCGTCGAAGTCGACGTCATGGACCCGACCTCCGTTCCGAAGAAGCGCACCGCGCTTGGCCGCTTCAAGCATGAAGGTGCCGAATCGATCGTCAACAAGGACGGCCGCGTGGTGTTTTACTGCGGCGACGACGAGCGCTTCGACTATGTCTACAAGTTCGTCACCAAAGGCACCTTCAACCCGAACGACCGCGCCGCCAACATGGATTTGCTCGACGAGGGCACGCTCTACGTGGCGAAATTCGATGCCGACGGTACGGTCGAATGGATGCCGCTGGTGCACGGCGAAGGCCCGCTGACGGCGCAGAACGGCTTTGCCAGCCAGGCCGACCTGCTGATCAACACGCGCCTTGCATCGGACGCCCTGGGGGCCACGAAGATGGACCGCCCGGAAGACATCCAGCCGAACGCCAAGAACGGCAAGGTCTATGTGATGCTGACCAACAACACCAAGCGCAAGGCGGACCAGATCGACACTGCCAATCCGCGCGCCGACAACGCCTTTGGTCACATCGTCGAAATCACCGAAACCGACGGCGATTTCACGTCCACCAAGTCGAAATGGGACATTCTCCTGAAGTGCGGCGATCCGTCGGTGGCCGAGGTCGGCGCCTCCTTCTCGACTGCGACGACGAAGAACGGCTGGTTCGGCATGCCGGACAATTGCGCCATCGACGCCGATGGCCGCCTCTGGGTGGCGACCGACGGCAACAACGAGAAGGATACCGGACGCACTGACGGCATCTGGGCCATCGATACCGAAGGTGATGCCCGCGGCACGTCGAAGCTGTTCTTTCGGGTGCCGGTTGGCGCAGAAATGTGCGGGCCGAGCTTCAACCCGACCTCCGACACATTTTTCGTCTCCGTCCAGCATCCGGGCGACGCGGGTCTGGCGACCTTCGAGAACCCGGCGACACGCTGGCCGGACTTCAAGGACGACATGCCGGTTCGCCCGGCCGTTATTGCCATCACCAAGCAGGGCGGCGGCAAGATCGGCTAACCCTTTGCCCCTGAATTGAGAAATGGCGCTGCATTCGCGGCGCCATTTTTCGTTGTTTCCCCTGCAAAACCGCTCAAGGTTTCCAGACGCCAGCCACTTGCTTCGTCGCGGCATTGAGCCGGTTCCAGACATTGATGTTGGCGATGGCGAGAAGAAGGGTGGCCAGCGCGGTCTCGTCGTAGTGCCGGGTTGCCTCGTTCCAGATATCGTCCGGCACCGGATCGGCGCGGTCGCTGAGCCGCGTCAAGGCTTCCGTCAAGGCAAGAGCCGCCCGCTCGGCATCCGTAAAGTATGGCGTGTCGCGCCAGGCAGCGACGGCAAAGAGACGCTCGTCTGTTTCACCCGCCTTTTTGGCAACACGCGGATGCGCATCGACGCAGACGCTGCAGCCGTTGATCTGGCTGGCGCGCAGATTGACGAGTTCAAGGGTCAACGCAGGCACGCCGCCTTTGTGTGTGACGGTCGCAAGAGCCATCAGCACCTGCATGGCTTCAGGGATCATGACGGCGGGGTTGTTCATTCTCGGCTGCACGGGATATCTCCTCACTGTTTGGCTCATCCGGATATCTGTATCCAGCGTTCATCTTGACGCTGCCGTTCCCCTGACGTTTGTCTGTCACATCATCTGGTTCTCGGTCGTCATAGGCATGACGGAGCGCAGCGGAGGAATGTGACGGATGGACGAGAAAAAAATTCTGGCGGAAAAGTTCGAGGCGGATCGGGGCCGGCTGAAGGCCGCCGCCTACCGCATGCTCGGTTCCAGCGCGGAAGCGGAAGACGCCGTGCAGGAGGCGTGGCTACGCCTTGGCCGTTCGGACCCGACAGAGATCGGCAACCTCAGTGGCTGGCTGACGACAGTGGTAGCGCGGATCTGCCTCGATATGCTGCGCGCCCGAAAATCACGGCGCGAGGAGCCTTACGGCCCGCATGTGCCTGAGCCGGCGACAAGCGGCGAGGAAGCGGAGCATGAAGCGCTGCTGGCCGATTCGGTCGGCGCAGCCCTGTTGATCGTGCTCGAAACGCTGGCACCCGCCGAGCGACTGGCCTTCGTGCTGCACGACATGTTCGCCGTGCCGTTTGATGAGATCGCACCAATCATCGATCGGTCCCCGGAAGCGGCTCGGCAACTGGCAAGTCGTGCCCGCCGCCGTGTTCAGGGTGCACGGACGGCAGCCAATGCCGATCGCAGCGCCCAACGCAAAATCGTCGAGGCTTTTCTGGCGGCGGCGCGCGGCGGCGATTTCGAGGCGCTGCTTTCGGTGCTTGATCCAAATGTCGTGTTCCGCGCGGATGCGGCGGCGGTCAGGCTCGGTGCACTCGCGGAAATCAGCGGTGCAGCAGCCGTGGCCAACACGTTCAAGGGCCGCGCACTTGGCGCACAACCGGCATTCGTGGAAGACGGGTTCGGGTTCATCGTCGAGGTCGGCGGGCAATTGCATGTCATCCTCCGCCTGACGATCCGCGATGGAAAGATCGCCGAAGTGGCGGCGATCGCAGATCGGGATCGTCTCGGAGAGATCGACTTCATATTGTTCGATGAGGCTTGAAGTTCGTGTGGGGCCGGCGGTGGCGGCAACGCTACCGCATCAAGTTCTCGATCGGGAAGATGGCGCAGGTTTCCGTGCCGTGGGCCAGCAATTTGCCGTTCTTGTCCTTTAGCCACGCTTCCGATGTTGCCAGCGTCCGGCCGCGATGGACGATCTTGCCTTCGCAGAACACCTCGCCCATGCCGGGTAGCAACGGTCGCACCAGATTGACCTTGAACTCCACGGTCGTATAGGCCTCGCCCGGTTTCAGCGTTGTCATGACCGCACAGCCGAGCGCCGAATCCATGACCGTCGCCGCCCAACCGCCATGGACCGTGCCGAGCGGATTGAGATGTTCGGTCGATGGCAGCCCCGTAAACACCACCCTGCCCTCCTCGACTTCGCTCAATCCGAACTTGAGCGTGGCCGACATCGGCGGGGCGGGATGAACGCCGCCCAGAAGATCCAGCATCGCCTTCAGCCCCCCATCGCGTGCGACAGCTTCCAGCGGCACCGTGCCGATGCCGGACACGGTCATTCCGGGGTAGAGTTCGACAGTCATTTTCGAGATTCCTTATGGATGCGCGGCGGTGTCTTGCGGCTTCAGGGCCTTGAGCGCGGCCTGGACAAAACCTTCACGAGCGGTTGAAAGGCCGATGCCGCGCGGCTCGTAGACACGGCGATGAAGAAAGAATGCCGTCATGCGGAAGGCTGCAGCCAAGCTGTCGTAGTCCGCGGCGCCACCTTCGGCCAGAAAGCCCGGCAGCGCCAGCATCTTGTCCGCATAGGGCGCGCCAGCCTCACGACTGACGGCACGGCCGGATTTCGGCGAAACATAAACGAGATCGTCACGCCTACCGGTCGCAGCGCATTCGGCGAGGTCGAGGCCGAAGCCGAGGTCGTTCAGCACCGCGATCTCGAAGCGCACGAACAGTTCGCCAGCATCGCGGGGATCATGCAGGTTTTCGAGGATGACATTCAGGGCTTCATACAGATGCGGATGCGGATCGCGCTCGGGCAGAAGCCGCAGCAGCGCTCCCATGGCCTGGACACCGTAGACCGAGGTTGCCGCCTCCATCAGCCGCGCCGCGCGCAAACGGACCGGCTCCATCCTGAACTCCCCGAGATGCTCGTCAAGCCGAGCCCGCCAGGTGACTTCCACCTCATTTCCCGGCTGCAACACCGGCTGCATCGTCCGCGAACGACCGCCCCGCACGAGCCCGAGATGTCGTCCATGCGCATGCGTCATGACTTCGGCGACGACAGAGGTTTCTCCGTGCCGCTTGACGCCGATGATGATGGCCTGGTCGCTCCATTGCATGACAGCAGTTTTACCTTTGGCGGCGGGCGAAAACAATCACGGCTTCAGGACAAGTCCTATTTGCAAACCCACCCCTGGATCGCCACGTTGTCCGCTCATTCTGGCGCTAGAACTGCAGCGCACGGTCTCTGGCCCAGCCCGAAACGCTTTCTTATCACATAAGGTTGAAAGCTATGGGTTGATCGCTTGGCGATCCATTACCAGTTTTATATCGATGTATTTTGCCGATTCGACGGCGCAAGCGGTTTTAAGGAGCGATCAAAATGAAGCAGATTTTCAGTCGCCGGATCGGTCATCTCTCCTGCACGACCCTTTTGATCGCCGCTGCCGTCAGCTTTCCGCAGCAAGCCACGCACGCCAACGGACGGCTGACTCTGGACGCAGACACATCCGCATCGTCATCGGGAGTGACGCCGCTTCCTGACGATTTCCTTTATAAAAACGGGGAGTACCTCAATCAATCTGCCCGGAAAGCCTATTCCGTCGGCACCCGGCGCAGTAACAACAACGATCTGGTCCTGCGCTTCGAGGTTCGTCCCGGCGAGCGCGCCGGTTTCGATAGTGAAAACAGGGACCGCTCGGAAGCAACCAGCGCCATAAACTTTCCCAAGGGCGAGGTCATATGGAATGCCTACCGCGTGAAGATCGCAGACGGGTTCCCGATACCCAGCGACGAAAACTCCTGGTTCATCGTCGGCCAATGGCACGGCAGCAAGGATGACAAGCGCTCGCCCTATATCGCAGCCCAAATTCAGGGCAAGGATCTGGTTTTCCTGCGGCGCTATATCCAGAACGGCAAACCGGCAAGCAGCGAAATGTACCGGATGCACGATGTCCCGCGCGGCGAGTGGCTGAACATCGTCATCGAGCACAAGGTTTCATCGACCGACGGGCTCTTGAACATATGGCTCAACGGCCGCCAGGTGGTGAAATTCGACGGCCCGGTCGGCTATTGGGATCACGACGAAGCGGGCTATTTTAAATTCGGCATCTACCGCAGCCGCCATGACGCTGACGCGGTGGTCGAATACCGCGACGTCGTCACCACGACAAACAACCTTTCGAAGCGCGCAACGCTGATCAACTGAGCGCTAAAGCCTCAAGACTTCGTTTCCCGCATGAAATCGAGGAACACTTCGCGCGCCGGCCGGCTGAGAGGACCCATTCTGCAAAGCGTGACCTTGTTGCGCAGGCTGCAGAACTGGTTGAAGGCCCTGATCGTGGCCCCGGTCAACACACCGTTGCGCTTGCCTTCGTAAGTGCCGGCGCCCTCGAGTTCGCTTTGAAGAATGTAGACGTAGGTGTTGCTGTTGGCGCCGACGAGGCGTCCGACCAGACTGGCCTTCACAGCCGGTTGCATCTTCTGAAGCTTCTCTGCGAAGGCTGCATATTGAGCCGCCGAAACGGCGGCAGCCCCCTCGATGAACAATTCTTCGCTTTCGCGCTGCTCCTGCGGCATCTGGCTTGCTGTCGTCGCGAGTGCTGACCTAGCCAGAGAAATATTCTTCGCGATATCCTTGCCCCGCCCTTGGGCATAAAGCTGAACAAGTGTGGAAGCTGCATTTGCATCTCCTGCGGCACTCGCATTCTTGAGGGTTTCAATAGCCCGGGCCGGATTTTTCGGCACGCCCGTTCCCTCAAGCATCGCATAGGCCAGAACAGAGGCGATACCGGGAGCATTTTCCCGTTGCCCCTTCGAAATAAGATCATGCGCCTGTTTTTGCTGTGCTGCCGTTCCGGCAAGCAGTACGCTTGCCGCGCTCGCCAATCCGTTCTTTCTGCCGGCGAGATACGCTTTCTGGTACAAATCTGCCGCTTTGGAAACGTCCTTAGGAACGGCAGTTCCATCGCGGTAGACCTTCGCAAGGCTGATCATCGCGCCAGCATCGCCGGTCTGGACGGCCTGTTCATAGTAGCCAATCGCCCTGGCAGGATCGAGGCCGACATCCGCTCCCCTCAGATAGAGCGCCCCCAGTGACGAAGCAGCCCATGTGCCTCCATTTGCAAGGACTTCCTCGTAGAGAGCGGTGGCTTTCGGAATATCGCGCGGGACCAGGACGCCGTCGGCGTAAAGGTCTGCCATCCCCAGCTTGGCGCCGAGATCGCCGGCTTTGACACCTTGCTCGTAAAATCCGAGCGCTTTGGCCGGGTCGAGACCAACGGCCTGACCCTGGCTATAGAGACTGCCAAGCTTGGCCGCCGCAGCCGTCTTACCGTTTTCAAGGGCTTTCATATAGAGATCGACCGCCTTTGGCACGTCCTTCGCGACGACCTTTCCGTCGCGATAGAGATTACCAAGGGCAATCATCGCGCCGGCATCGCCAGCCTTGATCGCCTGTTCGTAATAGCCAATCGCCTTGGTAGGATCGAGCCCAACCTCTGCTCCTCTCAGATGAAGCGCCGCCAGCGATGAGGCTGCCCAAGTGCCGCCGCCGGAAAGAATTTCCTCGTAGAGGGCGGTAGCTTTCGGAATATCACGCGGAACAACGGTACCCTCGGTATAAAGCTCAGCCAGGCCCAGCTTCGCGCTGACGTCGCCCGCCCTGGCGCCCTGCTCATAAAATCCGAGCGCCGTGGCCGCATCGAGGCCAACAGACTGACCTTGCCGATAAAGATCGCCAAGCTCGGCTGCCGCCGCGATCTTGCCATTCTCGAGCGCATTCCTGTAGAGATCGACCGCCTTTGGAATGTCCTTCGCAACCACCTTGCCGTCGCGGTAGAGTTCGCCAAGGGCGAGCATCGCGCCAGCATCCCCGGCCTTGACCGCCTGCTCGTAATAGCCAATCGCCCTGGTGGGATCGAGCCCAACCTCTGCTCCTCTCAGATGAAGCGCTGCCAGCGATGAGGCCGCCCAAGTGCCGCCACCGGAAAGAATTTCCTCATAGAGCGAGATCGCCTTGGCAATATCCCGCGGGACAACGACGCCCTCGGTGTAGAGTTCTGCCATGCCCAGCTTCGCGCCGTCGTCGCCTGCTTTGACACCTTGCTCGTAAAATCCGAGCGCCTTGGCTGGATCAAGGCCAATGGCCTGACCCTGGCTATAGAGACCGCCAAGTTTTGCCGCTGCCGCCATCCTGCCGGCCTCGAGCGCTTTCGTATAGAGATCGATCGCCTTGGGAATATTCTTCGGTACGACCTTGCCGTCACGATAGACGTTGCCGAGGCTGATCATTGCGCCGGCATCGCCAGCCTGAACTGCCTGTTCATAGTAGATAATGCCCTTGACGGGGTCGAGGCCCACCTCGTCTCCCTTCAGATAGAGCGCGGCCAGCAACGATATCGCCCACGTGCCCCCTTCGGCAATGACCTCTTCATAGAGAGCGACGGCCTTTGGAACGTCGCGCCCGACCAGAACGCCTTCCGCATAGAGGCCCGCCATCCCTGCCTTGGCGCCGGAGTCACCGGCCTTGAGGCCCTGTTCGTAATAGCCAACGGCCTTGGCGGGATCGAGACCGGCCGCCTTGCCCTGGCGGTAGATGTCACCGAGCTTGCCCGCGGCGGCTACCCTGCCCTTCTCAAGCGCTTTCGTATAGAGATCGATCGCGCGTGGAATATCCCTCGGAACAATTTTTCCATCGCGGCACAGATCAGCCAGAGCTTGCATTGCCGCAGGATCACCTTGCCCGGCCATCGCCTCGATGCCCGCAATCGCAGATTTGAGGTCGTCCCCTGGTTTCGCCGCCTTTATCGTCGACTGGAACGCCTTCAAAGCTTGCTGCTCTGGCGTCTCCGGCGCCTTTTGCTCCGTACCATTGCCGGTTTGCTGTGAGAAGGATGGAGCAGCGGCCAAGATGGCCAATCCAAGTGCACACCCCAAAAGAACGGATTTATGATCCAGTATCACAGCAACTCCTCGCCCGGTTTATTGAGATAAAATATAGGTTTAACCCAAAATTAGTTTTTGACGCAGCGCGTGTTCAGCAGAAATATGGCCAGAACTGCAACTGCGAAAATCGATCCGTATTTTCTTCGGTCAGTTTCTCAAAAACACCCAACCACAGCGCTCTTCTACACCATGTTGATAACGGCAGTGCATCCTTATCGGCCCGGCAAGCGTTCCGCAGCCAGCATAGGGAAACGCCGCGCCTTAACCATTCCATCTCGCAACTGCGAAAGCCTCTATGAAATCGTGTTTAATTATGTGAAAACATTTGTACGGAAACAAGCCAAAAACGACCGTGATCTCGGCGTGAGAGGATAAATTTTAAGTCGCTTCGGCTTGTTCGAATACGCATATTATGCACGTATAAATGAGCAAATGCTGTCATCAAACGCTGGTATTTTCAGCGATCAGAAACGGCGATGCCATTGTTTTATAGAATGTATCTCGTCCTTTCGACGAGATGGCGACTGAAATTTTTTGATCAAGAATTCGTAGATCTAAGGGACGTATTTGAATGAAGATAGCGATTTTCGGCTTGGGTTACGTCGGATTTACCGCGATGTGCTGCATTGCGAAAGAAGGCCATCACGTCGTTGGCTTTGATGTCAGCGAAAAAAAAGTAAACCAAATCAATCAAGGTATTGCGCCGATCACCGAACCCGGGGTCAATGCGCTGCTGCGGGAAGGTCTTGAAGCCGGGCGGATTTCGGCCCACACCGAGATCAAGGACCACCTTGAGGACTGCGACATGGCGATCGTCTGCGTCGGTACGCCGAGCGCGCCGGACGGGTCGCACAACATGACCTATATCGCCGAAGTCACGCGCCAGATCGCCGCCGCTGTCGGCAAGAGCAGGACGTCTCGGCTGACCGTCGTCTATCGCTCGACCATCCGTCCGGGAACGGTCGAGGGGCTGATCGCGCCGATCCTAGCCTCCGAATTGGGCGATGCTTTCGGGCGTAGCGTGGAACTTGTCTACAATCCGGAATTTCTGCGGGAATCCTCCGCAATCCAGGACTATTTCGATCCGCCCAAGATCGTGATCGGCACGGTTGACGGCAAGCCGAATGCGCGGATGGATCTTCTCAACCAGAACATCACCGCGCCGACTTTTTATGTCCATCTTGGCGAGTCCGAGATTACCAAGTTCGTCGACAACACATGGCATGCGGTCAAGGTCGCCTATGCCAACGAAATCGGCCGCGTCTGCCTGCAGCTTGGCCTCAGCGCCAAGAAGGTGCACGAAATCTTCGTTTCCGATACCAAGCTGAACATCTCGCCCTATTACACCCGTCCCGGCGGAGCCTTTGGCGGCTCCTGCCTGCCGAAGGACGTGCGCGCCATGCAATATATCGCCGCCGACTGCGGCGCCCATACCCATCTTGTCGATTCGCTGCTGCGCTCCAACGAGGCGCACAAGTACCGGCTGTTCCAGCACGTAACACGCGATCTGGCGCCCGGCGCCACGGTCCTGTTGGTCGGCCTGGCCTTCAAGGCGGACACGGACGATCTGCGCGAAAGCCCCAATATCGATCTGGCGCGCGGACTGCTGCGGGAGGGTTACAAACTATCGATCTTCGATCCGGCAATCGATGCGACCAAGCTCGTCGGCGCCAATCTGGGCTACGCCTATACCCAGATTCCGACCTTGTCGCACCTGCTGGTTTCCAAGGAAACGGCGGAAGCCGTGGCATATGACCGCGTCATCGTCACCAATCTCACCTACAGGAAGCTCAACCTGGAAAAGAATGACGATATCGTCAATCTGAACGCACTTTCCTGAGGATGGCAACGATGGACACAGCAGTTCAAAACAGCACCACCACGCACGCACGCACCGACGCCATCTCCGGCGCTCTTTCGGGCAGAAAGGTGTTGATCATCGTCGAAAACCTGCCGGTGCCGTTCGACCGGCGCGTCTGGCAGGAGGCAAGGACACTGCGCGCCGCCGGCGCCGAAGTTGCCATCATCTGCCCGACCGGCAAGGGTTATACGGCGCGGTACGAACATCTCGACGGCATACACATCTACCGCCACCCCCTGCCGCTGGATGCCGGCGGCGCCCTTGGCTACCTCTTGGAATACGGCGCCGCTCTCATATGGGAAACGTTGCTTGCCTGGAAGATCCTGTTCCGCCACGGCTTCGACACGCTGCACGGGTGCAACCCGCCGGACCTGATCTTCCTTGTCGCCTGGCAGTTCAAGCTCATCGGCAAGCGCTACATTTTCGATCACCACGACATCAATCCCGAGCTTTACGAAGCCAAGTTCAACAAGCGCGGTTTCTTCTGGCGGCTGATGTGCCTTTTCGAATGGCTCACCTTCAAGACGGCTGACACGGTGATCTCCACCAATGAAAGCTACAAGAAGATCGCCATCGAGCGCGGCGGCAAGAAGCCGAAGGACATTTTCGTCGTTCGCAGCGGGCCGGACCTGACGCGTGTGAAGGCGGTGGCGCCGAACCCTGCCCTGAAGAACGGACGCCGGTTTCTGGTCGGCTATGTCGGCGTCATGGGCGATCAGGAAGGCATCGATCTGCTTCTCGAGGCCGCCCGGCATCTGGTCCACGATCTCGGCCGGCAGGATATCCAGTTCGCGCTCGTCGGCGGCGGCCCGAGCCTTACCGCGTTGCAGGCGATGTCCGAGAAGATGGGGCTTTCGGACTACGTCACCTTTACCGGCCGAGCGCCGGACCAGACGCTGTTCGAGGTACTGTCGACGGCGGATGTCTGCGTCAATCCGGACCGCGTCAATCCGATGAACGACAAATCGACGATGAACAAGATCCTCGAATACATGGCGGTCGGCAAGCCGATCGTCCAGTTCGATGTCACCGAAGGCCGGTTCAGCGCGCAGGAAGCTTCCCTCTACGCCAAGGCGAACGATCCGGTCGATTTTGCCGTGAAGATCGCCGAGCTTCTTGCCGATCCGGTACGCTGCGCCCGAATGGGCGCTTTCGGGCGCAATCGCGTGGAAACGCAGATGGCCTGGAGCTACGAGGTCCCGAAGCTGATCGACGCCTACAAGAATGCACGGCCATAGGTCAGCCGCGGCGATCTTTTCGCTCGTCCGTTGGTATTTTTGAAGCGATATTGCACAGGTTTGTTGATGGTGATCAAGGACATAGTCGAAGGTTTGAGGACCCATCGCGAGGGCATCCTGGCGCTCGGCCCTGTTCGCGCCTTGCCTTGCGCATTCTCAAGGCTTCCACGATGAAAATCGCCGTCGTCACCTATTTTCACGACAACCTGACCGGGTTTATGGATTTTTCCTACAGGGTGGCTGCTCTGGGTACGATTTCTGACGTCGATCTCTATTGCCGGTATTCGGTGCGGCATAGGCAAGAGTTCAGCAATTCCCGCTTCAATGAGGTCGTCGTTCAGCCGAGATTGAAGGGGCTTCCGTCTCAACTCGATTATTTCACGCGCGTTACACGTCTCATCCGAAAAAACACCTACGATCTCGTGGTGATGTTGGGAAGCCAGGGTAGCCCCTTCATCTTAGCACTTCCGAAGAAGGCGCGGATTGCGCTCTACTGGAACGAACACCCTTCCCATTTCTTCGGGCCGAGCCGCCTGCGACCCATGCGCCCGTTCCGCAAAATCCTCCGCGGATTGTGCTATTCCGGAGCGAAGAAAGCCGATCTTGTCATGCCGATCGGGGAAGCGCATCGGCAGGATCTTCTCACGCACGGCGTTTCCGAGCAGAAAACACGGCTCATTCAGATGGGGGTCTCGGACGCATTCCGGCCGGTCACCGCCGCAGGCGACGAGCCCAACTGCAAGGTTCGCTTCGTCTATGCCGGCTCTGTCGAGCAGGATCGCGGACGCGACATCTTGCTCGAGGGGTTTTGCGCCGCACAGGATAAAGGGCTTCCGGTTCACTTGACCATCGTCGGAGCCGTGGAGGCCCAACGGCAATACTGCCTTGACTTCATCAAGAGCCGCGGTGCCGAAAACACCATCACGGTGCTCGGCCGCGTGTCCGGCGCTGAGGTCATCAGGCACCTGCAAGGCAAGGATTTCGGCATCTGCATCTGGGCGGACAAGGAATATTACCGGTTCAATCCGCCGACAAAGCTGTTCGAGTATCAGGTCGCAGGACTTCCGGTTCTCGCCAACAATATTTCGACCCACACCCATTTCATCGACAACGGGGAAAACGGGGTCATCTTCGAGTATGATTCACAATCGCTTCTGGAAGCCTTGATCCGGATTGCGCAGCATCCGGAAAAAATCGGCCGACTGAAAACGCGGTCGCTTTCCAATTCCGAACAATATCTCTGGAAAAACATCGAGCCCGAATTTCTGCGGCGAATCCAGACGACAGCGGCCGGAAGCCGGCCATGAACAGGTTCATCCTCTATTTGTCGGGCCGCATCCCCGCGCTCTTCATCACTTTCTTCTTCCAGATATTCCTTGTCAGGCATCTGGACATCCACGAATACTCGATCGTCGGCATCGTCTTCGCATTTTCTTCTCTGGTCGGAACGCTGATTTCGCTGGGAACCCAGCGCATCATTCCGAAATACATACCCATCGTCTATTTTTCGAATGTATCGCTTCGGCATATCCTGGCGATACTGGGTGGAAAATATGCCGCGATCATCGTCGTCATCTATCTCTGCTTTGCCGCGGCAAAGTGGTCGGATCTGGAAATCGCGGCACTGATCGCAGACAGCAATTTATGGGTCATCGCCTTTTACTGCATCGCATCGTGCCTCTACCTGGATGCGGAAGCGACGTCGCAGACGCTAGACCAGCAAAGAATGTCGCGCATCATTTCGCTTGGCGAGCCGGCGATCCGCGTTCTTGTCATCCTAGGCCTCTACTATTATCCGCACGCGCCGTTTGACAGCAACACGGTCATCGCCGTGATGGCGACAACCCAAGGCCTAGCCTGCCTCATTCTGGGAGCAAACAGCCTGCGCGTTTTGCGCGCGCGCCGGGGTGCTCAACGCACTCTTCCGGCCGTTCCATTTTCCGATGTTTTCGCAACAGGGCTGGCCGGTTACATTGCCGGCCTTGCTTATCTTGCAACGTCGCCGGCAATGCTCAGGCTTCTCGTAGTCGGCGCATTTACGACGCGGGAACTGGCTGCCCTGATTTTCTGCCAGTCTCTGGTCAGCAGCCTCATACGCTACGCGCCCGGCGCCATGATCTTTCCGCTGGTGGAAGCAAGATCCGCCAACTACCGCACAGATGCCGGGCTGATCGACGTCCAGAAGGGAGCCACCCTGTTCTCCCTGCTGATCAAGCTGGATGCGATCCTCATTCTGCTGGCACTGACGGTCGTTGCCCCGCACGGTGAACTGATCCTGCACATTCTCGCGGGCGACCGGTTTACGGGCCTCGGCTATTTTCTTCCCATTCTTCTCATGATGCCGACGATTGCCATCAGCGTGGCGGTTTTGCAGGTGATCGCCAGTTTTTCGGGATCGTACCGGGGGCAGAATTTCTCCTCCCTGGTCAGCCTGGCCTCGATCGCCGCCATCCTGGTCTTTGCCGATCGTCTGAGCGCATCGGTCATCATGATGATACCCGTGGCCGACAGCATCGTCCGCGCTTCGATCATCTATCTGACGATTCCGAGGGAAAACCGGACATTTCTGGATTTGAAATTTCTGGCCTGGATCGGCGCCATCAGCATCGTGCTGCTGGCCTACGCGTTTGGCCGATACGCCTCTTTCCCGGCCGACGTCGCCGTCCAGCTCGCCCTCATGACCTCCATTGCGTATCTGCTGCTGTTTCAAAACGCGATGTCGGAACGGGAAAAGCAGGTCCTGCGCAGCCAAATACCGGCCAGGTTCCTAGCCCGCATTCCGTTTGCCTCACGGATTCTCGCAACGAGCGGCACGCCATGAGCGACACCCAAAAATCCATTTTCATTGTTACCAAAGACAAGTATCCCCCCTTCCGGGTCGATATCACGGAGCTCTATCTCAGATATCTCTCCAGTGACTACCGGCTGACGTTTCTGATGCGGCGGGATGAGGACGGGCGCGCGGAACCGCAGGCCCATCCCAATGTCGATTATGTGCTGCCGGAACCTCATGCAGAGCGTCGCAAAAATCGGCTGTTGAGTGATCTGGCGCTCCATATCGCGGGCATAAAACGAATTCTGCGCGAGCGGCCCGATATCATTCAGTGCCGCGACACCATGTTCCTGGCCTTGGTCTATCTTCTCGTTGCCCTGATCATCAGGCGTCCGTTCGTCTACTGGATGTCGTTTCCGATGGAGCTCAGTAATTTCTACAGAGCAAAGAGCTATCTTGCTCGGGGAGCGCTTTGGAAAGCGCTGCTTCAATTCGGCTACGGCACTCTGGGCTTTGTCAGCCTGTATCTGATCGTACTACATCTTGCCCGCCATATTTTCGTACAGAGCGATCAGATGAAAAGAGACGTTGCGACACTTGGCATAAGCAAGGCCAAAATAACCGCCGTTCCGATGGGGATAAATCTCGATCTCTACAATCCGGACACGATATCTCCTTCAACGAATTCGATCTATGACACGCATCAGTCGATCTTCTATTCCGGTACGCTTGATCTATCGCGAAACATGGACATCCCATCGGAGGGCGTTGCGCGCTTCATCGCACGGCATCGTGACTGGATTTTCGTAATTGCCGGAAAGGCAACGCAGACGGAGCGTGATGTCGTGCGGAGTGCCATGCGGCTGCATGGCGTCGAAGACCACCTCGTCTTCCTGGAGCACATGCCGCTTGAAGACATGCTGTCGCATGTCAAGCGTGCCGGAATTTGCATCAGCCCCTACCCGATCCACTCAAAAATGCATCGCTCGGCGACGCCGACGAAACTGGTCGAATACCTGGCAATCGGCAAAAGGGTTGTGGCCAATTCACATCCGGATCAGGTATTTTTGCTCAATCACACGGGATTGGGCACAATAACCGAGTTTAAACCGCAAGGTTTCGATGACGGCCTGCAGCGCGCATTCGAGGCAGGTGAGCCTTCGCCGGAAGAGGCTGCCAACGCAAAACACTGGCTTGAGACCAATCGTTCGTACCGCGTTTTATCCGGTCTCGTCGCCGATGCCTACCGCAGCCAATGTATCGGAGCACGATGAATGATGCTTGAGAACGCCGCGCCCCAAAGGTCTGTAGGTAAACTTACTTACCTGTTCTTTTTTATCGCGATCCTGTTTCTTTGCGGTGCCTACAGCCTTTATATCAATCCGCTTGAGGTTACGCGCGGTCCGGAAAGTACAACGGATATCCGACGTTATATATTTTTGCTTATAATGCTTATCTCGACCCTGCTTATCGCCGGGCGATCGGGGACCTTGCTTACCCTGCTTTTCAGATCGAAATATCACCTGTTTTTCGTGGGCCTATGCTTCATATCGGCCATTTGGTCCGTTGATCGTTATACGACCATTACATCGTCGATCTCGCTTTTCTGCCTCTACATGTTTGCCCTTGCCATCGCGCTCAGGTTATCGGCAGACGAAATTCTCGACCTTTATCTGAAAGCCGGTGCAACACTCATCCTGTTGTCGATTACTACCGTCATTCTTCTGCCAGAGTTCGGAGTTCACCAGCAGAGCGACGCGGTGCAATTCGTGCATGCCGGCTCTTGGCGGGGCGTCTTCGATCACAGGACAAAGCTGGGGCAATTTTCCGCGCTTTATGTCGTTATTCTCATTTTCTGTGGAGCACGGACGTTCCGTACACCCCCCCGCATCCTGATCGGTCTGAGCACGCTGGTCTGCATCGTCATGTCGAACTCCGGCGGAGCCGTCATCTCACTTGTCGTTTGCTTCGCGTCAGGCATTGTCGCGCGCTTGTTCTACAAACGCGACAATCGATTTTTCTTTACGATTACAATCCTGTTCGGAACAACCATCGCCTTGTTCTTCGGTATCAGCCTGTTTTATACGACGCTTGATGTCCTTGGGAAATCCGCCGACCTGACCGGCAGGGCTCCCCTTTGGCTGATGATTCTGGATATCCTAGGCCCCAACAATTGGCTGGGATACGGATATGTCGCGGGCTTTTTCCAATGGGTTCGCCCAAATCTCAGCTATGAATTGACGGCACTTCCGAATAGCCAGAACGCATATGTCGATGTTTTTGTTTACTTTGGCTATCTCGGCCTGATTTTTTTGATCTTTTTTGGCGTCAGCGAGTTTTTTAGATTGTATAAAATCTCCACAACCAAGGGGAACTATAGATCCGCAATCGCCACATCCGTTCTTTACATCTTCATCATCCAGATAAGCCTAGTAGAATCATTTATAATGGAAATATTTTCGTTTCTACTCCCGCTATTTTTAACGTTTTCCATTTCCCATTCCTATGAATTTCATCAAAGATTGGCGAAAAACATCAAGGAAATAGACATGGAAACCCAGGTGTATTCCACATAGAAAAACTGTACTGCCATGACGCCCTCTGATCGCACAGTCAGAGACAGATCACCAACGGTCCCGTAGTTGCAAAGAGTTTCCGGCATGTCCAATAGCCCTACCTATGTCTTGATTGCTACCCCTCTTGGCGAAGGGGGAATGGGCGGCATTGACAGGATCATGGATGAGGTCCGCAAGATTGCACGATTGAAGTCGCCCGAACACGTCAGCATTTCCTTTGGTGCAACCCGCGGCCAAGGCAGCATTGTGCTTTCACCGCTCTATCTCGTTGCGCTCCTCGCAAGGATGGCGCTGCTTAAGGTCTTGGGAAGAATCGACGTCCTGCATATCAATCTATCCAGTCACGGAAGTACCCGACGAAAAATGATCGTGGCGCGGTGGGCCCGGCTGCTAAGCATACCCTATGTCATTCATCTCCACGGATCCCGTTTCCGGCAATTCTGGAATGAAAGCGCGCCGGGCGTTGCAAACGCAATCACACGCATGTTCGCCTCCGCATCCCGTATCGTCGTACTCGGAAACGTCTGGAAATCCTTCGTGACGGAAAAAATTCCCGACGTCGACGGCCGGATCGCTATCATCCCCAATGCAACACCGCGACCACAGCTTCCCCACGTGAAAGACGAAGCAGGGTGCCTGCGCATCCTGTTCCTGGGCCGGATCGGCCCACGAAAAGGCGTGCCGCAGCTTGTCGAGGCACTGTCCATGCTTCCGAGAGACGGAAACTGGCGCGCGACTATTGCCGGCGATGGCGACGTTGAACAAACGCGCCAAGAGATCGAACGGCTGGGCCTAGCCGATTATGTCGCGCTGCCAGGCTGGGTCGGGCCGGATGAGGTGGCCAAACTGCTGTCGCGGTCGGATGTTCTCGTGCTGCCGTCCTTCGACGAGAATTTGCCGATGTCGGTCATCGAAGGCATGGCTGCGGGCCTTGCGATCATTGCGACGCCGGTTGGCGCGGTCGAGGATATCATCATTGACGAAGAAACCGGGCTGCTTGTTCCACCGGGAGATTCGAAGGCAATTGCGGAAGCAATCACCCTGCTTTTCACACGGCCGGACCTAAGAGCGACGCTCGCTGAAAATGCCAAAGCTTTTCAACATCAGAATCTCGACATCGGTCTGTACGTAAAAACCTTGGAGAAACTCTGGATAGCAGCGCATAAAGCGCCGCCGTCAGATCAAAAATCCATTCAGTAAAGAACAAAATCCATAAGCATACGATATTGATTTTACGCATTGATAAATCCAGCAATATTGATGAGAAATTCCTGAATATGCGAAAATTTCGTAATGATATCAATATATTGAGAGCGATTGCCGTCTCAATCGTCGTATTTTATCATTTCAATATATATGGATTCAGCGGCGGATTTATCGGCGTTGATATATTCTTTGTCATCTCTGGCTACCTGATGACATCAATTCTTGTCTCATCCGAAAGCCTGGATGACTACATTGGATTCTTCAAAGCCAGATCGATAAGGATAATTCCCGCCCTTTTGGTTCTCATCCTGTGCGTTTCAACGCTTGGATTCTTCCTGGTCGATCCGCTTCAACATCAAAAACTGCTCAAAGAATCCATTTTTGCAGCAACATTCGTTTCAAATATATTTTATGCCAAGAGCATAAACTATTTCAATCCCGATTCCGGTTCAATGTGGCTGCTACACACGTGGTCCCTGTCCGCCGAATGGCAGTTCTACGTGTTATATCCATTTTATCTGTACATCTGTAAACGCACCCTTGGAGCATCCCGGCTATTTTATTCTATACTAGCTCTAAGCGCAGTTTCTTTGCTTATCTGCGTTTTACCGATTGTTTCCAATAATAACTACATATTCTATCTATTGCCATTCAGGGCCTGGGAAATGGCCGCTGGCGGTATCGTCTATTTTCTTCATCTCAGGAAAGAGCAAGCCACGGCAGCTTCGGTCTTATCCTTTGCAGCGATATTATATTGCGTCGTCACCTTCGACAGCGAAACACCGTGGCCGTCGTTGTGGACATTGGTTCCAGTTGTAGCAACATCAATAATAATATCCTCAAACCTGGATATACGAAGGAGCTTTCTGCATATTCCTTTCGAACAAATTGGCCTTTCTTCCTACTCTATCTATCTTTGGCATTGGCCAATTTTGGTATACATGAATTATCTACAGGTCTTGGATTCCCGCATTGCGGTAATCTCGGGAATATTGCTTTCAATCACATTCGGATTGATTTCATATCATCTCATCGAGAGGCCATTGCAACGAACGCTGAAATTATGGCGGTTCAGCACGATCGCAGCGGCAGCGACAGTTTGCGCATCCTTTATCGCCATCTTGCCTCTGCTGCATATGCTCATATTGAGAGATATGGGATCACTCTACGGTATAGAGACAGCCAGATGGCGCTCCTACATTGACGCCAGCCTGGACCGGCAGGACGAATCCGCCTGTGCTGGCTTGAACTCGAGAGGCGACCTAAAACCTTGCGTCTTCTCAACGGGTGCCGCCGGCGGAACGCGCGTATTGGTGATCGGGGACTCGCATGCCCAAATGTGGTTGCCGCGCCTTGAAAAATTGCCCGGCTCTCAAATCGACCCGAATCTTTCAAGCGTCACTTTAACCGCCTATCACGGCTGCCCGGCCTTGCCCGGCATAAACCGCGGCTTTCGTCAATGCGCCACGTACAATAACAAGGCCTTTGAGCTGGCTGCATCCGGTGGCTTTGATCGGGTTTTGATCATCAATTACTGGGACTATTTTTCGACGTTGGGAGAGCTGTGCTTCGTTAAAAATGAAACTTGCAAGGCGGATACATCAAACAAATCCATTGGCGAAGCATTTTCAGAGTTTCTTGAAGAGATAAAAAAACTCTCATCCGAAAATATTTCCATCAACATAATGCTCCCTCCCGTCATTTCCGATTTTAACACTCCGGTCGAACTGGCTCGACGAAACTTTCTGCAGATTGAGACAGACGATGTTTCGTTCCTCAAACGAGACCGGCAGGAGTTTAAGCGGAAGCATGTCATGGAATTTCTGTCATCACTCAAGAGTATCCGGGGCGTCACACTCATCGACCCGTTTGAAATAATGTGCGACACGACGAATTGCAGGACCGTCGATATTCAGGGAGCCCCTATATTGAGAGACACCAACCACCTGAGAACATCATTCACCGAAACCAGTACTCTTCTTGATAGATATCTAAGATAGGCAATTATTTTATCTGACGTTCATCTTGCAACCCCGTATAAATAGGTATTTCCCGATGAAACACGAAAACTTTTTCGATTTTTCGGTCATACACTCCAAATTCTTTCGGAATAATTGCGCCAATTTCCGCGACGACAGTTTGCATCTGACGGCGACTGGTTATGACGTGCTGGCGGGAATCTTGAAGCAGGGAAGCAACTAGCCGTGTCTCTAGTCTGGTATGTCAACCGTCTGCGGGCGATGAGCATGACTGAGGTCGTGCATCGCATCGCCGAAAAGGCGAGTAAATCGAGAGCCAAGGGACGCCGCGAAGGCTGGGAACGCTATCAGGTTCCCGGTCCCCTGCCCCGTCTCGCGGGCCTGGTCGAGAACCTCGCGGGCGCGCCGGAGCAGGTGAAGCGGGAAATCCTCGCTGCCAGCGCCTCAATCCTGGCGGGCCGCTATGAGGCGCTCGGTGCTGGCTGGCCAGAGCGGGCGCCCGAAAATCTCTTCCCGCCGGAGATCTGGCGGCTCGATCCCGTCACCGGCGGGCTTTGGCCGGGCGCGGAAAAATACTGCTTCGACATCCCCTACCGGCATGAACGGGTGCTTGGCGATGTCAAATATGTCTGGGAGTTCAACCGGCTGCAATTCCTGCAACCGTTGGCGGCCGACGCGGCGCTGACAGGGAACAAAAAGGCAATCGCGGCAATCGAAGCGGCGGTCGAAAGCTGGTACGCGGCTAATCCTCCCTTCAGGGGCATCTCATGGAATTCCGGAATAGAACTCGGCCTTCGCGCCATCAGCCTTCTCGTCGTCGCCACCCTTTGCGGCGCCCAGCTCTCGGTCGCGACGATCGACCAAATCCGCACGATCCTGCACGCCCACATGGTCTGGATGGCGCGATATCCTTCACGCTTTTCCTCCGCGAACAACCATCTGGTTGCAGAGGTTGCCGGCGAATTCCTCATCGCGCTGGCCATGCCGGAATTGCCTTTGTCTGCCAAGCTTGAGGCCAAGGGTCGTCGTATCCTCGCCGAAGAGGCGAACAAGCAGATCCTGAATGACGGCGTCGGCGCCGAACAGTCGCCAACCTATGGGGCTTTCACCGCGGAATTCATCCTGCTTTGCAGCTTCGTGGCGCGTTCAGCCGGAAAGCCCTTGGCAGCCCACATCGACGCGCGGCTGAAACTGTTTTCAAATTACATCGCGTGGCTGTCCAACGTGGATGGGCGCGTGCCCGGAATCTGCGACGATGACGAGGGACGCGTCCTAACGCTGGCAAGGCACGAACCGGCCTATGCCGCCTCCGTTTGCGCGGCAATCGCAGCATACCTCGGCGAACCGCCGACAGGACCTCGCCCGCCGGAGTTGGATTTGCGCGACGCGCTCTTCGGTTCGGCAATGACCGGCGGGGCGGCTCCGTCGGGGGTCAAGACATTTGCCGATGGCGGCTACACCGTCGTTCAGGAAAGGAAGCGGGGCCGTGACCTCGGCATCGTCTTCGATCATGCCCCACTCGGCTATCTCTCGATCGCCGCCCATGGCCATGCCGACGCGCTGTCGGTGATCGTCTCCATCGATGGCGAGCCGCTGTTTGTGGATCCTGGAACCTATCTTTACCACTCAGGCGGACACTGGCGGGACTGGTTCCGCGGCACACGCGCCCATAACACGCTGAACATCGACGGCGCCGACCAAAGCATCATGTCCGGTGCGTTCAATTGGTCTCACAAAGCCGTAACGACGCTGGAATCCGCATCCGGCGGCAAAAACTGGTCCGTGACTGCAGCGCATGATGGTTATGAGAAACGGTTTGGCGTCGTCCATCGCCGGTCGCTGTTTTCGACACAGGATGGCTTTGCGATCCGCGACGAGCTGAGCGGCACCGGCAGCCAAACGGCCGAGATCGTTTTTCAGCTTTCGCCCGAATGTGATGCAAGAATGAATGACGGGAATGTAGTGATTACGCGCCATGGCGCGACGATAGCAACGCTGTCGTGGAAGCAACCTGGGGACATCACCATCAAGGCAGGCGGAGAAATCGGCGAAGGCGGCTGGTATTCCGCTGCCTTCGGGAAAAAGGTCGAGGCGAAACGCCTAAGCTGGCGCGGTATCGTTCCAACTGAAGGCGTCACCTGCGATATTTCGATCGAAAAGCAGATTGACGGCGAACTGAGTGCCGAAAGCACCAGCACTCAGTTCGCCCTATGATGCGACGCTACTTCCGCTTCATCGCCTCTGCAAGTGCTGCACCGAATGCGCCTTGCGACGGCGCCTGCGGTTTTTGCTGCTGCGTGCGGGCGAGCGTCTGGCGTGCCTGATGGGCGGCCTTCGGGTCGCTTTTCATCTCCCGCCCGCCTGACTCGGCGGCACCATCCTTGCGCATGGTAAGGCCGATGCGCTTGCGGGGGACGTCCACCTCTGTGACACGCACCTGCACGACATCGCCGGCCTTCACCACCTCATGCGGGTCCTTGACGAAACGATCGGCAAGCTGGGAGACGTGCACGAGCCCGTCCTGATGCACGCCGATATCGACGAAGGCGCCGAAGGCGGCGACGTTGGTGACTGTGCCTTCGAGCAGCATGCCGGGCTTCAGATCCTTGATGTCATCGACGCCGTCGGCGAATGTCGCAGTCTTGAAACTCGGGCGCGGGTCGCGGCCGGGCTTTTCGAGCTCGGCGAAAATGTCCTTGACCGTCGGCAGGCCGAAGCGCTCATCGACGAAGGTCTTCGGATCGAGCTGCTTCAGCGCGGCGCTGTCGCCCATGATGGCGCGCAGATCGCGGCCGCAGGCGGCCACGATCTTCTTGGCGACACCGTAGGCTTCCGGATGAACCGAGGAGGCGTCGAGCGGCTCCTTGCCGTCGCGGATGCGCAGGAAGCCGGCGCATTGCTCGAAGGTGCGGGCGCCAAGGCGCGGCACCTTCATCAGTTCCTTGCGGCTGGTAAAGGCGCCGGTCGCATCGCGATGGGCGACGATCGCCTCTGCCGACGATTTTCCAAGCCCGGAAACACGGGCAAGCAGCGGGGCCGATGCCGTGTTGAGATCGACGCCAACCGCATTCACCGCATCTTCGACGACGGCTTCGAGCGAGCGGTTGAGACGGCCCTGATCAACATCGTGCTGATACTGGCCGACGCCGATCGATTTCGGTTCGATCTTCACCAGTTCGGCGAGCGGATCCTGCAGGCGGCGGGCAATCGAGACGGCGCCGCGCAACGAAACGTCGAGGCCGGGGAATTCGTCGGCTGCGGCCTGCGAGGCGGAATAAACGGATGCGCCAGCCTCAGACACGATGACCTTGGTCGGCTTGGGGCCTGCTGGCAGTTGCGTCAGCATGTCGGCGACGAGACGTTCGGTCTCGCGGCTGCCGGTGCCGTTGCCGATGGCAATCAGTTCGATCCTGTGCTTGCGGATGAGGCTGGCAAGCTCGGCCTGTGTGCCGCGGATGTCGTTCTTCGGCGGAAACGGATAGACGGTGGTGGTCTCGAGCAGCTTGCCGGTGCCATCGACAACGGCCACCTTGACGCCGGTGCGGATGCCCGGATCAAGCCCCATCGTTGCGCGCGAGCCGGCGGGGGCGGCGAGCAGCAAGTCCTTGAGATTGCGGGCAAAGACATGGATCGCCTCGTCCTCGGCCCGCTCGCGCAGTTCGCGCATCAGATCGAGCGACAGAGACATGGACAGCTTGACGCGCCAGGTCCAGCCAATCATTTCCATCAGCCACTTGTCGCCCGGCAGCGTACCGCCAACGCCATAGACGGCGGCAATGGTGCGCTCCACGGGCTTGACCGGCGAGGTGTCGTCCTGATCGACGACGATATCGACGGACAGGAACTCCTCGTTCCAGCCGCGCAGCATGGCAAGCGCCCGGTGGCCGGCAACGGTCGCCCACTTTTCGGAATGATCGAAATAGTCGGAGAACTTGGTGCCGGCCTCCTGCTTGCCATCGACCACCTTGGAGCGCAGAAACGCCACCTGCCGCATATGGGCACGCAGCCGGCCGAGTAGATCAGCATTTTCGCTGATACCCTCGGCGATGATGTCGCGGGCGCCGTCGAGCGCTGTCTTCACATCCGGCACCTCTGCCGTGATGAAGGCTGATGCATGATCCGCTGGAGCGATGGTTCGGTCGGCGAGAATGGCTTCGGCCAGCGGTGCCAGCCCGCGCTCGCGAGCGATCTCGGCCTTGGTCCGACGCTTCGGCTTGTAGGGCAGATAGATATCTTCCAATTCCGCCTTGGTGGTGACGGCGGCGATCTTGGCCTCAAGTTCGCTTGTCAGCTTGTCCTGGCTGCGGATCGAATCGAGGATCGAGACCCGACGAGCTTCAAGCTCGCGCAGGTAGACGAGTCGTTCAGCCAGATCGCGCAACTGCGTATCGTCCAGCCCGCCGGTCACTTCCTTGCGGTAGCGCGCGATGAACGGAACGGTCGCGCCTTCATCGAGCAACTCAATGGCGGCAATCGCCTGGGCAGGTGTTGCCTTGATTTCCTGGGCGATGAGGACGGCGATGGATTTTGATGGCAGGGACATGGCATTCCGTAGTTTGCGGTGATTTGGCTGGGACCATAGATGCACATGCCATCAAGGCCAAGTGAAGGCGTCCGGCCGTCGCTGGACGTCCACAGATGGATGCAGCTGATGCAATGTCACTGGCTCAGAACTCGACCGGCTCCAGCGGCGGGCGGGTCTTTTCGAATTCACGCAATTGCGCCTCGCGCTCTGCGATATAGTTGCGGGTGTGGGGCACTGCATCCTGCTCGTGAGAGAGCTGGATCTGGAAGATCAGGAGCTCGTCGTAGATGAACGCGGTCTCGGAGGCCGCCAGATAGAATTCCCACATGCGGAAGAAACGTTCGTCATAGAGCCTAACCGCCGCCTCCTTGCGCGCGGTGAAGCGCTCGCGCCACGCCCTCAGGGTGTGGGCATAGTGCATCGGCAGGATCTCGATATCCCTGATCATCAACCGCGACTTCTCGATCGCCGGCACGACTTCCGACAGCGCCGGCATATAACCACCCGGAAAGATGTATTTTTCGATCCAGGGATTGGTCGCCCAGGGTTTTTCCGCCTGGCCGATCGAATGCAGCAGCATCACCCCTTTCGGGGCGAGCAGGTTCGCCATCTTGCTGAAGAAATTCCCGTAATTGGCCATGCCGACATGCTCGAACATGCCGACCGAGACGATGCGGTCGAACTGCCGGTCCTGCATTGTCCGGTAGTCTTGCAGCTCGAAACGCACGCGATCGAGAAGCCCGCGCTTGTGAGCTCGCCCGCGCGAAACCTTCAGTTGCTCGTCGCTCAACGTAATGCCGGTGACATCGACGCCGGAGGATTCGGCAAGATACATCGCCATGCCACCCCAGCCGGAACCCACGTCCAGCACAGTCTGGCCCGGCTCCAGAAGCAGCTTTGCCGCGATGTGGCGCTTCTTTGCCGTCTGCGCCTCGTCGAGGCTGATACCGGGCGGGTCGAAATAGGCGCAGGAATACTGCCAGTCCTGATCAAGAAACAGATCGAACAGCTTGCCGTCGAGATCGTAGTGGTGGGAGACATTATGCTTGTTGCGATTGACCGGCAGGCGGCTTTTGATCTGCTGCTCGGCTACATGCAGAAGGGCGATGACCGTGTTGCTGATTGTCGCCGCCTTTTCGAGACCATTGGCCTTCATCATCGAAATCACGTCGAAGATATTGCCTTGGTCGATGACGAGGCGCCCCTCGGCAAACATTTCCCCGAATCTCAGGCCCGGATCGTGCAGGATCGCCTTTTCGGCTTCTTCATCGATAGTCCGTACCGTGACGGGATCGCCGGACCCATCGCCTAGAACGGCTTGCTCTCCTGAGGAGAGGATCACTTTCAGATTGCCTTTTTGAACCAGTCGGCGGAGCATTTTCAGAAATGTCGTGTTCATTCCGGACCTCGACCACAGATGCAAGCATTCTGGCGGATGGTGACGTCGCCGCCGGCCTGGGAGTTGCTGGACGTTCGGAAACGGGAAGAACCTGAATGGAACGCTGTCGGCGTCATCCAAGGCAAACTGGAACTGCGGAAGCAATCATCAGACCGCTTGCCGCCCGGCTGCCGAACAGATCGCCGGGGCGCCCCGGATCAGCGTGCTCTATCCATCAGAACACTCGTTAAACTAGCGCTGTTTCGCTATTCCGCAATGGCTTGGCGGGTCCCTCAAAGATTTATTTACTTAGCAAACTCCTGATATCAAAGGGTAACCACGCCCTGTCCCGCAAGCCGCGCCCGGTCATGCGGCTGATCAAGGTCAAGCACGGGACCAAGCGGCACGATCTTGGTCGGGTTGATATGCGCGATCGAATAGTAGCCTCGTTTGATCTGATCGATCCGCGCCGTCTCGCGGATACCCGGCCACTGGTAGATCTCGCGCAGGTAGTTCGACAGGTTCGGATAATCCTCGATCCGTCGCAGATTGCATTTGAAGGCACCATGATAGGCAGCGTCGAAGCGGATCAGCGTGACGAACAGACGGATGTCGGCCTCGGTGAAATGGACACCGGCGATGTAGCGGTTTAACGACAGATGCGCTTCGAGCGTGTCCAGCGTTTCAAAAAGGCTGGTCACCGCCTCCTCATAAGCACCTTGCGTCTTGGCAAAGCCGGCTCGGTACACGCCGTTATTGACGGTCTCGTAGATCGGCGCGTTCCAGCGGTCGATGTCAGCACGCAGGCTTTCCGGGTAGAAATCCTGCCTGTCGTCCGCCAGGTGATTGAAGGCCGTGTTGAGGATGCGGATGATATCAGCGGATTCGTTGTTGACGATACGGCCGTCCTTCCTGTCCCAGAGCACCGGGACGGAGACCTTGCCGGTATAGTGGGGGTCAGACGCCGTATAGAGTTCGTGCTGGTAGCGGATTTTGCCGATGCGCGGACCGGCATCCTGCGGTTCGGCATAGGTCCAGCCGTTTTCGCCCAGCTCCGGCTCGGCGATGGACACAGGGATGATGTCCTGCAGGCCTTTCAGGTTGCGCATCATCAGCGTGCGCGAGGCCCAGGGGCAGATGAAGGCGACGAAAAGCTGATAACGGCCGGCTTCAGCAGGAAGCGCCGCCTGGCCGTCCGGCCCCGGCAATCCATCGGCCGTGATCCAGTTTCGGAAGCTGGTCGGCTCGCGATGAAAGGCACCGTTCTTCATCTCGCTGGCGGCGACATCGCCCTTTTCCCATTTTCCATCGACCAGCTGCGGCATCGTCACTGTCCCTCATCCAGGCCCGGAACGGCCGGGCGATCATGCCTTTGAAATCTCACGCGCGGGCGCAAACGGCAAGGCGATCCCTAAGCGACAGACTGTTCGATGATCGGCACCAGTGAGCAGGCGGATGCAAATCCATATTGACGACACGGTTTTATGTCGATAATTCTCGACATATGGACACAACTAGCACCGTCAACGCTTTTGCGGCCCTTGCCCAGACCACGCGCCTGGATGCCTTCCGGCTGCTCGTCACCCACGAACCGGACGGCCTGCCGGCCGGTGAGATCGCCCGGCTGCTCGGCGTTCCCCACAACACCATGTCAACGCATCTGGCGACGCTGCAGCGGGCGGACCTGATCACCGCTGAGCGGCAAAGTCGCTCCATTATTTACCGCGCCAGCCTCGATAGCCTCAGGGATGTGGTAGTATTCCTTCTGAAAGACTGCTGTTCCGGTCATCCGGACCTGTGCGCGCCGCTCATCGCAGATCTCGTCCCCTGCTGTACTCCAAAGGAAAAAGCCCATGCCTGACCGCATCTACAACGTGCTCTTTCTGTGCACCGGAAACTCCGCCCGCTCCATTCTCGCCGAAGCGATCCTGAACGCTGAAGGAAAAGGCCAATTCAGGGCCTATTCGGCAGGGAGCTATCCCAAAGGCACCGTTCATCCCCTTGCGTTGCACGAATTGAAGGCGCTCGGTTATCCGACAACCGGCTTCAGCTCCAAGAGCTGGGACGTCTTTGCAGGCAAAGACGCGCCACAGATGGATTTCATCTTTACGGTTTGCGACAATGCGGCGGGCGAAGCCTGTCCCGTCTGGATCGGTCATCCGACAACGGCCCATTGGGGCGTCGAGGACCCCGCTGCGGTCGAAGGCAGCGAGTTCGAGAGGGAGCGTGCCTTCTCGCAGGCCGCCCGGTTCCTGAAGAACCGTATCATGGCCTTTCTCGCCCTGCCGCACAGCTCGATCGACAAGCTGGCGATGGAAACGCATCTGCGCGAGATCGGCGCCATGGAAGGCGCATCAATCAGCCCGGCAAACGCCGGATGATGAAAGCATTCGATCTGCAGCGCCGTCTTGTCGCCGAAGCGCTGGGAACCTGCCTGCTGGTCGCGACCGTGGTCGGTTCCGGAATCATGGCCGATACGCTGACGGACGATACGGCTCTAGCACTGCTTGGCAACACGCTTGCGACCGGCGCAGTTCTGGTGGTGCTGATCACCATTTTCGGATCGATCTCCGGTGCGCACTTCAATCCGGCCGTATCGCTGGTTTTCGCGCTGAAGCGCGACCTGCCGCACCGTGATCTTTGGCTCTACGTCGCAGCACAAATTGCCGGCGGCATTGCCGGGACGATGGCGGCACATCTGATGTTCGATCTTCCGGTGATCGAGGCTTCGCTGAAGGTTCGAACCGGCGGCTCGCAATGGTTTTCCGAGTGGGTGGCAAGCTTCGGCCTTGTCGCCGTGATCCTTGGCGGCGTCCGCTTCGAGCAGAAGTCCGTTCCATGGCTGGTCGGGCTCTACATCACCGCCGCCTACTGGTTCACCGCTTCCACCTCCTTCGCCAACCCCGCGGTGGCGCTGGCCCGGTCGCTGACCAACACTTTCTCCGGAATCCGTCCGCTCGATCTGCCGGGTTTCGTCATTGCCGAACTTCTGGGCGCGCTTTGTGCGCTTGCCCTGATGAACTGGCTGCTGCGGCAGCCCGCCGCCACCACCTAATTACTTGACCCAGAGGCCAGTCATGATCGTCACCATCTATCACAACCCCGAATGCGGCACGTCCCGCAACACGCTGGCCATGATCCGCCATGCCGGGATCGAACCGACCGTGATCGAATATCTTCAAAACCCGCCGAGCCGGGAAACGTTGAAGGCGATGATCGCGGATGCTGGCCTCAGCGTTCGCGAGGCAATCCGTGAAAAGGGCACACCCTTTGACGAACTTGGCCTTGGCGATCCGGACCTCCGTGACGACCAGCTACTGGACGCGATGCTGGCACACCCGATCCTCATCAACCGGCCCTTCGTGATCACGCCGATCGGCACCCGGCTGTGCCGTCCGTCCGAGGTCGTGCTCGTCATCCTGCCGCAGACGCACAAGGGCTCGTTTACCAAGGAGGACGGCGAACAGGTGCTCGATGCCGAGGGCAAGCGCCTTGTCTGATCTGCCTGCAGCCAGCCTCGACCATCTGCGGCAGCCGGACTTGGACGCTTTGCGTGTGCCGTTCTCCAGTCACCCGCCGCGCATTCTCATTCTTTACGGCTCGCTTCGGACCGTTTCCTACAGCCGGCTTCTTGCCGAAGAGGCAGGCCGCCTGCTGACGCATTTCGGTGCGGAGGTGAAATGCTTCAATCCGGAAGGCCTGCCCCTGCCGGATGCGGCACCGACCAGCCATCCGAAGGTGCAGGAACTGCGGGAGTTGTCGCTCTGGTCCGAGGGCCAGGTCTGGGTCAGCCCTGAGCGGCATGGCGCCCTGAGCGGCATCATGAAGGCGCAGATCGACTGGATCCCGCTGTCCGTCGGATCGGTGCGTCCGACACAAGGGCGGACGCTGGCGGTCATGCAGGTCTCGGGCGGCTCGCAGAGTTTCAATGCCGTCAACCAGATGCGCATTCTCGGGCGCTGGATGAGAATGATCACCATCCCCAACCAGTCCTCCGTCGCCAAGGCCTATCAGGAATTCGACGCGAATGGCCGGATGAAACCGTCCTCCTACTATGACCGCGTAGTCGATGTGACGGAGGAACTGGTCAAGTTCACACTACTCACCCGAGATATCTCGGGCTACCTCACCGATCGCTACAGCGAGCGCAAGGAAGAAGCCGGAAAGCTCGAACAACGCGTCAATCTCAGAAGCCTGTGAGTATCACCATGCCCACGCCGCGCAATCGCATGCTGCTGGTCTTCGGCCTGGGGCTGACGCAGATCATCGGCTACGGAACGCTCTATTACAGCTTCAGCATCCTGGCGCCGGACATGGCGGCGGACTTCGGTTGGCCAGTGGAAGTCGTCTTCGGCATCTTCTCCGCCTCTCTTCTGGCCGGCGGCCTCGTTGCGCCGCGTGTCGGACGCTGCATGGACCGCTATGGCGCAAGCCGGATCATGACGATCGGCTCGGCGGCCGCGGCCGTTATCCTGATCATCTGCGCGTCCGCCTTCAATGCGGCAACCTATGTCGCCGGCATCGTGGCGATGGAAGCCGTCTCGGCGCTGGTGCTCTATAACGCGGCGTTTGCGACGCTGGTGCAGATCATTCCCGGCAACGCCCAGCGCAGCATCACGCACCTTACGCTGATTGCCGGCTTCGCCTCGACCATCTTCTGGCCGGTCACGGTCGAACTGCACGAACATCTGTCCTGGCGCGAAGTCTACATGATCTTCGCGGCTCTCAACCTCGCGGTCTGCCTGCCCGTGCACCTGTGGATCACCTGGCTCGCGCGGCAGGCAAATAGTGCTGGATCGGCAAGCAAGCCTGCCAAGGCCGACGCAGCAGCCGGTGTCGTGATTGTGGAGCACCGGCGCCGCGCCTTCTTGCTAACGGCGACAGGTTTTGCGTTGCAGGGCTTCGCGCTCGCTGCATTGCTGTTCCACATGGTGCCCCTGCTCGGGGCGGTAGGGCTTGGCGCAAGCGCCGTTCTCATCGGTACACTCTTTGGGCCGGCGCAGGTGCTCAGCCGCTTCACCAACATGCTGATGGGGCGGAATATCTCGCCGCTCGCTCTGGCCATCCTGTCGGCCGCATTCATCGTCTGCGGCGCATCGGTGCTGATCGTGACCGGCGACCGGATTGAAGGTGCGGTTCTATTTGCCTTGCTTATCGGCCTCGGCTCCGGCCTCGCCAGCATCGTGCAGGGGTCGCTGCCGCTGTTTCTCTTCGGCGCTTCAGGCTATGGGGAAATGCTGGGAAAACTGGCCGCGGTGCGGCTGGCGGTCTCGGCTGCAGCGCCGTTCGCCTTTGCCGTGCTCATCGAACAGGGCGGCGCGTGGGTCGCTTTGTCGTCGGTCGTTGTTCTCGGGATCGGCGCGGTCGTGGCATTCACTGCGATCGGTCGCTGGCCGCGACCGGCGCCACAGCTGCCCGAACCCTGCTGAGGCAAGCGCCAGCAGGGTATGTCATCGACAAATTATTTCGGGAATTCCAAGCCCATCTCGCGGAAGCGCTCGGGGTCGTCGCCCCAGTTTTCGCGCACCTTGACGAACAGAAACAGGTGCACCGGCTGTTCGAGGATTTCCGACAGTTCCTTGCGGGACGCCATGGAGATCGCCTTGATTGCGTCGCCGTTCTTGCCGAGCGCTATCTTCTTCTGGCTGTCGCGCTCGACATAGATGACCTGCTCGATGCGCACCGAGCCGTCCTTGCGCTCTTCCCACTTTTCCGTCTCGACATGCGACGAATAGGGCAGCTCCTGATGCAGGCGCAGGAACAGCTTTTCGCGGGTAATCTCGGCGGCGAGCTGGCGCATCGGCAGGTCCGAAATCTGGTCTTCCGGGTAGTACCAGGGGCCTTCCGGCAGCTTCATGGCGAGATAGTCAAGCACGTCATCGCAGCCGGAACCGTTGAGCGCAGAGATCATGAAGGTGCGTTCGAAATCGACGAATTCGTTGGCGGCGGTCGCAAGCTTCAGCAGGTCTTCGCGCTCGACCTGGTCGATCTTGTTGAGAACCAGCATCTTCGGCTGCTCGACGTGCTTCAAACCTTCGAGAATGGTCTCGGCATCGCCCTTCAGGCCGCGTTCGCTGTCGATCAGCATCATGATCGCGTCGGCATCCTTGGCACCGCCCCAGGCAGTCGTCACCATGGCGCGGTCAAGGCGACGGCGCGGCTTGAAGATACCGGGCGTGTCCATGAAGACGATCTGCGCATTCTTGTGGATGGCGATGCCGCGGACGATGGCGCGCGTCGTCTGCACCTTGTGGCTGACGATTGAGACCTTGGCACCGACCAGCTTGTTGACCAGCGTCGATTTGCCGGCATTGGTGGCGCCGATCAGGGCGACGAAACCCGAACGCGTCGGGCCTTTGTCAGTTGCTGGTACGGTTTCGTCTGTTTCGCTCATGATGTCCATAATATCCGATTGGGCGATCGGCGCCACAAAGGCGCGCGAGATCGCATTGTTTTTCAAAAAGATTGCCTGATCTTTCAGGAGGGCTTCGACCTCCGGACAGATCAGGCCGTCGTCGCTGTCTTCCAGACGCCTTCACGCTCCAGAACTTTCGTGGCGGCTACCTGTTCGGCGGCGCGCTTCGACCGGTCGATGCCGGTTGCCGGCGCGATGCCCGGTATCTCGACCGTCACCGTAAAGCGCGGATCATGGTCCGGACCGGACCGGTCGTCGATCCGGTAGCTCGGCGTCACGCCAAACTTGGCATGCGCCCATTCCTGCAATTCGGTCTTGGCGTCGCGCCGCGCACCGTCCACACGGCTGGCCCGCGCCGACCAATGGCGCTGGATGAAGCCACGCGCCGCTTCCAGCCCGCCATCGAGATAGATCGCGGCGATCAGCGACTCTACCACATCGGCGCGCACATTCAGCATGTGTTTTCCGGTGAGCTTCTTCACGTCGGCACCGGTGCGGATGAAGAGATGCAGCGACAGCGCATCGGCCACAAGTGCACAGCTATCGGCGCTGACAAGCTGATTCAGACGAACGGAAAGTTCGCCCTCGTCGGCGTCCTTGAACGTCTCGAACAGAAGTTCGGCGACGCAAAGGCCGAGCACGCGGTCACCGAGGAATTCCAGCCGCTCATAGTTCGAGCCCTTGGCATTGCGGGCGCTGGCATGGGTCAGCGCCCGGTCGAGCCGTTCCTTCTGGACAAAGCCGTAGCCGATCGCAGCCTCAAGCCGCTCCCGGTCTTCCGTGTTCAGCGAACGGCCCTTGCTCATTCGACGCTCTTAAAAATGCGGTCGTAACGCAGGTTTGTCGGCCATTTCCAGATTTCGCGGAACGAGGTGTCGTTGCCGAGCGAGAAGAAGATCATCGAGGCGCGGCCGACGAGGTTCTGCGCGGGTACGAAACCGACGTCGAAGCGGCTGTCGGCCGAGTTGTCGCGATTGTCGCCCATCATGAAATAATGGCCTTCGGGAACGATGAATTCCCGCGTGTTGTCGCCGCGCGTATCCGGGCTCTCGTCAAGGGTGTCGTAGTTGACGCCGTTGTCCATCGTCTCGCGGAAAACCGGTATTTCGCCAGCGGCGCCGTACTGCTGGCCATCGGCGTGAAAGACTCCATCCGGCACGCGCGGAACGGCCTTGTCATTGACATAGAGAATACCAGCGCGGACCTGAATCCTGTCGCCCGGCAGGCCGACCAGCCGCTTGATATAGTCGATGTCCGGGTTTGGCGGGAATCGGAAGACGACGACGTCGCCGCGCTTCGGTTCGCTGGCAAAGATACGGCCTTCGAACAGATCGGGAGAGAACGGCAGGGAATATTTCGAATAGCCGTAGGCGAACTTGTTGACGAAGATGTAGTCGCCGACGAGCAGCGTCGGCATCATCGAGCCTGACGGGATGGTAAAAGGCTGGAAGAAGACGGTGCGGATCACCACGGCCAGGAGAAGCGCCTGGATGATGACCTTGACGTTTTCCCAAAGGCCGCCACCCTGCTTTTTTTCGATGTTTTCTGCCACGCCTGTTGTTCCTTGATCTGGTCACCCGCGCAGACTCAAAGTCTCGTGCGGATGTATTGCTTGCGGTTCCATATTCTGCCGGAGCATCTGATCGGAGGCTGCCTGACGCATATCATGCGCGGCGCCGTCTTTTCAGATGAGCTTAAGGCCGCTTTTGCGGTCCGCTTCATCCGGACATGCTCTAAACGCTTCCTCAATCGGGAGCAACGGGCAGAGCTTCAATTATGACGAAGGCCTGCGCCAGGGGGAAATCATCGGTGATGGTCAGGTGGATGACGCCGCGATGGCCGGCCGGCAGCATTTCGGCGAGCCGCTCGGCTGCCCCCCCAGTCAGTTGCATCGTTGGCTTGCCTCCCGGCAAATTGACGACGCCCATGTCCTTCCAGAACACGCCATGCGCCAATCCGGTGCCGAGAGCCTTGGAACAGGCCTCCTTGGCGGCAAACCGCTTGGCATAGGATTCGGCGCGGTTCTTCCGGCCTTCGGATTTGCGGATCTCGATATCGGTGAAACAGCGCTGGCTGAACCGTTCGCCAAACCGTTCGAGCGAACTCTGGATGCGCCTGATGTCGATCAGATCACTGCCGATGCCGATAATCATCGAAACGAAAATACCCTAATGAGAGTTCACGCGGAACGGCCAGACAAGAGCAAACAGTTCACCGGATGCCAAGTTAAAAATTCGCAAGAAATCAAAGCTCGTCCGCCCATCCAAGCATACGTGTCTGCATCTTTCTTTGGCGGCGGATGTGTCGGCGGGACTGAAACAGCCTGGCTGCATAGAAAGCCGCCACATAAAAAACGACGGCGCTGGCGCCAGCAACAGGCACCGAGCCGATCAGCATCGGCTTGAGGACCGGTCCCCACAAATGGGACAGCTCAAGATGCCCAAGCATATGGAGGATATCCTGACCGGCCAGAGCGCTGCTCCCCTCTGTCCCAAGCATGACGAGACCAACCTCGTAGGTCGCGGCAAGAATGAAGGGGATGGTCAGGGGATTGGCGAGCGCCGTCGATATGCCAGCAGCGATCAGATTTCCCGACAGCAGATAGGCAAGAGCCAGTGCGATGAGGATGTGAAAACCGACAAACGGGGTTGCCGAAGAGGCCGCACCGGCGGCAACGCCGACCGCTATCGAATGGGGCGACGACGACAGCCTGAGCACCCGCATCGACAGATATCGAAGCCCGCGCGAAAAGCCCTTTCGCGGCCAAAGGAACTCACGGAGTTTTCCCGACCAAGTCGCCGGCTTCTTGCGTCTGAACAACATGATGCTCTGATAGACGATGCGGATATGGCTGTTCAATGGCACTGGCGCAAAAATCAGCACTTCTCGCGCCGGAAACGCGAATATGCCGCATGGCATGCAATCGCACGCAGTCGATCCATGGAAACTGCGCATCATACGCAGAAAACCTGTCCGCCATAGGTCATTTGCATAGGTCCCGGCAGCCTGTCGAGACAGGCAGCCGGACAACAACATGGCTTAGAACGAGTTGCGGAACAGGCCACGGTCGATCTGACGCTGGCGGTATTCCAGGTCGATCCGGTCGAGCGAACCATTGAGATAGTTCAGTTCGCGCTCTTCAGTGGACGGTACGCGCAGGGCGCGGGTGATTTTCTTCAGTTGCTTAAACATGGTAAACCTTCTTTCGTTTACCTCCCGATGCTGAAGATAGTTGAGACAGCGCTTATTCACCAGAGCTACAAAGAAGCGGCAGCTATGCGCATGACGCATGACCCGCCCCTTTCCGCCCCACAACGTGCACATTTCGAGTGCAATTGCCGCCAGGCTATGCGGAAACAAAGTCAATCATGGCCGAATATAGACATAGCCTTCGGTCTGCAACCGCGCGATGCGGACGACGCCGCCTTCGTCGGCCCGCACAAATCCTGGCAGCAGATCGGCGAGTTCGACCCTCTGCGCCGTCATCGTGTTGCCGCAGGCAGCCATTTGCACCCCTTCACCACTGATCCGCTCCACCAGGGCCGTCAGCTTGGGATTGACTTTCCGCTTTTGAAACAGCGCCAGCGCCGGGCCGTGTACCACCAGCACGATGTCCACGGCCTGCGGCCCGCCCATGCCGTCTATATGGTTGCGGATATTGCCGAGGACAAACATCACCTTTTCGGTGTCGGCCAGATGGTAGACGACCTTCTGTTTGACCGCGCTGGCAGAGACAGCGGTTGCAGCGGAAGCTGTACGGCCGGCAAAAAGTGCGGCCACCGAAGCGGTCAGGGCGCGGGTAAAGATAGCACGGCGTTTGATCGTCATGACACCACCTCTAATGCACAGCCAACAGGGCTGCCTTGGTCTCCTCATCGGTTGCCAATGGCAGGCAGGTCGAAAGGTCGGTGCGGTCGAGGCGGAAGATCTTGTCATCCGGTCCGAACTTGGCACCATCGGGCGGCTCGCTCGGCTCCTCTTCGTTGGCGTCGTCGCTCACACGCGCGCCGTTGGGAATATCGAGAAGAATGGAATTGCGGTCCTTGATCCGTACCCCGATCGTGCCACCGTCGCAATCAATGCCGCAATGCAAGGCCTGCTTGCCATCCGTCCCGGCCGAGCATCCGCCATAGGTGCTGTAGGGCTGTTTCAGCTGGCGGAAATTGACGGACATGCCCAATACATACTGACGCCCTGCCCCCTCCTCGTCCTCGTGACTGTCGACGAAGACCATCATATCGCGGACGTTCTGATCGGGATGATTGGCCAAGTGAGCCTTGGTGTATTTGCGGGAATAGCAGGCATAGGCCTTTTCCTTGCCTACATCTCTTCCGAACAACTGAAGATCGGCATCGGCCGCCGCGGCAAGGCCCGCGGGCAAGCCCAGGATACATCCGTAAGCCAGTGCTCGCAGCATCGCACGCATCGCCACCTCCATCCGAGAGAAAGGCAGTGTCCCACGAAGCACAGGGCGGAACAACCGGTCTTTCGGGGAGACGAGACAGGGGCTTTTGTTATTCGCAGATCAAAATGCGATGCCGCAACGACGGCATCATTCGAAGACGCGTTTCACCGTGGAGACGCTCGGCAGATCCCTGATCTGGGTGATCAGATGATTGAGCTGGCGCAGATCCCAGACTTCCAGGTCAAGCTGGAATTCGCTGAAATCGGCAGCCACCTGCCCCATCGACAAGGTGCGGATGTTGATGTCGCTGGTGGCGATCGCCTGGGCGATCTCGGCGAGTGTGCCCGGCTCGTTCAGCGCGTTGATCTGGATGCGCGCCATGAAGCGGGTGTTGTTCGCCTCGTCGAGATCCCAGCGCACATCGATCCAGCGCTCCGACTCCTCGTCGAACTTCTGCAGGCTCGGCGACTGGATCGGGTAGATGGTGATGCCCTTGTCCTTCTCCATGATGCCGACGATGCGATCACCAGGAACGGCGCCGGATGCGCTGAAATGGACTTCGGCGTTGCCCGAAAGCCCGCGGATCGGCAGGGCCTCCGGCCCTTCGCCTTCCAGTATGTCGAACATGTCCTTCGGCCGGCCGGGCAGTTTGAACACCATGCCGGCGGCGCTGCGCATGTTGAACCAACCTTCGTCCTGTGGCTTGATCGTGACGCGCTCGTCCTGATGATCGGGAAAGACGGCTCGCAGCACATCGAGCGACGAAAGCTCGCCGCGGCCGACGGCGGCAATCGCGTCTTCGATTTCCTTGTGACCGAGGCGGTGGAGCACCGGCTTCATTGCCTCGCGGGTGAACGACTTGCCCGCCCGCTCGAACGTCCGTTCGAGGATGCGGTAACCGAGGCCGGAATATTGTTTTCTGACGGCAGCGCGCGTGGCGCGACGGATGGCGGCGCGAGCCTTGCCGGTGACGACGATCTCTTCCCATGCCGGCGGCGGCACCTGGATGCCGGATCGGACGATCTCGACCTCATCACCGTTGTTGAGCCTCGTCACCAACGGCATGATGCGGCCGTTGATCTTGGCGCCGACGCAGGTATCGCCGATATTGGTGTGAACGGCATAGGCAAAGTCGATCGGCGTCGCACCACGCGGCAGCGCGATCAGCTGGCCCTTCGGCGTGAAACAGAAGACCTGATCCTGGAACAATTCGAGCTTGGTATGCTCGAGGAACTCTTCCGGATTGTCGCCTTCCGCCAGGGATTCGATGGTCCGGCGCAGCCAGGAATAGGCATTGGACTTCGGCGACAGCTTGACCTCGCCCACCGGCTCGGCGCTGTCCTTGTAGAGCGTGTGGGCGGCAATGCCGTATTCGGCAATCTCGTGCATCAGGCGCGTGCGGATCTGCAGTTCGATACGCTGACGCGACGGGCCAACGATCGTCGTGTGGATCGACTGGTAGTCGTTCTGCTTCGGCGTCGAGATGTAATCCTTGAACCGGCCTGGGACGACACGCCAGCGAGTATGCACGATCCCGAGCGCCCGGTAGCAATCCGGAATATCGGCGACGATGATGCGAAAGCCCCAGACGTCGGAGAGCTGCTCGAAGGACAGCGATTTCGACTGCATCTTCTTGAAGACCGAATAGGGTTTCTTCTGCCGCCCCTTGACGAGGGTACCCGTCAGACCCTTGGCCTGGATGAGCTCGCCCAGTTCGTCCTCGATCTTCTTGATCAGGCCTTCGTTACGGGTCGAAAGCTCTTCGAGGCGTCTGGTGACGGTTTCGAAGGCTTCGGGATTGATATGGCGGAAGGAGAGGTTTTCCAGCTCCTCGCGCATGTCCTGCATACCCATGCGGCCGGCGAGCGGCGCATAGATGTCCATCGTCTCTTCGGAAATACGGGCGCGCTTTTCCGCCGACATGTGATCGAGCGTGCGCATGTTGTGCAGCCGGTCGGCAAGCTTGACGAGAAGCACGCGCACGTCGTCAGAAATCGCGAGAAGCAGCTTGCGCAGATTTTCCGCCTGCTTGGCCTTCTTTGTCACCAGATCGAGCTTCTTGATCTTGGTGAGACCTTCGACCAGGGCGCCGATATCCTCGCCGAAGAGATCATCGATTTCGGCGCGTGTTGCCGTCGTGTCCTCGATCGTGTCGTGCAACAGTGCCACGGCGATCGTCGATTCATCGAGATGCATCTCGGTGAGGATCGCAGCGACTTCGAGAGGATGGGATATATAGGGATCGCCGCTTGCCCGCTTCTGCTGGCCATGTTTCTGCATGGCGTAAACATAGGCCTTGTTCAGAAGCGCTTCGTTTACATCGGGCTTGTATTTTTGAACGCGCTCAACGAGCTCGTATTGGCGCATCATCCGCTAGGGGCTCCAGGAGATATCCGGAAAAGAAAAAGTGCGCCAATCATAGGAGTGGCGCACTGCTTTGCAAATACCGGTTTCACGCGAATTCTCAACGAAAACGCGGCATTGCATCAGAGCGTCGCATCCGGCGATAGGCCGGACACAGCATTGGCTCAATAGTCGTCGCTTTTTTCCGGCGGAACCAGGCCTTCGATGCCGGCCAGCAGTTCTTCTTCCGACATGCGGTCGAAAGTGATCGGCTCTGGCTGATCGTCGTCTTCAGCCGTTTCAGCGAAGGTCGCGGCAGCATCGCCGCTGATCATCGACGACGGATCGGGCTCGGGCTCGTCGACTTCGACATGCTTCTGCAGCGAATGGATCAGGTCTTCCTTGAGGTCGCCCGGCGACAGCGTTTCGTCGGCGATTTCGCGAAGGGCAACGACGGGGTTCTTGTCGTTGTCGCGATCGATGGTGATCGCAGCGCCCTGCGAGATCAAGCGGGCACGATGGCTTGCGAGAAGCACGAGCTCGAAACGGTTATCGACTTTGTCGATGCAATCTTCAACGGTGACGCGGGCCATTGCCTGTCCTTTGGATCTCAAGAGCGCAGCTTCAATAGCGAATGCCGTAAGACGACCCGTCGCTGCGCTGATTAACAACACCGGAACCCGTCCAGCCGTCGGCTTGACGGTATGCGCGGCTCCGATTTCAGGAATTAACCTGCCCGATACAATCAAAACCACACAAATTCAAGTTTTTCCTGCATTGCCGAAAAAGATATCCGCGCAATATCCGGCCGCCGGCGTACCTAGAATCAAACCAATGCCGGTTAAGCATCATCAATTGATAGGCTTTGACATCTTCGGAAATGATGATTGAATATCACGAAGTACCATGTCGCTCTTGGGAGGGAGAACATCGGCCACAGCACGCGCCGCTACGGCGCCGCAAAAAAATCCTAAATAAAGCCACAAACTTCCAATTTTTAGCAAAAAACTGTGAGAAATAGCTATTCCAACTGGAATTTTCTTAGTCTAAAGCGGATGCTGGCTTAGAAAGCTGGAATATGATGAAATCTTAATGTATTCGAATTATTCCACCATCGACACATTTTCGCTCGGTCAGGTTGAAAAATCAAAACATTGAGACAACAAAAAGGAAATACGATGTTCGACCCACGCGAAAAAATCGCGCTCTTTATCGACGGGGCCAACCTCTATGCCGCGTCGAAAAGCCTTGGTTTCGACATTGACTATCGCAAGCTGCTCAAGGCTTTCCAGAAGCGGGGATATCTGCTTCGCGCCTACTATTACACGGCGCTGATCGAGGACCAAGAATACTCGTCCATCCGTCCGCTGATCGACTGGCTAGACTATAATGGTTACAAGGTTGTGACAAAGCCTGCCAAGGAGTTCACCGATTCGCTCGGACGGCGGAAAATCAAGGGCAATATGGACATCGAACTGGCCATCGACGCGATGGAACAGTCCGAAACGGTCGACCACCTGGTGATCTTCTCAGGCGACGGCGACTTCACCACGCTGGTAGAGGCGCTTCAACGCAAGGGCCGCAAGGTCTCGGTCGTCTCGACCATGTCGACCCAGCCGCCGATGATCGCCGACGATCTGCGCCGGCAGGCCGATCACTTCATCGAACTGGTCAGCCTGAAGGCCGAAGTCGGTCGCGATCCCTCCGAACGCCCGGTCCGCGTGACCGAGCCGGTCAGCAACGAATTCCACGACTGAACATGAAAAGGACCAGCTGGCGACAGCTGGTCCTTTTCTTTTGAACGATACGCCTCTCAGATCAGTGATCCTTGAGCAGCCTGCTCTTCTGCCGGTTCCAGTCGCGTTCCTTCTCGGTTTCGCGCTTGTCGTGCAGCTTCTTGCCTTTGCCAAGCGCCAGTTCAAGCTTCGCCCTGCCCTGATCGTTGAAATAGATCTTGAGCGGAATGAGCGTCATGCCTTCGCGATTGATCGCGCTCTGAAGCCGGCTGGCTTCGCGTTTCGACAAGAGCAGCTTGCGGCGGCGGCGCGGCTCGTGGTTGAACCGGTTGGCCTGCAGATATTCCGGCAGATAGGAATTGATCAGCCACATCTCGCCGCCTTCATCGGTGGCATAGGATTCGGCGATATTGGCCTTGCCTTCGCGCAACGACTTGACCTCCGTGCCGGTCAGAACCAGACCCGCCTCGTAGGTGTCCATGATCTCGTAATTGAAGCGGGCCTTCCGGTTTTCCGCGACAATTTTCTTGACCACGCGCTGGCTGCCTTTGGGTGCCATCAGTTCATCAGCCCAGCATGGCGAAGCGCTGCATCAATGGCGGCCTCCGTGCCCGGCTCGAGCGTCGACAGCAGCGGGGAACGCACGGTCCGGCTCATCTGGCGCAGGCGATTGAGCGCATATTTGGCGCCGCAAAGGCCGGGCTCCATGAAGATCGCCTTGTGCAGCGGCATCAGCTTGTCCTGATATTCCAAAGCCTTGGCGTAGTCGCCCGCAAGTGTCGCTTCCTGGAACTCGGCACAGAGGCGCGGGGCGACGTTGGCCGTGACGGAAATGCAGCCGACGCCGCCATGGGCATTGAAGCCGAGAGCGGTCGCATCCTCGCCCGAAAGCTGAACGAAACCGTTGCCGCAAGCCATGCGCTGCTCGGAGACGCGCTCGATCTTGCCGGTTGCATCCTTGACGCCCATGATCGACGGATAGGCCTTGTGCAGAGCCGCCATCGTCTCGACGCTCATATCCACCACCGACCGGCCGGGGATGTTGTAGATGACGATCGGCAATTTCACGCTCTGCGCAATCGCCGCGTAATGTGCAAACAGGCCCTTCTGGGTGGGCTTGTTGTAATACGGCGTCACGACCAGAACGGCGTCCGCGCCAGCCTTTTCGGCATGCTGCGCCAATTCGACCGCTTCGGTCGTGTTGTTCGAGCCGGCGCCGGCGATGACCGGCACGCGCTTTGCCGCGGTCTCGATGCACAGTTCCACCACGCGTTTGTGCTCGGCATGCGACAGGGTCGGCGATTCACCGGTGGTGCCCACTGGCACCAGACCGTGGCTGCCTTCGCTGATCTGCCATTCGACATGCGCGGCAAAACTGTCCGTATCCACGGCGCCGGAAGCGGTGAACGGGGTGACGAGAGCGGGAATGGATCCCTTGAACATGCACGACTCCTGACGGCGCCCGGGAAGCTTGAAACCAACCCACGCTTTGGCCGCATTTCATGGTTAGAAAACTGGCGCACCATAATCATGTGAGGTGCCTGCGGCAAGCACTCTATCACGCCATTCGTTGCCGGTTCCCGTCTATTACCCCGGCATCAGCGGTGTTTCTATGTATTTCAGGACCAAACCATCCACCGGCAGGGGCGTGCCGATATTTATGGGATTGAATGGAAACGAGTAACCTTTCGTTAACAATTGCATCGCCAAATGGGAGACTGTCACGGGGACGCGTGGGGTTTTTGATGCCTGGATATAGGTCTCGCCGAATGGTTGCGATGCTCGGCGCGTCGGCGATCCTGTTTTCGGCATTTGCCGTTTCCGCGCAAGACGCACAGATTCCGCTGCCCCGGTTCAAACCGCAGGCGTTGACGAAATCCGGCAGATCGCCCTCCCCCGAAGTTACCGGTTCGATCGTCTCTGCAACCGCTGTTATGCCGATCAATTCGGACCTCAAAACCGGGCTTGATGCGCTTTCCAACAAGGATGCCGAAAACGCCATCGCAGTACGCAACGCCATGGCCAAGGACACGCTCGACCGTCATATTCTCACCTGGGCGATCGCCGTTTCCGGTCAGAAGGGCGTCCCCTCCTACGAGATCGCGAACGCCCAGCAGGAGTTGAAAGGCTGGCCGGGTCTTGGTGTGCTGCGCGCCAACTCCGAACGCGCCCTCTATCGCGAAAATCCGGCGGCACCTGACGTCCTCTCGGCCTTCGGAACGACACGGCCGGAAACGGCCGACGGCACCATTATCCTTGCGCGCGCCTTTCAGGCGAATGGCGACAAAAATTCCGCGACGAAATTGCTGCGCGGCCTCTGGTCGAAAGACGCGCTCGACAAGGCGACCGAAACCAAGATTCTGGAAGAATTCCCGAACCTTCTGACCGCGGCTGACCACAAGCGGCGGATGGAGATGCTGCTTTATCGCGGCCGCCTCGATCAGGCAGTCCGCTTCAGCGACCTCGGCAAGGCCCAATCGCTTTATCGGGCATGGGTGGCGGTCGCGAAAAAAGCCGGCAATGCCGCGGCACTCGTCGCCGCCGTCGACCCCTCATGGCGCAACGAACCGGCCTATCTGTTCATCCGCGTTGAATATCTGCGCAAGCAGGAGAAATATGAGGAAGCGGCCAAGCTCCTAGCCAACCTGTCGAAAGACAAGGATGCGCTCGTCAATCCCGGCGAATGGTGGGTCGAGCAACGGATCATCAGCCGAGGATTGCTCGATCAGGGCAAGTTCAAGGCTGCCTACGCGATCGCGGCGAACCATGTTGCGACCGATCCGGCCGACATCGTCGATGCGGAATTCCATGCCGGCTGGTACGCCTTGCGCGGGCTGGAAGATGCACCGACCGCAGCCCAACACTTTCAGCGCATCCTGAAGGCGTCCAATCGGCCGATCTCTGTCTCGCGCGCCTGGTACTGGATGGGCCGCGCCGCGGAAGCCGGCGCCCCCGGCAATGCAAACGAATACTTTGCCAAGGCGGCGACCCTTCCCGGCACATTCTATGGTCAGCTTGCAGCTGCCCGGCTTGGCCACACGGCGCTGAACGTCAGCTATCCCTCGCCGACGGCCGACGACCGCACGCGGTTCGAGCGCCGTGAAGCGGTCCGCGCCATTTCCCGCCTGGAAGCTTCCGGACATGGCTGGCGGGCGGACAGCCTGTACCGGGCACTTGCCGAGGAACTGACAAGCCCGGGAGAACTCGCGCTCCTCTCCGCCCGGGCGGAGAAGACTAGAGGTCATCAACTTTCGCTGCAGATCGGCAAACTTGCCTTTGGCCGGGGCATCGATGTCGCCGCCCTCGCCTTCCCGATCGGCGTCATTCCGGCAAGCGCCAATATCAGCGGCTCCGGAAAGGCGCTGGCTTATGCAATCGCGCGCCAGGAAAGCGCCTTCAATCCCGCCGCCATATCGCCTGCCAATGCACGCGGTCTTCTGCAGATTCTTCCCGGAACTGCGAAAGGAGTGGCCGGACGCCACGGTCTTGCCTATTCCAAGGAGCGGCTGACGACCGACACCGCCTACAATGCAACGCTCGGTGCGCATTATCTCGGCGAACAGATCGATGATTTCGGCGGTTCCTACATCCTCACCTTCGTCGCTTACAATGCCGGCCCCCGTCGCGTGCCGGACTGGATCAACCGGTATGGCGACCCGCGCGGCAAATCGATAGACGACGTGGTCGACTGGATCGAGCGCATTCCCTTTGCCGAGACCCGCAATTACGTGCAGCGGGTGATGGAGAACTATCAGGTCTACAAGTCCCGGCTTGGGCAGACGGCAGATATCGTTCAAGATCTTCGTATGGGCCGCTGACACCAAAGCGCCGCGGCGATCTTTCAGAATCGCTTCCTGCGCTTTAGGTCTTTGATTTTACGCATGTCGTTATCGCAAAACCGCTGCACACTTTTGCGCGACGTGCTCCAGGTATTTCCGCAGGGCCGCCAAATTAAGTGAACATCGTTACCCAACGGTGCCAAAGTCCGGCCGCCCCCTTTCCGAGTCCTCACGATTCGTTATGATTCTCCAGCTTCGAACGAAGGGAGAGCGCGTGACGAACACCATCAGGACCAGCTTTGAGGAACGCCGATTCTTAGCCAGCGATGGTTTGCAGCTTTATGCTCGCGACTACGGCCATGATGATCCGCGAACGAGATCATCGTTGCCGATCGTGTGTCTGCCGGGGCTCAGCCGCAACAGCCGAGACTTTCATCTTCTGGCGGCACAGCTTTCCACTTATCCCGAAAAGCCCCGCCGCGTCGTCGCGCTCGACTATCGAGGCAGAGGTTTTTCGGCCTGGGACCCAGACAAAAGCCACTATCAGCTACCGGTTGAAGCCGAAGACGTCCTGACGGCATGTGCGTCGCTGGATATTCCGCAGGCAATCTTCATCGGCACGTCGCGCGGCGGCCTGATCCTGCATCTCCTGGCCGCCATGCGCCCGGCACTGTTGCGTGGCGTCGTGCTCAACGATATCGGGCCGGTGATCGAGATGAACGGCCTGCTTCTGATCCGGCAATATCTCGAAGCCCAACCGCGTCTTCATTCCTGGGAGGACGCGATTGAAAACCTTCGGCGGGTGCATGGAACCGCCTTCCCGGCGCTCGATCCATCGGATTGGAAAGACATGGCTGAGGCGATCTTCCGGCAAAGAGACAATGCAATTGTCGCGGACTTCGATCCTGCCCTGATCGAGCCACTCAGGAGCCTCGACGCAAATACTCCGGTCGCAGACCTCTGGGCGCTTTACGAAGGTTTGAAAGAGGTACCGTTGATGACGATCCGGGGAGAAAACTCCACCATTCTCTCCCAGGCAACATTCGCCGGGATGGCAGAACGACATCCGGGCATGAAATCGGTGATCGCTTACGGCCAAGGTCACGCCCCATTGTTGCATCGTCCTGAACTGCTCGCTGAAATCACGGCATTTATCGACGCGATTTCATAGGAGCGCTCCGCCGCTACCGCAAGCAATCACGATGGAAACACCGATCAAAGAAAAAGCCCGGTCTTTCGACCGGGCTTTCCATCACTGACATGAAGCCAGAGATTAGAAGTCGCGCTGCAGGCGGAGGAAACCGGAGGTTTCGTCGCCGCCAACGGTGTTCGTCGTACCGTCGAAGCGGGTGAACGAGCCATCGTCGACGTCCTGGTACTGAACAGTAGCAAGAGCCTTGAGGCCGTCCGTGATCTGGTAGCCAGCCG
>UCML01000005.1:0-523403 GCA_900473675.1 Hyphomicrobiales bacterium | reverse complement strand
AGCAATTCTGAGTCAGAGCCAAAATTGGATGCCGATTACCCCGCTAAAGGGGTCAATTTTGCATGCCTAAACACAATCGGAGCCGGGAACAACCCACGCTACAGTTCCCCCAGAGGTTCGAAGGGTGTTCGCGAGACGAATGATGTTGGGCAGTATCCCTCTGCAATAGCCGCTTTCCTCGACGAAAAACGGAACCATATCGATCACGATCAGAGCTGTTCGGCGTGGATCGACAGATTCATATGCATGCCGTTGTCCACGTCTCTGCTCCTGCCGATCATACTCACGCTGCTCGATCATCCAGTTGTGGAGTTTGGGGCGCGGGCCGGAAACATTTGGCGTCGTTGTGCTGCTTTGATCAGAACCCATCTCGGCGAATCCTCGTACTAATGTAACGATGATCACCGTCCTCTGCATCGGCGTCAATGACTTCGCACCAGGGCGTCTTTAAAGCAACAGACGGGTGTTTTGGGTCCAGCTACAGGCACTTCCCTGTTGCAAATCCTTCATATCTGTAAAGCAACAAACTGCCCGAATTAGGGATAGCAACAGGGCGCTGCAGCTACGAGTCCCTAGAATGCCTGCGATACAACGCTTGTTAACAACTCACTCACCCAGCTTCAGAGCCGAAACCGCACTCTTTGGAACTAAACTGGCATTTCGACCGGGTTGTGGTTTTGCCAAAACGGCAGCTGCGATTGGCCGTTTTATCCTCTGTGGTGTGACGTTCTTCTCTTTTGTTGTATGTTGCTGAATGTCTTGCGGTGTCGGTGTATAACACGCTGCTACCAATGCCTTGAGCGCCCATCGTCTAGCGGTTAGGACGCCGCCCTCTCACGGCGGCAACACGGGTTCGATTCCCGTTGGGCGTACCAAAGCAGTGATTGTTTCAAACGGCCGCCAAATTGGCATTGTTGCGAGCCAAATTGGCATTGTTGCGAGGTGCCACACGCGATTTGGTGCCGAATACAGAATTGCTCCGACCCTCCGCTTGACCTTTGACACGCCGCGGGCTTAAGCGATGACTGTCTCAACCGTCAGCGAAAGACCGGACCAGATGAGCGATTTGCGCATTCTTTCAGATGCTTTCATTCCCGAATTACCAGGACGCTACAACGGCAAGGTTCGCGAGAACTACGATCTGCCGGACGGCAACCGGATCATCATCGCAACGGACCGGTTAAGCGCATTCGATGTGATCCTGACCGCGATCCCGTTCAAGGGTCAGGTGCTGACGCAGACGGCCCGCTACTGGTTCGAGGAAACCGCCGACATCTGCCCGAATCACGTGGTTTCCTATCCCGACCCCAATGTCGTCATCGGCACGCGGCTCGACATCCTGCCGGTCGAGGTCGTCGTGCGAGGTTACCTTGCCGGCACCACCAGCACCTCGATCCTCACCAAATACCGGAATGGCGAGCGCGAGATGTACGGCATCCGGTTGCCGGATGGCATGAAAGACAACGAGAAACTGCCGCGGGCGATCATCACGCCGACCAGCAAGGCCTTTGACGGCGGCCATGACGAGCCGCTCTCGGCCGATGAGATCCTGTCACAGAAGCTGTTGACGCCTGGACAATGGGAAACGGTGTCTCGATACGCTTTGGCGCTGTTTGCGCGCGGCCAGCAGCGCGCAGCTGAACGCGGCCTCATTCTCGTCGACACCAAGTACGAGTTCGGCACCGACAAGGACGGCCGCATTGTGCTGGCCGACGAGATCCATACGCCTGACAGCAGCCGCTACTGGATTGCTGAGAACTATGAGCAGAGCTTTGCAACCGGCGCGCGGCCGAAGAGCTTTGACAAGGATTTCGTCCGCGCCTGGGTGACCGAGCGCTGCGATCCCTACAAGGACCCGATCCCGGAAATTCCGGCCGATCTCGTCGAACAGACGTCCAAGGTCTACATCGAGGCTTATGAGACGATCACCGGCAAACGCTTCGCCGCCGATCTCTCCGGCGCGACCGTTCTCGATCGCATCCGAAGCAATCTGCAGCCCTATTTCAGCTGATATCGGCTGCCTCGTTGGTCAATTCGAATTCCAGCCGCATGCCGTCATAGGCCGGCTGGATATGCTCCGGCGTCTCGTGCAGCACAGTCTCGTAGTCGAGCGGCGTGTGCATATGGGTCAGAACGGAGCGTTTCGGCGCGAAACGCGCGATCCAGCCGAGTGACTGTTCCAGTGACAGGTGGCTCGGATGGAACTTGTATTGCAGCGTATCGATGACCAGTGTGTCGAGCCCCATCAGCTTATCGACCGTTTCCGCCGGGAAATCGCTGACATCGCTGCAGTAAGCGAAATCGCCGATGCGAAAACCCATCGACATGATGCTACCGTGATGCTGAAGCAGCGGCTGCAACAGGATCGTGCCACCGGCGCCGGTAATCGCGACCGGTGCAAGCGACGGATCGATGATCATCGGCTCGACGATCGGCGGATAGCTGCTGCCTGCTGGCGTTTCCATGCAGTAGCGAAACCCTTCGCGGATACGCTCCATCGTCAGCGCGTCGGCCCAGATCGGCATACGCTTGCCGGTGTAGTGCACATAGCCGCGCAGATCGTCGATCCCGTGAATATGGTCGGCATGCGGATGCGAATAGAAAACGGCGTCGATATTCTCAACCTTCGCCGCGATCATCTGTTCGCGAAAATCAGGTCCCGTATCGATGACGACGGTCGTCGTTCCGCCATCGGGGCCGATCTGCTCGACCAGCAGGGCGGCGCGGCTGCGGCGATTTTTCGGATTACTTGGGTCGCAGGCGCCCCAGTCGCCATTGATGCGCGGCACGCCGGGAGACGAGCCGCAGCCGAGAATGGTGAAGACCCGCCTCACCGCCATTTCAGAGCCTCGGCATTTTAGAAAAGACGCGGAAAGCATTGTCGGTGGTGATCACCGCGATCTCGTCCGTTGAAACGCCGATCGTCTCGGCCAGTACCTGCGCGGTATGCGCGACATAGGCGGGTTCGTTACGCTTTCCCCGGAACGGTTTTGGCGCCAGATACGGCGCGTCGGTTTCGACGATCATGCGATCATGCGGAACCGTCTTGGCGATCTCGCGCAGTTCCTCCGACTTCGGAAAGGTCAGGATGCCGGAAAACGAGATGTAGCCGCCGAGCTCGACGCCGACTTTGGCAAGCTCAGGGCCGGATGAGAAGCAATGCAGAAGGAAAGGGAAGGCCCCCTTCCCTGTTTCCTCGGTCAGGATATCGGCCATGTCCTCGTCGGCCGAACGGCTATGGATCACCAGCGGTAGTTGGGTTTCCCGTGCAGCCGCGATATGACGGCGCAGGCCGATCGCCTGCGCATCGCGCGGTGCGTTGTCGTAGAAATAATCGAGCCCGGCCTCGCCAATCGCAACGACTTTCGGATGTGCCGAAAGGCGCACCAGATCAGTCGTTTCTATATCCAGCTCCTCGTCGGCATTGTGCGGGTGCGTGCCGACCGAACAGAAGACGTCGGGGTAGCTTTCCGCAATACCGAGGATCGTCTCGAACTTCTTCACACGCGTCGAGATGGTGATCATCTGGCCGATACCAGCCGCGCGGGCACGCGCGACGATCGCGTCGCGCTCGGCTTCGAAGTCCGGAAAATCCAGGTGGCAGTGGGTGTCGATCAGCATTTCAAGCGTCCTTACGCTTCCGGTGCAACGTAGCGCGGGAACACCGGCTTCGGTGCTTCCAGCACCGTTCCAGCCACGAGCCTTCCCGCTTCGCCGAGCGACGCGAAATTCCTCTTGTCTGCCGGCACAGCTACCAGATCGAGCAGCTTTCCCGACGATTCCGGCATGAACGGCTGCAGGAGAATGGCAATCTGGCGGACGACGTCCGCCGTGACGTAAAGCACTGTGGCCATGCGCGCCGGATCGGTCTTTTTCAGTGCCCACGGTTCTTGGCCTGCAAAATAGCGGTCGGCCTCGGAAACAACCGCGATGATCGAGGTCAGCGCCCGGTGGATCATCAGTGCGTTCATGTCGTCGCGTGTCGAGACATGCAGCGCATCCGCCGCCGCCAACATCGCCTTGTCCTCATCCGTCAGCGGTCCGCACTCAGGAATCTGACCGTCGCAGTTCTTGACGATCATCGACAGCGAGCGGCTGGCGAGGTTGCCGATGCCATTGGCGAGATCGGAGTTGATACGGGTCGCAATGCCCTCCTCGCTATAGCTGCCGTCCTGACCGAAGGAGACTTCGCGCAGGAAGAAATAGCGGATCTGATCGAGGCCGAAATGTTCGACCAGATTGAAAGGGTCGACGACGTTGCCGAGCGACTTCGACATCTTCTCGCCCTTGTTGAGCAGGAAGCCATGCGCGAACACTTTCTTCGGCAGCGGCAGTCCGGCCGACATCAGGAAGGCGGGCCAGTAGACTGCATGGAAGCGGATGATGTCCTTGCCGATCATGTGGATGTTGGCCGGCCAGTATTTTGCCCGCGGTCCCTCCGGATCGGTGAGATAGCCGGTCGCGGTGATGTAGTTGGTCAGCGCATCGACCCAGACATACATGACATGGCCGGGATCGTTCGGAACCGGGATACCCCAGTCGAACGTCGTGCGCGACATGGAGAGGTCCTTGAGGCCGGATTTCACGAAGGAAATCACCTCGTTGCGCCGCTCGGCCGGTCCGATGAAATCCGGGTTGTCCTCGTAGTGCTTCAAGAGCTTGTCCTGATAGGCGGACAGCTTGAAGAAGTAGCTCGCCTCCTCCACCCATTCGACCGGTGACCCCTGCGGCCCGTAGCGCACGCCATCGGCGCGCAGTTCGGTCTCGCTTTCCTGGTAATAGGCTTCGTCGCGCACGGAATACCAGCCGGAATAGCTGTCCTTGTAGAGATCGCCCGCCTCACCCATGCGAATCCAGATGTCTTTGACCGCTTCGTGGTGACGCTTTTCCGTTGTACGGATGAAATCATCGTTGGATGCGTTGAGCAGAACCGCCATCTTCTGGAATTCAGCCGAATTGCGGTCTGCCAGTTCCTGCGCCAAAATGCCTTCCTTGCGGGCCGTCTGCTGCATCTTCTGGCCGTGTTCGTCGGTGCCCGTCAGGAAAAAGACGTCGCGTCCGTCCAGCCGCTGGTAGCGCGCCATCGCATCGGTCGCAATCAGCTCGTAGGCATGGCCGATATGCGGCTTGCCGTTCGGATAGGAGATCGCGGTGGTGATGTAGAATGGGGACGTATCGGTCATGATCGGGTTTCGGCCTATATTGATCTTTTGCTGTCTGATCTTTTGGTGTCTGGCTATTAGCGCATCCGATGGCGGGATGAAACAGTGCGCCCCCAGAAAAGCTGCCTGGGTTGCCGCAGGCATCAGTTGCTGTTGCGCAGCCAATCGGAACCAAAGCTAAAGCTTGACATAGCGTCGCCCGCCGGGAACATTAAGTGAACAAATTGGAGAATCCCTGCTATGCTGAAACATCTCGGTGAAACATTCGCGCGCGCATCAGCGGATTATGCCGAGATGCACCGGATCGAACGCGACCGGGATTGGTTCATTCTCAAGATGCAGGAAGAACTGGGTGAACTCACCCAGGTCTGGAACACGTTGACTGGCCGCGGCCGCCTGAAGGGGCAATCGGAGGCGGAATTGCGCCGCGCGCTTGCCGACGAAACGGCCGATCTGCTCGGCCATGTCCTGCTGTTTGCTGAGGAAAACCAAATCGATCTTGCCGCCGCGATCGAGCGCAAGTGGAAATTCAAGCCATCGAGCGGGACGCCGCTCTGAGGTCGTCGAGAATCATCAGAACCGTTTGTTTGCGATCGAGATTGTAAACCTGTGCCACGGAAATACGCTCGGTGACGCCGCTCGAAAGGCGTGCAAACCTGTCGGCCCGGTCGATATCGCCGTCACGGGCGGCCTTGCGCGCCTCACCCATCACATAGCCGGTGACGAGGGCCGAAAAGAAATCGAAGATTGTTTCGCTGTCTTTGGCCGCGAGAACCTCGGCAAGCTTGTGCATGTCCTTGCGGATTGCCGGCTCCTGCCCGCCCAGAATCGTCTCGAAGGCGGTCATGATGTCGAGGCCGCCATAGTTGATCAGCTTCAAGGCTTCGGAAACACTACCGTCCGCCGATGCCAGCACCTTTTGCGCATTGGGGCCGGACAGGTCGAAGCCGAGATTGGTCATCGCATTGCGCAGCGCGTCCGGCGCCAGCGGCTTCAATTGCAGAGGCAGGCAACGCGAGCGGATGGTTGGCAAAAGCTTGCCCGGCGCATGGGTCAGCACCAGGAACAGAGAGCGCTTCGGCGGCTCTTCGAGAATTTTCAGGATCGCATTGGCGGCATTGCGGTTGAGGTCGTCGGCGGGATCGACGATGACGATGCGCCAATTACCGGTTCCGGACGTCTGCGAGAAGAATTTTCCCGCCCTGCGCACTTCATCGACGGTGATTGCGCTTTTGACCTTGCCGGTCTTTTCATCGACCGGCCGCGTCAGGTGCAGGAGATTGTGCGAAGCGCCGGATGCAATCTGCCGGCTGACGATCGAGTTCGGATCGGGATCGGCAAGCTCTGTCGGCGCCTGCGCTGGGTCGGAATGCGTCAGCACGTGATTGGCAAAGCGGAAGGCGAGCGTCGCCTTGCCGATGCCCTCCGGCCCTTCGATAAGGATGGCGTGATGCCCCTTCCCCGACCGGTAGCTCTGTGCCAGAAAATGTTCGGCTTCCGCATGGCCGAAGAGCCGCATGTTTTCCGCCGGCGACACGGCGCCTTCCAGAACGTCGAACCTGTCGGTGCTCATTGTGCCGCTTCCGTGTCCGGTCCGCCACCGGTCTTTGGCAGCATCGGCTCGACGATCGCCAAAACCGCGGCGGCGATATCGCTCGCTGCCGTCGCCGCATCGACCACATGACAGCGCTTCGGATCGGACCTGGCAATATCGAGGAACGCTTCTCGGCGCTTTTCGTGGGTTTCGAGTTCTTCCTTCTCGAAACGGTCGAGTTCGGCCTCTTGTCCTGCCGAAACTTCGGCCGCATTTGCTCGCCGCCGCACGCGTTCCAGACCCAGAGAGGCGGGCAGATCGAAGACGATCGTACAGTCAGGGATGACGCCGTTGACTGCCACCCGCTCCAGTGCCTCGATGAAAGGTGGCTCCAGATTGCCGGTGACACCCTGGTAAACGCGGGACGAATCCATGAACCGGTCGCAGAGGACAACGGCACCCTTGAGGAGAGCCGGCCGGATGACCTCCTCGACGTGGTCGCTGCGGGCAGCAGCAAACAGGATCGCTTCCATACGCACGCCGAATTCCTGGGCGGCACCCGAGAGAAGCACATGCCGCACAGCCTCTGCCCCCGGCGAGCCACCCGGTTCACGGGTCGTCAGGACAGTGCAGCCGCGTTCCCGCAAGGAATCGGCAAGCAGGCGAATCTGGGTGGATTTCCCAGCGCCCTCGCCGCCCTCGAATGTAACAAACAAGCCTTTTCCGACTGACACTCTTATTTCCCGTATGCGATCGACCGTCCGTCGTGCTGGACGCTTTTCATCTTCTTGCGGCGCAAACCCGATATGCCGTCTTGGCAATCGCGTCGCGTAGCATGATGTCTGTTTAACCGATTGTGTTCAGCCGCGAAACCGTTCGTGCCGCCATTTCGCTAAAGCCAGAAGAACAGCAACTCCTGGAGCGCGTCGGCTGCCCGGCTTGTCAATGAGCCCTCCCCCACTGCCGCCGCGGTTTCCACCGGAACCTCGCGCAGGAGCCTCTCGCCGCTCCATATTTTCAATGTGCCCGCCTTCAGCCCCGCTTCCACCGGCATCGCCAGGGGCCAGCGATAGATCACCTTGGCCGAAAGCCGTTCCGGGTTGTCGACAGGCACCAGAACATCGACAGCATCGTGGGTGATAAGCTGCACATGCGATACGGCACCGCCATAGACGCTTGCCTCGCCAACGGTTTCGCCTGCCTCGAACAGCCTCTTCCTTTCAAAAGCCGTCATCGACCAGTCAAGTATCTTGCGTGTCTCCTCGATACGTTCCTTGTCGCTGGCAAGCCCGCCAATCGCGAGGAAAACGCGCCGGCCGTCCCTCTGCATGGTCGCAACCATGGCATAGCCAAACCCCTCGGCAAATCCCGTCGCAAACCCGTCGACACCGATATTGGCCGACATCAGCGGCGTGCGGTTTCGCTGGAGGATCTTGTTCCACTCGAATTCGGACTGAGAGTAATATTTGAAGAAGTCGGGGTAGCTCACCTGGATGTGCCGGGCGAGCAACGCCATGTCGCGCATGGTGACAATGTTCTTCGGATCCGGAAGACCTGTCGCGTTGTGAAAGACGGAAGCGGAGAGCCCGAGTTCGCGGGCGCGTTCCGTCATCCGCTTGGCAAAGGCTTCCTCGGTGCCGCTCATGCCCTCAGCCAGTATGATACAGGCGTCATTGGCGAGCTGCACAGTGACGCCTTGGATGAGATCGGCAACGCGGACGCGCGATTTCAGGGCCGCGAACATCGTCGACGTCCCCGATGGCGCTCCGCCGGTGCGCCAGGCATGCTCCGAAACGGGAAACTCCGTATCGAGTGTCAGTTCGTTCCTGCGGATCGCATCGAAGACAACTTCCATCGTCATCAGTTTGGCCAGCGATGCTGGCGGCACAGGCGTGTTTTCGTCCTTGGCGAAAAGCACCGTGCCGGTTTCGGCGTCGAGCAGATAGACCTGCCTGGCTTTGGTTTCAAAGGCCTGTGCCAGCGCCGCTGGAGGCGCGCAGGCGAGCAAAACAAGGGAAATGAAAACCGAGACCAGTCGTATACGCATTCCAAACTCCGGTGCCTTCTCCGGCAATAGCAGCCGGTCCACCGGGGATCAATCAGTGAAACCAGGATTAGCGCACGACACTCTGGCGTTTGGCGTATTCGACGATGGAATTTGGCGTCAGCGGGTTTTGGTCGACGAGGATGGCGTCGAAAGCCGTCTCGGAATCGCTCACGCGCGCTTCGACATAGGCGGCCGCATAGGCCATGTTGCCATCGGGCAGCGGGATGTATTCGGGCCGCTCCCTCGGGATGGGTCCGATTTCCGGCAGCATGGCAAACGCATCGAGTGCTGCCGAGGAGGCCGGCGGCGTCTCAGTTTCGGCAAGGGCCGTCACCGGCACGCCCATTTCCATGTTCGATTTGGACGGGATCGTCAGCGTGCCGAGATTACCGGCCTGCCTGCGCAGCGGCTCGTTCGAAGCGACCATCACGCCTGTTGCGATCTGGCCTTCGGGAAATGCGTTCGGGGTGCGGTCGCCCTTCTTGACATAGGAGGCCATCAGATAGGGCATGTCATTGCCCTCGAGTGGCGCCTTGCCGATGTACTGGACGCGCACCTTGGCGCTGCCCTTGCGCTTCATGTCAAGAAAATCGGCCGTCTTGGAGGAAACGTCGATGATGCGGCCATATTCATAAGGCCCGCGATCATTGACGCGCACGACGACCGAAGAGCCGTTTTCGAGATTGGTGACGCGAGCATAGCTCGGCAGAGGGAATGTCGGGTGGGCGGCGGACAGGTGATATTTGTCGTAGACCTCGCCGTTTGCAGTGAGGCGGCCGTGAAATGCCGAGCCGTACCACGACGACATGCCGGTCTTGTTGTAGCCGAAGTCCTCTTTCGGCTGGTACCATTTGCCTTTGACCTGATAGGCCTTGCCGACCTGATACCGGCCGCCGCCCTTGGGGATGTTCTTGCCATCGGCAACGCGTGGACTGGCCTTCACGCCATAGATCGACTCGGCGAAATATTCCTTGCTGCGCGGCTTGTCCTTTTTGACGCTGCCCGTCGATCCGCACGCCGTCAGCGCGGCGCAAAACATCGGAATGGCGGCAATACGCAATCCTTTGAACAGAAGAGCCGCAGTCTGATTGGATGTCATGTGCCCCACAATCGCAATTCGTAAAAGCCGTCGACGGAATTCTCTTGCGCATGCCCCCACGCGAAAGAACCGGTGTCACGAAACGTAACAGTCGATTAATCATGACAACAACGTGGCGAAATTGCGAATGGTTAACCGTGTCGGAACGGAACAATTGGAGTTATGGTTTATGAATGGTTAATATTGAGGCGAGATGTCCACGGCGGATTGATCCGTCTGCCTCTCGAAAACGCGTCAATATAAGCCATGGAAGTGCTATAGCACCCACTTGGCAAACATATTCGATAATGTTGTAGCTGATATCGACAATGGTCCCATCGGCATCGCGGATAAACACAGAAATATACTGCCGATGTGGTGGCATGCAGACGGCACTATTGATCTCCCCGGCGTCCGCAAAGGCAGCATCTCCGGGACTGACACATCGGTTTCCGCCCTGGCCCATCCCGCCCCGTCACGGATGATTTCGGTAGGTGCTACCGAGTTCGGTAGCAAAATGGTAGAAAACTGTTCGCTTAATGCTCTGCCCCACAACGCAGGTCTCGCTTTTCGGGCTCACGGCACTCCGCGTACCGTGCTGAACGCTCCGGTCGGATCCTTCGCGATTTCCATTAAGTATTCGGAATATAGAGAGCAGTCACTGACGTTCAGTAGCGCGGCCTTGCCGCACCAAGTTTGCCGGTATTCCTTAATGGATTTCTCGAAATCAACTGCGAGAGAAAGATAGCCTATTGTCTTGGCATTGATTGTTGCGAACTCATCGCAATCCAATTTGTCACGATAGCAGCCTGGCCAGAAGCAGGCGTATCTACCTTCTGCCATTTCTGCATCATAGAGTCGCCCCTCGATCTCGTGAAGGTATTGAATTTCATGATCCTGTTGCCGCGTGTATAGCACCGACCAGCCCGTCATTATGGATACCGCCAGAGCTGCAATGCTTACGATGTCGGAGTTCTGCATTTGTCGCTCCCAGTCTGCCAATCGTCCCGTCCCTCTAGCGTGATTCGCACGCCGCAACAGGTGCTTGACTCCCGCGTGTGTCCGTGCGTTGCCCGTATTACGGGGGCAGAATTTGAGAAAATCCTTTGCATTTGTCATCGCATCGACGATCGCCCTGTTCGCTTGTTCTACGCCAGAGTAGCGGCCGCTCGAATACAGTGTACCTGCTTCCAGGCAAACAGCACGGTCTGCTCTGGTGGAAGGGTTTTCCGCCCTCGGATATAGGATCGCCGGCGACACAGATTTCACCGTCACTGTAGATCAGCAACAGACGCCAGGAGAGGCTATCTCGTAAACCATTCACCGTCGATGTAACCGATCGCGCCGAAGTGCGGTCCAAGATGATGTCATGGGTGTCCTGCTCGATGCCGCCTACATACGCCCTATCCGCCCCTGCGGTCTTGTCAGCCGCCCTCGCCTTCCATAGGCCAACGCTGTTCTCATGTTTTGCCGCATGCGCGCTGAATGCCGGGGCAGTTTGGTTGTGGTTGCCGGTGTTAATGGGGCAGTGAACTCTTCCAGCCAGCGGATTAAGCCGGTAATCCTATTGTGGGATGGGTCTAACCGCGATGGCCTTACTATCCACCTTGCCGCCAGCACGATCGGCGCCTACATTGGCTCTATAAGTCCCTCGCGTTGTTGACCACGGATGTACTGGCAGCGGCGTGAGGCGACCACGAGAGGTCGGGTTTGCCCGGCCTTTTTTGTTGCTTGCGCAAAGTGGATGAACTCTTTCGTTGCTGGCGCGTTTGCCGATGCAAGCGATCGATTTATAGTTGTATCCACGACCCACGACCCACGACCCACGACCCACGACCCACGGAACGCGAAGAACGGAAGCGCGGCCAACATTCCTCTCTCGCCTTGCGCTGAACGCAAGTTCCGTATTCAGGAAGCTATCGTTCGAGCAGTATGGGGCACTGTGTTATCGCAGGAACAAGCCCCTGTGTGAGGTCGAGGTCTTGCTCATCACGAGCCGTGATACGAGTCGCTGGGTAACTCCAAAAGGCTGGCCAATGCCCGGAAAAGAGCCGCATGAGGCGGCCGCTAGGGAGGCGTTTGAGGAAGCCGGCGTTCGAGGAAAAGCAAAGAAGAAACCTCTCGGCCACTTCAGCTATCTGAAAAAACTCGACGACGGTAGCATGGCCCTTTGTCTAGTGCAGGTCCACGCGATAGAAGTAGATGAGGAGCTTGATACGTTTCCTGAGAAGGGACAGCGTAAAGCAGAATGGGTAACCTGTTCGGAGGCGGCTGCGCGCGTGATCGAGCCGGAATTCAAGGGCCTCTTTAGCCTGCTTGAAGGGCGTTTGGCTTGCAAATAGAGTAGTTCCCAGTGTCACGTACACATCAGTAACGTAAAAAGAACTAAACGGCGACGCGGCCGCCATTCTGAAACATTGTCCACAGGATATCCACTGCGTTATGCACAGTGGGAAGGAGGAGCCGCACCCCCGGGCATGAAATGACTTTGGCAGCCGCTTCAGGTCTGGACGAAGCGTCCAGAGCAGAGTGGAAAATCGAAAAAGACTGGTAGAGCAATCGGAACGTTTCCGCGTGTCCCGTCTGCCATGACTGTCCGATACCGGACAAATTAACTTTCAATTTCCCCTCTGGAGGAGCACTATGGTTTCGCATGCCAAATGAACTGATCGGTTCTCGGCTATCGCGCTTTCCCACCGGAGGGTAAGGACATGTCTCTTTACGAAGAGTCCATATCCGGTGAATCTGTTGTCATGATGCGGAACGTTCTCGTCGACGAATGCAAGTATCGCAGCATTCACCGTGATGGAGTCGAAGCTATGGACCAGGCTCTGGCGATTGTCCGCGCCTATCAGAGCGGCATCATCTCGAACAGAGAATTAGAATTGTCCATGGCCGCCCGCAAATGGATGCACTGACTGTCACCACAAAGGACTAGCGGACTTCAAAACTGAATGACGCAGGTCGCACGCGCCTTTGGTCCGGTATCGGACGGATGGTTTTCACGACCTTGCGTGGATATTTTTTCCTACCTTAAATTGATCACCGATAGAGGATAGGTTGCCTATATCGTCCGCAACTTTTTGGCGCGGGCGGCTGGGAGATTCAATTGCTCTTGCCCCAATGAGGAAAGAGCAATGGGTTCACCTCTTCAAGAAACCGTCCGAAATCGTCTATTGGCTTCGCTTTCAAGTCAGGATTTCCAGCGTCTTTCGCCTCACCTGGAGGCGGTGGATCTTCCCCGCGCGTTTGCCTTATCGTCGCCAAACCAGCTTTCAGACTGTAGCTACTTCATCGAATCCGGCATCGGCTCGATCGTTGCATCCGTAGCCAATGGTCAGAGCGCGGAAATCGGCATCTTCGGTCGCGAGGGCATGTCGCCGACCGCAGTGATCCTGAATGCCGGGTCTGCACCCTATTCAATCTTCATGCAGGTCGCCGGCAACGGCTTTCGGATCGAGAGCGTTCAACTCTCCCATGCACTGAGCGAGAGCTATCTGCTTCGCACTCTTTTGACACGCTATGTTCAAACGGTATCCGTGCAAACAACCTTTACCGCACTTGCGAGTGCCACGCTGCATATCGAGCAGCGGCTCGCACGCTGGGTCCTGATGTGCCATGACCGGACCGACGGCGATACAATCGGACTGACGCATGATTTCCTTTCGATCATGCTGGCGGTTAGGCGTCAAAGCGTCACCACCACATTGCACGTCTTGGAAGGTAAACACCTGATCGCGACAGAGCGAGGCCTTGTTGTTGTTCGTGACCGGAAAGGGCTGGAGGATTTTGCCGGCGGCACCTATGGCGAACCCGAAAGGGAATACTCCCGGCTCATAGGTACCCGTCTCTCGGGCTCCGAAGAAAGCAACGGCAAAGCGCACGGCCTCAATAGTGCGAAGTAGCGGCGCACACGTGGAGCCACCCTGGCAACGTCGATCTAACGTTGCGCCTAGTTTGGCAGGCTTCTCCCATGATGAAAACGCAACTCCTGCAACCGGGCCTCGCTATAGTCCCGGGCATCAGCCTCGTTGCGAAACGACCGGTGCTCGGTTTCGTCGCCAATAAAAATTGTCACGACCCACACGTTTCGAACAAAACTAACGTCGAGCCGAATGATGGGCTTATACATTGAGGCCACGTGCGTGAGCCCTCCGGTACTTCAACTAAAATCTACACGAGATTTGATGAGATGTCGCCATGCGATGGCGCGAGGGCGACCTCGGTACAATCCGTTCGTCCATCGTCCCGACGGCTAGATTCAGCAATTGCGCAGCGCCTGAGACAACGACAAACTCGCGTCGCTAGGGCTTAGGAGGCGGTATGATCGATCGAACATTGTCAGACGAAGATATAGAACTTCTGAAGCGCGCGCTTTCTGGCCGGTGCACGCACCTCGGCATAAGCCCTGAAGGCGCGGCAGCGCAATTTGCCGCCGGCCAACTAATGGAGCTATTCCAGCTCGGTATTGTCGATGAGCAGGAATTGGCAAAGGGACCGATAGCCATTGCTGCAGTGGGCAGTCAACATTGATTTCCCAAGGACGGAATGCGCTGAAAATCAAAGAGGCCCGCCACCAGATCAGGTGACGAGCCTAAATTGCCTCGTGAATACAACTGGATAAAAAGCCCCACAGTACGGAATGTCAAAAACGCTTTCGCGATGAACGCTGTTCCGGTTTCAGCCAAGGTAACAGCCCAATAAAATTAGATCTCTCTTATACAAAAATCCAATCACCTTATTTGGACGCGTGAAAGATTGTGCGACTGGCCGCACCTCCGGAGTTCGTCACCGTCGATACCGTTTAAACGGGGCGATGGGTAGCGAACCCGTTGGAACTCCCTTATAGTTCCTCAAGGCGATGGAGGTTGCCTGAGGAGGATCTCATGAGCGAAAGTGCTTTCGGTTTCTTGTTGGCCGCTGAAATGTCCGCCCTTTTCTGGATCGCAGTATTCGTGGTGGCATTCTAGACATCGTAGATAAAAAGGTGTGATGGCGCGTCACAACTTATGAGCGAGCGATCTCACCTGTCGCTCGAACCAGCGCGAAATCAATTTCATTTCGTCCCATTAAGGCGCAAAATGACGTCTCGATGTCAATTGACGGGAACTGACGTCAATGAAGTCTAGTGCCCTTGGTGGGGTTCTGTGCCTCAAATGAAATTTTGCGTGACGGCTCCTCGGCCAGATCCATAATGAAATCCTCTGCCATATCGGCCAACGCCATTGCCACGGCGGCGGGATGCCACCCCTTTTTACAAAGCTCAATCATCACCGAGTGGAAGGTTCTTTCGACGTCTGCTCTGCAGGGTGAACTGCTCAGGTCGAATTCAATCTCATTGGTATCGATAAGAATTTTTGCCATAATATATCCCCCTATTATAGGGAAAAGGATGGCATATATTTGGAGTTGCGCAATCCCTATGTTAAGGGATGGTTAAGTTGGATTGTCGAGCATTCTGTAACCGTCAGGTCATTCGCTTCGTGGTTTGAAATGTCGCACAACGGTTTCAAAAATCGCGGCGGATATCCACATGGCGCAAATACCTCAGTCGCCCTTTCCGATCTTGGTACCGAACCAGCGCATGAACAGCACCGCTGAACCGCGCGGGCCGCGATAGGCGAGGCTACCGACGATGGTCGGCGCAATATTGGACCAGCATCGATCCAAATAGCTACGCCCTCCCCGATGATCGCCATGCCGGCCGCAAGTGGAAGTTCCCAAGCCAATTCCTTGCCAAAGAACTTCCGTCGGGACCGACGGACTTCGTTGGTGTGCCACATCAACCTTCCCATAAGGGCAGCTACAATGGTGGTCAGGCCCCCGCCGATCCATGAGTTGAGCATCTCGGCGAGTGATTGATACTTTTCAGGCATGCTGCTTCTCCAACTTGATCAATTTAGCGAATCGGCGGCTGGGGCTTGATCAACCCTTTCAGGCCGTCCCGCATGATGTTGATCGCCATCTTGGTTGCGCCGATGATAGCGATTGTCGTTGTCGTATAGGTCGGGTCGATGAACGACTTCGAGCATTCGAGATCGTCATTCGCCAAAGTCGTGCAGCCGGCAAGCAGGACGACCGTGGCTACAGCCAGGACTCGAAGACGACGTTCAGGATGTTGTGGAAGAGGTTGCTGTTCCTAGGAATCTCCTTTGGCGACTTGGTAGCGCTCACCTAGTTTCGTTTCAAAGACATGTCTTTTTGAAATTCGCCTCCTCGCGCAACGAGCTAGAACGCTTCGACGTGAGGGTTAACTATGCTGCCGGCTTGCTACCGACTGAGTTTGTTTCAGAGTAATCGCTTGGCGAGTGAGCCGGTTGATCTCAGCGAGGCGGCGCTCCGCGAAGCCCTCTTAATAGCGTCCGACTTCAACGAGGACCGGGTGAACCTCATCTGCAAGACAGTTGAGGAACACGGTCGTTGCGAAATGATGGATTCACCCCGGAAGCCGCGCTTCGTCATCGAGAAGATCCTGCGGTCCTAATGGCTAAGCCACGGTCTGATGTACCCGCCGCGCGTGAGTAGCCGCTGCAGATAGGCCGTGCGCGTGTCCGGCCCCTCCAGCACCGGTGCGCTATCAGGTTCGAGAACGATCGGTTTCCATGTACCCTTGATGTCCGCGACCGGCAGGTCCCTCTCCTTTGCCCATGGGATAACGTCGAAGCATGGACACGCCTTGATTTGCTCGAATGGCATCGATGATGCCGTTGCCATTCTTGTCCGGCGCCAAGTCACGATGGCCACACCATTTGATGTCGGGGAAGTCGATCGTCAGTTCACGCATGCGCCTTTCCAGCGTGGCGAGTTGCGCGTCGCGGATGGTGTTGAAATCCGGCCGGTTCATCGCATTGACGCCAGCGACGATAGACAAGCCTTAGGAAATCGAATTGAATCCGGCGACGTGGGCGCCGACAGCCATCTTCCCGCGACCCATTTCGGCCCGCCCGTCCGGATTGATAATCTCGTTGTAGCCGATATCTGACCAGCCCTGCGCCTTATGGATGGCGCGGATGCCGGCGGCTCCCTTGTCCCCACCCGGGAGGCGTAGCGGTGACATGCACGACGCCAAGCGTCGTCTGCTTGCGAACAGCCATGATGATGAAGTCCTCTTGTGTTGCTGGAATATCGGTCAGTGTTAGAATTTAGTTCGTCGGCCGAAATAGCCCCGCTTTGGCCGGCTGGAGGTCGTGCCTTCCCCAAGGTCAAGCCTCTGCAAATCGCCACCATCATTAGTGGGAGGAGCGATGGGAAGCCTGGGCGTCGGCCTCGCACGTTGCCCAGGCTTCACCTTTCGCAGAACATTGCCTTGACCTCTTTCGCCACTGCACCAATTCAGTGCGAAACTGAGGGGCAGCAATGACTTATGACTGGGATGGCCGGAGGAACCGGCTGGTGAAGGCGGCACGCGTGACGACCGGCGTTATCCCGACAGTGTTCATTCTGGGGCTGCCGCTTCTCGTCTTCGTTTAAGGACGGAGATCATGCGTTCTCGACGATGCCGTCACGAGCGGCATGAAGATCGACTTGCGCCCAGTGGGCATCGATCTCGTCGTTGCTCAGGACGCGGTTATACATCGCGTGGTGGTACCCACCCTGGATGCCGGCGCAGACGAGGCTTTTAGATGACGGCAGCCGGATCGGAAGAGCTCCGAGCTGGCGGCCCGCGAGGAAGGCGGTTTCGGCACAGGTCGAATCCGTCGTGCATGCGACCATGACTTCCGCGTTATTGCAGGTCGCGACGAACTTCTTGATCAGGGTCGCACTCGACACCGCAATGGATGCGTTGCGCTGATCAGACGTGTCGTAAGCCTGTGCTCGGAAGCCGTTCGAAGCATACCAGTAGATAATCACGCCCGGCTTGCTCGCGCCGCCGTATGCCCCCATCGGGGCGCCCTGGTGTGCAGCGTCAGCCGCCGCGTCGTCGCGCTTGCCGTAGAAGAAATAGGTCCAGTCGTTCGGCTCCATCTCCCCCGTTCGGAAATACTTCTCGTTGCCCTTCCCCATCACGCCAGTTGGCGCCAACCGTGAGGGCGCCGACTGGCGTGAACTTGCGGTCCTTGGTGAAATCGCGGCGTGCGAGGTCGATGTCCGTGAACCCGCCGACAGTCCAGAACATCAGACCGTTAGGGACGGCGGGGATGATCTCCGACCCGATACGGGAGGCATCGACAAGCTCCTCAACAATCTTTAACAATCCGAGACCCATGCCCGCCACGTCGATATCTGCATGGCGTCGGCAACGTCCACCCGGCGTCCGCTGTAGTCGCCAGAAGAATCCCGTCGCGAATTTTCGGGATCCTGCACTTTGAGCGCCGGTTTGCTCCACCACGAAAGAGGATTGAGGTTCATACCGACATCACCGCATTCTTGAGGAAGTCAATAATGTCTACCAGCCTGCCCCCCAGTTCGTTTGTTGCGGCGCCGACGCCCATCGCAATCGTCACCATGCCGTCGATCCTTCCGCGGGAGCGCTTCTTGTCGAACGCCCGGTTCCCTGCCCGTCAGCATCCATGAAGGCGTTGCCGGTGCACATGTAGGTGACTGGCGAGGCATCGATCGTCAGTGTTTTGGTCAGAATGCGATCCTCGAGCTTTTCAACCGAGCGAGGCATGCACAAAGCCCGGTCCTCAAAGACGATCCGTTTTCCCTGTCCATGGGCGACGAGTTTCAGACCGGAGCCTTCCGGCTCATCCGGCCCCTTGTAACGCCAGACATCGAAGCCGATCTGTTCGCAGGCCGTTTCGAAATCGGCCATCCCGGCCGGGTCGAAAGAGAGGAACTCAACGCTGTGCGTCGTGCAGAGCCGTTTCACTTCGGCCGCGACGAATGACTTGTCGATGACGGCGCCCGGCACGGCCTGCAGCTGCTTTTGCTCAACCCACTGATCGTAGGGAGCGTTATCGGCAAGGCCGCGTTCCTTCAGCCTTTCCTTGGTCGTCCAGTATCAGGTCTTGCAATGCAGGTGACCTTTCTTGTCCCCCCACGTTGCCGCTAGAGCCTTTCAAGTTTTGACGGAAGCGTGTCCTGCATTTCTGAGATAGTTGGCGCATTCTTCTGGTTCGATGGTTTGCACCAGTGTTCCGATGTGTCGCCATGTATCTTTGATGGTCCGCCTCTTGTGCCAGCCGCATCCAGTGCTTGATCTTGGAGAAGGCCTGCTCGATAGGATTGAGGTCTGGTGAGTATGGCGGCAGGAACCGGAGGCGTGCGCCAGCCGCTTTGTGGCTGCCGAGATTGGCCATTTCGGTGCAGGAGAGCGCCGAGCAAGTTGGCAAAGAGGTCCGGTACAAGGAGAGCAAATACGGCAAGGCGCGAACGGTCGCGCTCTCGTCCACGGTGCTGGAGGATCTCAAGCGCCATCGGCTGGCCCAGGCAGAAGAACAGCTCAAGGTCGGTATTCGTCCAGATGAGAACTCGTTCGTTGTGGCGCAGGTGGACACGAAGCGCCTCAAGCCTGTATCGTTAACACACGAATGGACGCCACTACTGGCGAAAACATCCCTGCCCGCATCCATTTTCACGATCTCCGGCACTCCCATGCAACGCGGCTTCTCGCTGTCGGGGTTCTCCCGAAAATCGCAAGCGAGCGGCTGGGACATTCGACGATCGGCATCATGCTCGATCTATGTTCCCACGTCATGCCGGGCATGCAAGCAAACGCCGCAGAGCAGGTTGACGCTGCAATCAAAGCTGCTAAAAAGCCAGCCATCGAATGATTGGGTAGCAAAGCGGTTGCAACGGCCGGTTTCCAGCTCTCCGCCTCAAGCGGAAAGCCAAACCTTTTCAAATAGATGGAAGAGTGTCCGAGTGGTTTAAGGAACCGGTCTTGAAATTTAGAATCGATGGCGTCTTAACCGCTTGAAGCTAAAAGGAAATACCGGAAGAAAGGCATGAATTTTGCGCCATTTTTGCGCCACGGCGCACAAGAAGGCGCAAAGCGGGCGCGAGCCCAATGGATGGGTGGCCGAGTGGTTTAAGGCAACGGTCTTGAAAACCGTCGTGCGGGGAACCGTACCGTGGGTTCGAATCCCACCCCATCCGCCATCGCTTATCGACAATATGGAGTAGCAGGTGGGCTCACCGCATACGCCCAAGATGACGGCTGACCTTCTGCGCGCCTACAGTGAAGCAGCGCTCCGCAACGCGGATGAACTGCTCGTTGAAGCATCGCTCTTGCGTGACCATGACCACATGGCGCGGGCGTACTTCTTGGCTGTCACGTGCATCGAGGAAGCGGGCAAGGCCTTGCAAGCGTTCGATGCCCAGGCCAGGAACCTCTCTGATCCCGCAATCAGTAACAAACTAAAAAAGGGAATGGAGAACCACGAGTACAAGATCAGATATGCACTGGGCATCTGGGCCTTGGGTGCCGCCGATCCTAGCGGTGCGCTGAAAATGGCACTTGATATGATTTTTCACCTGAAGCGCGGGCGCGAACCTTCGATGTATAGTGATCTGCGCACCGATCCAGATCGAGTGCAAACGCCCCGCGAGATCGTCCGCGCTAACGCCGCGCGGGACTGTGTCACGTTAGCCGAGAACTGCTTAGACCATGCACGCCGCCACTTAAGCGAAAAGACACCGGCCAAGTTCACGCCCGCTCAGGACAGGCTGTTCTCGATGAAGTCTGCCAAGTTTCAGGAGATGCTGAACACAGAAGACTTCTGGTGGTATTTCATTTCGCGGATGGAAGCTGGCCAGCAAGACGTCGCGGAGGCGGTTCTCGGATACGAGCGGGATCACATCAAGACCGGCACCCCTTTCCGCCCTGCGCAGTAAACAACTTGAAAACTGGCGCTGTGGGTTCAAATTCCAGCCCATCCGCCAGCCCTCCCCTCCAATTGCCCCGCTTGACGGCGGCTTTCCTTAGAGGCAGCTTCACCACCAACAGTGGTATCAGGAGGAGGAACCATGCCGAGCCAGGCCTTGAACAAACCCAAATCGCATCGGCGGTCGTTTTCAGCGCCATTGGCGTTGCGACAAATGTCCCCGACGAGAGCCATCCTTCTCGCTGCCAGCTTCGCGTCCTTTGCCACTGCGACGTCGGGTGCAGAGCTTCGACGAAGCTGCCTCCAGCCGCCTGCGACAGTTAGCGAGATTACGGGCATTAACACTAAGCATGCGCGGGCCAAGGCAAAGTTCACCGAACCGGACATCGTCAAGGCGTGCCATGAAGGATATGTGGGCCAAGGCCGCTACCCTTCGCCCGAAGAGTGCATTCGCCAAACCAAGCTTGAGCTTCTTGGCGACGCGCTTAGTGCGGAGGCAAATTGCAGTAGGGGCACCATCAAGTTGGGGCAAATGTCCTTCAAAATGCCCGTTGAAAATAACTGCGCCTCCGGCGGCATTTTTGCCGCGCCAGCTTTCACAATGCTCTGCCCTAAATATCGAGGCAAGGTTGTGGATGAATGAGCGAGTGTTAGCCTTGATCGCTTCGATGCGATCCCCCATTCTGCGACAATGGACGAACTAACCAAACTCATCCGGGCCAAAAAAGAAGCGTCCGACCGTATAATGGCTCGCCATGCTGCTGCAGGAACGACACCAACCTATAAGATGAAGCTGCGTATTCGTCTTGGCAGCAAGCTCGCCGACAACCTCCCTAGCCTGAAGACGACCTTCGCGGGGCGGCGCGTTATCGTCAGATCGCGGGTGAAGGGAAAAATGCTCTGCGATGACTACTGGATCGTGCTGACAGCCAGCCGCTTCAAGACGATAGAAAAAGCGGTCGAATTTGGGCTTGCCCTACAGACTACCATTGCCGTTGCTGGATCGGTCGGTGGCTTGGCGTTGGATGTAGGCGCGGACAATTTGGCAACGGCCTCGTTCAGCGAACACGTCAAGGAAGCACTTGCGAAAGACGGACATTTCCTCATTGACGACGTTCACGGCATCGACGTGTACCCGGATACGATCACTAGGATCACGACGTTTGGAGACGCAACGCTTTCGACGACTTTGTCATCGCAACGGCTGTTCAGTCTGATGGATAAAATTGGCCCCCAGGCAAAGAAGCTTGACGAAAAGGCCCGCTCAGCTGCTTTGATGATGAACGCCGCGATGCTGGCACCCCATCCAGTCGCGGTGATTGCGCTGAGCATAGGTGCGGTCGAACAGCTTGCTTCTGGCGAGAAGTGGACACCTGCACAGCTGGCCTGGATCGCCACTGTGCCCGATTTCCTGGAATGTAGCAGCGGGCTTTCAACAACCGAGAAGGACGAACTTCGCAGGGCCGTCAGCGGAATGCTAAAATTCGGCGTGTCAGCGGAGGTCCGGCGGCTGATCGATCGACTTGGCCTTGCGAGTATCAAAGCGCGGTGGAAGGCGCTCTACGATAAACGGAGCAAGCTCGTACACGGCAAATACGTGTCCTACAGCGACCTAATCAGCATGCAGGGGGAAGCGCGAGAATTGTCCAAACAGATCGTTGATGCGTATATCGAAGGAAGGATCGGCATCGCAATTGCGCCGCTGTGACTTCAATGCCAACCGGGAAAGCCCCCCTCATCCTTGCGGTAGCGGATCGGCGGCGGTTGCTCGCTTCAATCGAGCCTCGACGGACAGCCACGTCTTCTTGGCCTTTTTGTTCCGGCGCTTCTGATTGCAGGCAAAACAGGCAAGATGAAGGTTTTCGAGGCGACCATTTCCGCCTTGGCTTGCTGGCTTGATGTGATCCCATGTGGCCAAGTTGTCGACGCTCTTAAACTTTCCGCGTTTGCGATCCTTGTTATGCCATCCGGGAAGTACCATAGTCGTTCCGCAAATACCGCATTGCCCGCCCTGAAGCTCAAATGCGCGTCGCTTGCGTCCGTGTCTGTACTTCGTGAGTTTGCTCAAAGATCACTGTCCTGACGGCGGTATTCGGGCGTGCCCGGCCTGTCTACCAACTTCTCGACCAATCGCCTAAGCTCCGCCGGAGTGGTATGGCCAGCCACTACCTCGTAATAGCCGATCCCAGCACGTCGTAGCGCCTCTTTCTTGACCGCATCACGCGCGGCTGCTGCACCCTGATGATGCGCGCCGCCCTGATATTCGATGGCGTGTCGCGGCTGGCAATCGCCGTCCACCAGAAGCAAGTCGACCCGTTTCGAGTTGATGCAACTGTGCGCGACCGCATCCTTGCTACGGATGACCTCGCCCAACGATACTTGTGCCATCACCTGCCATGCCGGGTTACAGCCAATGACGATGCGGTCAAGTTCCTTGAATACCCGCGCTTCGGCCTTGTTGAGAAGCGGTTGAATCGCGAAGGTCGCGCCCATAACGATCCGCAACTGATCAGCAGCATCGTTTTTTTTTGAAGGCTCCGGTACAAGCATCGGAGGCCAAGGCCCGGTGGTGACGCTCGCGCCACTTTTTTTCTCCCAGCGGGGGCGGTTCTTTTCCCGCCATGCCTGCCTTCGCATCTTGGACCGGAACTGTTCGACGGCCATCCCCATGAAGAGGCCGACAAACAGGACAACCATTAGGAACGGAAAGAAGGGCGTCTCGATCAGGGCAAGAACCTCGGCAGAGCGGTCGTATATGGTCATGCCGCCCGCAGCGCCCACCGCGAGCGCTCCAATAAACAGTCCAGGTGCCGCGAAAGGCACCCACCTCTTTTGCGGATTGTCCATGCCCCGCTCCCCCTTGCGCGCCAAGATCGTAAACGCGCGGGCACATTGGTGGAAAGCTATCCAAAAGCGTTAGGCGCGCGGCGGCGGGGTATATTCCGACCAGCCGCACCTTGCCCGAAGCGCGAATTTAATCGCCCGTAACGCTGTGCCATCGCTGCCTCCGGCAATCCGATAGAGGTGCAGGACGAGTTTGGTCTCGACGACCGCCGCGCCTCGGTTCAATTCGGGTCGATAACATCGCCTCAGCGTTTTTCCATCGATGCCGAGCGCACGGCAAATATCCGCTTGCGGAGCGGCGGCAGCGGCCAGCAGTTCAACGATCCGACGCTGCTTTTGATCTGGCTGATGCGGCGGCCTGCCGCCTCGTTTCGGATTTTGCAACATGGACGGGAAAAACCCCCTCGCCGATTTTTTCACCGGAGAAAAAATTCTCTGCATGCCGCCCGCGCGGGCCCCGATGGCGGAGGCGATCTCACCATGATCCCTCCCCCCGGAGGCCTTAGATCAGGTCTTGCTGCAACAGATCAATCCAGGCGAGTTCGCGCCATTCCGTCAGCAGGTCCTCGAAGGCGTCTTCCTCAATTTTCATAGGCAGCGAAATCGACCAGAAGAATACCTCATCGTCGGCTGCCCAAGCATAGAAGCCGACATTCAGGCCGTCCTCGCCAAGCGTCGGGTCAATCTGCACGACGTCTTTGTAGCTGAAGGTGATGGTCATAGCGGTCTTACTGCCGCCTTCACGCGGACGGTGGGCTTGGCCTTGACGATGCCTGCCTGAGCCTCCAGCGCCTCTATGCGCTCCTCCAGCGGCGAAAGCTGTCGTCCGAGGTAATCCTTCACGAGGCTGACGACTTCCGCGCCAAATGCCTTTCCATCAAAAGCCACTGCATAACCCTCCGATTAGCTGACGACCGGCGCGTAGTTGACGTCACTGATCATCGCGACTGCGCCGTTGCGCTGAGTTTCCCAGTTCATGACCCTCTCGGCGAGGATGCCGATGGAATTCGTCTGCCAAAGAGAAACCAACTGCGTGCCGGTGCCCACGGTACCGTCTTGCACAAGTCCGGCATCAAGCATTTCAACCGTGCCAGCGCGGCTGGTTCGGATTTCGCTCGGTCCTTCACCCAGGGCGATAGCCGACACGTCGGCAAGAATTATCGTGTCGGCAGGAGCCGAACGAGACGCGATGGCAGGAGCGCCAAGCAACTCGCCGCCACGAAGGCCGATGCCGGGGCGGTCTGCGCCGGAAAGTGACGCCGCTACGGTTGGCGTAGTGATAAAAGCTGCATTCTGCAAATCGCCCGTGAAGTTCTCGATCAGGAGCCGAAGGTCGGCGGTAGGGTCGGAGCCAGCGGTGGCGGGTGTAACGCCGTAGGTGATCGACGCGGGCGAGACGCCAGCAGAACCGGCGTTTAGCGGGTCGAGGAAGGTCTCGTCGATAGCTTCGGCCATTGCTCGGATCATGTCGCGGCGGATCGTGCCTTCCGCAGCCGGGTCAGAGGACATTGCCAACTCTTCCGTGACGACAGAAAGCGCGGCGATTTTGAGCGGGGCGAGGGAGCCGGATGTGAAGGCCATTTTGGAGACCGGTTTTGGTTTGCCTTCTCCAACCCAGTGAGCAGAAACGCCGGACGTAGCGGTCAGCATGCGCGTTCGCAGTGGAACCCGCCGAATTCCGGCCAAGCGCCCGAGGACCGACAATTGTTCGACAATCGCGAAAAATTCAACCGAGGCGGCTGTGTAATCGCCGCCTTGGTCGGCATAGACGCCAGCGCCGATTGCCCGAAGAATTCGCGCAGGCGCGCTCGATGCGCCCCATCGAGCTGCCGCAAACTCGGCGGCGTTGAGATCATCGCCATCGCTCAGGGCTTTGGCGATGCCAACGCGGACGAAGGTCGTACCCTTAATTTCAACGGAAGCCATAGTGGCGCAATCCCTTGCTTGATTGATTGCCCCGGATTTTCGGCGCTTCGTAGCGAACGCGAAAGTTCGATTCGTACTGATTTTAGGTGCGTCACGTACCGTTCCGTGGATGCTGGGCGAGCGCATCCAGCCGATAACGGATGCTGCGGCCAACTCGCTCGAATGGAATCGGCTGATCGGTAAGGCGACGATTTCGCAGCGTCAGGGCAGATTGACCCAGCAGCCTTACCGCGTCGGCCTCGCTCACGGTGTCCGCGAAAACCGAAATGCCCATGTCTTGCGCGGATTGGCGGATGTCGTCGACGCGATTGTCGGGATGCGCAACGGCGACAGTGTCGGTCTGGTCGATGCGCTGCGCCGCTGCGCCTTCGGCGCAATGCTGGTCTATTTTCGCCTCGATGCGCTTTTGGCCCGCGAGCAGTTCGGCGAGCAGGTGGTCTATCCGCGCGTCATCCGTTTTCATGGTCCGCTTCCCTGCGATCAGACTGGATGTCGTTGCGCCGTCGTTCTAAAACCCCCTCGATATCGGCGAGGTCGGCCCGCAACTCAGCAATCAAAGCCGACCAACTTTCCGCCGGGACGGCGCGAGCGAGTTCAAAAACGAATTCGCGGTGACGCATCACACAGCGGTCGATGGAACTGATCGGACTCCCGGAGAGCTGAAGCGGCGGTGATGCAGGAGGATCGTTTTGCTGTCGCTGCGTGCGCTGCGCCGTGATATTTACAGTCGATACGAGCAGCTTCACTTTCCCGACTGGCTGTTTTCGCCCCTTCGTGTCGGTGATCGTGACGACGTGGGGAATTTCCCCACGTACCTCTCGTTCCTGCCGCACCGCGCCGACGGTCTTGTGATCGACACCGACGGTCGCCGCGATCTGACGGTTTGACTTCTCGGGTGTGGCCTTGAGCAGCGTGGCAACCAAATCGCGCTTTTGCTCCTGGGTAAGGTGGCGGCGGTGGATATTCGCCGAGACGACGAATTCCCAAGGGTCCATATGCTCGCCGTAATACCAATTGATATTTCTGAAGGGATGGATTTGCTTGTCGTTGAAGCCGTTCTCGTCAAGGACGCGGATGCCCACAAGTTCCATCGCGGTAAGCCGGTTTCGTCCGTCGACCAGCTCGTAATTCCGCGAGTCCTTGTCCTGCGCCCACATGTAGATCGGCAACTGCATCCCGTTCCGTTTGATATCTTCGCCTAGCTCGCGGAGTTCCGGCTCGCTCATCATCGGGAACAGATCGGCTGCCGGGTGAACCTTGATCACGTCACGCCAGCTTTTCGCCTTGCTTTCCATGTCCATCACTTCCTTCCTTTCTTTGAACCTCGAACGTGCAGCAACGCCTCCGCACCCCCGAAACGGGCGAAACCACCCCCCTAAAGGGGTGTGGTTTTCACCCCAAAGGTTTCGGTGATAGGTGCTGCGGCCTGGGGCGTTGCGCCCGTAATGTTTCGGAGAGGGTTTCAGCGAGGTTTCGCGGGTTTCGCTCAGTCTGGTAGCCATATCCACTCCTCCCATTGCCTGATCCAGCCGTCGGCGTTGAGATTGCCCAGTTCCTTGCTGATCAGGGCGCGTTGGCCATCAGGGTTGTCGGGATTGCCGACACCCCGCGAGACGGCGTTTTGCCGGACATACTGGCGCTTCACGCCCTTGCCGCGCGGCAGGTCAGGAAAGAGCGGCATGATCTCGCCATGGGTGCCGAGCGCGTCAAAAACGGCCTCCAAAACCAACTTCCTGACACCGCCCGGCTTGCGGCGCGTCGCTTCCGGCTCGACGGGTTTCGGCAAGGTTTCGGGAACGACGATGCAGGTGGATCGCGAGCGTTTGCCGGAGTTGCCCGAAACCTGCCGCTGTTCGAGCCGGAAGGACCATTGCAACCGGTCCTCGCCGTCCTTCATCTTATGCAGCAAGACGGTCCGGATACCGTCGCCTGATATCTGCCATTCGCAGTCCGTCGCGCCATTCAAGCTCGACGATCCGCGCATGCCACGCTCGGCATCCTTGCCGCTATGATGGACAACGACAACGAGGCAATGGAAGGCGGCGGCGATGGCGGCGGCGTTGACGACGAAGCCGCCCATGTCGGCTGAGGAATTCTCGTCGGCACCCTGCAACGTCCGCGCTAGGGTGTCGACAACGATCAACCGGATCGGTGCGGTATAGGGCCATTGCCCTTTGATGTCGGCGATCAACGCGGCTGCGTCATGTTTCCTCGGGCCGAGATTGGGCGCTTGCGCAATCATGGCGAACGGCGCGCTATCCGGCATAGCCTTCTCGTTACGGGCGGCAATGACCCGCTTTTTAAGCCCAGCCCCGGCCTCTGCGGCGATATAGACGGCACCGCCCTGGCTCACCTCCTTGCCGAAGAATGGGATGCCCCCGGCGACGCTCAAAGCAAGATCGACAGCGAGAAATGTCTTGGCCGAACCGGGCGGCCCGTAGATTGTCGCCAGCCCGTGCCGTGGCAGAATATCCTCGACCAGAAACTCGGTGTCGGCGTCGTTGATGATAATTTCGGAAAGCCGGGTCAGCGGGAATTTCGCCTGTTTGCGCTGCTGCTGGCGCTGGAACTCATCCTCCGAAATTGTTTTGAATGCGGAAGCGCCGCTCATTCTGCCGCCTCCTCCTGCTGCCGCAACACGAAGATTTGCGGCATGTGTGGCGGCTGAAGATGCCGCTTCAGTTTCTCGCGCAGGCTTTCAACCACGGCAATGCCCGGGCAATATCGGAGCCGGTCGAAGGTCCGATCCCAGTTGATAATGACGATCCCGTCACGTTTGCACTGCAACCAATGGAGCGGATTTTCGTAGACGTTGAGCGGGAAGCCGAGCGCGAAGGTCGCCGCATTGTCGATCACGCTCTCGCCAAGCGCGTAGGCGCGGCCAGACCATGTCGCCGTCTCGATGGTGCCTGGCCGCCAGAAAATCACGTCATCATGCTCGACAAAGACAAACCAGACAGGGCCGCTCGGAAAGGGCTCAAACTTGCCGTCGGGGGCCCGAAAGCCATGGCAGATGCGGACCGGCTCCGGCTCGATGATCGCCGATGTCGGCACACCGTTGGCGCGCAGCCAAGTTAGATGTCGCGGTAAAAGCCAGCCATATGCTTGGGGATAGGAAAAATCTTGCATTGTGTGGCGATCCTTACGGATGCCCGCGCGGCTTGTGCGATCAGCTTCAGCAAGTTATGATTTCCGTCCCCACACAGAAATGCCCTGCATCGGCCCGTCGCGTTTCCAGCAACGCTCGGGCCGTTGCTATTCTGCGGCTTCAATTGAGACGCCGTAGGCTAGGAGTACGCGGGCCTTCTCAGTTTCAGGAATTCGTGTGACGCCGCCTATCGTCACCGAGGCGATCTCTTTTGCGGCGACGGCCTTCTCGACACGTCGATATGGAAGACCAGTCTCTCGCGAGAACGCCGCAATCGAATATCCGGGACCGACCCGCTTCAGTTGCTTCTGCTGGCTCTTGATCATGACGACCTCCTGTTTACCCGTAGAGTTTTTCGCAATACCGCGCATCGCACGATCTAAACTATGCCAATAACCGTAAATAAGCGCAATAAATAAAATTCTTGCCACAGAATGCGGTTGCGCTATCGTGCGATGCGAAGCCGATTAATGCGAAATGGCGGAAAGCAATGAAAATTGGTTCACTAATATGGAACGGGCGCGCTTGGCCGAAGGCATCCGTCAGCAAGACTGTGCACATAATTTACAAAGAAGCCCCAGGCGGCCCGCGATCCGGAACCGGCGAGGCGTTTGAAATCCAGACCACTGGCAAGGGGCGCGAATATGAGGAGACCGGTGCAGCAGCATGGTGGCGCAATTTCAGCGAGCTTGATCTTGCAAATCCAGATGCGGTCATCGGATTCGTCCGCCGCCGGGGCGATCCATTCGGGCAACTGTCACCGCGCGATCCCATCGACACCAGCCAATGGCCGAGTGTGACCGCACTGCTCAAGCCAGCCGCCGCTTGCTGGGACGGGCATCGCAGCGGCACCAGCGTCTATGGGAATGGAGGAACTACTTATGTGGAGCATCGCCGTGTCATCAACGCGCTGCTGAATTCGACGCTTTATCGCGAGGGCATTACCTATACGCCTCGCCTCCAGTCCGACGGCTATCTTTCGATCCAGATGACTGCGACCAGCTTGGCCGCCTTTATGGTCGCGAGCGCGGTCCTCCAGATGGCGCGCCAAAATACCTGCATGGCGATTTGCCAGCAGTGCGGCGACTGGTTTGAGCAACTCCGGACCGGCACCAAGTTCTGCTCGCCCTCATGCCGGGCGGCGCACAGCACATCAAAAAAGGAGAAAAAGTGATGGCCTTTGTTCGACGGCAAGTCAGTACGACCGGCAAAGTCTTTTTTCAGGCGACGTGGAGTCTCTACGACAACAGTGGGGAACGCCGACGGCTGACCAAATCCTTTGATCGGCAAATTGACGCGAAAGCGTATGCGACGAAAATGGAAGCCGAATGTGAAAAGCGCGGGATTGGCGATGCCGAAAAGCAGACTTTCGCCGCCTTTACAGAACGGCTCCTCGCCCATTGGGAAGCGCGCGGCGAACTGGCGGAAACCAGCCTGATCGGCTATCGACGCAATCTTGGCCTGTTATGTCGCGAGATCGGCCATATCCAGATCGGCAGGCTTTCGGCTATTCATATTGATGAAGCGCTAGCCGCGCTCAAGACGAACGGTGGCGCCGGGCGAAAGCCTGCGAAAGACGGTCAGCCGCGCGGGACGAGACCGCTTGCCGAGCGCACGCTGCTGCACCTTTATCGCGTCGGATCGACTTGCATGGAACAGGCGCGGCGCTGGAAGCTGGTCCCGTACAATCCATTCAAGGATGTGAAAGCGCCCTCGCCCGGAAAATCGAAAATCAAAATCCTGACAGAGCAGCAAGCCGTCCGCGTCTATCAGGCCGCGACGCGCGCGGACGAAAGCGGCAAGCATCCCGGCATGACTTTGTTGGTTGCCCTGTTGATGATCTGTGGCATGCGCCGCTCGGAAATCCTCGGCCTTGCCTTCGACGCCATCGACCTCGACGCGGCGAAGCTCAGCATTTTCCGCACAGTGGTTGCTGGCGAAAAAGGCGAGCCGATCCTACGCGACGAGCGGACGAAGTCGGAGTCGTCAATCAGGACGATCAGCCTGCCGGTCGAACTGATCCCAATGATTCGTAAGCACCGCATCTGGATCAACGAAATGATCCTGAAATGGGGAAAGAGCTATCAGCGCGAGCCATTACTGCTTTTCCCGACCTTCGGCGGCGCGGCCTTGCCGCCCGGCGTGCTGACGATCCGACTGCGTCAATTGCACAGACAGGCGGGCGTTACGGGCGTTGCGCCGACCCACGGGTTTAGGCACGGCATGGCGTCCGAAATGATAGCCAACGGCATTGACATTAAAACTGTCAGCGAACGGTTAGGGCACGCGACAACGTCCTTCACGCTTGCGACCTACGTCCACGCCGTTGATGGCCGAGATAAGGCGGCGGCGGATGCACTTGGCGCCCGTTTTTCAGCGCGGATGACCAGCGCCGACAAGGCGTAAATTTTGCGCCAATTTTGCGCCTCGCCCCTGCGAAGATTGACGCAAAGCGCTGTAGAAAGGAAAAATTTACGCCGAAATACGCCGAACATTAATGATAAATATCAAAGCGTTGCGCAGAGAAACGCAACCAAAAGCGAAACGACAAAAGGCCGGGTCCCTATCTTGAAAACCGGCGTGCGGGAAACCGTACCGTGGGTTCGAATCCCACCTCTTCCGCCAAAAAGTCGGCCTATCACGCTGAAAATATTCGATGATATTTTCCGAGTAAGCCCCTTCTCCAATTTTACTCCCCACCGCTTTTTGGGTGAAAATAGGTATTTTGCTCGCCATCGTGGATTCATCCCGCCCGTTCGCAGCATTGATCAGCGCCGTTCCTCCCCTGCCTTCATGATAACCAGTCAAGAGTAACCTTCTCCGGATGCCCGCAGCCGTTTTGATGATGATGTCATTTGATTAGGGGGGTATAAAATACACGCAGGTGGTCGAAGGAGGTCTGCGATGAAATCTGCAGTTTTCTTAGCGGCAGCGCTTGTGCTTGCCGCATGCACAGCAGTGGAACTCGAGCCCATCCCGGGCAGCATCACCTATGGTGGCCAGCCACGAACCAAACTGACCAAGTCGCCTGCCGGCAGCACCTTCACGCACACGTTCCACGACGAGCGTGGCGGATATTGGAGCGAGACCTATCAGATACAGCCCGACCGCTCGCTGAAGATCATTTCGCGGCGCAGAGCCGAAGACTTCAGACTGAACGCAAACGGCGGATTGTAAGGTATTGGAATGGTCCTTTGTCCCGCCAAAGGTGCCCATCATGCCTGTCAGATGAAGCAGATGGCCAACATCTTGGGTTTGACCAACTCGATTTCATGACACCGATGAAGGTGCCCGCTACGCATCCACGCACCATCCTGTCCGTGAATAGCTGTTGTTTAGCCTGCCATGTTACCGACGGTGGCGATGACCGTGGTCAGGGCGGGTGCACTGGCATGCGTCCAGAGTTGATATCCGACGACACCGCCGAGAATAGCGGACCATATGGCAAAATCCCCGATCCGAAACAGTGGCTCTCTTTTCATCCCAGTCATCCTCACATCCAATGTGACTTCTTGAGAACAATATTGCGCCGACCGTTCATTTTTAGAAGACGACGTTTAGTGAACACAGCATTTCACATTGAACAATCAAAACCTGTAACCGCGGGAACTGCCGCGACTGTGAACAACGCGGTGGCCAGGATGTCAACGCTGGGATGGGAGGGCGACGGGGAGTAACTCGCCGCAAGAATGATTCCCCCATTCGTCGAAACATGCTATGTTCCTGCAAGCACACCGCATCAAAGGTTGTGATGCTTATTGATGCCCTGCCGCATCATTTGTGCTAGAGGCTGCTGAGTTCGTCGGAGGAGAAGGCAATGCATTATAGCGTGCAGTTTTTCACTTGGACTCCGAAACAGGGCGTTCATCAGGTCGGATCGACGATTGAGATTGACGCAGTCAATCCAAAGCTTGCGGCCGTGTCGCTGTTGGGCCTGAGGCTGGAGGAGACCGGCGCTGCCAAGAAACTCGCAGTGCGGGTCTGGAATGCGCCCGATGACAGCAAGGCTGATTGCGAGTGCTTCTACTACCATTGACCAATCATGGTATTCGGCATCTTGAATTCTGCTGCTCCCAAGGTGAGATGAGCCTCTTTGCGAGAAACCGAGGGCTATGGCGAATCTTTGACGAGTTAGCCTTATCTTCCTCAATATGCCGCGCACCGGAAAAGCGCGACCAAATTTATAATTTGCTGTCTTAACCGGTTTTTTTCTTCAGTTATCACCAGCATCTGCTTCAGAAGCGCATGCAACGCCGCTCGACGCGGGGGAAAGCCTTTGATCCAGGCGCTATCGCAAATTTCTGCCTGACAGCGTCGGATACCGGTCCAGGTACTTCACCGGCACGAAGCGCATCGACGTTCGCATAAGTGCTTCGTGGAAGAGCTAGTCGTTACGGCTGCTCTGCAGCGGATCGCTGCGTTGAAGGGAAGGAAATGATCATGCGCAGGATGTTCGCCTATCTGACGATTGCTTCATTTTTCTCAACTTCTGCCTTTGCTGACCCTGCAATTTTGACAGCGAATGTGAATTTCAGGACAGGTCCCGGTACTGGGTTCGAAGCATTTGGCCTCATTTCGCAAGGTGAGGAAGTCGATATCAAGGAATGCGACTCCGGTGCGGCCTGGTGTGCCGTGACCTATTCCGGAAAGAATGGTTTCGTCAGCGGCAGGTATCTCAACCAGTCTGAAGTAAGCGCACCTGCCTGGCCCCGTATATTCACCAGTGAAACCGGCGCGGCGATTACACTTTTTCAACCGCAGATAACCGATTGGCCGGATTTTATCCGAATTGAAGCCTTGATCGCCTCGGAACTCAAGGTTTCAGCCGATGCCAAACCGATCTATGGCGTCATCGGTGTTACCGCCAAAACCGTGGCCGACGATGAAACGGGAAATGTTGTCCTGACTGATATCAAGATAACGCGTGTAGAATTTTCGACGCTTGAGCGCGAACAACTCGCGCGTCTCGCGCTGGGGGTCGGTAAACTCATGCCGACGGACCCGATCACGGTCTCGCAGGAGCGCCTGACGGCGAGCCTTTCGGACTACAAGCGGATCGCCAACGTCAACGGCATCAAGGCCGATCCACCTCCGATCTTCACCAGCGAAACGGCTGCGATCCTGGTTCAGACCGATGGCAAGGCAGTCTCCTCGCCGGTCAAGGGCGTGTCGGGTCTTTCGTTCGTCGTCAACAGCAACTGGGACATCTTCAAGGTCGATGCGGAAAACAGCTATTATCTGCGTGACGAGAAGAGCTGGTTGAAATCGACCGACCTTACGACTGGCTGGATCAAGGCGGACACCGTCCCAAATCTTATTTCCAGCCTGCCGGACGACGAAAACTGGAAAGAAGCGAAGGCAGCACTTCCGCCAACCGCTTTTGCCGACAACGTCGTGCCAAAAGTCTTCTATTCGGACAAACCGGCCGAACTGATGGTCTTTGAAGGTGAACCCGTTCTTGAACCAGTCGAGGCTACGGGGCTCGAATGGGCGTCCAACACGACAAGCGCAGTCTTCTACCACACCGTCAGCAAGACATGGTACACGCTTCTGTCCGGCCGATGGTTCTCGTCAACCTCCCTCGACGGCCCTTGGACCTTTGCCACCCCCAACCTGCCTACCGACTTCTTGAACATACCCGACGATGCGCCGTACCACGCCGTTCGCGCGTCGATACCCGGCACTTCCGAAAGCGCGGAGGCCCGCCTGAAAGCCAGTATTCCGCAAATGGCGCGCGTAGCAACCGACGGATCGGTAAAGGTGGAGGTGACGTATAGTGGCGATCCGAAATTCGAGCCGATTGAGGGCACGTCGCTGTCCTATGCGGTCAACTCGAACGAACAGGTGATAAAGGTTGCCGACAAATACTTCGTGCTCAAGGACGGCATCTGGTTCGTGGGCGACACACCTACCGGACCTTTTGTCGTCGCGAAATCTGTCGCTGATGAGATCTATACGATCCCCCCGTCTTCACCGGTCTACAACGCAACCTATGTGCGGACGTACGATACCGAGACGGATGCCATCTGGTACGGATATACGCTTGGCTATCTCGGCACCTATCTCGCGTGGGATGCCATCGTCTGGGGCACGGGTTGGGACTATCCCCCCTATTGGGATTATGGCAACTACGATGACTACTGGCCCTACTATCCGCGCCCAGTGAGCTATGGCGTGGGTGCTTTCTACAATCCCGCGTACGGAACCTTCGGGCGCTACGGTTATGCCTATGGACCATATCGTGGCATAGCCGTTGGCGCGGCCTATAATCCGAAAACCGGAACATATATCCGTGGCGGCGTTGTCGCGGGGCCAAGTGGCGCACGAGGCTTCGTCTCGGCATACAATCCCCGCACAGGCAATGCTTTTGCCGCGCGCGGGGGACAGAACGTTTATGGTTCATGGGGAAAGGCCGTCGTCAAGCACGGCGGTGAACTCACCCGCTTCAGTGGCGGCTCGACGGGGAGCGCCGGCGGGCTGCGCTGGCGCAATACGGAGGGCAACAGCGGCTTCATCGTCGGGGCAAAAGGCGGCGATGTCTATGCCGGCCGTGATGGCAACGTCTATCGTCGCAACGACGGGCAATGGCAGAAACATACGCCAGACGGCTGGCAACCCGTACAGCGGCCGGCCAGCGAAAGTCTAAAGAACGCGGGCCGGCGCACTGCAGCCCAAAACCCGCAAGCGGCTCAGCGCATACAGAACCGGGTCGAAAACCGGCCCACTCCACGACGTAACCAGCAGAGGGCTCGAGAGCGCGCGCCCGACCATCTTTCGTTTGACCGTGCCGGACGGCAATTTGGCAGCCAGAATGAGCTGAGCCGGAATTACGGACGGCGTTTCCCGGAATCTGGCGGTAGCTTCCAGAATTTCGATCGTGGCGGCGGCAGCTTCCAGGGAAATCGTGGCCGTGGCGGGGGCAGCAACTTCCAGCGAAGTGGCGGGCGCGGAGGCGGCGGCTTTCATGGCGGCGGTGGAGGTCGCGGTGGGGGCGGACGTGGCGGTGGAGGTCGTGGACGATGATCGTTCTCCTGGGCCAGCACCTGTCCGGTTAGAAAACCCCGCTTATGAGTTTGCGGTCTGGCTTTGGGTCTCAGCATCCTATAGCCAGCCTCCCGTGAAACCAGCCCGACGCAGCCCGGTCACGATCGGCTGGCACCGGTGCACGATGTTCCAGAGCAGGCCAGTCCGATAGTTTTCGATCATCAGCACGACCGGGCCCTGGTCTATGCCGAAATGATAGGGACTGACCCACCAGCCCGTGTCACTGTTTTCCATCGCGTAGGTTTGGTTGAATGATGGCTTGAACCCGTAAAGATGCGTCATTCCCAAATTCATTTGCGCAAAGGTTCTGACGGTCGGAATGACGATCTCCGGAGCGAAAGGCAATGAAGCAACGACCACCCATGGCGAGATGGTGCCATCATCCGGTCCGAAGGGTGCGCCGCGGGCGATATAGTCGAAGTATTCCACGTCCACGCCATTGATCGTCCTCTTGATCCAGCCTGGTCCGTCGCTTGCCGTGAACCCCCAGCAGTGCTCGCCATAGCCAACAAAGTTCATGGGATTGCGAATGGCATACTCCTGCTGCACATAGGTCGCATGGCGGCTGTTCTGGAAGTAGTCGCTGTCGTGGTCTCGCATGAATTCGTCGCGGATACCGCGGAAATCGATCCACATATGCGAGAGCTGGTGGGTGAAGAGCGGTCCCGAGTAGAGCAGTTCGCGCCCGTAGATGTTTCTCCAATCGTAGCTTTCGGTATAGGCGGAATACGCCTCGGGCGGCAGCGGATGGGTCGGCGACCCCAGCCCCAGAATGTAAAGCAGCAGGCCCTCGTCGTATCCGCGCCAGCGATAAGGAATGAACCCGCTTTCCGGTCGCCATCCGTGGGTCAGAGTTGGTCCGTGATCGCAAGCCCAGTTCCAGTCCGCCCGTTCGTAGAGCGCATTGGCAAGCTGTCGTATTTCGACCTCATCGGCAGTCTCGCCGTCAAAGTAGGTCGCTGCGGTCAATGCTCCGGCGAACAGGAATGCTGAATCGATGGTGGACAATTCACACTGCCAGACCCGGCGGCCCGTCTCAATATCGAGGAAATGATAGAAGAAACCCTTGTACCCCGACGCGTCAGGTTCCGACCCCTGCGGGCATCCCAGCAGAAATTCCAGCCGCTTTCGGGCGATCTTGGCCGCAAATGTCCGGATTATGATGTCGCGCTCCACGACGACCGGGATCGTTGCCAATGCCATCCCGATTGCGGCGATACTTGCCGGAGCATCGGGATGGGTCTTGTCGCGAACGAGACCATTGTCGGGATTGGTGCAATGAAGATAGTACAGCAGCGTCGTGAACTGCAGCCGGCCGAGATCCTGTTCGGTCGGCATCCGATGCAGTTCCGGGTCTGTCGAGGGCATTTGGGACATATGTCTAGCCAAGGATTACCCGCACGTCGTGGAAACGACCGTCATCGGTAAGTTGCGCCTCCGACACGAAAATTCGGACCCCGCGATCCTTCCAACTCCTGGTCTGTTTCTCTTAGACGTTGTCCCCTTCCGTGGACGTTTTCCGGGCCACTTCTGCAGTGGCTCCCCACTTCCACCCGATTATCTCAGGCATGTCATCGCCGTACTTCTCGATGTACTTCCGATGCTCGATCAACTTCGAATGAATTGCCTGTTTGAAGTAGGCCGCGCGGGCGCCGAGTTGCGGCAACCGGTCAATGACATCCTCGACAAGGTGGAACCGGTCAAGCTCATTAAGGACCACCATGTCGAAGGGCGTGGTTGTCGTGCCCTCCTCCTTGTAGCCGCGAACATGAAGGTTACCGTGGTTCGCCCGGCGATATGTGAGCCGATGGATCAGCCATGGATAACCATGGAAGGCAAAGATGATCGGCTTGTCTTTGGTGAACAGAGCGTCGAAATCGAGATCTGACAGTCCGTGGGGATGCTCCTCCGCAGGCTGGAGCTTCATCAGGTTCACGACGTTGATGACCCGCACCTTCAACTCGGGCAAGTGTTCGCGGATCAACTGAACCGCTGCCAGCGTCTCCACAGTCGGAACGTCGCCGCAACACGCCATGACGACGTCGGGTTCGTTGCCCTTGTCATTGCTCGCCCATTCCCAGATGCCGAGACCTTCGTTGCAGTGCTTGACGGCCTCGTCCATGGTGAGCCATTGCGGCGCGGGCTGCTTGCCTGCGATCACCACGTTGACGTAGTTGCGGCTGCGCAGGCAGTGGTCCGTCACGGACAGCAGGGTGTTGGCATCCGGCGGCAAGTATATCCGGATCACGTCCGCCTTCTTGTTGACGACGTGATCGATGAAACCGGGGTCCTGATGGCTGAAGCCATTGTGATCCTGCCGCCAGACGTGTGAGCTGAGGAAGTAGTTCAGCGAGGCGACGTGTCTCCGCCACGGGATTTCATTGCATATTTTCAACCATTTGGCATGCTGGTTGAACATCGAGTCGATGATGTGGATGAAGGCTTCATAGCAGGAGAAGAAGCCATGGCGGCCCGTCAGGAGGTAGCCTTCCAGCCATCCCTGACATTGGTGCTCGCTGAGAACCTCCATGATGCGCCCGTCCGGGGAGAGGTGGTCGTCGTCCGGATAGATTTCCGCCATGTAGCAGCGATCGGTCACCTCCAGCACATCTTGCCAGCGGTTGGAGTTGTTCTCATCCGGGCTGAACAGCCGGAAATTCTTGCTCTCCAGATTCGACTTCATCACATCGCGCAGGAATTTACCCATCACCCGCGCAGACTCGGCTGTTGTCGCTCCAGGGCTGGGAACCGAAACAGCATATTGCTCGAAATCCGGCAACCTCAGGTCACGCAACAGCAGCCCGCCGTTGGCGTGGGGATTGTCGCTCATTCGGCGACGGCCTGCCGGAGCGAGCGCCGCCAGTTCGGGCCTGAACCGGCCTCCCTCGTCGAACAATTCCTCGGGCCGGTAGCTTTTCATCCATTGCTCGAGAATGCGGATGTGTTCCGGCTTGTCCATCTCGCCCATCGGCACCTGATGCGAGCGCCAGTAGTCTTCGCATTTCTTGCCGTCAATCACCTTCGGGCAGGTCCACCCCTTTGGCGTTCGAAAGACAATCATTGGCCATGCGGGGCGTTTCAAGTTGCCGCTCGTGCGTGCATCGGACCAGATTTTCCAGATTTCACCTATGATGGTGTCAAGCGTACCGGCAAGTTCCTGATGGACGTCCTCCGGATCATGTCCTTCCACGAAATAAGGCTTGTAGCCCATGCCCTCGAAAAATTTCCGCAACTCGTCCTCGGGAATGCGGGCGAGGAAGCACGGATTGGCGATTTTGTAGCCATTGAGGTGGAGGATCGGCAGCACGCAGCCGTCGCGCGCAGGGTTCAGGAATTTGTTGCCATGCCAGCCGGTCGCAAGCGGCCCGGTCTCAGCCTCTCCGTCGCCGACGACACAGGCGACGATAAGGTCAGGATTGTCGAAGGCCGCGCCATAGGCGTGGCTCAAGGCATATCCGAGCTCGCCGCCCTCATGGATGCTGCCCGGCGTTTCCGGCGCAACATGGCTCGGGATACCGCCAGGAAAGCTGAACTGCTTGAAGAGCTTTTTCATGCCCTCCGTGTCCTGACTGATATTCGGATAGAACTCGCTGTAGGTGCCCTCCAGATAGGCGTGAGCAACCAGCGAGGGTCCACCGTGGCCGGGACCGATCACGTAGACCATGTTGAGATCGTCCCGCTTGATAACCCGATTGAGATGAGCATAGAGCATGTTCAGGCCAGGCGACGTTCCCCAGTGCCCCAGGAGGCGCGGCTTTACATGCTCACGTTTCAGGGGCTCTGTCAGGAGCGGATTGTCGAGCAGGTATATCTGACCAAGCGAGAGATAGTTGGAAGCACGCCAATAGGCATCGATCAGGCGAAATTCGTCCGCCGACAGGGGACTTGCCGACAGTGTCTCGTCTGCAGAACGTTGTTGGACCTTTGCCGTTTCAAGCGAAGCCATCGCAGCCTCCTGGTGAAGTCGGTGTTACATCAACTGATCCAAGGCCGGAGATTAGTCCAAAGTGGCGCTTCGGCCGTAAATTATTGCAGTCTCATTACAATTCGACCGTCAATCTTCCCTTCCTCCATCCGGCGAAAGATATCGTTGACGTTTTCCAGCTCGTCCCACGAGAAATGAGGAACAACCTTGCCTTCTGCCGCGAACTGTAGAGATTCCTCAAGGTCCTGACGCGTTCCCACGATCGAGCCGCGTACGGTGATGCGTTTCAACACAGTCTCGAAAACTGGCAGCGATATTTTTCCGGGCGGAAGGCCGACAAGAGCCATCGTTCCCTTCGACCGCATGAACCCGAAGGCTTGCTCCATCGCAATCGGGGAAACCGCCGTGACAAGTGCTCCATGTACCCCGCCCGTGGCCTTCTGGACCTGCTCGATCGCATCCTTGTCCTTGCCGTTGATGGTGATGTCGGCGCCAAGTTTCTTGGCTAATGCCAGCTTGTCGTCGAATATGTCTGCGGCGACCACGTGCATGCCCATCGCCTTGGCGTACTGAACTGCCATGTGACCTAGACCGCCCACCCCGGAAACAGCTACCCACTCGCCGGGGCGGACCTCGGTTTCTTTCAACCCTTTGTAGACAGTGACGCCGGCGCATAGCACCGGAGCCGCCGGTCCGAAATCGAGGCTGTCTGGCAAGCGGGCTACGAAATCAGGATCAGCAAGACCGAATTGCGCGAAGGTCCCGTTTACGGAATAGCCGGTGTTTGACTGCGATGCGCACAGCGTTTCCCAACCGGTTCGGCAATAGGGGCAGTAGCCACAAGCGCTGTGCAACCAGGCCACGCCGACGCGATCACCTTCCTTTACCCTTTTTACGCCTGCTCCCACCGCAGAGACGAACCCGACACCCTCATGCCCTGGCACGAAGGGCGGGGTGGGCTTTACTGGCCAGTCTCCGCTCGCCGCATGAAGATCCGTGTGACAGACACCGGTTGCTTCGTATTTCACGACGATCTGTCCGTCCTTCGGACTTGGAACCGCCATATCCTCTATGACGAGTGGTGTCCGGAAGGCTCGGACAACAGCCGCCTTCATTCTTTCTGCCATGAGTTTGCTCCCTCCCTTCGATCACTTCGTGCAACGTAATGCCGCGCCCGCGAATACGTCTCGAGCAGGGAACTCAGATGCCTGTCGCGTCCTCCGGACAAGATTGAGGAAAGTGCTCGACAACGCCGCGAACACCGTGAACATTTTCCGCGACGGTCCGCGCGGCTCTCCTGCACTCCGCCGTCACGACATTGCCCCACAGATTCACGACGCCGTCAGCAACGGTCACTTTTATGTCGAGCCCTTCCAGACCGGTGTTTTCTCCAAGTCGGGTCGTGATACTGCGCTGGATTGCCTCATCGCCGGCCGCCGTTTCATCCTGCTTGGCCGTCACAATTGCCTGAAGCAGGTCCGCCCGACCAACGATCCCTACCAGTTCACCAACTCTCGTAACGGGAATGCGCTTTATGCCGTGTTCCTGCATTAGTTTTGAAATTCTTGTCAGTGACGTTTCCTCATCAACCGTCACCGGATCAGGCGTCATCGCGTCGCCGACTTTCCAGGAATTGCGTTTCACATACGCGTCGGCTCTCGCTTCGGCAGGCATCTCCATCTCCGCGATTGACGCCACGACTCCGCCGCCCAGTTCCGTTCTGCGGATCAGATCGCCTTCGCTGATGATGCCGATGAGACGGCCGTCATCGTCAACGACCGGGAGGCCGCTCACGTGACTATCAAGCATGACTTTGGCTGCCTGTCTGACGCTGTTGTGAGGTGATATCTTGACGATCGTCGTCGTCATCACATCTTTCGCAAGCATCTCGGTTCCAACTCTCTCAGGATTGCAGCACCGACCTCTCCCCGGCGACATTAAACCTGTTGCGACAATTCCACAACCAACTCGCGATCACGGCTGGCCTTTATTTGCCCGAGGTGAAGTCTAGCCGGAATAGTACCTTTCCGCAGAATATTCCTATGAAGAAATATTCTTGACGTCAGAGCCTTTACTATTGCAATACAAACATACTTGGAGCACTCTCGCCGGGCTTTTGTTATGACCGTGGGAGAGATGCAATGCAAACCTCCATCACAAGAAGGTCCCTTATCCATTGCGCGGGTGCCGTGGCTCTCGCCTCTACGACCGCCAGCCTTCTTCCCAAAGTTGCGCATGCCGAAGCCGTCAGCAGTGACATGTATTGGGACCTTGTTCGTCATCAATTCATTTTTCCCGATACTGCCATTCCCATGAATAGCGCCAATTTGTGCCCTGCCTTTCAGGCGGTGGCTGACAAGGTAGCCGAGCTTTCTCGCCTGGTGGACTATGACGTGTCTCTCAACAACAGGGCACAATTCAACGACACTCTGGCAGACACGCGCTCCAAGGTAGCCCAGCAAATCGGTGCAGCACCCGAGGAGATCGCACTGGTACGCAACACATCGGAGGCCAATAGCGTCATCACGAATGGCCTCGATTTCAAGGAAGGGGACGAAATTGTCATCTGGGACCAGAACCATGTGACGAATAATGAGGCCTGGGACATCCGGGCTCGACGTTTCGGCCTGAAGGTCGTCCGGGTTTCTTTGCCTCGCCTCCCCGAAAACGACGAGCAGATCGTCGAACTTTTCGCCAAGGCCTGCAATGACCGCACCAAGATTCTGAGCTTTACGGAATGCTCGAATGTCAGCGGTCTCAAATTACCGGCAAAAAAGCTGGCTGCGATGGCCCAGGGCAAGAGCATACATTGCCACGTCGACGGCGCTCAAAGCTGGGGAGCGTCGGTTCTCAACCTCCATGACATCGGGTGCGACTCGTTCTCCGCGAGTTCCCACAAATGGTTCATGGGGCCGAAGGAGGTGGGTATTCTCTACGTACGCAACGGTCGCGCGCCCGAAATCTGGCCTAACACCATCGGTTATACCGGAGAAATAAAGGTCGAACTTGATCTGCAAAACGCACTTAAATTCGAAACTCTCGGCCAACGCGACGACGCGGCGATTGCGGCGCTGGGGGATACTGCCGATATTCATACGCAAATTGGCCCCCAGCGGATTGAGGCTCGCATAAAGGAACACGCAAGCCGGTTGAAACAGGGGCTGAAGGAACTGGGAGCCACCTTGGTCACGCCGGAGGATCCGGTCATGAGTGGGGGGGTCGTGGTCATCGAAGTTCCCAAACAAAACCAGAAAACTGTCGTTGACACGATGTACACGAAGTTCGGCATTGCCGCGTCCTCCAGCGGCGGGTTGCGATTGTGTCCGCACATTTATAATACGCAGGCCCACATATCGCGGGCTTTGGACGGCGTCGCTTCGATGCGGGACCTGATCAAGATCTGATTGCAAGCAGTATGCAACGCTTCCAGGTGCTTTGGAGCATGTCGGCGTCTCACGCTCGACCATCCTGACAAGACCCGCAGGAGTTTTCCAGTGTCTGACGCCACGACGACCACGTCTGAACCGTCAAAATACGACCGTCTGATTGCCGCTGCGCAAAGGGCTCCTTCCGCAGTCACCATCGTCGCGCATCCTTGCGACGAAACCTCGCTGCGCGGTGCGCTCGAAGCCTCCGAGAACAGTCTGATCGTTCCTGTTCTGGTTGGACCCGAGGCAAAAATCCGCACCGTAGCTGCGGAAAACGGGCTTGACCTCAAAACACACCAGATCGTCGATGTGCCGCATAGCCATGCTGCGGCGGCAAAGGCAGTCGCTCTGATCCGAGAGGGAAAGGGCGAACTCCTGATGAAGGGCAGCCTGCATACGGACGAACTGATGCGCGAGGTCACGGCTTCGACCACGGGCCTTCGCACTGAACGTCGCATCAGCCATGTCTTCGTGATGGACGTGCCTGGTCATCCGGATACCTTGTTTATCACCGATGCGGCGATCAACATCTTTCCCGACCTGGATGCCAAGCGCGACATCGTGCAGAACGCGATCGATCTCTGGGTCTCGGTCGGTCTCGGTGAACCGCGCGTGGCGATTGTCTCGGCGGTCGAAACGGTGACGACCAAGATACCGTCGACCGTCGAAGCGGCAGCTCTGTGCAAGATGGCGGAGCGTGGCCAGATCACGGGTGGCTTGCTCGACGGACCGCTTGCCTTCGACAATGCAATAAGCCCGGAGGCCGCCCGCATCAAAGGTCTCACGTCGCCGGTGGCGGGCCGCGCACAGATACTGGTCGTGCCTGATCTCGAGGCCGGCAACATGCTCGCCAAGAACCTGACTTTCCTCTCCCATGCCGATGCCGCAGGTATCGTGCTCGGCGCGCGCGTTCCGATCGTCCTCACTTCGCGGGCGGATTCCATTAGAAGCCGCCTGGCTTCCTGCGCCGTTGCCACGCTCTATGCCGCCGCCCGACGGCAGGCAATATCGGTGGTGGCCTAAGTCATGGATACGATCCTCGTCGTCAATGCCGGTTCGTCCAGCCTGAAGTTCCAGTTCTTCGAGATCGCCGGGGCGGGTATTGAGCGCCGCATTCGCGGCCAGATCGACGGCATCGGGACCCGTCCACGATTGCGCGCAACCGCTGCCGACGGAGCAATCCTTGTCGATCGCAGCTATGAACCGCAAGTCGTCGGCGACCTGCCGGCCGCTATTGCTGAAACACGCGCCTGGTTTCAGACCCTCAAAGGCTTCGTGCTCAAGGCCATCGGCCACCGTGTTGTTCATGGCGGTCCGGACTATACCAAGCCAGTCCTGATCAATCCCGGAGTACTGGACAGGTTGTCCACCTTTCAGGACCTTGCACCCCTGCACCAGCCCAACAACCTCGCGCCCATCCGGCTTGCCATGGAGATCAATCCGGACGTACCGCAGGTCGCCTGTTTCGATACCGCCTTCCACCGCGGCCACGCCACGCACGCGGACTGCTACGCCCTGCCAAAGTCCTTCTACGACGAGGGCGTGCGACGTTACGGTTTCCATGGCCTTTCATACGAATATATTGCAGAGCGGTTGGTCGAGGCGGCGCCGCATGTCGCGCGGGGCCGCGTCATCGTCGCCCATCTCGGCAGTGGTGCTTCGATGTGCGCCCTACAGGATGGCCGCAGTGTCGAGACCACGATGGGCTTCACCGCACTCGACGGCCTGCCGATGGCCACACGGCCGGGCCAGATGGATCCCGGTGTGGTGCTGTATCTCATCGACCAGAAAGGCATGAGCTCTGGCGAGGTGACGGACCTTCTGTACAGGAATTCCGGCCTCAAAGGACTTTCCGGCATTTCCGGCGACATGCGCGAGCTTCTTGCCAGCGACGATCCTCGCGCGGCCCTCGCCATTGATCATTTCGTCCATCGCTGCTCGCTCAACGCGGGCATGCTTGCGGCGGCCCTCGGCGGTCTTGATGCAATCGTGTTCACGGCCGGGGTCGGAGAGAATTCAGCGCCCGTCCGTGCCCGCATTGCCGAGCGGCTTGCCTGGCTTGGGGTTGAATACGACCCCGCGGCCAACGAAGCGGGCGCGATATCGATCTCTAAAGCGACGAGCCGTGTGTTGCTTCATGTCCTACCTACCGATGAGGAACTGATGATCGCGCGCCACACCTTCGCGCTCATCGGAACTCTTTGAAGCCGACTTCAACGGAAATGCATCCCATGTCCATTCCCGTCGTTGATGCAAAGCTTCTCAAGGGACGCAAGGAGCTTGTCGACGATGTTGCAAACGACAAGTCGATAGCGTGGGGTTGCGCGCGCCTTCCGCGCTTTTGGTGCCGAGCCTGCGATCACCTACCTCAACGAAAAAGCCCGACCGCATGTGGAGCCGCTGGCGCGCGAACTGGAAGCGTCGATCTTCATGCCCCTGGATATGGCCGGCCAGCTCGAGGCGGTCTTCGAGACGATCGGCAACGAGTGGGGGCTCGACTTTATGGTCCATTCAATCGCCTTTTCGCCAAAGGAAACGCTTGGCGGCACGCGTCGGGTGTCGCGCCCCTTTTGCGATCGCGGTGCTGCTCGCAGCCGCTATCTCCTGTTGTGCTGTCCACTTACTCGCCGCACGCGTTGGCGACCAGCCCATGCGTCACCTTACCTGTTCCGCATTGCTACTGGTGATTTTGCCCGCTCGGTCGAATAATCTCGGCGTCGGCCACTAATCGTTGATCAGCGGGACCGGCGGTCGCGGTTCTGATCACGCGCCACCCCAACCAGGTAAATACAATGGTGATGAGCGGATTGATGATATTGAAAAAGCAGAATCCGACATATGCCGTGGTGCTCACCCCCAGTGCTGTTGCCATGTAAGCACCGCAGCTGTTCCACGGAATAAGCGCAGACGTGACGGTTGCCGAGTCCCCCACCACCCTTGAAAGCATGACCGGAGCCAATCGACGGGCCGCGAACGACGGCCCGAAGAGCCGGGCGGGCAAGGCGATGGAGATGTATTGGTCCGAGGTGACGACATTCGAAAGCACGGAGGTGCCAACCACGGTCGAGACAAGACCGCTGTCCGACTTCGCACGCCGGATGAGCGGATCGACAAGCCGGTTGAGGAGGCCGGCGTGCTCCATGACGGCTCCAAAGGCGAGCGCGGTAATGATCAGCCAAACCGTATTCATCATGCTGGACATGCCGCCTCGCGTCATGATTTGATCGAGCGCCTTGTCACCCGTGGAGGCCACATATCCATTCGAAAGCACTGTCCATGCTCCCTTGAGCAAGCCCAAGCCTCGTGGGAGTTCCGGCGCATTGGCAAAGGCCAGTACTCTTTCGGGATCCTGGACTATGGCGAGCAGCACGCCTGCGATTGCCGCGGTGAAAATGGCCACAAATGGTGCGACTCTGGCCATGGAAAGCGTAAAAACAAGGACTAGAGGCATAAACGCCCAAAGGGACACATGCATTTTACTGTCGATGGACCGAAGAAAAGCTGTGGCATCGAAATCACCTGGCCGACCGAGCATCGAGAAGGCCACGATCGCGATGCCGAGCGCCGGTACAGACGTCCATAGGGATTCGCGGATATGCCCGTAGATGTCAGACCCGGCGGTCGCTGTCGCCAGATTGACCGTATCAGACAGCGGCGACGCCTTGTCGCCGAAATATGCCCCTGAAATGACTGCACCGGCCGCAATGGCGGGTGAAAGCCCCATCTGCGTGGCAACGCCCATCAGCCCGATACCGATCGTGCCGGCGACAGTCCATGAACTGCCAATGCTGAAGGCAACGAATGCACAGACAAGTGCAGTTGTTGCGTAGAAGTAATTTGGGCTGAGCAGCTTCAGCCCGTAATAGACCATCGAGGTGATCGTGCCGCTGATTGCCCAGGCGCCGATCAGGGAGCCGACTGCGAGCAGGATGAGGATCGCCGGAAGGCCCGTGGCAATGCCACTGACGACGGCCTCCTTTATCCCTTCCCAAACCATGCCGTTCTTATATGCAATACCGGCGGCGATCGCGCCGCAGAACAACAGCGCCACCTGATTGGGGCCTGATGAGGCAGTATCGCCATAGAGCAGATAAGAAAGTGCAAGGAGAGCGATCAGCGCGACGCTCGGAATCAGCGCATCGGTCAGCGACGGCGGTCGAATACCCCCTTCAGGTGCGGTTTTCTCAACCATGGCTGCGACCTTGTTCGAAGACAGCGTACATCCCTACCGCCAAGCATCGATCAGCCATGCCATGTTATTCCGGAAAAGGCCGAACTGATGATCGTGCCGCGCTCATGGCTCAGAATTGCGGGAATGTCTGCCAATGCACCGATCGCCGCGGCCTTTCCGGTCGACGCGGCGAAATGGCAGGCAGCTTCGACTTTTGGCCCCATGGAACCCGCCGGAAACTTGTATTGGCTCATTGCTTCCGGATTCGCCTTATGGATTGCCTTTTGTTGTGGGGTTGCCCAATCGGTGAAAACCGCGTCAGCGTCGGTGGCCATGATGAAAAGATCTGCATTCAATTCGCGCGCCAATAGTTCCGTGCACAGATCCTTGTCGATCACAGCCTCGACACCAATCAGCTTCCGATCTTCGCCCGCCGCATACATTGTCGGAATGCCACCGCCGCCGGCACATATGACGATCGTTCCTTTTTCGAGAAGCCAATGGATCGGGCGATTCTCAAAAATGCGTTTGGGCACAGGTGACGGCACAACACGACGCCATTTCTCGCCGTCCTGTTTGAAAACCCATCCTTTGTCCTGTTTGAGCCGGTCTGCGTCGGCCTTCTCATAGACGGGACCCACGAATTTCGTGGGATTTTTGAAGCCCGGATCGTCACCATCGACCTCGACCATCGTCAGCAACGTGGCGAAGGGAACCTCGAAGGGAAGGAGATTTCCAAGCTCCTGCTCGAGCATGTAGCCGATCATTCCTTCGGTCTCGGCACCAAGGACATCGAGTGGATAGGCCTCATCCGGTTTGTAGGCCGCCCCCTGCAACGCAAGAAGGCCAACCTGGGGGCCGTTTCCATGGGTAATGACAACCTGATGCTCTGCCGTAACAGGCGCGATCGCTTCCGCGGCTACCTTGATATTCTTGCGTTGCATGTCGGCCGTCATGGGCTCGCCGCGTTTGAGAAGCGCGTTCCCGCCCAAGGCAATTACCACGCGCATATTCAATCTCCCAGTGTTGCGACAAGAAGCGCCTTGATGGAATGCAGACGGTTTTCAGCCTGTTCGAAGGCGACGTTGGCGTCGGACTCGAACACGTCGTCGGTCACCTCGAGGCCGTTGGTCATTCCATAATCAGTGGCAATCTGCTTGCCGAGGGTCGTTTCGGTATCGTGGAATGCCGGCAGGCAGTGCATGAATTTGACCTGCGGATTGCCACTGGCCTTCAGCAGTGCGGGGTTGACCTGGTAGGGCGTCAGCAGCTTGACGCGTTCCTTCCAGACTTCCTTGGGCTCTCCCATGGACACCCAGACATCCGTATGAATGAAATCAACGTCCTTGACCGCGGCCACGGGGTCGTCCGTGATCGTGAGGCGGGCGCCCGATGCTTTCGCCAGAGAGTCGGCGATTTTTCGGTACTCGTCCGCAGGCCAGAGAGATTTCGGTCCGCAAATGCGTACATCCATGCCCATCAGGCAGCCGACGATCAGCAGCGAATGCCCCATATTTGAGCGCGTATCGCCAACATAGGCGTACTTGATCTTGCTGATCGGCATGTCGCTGTATTCACGCATTGTCATGACGTCGGCCAGCATCTGGGTCGGATGATATTCATCTGTCAGACCGTTATAGACCGGCACGCCGGCGTACTTTGCCAGCGTCTCGACTCCCGTCTGGGAGGCGCCGCGATATTCGATGGCGTCATACATCCGGCCGAGAACCCTGGCCGTGTCCTTGAAGGACTCCTTATGGCCGATCTGCGAGCCCGCCGGATCGAGATATGTCACGTTCGCGCCCTGATCGGAGCACGCGACTTCGAATGCGCAACGCGTCCGCGTTGAGGTCTTTTCGAAGATCAGGCAGATTTCCTTGCCCTTGAGGTGCTGTTGCTCCGTTCGCGAATACTTGGCGCGCTTCAGGTCTCGCGCGAGATCAAGCAGGAAGCGGAACTCGCGTGGTGTGTAGTCCTGCACTGTCAGAAGCGAGCGATTGCGTAGATTGAGACTCATGATGCTTCTCCAGATTTGTCGGTTTTCGGTTTCGTGGCCGTCAGTAAGCTGAATCCCGCGAAATCGGGCAGGTCATGCAGTGGCCGCCGCCGCGGCCTCGGCCGAGTTCCGAGCCACGAATGGTGATTACTTCAACACCCGCCTTCCTCAGCAGTGTGTTGGTGTGGGTATTGCGGTCGTAGGCGACGACCACGCCTGGCTCGAGTGCCACGACGTTGTTGCCATCGTCCCATTGCTCGCGCTCCGCCTCATAGGCATCGCCGCCGGTGCCGATCGTTCTGAGTTTCTTGAGACCCAAGGCTTCGCTCACCACATCGAGCATCGGCTTGGATTCCTCGCGGACTTCGAACGCGCCATCATCACCCTTGGGATAGATGCTGTAACAGCGAATCTGGTCGACCACGTCGCGAAACAGGGTGACTACATCGCGGTCGCAGAAGCTGAAGACAGTATCGAGATGCATTGCCGCGCGGCTCTTCGGCATCAGGCAGCCGATGACGCGATCGGCGGCCTTGTTCTTGAATAGCGAACTGGCCACCTGGCCGACCGCCTGGTAAGTGGTGCGCTCGCCCATCCCGATCAGAACGTTGCCCTTGCCAATGGGCATGACGTCACCGCCCTCCATGGTGGAGGTGGCAAATTGCTCGTCGGAATCGCCCCACCAGATCTTGAAGTCGCCGCCCTTGAAGGTGGGGTGGAACTTGTAGATGGCCCGCTGGATCAGCGTCTCGGGCCGGCGGGCTGGCCAGAACATCGGGTTGACCGTCACGCCATTGTAGATCCAGCAGGAAGGATCGCGCTGGAAAAGCGTGTTGGGGATTGGCGGGATGACGAATTCCGTGGCGCCGAACGCGTCGAGCATCATCGTCCGAGCCTTCATGTCGGGAAGGTCCGAAATGGCGATGCCGCCGATCAGAAACCTTGCGAGCTGCTCGGCAGGCAGTTCGTCCAGCCATGGACGCATGGCCTCGGCAACCTGCACGCCGATCGCATTATGGACAATCCGACGATCCAGCACGAACTTTCGAGCTTCCGCATTGGCAAGCGTCTCCGCCAGCAGGTCATGCATCTCCAGAACTTCGACGCCGCGTTCCTGCATTTTCAGCACGAAATCGTAGTGGTCCTTCTGGGCCTCGTGGACCCAGATGACATCGTCGAACAGGAGATCATGGCAGTTACCGGGTGTCAGCCTTTGATGCGCGAGCGATGGCCGACATACCATTACCGTTCTCAGCTTGCCGACTTCCGAATGGACACCAAAATTAGGCACGATCAGGTCCTCCATTGGTCACTGGAAAGTTCAAATATTATAGGTCGAGCTCGATCAGAGCGGGCTGATCTTGCCGACGATGAGCAGGTAAGCCGCTAACATCGCGAGTAGGACTATGACGCCTGCAATCAGGAGCTCGACGCCGGTAAATACCTTTTCACCGTGCTCTCGCCTTGCCATCGCGAAGACAAGGATGCCGGGGGCAAACAGGATCGTGCACATCAGCAGGTACGTAAGTCCGGCGGCATAGACCAGCCAGAGGCCGTAGAGCGTAGCGACCAAGCCGACGGTCAAGTCGCGTTTGCGTCCCGAACCGTTGGTGTAGGTTTCGCCGCTGAGTGCAAGCTTGAGCGCATAGGCTCCCGAGAACACGTAGGGAGGCAGAATCGCGACCGAAGCGATGAAGTAGAAGAACTGGTAGGCGCTCTTGGAGAAGAAGCTGAGAATGAGGAACAACTGGATGAGCGTGTTGGTCGCCCACAGCGAGTTGACCGGCGATCCATTTGCGTTTTCGACGCCGAACCATTTCGGAAACGTACCATCCCGTCCGCACGTGAAGGGAATTTCGGCGCAGAGCAATGTCCAGGACAGGAACGCTCCGCCGACCGAAATCATTAGCCCTATATTGATCATGGCCGCGCCCCAGCGCCCGACGAGCGGCTCCAGTACGCCGGCCATGGAGGGAACCTTGAGGCCGGCAAGTTCAGGCTGGCTGATCACGCCAGTCGATATCAGCGAAACGAGAATATAGACTCCGAGTGCGCCGATGAATCCGATAACGGTGGCGCGCCCAACATCGGAGCGCTTGGCCGCACGCGCGGAATAGACGCTGGCTCCCTCGATGCCGATGAACACCCAAAGCGTCACGAGCATCGTGCTCTTAATCTGGTGGACGATGCTTCCGAGACCGGTATCGCCCTCCGCACCGGTCGGATTGCCCCAGAAATTGAAGGTGAACTTGTCCCAGTTGAAAGCGATGATCGCGATAACAACGAACAACAACAGCGGCACGAGTTTCGCAACCGTCGTGATGATATTGATGAAGGCGGCTTCCTTCACGCCCCTCAGCACGAGGAAATGGACGAGCCACAGGCAGATCGAAGCGCCGGCAATGGAGATCAGATTGTTGCCGTCGCCAAAGGCCGGAACGAAGAACGACAGCGCCGAAAATATCGCCACGGCATAGGCAACGTTGCCCAGAAAGGCGCTAAGCCAGTAGCCCCAGGCACTGTTGAAGCCTACGAACGCACCGAAACCGGCTTTCGCATAGGCATACGGCCCGGCATTGAGGTCCGGTTTGCGAACAGCGAGCGACTGGTAGACAAATGCAAGCATCAGCATGCCGATGCCTGTGATGATCCAGCCAATTATAATTGCCCCAGGCGAAGCCCCGCGTGACATGTCGGAGGGGAGATTGAAGACCCCTCCGCCAATCATCGAGCCAACGACCAAGGCCGTCAGCGGCAGGAGGCTGAGTTTCTCGGAACGTTCATCCGTCGCGAATACTTGATCATGAACAACAGCCATGATTCCACTTACCTTATCTGAGAGGACTGAAGGATAAGCAAGCAATCTAGCGTCGACGATAGTCGCGGGCTTGGGCCACGTGTCTCTACGTTTTGATCAAAGACAAACAGGATAGTGTGTTGCCCGCTGGCAGTATCTATCAGAATACTCTGAGTAGCAGATTTTCACAAGATGCCCGTAGCCGGCGGCGCCCCGGTCAAACCGTCATTTTCCGTGCGACCACTACTCGGTTAAATCTAGCTTCACCTGAACTGGAAAGCCCTTCCATCAAATGTATTCGGAGGAGCTGGTAATGCTCGGCCACCCTCGGGGAAAGGATGCCTAAAACACGGCAATGCAATTGCTGGTTCTGGCGGAACGGCCGAGTGCGACGGCTTCACAATGTATTCTGTGCTTTTCGTGCTTGCCATCGTGGGCGCGTTGTGGCGCCGAATTTTGCTACGACGATCAATCTTATCACTATTCTCGAGCAGATCAGCGTGCCGGGATTAACCACAATTGGAGTGCGCCCCTGAGGGTGGACAAGGATCAGGCCGCTGTTTTGCACGATGTCCGTCGCCAGGTCGGGGAAGATCGGGCCATCATGATTGCTGTGGTGGCGACGAACCTGTGGCGAATCTTCGAATGCAGATAGTGTTGACGCGTTAATCGTCTGATCTTCTTGTGGTTGATGACCAAGCCCTGCTGGCGTAGCGCGGCACCAACGCGACGATAGCCGTAGAATTCAAATTCATCGCAGATGGCAAACATAGCTTCGAAGATAGACGTCGTGGCGCTTCGCCAGATTATGCAGCGTCTCGCCCGCAATAAGCTCCTGCGCGACCTGCCGTTTGAATTCCATACTGTGAATGCGATGTTTTACTATGAGCTCCACTTTCGGAAACCCGGCAAGCCCGGTCAATTCGTCAAGCCTATCCGTTCACCCTCCATCGGTGAGAACGTTCTGCCAACATTGTTTCAGAAAAAATGGGTTTCCCGTTTCAGAAAAAAAACGGCTGTCGCTTGGTGTTGCGACCCTCATATGCCTTTGAGAACATTTGAGAAAGATATTGGAGGCCTCGCCCGGAATTGAACCGGGGTGCAAGGATTTGCAGTCCTCTGCGTCACCACTCCGCCACGAGGCCTCGTTACGATCTTCACTTAATCGTGACGGGCGTTTAGACCGATTTCCGATCCAGTGCAAGACGTCTCAACTGGATTTCGGCTTTTTCTCACGGGAGAAATCCGTGTCGGTTTTCGTCGATGCGTCGCTCCTCCAAAAACTGCAACACGTTAGGAGGCGGCGCATATCGTCCGGCACCGTCAATACAGTTATGTTCCGTCCGGCCCGTTCACCTTGAAGCGAAACAATGCCGTTTTGGCAATTGCCGCTCAGATAGGGAATGTCCCCGGCTTTTAGTGGTAGCGGCGGATCAGCCCCACCAGTTTTCCCTGGATTTTCACCCGGTCGGGTCCAAAAATCCGGGTTTCGTAGGCGGGGTTTGCAGCTTCCAGCGCGATCGACGCGCCTTTGCGGCGAAACCGCTTCAGCGTCGCCTCTTCGTCATCCACTAGGGCGACGATGATTTCGCCGGGGCTGGCGGTATTCGTATTGCGGATGATGACCGTGTCTCCGTCCAGGATGCCAGCCTCGATCATCGAATCGCCGCGGACCTCCAGTGCGTAGTGCTCCCCGGTTCCGACCATTTCGAGGGGTACGGAAATGTCGTGCGTATTGTTCTGGATCGCCGAGATCGGCACGCCAGCGGCGATCCGCCCCATGACGGGAATGGAGACGCTATCGTTGTGAGCGACGGGTTTGGCAGGTGCCGCCGGTGCCGGCTGAGCGCCAAGGCTGCCCTGGATGACGCTTGGGGAAAAGCCGCGCTTGGGCTGCAGGCTCATCGAGTAAGCCTCCGGCAACTTGATCACTTCCAGCGCCCGCGCCCGGTTGGGCAATCGCCGGATGAAGCCCCGCTCCTCAAGCGCCGTTATCAGCCTGTGGATACCGGACTTCGACGCCAAATCCAACGCATCCTTCATCTCGTCAAAGGACGGCGGCACACCCGATTCCTTCATTCTTTCGTGAATGAACAGAAGCAGTTCCTGTTGCTTGCGGGTCAGCATGAACGATCACTCCGGAATCGAGAAACAAATCAAGAACGAACACTATATGTTCCATATGTGTTCCGCAAGTCCCTAAAATTCGTTGAATGTTTTCAAGTCTGGATACTTTTGATGATCGGTGGAGCGTGAATGATGGGGATTCATCAAGGATTCACGGCCCATGACTGCTGTCTCTTTGAATTTGGGAACCTTCCGCTCGTCCGGGCCCGTCCCCCGGCTACGTTCGAACAATGTGCCGACGGTACGATCGGAATACCGTCCAAGGAGGCGAAGATGACAGGATATGTCGATGAGTGCGGTGATCCGGTCCCCGGCAGACGATACGATCAAAACCGTCAGGGTGAGTGGCCTGGAATCACGTCGAGGCCTGCTGGGGCGTCCTGTTCTTATGCGCTGGCCAGCGCCCTAGTTCTCATCCAACGCCGTCTGGCCGGACCTAGTTCGAAGCCTGCCATTTGCGCGCCCACCAAACGGAAAGCCTTCGCCGCTGGCGCCGAACGAAGGCAAGGTCGTGCGACAGCACGAGCAGGCCCAGCGGCACCATCCAGAACCCGAGGACTGGCAGAAAACCGAGAATGCCGCAGAAGATCAGCACGCCGCCGATGGCGATGCGCAGTGCCCGCGATTGCGGCAGCCTCATGCGCCACGATCCGATAACGAGCTCGTGCGTGCGCGCATCAATGCCGAATTTTTTCGTCTTCTGCGGTTCTGCCATAAACTCCACCTGTTGAATGCAAGACGCGGATTGATGCCTTTTATCCCGCAATTGCGCGTCGTTGGATCGTTGGCATTTCGAGTTTGCGCTGCTCCCTCTAGATGGGGAGTTCTCCACAGTCGGACAAGATTGTGCACTTTTTTTGAAAAACCGCTTGGCAAATCGGAAAAGCATTTGTATTAGCAGCCTCACTTCTGCAGCACGCAAGTGCGCAGATGATCCCTGGTAGCTCAGCGGTAGAGCATTCGACTGTTAATCGACAGGTCGCCGGTTCGAATCCGGCCCGGGGAGCCAGATTTCAAAGGCCTTGCTGAAAAGCAGGGCCTTTTTTGTCTTGATGGCTTGGAAAGCTCGTGCCGTCCTTGCTCTACCGATATCCGCTGGCATCCGCCGGTTTGCCTGCCTCCTGCACCTGGGTGATGTAGCGCCAGCAATCCGGCCGTGAGCCGTCGAGATCGTCGAAATCATAAACCTTTGCCATCTCACCGCTTGAAAGCGACTGTCCGTTCCAGCGCGCCCGTGCCGGGTCGGCGGCAAGGGCTGCAACGGCGCGTCCGGTGAAGCGTGGTGTCTCGGAAATCACGAAATGCGGCTGCAGTTTCGTGGCCTCGATCCAGTTTTCCTCGCGCACGCCATATATATCGAGCATCATTTCGGAGCGCATCCAGCCGGGCGTGATCGCAACGGCCGTCGCACCATGCGGCGCCAGGTCCTGCGCATGCGCCCAGGCCATGCGGATGACGCTGGTTTTGACGAGATCATAGAACGGGCAGAGCCTGTAATGCGTGGCGTTGTATTCGGCTGTGCCGTCGGTCACCTCCACCAGGAGACCACCCGGCTTCTCGATCATCAATGGCAATGCGAAATGGGCGGTGATCAGATGTGTGTCGATCGCCTGCCGCAGCATTTTCAGACCCTTGTCGAGCGAATGCTCCCAGACCGGTTTGTTCCATTCGGTGAGGTGCTCGCCGCCCCAAATGTCGTTGACGAGCATATCGAGCCGCCCCTCCTCCCCGCGGATGCGCGCAACAAGTGCCTCGACTTCGCCAGGGACAAGATGATCGACCTGAACCGCGATCCCCCTGCCGCCCGCGGCCGTCACCAGTTCCGCGGTCTCTTCGATGGTTTCCGGCCGGCCATAGTCCGATTGTTGTGCCCGCGTCGTACGTCCCGTCACATAGACGGTCGCGCCGGCTGCTCCGAGTTCTACGGCGATACCGCGCCCGGCACCGCGCGTAGCCCCGGCGACAAGCGCAACTTTGCCTCGCAAGTCAGCTGCCATTTCTTTTCCTCCACGTTAGAACGAAAACTGGAACTGCAAACAAGCTTGATTGATTATAAACGAACGTTCGTTCATAATGATGGCGAATGCAAGGGGAATTTATGCCGCGCCAACGCACCCTGTCCGATCAACACCTTCTCGAAATGGTGCTTGCGCTGATCCACGCACAAGGGCCGGACGCGGCGACGTTTTCGGCCGTCGCCAAGGCAAGCGGCCTTTCAGGCTCGACGCTGGTGCAACGTTTCGGGACGAAAGCGTCGATGCTGCGTCAGGCCCTGCTGCGCGCATGGGACCAACTCGACGCTGAAACTACTGAGTTGACTGGGACGATCCCCAGGACGCCGGAAGGTGCCGTCGCCCTGCTTGTCGGCCTGTCGCAGAACTACGGCGACAACGCCGCCGTCTATGCGGATGGTCTGCGGCTGCTGCGCGAGGATTTTCGTGATCCCGTGTTGCGTGCCCGGGGGGCAGCATGGGGAAGGACGCTGGCCGATGTGATCGGCGCGTGTTTTCCCACAGCAAAGCAGCCGCACGTAATCGCCCGGCTGATGCTCGCGCAATGGCAGGGCTCACTGCTGTGGTGGGGTTTCGAATCCGAAGGCCCTGTCGATGCTTATGTGGAAACGGAGCTTCTTCGGTTTCTTGCTGTCCTGGGTAAGTAAGCCATTTCTTGCGGGCGCAACCCCATCTTGTCCAACTGTGGCATATGGCAAAAGCGCACCGTCATTGAGGATTTTCGCCTGTCGATGATGTAAAAACGTCCCGCGATATCTATGTCGTTCAAGGGCGCAATACTGCCTTCGCTCCGCAGGTTTTAAAATCCATGGGGATGACGCGTGAACGAATATCGATCCGATGCAATCCGGCTTTCTGGGCTTTCTATCGGCAGGGAGTGGATTCCCTATCGTCGTGGCGAATCGGGCGATGGCCTGTTTCGGCGCAGTGATGGCTCAGCCTATGCCAAGGTTTCGACAGGCAGTGGGGTGGCGCTGCTTGATGACGAGCGTCGGCGCACTGCGTGGCTGGCCTCGTTCGGTCTCGGATCTCCCGCCGTCCTCGACTGGATGGTGTCGGACGAGGGAGCATGCCTCGTTACAAGCGCGGTCCCGGGCGTGCCGGCAGATCAGTTCGAGGCAGCGGAGCTCATCAGGGCATGGCCGTCGATCGCGGAGCGCGTGAGAGATCTTCACAGCATTCCTGCAAGTGAATGCCCGTTCGAACGTGGCCTGCAGATGATGTTCGACCGCGCGACGGACGTCGTCGCGCGCGATGGCGTCAATCCGGATTTTCTCGATCCCGAAGATCAGGATACCCCTCCGCAATCCCTGCTTGACGATTTGGAGGCGGAACTGCCCGAACGGCTTTCGCAGGAGGCCTACGATCGTGTCGTCTGTCACGGCGATGCGTGTATGCCCAACTTCATGATCGATCCGGAAACACTTCGCTGTACGGGGTTGATCGATCTCGGCCGGCTCGGGATCGCGGATCCCTATGTCGATTTCGCGCTGCTGATTGGCAACACCCGTGAAACCTGGGCGAGACCTGAGGAGGCACAAGCCGCATACGGTCGCCTGTTCGATATCCACGATATCGGCGCCCCTGACCGGCAGCGGCTCGGCTTCTATCTGCGTCTGGATCCATTGACCTGGGGATAGGGATCACACCACAGCGACCAACCAGCATCGCGGATGCGCGACTTTCTTCCCGTCCCACTGTATAGGGTAGACATCCATTTGGCCCTAGACCGGAGCAGCCAATGCCATCGACCGAATTGTTGATCGCTTTCCTCGCCACCACGGCAGTCTTTGCCTACATTCCCGGCCCGGCGATGCTCTATGCGGCGGCCCAGACCATTGCCCGTGGCCGCTGGTCCGGTCTGATGGCGGCGCTCGGCATTCATCTCGGCGGTTACGTCCATGTCCTTGCTGCCGCTGCCGGTCTGTCGATCCTGTTTCACGCCGTGCCCACCCTTTACATGATCGTGAAATTCGCAGGCGCGACCTACCTCGTCTGGCTGGGTATCTCGATTTTCCGCGCCCGGGCAGAGGGCGACACCGCCCTGCCCGGCATTGAACCGAAATCCGGTCGGCGGGCCTTCTTCGAAAGCGTCACCGTCGAGGTTCTCAATCCCAAGACGGCGATCTTCTTCGTGGCCTTCCTGCCGCAGTTCGTTGATGCTTCCGCAGCTTTCCCGGTCTGGCTGCAGCTGGCAATCCTTGGAACGATCGTCAACCTGATGTTTTCGTCCGCCGATATCGTCTGCGTGTTTCTGGCTGGTGCCGTGATTACAAGGCTGCGGCGCTCAAGCCAGGCGCAGCGCCTGATGCAACGGGCGGGTGGCGCCATGCTGGTCGGACTCGGCGCTCATCTCGCCTTTCAGAAGAGCTGATCCGCAACAACCATTGCATAGAGACCGCCGCCCGCACCCTTGACTTAACAGGGCGGCGCGGCAGCCCAGATTCCCTTGTCGGCATCTCTCGCAAAACGATGAAATAAAAAGCTTTCTCCGCGAAACCTTTGATCCGCCTCATCCGTATCTGCGTACATTATGAGACAGCACGATGCGCGGATGACAATGAAAAACACGGACCCCTCCCCTGACGGCCCGATTATCCTCTGGTTTCGCAAGGATTTGCGACTGGGCGACAACCATGCGCTTCATGCGGCGGCGCAAGCGGGTCGCGATATCATTCCCATCTACATCCGCGAGCCATCGCAAAGCGGGAACGGACCTCTCGGTGCAGCACAGGCATGGTGGCTGCATCATTCGCTGAAAAGCCTGGGACATGCCCTCGGCCGTCTCGGAAGCAGGCTTGTCCTGCGCAGCGGCGAGCCGTGCACCATACTTGCTGAACTGATTGCCGAAACTGGCGCGTCAGCCGTCTACTGGAATCGCCGCTATGATCCGAACGGTATTGCGGTTGATATCCCCCTGAAGGACAGGCTGGGTGCCAAAGGCGTGACTGTCAGGAGTTTTGCCGGACAGCTTCTTCATGAGCCATCACGGTTGAAGACGGGGTCTGGTACGCCCTATCGCGTCTATACCCCGTTTTGGCGTGCGCTCGAGGCCTCCGGGGAGCCGGACGCGCCGCTGGAAGCTCCCGATGCGCTGGCCGTTCCGGCTGCATGGCCGCGCGGCGAAGACTTGGCCGGCTGGAAACTGCTGCCGACAAAGCCTGACTGGGCAGAAACATTCTCGGAGCTCTGGACACCCGGCGAGGCAGCAGCGCTCGAAAGGCTCGAGGCTTTCGTCGAGGACGGCCTCTCCGGCTACAAGACCAACCGCGATCTACCTGCCATCGACGGCACGTCACGGCTTTCCCCCCATCTGGCAATGGGAGAGATTTCCCCTGCCCGCATCTGGCATGCCACGCGCAATTTGAAGGATGTTCCGGCCGACGACATGATCACCTTCCGTAAGGAACTCGTCTGGCGCGACTTCTCCTACCATCTGCTCTTTCACAATCCCGATCTGCCGCGTGAAAACCTCAACCGGAAATTTGACGGTTTCGCCTGGATGGGAAACGACAGCGCCTTCAAGCGCTGGACGAAGGGCGAGACGGGCTATCCCATCGTCGATGCCGGCATGCGGCAGCTCTGGCGACACGGAACGATGCACAATCGCATCCGCATGATTGTTGCGTCCTTCCTGATCAAGGACCTTTTGATCGACTGGCGCCGTGGCGAAGCCTGGTTCCGCGACACGCTGGTGGATGCCGATCCGGCGTCCAATGCGGCAAGCTGGCAATGGGTTGCGGGCAGCGGCGCTGACGCGTCGCCGTTCTTCCGTGTCTTCAATCCTGTGCTGCAGGGCGAGAAATTCGACCCTGACGGCACCTACGTCAAAACCTTCGTACCGGAACTGAAAGACTTGCCCGCGAAATTCATCCACCGGCCGTTCGAGGCGCCCGAGAGTGTCCTCGGGGCCGCCGGCATCGTTCTCGGCACAACCTATCCGGAACCTCTCGTGGACCATGCAAAGGCACGCAACCGCGCTCTTGCTGCCTATAACAAAATCAAGGACGCAGCATGAACGCCCCTTTCTCCCATGGCCCGCATCATATCCCCGGTCGACGCCTTTCGATCGCCGTGATCGGTTCCGGCGTCTCCGGAAGCTCGGCCGCCTGGGCGCTCGATCCCGTCCACGATGTCACGCTTTACGAGAAGGATGACCGTCCGGGCGGCCACACGGCAACCGTCGATATTGACTATGATGGCACGCCAATTTCCGTCGATACCGGTTTCATTGTCTACAACGAGGCCAATTATCCCAACCTGACTGCGCTGTTTGCCGAACTGGATGTAACGACGCACAAAGGCGACATGAGCTTTTCCGTATCGCTCGATCAGGGACGGCTGGAATGGAGCGGCGACAATCTGACCACCGTCTTTGCCCAGAAACGCAATCTCATCAGGCCTTCCTTCCTGATGATGCTGCGCGAGATCCTGCGCTTCAACCGGATCTGCCGGGAGGATCGCAGTGCCGGTCGTCTTGAGGCCATGTCGATCGGTGACTATCTTAACTGGCGCGGTTTTACTCCAGGCTTCACCAACAACTACCTGGCACCGATGGCCGCCGCCATCTGGTCGTCTCCAGCCGCGAAGATGCTGGAGTTCCCGGCCGAGAATTTCATCCAGTTCTTCGACAATCACCGCCTGATCTATTCCAAGCCGCATCCATGGCGGACCGTCACGGGCGGCAGCCGCAACTATCTGCGCAAGCTTCTGAGCCCGCTCGGCGACCGTGTCCGGTTGGGTTGCGGCGTGCGCTCGATCCGTCGGGAGGATGGCCGCGTCGCCATTGTCGACGAACAGGGCATGATGAAAACCTACGACAAGGTCATCATTGCGGCCCACAGCAACCAGGCGCTGGCCATGCTCTCCGACCCGACGCCTATGGAAAGCTCGCTGCTATCGGCCGTGCCTTATCACCCTAACCGGGTCATTCTGCATCGCGACATCGCATTGATGCCGAAGCGGAAAAAAGTGTGGGCATCGTGGAATTACCTGCGCTCGACAAAACCGTGCGGTTCACAGGGCGTCGCCGTCAGCTATTGGATGAACCGGCTGCAGGGAGTTCCACAGCAGCATCCGCTTTTCGTGACGTTGAATCCGGAGCGCGAACCGGCGCCGGGCAGCGTGTTCGCGGAATTTTCCTACGATCACCCGCAGTTTGACGCTCGTTCGATGGCCGCGCAGCGCGCGCTGAAATCCATCCAGGGACACAACGGCACTTTCTTTGCCGGCGCTTGGACCGGATACGGCTTTCACGAGGATGGCCTGACATCGGGGCTTGCCGCAGCAGAAGCACTCGGCGGCATCATTCCCTGGCGCCAGCAGATTTCCTCCCTGTTCAAGGAGGCGGCTGAATAGATGCACCCTTCACCCGGATCGGACCTGATGAAGAATGGCCCGCCTCCTGGCGAGGCGGCGGCGCTTTATGCCGGCCGGATCATGCACCAGCGGATGAAGCCGGTCGGCCATCGCTTCAGCTATGACGTCTTTTCCCTGATGATCGATCTCGACCGGCTCGACGAAGCGGATGGGCTCAGTGCGGCTTTCTCTGTCAACCGCCCGAATCTGCTCTCTTTTCACGAGAAGGATCATACGGACGACAGCGCTGTGTCGCTGCGTAACTATGTCGACGCGTTGCTGGCTGAAGCTGGCTTGCCGATGCGGCCAACGCGTGTCCTTCTCGTCTGCTATCCGCGTATTCTCGGTCTCGTCTTCAATCCGTTGGCTGTCTACTATGCCTATGGCGCGGGTGGTGCGTTGATCGGAATGGTCTACGAGGTTCGCAACACATTTGGCGAGCGCCATACCTACGTCTGCCCTATACAGTCGGGCGACGTGTCGGCCGCCGGTGTCCGTCAACAATGCGACAAGCTCTTTCACGTGTCGCCGTTCATCCCCATGGCAATGCGCTACCAGTTCCGAATGCTGCCGCCGGGGGAACAAATTCGCTGGCGCATTCTGGAGACCGACAAGGATGGACCGCTGCTCGCTGCGACATTTTCGGGCGTTCAGGTGCCGCTGAAAACAGGCAAGATTTTACGTCTTGTTGCCCGGATTCCGCATCTTACACTCAAGATCGTAGCAGGGATTCACTGGGAGGCGTTGAAGCTCTGGATCAAGGGCGCCCGCTACATTTCGCGACCCCACGCCCCTGAAGCAACGAGCATCTGGAGGGATGGCCGCAGGGTAGCACACGGATTTTCCGATAAATCTCAGGTTGGAGGTCCGGCGGAATGAGGTTATTTTGTGTCAAGGCCAATGATTGCTGAGGATCTGTCGAATGGGTACAGCGGGCACCGGTTATTGTGATCCGAAAGACGGGGAGCGTCTTTCCACCGAAAATTTGTCACGCCTTCTCAAAGGCCTACCCGCTAAGGCGCAGATGGTTCTGCGCGGTCTGGTTCATATGCAGGCCGGTTGCCTGAAACTGACATTGCCGGATAGCCGGACCGTGGTGGTCAAGGGCAAAGCGCAGGGGCCCATAGCCTCCGTCACGCTCCACAACTGGAATATGCTTCAGCGCGCGCTGACCGGCGGTACCATTGCGGTTGCCGAAAGCTATATGGATGGCGATTGGGACAGCCCGGACGTCGGCGCTTTCCTGGAACTCTTCCTCGTCAACACCGATGTTGGCCGGAATTTCTCCAACGGCGCGCGCGGCGTCCTGCGTGTGGTCGAGAAATTCCGTCATTGGATGAATGCCAATACAAAGACCGGCTCGAAGCGGAACATTTCCGCCCATTACGACCTGGGCAATGCCTTCTACAGGGAATGGCTCGATCCGACGATGACCTACTCCTCGGCCCTCTATTCGACGGGAGCCAATGACCTGCAGTCGGCGCAACGCGCCAAGTACAAGGCGCTGGCGGAGGCGGCCGGAATAACAGCAGGCCACCATGTGCTTGAAATCGGCTGCGGCTGGGGCGGTTTTGCCGAATATGCGGCGGGTGAGATCGGCTGCAAGGTAACCGGCCTTACGATTAGTCGCGAACAACTCGCCTTTGCCAACGAGCGTATGACGAAAGCAGGCCTTTCCGACAAGGTCGAGATCAAGTTCCAGGACTATCGCGACGAGACAGGGCTCTACGATCGGATCGTGTCGATCGAAATGTTCGAGGCCGTCGGCGAAAAATACTGGCCGGCTTATTTCTCGCAGTTGCAGCGTTGTTTGAAACCAGGTGGGAAAGCTGGTCTACAGATCATCACGATCAAGCCGGAAGCCTATCGGGAATACCGCGCCAATCCGGATTTCATCCAGAAATACGTCTTTCCGGGCGGCATGTTGCCGACGCGCGAACATCTGATCGATCTCGGCCGCAAGGTGGGCCTGAAGATCAGCGGCGATTTCGGCTTCGGCCTCGACTACGCCCGCACGCTCGCCGAATGGCGCGAGCGCTTCTGGAATGTCTGGGACAAGGTTGAGCCGCTCGGTTTCGATACCCGTTTCAAACGGCTCTGGGAGTTCTATCTGTTCTACTGCGAGGCCGGTTTCCGCGCCAGGAACATCGACGTCAGACAGATCGTGTATGAATGAGCCGGTAGCCGGTGGCGTTGCCCGGACGCAAATCTGCCACCGGATGCTTCCCGCCCCTATCCAGTAATAAAGTCGTCGGCGCGGCTTTACCGCCGCTGTCGAGACGCTTATGCAGGCCGCAGCTTTTCAACCGATCGTTTCAAAGGTGATGACGTGCGTCTTGCATGGGTTTTTCTGGCGCTCGCCATTGCTACCGAAGTTGTCGGTTTGACGGTCATGAAGGCGGCGTCATCCGGCGGCGGCGTCTGGGGCTATGCCGTCATGTACGTGTCGATCGCCCTCTCCTATGTCTTTCTTGCCAAGGCGGTGAAGAAAATCTCGGTTGGCGTCGCCTATGCGATCTGGGAAGGTTCCGGCATCGCTCTGATCACGCTTGTTTCCGTGTTCGTTTTCAATCACGTCCTGAATTCTCAGGAGATGATCGGTCTGATGATGGCGGTCGGCGGCATCATTCTGGTCAATGCCGGCGAAGTCCACGAAGACGAGGAGACCGCCGATGACCTCGCCTAACGTCTATTTCATTTTCGCTGTTCTGGCCGGCATCCTTGATGTCGCAGCCAATCTCGCTTCGACGAAATCGAATGGTTTTGCCCGGCGCGGCTGGGGAATCCTGTCCATCCTGCTGGTGCTGGCGGCGTTCGCGTTGCTGGTGGAGGCGGTCAGGGGCATGGAACTGGCGATCGCCTACGCGATTCTCGGCGCCACCGGAATTTTCGGTACAGCAATCTCTGCGCGGGTTCTTTTCGGCCAGAAGTTGAAGCCGATCGGTTGGGTCGGGCTGGTTCTTGTCTTCGGCGCCGTGGTCGTCCTTCACACCGCCTGAGGATCCCGCTCCATCGCCTCGACGGCGTGGCCTCCAGTGACCAGTGGACGCGTCTTCCATCCAGTGGCCCTGTTGATGAGCCAGAAATAGAGACCGTAGGGGAGCAGGTTAACCAGCTTCAGCGCGTAAGTGAAACGCTTGGGAAACGTGATTTCGAAGCCGCGTGACTTCAGGCCATCGGCGATACGATTGGCCGCGATCTGCGGACTGACCAGAGCCGGCATCGGAAATTCGTTCTCTGCCGTTGCCGCCGTTTCGACAAAACCGGGATTGATGATCTGCAGGCGGATGCCGGCCTTGTCGAGATCGAATTTCAGGCTTTCCGCCATGTTGATCAATGCCGCCTTGGTCGCGCCATAGGCAGCACTTGTCGGCAGGCCGCCATAGCCGGTGGCGGAGGACACGATGGCGATCTGGCCGCGACCCCTCGCCTTCATGTGACGTACCGCCGGCAGCAGGCAATTGACCGTGCCGTGCAGATTGACCGCAAACGTCGTCTCGAAATCTTCGCGGTGCATATCCTCGCCGTGAACGGGTATGTACACGCCGGCATTGAGGACGGCGAGCACCATTGACCCGTGTTCGTATTCGATGGCCGCGAGAATACGTTCCATGTCCCGCGGATCCGTTACATCGCCATCCAGAACGATGATCTTGCCAGGCCCTGGCGCCTCATGTTGAAGCTGCACCAGTTTCTGATGATCCCTGGCGGTCACCACCACATTGAAACCGTCTTTCACCAACCGCAGCGCCAGGGCTCGGCCAATGCCCGAGCTTGCCCCCGTGACCCATGCCAGACCCAAATCGGGATGTGCAACAAAATCGGTCATGGCTGGTCCCTTTCACTGCCTATCGGGGATCTCCAAAACGGTGATCACCAAACAATACGCATTGAAATGGAGTTTGTTCCCGCATTCGGGCCATTCTTCGGCAGGACGTTCAGCCGATGAAGTCGCCGATCAGCTGGCGCAGCGAACCTGTCAGTTTGAACGGGGCCTGGAAGACGGCAAAGCCGATGCAAGGCCGTTCACGCTCCGCCACCGGCCGGTGGTCGATGCTTTCATCTGCCACCGAGATATCGCCTCTGGCGAAACGCCCGCGCGTGTCATTGAACGCGCCATCCAGAACGAGCGAAAGCTCGTAGCCTTCATGCGTATGGGAAGGGATTGCCCGGCCGGGTCTCAGCCAGAAAAAACTCACGTCGCAACCGTCGATCTTTCCAAGGCTGTATTCCTTGAAACCCGGCAGCTTCCTCTTCCAGGGGATTTCGTTGGCCTCCAGACCGGCAAAGTCATGAATCGCTTTGGGGAAAAGTGCATTTGCTGATCTGGGTGGAGCCTTGATCGGCATTGCCATCGGATTTGCCGCAAAGACCGCTTTCAAAGCCGCATCTCTTGAATTGAGCGCAACCGGTTCCATCTTTTCCAGGATATCGCCAGCGACGGTTTCGTATTCGGCGACTTTCGGTCTGTTGATGGATTGCATCTCAAGGTGCGCCTCGACGAGGACGCGCGCCGGCTCCGGCAAAATGCCCGCAGCGTAACGTGCCATCAAGGCATCCACTGTATCCAGCTGAACATCAGCCATCGATTTTTTACCTGTCTTGCGGCTTGGCGCAGCGGAAACTATCGCCTCATTACGCCGAGGGTCAAGAAATGGATCATTCCGGTTTTGAAACTGCACGATTGAAGGCGGGGTCAATTTTTGCCCGTGACGCCGCCGAGTTGAAACGCTATTTCTTGTTTCACCGGGCGCCCCAGCCGAAAAGATGCTAGGATTCCGGTATGTTGAATTGCGAAGGCCATCACGGCCGATGCGGTTCGCGCATGCCCTGCCCAGGTCACCATCAGGTTCAGGCGCGTGCCTGACGCAACTACCCGCTGCCAAGAGGTTCGCTCATGCCCGTTCTGCCCTCCGTTCTCGACGCCATCGGCAACACGCCGCTGATCCGCCTCAAGGGCGCTTCCGAGGCAACGGGATGCACCATTCTCGGCAAGGCGGAGTTTCTCAACCCCGGCCAGTCGGTCAAGGACCGCGCGGCGCTGTCGATCATCCGCCAGGCGGAAAAATCCGGGCAGCTGAAGCCGGGCGGCGTTATCGTCGAGGGTACGGCCGGCAATACCGGCATCGGTCTCGCATTGGTTGCCCAGGCGCTCGGATACCGCACGGTCATCGTCATCCCGGAAACGCAGAGCGAGGAGAAGAAGGATGCGCTGCGTCTCCTGGGCGCCGAACTCATCGAGGTTCCGGCCGTCCCGTACAAGAACCCCAACAACTACGTAAAATTGTCCGGCCGTCTTGCTGCCGAACTCGCAAAGACCGAGCCGAACGGCGCAATCTGGGCCAATCAGTTCGACAACGTCGCCAACCGCGACGCGCATGTGGAAACCACCGCGCCGGAAATCTGGCGCGACACCGATGGCAAGGTCGATGGCTTCATCTGCGCGGTCGGCTCCGGCGGCACGCTTGCGGGTGTCGCCCTTGGCCTCAAGGCGAAGAATCCGAACATCAAGATCGGCATTGCCGATCCGGAAGGAGCCGCACTCTACAACTACTACGCCAATGGCGAGCTGAAATCGGCTGGCGGATCGATCACCGAAGGCATTGGCCAGGGGCGCATCACCGCCAACCTGGAAGGTTTCACACCGGATTTCGCCTACCAGATCCCGGATACCGAAGCGATCCCGCTGGTGTTCGATCTCATTGAAAACGAAGGTATCTGCGTCGGCGGCTCCACCGGTATCAACATTGCCGGCGCCATTCGCCTGGCAAAAGATCTGGGACCGGGACATACCATCGTGACGATCCTCTGCGACTATGGTAACCGCTATCAGTCGAAACTGTTCAACCCGGCGTTTCTGAAGTCCAAGGGCCTTCCCGTTCCGGCCTGGCTGACGAGGAATTCCGGAATAACGGTGCCATACGAACCCGCCGGATAAGCATCTCATGACAACGACTGCCCTTTTTCGCGACGATTTCTACCTTTCAACCGCAGAAGCAATCGTCACGGAAATACGGGAAGACGGCGGCATCGAACTCGACCAGACCTGTTTTTACGCGATGTCGGGTGGCCAACCGGGCGACAACGGTTTTTTCGAGCGCGCCGACGGTAGCCGAATCGAGATCGCAACCACCCGCCACGGCGACAGCAAGGACATCATCATCCATGTTCCAGCCGCCGATCAGCCCGCTGTGCGGGTCGGCGAAAAGCTGGTGCTGCATATCGACTGGCCGCGCCGCTACAAGCTGATGCGCATGCACACCGCCTGCCACCTTCTCTCCGTCGTCTGCCAATATCCGATCACAGGCGCCGCCGTCGGCGAAGACGAAAGCCGCGTCGATTTCGACATGAGCGAAACCATCGACAAGGACGCCGTCACCGCCGCGATGATGAAGCTGGTCGATGGTAATCATCCGATCTATCTGCAATGGATCACCGACGAGGAATTGGCTGCCAACCCCGATATCGTCAAATCCAAGAATGTCCGGCCCCCGATGGGCCTCGGCCGCGTCAGCCTCGTCTGCATCGGCGAGAACGCGGCGATCGACAGCCAGCCCTGCGGCGGAACGCATGTGTCCGAAACGCAGGAAGTCGGTGCCATCTTCATCGCCAAGATCGAAAAAAAGGGCAAGGAAAACAGACGTTTCCGTATTCGTTTCGGCACACCCGAAACTGTTTCCGCCGCTTGACCGGAGAACAAGCCATGACCGAACAGAAGAGCGTCTTCGTCGTTTCCGCCGATTGGCTTGAGCAGCGACTGGCCGATCCCTCGGTGAAAATCCTCGACGCATCCTGGTACCTGCCGGCGCAGAACTGTGATCCGAAAGCGGAGTATGCGGCCGGCCATATTCCCGGCGCCGTCTTCTACGATCAGGATGCGATCGCCGATCTGACGAGCGGTCTTCCGCACACCGTCCCCTCGCCCGAAGACTTTGCCGAGGCCGTCGGCAAGCTGGGTCTCAGCGAGACCGACACGATCGTCGTCTACGACGGTCCGGGCGTCTTCACGGCGCCGCGCGTCTGGTGGCTGCTGCGCACCATGGGTGTGAAGTCCGTGTTCGTGCTGGACGGCGGCATTGACGGCTGGAAGGCGGAGGGCCGGCCGGTGGCGACGGATGTCCCGAAACCCGTCCCTGCCCAATTCCATCCGCAGTTCAATGCCGAAGCGGTGACCTCGTTTGCGCAAATGAACGAGATCGTCGCGACCGGCTCCCGCCAGATCGCCGACGCGCGTGGTGCAGCCCGATTTACGGGCGAGGAAGCGGAGCCACGGCCCGGCATGCGGTCCGGTCATATGCCGGGAGCGAAAAGCCTGCCGTCCGGCGTCTTTTCGGTCGGCGGCAAGTTCAAATCGCTGGATGCGCTGCGCGATACGATCGAGGCGGCGGGCATCGATCTCGATAAACCGGTCGTCACCACCTGCGGTTCGGGCATCACCGCCGCGATCATCACGCTTGCGTTGCAATCGCTGGGCCATACCGACAACAGGCTCTATGATGGTTCCTGGTCCGAATGGGGCAGCCGGGCGGACACATCCGTCGTTACCGGGAAAGAATGACCAGAATGGCAAAGAGTACAGCTTTAGAACCGCTGGCAGTGCGCGTTACCGAGTTGGAAATGACCACTCCGCCGAAGCAGAGCCTGCCGGTGCCGGTGAATATCCAGACCGCAATCATGCGCGTGCCGGAAATTCCGCTGCCGTTCTATCGGTTCCTTTATCTGCAGGTCGGTCGGCGATGGAACTGGGTCGACCGGCTGCGGATGACCGACGCTGACCTAACCGCGGCCCTGCACGACAAGCGCAATTCCGTGACCGTGCTCTATGTCAACGGCGCTCCGGCCGGGTTTTTCGAACTCCTTCAGGTGGACGAGGACAATGTCGAACTCTCCCATTTCGGCATGTTCGAGCACGCGCTCGGCCTCGGGCTCGGCAAATGGTTTCTCCTGCAAACGCTTTATGCCGCCTGGAACTCCAACCCGAAGGTCGTCCGTGTGTCGACCAATACGCTCGATCATCCCCGCGCGTTGCAGCTTTACCAGCGCTTCGGATTCTCCCCGGTTTCGACCCACGATGCCACCGTCCAGCCACTCAGTGACGAGGAACTTTTAGCACTCGCGCGCAGCCTCTGAAGTTCAGGGCGGCAAGAATCGGGTGTCGCTCAAAGCCGGTGCATGGCATTTCTTCGGGCTCGGAAACTGGAGGAAACCGCGATGACCCTGCGCTACAAACCCATGCCGAGCGATCTTGCCGCACGCTATCGCCGCCGCGAGCCTGATGCCTATGGCCTGACACCCGAGCTGCATGTCTCCGATGGCGACGGCATGCCCTGCCGCCATTGCCTGGCCAACATCGCCGCTGGCGATCCCTACCTGATCCTCGCCTACCGTCCTTTTCCGGCGCTCCAGCCCTATGCGGAAACAGGACCCATTTTCCTGCATGCGGAAGAATGCAAAGCCTACACGGGCGGTGCGGACGTTCCGCCGATCCTGACCACAAGCAAGGACTACCTTTTGCGCGGCTACAGCGCCGACGACCGGATCGTCTACGGCAGCGGTGCGGTCACGCCGGTTGACGAGATCGACGCCCGGGCGACGGAATTGCTGGATCGCCCCGAAATCGCCTATGTCCATGTCCGTTCGGCCCGCAATAATTGCTATCAGTGCCGCATCGAGCGCGAATAGAAATGGGGCCGGTGTTCCCGGCCCCATCATCATCGTTTGCAGACTATCGCCCTCAGGCGATCTTCAGCACAGCCTCCGGCGCATGGCTCTCATATCCGAGCGCCTCGGCGACTGCCTTGTTGGTGACGCGGCCCTTGTGAACGTTGAGGCCGGCGCGCAGATGGCGGTCCTCGGCAATCGCCTTCAGACCACGGTCGGCAAGCTGCAGACCGTAGTAGAGCGTCGCATTGTTCAGCGCATGCGCAGAGGTCACCGGAACGGCGCCCGGCATATTGGCCACGCAATAATGGACGATGCCGTCCACCTCGTAGGTTGGGTCGGAATGTGTCGTTGCGTGCGAAGTCTCGAAGCAACCGCCCTGGTCGATGGCGACGTCGACGATGACTGCACCCTTCTTCATGCCCGACAGCATCTCGCGCGTCACCAGCTTCGGTGCCGCTGCACCCGGGATGAGCACTGCGCCAATCACCAGATCGGCCGAGAAGACTTCTTCTTCCAGTGCATCGATGGTCGAGAACCGGGTATGCACGCGGCCGGCAAAAAGATCGTCCAGTTGGCGCAGGCGTGGAATGGAGCGATCGAGAATGCTGACGTCGGCGCCGAGCCCGGCCGCCATGCGCGCTGCATGCAGGCCGACGACGCCGCCACCGATGACGGTGACCTTGGCCGGTAGTACGCCAGGCACGCCGCCGAGCAGGATGCCGCGGCCGCCATTGGCTTTCTGCAGCGATGTGGCACCGGCCTGGATGGCGAGGCGCCCAGCAACTTCAGACATCGGCGCCAGCAGCGGCAGACCGCCGCGATCATCGGTGACCGTTTCATAGGCGATTGCCGTGACGCCGGAGCCGAGCAGCCCCTTGGTCTGTTCCGGATCTGGCGCAAGATGCAGATAGGTATAGAGAATCTGGCCGTCGCGAAGCTGCGCCCATTCGGAAGGCTGCGGCTCCTTGACCTTGACGATCATGTCGGATTTTTCGAAGACGTCCTTGGCCGTGGCAACAATTTTCGCGCCCGCCGCGCGATAGGCGTCGTCTTCCGCGCCTATCCCTGCGCCCGCCTTGGTTTCGATGATCACCTCGTGGCCATGCGCCACATATTCCCTCACCGATCCGGGCGTCAGGCCGACACGGTATTCATGGTTTTTGATTTCCTTCGGGCAACCGACACGCATCCTCGCGTTCCTCTCATTCGCGGCTTTCGCCATTGTTGTTTTTCACCCACATAGCGAACCAGAAAGAGCATCGCATGTCCTTGCAAAGAGGCCGGTCAATATCGTATTCTTTCGAATATTATTGCGTGTAGAGAAGAAAATTCGAAGGATATTCGATTGGCAGCGATGGATGCAATTGATGCTGCGATCTTGCGGATTCTTCAGCAGAACGGCCGGATTGCCAATGCGGAATTGGCCGAGAAAGTCGGGCTGTCTGCCTCTGCCTGTTCGCGGCGGGTCGACATTCTTGAAAAGTCCGGTGTCATCAGCGGCTACCATGCGCGCCTGTCGCACAAGGCGCTCGATTATCGCATCATGGTCATCGTCCATATCTCGCTGTCGGGCCAGTTCGCCAAGACCCTGACGGAGTTCGAGGCTGCGGTAAAACTCTGCCCCAATGTGCTGGTCTGTTACCTGATGTCGGGCGAATACGACTATATCCTGCGCGTCGCCGCCAAGGATCTGGAGGACTATGAGCGCATCCACCGCGACTGGCTTTCAGCGCTTCCCCATGTCGTCAAGATCAATTCGAGTTTCTCGCTGCGCGAGATCATCGACCGGCCGAATGTCGGTGTTTGACCGCTCCCGATGGGAGAGACATCAAACGTTTCCGACCACACAATTGCGTCCGTTGCGCTTTGCCTCATAAAGGCGTGCATCCGCCTTTGACAAGAGATCTCGTGTCGTGGCGCCGTCTATGGGTGTCGATGCGATACCAATGCTGACAGTGACGGCCGACTGGTCCGATGTCGTCACTTCCGTCAGCACGCGCTTACGCAGGTCGTCGGCGCGTGACAGAGCGCTCGCGTGATCAAGGCCGTCGCAAAGAACCACGAACTCCTCGCCGCCATAGCGAAAGAAGTAATCGCTCTGACGCAGGCCGGACTGGATCGCAGCGGCAATCGCCTTCAGCACCCGATCGCCCTCAAGATGGCCGAACCGGTCATTGACGTTCTTGAAATGGTCCGCATCGATCATGATCACGCTGACGCCGCTGCCGGATGCCATTGCATTGCGGATCAGCCTCGGTGCCTCGAACTCGAATCGGCTGCGGTCGAGCACGCCGGTCAGCATATCCCGTCCCGACTTCGACAAGAGGTCTTCATAGCGCTCCCGGAAAGTCAGCGCGTTGAAGATATCACCGATCGGTTGCCGCGAGACGGAAAGGACAGAATGGCTGGAAAAATGCAGGTAGGCGCCAAGGACGACTGAGTAGAGGACAGCCGCCCCCATCTTTGCGATCCAGCCACCCCAAAACACCTCGGCTGGTGCGCCGTTAAGGGCATGCAGGGCGATATAGAATCCGGCCTGGTCGAAGGTCAGCACAACGATGCCGCAAAGGAGAAAACGCAGGGTCAGAAGCCCCCGCATCCACCGCCCGATCCGCTCGTAGAGCAGGATGATGATGAGTGAATCGAGATAGAGGAGCAGCGTTCCCCAGAGCATCAGCCAGCCCATCTCATCGATGAAGGCGAGGTCGGCGGTGCGGTTCGGTACAGCCGATACCGTCTGGTGCATCTGAAGCAGCAGGCTCAGCGCGACGGTGAGGAAGTTGCCTGCCAGCAGGCCGTAGATCGGCTGGCGCACCGTTGCGGCATCCTCCTTCACGTAGAGAAGCAGGATCATCATCAGCTTGCCGGCGAAAAGCACGGCGGAGCCCGGCGAAATCACGCCGAATGGCAGCTGCACGTAAAAGACGGCGGCAAGGTAGGTCTCGATGAAATGCAGAACGCCGAGCGCCGCGATGAAAACGCCAAGACCCAGGCGGTGGCGCATGTGCAACAGCGTGACCATGACTGCGACATAGACAAGGCCTTCGCAGAGAAACAGGAATACATTGGTCATCGGCAGTCGTTCACTCGGATTTGCTTCCGGGATTCTATAAACTGCAAGTTTAAAGAAAAGTTTAGGGGGTGCATCCCGAAGATTGTCGCCGGCGCCTTAAATTGGCTCACGCTCAACCAAGGATTGGGGTCGGTACGTTCTTTTTAGGTGTTCTACGGCAAGGCTGACGCAATGAACATCCGGTCGTCGTCCAGCCGATCGACGACACCTCGAATGTCCGGGTTCAAACCTGCCGGGAGGCCACGTCGTCGGCAAACAGCGATGGACCATGCTGATCGATGATTTGATGCGCCTTGCGCAACGTCGCGTCGATCACGTCCTGTTCCGAACTGAAAAGATCGGCGCGGATGAAAGTGCGCACGCGCAGTACGCCATCGACCTCTCTTTCGATCGAGCCCGCCAGCCGGAACTGCGCGCCTTCGCGCATCGGATTGGCGCGGATCAGGCGGTCGCCATAGGTCTCCGTCTTGCCGGACGAGGCGCTCGCCTCGGCGCTGGAGCCACTGGAAAAACCGAACAATTTTGACAGAAAGGAAGCCATGCGAAAGACTTACTCATGGCAAACAGGGCTGTCAAAGGCTAAGTTTCCCATCGGCGGCGATCGGTTGGTCGGCTCGGGAGAAAATGAGAATGGCAGCGGCATTGCCCGGATCATGACAACAGGTTTTGAGGCTATCGCATCGATTGCCGGTATCGACGAATGGCTCGCCGTCAGCGAATCATCGTTCCCTGACATCAGGCCGGGATTGGCCAAGGAAATCATCTGGGCCGATCCTGCCGACAAAGGCCGCACAGCCCTTGCTGTCGTCTACATCCATGGATTTTCGGCATCGAAAGGCGAGGTCCGTCCCCTGCCCGATCTCGTGGCAAAAGCGCTCGGTGCCAATCTTTTCTATACGCGCCTTGCCGGACATGGACGCAGCGGCGACGCGATGGCCGAAGCCTCGGTCGAGGATTGGCACAAGGACATGCTGGAAGCGCTGGACATCGCCGCGCAGCTTGGTGACAGGACGGTGATCATCGCAACATCCACCGGCGCCGCTCTGGCCACTTGGGCGCTTTCGCAACCGACGTTGGCAACCCGGGTCGCGGGTACCGTTTTCCTCGCTCCGAACTTCAGAGTCAGGGGACGCGGCGCCTTCCTGCTGACCGCCCCCCTTGCCAGCCTCAGCGCACGCCTCATCCTCGGCCGCCGCCGTTCCTTTACGCCGTTGAATGCGCTGCACGCCAGCTATTGGACCACCGAATATCCGGTTTCGGCGCTTCTCCCGATGGCAGTTCTGGTCGCGCAGGCCCGGGCGCTGCCGTTTGGAAATATCCGCGTCCCTGTGCTGTTCATTCGGTCGCCCGCAGACCGAGTGGTCGATGCGACGCAAACGGACGCAGTTGCCGCGCGCTGGGGCGGCCCAGCCACCATTCTTGATCCAGGCAATGTCGACGATCCCCATGGGCACGTGATCGCCGGCGACGCCCTGTCGCCATCAACGACTAACCGGATCGCCGAAGACACCCTGAATTGGTTTAGAAAAGTAAAGCAAATAACAGATATCGCTCGATAAATATTAAATTACGAGATTGGCGAGTATCTCGTTATCGGTAATATCCTGATAGCGCAGTCCCGCCGCATCGAAGGCTGCCTTCAGCCGTGGAAAATTCTCCGGATGCTTGGTTTCGATCCCGATCAGGATCGAACCGAAATTGCGGGCCGATTTCTTCAGGTACTCGAAGCGGGCGATGTCGTCCTCCTCGCCGAGCAGGCCGAGGAAATCCTTGAGCGCGCCCGGGCGCTGTGCCATGCGCACAATGAAGTATTTTTTCAGACCCGTATGCCGCATCGCCCGTTCCTTGACATCCGGCAGGCGCTCGAAATCGAAGTTGCCGCCGGAGACCACGGCAACGATTGTCTTGCCCGCCAGTCTGTCGCGCCCCAGCGCTTCCAATGCGGTGATCGACAATGCACCTGCCGGCTCGAGTACGACGCCCTCGACATTGAGCATATCGGTGATCGTCACGCAGATGGCGTTTTCCGCCAGCAGCAAGACCTGATCCGTCGAAAAATGCTTGAGAGCCGCGAAATTCAGATCGCCGATCCGCCCGACCGCTGCGCCATCGACGAAGTTGTCGACCTGATCGAGCGTTACCACGGATCCCGTCTCCAGGCTGCGGCGCAGGCTTGGCGCCCCCTCCGGCTCGCAGAAGATGAAAGCCTCCGGCGAGACCACGCCTTTCAGATAGCCGGTCATGCCGGCCGAAAGCCCGCCGCCGCCCACCGGCATGATGATCAGATCGGGGACCGTGCCTTCGGGAAGCTGTTCGATCATCTCTGCGGCGACCGTTGCCTGTCCCTCGATGATATCAACGTGATCGAACGGTGGCACCATGACGCCGTCGATCCGTTCCACATGCTCGCGCGCCGCCTGGTAGCACTGGTCGAAGAAGTCGCCGACCAGCTTGATGCTGATGAACTCGCCGCCGAACATCAGCGTCTTGTCGATCTTCTGTTGCGGTGTCGTCACCGGCATGAAGACGACGCCCGGCACCCCAAAATGCCGGCAGACGAAGGCAAACCCTTGCGCATGATTGCCGGCCGAGGCGCAAACGAATGTTTTTCCCGTCCCGCCGGCCTCGATGACCTTGCGGAAGAAGTTGAACGCGCCCCTGATCTTGTAGGAACGCACTGGTGAAAGGTCCTCGCGCTTCAGGTAGATCGTGGCGCCATAGCGTGCGCTTAGGTGCTCATTGAGCTGCAGCGGCGTTGCCGGGAATAGCGTGCGCAAAGCCTCGACGGCGTTGTCAACGTCCTGCTTCATGGAGTGCGATCTTTCGTTCGGGTTCGTGTCGCCCTGCCTATGCCACAACGGCAGTCATGAAACCACAGCTATTCACAAATAAGTGGAGTATAAAAATCATCTTTTACGATGTGGCTTCTCCTTGACAGCGGGCGGCAAATCCCGAAAATCCGAAGCCGACGCGGGATCGTGGGGAGAGACAATGCGCACGGGCAATCGAAGAGGTGGTCTGATGGGCGCGATCCGCGCGGTCGCGATCCTGTCGTTTCTGGCCGGACCTGCTGCTGCGGGACAGCTTGCCGACGCTGCCGCTAAAGCCGAGGCGCTGGCCGCCTCCGGCGATACGGTGGGCGCACATGATGTCATGCGCTCCGCAATCAGCGATTTTTCCGCAACACTTCCCTTTTCCATCGGCAAGGCTGTCTTTGTCGGCGCAGACCCGGCGGGTTATGCGATGTACGACCCGAAGCCGGGCGCGTCATTCAAGCCTGGCGAAGCCCTGGTTTCCTACATCGAACCCGTCGGCCTGAACTGGAAGCCGGCAACGGTTGCGGGCAAGATCCAGGCACATTTCTCCGTCGATCTCGATATTCTCAGTGCTTCCGGTGAAATGCTGGCCAGCCAAAAGGCCTTCGGCAATTTCACCTTTACCGGTTTCTTTCGCAACCAGGAGATCTACGCGACGCTGACGACTGATGTCAGCGGTGCGGCGGCCGGCGATTATATTCTTAGATTTCATTTCAACGATCTGAACAGCGGCAAGTCGGCAAGTGTCGATCAGAAGTTTACGATCGTCGCTGCGTCCCCAGCGCCGTAAAGCTGTCAGGTGCCCTTCTTCGAGGCCGCGATCCTTTCGATCATCGTCTTCACATCGGCTTCCGCCGCATCGAGCAGGACTTCGTCACGGGCACGGATGACGAGGTCCGTGGAAAACGACTTGCCGTCGAATTTCGGATAGGATCCGATGCTCGTCATTGCATGGGCCTTCTGCACCTCCCCCAACGGCCCGCCGATATCTCCCTCCCCGAACGGCGAGCGCACGGTGCGTGATTTCACGATCGTGCCGCTTTCAAGCTGGGGCAACAGCGCGTCCAGCATGGCCTGGAAGACCTGCGGCACGCCGGCCATCACATGGACATTGCCGATGATGAAGCCCGGCGCAGTGGATACGGCGTTCGGGATATGCCGTGCGCCGTTTGGCATGCGTGCCATGCGCCGCCGCGCTTCGGTGAATTCCATGCCGCGCCGTTCATACATCGCGGCGAGTAGCATCATGGCCTCGGGGTCGTGAATGCACTCGACGCCGAACGCGCGGGACACGGCGTCGGCGGTAATATCGTCGTGGGTCGGACCGATGCCGCCCGAGGTGAAGACGTAGTCGTATTGCCCCCGAAGTCCGTTCAGCGCCGCCACGATCGCCGGCTCGTCGTCGGCGACGATGCGCACTTCCTTGAGGTCGATCCCTGCGAGCGTCAGCATATCGGCGAGATGGCCGATATTCTTGTCCTTGGTTCGGCCGGACAGTAATTCGTCGCCGATGGCGAGCATGGCGGCGGTAACGATTTTTTCGCTGGTCATCGGAAAGTCCTGTGTGAGATCGTTCAGTCGAAACTCCAACTGTCTATCATTCTGAAACAGTCTGTCGCCCGCATCGGTTCTGACAACGGGCATGCAAACTGATAAATCCTATATCCAGAGGCAATCAAGCGGAATTGCCGGTTCAAAGGAGAAGACGATGGCTAAGGTGTTGGTGCTTTATTACTCGGCATACGGACATATCGAAACCATGGCCTATGCGGTGGCCGAGGGCGCAAAGTCCGCTGGCGCCGACGTCACGGTCAAGCGCGTACCGGAATTGGTACCCGAAGACGTCGCCAAGGCCTCCTATTTCAAGGTCGATCAGGCCGCGGAAATCGCCAAGCCGGATGAACTGGCTGATTACGACGCCATCATCTTTGGCGCCGGTACGCGTTTCGGTACCGTTGCATCGCAGATGCGCAATTTCGTCGACCAGACCGGCGGCCTGTGGATGAAGGGCGCGCTGGTTGGCAAGGTCGGCTCGGTCTTCACCTCTTCGGCAACGCAGCACGGCGGTCAGGAAACCACGATCCTCGGCTTCATCCCCACCCTCATGCACCAGGGTATGGTCGTCGTCGGCCTGCCCTATGCCTTCCAGGGGCAGATGGGTCTGGAAGAAATCAAGGGTGGCTCGCCCTACGGCGCTTCCACGATCACCGGCGGTGACGGTGCCCGCCAACCGTCCGAGATTGAACTCGAAGCTGCCCGTTACCAGGGCGCGCATGTTGCCAAGATCGCGGCAAAGTTGTCTGCCTGATATCTCATTGGCTATTGCTTTGGATTGAAGGGCGCCCGAAAAGGCGCCCTTTTTCATGCCAGTTCAAAATGGCAAAGGGCAAACCACGACAGACGCCGAAACCCGCCGTTTCCGCCAGTAAGTCGTAAAACTGGCAAAACACGGATGTTTCGTGGTACCTTGGACCGCCCGGATGCAAAACGAACACGCAAAACGAAAATTCGCGGCGCGCATTTCGGCTGCTGGAACGATCGCCTGCGCCTGCCGTTCCTGTCCGGTCACGCCGACGCCATGAGGGCGTTCGAATGAAGCACGCTCCAGGGAGTTGGAAATGACCAGAGTGGTATATGCGATCGTTCAGCATGACGGCGGATGGGCCTACAAGCTTGCTGACGTCTTTTCCGAAGCTTTTCCGAGCCGCGAGATGGCTTTGGCGGCGGCAAAAGCTGCGGCGGCCGAACAGCAGGTTGGCGGCGACGACGAGGAAATCAGCTTTCAGGACCAGAGCGGCAACTGGCATTTCGAACATGCGGACGGCGGCGATCGTCCCGAAGCCATCGTCGAGGACCAGTAAACCGGTCGCAACAGCCGATACTGACGCAGCGTTCTCTGGGTTTGTGAAGAATTAATGCACAGTGCCCCTCTCCGGCGCCGGAAAGGGGCATATAATTTGGTGCTGAAAAATGCCGAGTCTCCCTCCCTCGGCATCGCGACTAAAGCCTCAATGGCTCGCCGTATCAACCGAAAGCTTTTGTTAACCTTCACGGGTAGGGTTAATTGCGTGGCCAGCTTTCAAGCAGAAGGCTAATCCTTGGATTAGCCTTCAATTTCCCAACGATACCTGGATCATCGGATATGGCGTTTGGCGGCGGCTTTGGTTGTTACGCCGCCTTCGCAGTGCTTTCCTTCTGTGTCTGTCTTGCTTCAAGAATTGCCATGCAGATCAAATAGCTTAGCATGACATCCTGCTGGGTGTCGGCCAGCAATTTTGCCGCCTGCAGAAGGTCCGTGACATGCACTCGGTGTGACATCGGAAACTCCCCTCTCTTTAATCATTGCAAGAGCAAATAGTAATATTCAATTATTATAATTCAACTGCAAGTTATCGATGGCGATTATCCTTAATTGCTTTCTTTTGAGACACCCGCTATGAGGCGAGTTATTCTGAAAGAAGCTCGCTCACAGTGACGGTTCTGTTTCCAGCAGCCCTGCCTGCCGAAACCATTGCTCGATGCTCTCCTGCACCGCTGCCTTTGCCTCATCCAGCGTATCGGCCGACTGAAAATCAAATCGGATCGTACCGTTGCAACCGGAAACCATCCACTTCCAGTTCGTTTGACCATCATGCTGTAGCACATAGGCAAGTTCTTGCTGGCCGAGCATGCCGGCGAACGAGCGGTTCCGGATCGGCTTCCATGTCAGTGGGATTTCCTGCAACACCTCGACCATACCTCCGCGGTTCCTCATGACTACGAAATATACGGCGCTGATCGATTGCGCATAACCCTGTCGTTTGAGGGGTTTTTCCAAATCCGGCATTGTTGCTTAACCGACGGGCAAATTTGTCATCGGGATTGCCTTTTACAAAACAATCTATTGACCTTAAGGCCCGAGTGTTTGAAAGGAAAAGCACGCGGACGTGGCGAAACTGGTAGACGCAAGGGACTTAAAATCCCTCGGAGAAATCTGTACGGGTTCGACCCCCGTCGTCCGCACCATATTGATTGTAAATTCATATTTGTGCTTTTGATCGAGCCGGCTGGCTCTTTCGCCTTTGTTTGAATGGCCATTGGGACAGCACTGCACTCCCCTCCGCGCTCTGCGTCAGCAATTGTTTGAGAATATAGCCTTTTGGTCCTGTTGCTTTGCATTGGCCTGAGGGATGCCCCGCCAACGGACCGCACTGAAAATAGATTTAGAGGTGGAATGGACAGACAGTCTTCTTGCGACAGTCTCTACTGTCTTTCAAACCGACAGTAACTGCGTCTAGTTCCCCGAGAGAATCAGCGCATAGAAGTCTATATTTTACTTCACTGGCCGAGTTGATGGTGTTAGATGTACATCCCTGTGCGGAGAGGTGATTTCTCTGCGGGTCTTATTTTAGCATATCATTATTTATTTGAAGCCTTGTCGAACGGGCGTTGTCCGCTTTGCTATGTTTGGGGGGAATTCATGTCTTTTTTATTCACCAATCCCGACAATGAAACTGATAGCGGTTCGCTGGAGCTTGACGGCGCATCGTTCATCACATCGACGGACGTCGGCGGCACGACCTATGTCTTCGTCGCTGGCACGGCGGACAACGGGATCAGCGTTTTTGCGCTCGGCCTCAATGGCTCGCTGACCAACGTCTCCAATGTTACGGACAGCGGCGGCCTGAACCTTGTCGGGGTGAGCGGCCTGTCGACGATCACATCGAACGGCAACACCTATCTGATCGCCGCTGGTGCGGGCGACAATGGCCTCAGCGTATTCCGGGTCGGCACCAACGGCGCCCTGACCAATGTCGATAATGTCGGCGACGGCGGCGCCCTGAATCTTGGTGGCGTGTCACGCGTAACGACGGCGACGGTTGGGGGCAATGCCTATGTGTTCGCAGCCGGTACCAACGATGACGGCATCAGCGTCATGCGGGTGGCGGGCGACGGCCAGTTGACCGAGGTCAGCAACCTCGCCGATACCGGCGTGTTCGAGCTGGACGGCGTCAAGGGCCTGACCACCGCGGTGATCGGCGGCAACACATTCCTGTTTGCTGCCGGCGGGGTGGACGATGGTCTCAGCGTTTTTCAGGTCGCAGCCAATGGCACTCTGACCCATGCGAGTTCGGTCACGGACAACGGCACCCTCAAGCTAGATGGGGCGTCCGACGTCACCACCGCGGTGGTCAGCGGCGTTACCTATGTGTTCGCCACCGGCACGGCCGACAACGGCGTCAGCGTCTTTTCGGTCAACTCGTCCGGCATCCTGACCAATATCGACAATATCTCCGATACTGCCAGCCTGCGTCTGGCCGGCGCGACGGGCCTGTCCACTTTTGTCATGGGGTCGACCACCTATCTGACGGTCGGCGGCTCGGAGAACGGTGTCAGCATCTTCAGGGTTGATTCCGGCGGCACGCTAACTTTCATGGACAATATTGACGATGGTGGCTCCAGGGAACTGGCGGGCACGACGCAAGTGCATACCGTAACCGTCGGCGGCACAAGCTACATCATCGCCGCAGGTTCTAGCGACGACGGGGTCAGTGTCCTCGGTGCGAAGCCGACCGGTCAATTGTGGTTCATGACAGAGGGCGGCGACGCTGATACCCGGCTGGCGCACATCAACAACGACGGCACTGCGCCGACCACAGCCGTCGATAATGGGGGAGCAGGGGTCGGCGATGACAAATTCATCAGTTCGTTCGCGGCCGAGGTCGGTCTGGACACGGCCGCCGGCTTTTATTTCGGCCTATTGAACAGCGGTCCTTTGGGAGACCACGCCTATCTCGTGCGCGGCGTCATCGGCAGCAGCGCAACCCCCACGACGGTTGTCGATTTCCCTGATGATATTATCGTCAATTCGATACAGGTCGATGCAATCAACCACAGAATCTATGCCGGCTATATGGATGGTCAGACTGCTGATCCTGCCGGCATCCGGATCTATGGTTACAACCCGCTGACCGGCGCATTGACTGACCAAGGCTTTCTGGTGACGGCCGTCACCGATTCACGCGGCCAGGAATCCGGCTTCGACATCCTCGACCCGCGCGACTTCGCGTTGGATTCCTCCATCGGCCGGCTGTTCTACACCGAAACACTGACGGGCGGTGTGAATGCAACCGGCTTGTTCCGCCTGGACCTGAGCAATCCAAACGCCACCACCCAGCTTGTCAACCAGGCCCAATTTCCCGACGACGGCAGCAACGGCTACATCATCGATGTTGAGGTCGATCAGACGACCGACCTTGTCTACTTTTCCACCGAGTCACAGTATCCATCGCCTGACGCCGGCTACAACGCGGCGCAGAATGTCATCTGGTACATCAGCGAAAATGCCTCGAGCGGCACCGCCGTCAAGGTAACGCTGGTCGGTCTGCCCGGCGGAAATGTTTTCTACCCGGGCGACATGACGTTCGACCAGAGCACGCGCCAGCTCTACGTCGAATCCGAAGAAAACGGCAGTATCGACAGCGACGATGTCATCTACGTCTTTCAGCTCGACGGCGCCGGCACAACCGCGACCCTCATCAATACGATCAATCCAGGTCTCACGAACAGCGGCGCCAATATCCAGGGGATGACCTTCTCGCAGATTGCGGCGTTGGACAGCCTCAACGGCACGGCAACCGTGGTGGCGGAACAGCAGACCGCAGCAACGACGCTCCTGACCGGTGCGCCGTCAATCACCGATTTGGATGGAGATCATCTGGCCGGTGCGACGGTGCAGATTACCGGCGGCAAATTCTCGTCCAACGAGACGAGCAACAGCGACGATCATCTCGGCTACGGCGCCGCCAAACAGATTTCCGGATTAATCAGCGGTACCAATATTACCATCAGTTGGGACGCCGCGACCGAAAGCCTGACGCTCACGGGTTACGATACGATCGCCAACTATCAGGCAGTCCTCGCGGGGCTCACCTACTGGACCACTGGCGATAACGCGACCAATTACGGGCTCAATACCAACCGCACCATCACCTGGACAATCAGTGACGGCACCCCCGACATCCCCGGCGGTTCTGTCAACAGCGGCACGACGACGCTCAACCTGTCGGGTGTCAACGATGCACCGGTTAACGGCACAGTCTCCAGCGCCACCGGCAGCGAGGAAGCCAATATTGCGGTCAGTGGCTTGCAGATCAGTGATGCCGACGCCAATCCGGCTCTGGACACGGTTACGGTCACGCTCAGCGTCACCAAGGGCGTGCTGACCCTGCTGACCAATGTCGCAAGCGGCCTGACGGCGGGTGAAATCAGCGGCAACGGCACTAGCAGCGTCACCGTCACCGCCACGTTGAACGAAATCAACGCCACCTTGGCAACGTCCAACGGAGTGCTGTTCCTAGGCAACGCCAACGTCTACGGCACCGACATCCTGACGGTGGTTACTAACGACGGCGGCGGCAATGGATCGGGCGGTGCCCAGTCCGATACCGACACCTACACGATCACCATCAACGGAGTGAACGACGCCCATACGGGCGGCGCATCGATCACCGGTACGGCAACCGAAGACCAGGTCCTCACCGCCGTCTCGACGCTGGCCGACGTCGATGGCATCGGCACGCTGCACTATCAGTGGCAGCACGACGTGGGCGGCGGCTACGTCAATGTCGGGACGGACCAGTCGACCTATACGCTTGGCGACGACGACGTCGGCGGCATTGTCCGGGTGGTTATCTACTACACCGATAGCGGCGGTACGGTTGAATCCGCCACTAGTGCCGCAACGGCGACGATCGCCAATGTCAACGATGCCACGACCGGCGGCGTGTCGATCACCGGCACGACCACCGAAAACCAGGTTTTGACGGCAGATACCTCCACTCTGGCCGACGCCGATGGTGTGGGGACGCTTCACTACCAATGGCAGCGTGATAGCGGCTCGGGTTTCGTCAATGTCGGAGCCGACCAGGCCACCTACACGCTTGGCGATGCCGATGTCGGCGCCATCATCCGGGTGGTGACCAGCTATACCGACGGCCAGGGAACGGCCGAAACGGTGACCAGCACCGGCACCGCCGCCATCGCCGGGGTCAACGATCCGCATACGGGTGGCGCCTCGATCACCGGCACGGCGACCGAGGACCAGGTATTGACCGCCGTCTCGACGCTTGCCGACGTGGATGGCCTCGGCACGCTGCACTACCAGTGGCAGCGCGACGTCGGCTCCGGCTTTGTCAATGTCGGAACCGACCAGTCGACTTATACGCTTGGCGATGCCGATGTCGGCGGCGTTGTCCGCGTGGTGATCAGCTACACCGACGGCCAGGGTTTCGCAGAAACCGCAACCAGCGCAGCGACGGCTGCCATCGCCAACATCGACGACATAGCCGTGGCCGAGGACGACGCGTTCGCAACCAGCGAGGCGGCGGCGATTGGCGCGGGCCTCAGCGTTTTCAACAACAACGGCAACGGCGCCGACACTGATCCGGATACTGCCCTGTCGGTGATCGAGGTCAACGGCGTGGCGGCTAATGTCGGCACGACCGTGACGCTTGCCTCCGGCGCGCTGCTGACACTGAATGCCGACGGCACTTTCAGCTATGATCCGAACGGTGCGTTCAACGACCTGCCTGGTTCATCATCCGGCGCATCCAATCTCACTCGTGACGACAGCTTCACCTACACGCTGGCCGGCGGCGACACAGCGACGGTCGTCGTTACGGTGTCCGGCGTCGACAGTGACGGCGACGTGCTGAAAGGCGTTGGTGGCGTCAATGATACCCTGACAGGCGGTATCGGCAGCGATAGCTACTTCGTCGGCGATGCCGGCGATACGATCGTCGAGACGGCCGGACAGGGAACCGCCGACCGTGTGTTTGCCGAGGTCAGCTTCGCGCTTGCCGCAGACGATGACGTCGAGATCATGAGCACGTCGTCCTCGACCAGCAAGACCGCGATCAACTTGACGGGCAACACGCTGTCGCAGACGATTTACGGCAATGCCGGCAAGAACATCCTGCACGACGGCGGAACCTCCGGCTCGCCGTTCTTCACGTCTTCTCCGGACCGGATGGTCGGCCTCGCCGGCAACGATACCTATATCGTCTACAACGCCAACGATATCGTCGTCGAGCGCGCCAACGAAGGCTCGGACCGCGTCTCGGCCGGCGTCAGCTACACACTCGGCAGCGGCACCGCGATTGAATTTCTCAACACTACCTCGCTCAACGCCACCTACGCGATCAATCTTACTGGAAACCGCTTCGCGCAGACCATCCGCGGCAATGCCGGCGACAACATCCTCAACGATGGCGGTGCAGGCGATGCCGACACCCTGATCGGTGGAAACGGCAACGACACCTACATCGTTTATAATTCCGGAGACGCGACCACCGAACTTGCCGGCCAGGGTGATGACCGTGTCAGCTCTGCAGTGGATTTCGTGCTGGCGAACAATGTCAGCGTCGAATACCTGAACACGACATCGCTGCTCGGCACACAGGCGATCGACCTGACCGGCAACAACCTCGACCAGCTCGTGCGCGGCAACGCCGGTTCCAACACGATCGACGGCGGCGACGGCAGCGACCTGCTCTTCGGCATGGGCGGGCAGGACAGCTTCCGCTTCTCGACCACCCTGAGCGACGGCAACATCGATCGGATCGGCGACTTCAGCGCCGCCAACGACACGATCGAACTCGATCACGCGATCTTCACTGTGCTGTCGCTCGGGGTACTGACTGCCTCGGCATTCAAGGATACCGCAGTGGGAGAAAAGGACGCCAACGACCGCATCATCTACAACTCCGACACGGGTGCGCTTCTCTGTGACGCGGACGGTTCGGGGACGGCATTCGATAATGTCAGGTTTGCGACGCTGATTGGCGATCCGACCCTCACCGCCGCCGACTTCTTCGTGATCTGAGGCAAGTTCAGTCGCTTGCACCTGCCCATGTTACAATGCCGTTTCCTGGACGGTGAAGAAGGCTTGCCGCATGTCCGTCGGCTTTTCGACGGACATGAGGCCCTGGATTCTTAATCCGACTGTCCCGAGTAGCCAATTGGGTTCGGTCTCGGAGAGCCAGGTGGTCGACGTAGTCTCCAGAAAAACTTGATGTGATGGTTTGAAATCCCTCGGAGAAATCTTTACGGTTCGCCCTCGTCGTGCGCACCATTTCCCGAACCGGAATGCCACGATCAATTGGAGCTCGAGCATGTCACTTCCCGATAAAGCATTTCCCGTTTCCTGGGATCAGTTTCACCGCGACGCACGTGCGCTCGCATGGCGGCTTGCCGGCAATGGTGGTGAATGGAAGGCGATCGTCTGCATCACCCGCGGCGGGCTTGTTCCGGCGGCGATCGTTTGTCGCGAGTTGAACATCCGGCTGATCGAGACAGTCTGTGTCGCTTCCTATCATGACTATGACGCGCAAGGTGAGATGTATGTGCTCAAGGGCATTTCGGAGGAACTGAAGGCCGATGGCGGGCAAGGTGTGCTGATCATCGACGATCTGACCGACACCGGCAAGACCGCAGCTGTGGTTCGGGCCATGCTGCCCAAGGCGCATTTCGCAGCCGTCTACGCCAAGCCGAAGGGCCGGCCCCAGGTCGATACCTTCGTCACCGAGGTCAGCCAGGACACCTGGATCTATTTCCCATGGGATATGGGCTTCACTTACCAGGAGCCGATCGCCAAGGGCTCGCGCGGCTAATTTCGGCTCGGCCGTTTAGAAGTCTCTTGCCGCTCCGGCAATTGCCCTGAGTGCAGGTTCATTTATAAGTATTGTCGAATATGATCTGGTTTTTCAGTGGTCTGATCTGATACATTGAACCATCTTTCGCGGCGATATTGCTGCGGCAGCAAGAATCCGAATGGAAAGCCCGAGGCTTTGCTCAACGGATCGCAGCGGGGAGGACGGACCATCTTACGCAGGGCGCTCGTTTCGGCCGCGGTTGGCGCAGGCTTCTGGTCGTTCCAGGTCCTTCCCTCATTCGCCAGTGACATTCACGTCGAGCCGGTTACGGCCTACATCAACGCCAATGTCAGGGCGTGGATCGAGGATCCGGCCATTATCGAAGGACTGAAAGGTCAGAACGAGCTTCATGCACACCTGACCCCTCTGGACATTGATGGCCTTGACGCAGTCTGGCGCGCCGAATTTTCAAGCAACGTCCAGCCGCTGATCGAATCGGTCATCAGCAGCCCGCTGTCGAAATTTCTGAAGGACAAGCAGATCGCCTCGGGCGGCGTCATCACTGAAATCTTCGTGATCGACGCCAAAGGCTTGAGCATCGGCGAAAGCGAGGTCAGTTCCGACTATTGGCAGGGTGATGAACTGAAATGGCAAAAGACCTACCTTGCCGGCCCCTCCATCCTGTTCGTCGACAAGGCGGAAAAGGACGAATCGACGCAAACGCTGCAATCGCAGGCGAGTCTCACGGTTTGCGACCCTGAGACCGGCCAGCCGATCGGCGCCATCACCATCGGCATCAATCTCGACGCCCTGTAAAGTCCAGCGCGACCGCCGGCTGGTGAGCCGGCGGGCCACCTCCCCGCAAGTCACCTGTCGTCAGGCGACAATGAAATCGCTGTTCGTCAAAGCAAGATTGATGGTGAGAAGGGCAAATTGCGTGCGGCCGTCCACGTCGCTACCATTGGCATCGTAGAACAGCTTGCCCGTGTCCGTTTCATAGATGATCCGGTCGTTGGCATCCTGCGCCTGGCCGCTTGTGTTTTTGACAAATGCGGTCGCCGCAAGCGTCCCGAGACCCGTCAGCGCTGTGAAGATCGCATCCTCAAGCCGGATGCTGTCGTCGGCGACCAGAAAATCGCTGATCGTATCGATGTTGGTTGAAGCGCTCAGCGCTGCGTCGAAAACGAAGGTGTCCGCGCCGGCGCGGCCTGTCAGATTGTCGATGCCGGTACCGCCAATGATCACGTCATCCCCGGTGCCGCCATTTATGATATCCGCCCCCGCACGGCCATTCAAGGTGTTGTCGCCGGTGTTTCCGTTCAGCGTATTGGCAAGCCCGTTACCCGTCCCACCGATGTCGCCGCTGCCCTGCAACGTCAGCACTTCGATTGTCGCGTAGCTTTCAAGCGACCGTGTAATCGTGGTGAAAATGCGGTCCGCAGCACCGGAACTGTCTGTCACCGCATCGTTTTCGGCTCCCAATATGTACGTGTCATTGCCTGCGCCTCCGGTCAGGTTGTCGGAACCCGAGCCACCATCAAGAGTATTGTTGCCGGCATTTCCGGCGATCAGGTTGTTGAGATCGTTTCCGGTTGCGTTGATGTTGTCGCTTCCCAGCAGGTAAAGCCGCTCGATTGTCGCATACCCGTCGAGCGAGCGGGTAATCGTCGAAGTAATGCGATCGGCCGTACCTGAACTGTCGGTGATCGTGTCGTTTTCCGCGCCGAGCACGTAGGTGTCGTCGCCGGCACCGCCGGTCAGAGTGTCGAGCCCTGCGCCACCGTCGAGGACATTGTTGCCGCTATTGCCGGCGATCAGGTTGTCCAGCCCGTTGCCGGTCGCGTTGATGTTGTCGGTTCCCAGCAACGTCAGCCGCTCGATCGTCCCGTAGCCGGCAAGGGAGCGTGTGATGGTCGAGGTGATGCGGTCGGCTGTGCCGGAGCTGTCGGTTACGGTATCGTTGCCGGCGCCAAGCGCGAACGTATCGTTGCCGGCACCACCTGTCAGAGTGTCGAGCCCCGCGCCGCCGTCGAGGACGTTGTTGCCGCTATTGCCGGCGATCAGGTTGTCCAGCCCGTTGCCGGTTGCGTTGATGTTGTCGGTTCCCAGCAGCGTCAGCCGTTCGATTGTCGCATACCCGTCAAGTGCGCGCGTGATCGTCGAGGTAATGCGATCGGCGGTGCCAGCCGTATCGATGATGGTGTCGTTGCCGTCGCCGATCACATAGGTATCGTTGCCCGCCCCGCCGACGAGAGTGTCCGCGCCGTCGCCGCCGTCAAGTGTGTCATTGCCTGAGCCAACTGATGTCGAGTCAATCGGATCCGAAACCACAATCCCGAGAGAATAGGTGGTTCCAATCGGGATCACTACGCCTGGAGGTCCGCCCGCTCCGGTTCCGTTGTAGACCCCGACCTTGACGAAATACTGACCCGGCGTCGTCACTGTATAGGCGATGAAGCTTTTCCAGTTAACGCTGACAGAGGTGCTGTCGCCGGTGTCGGTGACGGAATCCTCGTTATAGGCCAGCAATGTCCCGGAGGCATCGTAAAGCTCGATATAGCTGTCCATGGTGCCGTCAATATCGAGTGTAACCTGGCCCGGTGCTTTGACCTCAAAGGAAAACCAGTCGAAGTTCCCATCCCCGGTGCCGCTGACCACCACGCTGGGGTTGGTATCCGAATGTTCCACATTGGGATCGGTATGGTCGCCGATGAAGCTGCTGAGATTGCGCGCCGTCGCCCTGGTGCTGTTCGTATTGTCGCCTGCTTCGGTGAACAGGCCAGTGCCCGTATATGTATCGGCAGGCATGCGGAAATCGCCATAAAGCGTATCAGCACCAAGACCGCCGGAAAGCGTATCTGATCCGGCACGTCCGATCAGCACGTCATTGCCTCCATTGCCGTCAAGGGCGTTGGTTGCGCTGTTGCCGCCGATCTCGTCGTTGCCGGATCCACCCTTCGCGTTTTCGATCAGCGATCGCGCGTCCCCTTCGTATTGAAGCGCGTTGTAGACATTGCCGTTGGCATAGGCACCCTGCCCGAGATTGGCGCGCTGCAACTGGGATACCAGCGACCATCCACCCGGTGACAGATCGATCAAGGCATTGTCGGTCGCGGTCGAGAAATCATAGGTATCATTGCCATTGCCATCCCAGATCGTCAGGAAGACACGATTTGCCGCGCCGCCGATGCCTCCTCCCGGTGCGCCCTGTCCGATCCCATTGACGAACAACTCGCCGGTCGTGGTCGACCAGGTGTAGACAGTGCTGCCGGAATTGGTGTCGAAATCGGCACCATAGAGGTGCTGGACCGCGGCGATGTCATACATCATCAGCGTCTGGGCGTAGCCGTACGTCTCGTTGGTGTAACCGCTTGTCAGCCCCCCCACATAGCTGCGGTAAGTCATAACGGAAAACTCCATCCCGTCGCGATCATGCGGGATGGCGTATTCAAATCCCGAATTGCTCGTACCCGCGTCATGGCCATGACTGAGACCAATGGCATGGCCGAACTCGTGAATATGCGTGGCCCAGGCATATGTACCGAGCTCCGGCGTGCGGTAGGAGGCATAGTCGTTACCGAACCAGACGTCACCGCCGGAATTCACCTGGCTGAGTTCAGGAAAATCGGCGACGCGCGCCGTTGCAAGGTTGCTGCCGCCAAACAGATCGGTCTGCCCGATGGTCAGATCGGAGGCACCGAACGGATCCGATGCCAGGGAAATATCCAGATTGGATATCTGCTCAAACGAGCCAAAGGTGAAAAGTGCCGTTCCCGAAGCGACAGTGCCCTCGAGGATCGACTGGATCGCATTCTGCTGGATGGCGCTGATCTGCTGAAAGCCGCTTATTGCATAGGGATAAGTCACGCCGAAATCGGCGAAACTATCGGCAAAACTGTAGGTGATCGGCCCTGCCCATTGTGTTCCATACAAAACGCCGTCGATATATTGATCGCCCGTCGGCGTGGCGCTGATGACATTTGTCATGTGTTCCCCCCGGAATAGGGCGTCGGTGATCGCGCCCTGGCCATCCGCTCCCAAAAGCTCGGCCGTGCTTTCAAAAAAGTCGCCCATAATTTCTGATCGTCAAAAAAGGCAGGGCAAAAGATAAAAAATGCCAGAATTTGAAACAGTCGGTTACGCTGGCACGATAGCATCGGACAGCGCGCGCCAAAAGATGTATTTTAGCAAAGTGATAGTCCCACTGTTTTTATAAAATCATTCGTATCAAATGGTTATGGGGATATGTGGAACTGGAAAGGTGAAATGATCCTTCTCGCATCCCATCGATCTTTGCTATGTATTGGCTTGGCCTTGGCTTGCGCATTGTTTGTGACGCCGTCGGGAGTGTCTGGTGGCAGCAGTGCGGTGGAACCAATGATTCCGGCCCGGGAGGGCGAGGCTGCCGTAAGGGAAGAGTTTCGCGCGGCGCAGGCCAGCGACACAGTTGCCGCCTGGAAACTCTTCATCGCCCGCCATCCCCGCCATGCACTCGCGCAAGAGGCACGGCGGCGCCTGGATGCGAATGCACCAAAATAGCGGCCCCGAAATCGCGGCCGCAAATGTCAACGCCTGCCATTCGAATCAGTTTTTCCCCAGGACCATAGTCGGGCCACTTTGGCTATGGCGGATGATGGCCATGGTAAATCTAGTATGGTTTTTCACCCGCAAATTTTCACAAAATCGTCTGACCCTGGGGACGTCGCTGGAGGTAAGCCGGCGAAGCATCTGATTTTGCTGTATTTGCTTTCTGTCCCCGTTTTCCACAGGCTACACACACAACATCTGGTGTTCATAAATACGGCACAAACCAGCCCTTGACGGAATCGGGTCCAATGCCGTTAATGGATTCCACGTTGCGGCGGCGGCGGGACCGGGCAAATTTCGAGGCCGGTTCATTTCAGGAAAAATCGTCTGTGTTTCAGGCGGCCCGGTGGATGATCCGCCGGTCGCGGCGGTTATTTTTTGTGATTTCCGAAGGCGCCAAACACGTCACAAAAAGCTGGCGTAAAGAAGCTGTTGATACTATATTTAGTGTTTGCAGCCACAATCAGCACAAGATACAGGGTGACCCGAGACGGGTTTCCCATCAGATCGGAAACGGAAACTGGCTGCGCGAAACTCCCGCGCGGCCGGACGGGGATAATTGTGCCCTGAGCCTAGGCGGTTCGGGCATGCGGCAAACAAAGGACAAGGGACAATGCAGATCGAACGTCGTTTCACCAAGGCCGGACAGTCCGCCTATGCTGAGATCGAATTCCGCAAGGCCATCAGCGAGATCAAGAATCCGGATGGCTCGATCGTCTTCCGCCTCGCCGATATCGACGTGCCGGCACAATTTTCGCAGGTCGCCGCCGACATTCTCGCCCAGAAATATTTCCGCAAGGCCGGCGTTCCCGCGCGCCTGAAGAAGGTTGAGGAAAACTCCGTTCCGTCCTGGCTGTGGCGCTCCGAAGCCGACCTTGTTGCCATGAAGGACCTGCCGAAGGAGCAGCAGTACGGTTCCGAAACCGATGCCCGCCAGGTTTTCGATCGTCTGGCCGGCACCTGGACCTATTGGGGCTGGAAGGGCAACTATTTCGCCTCGGAAGAGGACGCCCTCGCCTTCCGCGACGAGCTTGCCTACATGCTTGCCACCCAGCGCGTCGCGCCGAACTCGCCGCAGTGGTTCAACACCGGCCTGCACTGGGCCTATGGCATCGACGGCCCCGGCCAGGGCCATTTCTACGTCGACCCCTTTACCGGCAAGCTGGTGAAGTCGAAGTCGTCCTACGAGCATCCGCAGCCGCATGCCTGCTTCATCCAGTCCGTCGGTGACGATCTCGTCAACGAAGGCGGCATCATGGACCTGTGGGTGCGTGAAGCCCGCCTGTTCAAATATGGCTCCGGCACCGGCTCCAACTTCTCCTACCTGCGCGGCGAAGGCGAAAAGCTGTCGGGCGGCGGCAAGTCGTCGGGCCTCATGTCGTTCCTGAAGATCGGCGACCGCGCTGCCGGCGCCATCAAGTCGGGCGGCACCACCCGCCGTGCGGCCAAGATGGTCGTCGTCGATATCGATCACCCGGATATCGAGGACTACATCAACTGGAAGGTCAAGGAAGAGCAGAAGGTCGCAGCCCTTGTCACCGGCTCCAAGATCGTTGCCAAGCACCTGAAGGCGATCATGAAGGCCTGCGTCAACTGCACGGCCGACAACGACGCCTGCTACGACCCCAAGCAGAACCCTGCCCTGAAGCGCGAAATCAAGGCCGCCAAGCAGAGCCAGGTCCCGGAAAACTATGTCAAGCGCGTCATCCAGTTTGCCAAGCAGGGCTACAAGGACATCGAGTTCAAGACTTACGACACCGACTGGGATTCGGAAGCCTATCTCACCGTCTCGGGCCAGAACTCCAACAATTCCGTCTCCCTGAAGGACGACTTCCTGCGCGCTGTGGAGGCCGACGGCACCTGGAACCTCACCGCCCGCAAGGACGGCAAGGTCATGAAGAAGCTGAAGGCCCGCGACCTCTGGGAACAGATTTCCCACGCCGCCTGGGCATCGGCCGATCCGGGCCTGCATTTCAACACGACCATGAACGACTGGCACACCTCGCCGGCCGCAGGCTCGATCCGCGCATCCAATCCGTGCTCGGAATACATGTTCCTCGACGACACGGCCTGCAACCTTGCCTCGCTGAACTTGCTTCAGTTCAAGGACGCCGCCACCAGGAACATCAACATCGCCGATTACGAGCATGCCGTCCGCCTCTGGACGCTGGTTCTCGAAATCTCCGTGATGATGGCGCAGTTCCCGTCGAAGGAAATCGCCGAACGCTCTTATGAATACCGCACGCTCGGCCTCGGCTACGCCAATATCGGCGGCCTGCTGATGTCCTCCGGCATTCCCTACGATTCCACCGAAGGCCGTGCCATCGCGGGTGCGCTCACCGCCATCATGACCGGCGTCTCCTATGCGACCTCGGCCGAAATCGCCGCCAAGCTCGGCCCCTTCCCGGGCTTCAAGCCGAACCGCGAATCGATGCTGCGCGTCATCCGCAACCATCGCCGCGCCGCCCATGGCGAAACCCAGGGCTATGAAAGCCTGTCGGTCAACCCGGTCGCCCTCATCCACGGCGAATGCCCGGATCAGGCCCTGATCGCCCATGCGACCGCCGCCTGGGACAAGGCGCTGGAACTCGGCGAAAAGCACGGCTATCGCAACGCCCAGGTCTCGGTTATCGCGCCCACCGGCACGATCGGCCTCGTCATGGATTGCGACACGACCGGCATCGAGCCCGATTTCGCGCTGGTGAAATTCAAGAAGCTCGCCGGCGGCGGCTACTTCAAGATCATCAACCGTGCTGTTCCGGAAGCGCTCCGCACCCTCGGCTATTCCGAAAGCCAGATCGCCGAGATCGAAGCCTATGCCGTCGGCCATGGCAATATCAACCAGGCGCCGGCCATCAACCCCGGTTCGCTGCGTGCCAAGGGCTTCACCGACGACAAGATCGAGGCGATCAACGGCGCCACCAAGGCTGCCTTCGACATCAAGTTCGTGTTTAACCAGTGGACGCTCGGCCTTGATTTCCTGAAGGAAACCCTGAAGGTCACCGACGAGCAGCTCGCCGACATGAGCTTCAACCTGCTCGAGCATATCGGTTTCTCGAAGAAGGACATCGAAGCCGCCAACATCCATGTCTGCGGTGCAATGACGCTCGAAGGCGCGCCCTTCCTGAAGGCCGAACACCTGCCGGTGTTCGATTGCGCCAACCCTTGCGGCAAGATCGGCAAGCGTTACCTGTCGGTCGAAAGCCATATCCGCATGATGGCGGCTGCCCAGCCGTTCATCTCCGGCGCGATCTCCAAGACCATCAACATGCCGAACGAGGCGACGGTCGAGGATTGCAAGGCCGCCTATATGCTCTCCTGGAAGCTGGCGCTGAAGGCCAACGCGCTCTATCGCGATGGTTCCAAGCTCTCCCAGCCGCTCAACGCCTCGCTGATCGAGGACGATGAGGACGAGGATGCGATGGAGGACTTCCTGGCAGCGCCCGCCGCCGCCCAGGCTGTCACCGTCACCGAAAAGATCATCGAGCGCGTCATCGAGCGGGTCACCCGCGAGCGCGAAAAGCTGCCGAACCGCCGCCAGGGCTATACCCAGAAGGCGATCGTCGGCGGCCACAAGGTCTACCTGCGCACCGGCGAGTTCGGCGACGGCCGCATCGGCGAGATCTTCATCGACATGCACAAGGAAGGTGCCGCCTTCCGTGCGATGATGAACAACTTCGCCATCGCCATCTCGCTCGGCCTGCAATATGGCGTGCCGCTGGAAGAATATGTGGAGGCCTTCACCTTCACCAAGTTCGAGCCGGCCGGCATGGTGCAGGGCAATGACGCGATCAAGAACGCCACGTCGATCCTCGACTACGTGTTCCGGGAACTGGCCGTCTCCTACCTCAACCGCCACGACCTTGCCCATGTCGATACCTCCGACTTCGGCAACACGGCGCTTGGCAAGGGCATCCAGGAAGGCAAGACCAACCTGCTCTCCACCGGCTGGACCCGCGGCCACAAGCCGACTCTCGTCTCCGGCGGCCAGATCGACCGCGCCTCCGGCGAGCCGAAGGGTGCCGCAACCGCCGCCCCCGCTAAGGCCTCCGGCGGCGCCAACGTCACCGCCTTCTCCGGCAGTGCTGCCCGCAAGTTAGAGCCGGTCGCTGCCATCTCCACCTCCGAAATCGTCGCCTTCAAGCGCGACTACGAGGAACGCGCCGCTGAACTGGCCGAAGAGGTCGCAGACGACGCCGGCACCGAACCGGACGTCACTGCCCTCTTCTCCGACAAGGCCGCAGCGGAAGCCGCCGCCGCCAAGGCGGACGCCAAGAAGCTCGAAGCTGAACGCCGCATCCGCTCGATCGCGCAGGGGTATACGGGCAACATGTGCTCCGAGTGCCAGAACTTCACGATGGTGCGGAATGGGACGTGCGAGAAGTGCGATACGTGTGGGGCGACGAGCGGGTGCAGCTGAGCAACAATATATTTGCGGCGTTACTTACCCACAACTTAAATTGATGTTATGCGCACAGTGATCTTGCCCAGGAGCGCATATAATTGACGAAAACGCCTCCCCAGGTTGAGTGATCATACTTGGGGAGGCGACCGCAAATCGCAAGGGCGGCCCCTCGATAATTGAGCGAAACCGCCGCTTCCGGTTCGCAAGGCAGACCGGAAGTCATACGCGTCCGATGAGGATCTATCTTTCGTTGTCGAGGGCGCAAACTTCCGAAGTTATCCGGAGCATAGAGTGGCGATCGTATTCTTTTCCTATTCGCATGCAGACGAAGCCCTCCGAGACCAACTGGAAAAGCAGTTGTCGATTCTCAAGCGCCAAGGTGTGATTGAGACCTGGCATGACCGACGGATCGGGGCCGGCGAAGAGATAGACAAAGCCATCAGTGAGAACCTGACGTCCGCTGACATCATCCTGCTCCTGATAAGCCCGGACTTCATCAATTCGAACTACTGCTATGACCGCGAAATGACGGTTGCAATGGAACGGCATGAGCGTGGCGACGCGGTCGTCATTCCTGTCATTCTGCGGGCCTGCCAGTGGCACGGGGCACCGTTTGGCAAGCTGAATGCGACACCACCGGATGGCCGACCGATCACCCAAGCCGTCGACCGCGATCAAGCATTCCTCGAAGTCGCGAACGCTGTCCAGGCTGCAGCGAAAAAGTTGGGCGGCCGCCGCGGAGTTCCACCTGCCCGCACCGGCCCCGTTCGCATCATTCCAACGGACCCGAGTCCGGCCACCTCTTTCGGACCTCGGTCATCCAATCTCCGGATGACAAAGACGTTCACTGACCGCGACAAAGATCGCTTCAAGCATGATGCGTTCGAATTCCTCGCCAAGTTCTTCGAGAACAGTCTGGACGAATTTCAGAAGCGCAACTCTAGCATCGAGGGTAATTTCCGGCGGATTGACGCAAATCGTTTTACGGCATCCGCGTACAGGGACGGCAAGGCGCTCAGCCGCTGCACTGTCTTCATGGGAGGGGACAGCGGTCTCTCCCGCGGAATCGCCTTCGTTCAGGAAGAAACATCCGCGAGCAACTCCTACAATGAAATGCTCGCGATCGACGTCGATGATCAGTCGCTATTTTTGCAGAGCCTGGGCTTCAGATTCGGCGCGTCCAATCGAGAGAGCAAGCTGACCCCCGAGGGCGCAGCGGAGCATTATTGGGCGATGTTCATGGAACCGCTCCAAAGAGAACGCGGAGAAGGTTTTTGAATGCTGGCTCTATCGGAATTTTTCACGGGCACCATCTCCGAAGCTCCGGTGGGAAGTCTTGTCCTTCCCAGGTCGAAATACGATCGATGCGGCATCATTGCGTCGTTCAATGACGCGCCGATATTCGTCATTCTTGGGGATGATCATCGCTTCCAGGCTTTCCCCTCGGCAGACAACTCGAGCCATAAGGGCTTGATCGTTCCGGATGTTGGCATAGAGGTGGACGAGACCAGCATTGCCGAACACGACAACTGGGACACGCCGCTAGGATCGATCGTTTGCGCCGAGAAAGAGATCGGCATTCGCATTGCGACGATCGGGCAGCTATCGAGGGGAAGGTTGGTGGCGAAGCTTGCTTTGATTCCGCCCTCGTCCGTCGAAGCGTCCTTCTCGAGGTGGCAGATCACGCGCGGCAGCGGTGCCGATAAGCGCATCCTGATGAAGATCGACGCCGACAAAGGCTTGAAATGATGCTTGATCAAGATTTCGGATCGCGCTTCCTTTCTGAAATTCTCCCATGAATCGTGCATCGTCGGTCACCGAGTCCCCATACACCTACGCCATAGGCTACATTCACGGACGTGCCGACCTTTTGCGAGAGCTGCTCTTCGCAATCGAACGCAGGGCACGGTGGGAGCAGTTTCAGTATCGGGTAGTGTTCCTTGGCAACCTCATTGATCTAGGCCCTGCGTCCAGTGAGGTGGTTGATCTCGCCCTCGCGATCACGCGTCAGCATCCGGGTTCCGCTCTCATCCTCGGACGACACGAGGCACAAGTTCTGCGAATCCTTGATGAGAAGGACTGGAAGAAGCGGCAATCCATGGTGGTTCCGTGGTTCACCACCATGGGCGGCGAGGAGACGCTGATGTCATACGGAACCACCCAGCGTACAGATCTCGTCGATGCAATCGGGGAAGTGGTCGATCCCCGCCACATCGAGTTTTTCCGCAAGGCAAAGCACTACGTCGAATTGGATCATCACGTCATCGTCCACGCATCACTGAAGCCAGGTGTCCATCTGATCGACCAGGACTATGAATGGCTCCTGAGGCCGCAGCGAGAGTTTCTGGACCATCGCGAATCCTTCGGCAAGAAGGTCATCCACGGACAGCCGTTTGGCGACCGCACAGGTGTCGAGAATCATCCCAACAGGATTGCGATCAACGACGCAAATTACGCGCTGGGAGCTCTCTCGGCGGTGTGTGTCGAGCCTACTGGCGAAGTCCATTCCATCCGCGCAATCAGAAGCGGAAAGGGCATTACGGTCGAAGGATTGCCATTGCCAGTTTTCGAGTGACGCTCATCTCAGCGGAATGCCCGCGAATTAAAAGACATTGTTTAATCAAGGACTCAACGGATGCTTTCCATCTCGTGTGTTCGCCGTTTTCCCAACCGTCCCGGTACTGCTGCGGCCTCACAAGCTGGCCGGCGGGGCGGGTTCTCGGTACTGCTTCCAGGTCTCAGTTGAGGTCATCCAACAAGCGCAAAGCGGGGTGAAATCTAACCTCGGGTTCCGGAGAAAGGGAGCGAACGATCGTGTCCCAGGACGTGGTGTAGCTTAGACGACCACGGCTCATCCCAGATGGTCGGATGAGTATCAGCGCGCCACTGCCGGCAAGCTGATGAGAGGATCATCGCTCATTTGTCCGATGGTTTCCAGCGTCATGTATCGAGCCCGTTGAACGGCCCACTCATCGTTCTGTTCGAGCAGCAACGCGCCGACGAGCCGGATGATAGCCTCATCATTGGGAAAGATGCCCACCACTTCGGTGCGTCGCTTAATCTCTCCGTTGAGGCGCTCGATGGGATTGGTGCTGTGAAGCTTGGCCCAATGCTGCTTTGGAAAGGCCATGTAGGCCAGCACATCGCTCTCGGCCAAAGCGATGTCGGTATCCGGATCGCGGCCCAGCGCGCGGCCCTCGGTGACGAACCCGTCGGGCGTGGTGATCCTGACCGATCGCGCCGTATCGACGACATGGTTGTTGGTGACGATCAGCCCATCCGGCGAGATCGCAAAACCGGAGCCGTGGCCGCCCTGCCCGCCGATCCGCTCGATGCGGCTGACCGTCGGGCCGACCAGGTCGACAGCGCCCGCCAATGTATGCGAATACGCATCGAGCAGGCTGTCATCATCCGCCGGCTCAATGTTTCTGTCCATGAATCCCATGTGAAATGCCCTCCGGCGCCTGTGGACGCGTTCTGTAGAGGACCGGCAGCGGCCTGTTTTTGAAAGGAGGCTGTCAGTGCGAGATGTTTGTGTTGCTTGATAGATGAGACCGGGCATCCGGAGTTTCAAGCGCCACCGGACCATGATCGTCCTCTCCCGCCGACGCTCGTGCACGGCCTGCGGTATAGCCCTTGGCGCACACGATCAGTGTGCAGGCGCGGCCTCCGAAGGAATTCTGTCGGAGGCAAAAGCCGTCCGCTCGCTCCGGTTCGTCGTCCGTCAGGAAATCGCGCTTGGGGTCATGCCGCTGGGGTGCTCCCTTGGAGCCGATGTCGCCGCCAGCCGTTGCATCGATCATGGGGAACAAGTGAGCGGCCGGAACTCTGGGTTACGGCAGGCCTCGCGCCAGTCGGGCAAACAATGCCAGAAATTGCAAGAGAGTCGTCGACCATACGCCGGCGCCCCTAACGAGGGGCAGCAACCTTGCCGACACCATCCCAATCATTCGGCCGCCACGCCGCGCGTGTGATCGTTGATCTCGATCCAGTAGCCGTCTGGATCCTGGACATAGGCCTGCCGGAAACCGTCGCGCCGCAGGCCGATCTGCCCCACATTTCCCGGCCAGTCGTAGAACGTGATGCCCTTGGCCTTGATATCGGCGACGAAGCCATCGAAATCCCCAACGCGCAGCGCGAAATGCGTATCCTTGGTGAGAAACGTCTCGCCGAAATCCCCCTCAATGAGGTGGATCGTATCGAGGCCGCCGATCGTCAGCCAGACGACATTGGCGCTGCCGGTGCGCTCGATCGGCTCGAAGCCCAGGATTTCGGTGTAGAACGCGACGCTTCGATTAAGGTCGCGCACCAGCAATGCGAAGTGGTCGAGACTGTAGGTATGACGCATCGGTTCCTCCCGTCATTCCGTTCCCGTTTATTTCACCCGGTCTTCGGCCGCAAGCCTTGCCGCCTGCTCAACGGCCACAACGTAGCCTTCGGCGCCCAGGCCGCAGATCACGGCAGTTGCGGCGAAGGAAATGTAGGAGTGGTGGCGAAACGTCTCGCGGCGGTGCACATTGGTGATGTGCAACTCGATGACAGGCCCTGAAAAGGCCTTCAGGGCATCGTGGATCGCGATCGAGGTATGGGTGAGCGCGCCGGCATTGATGACGATGGCATCGCCTTCGCGCCGTGCCTCGTGAATCCAGTCGACGAGTGCGCCCTCGTGGTTCGACTGCCGGAAAACGATGCCATGTTTGGCGGCGGCTGTCCCGTTGCAGTTGGCTTCGATGTCGGCGAGCGTCGTATAGCCGTAGATATGCGGCTCACGTTCACCGAGAAGATTGAGGTTGGGGCCGTTGAGGACGTAGATCGGCTTGGCAGTCATTTTCTTTCCCTGGATTGTACAAAGAATATGTCAGACGGCCAGCACCTCGTAGCGCTGGCGAAGGTCGACCCGGGTCTTGCACCGAGCAGCTTCAGTGACGGCAAGCGTTGCGATCAACGTGCGTGCGCCGTCATCGACGCTCTGCAGGCTTTCCGTCGAACCGCGAATGACATCGCGGAAATGTTCGAGTTGGGCAACGTAGGGATCAATCGTCGTCGTAAACAGCCGCTGCGACCGGACTGGCTGGTTCCAGCTTCTCTCAGCCTGATCCCATTTGACCAGATTGGGAAACTCGAGCGCGCCATGGCTGCCGAGGAAACGGTAGCTGCTTTCGCCGCTGAACGGGAATTCGACCGCCTCGCCGATCCCCTGCTCCACCGTCCAGGGTGTGACGGCGCTGTCGCTTATGATGAAGGTGCCGATCGCTCCGCTTTCGAATTCGAGCACTGCGCCGGCGGTATCCTCTACATCGAAACGACGCTGCACATTCGATGCCACCGCACTTACGGCGACGATCTCCCCCACGGTGAAGCGCAGAAAGTCGATCTCATGAATGAGATTGATCAGGACAGGTCCGCCGCCCTCCTGCGTCCGCCAGGGCGCGGCCTTGAAATAGTCGTCGGGCTTGTAGGCAGCCCAGATAGCCGACACGCCCACCAGCGATCCGATATCGCCGCTCCGAAGCAGGCCGCGCAGCTTCTGCACCTGATGGTGATGACGGCGATGATGGCCAACGAGCGTTCTGATCCCCGACCGGCGTACCTCCTCGATCAGGCGTGTCGCCGCCTCCAGCGTGTCGGTCACCGGTTTTTCAATGAGAATGTGGATGCCGCGGCGGGCGCACTCGACGCCGATTTCGGCGTGAACCTGGTTTGGCGAAGCAATGATCACCGCCTCCGGCCTCGTTTCATCGAGCATCTGGCGGTAGTCCGAAAAGACCGGTGTCGCCGGGTATTGCACGGCAACCGCGTCTCTGTCGACGTCGGCGATGCCAACAAGCTCGAAACCGGTGTGCCCGATCACCTTCTTCAGGTGTTTGCGACCGATCAGCCCGGCACCGATGACGGCGATTGATGTGACTGACATTGGTTTGAACCTCCATTTGGCAGCCGGCGGACAGCAGTGATCGGCTCGGAGCACGTGAACCAAAAATGTTTGAATTGGTACATTTATAGTGAAGCAAAGACCGAAGTGTCAAACCGGGAGAAGAGCGTCAAAATTAAATTTACTGGTAAAAATTCAATATGATAAACCGGATGATTATGGTTGATGCTGAAAATTTCATGAATCGCAACGACATTGATAACCTTGATCAGAATGATCAATATGGTTCATAAATTCCATCGCGTGCACCTTCACGTGGCGGCAACCAGGGTGATAAATCATCCGGAAAGATCATTTTCATGCACAAGGTTGAAAGGAGGCCGAACATCGCGATAAGGGATCCAAAGGAATTCCGATCATCTGAATGGCAGGCAGGCATGGACGAGGCAGCGCCCGATCGTGCGAACGACACACGACGCAAATACCAGCGGGCCGAACCCACGAACGACCCGGAGCGCACGCGCACGGACATTCTGCTGGCGGCGGAAATTCAGTTCGCGCGCCATGGCTATGCAGGCACGACTGTCGACAGCATCGCGGCCAAGTCGCGGCGCAGCAAGCGCATGATCTACTACTATTTCGCCTCAAAGGCGAAGCTCTATGTCGCGGTCCTGGAAGAGGCATACGGCCGGATGCGGCGCGCGGAGGTCGATATCAACCTGGAGGAAGATGATCCGCGGGGATCATTGAAGAATCTTGTCGATTTCTGCTTCGAATTCCATTTCAAACACCCGAACCACGTCAAGCTGGTGATGGGCGAGAACCTGAACGATGCGAAATATCTGGCGGCATCGTCGCTGGTTCCCGAACTCCATCGGCCAATCATTCAGCGGATCGAGCGGCTGCTTCGTCGCGGCTATGAAATGGAGATTTTCCGGCAGAGCATTTCACCGATCGAGGTGCATATGACGATCTCCGGATTATGCTTCTTCAACGTGTCGAACAGGGCAACATTTTCCGCGGTGTTCGATGTCGACATGCAGTCGCCAGCGGCCCGGCGGGAACGAAAGCGGCAAATCCTGCTGTCGATCCTCGGCCGCCTGGACACTGTCATGGACGGCTTCCAGCCGGAATACGGATAAGGACAACATGGCGCCAGGCGCGCTGCGGCCGGAATCCTGCTGCAGCAGCTGAATGGCCAGAAACGACCCTGCCAGTCGACCTAGTGATCGGCGTGAGCACGGCGCCCTGCCCCTGACACTCTGCCGCTAGCCTCGCTTCTCGCCGACGCGGGCGAGGACGAAATCATGCTCGACCTCCCAGAAGTCGCCAGCGAACTCGTAGGTTTTGGCGCGGTCCGGATCGTGCGTCTGCCTGAACGCGGCGAGCAGACTTTCCTTCACGCCGAAGACCGCATCCGAGTTGATATAGGGATCGTCGGGGTCGAAGATGTGGGTGATCAGGGTTTCGAAACCGTTGGCCTTGATGATATAATGCAGGTGCGCCGGCCGGTTTGGATGACGGCCGAGGTGATCGAGCATCTGGCCGACCGGTCCATCATTCGGGATTGGGTAGTACTTCGGCTTGACCGCCCGGAACCAGTAGCGGCCGTCGGCACCGGTGCGGAAGACGCCGCGCAGGTTGAAATCCGGCTGGATGCCCTGCTGCTGCACGTCGTAAAAGCCCTCGTCGTTGGCCTGCCAGACGTCCAGCACCGCGTCTATGATCGGCTGTCCCGCCGTGTCTAGAATACGGCCGCCGATCACCATATCCTCACCCTTGGCATCAAGGCAGATATTGGCGCCCATCGGCAGCTCCGGCGCGCCCTTGACATGGAAAGGCCCAAGCACGGTGCTTTCGGATGCGCCGGATGGCTTGCGGTTGTTGATGGCATCGACCAGCATCGAGACACCCAGCGTGTCCGACAGCAGGATGAACTCCTGCCGCCACTCGTTGCACATCTGGCCGGTGCGCGTCAGGAACATGATCGCCTGGAACCATTCGTCCTGCGTCGGTTCGATCTCCTTGACCGCCTCGTGCAGCTTGCGCGTCACGACCTCCATGATTTGCTTCAGCCGTTCGTCCTTGGCGTTCTTGTTGCGACCGGTGACGACCTCGACGGAATTTTCCTCGGTGAAAAAGCCCTTTTCATGTGCGTCCATCACGGTCTCACTTTCCAAGAATGGCAGTCAGCACACGACGCAGTTCGCCCGCCGGATCGTCGGCGATCGTCTCGCGGCGCCAGGCGACATGATGATCCGGACGAACCAGCAGGATGCCGCTGTCGCGGATTTCACGGATGTTTGCCCAATCGCCGGTAAAATCCTGCCAGTGCTGGCGCGGTCCGATGACATGCGTGGCGATGTCGATGCCCAATTCCTTGCCGAGGCTGCGAGCCGCCTCGACCCAGCCCTGCCCGCCGATACCGGTCAGCACGGTGAACTTACCGTGGCCGGTGAGATCGAGCGTCGAAACCTTCTCGCCGCTATTGGAAAACACCCAGGCGTGCGGCAGCCGCGCACCCGGCCAGCTCGTCTGCTGGCAGTGCAGTTCCGGGTCCTTGGTGAAGGCCGGCTCCGCCTGTCCATCGGTGATCGCAGCGTCGGAACGATAACGCTGGTTCATCTCGACACCGTGGCAATCAAATTCGTAGACCTTGTCGGCAATCGCCTTGCGGATGGCCGCGCGTTGCTCTTCGGACGCCACGGTGTTGTTACAGCGGGCATCCATGTTCTGCTGCATTTTCACAGGGTCGATGGAATCAAGCAGGCCGAGTGCCTTGAAGATCGGTCCGAATTCCTCGATCGACTTGTTGGCGCGGGTAACGATCTGCTTGGCGACCGGCGCGCGTTCGGCCTGATAGCTGTCGAGCAGTTTCGGCCCGGCCGTGCCCTTCAAAACGAAAGCGAGCTTCCAGGCGAGGTTGAAGGCGTCCTGGATCGATGTGTTGGAACCGAGACCGTTCGACGGCGGGTGGCGGTGGGTCGCGTCGCCCATGCAGAAGACGCGGCCGTTCGACATGGTCGTCGCATACATGTTGTTGACGGTCCAGGTCGAGACCGACTTGATGGTCATCTCGAGATCCGGATCGCCAACGAGATCGCGCACCACCTTCTTGGCATGTGCCTCATCCACCGAGGGAGCCGGCTGGTTGATGTCATAGCCCCAGACGATCAGCCATTCGTCCCATGGCCTGACCATCCGCACCAGACCCATGCCGATGCCGCCGACATCGGCGCCCGGCTGCAGCACCCAGTAGAGCACCGACGGGCGATGGGCGACGAGACGCGAGAGGTCCGCTTTGAACAGGATGTTCATCGAGCCGGCGACGCCCATCTTGCCTTCGAAAGTCAGGCCCGCATGTTCGGCAACCTTGGAATTGCCGCCATCGGCGCCGACCAGATATTTCGAGCGGACGGTAAACTCCTTGCCCGTCAGCCGGTCGAGACAGGTGGTCGTGACGCCATCTTCATCCTGCACGTGGCTCAGATATTCCGTCGACATGCGCGGCTGGGTGCCGCGCGAACAGGCCGTCTTGAACAACAACGGCTCCATGAAGGTCTGCGGCAGGTCGTTCATCTGGGTCGGCGAAGACAGCTGATGCTCGGCGCGCGAAAGCGGATGCTTGCCCCAGCTCTTCATCCGGCCGATCTCCTCGCCGGTGAGCGAGGTGCAGAAGACGTTTTCGCCCATCAGGTCCTGCTCGGCGGCGAACATATAGGCCTCGTCCTCCACGTCGCGGCCAAGATCGCGCAGCACTTCCATGGTGCGCTGGTTGGTAATGTGGGCGCGCGGCGTGCTGGCGAGCCAGCGGTAACGGTTGATCACCAGGTTTTCGACCCCGTAGGACGAAAGCAGGGCTGCGGTGGCAGAGCCCGCCGGGCCGGTGCCGATGATGAGTACGTCGGTGGTAATGTCAGCCATGAGGCCCTCCCTTATGCGTGTGGTTGAGCGGCCCGCCCTTCAGGACGCGGCGGACCGGGAAAAGCTGGATGCCGGTGCGGTCGGAGAACAATCCCCAGAGGCCGCGCGGCGCAAAAAGCATGATGGCGATGCCGAGAAGGCCCAGCATCAGCAGGTACCAGGAGCCAAAATCGGCCAACAGATTCTGCAGCAGGAAGAAGATGATGACGCCGAGGATCGGGCCTTCGATCGTGCCGATGCCGCCGATCACGACGATGAAGATGACGTAGGCCGTCCAGTCGGTGACGGAGAAGGCGGCATCCGGCGAAATCCGCGCCTTCTGCACATAGATGAGCGCCCCGGCGATCCCGGTGATGAAGGCGGTGGCGAGATAGACCAGCGTCTTCATCCGCCGTGCATCGACGCCGACGGCGCGGGCCGCCTGCTCGTTATCGCGGACGGCAGCGAGGCCGAGACCCTGCTTGCTGCGCAGAAGCCCGTAGATGAAACCGACCGTCGCGATGACGAGGATCAGCGCCAGCCAATAGGTCAGTGCATCGCCCGCCTGCGAGGCCTTCATGCCGAAGAGATCGCGCATCGTGCCGACCCCCATCATGTCGCGGGTCGCCTCGCGCGGCAGCGATGTGCCGGTGCCGCCGCCAAGCGCCTTCCATTGGGCAAGCAACAGCCGCACGACTTCGGCAACCACCCAGGTACCGATGGCGAAATAGGGGCCGTAGAGCCGGAAGGTGAAGAAGGCGGTCGGGATTGCCAAGGCGACCGAAAACAGGCCGGCAATCAGGATCGCGACAACCGGGTCAACGCCGAACAGGATGACCGCGCCGAACATCGTATAGGCGCCGAAGCCGACAAAAGCCTGCTGGCCGACCGAAATCAGCCCGGCATAACCGGCAAGCAGGTTCCAGTTCTGCGCCAGCACCAGCATGGTGAGGATGAAGAACAGCTCCTGGATGACGCCGCGCGAGACGACGAAGGGTGCGGCAAAGGCGAGCAGCAGCAGGGCGATCACCGCCATTGCAGAGAGCGTCGACGCCCTGGTGCGTGTCTCGACCGTGAAGGATGGGATGGCCATGGTCATCGCTGCGCCTCAATCGACGGCGCGCGGGAAGAGGCCGCGCGGCTTGAACAGGAGGACGCCCAGAAAGGCGAGATGGCCGGCAAGGATCTGCCATTCCGGATTGATCGCGGCTCCCACCGTCTGCGCCACGCCGAGAATGATGCCACCGGCAAGCGTGCCCCAGAGCGAACCAAGCCCGCCGATGATGACCGCCTCGAAGGCATAGATCAGCCGCGACGGTCCGGATGTCGGATCGAAATTGGCGCGGGTGCCGAGATAGAGGGCGGCGATCGTCACCACGACCATGGCGAGCCCCGTCGCCATCGCGAAGATGCGCTGCGGCCAGATACCCATCAGCCCTGCCGTGACCGGATCGTCCGAGGTTGCCCTGAAGGCGCGACCGATGGAGGTGCGGTAGATCAGCTGGTTGAGACAGACGATGACGGCGACGGCGGAGAAGAAGGTCATCAGCGGCATGATGCCGGCGGTGACAGGCCCAAGGTTAACGGACGCGCTTTCGATGCTACCGGCAAAGACGCGGCGGCTGTCTGCAGAAAAACCTTCGAGCAGGCCGTTCTGAATGACGATCGACAGACCGAAAGTGACGAGCAGCGGCGGCAGGATATCCTTGCCGAGCGTGCGGTTGAGCAGGAAATATTGCAGCGCCCAGCCGATGGCGAACATCAGCGGCGCAGCGATCACGGCGGCCAGAAACGGATTGAGACCAAGCGTCGTCACCAGCACGAGGATCAGGAAGGCGGCGAGCACGATCAGGTCGCCATGGGCGAGATTGACCAGCCGCATGATGCCGAAGACAAGGCTCAGGCCCGCCGCAAACAACGCATAGAGGCCGCCGAGCAGCACGCCCTGGAGAATGGTATCAAGCCAGTTCATGGTGTTCCGTCCCGAAATAGGCCTTGTGGATATCGTCGCGGCTCAAATCCGAAGACCGGCCGGTGAGCGTGACCCGCCCCTCCATCATGCAATAGACGCGGTCGGCGACCTTGAGCGCCTGGGCGATGTCCTGCTCGACGATGACGATCGAAGCGCCGGTTTCGCGGATGCGCGGGAAGGCCGCGTAGATGTCGCGCACGACGACCGGCGCCAGACCAAGGCTGATCTCGTCGCAGAGGAGCACCTCCGGGTTCGACATCAGAGCCCGGCCGATCGCCACCATCTGCTGCTGGCCGCCGGAAAGCGCGGTTGCCGGATTGTTGCGCCTCTCCTTCAGGATCGGGAAGAGTGCGAAGATGCTTTCGAGCGTCCAAGGCCCGTCGACTTTGCGGCCATAATTTCCGATCAGCAGGTTTTCCTCGACCGTGAGCGACGGAAAGAGCTTTCGCCCTTCCGGTACCATGGCGATGCCACGCGCCAGAATATCCGGCGCGGGCAGAGCGCCGATCGGCTCATCGCGATAAAGGATCGACGCCGCCACATTGGCCAGCACGCCCGATATCGAGCGCATCAGCGTCGTCTTGCCGGCACCGTTGGCGCCGATGATGGCGATGGTCTCGCCGGCGCCGACGGCGATGTCGACACCGAACAGCGCCTGGAAATCGCCATAGGCGGCGGTCAGTCCCCTGGTTTCGAGCAGCGCCATCAGACTTCAATCCCCAGATAGATTTCCCGGACGTCGCGCGAGGCCATGATCTCTTCTGGCTTGCCGATACCGATCACCTTGCCGAAATGCAGGACCAGCAGGCGCTCAACGACAGAATTCAGGGCATGCAGCACATGCTCGATCCAGATAACGGCAACGCCGCGCGCATGAATGGCGCGGATGGTGGCGACGAGCGCCCGGCATTCGCCCTCGGTCAGGCCCCCGGCGATCTCGTCGAGCAGCAGCAGCTTCGGCTCCGTCGCCAGCGCGCGGGCCAGTTCCAGCCGCTTGCGCTGCAGCAGCGACAGGCTGCCGGCCGGCGCATTGGCCTTGTCGATCAATCCGGTCTCGACGAGGATTTCGGCGCAACGATCCGACACATCGGCCTCCCGCCGCCGCGATCCGAAGGCGCCGGCGACCAGGAGGTTTTCGAATACCGTCAGCTTCTCGAACGGCTGCGGGATCTGGAAGGTGCGGCCCATGCCCGACAGACAGCGCGCCATCGGCGGCGTGCGCGTCACATCGCTGCCAAGAAAGCGGATGCCGCCGCTATCGGCGGCGATATTGCCGGTGATCAGATTGAACAGCGTCGACTTGCCGGCGCCGTTCGGCCCGATGATGCCGAGCGCCTCGCCTTCGCCGACGGCAAAGGAAATCTGCTCGGCGACCGTCAGTGCGCCGAATTTCTTGGAAATGCCATCGAGTTCGAGAATAGGCATGGTTATTGTTCCAACGAATGTTCTGCATTGCCCCTCACCCCAGCCATCTCCCCGCAAGCGGGGACAAGGGGCGATGGAGGGTGCCGCATATCCCTTCTCCCCGTTCACGGGGAGAAGGTGGCCGCCCCTCTTGTCTAAAAGAGAGGCCGGATGAGGGGCCGCGCCCCCTACCCGATTGCTTCCATCTTGCCGCCGACCGGAATGTTCGGCGCCGTCTTGTTGTCGGTGATGACGAGATCGTAGCCGCCACCATCCTTTAGCCGCCATTGACCGCCGACAAGTGGCGTCTTGGCGATGTTCTTGGCGGCAAATGGCGGCAGGCCTTTGCCGTCCCAGGCGATCGGCCCGACCAGTGTGTCGAGCTTGGTCGCGGCAATCGCCTGCGCCACGACATCGCTGTCGGTTGGATCGCCGGCACGTTTCATCACATCCACGGCCAGTTCGAACAGCGCATGGGCAAAGCCGATCGGCTGCGTCCAGGGGCGGTTGGTCGCCTTGGTGAAGGCTTCGGCCACTTGTGCCGACGTCTCGCCGGTCAGCGACGACTTGAAGGGATGGCTCGGCGTCCACCAGACTTCCGAGGACAGGTTGTGGCCAGCATTGCCCAGCGCTTCCACGGTCTGCGGGAAGAGCAGAGCCTTGCCGATCGATGCGATCTTCGGCGCGAAACCCTGCTGCTTGGCCTGGTTCCAGAAGGTGGTGAAATCCGGCGGGATGACGACGCCGGTGATGATCTCGCATTGGCCGGACTTGAAAGCGTTGATCTGCGCGGAGAAATCATCCGTCATGTTCTGATAGCGACCGGGGTCGACCAGGCCATAGCCCATCTTTTCCAGCACCGGCGGGAAGCCGACGACCTTGTCTCCCCAGGCATTGCCGTCGCCATCGTTCGGGAAGAGCCCGCCGACCTTTTTGTTGGTCTCGATCTGTGCCCACATATTGGTAAAGACGGCGATCACGTCCTCGAGGCCCCAGAAGAAGTGATAGGCGTAGTTGAACGGTTTCCAGGATGCCGGATCGCCGGGATTGCCCTGCTGGCCGATGAACCAGGGCTGCCAGGGCGCGACCGTCGAAATGCATGGCATTTCCTCCGCCTCGCAGGTCGTTGCCACCGGATTGGTCGTCTCCGGCGTCGAGGCGACCAGAATGAGGTTCACCTCGTCATCGACGATCAGTTCCTTGGCGACTTCCGCCGCGCGGTTCGGGTTCGACTGGCTGTCCTTGACGATGACCTCGTAGTTGAGGCCCATGCTTTTGGTCGTCGCCAGGAAACTGTCGATGACGAACTTGTCGGCCTCGCCGAAGGCGGCGAGCGGCCCGGTCTGTGGGCTGACATAGCCGAGCTTGATCGCTGCATCTTGAGCGATAGCAGGTGCGGCAAGACCGGATGTCGCGGCGAGCGCGCCGGTGGCGGCCGTCGTTTTTAGAAACTCGCGTCTGGTAAACATGTTTCCTCCTCCCATTGTCCTCTCCTCCCAGAGAGCGTGATGTCTGTCGTTCGCTTACGCGGGCCGCTTGCCCTCCCAGGCATCCTGCAGCAGGGCACGAATGGATTGCCGGTCGATCGGCCTTGGATTCCAGTACGGATTTTCGGTCGCAATCTCGGCCGTGCGATCGAGATCGGCTTCGGTGAGCCCCAGATCCTTTAGCGCGAGCGGCGCGCCGATCTCCTTGGCGAAATCCCAGAGGCCGCCACCAACCGAACCACCGAATATCCTGGCGACGGGGGCCAGCAGCTCGGGAACGGCGGCGGCGTTGTAGGCGGCTGTATGCGGCAGCATGATCGCATGCGTATCTGCATGCGGCGTATCGAAGGTGCCGCCGAGCGTGTGGCAAATCTTGTGATGCAGCGCCATGCCGACCGTGCCGAGCACCGTGCCGCACAGCCAGGCGCCGTAAAGCGCCTCGGCACGGACATCGAGCGCCTGCGGCGTCTCAATGATGTCCGGCAGGCTGGCCTTGAAGGCCCGCAACCCCTCGACCGCCATCAGCGTCGAAATCGGGTTTCTGTCCTGCGCATAGAGCGCCTCGACCGCATGGGCCATGGCATTCAGACCCGAGGTGACACTCATGCCGACCGGCAGGCCCGTCGTCAGCGCCGGATCGTAGATCACCACTTCCGGCAGGATGCTGGCATGCCGCACCGTCGTCTTGCGCCCGCCTTCGGTCTGGCCGAGGATCGGAGTTACTTCCGAGCCTGCATAAGTGGTGGGGATCACGATCTGCGGCAGGTCCGTGCGATAGGCGATCGCTTTGCCAAGCCCGGTGGTCGAGCCGCCGCCGAGCGAAACGACACAATCGGCCTTGGTTTCGGCGACGACTTTCATCGCCGCTTCAGTGACATCAACAGGCGTGTGCATGACGGCACCGGCAAAGACGCCGACGGCGAGCGAACCCAGCCGCTCTGCCAGCAACTCCGCATCCGTCTTCTGCTGTGGGGTAGCGAGAACCAGGGCACGGCTGCAGCCAAGTTTCTTGACCCATTCTCCCGCGGCGGCACTCTTGCCTTCACCAAAGACGATATGGGCGGGGCTGCCGCTATAGATGAAATCGCGGTTCATGCCTCGGCTCCTTGTTTTGCCCGCACCATGACGAAGGTCAGGTCCAGCCGCCACGATGGTGTGCCCTTGCCTTGTCGCTCGAAGGTTCGCACCAGCTCCGGCTTGACGCCGAAGATCGCGTCCTCGGCCAGATGAGGATCGCTGCCGTCATAGATATGCGTGGTGATCGTCTCGAAGCCAGGCGCCTTGATCATGAAGTGAAGATGGGCGGGGCGGTGCAGCGGATAACCCGCCTGCCGCAACAGCTTGCCGACCGGACCGTCATCCGGCACGCCGTAGCCGCAGGGTTTTATGGTACGATAATTGAACCGGCCGTCTGTGTCGGTACGGAAGAGGCCGCGCAGGTTGAATTCCGGCTGCAGGTCCGGCTGCTGGTTCTCGTAGAACCCCTGCGCGTTGGCCTGCCAGGTGATGATTTCGGCATTGGCGACGGGATCGCCATCGAGATCCAATACGCGGCCGGAAACCTCCAGCCTTTCGCCGATGCCATCGAGTGAGATATTGCTGCCAAGCGCCAGTTGCGGAACATCGGCACGGAAGAACGGCCCGCGCACTGTGTTCGGCGTCGCTGTCTTCGGGCGGCGCGAGTTGATTTCCTCGACCAGCGCCGATGCACCAAGCAGATCCGACAGCAGCACCCATTCCTGGCGCCGCTCGTCGCTGGCATGGCCGACATCGGTGAGGAATTCGATCACCTTGCGCCAGTCGGCCGGGCTCGGCCGCAATTCGCGGATCAAGGCATGGAGATGCGTCACTGCCGCCGCCAGAACCTGCGGCAGGCTATCGTCCTTCGATTGCGGAAGTCGTTGCGCAAACATGTCATGCGAGGTGGCCTCGCTGAAAGTCAGCGCCATCGGACCCGGCATCATGCGTCTCCTCCACGGCATTGGCTGGTGGAGATGAATTTAATCCAAACAGGATGCACCGATGATGATTTTATTCGCAGTTAATATATCATATCGTTATGAAGATAGATGAGCGTCACCTTGTCCAGCTTGCTGCCGTGGTCAAAACCGGTGGCGTCACCGAAGGCGCTGCCCTGCTCGGCCTGTCGCAGCCGGCTGTTTCGCGCACGCTGTCGATGCTCGAAGCCCGGATCGGTGAGCCGCTGTTCATCAAGGGCCGCCGGCCGCTGCAGCCGACGCCGCTCGGGCGCGCGCTGGCCGATCATGGCCAGACGATGCTGTCGGCATCGCGCAAGGCATCCGACGTCGTCGAGAGTTTTCGGGTCGGCAAGAGCGGCGTCGTGCGCGTCGGCGGCACCCCGTTTTTCATGGATGCGCTGATCGCCGGCATGATCGCTGAGTTCCAGAACCTGCACCCAGATGTGCGCATCGACCAGACCTATGGCTACTTTCCCGATCTGCGCGCCGCGCTCAACGCCGACCAGATCGACCTCGCCATCTGCCCCATCGATATTCTTGACGAGGGGTCCGGCCTCGAATTCCACCAGATATTGCCCGGCCGCAATGTCATCGCCTGCCGCGTCACCCATCCGCTGCTGTTGAAGCGCAAGCCGCAGCCGGCACACCTGCTCGATTTCCCCTGGATCGCACCGCCGCCGGGCAGCCCGCTACTCGCCGATCTTCGCAGCATGCTGCTTTCCTTCGGCGCGACCGAAATCAAGATCCGCTACTCCGGCGGCTCGCTGATGAGTGTCGTCAACTACATGAAGGCCGCAGACGCACTGGCGGTCCTGCCACACAGCGTCGTCTTTGCGCTGCGCAACGAAAAGTCGATCACGGCACTCCCCGTTTCCATCCCGCATCCCGAACGCGCGCTCGGCCTCTTGAAACGCTCCGACGCCCCCCGCTCCCCCGCCGTCGACCACTTTGCCCGGCACGTCCGCACCGGCTTCGACAATCTAAAGCACCTGATCAAGCGGCATGAGCAATCGGTGGTCTGGGGCTCGTAGCCAATATGTAGAACGGCAGGCGACAACGCCAATAGGTGACCGTTTATGTGAATAGAGACGGTGCCCCATGGGCAAACTCGCCGCCGGCCACGTGATATTGAAGAAACCGCGATGCAATCGCCTATCTCATTCCCTCAAGCTTTTTGGCAACGCGCTGCGCAATATCATCGTCCTGTTCCCGTATTGCATCTGTCAGCGCTTGAAGTTTTGCGCGCAGGCCATGAACCTGATCGACAAGCGCCATGATGACGTCGATGCCGTCATGGTTCACGCCCATGCTTTCGGCAAGGTCGAGGATCAGGAGTCCGCGCGCCAGATCGGCGTCGTGAAACGCATCATCTTCCTCGTTGATTTCCGGAATAATCCATTGGCGCTCGACCCATATCGTCAACGTGGATGAACTGATGCTGAGATGCTCGCAAAACTCCAGATGGTTCATCTCAACCTCCCCACGTTCTGCGAGGGTTTTGCGCTTCTCCCGCGGACCAGGATGTAGCGAATGCCGTCAGGTTAGCATCAGGGGTTTCGGGCAGCATGACCTTGACGGTGATGTATTGGTCACCGCTTCCTCCGCCCCGCTTGGCCACACCCTTGCCCTTTAGGCGGAGCGTTTTTCCCGTGCTCGAATTGGCCGGTAGCGCCAGCGTCACATTGCCGGATATCGTCGGGACAATCAGCTTTCCACCGAGTATCGCCTCCCGCAGAGAGACCGGCATTTCAATCCGAATGTCGTCATCATCGCGGGTGAAAATCGGGTGAGACCGTACGTGGATTTCAATCAGCGCGTCGCCGGCCGGGCCGCCGGCGAACCCGGGTTCGCCCTTACCTCGAAGCCGTAGCGTCTGCCCCTCCCGTGTGCCGGGTGGGATCTGCAGATCGAGCGTCGTTCCGTCCGGCAATGTGATTTGCTTCTTCGCGCCGTTGACGGCCTCAAGGAAGTCGACTTCCATGGAGAAATGCAAATCTCTCCCCCTTGCGCGCGTTTGATTGCGGCCCTGCCGCGAAAAGAAGCTTGAAAGAATATCATCGGCCTCGCCAAAATCCGAGAAACCACTCGTGCTTTGGTACCGCGTATCGTCCCCAGGAGACGCTGCGTAGTCCCTGTAGTAGTTTCGCGGAGCCTGCTCGGCGCCGGAGCCATCGATTTCACCCTTGTCGAAGCGGGACCGCTTTTCCTCGTCACCGAGCAAAGCGTAAGCCGCGGACACGGCCTTGAAGCGATCCTCCGCACTCTTGTCCCCCGGATTGAGGTCGGGATGGAGCTTTTTCGCAAGTTTGCGATAGTGGCTCTGGATTTCCTTTTGCGTCGCGTTTTTCGCCACGCCGAGGGTTTCGTATGGATCGTTGGCCATTGGGCTCCCGCCACAGCGCTGTCGTGAACGTGAAGATAGGTCAGCTGTGTTCGAGAGCAAGCATTGGAAAGCACCGAACAGTGCCGCGTATCAAAAACGCGACAGTTCTGGTGCCCCGTCTGAACCTCCGATCAGCCGGAGGCGCGAACATGCCGCGTGAAGGCTCGATTGTGTTCGCTGGAGGTTCACTGCCCCTCGAACGGGTCCGCGAGCGCCGCGTCCGGGCGGCTGATGGGGTATTTGATGCCGGAAATGCTCGCCGCAAGCTTCTTCGGGCCTTGCGTCTTCAAAAGCGCGCGAAAACTTGGGTGCATGCCGCCGTCAGAATAAGCCGTCATCGTGGTCGTGGCGGGAACGGCGCCTGTAATTGCGATATCGAGCTTGCGTTCCTCCGCCTCGATCTTCGCCATCGCCTGCGGTTCGAGCTGGTTGGTGACCGCCGGGCAGGTTGCCAGCGGATCAACTGGCTCACCGCCCTCGAATTCCTTGTTGAAGACATAGCGGCGTTCACAGGCCGAAACCTTCGGCTGCCGGCGCGTTACCTCGAAGGCGTCGTAGCCCTCTTTCATCGTGCGCCAGAAGGACATGTTCGGGTCGCCTTGATGGCCTGCCATGTTCTCTGCTGTCATGCGGAACGGGAATGCCTGGACCTGGAACTCGTGCTGCCCGCCCTGCAGTGCCCGCTGGACGATTGCGTAGATTTCCCCGACACCCTGGTCAGTCACGGCATAGCAGCCGGACGATGAGCAGGCGCCATGTACCATCAGAGCCTCGCCGGTATAGCCGAGCGCAGATTCCAGCCGGTTGGGATAGCCGAGATTGAAGGAGACGTAGAACTGCGAGTTCGGGTTCAGCTGGCCTGCCGAGACATGATAGAAGCCTTCCGGCGCCTGCCGGTCGCCAATCCTGGTCTTCGGCCCGAGCTTTCCGGACCAGCGGCACATCGGATAGGTCTTGAGTAGCGCATAGGTGCCGGTCTTGTCGACCTTCCAGACCTCGAGTTCACTCTCCTGCTTGAAGATGCGAACCAGCACCGGGCTTTCCGGCTTCATGTTCTTTTTCGACATCTCCGCAATCATCTTGCCGGACAGTTTCGGCGGCGCCTCGGAAATATCGTCGAGCCCCATGCAGCCTGACAGTGCGACACCCAAAATGAGCCCGGCAACTGCCCGCGACAGGATGCTGCGGGCACTCCGGAGGCGCGGCGCGGCGCGATGACGAGGAAAGAAAGAAATCATGGAAGCGTCTATCGCTTGAAATCGTGCCAAAGTTTTGTCGAACGGACCAAATCGAGACAATCATCCGTTGCGGCCATCGCAGAATCGGGCATTGCGGTTAGCGTTCGGTTAATCTCCGCACGCGGCTTATCGGAGGCAGATGCAGACGCTCCTGCCTCGTAGGGGTTATTGCCAGACGACGATCTTCGCTTTCGCGGGAACGCGCTGATAGAGGTCAATGATGTCCTGGTTCATCAGCCGCACGCAGCCGGACGATACCGCCTTGCCGATCGACTGCCATTCCGGATTGCCGTGCAGCCGGTAGAGCGTGTCCTCACCGTTCTGGAAGATATAGAGCGCGCGCGCGCCAAGCGGGTTCTTGAGGCCTGGCTCCATGCCGCCGTTCTCGATCGAATATTTGGCAAGGCTCGGCTGGCGGGCGACCATCTCGTTCGGCGGCTTCCAGCGCGGCCAGGCTTGGCGCCAGTGGATAACGCCGTCGCCCTGCCAGGCAAAGCCCTCGCGGCCGATGCCGACACCATAGCGCATCGCCGTGCCGCCCGGCTCGACGACATAGAGGAACCGCGACGGCGTATCGACAACAACGGTGCCGGGCGCCTCACCGGTCCGGTCAGCGACGCGCTGGCGGTAGAATTGCGGATCAATCTGTTGATAGGGGATCGGCGGGATCAGATAACCGCCATCCTCGACCGGCCCATACATCACCTGCAACTCGGCATCGGACGGCGGACCGATCGGCCGGGTGATCCTCACTGGTGTCGGCGCCGGGCGGCCGCCCGGTATGGAGGTGCTGCAACCTGCAAGCGTGGCGGCCGCAAGGACGCCAAGAAAGCCCCGGCGGGATAAACTGTATTCGATCGTCATGAGCCCCATCAATCCGCTTTGAATATCGTGTCCAACCCGCAGGTAACAACTATGACGTTCGCCATCGCGAGCGCCATACTGTCTGTTTTCGTCCGCGGGAATCGGAACCGAGAAATCCTTATGACTGCAATCGCCGCGGTTTCCAACGCCTCTCCATGCCGCAGTCACCACGATTCCGCTCCGGTCACCATATCGTGAAGGACTGTGTCCGGCGATGTGAGGGGGCGCGTGTTCTTGATCGGGACGGCGCCACGACCAGTCCGCCATTCCAGGATGATGCTACGTTCCGGTACGTCTTTTCCGCGTCTTGTTACTGTTACGTACTTACGCCCACGGCCGATCCGAACGACTGTAACGTGCCTAAAAGGCGACGATCCGTTCAAGGCGGAAACACAGTCCGCCATCAGATAGGAGAGCGTAATGCTAACCAACTTTTTCACGGTCCAGGAGAGGAGACAGTTATGAGCCGGCCCATATCCCGTCGCCTCGTGGCTGCCAGCGCAGCCTTTGCGATCACGCTCGCCGTACCGTTCGCAGCCCCTGCACTAGCGCAGGATGCAGCAAAGCCGAACATTCTCGTCATCTTCGGCGATGATATCGGCCAGACCAACATCTCCGCCTACTCGATGGGCGTCATCGGTTACAAGACACCCAACATCGACCGCATCGCCAAGGAAGGCATGATGTTCACGGACTATTATGCCGAGAACAGTTGCACGGCCGGACGTTCCACCTTCATCACGGGGCAGGTCTGCCTGCGCACGGGACTTTGCAAGGTCGGCGCGCCTGGGGCTCCGGTGGGATTGCAGGACGGTGACATCACTATCGCCCAGGCGCTGAAGACGCTTGGTTATGCGACGGGCCAGTTCGGCAAGAACCATCTCGGCGACAAGGACGAATATCTCCCGACCAAGCACGGCTTCGACGAATTCTTCGGCAACCTCTATCATCTGAATGCCGAGGAAGAGCCGGAAGCCCCCTATTGGCCAAAGGACGATGCTGAGTTCCTCAAGGCCTATTCTCCGCGTGGCGTGATCAAGGCTTCGGCGGATGGCAAGGTCGAGGATACTGGCCCGCTGACGATAAAGCGCATGGAGACGATCGACGACGAGACGACCGGCGCCGCAATCGACTTCATCGACAGGCAGGCGAAAGCAAAGAAGCCGTTCTTCACCTGGATGAACACGACACGCATGCACCTTTTCACCCATGTACGAGAGTCCATGCGCGGCCAGAGCGGCATGCAAGGCAACGAATATGGCGACGGCATGATCGAGCATGACGGCGACGTCGGCAAACTCCTGAACAAGCTTGATGAACTCGGTATCGCCGACAACACCATTGTCGTCTACGCCACCGACAACGGCCCGAACCAGTTCTCCTGGCCCGACGCGGCAACAACGCCGTTCCGCAGCGAAAAGGACACCAACTGGGAAGGCGCATTCCGCGTGCCGGCAATGGTCCGCTGGCCGGGCCACATCAAGCCGGGACAGGTCTCCAACGGAATGGTCTCAGGTCTCGACTGGTTCCCGACGCTGCTTGCAGCCGCAGGCGACCCCGATGTGAAGACACGCTTGCTGGATGGCTGGAAGCCAGAGGGCAGCGCCACGACATTCAAGAACCATCTCGACGGCTATAACCAGCTCGACTACATCACCGGAAAATCGGACAAGAGCGCCCGGAAAGACTTCTATTATTTCGATGACGACGGCAATCTTGTCGCTACCCGATATGATGATTGGAAGGTCGTCTTCCATGAACAGCGCACACGGGGCGGGTTCGGCGTCTGGCAGGATCCTCTGACGGTCCTGCGTCTGCCCAAACTGTTCAACCTGCGTATGGATCCCTACGAGCGGGCAGATACCGTCTCCGACCAGTACAATGATTGGCTCGTGAGGAACGACTATCTGCTCGTCAAGGGACAACTGCAGGGAGCAGCCTTCCTCGAGACCTTCGTGAAATACCCGCCGAGCCAGCGCGTCGCGAGCTTCAATATCGAAGGTGTCCGTGAGCAGGTGGACAAGGCGATCGACCAGTCCTTCAAGGAACGTGGCATCGAAAAGTAGCCTGTCGCATTGGAGACGCGCCCCGCAAACGGCGCGTCTCGCCTTTTCTATCTTTTCAAAGGGTTCCGCATGACGGCACGCGACGATATCATCGCTCTTGGCAAACGCATCGGCCAATCCATCATCGGCCAGGAGCAGATGGTCGAACGACTTCTACTAGGTCTGCTCGCCAACGGACATCTGCTGGTAGAAGGTTTGCCTGGATTGGCAAAGACAAGGGCAATCAAGAGCCTGGCGAAGAATCTTAACTCGGATCTTTCACGCGTTCAGTTCACGCCGGACCTGCTTCCAGCCGATATTACCGGCTCGGAGATTTACTTCAGCGAGGCCGGCAAGGGCGAGTTCAAGTTCCAGCAGGGACCGATCTTCGCCAACCTGATTCTGGCCGACGAGATCAATCGCGCGCCTGCCAAGGTTCAGTCGGCGCTCCTTGAAGCCATGGAGGAAAGGCAGGTCACCGTCGGCGGCAAGAGCTATCCGTTGCCGGAGCTGTTCATGGTCATGGCAACGCAGAACCCGATCGAGCAGGAGGGCACCTATCCGCTTCCCGAAGCCCAGCTCGACCGCTTCCTGATGCATGTCGAGGTAGGCTATCCCGATGAAGTATCGGAAGCTGCGATCATGCGGTTGGTGCGGGGCGAGGAGAACGCAGGCGAGCAAATGAAGTCCGCCCCTGCGGAAAGGCTCGATCCGCAGGCGGTCTTCGACGCCCGCAGGGAAATCGGCGCGGTGACGGTGTCCGATCCGGTCGAGAAGTACATCGTCGCCCTGGTCTTCGCCACGCGCTATCCGGACCGCTACGACAAGGACCTCGCAAAGCTGCTTCAGGTTGGCGTAAGCCCCCGCGGCGTGATCGGCCTCGACAAGGTATCGCGTTCCCATGCCTGGCTGAAGGGCCGCGATTACGTCACCCCCGACGACGTCAAGGCGATCGTCAACGACGTCTTCCGCCATCGGTTGATCCTGTCCTACGACGCGCATGCCTCGAACACTTCGGCCGACCAGGTCATCGACCGTATCGTTGAACTCGTCGCGGTTTCGTGAAGGAGGAGGAATGACGGAACCGGCGACACGCGAAGGGGTCTACGTTTCGACCGACCAGCTTGTGGCGCTGGAGGCGCGCGCCCGCGACTTGAGATTCGTGCAGAAATCCCGCAGCCATCAGCAGCTTGCCGGACGGATGCAGTCTTCGATGCGCGGACGCGGGCTCACCTTCGAGGAACTGCGGGACTATCTGCCAGGCGACGATATCCGCTCCATCGACTGGCGGGTCACCGCCCGTACCGCCAAACCTGTTGTGCGCGTCTATAGCGAGGAGAAGGAGCGCCCTGCCCTTGTCGTCGTAGACCAGCGCATCAACATGTTCTTCGGCAGCCGGCGGGCGATGAAATCGGTGACGGCGGCGGAAGCAGCCATGCTCTGCGCCTGGCGTATCCTTGGCTCCGGCGATCGTGTCGGTGGTTTCGTCTTCAACGATGGAAGCATCGACGAGGTACGGCCGCACCGGAGCCGCGAGGCCGTGATCACCTTCGCCGACAGGATCGCGCATCAGAATAGCGGCCTGAATGCGGCTTTCGCGGGTGCGCCCATGCCCGCGTCGCTCGAGACCGTCCTGCAACGTGTCGCCGGCATTGCCAAACATGACCATCTGGTGGTCGTGATCAGCGATTTCCACGGCCATAGCGCCACGACGCGGGAGATATTGCTGCAGCTTTCGGGCCGCAATGACGTGATCTGCATCCTCGTCTACGACCCGTTCCTCCTCGACCTGCCGAAATCCGGCGACATCGTCGTCAGTGGCGGCAGCCTGCAAGTCGAGCTATCCTTGAGGCAGGCCGATGTCAGACAGTCGATCGACAGATTTGCCCGCGACCGGGGTCGCGCGCTTTTGGCCTGGCAGCGTGAGTTGGGACTGCCAATGCTGCCCGTCTCGTCCGCCGAGGAGACAGCGCCACAGCTGAGACGCCTGCTCGAGCAATCCGCCTGGCGGCAGCGGAGGCGCTGATGGAACCGCAGCAAGCCGCTCCCGACCCGCTCACCGAAGCAGCACTGCGATCGCTCAAGGATATTGCCTTGCCGCCGCCCGTCTCGTGGATGCCGCAGACATGGGGTTGGGTCTTGCTGGCAATGGCCCTTCTAGCCGCGGCAGGCGTGATAGTCCTGGTCTGGTGGCGGCGCTTCGAGGCCAATGCGTACCGGCGCGAGGCCCTTGGGCAACTGGTCCTCATTGAGCGAAGAATAAAAGACCCCGTGACGCGGCAGGATGCCGTTCATGAGCTTGCGTTGCTGCTCAAGCGGGTCGCCCTGGCGATTAGCGGCCGAAGCGAGACCGCTTCACTGTCGGGCGCATCATGGGTCCGGTTTATCGATAGCCGTACGGAAAACGGGGCTGGCCAGGCACTCGGGAAAATGCTCGACGATAGCGAATATCATGGCGAGGACGATGCCGGCAGCCTGTACACGGATGGTGGCGCAGACCTTATAGCCGACGCTCGTAAATGGATTGAGCAACATCATGTATCAGCTTGATTTTCCTTGGCTGATCGCCCTGATCCCGGTTCCGCTGCTGGTCTGGCTGTTGATGCCGGCGTACAGGGAAACATCGGCCTCCGTACGTCTCCCTTTCTTCGATCAGGTTGCCGAAGCGGCGGGTATCCGGCCGACCGCCGGGTCTGTCGTCGCTCCACGCACCTGGCTGCAGCGTCTGTGCGAGGCAACCGCCTGGTGCCTGTTGATCCTGGCGCTGGCCCGGCCGCGGTTCGTTGAGCCGCCGATCGAAAAGATCGAGCCGCAGCGCGACCTGATCCTGGCGCTGGATCTCTCGCAGTCGATGGAGACGAAGGATTTTCCGGCCCCTGGCGGGGCCACGGAGGCGCGCGTGGATGCCGTGCGCGAAGTCGTCATCGACTTCGTGACGAAGCGTTCCGGCGACCGGATCGGCCTGATCGCCTTTGGCGATGCACCTTATCCGCTGGTCCCCTTCACCATGGATCACCAGACGGTGCAGGCGATGATTGCGGAAACGCTTCCGGGCATTGCCGGTCCGCGCACGTCGCTCGGAGACGCGATCGGGCTTGCCATCAAGATGTTCCAGAAGACGACCGTCCCGGAGAAGGTGTTGATCGTGCTCACCGATGGAAACGACACCGCCAGTAAAATGCCACCGGCAAAGGCCGCAGCCATCGCCAAACAGAAGGGTGTCGTCATCCACACGGTCGGCATTGGCGATCCGGCAGCGACCGGCGAGGACAAGCTCGACACAGCCACCCTGCAGAAGATTGCTGCCGACACCGGAGGCAGGTATTTCTTTGGCGGAGACCAGACGCAGCTTGCCGCGATCTACGACACGCTCGACAAGATCACGCCACAGGACCAGAAGAACCTGTCCTGGAGGCCGCGCATAGAATTGTTCCATTGGCCGCTCGGCGCGGCAATCGGCATTCTGTCGTTCTATTATCTGATGAGCGGGTTTTTCGGGGGAATGCGGAAGCGGACGGCGTCATGATCGAGGATTTCCATTTCCTTCGCCCATGGTGGCTGTTGGCACTGCTTGTGCCGATCGCCATTGCCTGGATGGCATCGCGGTCCACCGATATCCGCCGGCAGTGGAATGGGATCATCGCCCCGCATCTACTCGACAAGCTCGTTATTGATGGTACTGGGCATTCCCGCATTCGGCCGTGGTGGTTGCTGGCTGCCGTCGTGACAATCGCGGTCATAGCCGCGGCAGGACCGACATGGCAGCGGGAAGCCCCGCCTTTCGTCGAGGATACCGCCCCACTTGTCATTGCCATCGACCTGTCGCCGACGATGGACGCCATCGACGTCACCCCGTCGCGGCTCGAACGTGCCAAGCTCAAGGCGAAGGATATCGTCGTACTCCGGGGCGGCGCCCGGACGGCGGTGGTGGGCCTATGCCGGATCGGCGCATGTCGTCCTGCCATTGACAGACGACACGTCCCTGATCGGCACTTACGTGGACGCTCTCGCCACCCGCATCATGCCGGTAGATGGCAGGAACACCGGCAATGCGTTGCAGCTTGCCGAGGACATGCTGGCAAGGGAGGAGGCTGCCGGCACCATCCTGTTCGTCACCGATGGTATCGAGCAGAAGGCATTCGACGCCTTCAAGCACAAGACGAAGGATGGGGTTGTGGTTCTGGGGGTCGGAACCGCCGAGGGTGGCCCGGTCAAGACAGCCGATCAAGGGTTCCTGACGGACGCCGCCGGTGCTCGCGTCTTTGCCAGGCTGGACATCGAGGCACTGAAGAATCTGCATGCGCTCACCGGGGCCGACGTCGCAACGCTGACCGCCGACGATACCGACGTCCGCTGGATGGTGCAGCGCATCCGCACCAACTTCGCCCAGAAGACCTCGACGCAGAACGATCGGTGGCATGATCTGGGCTGGTGGCTGGTGATCCCGATCGTCATGCTGTTTGCCATTTCGTTTCGCAAGGGCTGGGTCGTCAGGCTCGGCGCATTGCTGATCGCGGCGAATATCGCGTTCGAACCCGGCAAAGCCGAAGCCGCCGAATTCATCGATATGTGGTTGACCGCCGACCAGCAGGGACGGCGTGCCTTCGAGCTAGGCGAGTTCGAGAAGGCGGCGACACATTTTCAGGATCCCATATGGAGGGGAACGGCGTTTTATCGAGCCGGGAAATTCGCCAACGCGCTGGACGCCTTCGCCGCGGTCGATAGCGCAGAGAGCTGGTACGATCAGGGCAACGCCCTGCTACATCTGATGAAGTTCGAACAGGCCGTCGCTGCCTTCAGCAAAGCGCTTGAATTGCACAAGGACTGGCCGGATGCCAAGGCGAACCTTGCGATTGCCGAAAGGCTTCTGAAGAACCAGAAGGAGCAGGAAGAAGAACAGCAGGATGCGCCGAACCTGCCGCCCGACCAGGTACAGTTCGACGACAAGGGGAAGAAGGGCAAGGCGGGCCAGATGAACATCGCCGAACAGACATCGGAGATGTGGATGAAGAACATCCAGGTCAGTCCCGCCGACCTGATGACAAGGAAATTTGCGATCGAAGCACAGGAGAGCAAGCCGTGAGACGGTTTCAGATTGCCCTTGCCCTCTGGTTGTTCTCCATATCCGCAGCATTGGGCGCGGAGCCGTTCGCGCGGGCAACAGTCGATAATCAAGAGGCGATCGTTCCCGGCCAGCAGGTGCATGTCACGATAGATGTCTTCGCACCCGACTTCTTCACCTCGCCGCCGCAGTTCCCGCTTTTTGACCTGCCGAATGCCGTCGTCACGCTGCCGGACGAGCGTGCTCAGAACCTCGTTGAAACCTTTGATGGCGTGCAATATTCCGGCATTCGCCGCGCCTACACGGTCGTCCCCGAAATGGCGGGAACCTTCACGCTGCCACCGGCCGTCATCGATTTCGACTATTCCAACGACGGTAAGACCATGAAGGGAACAGCGAACCTGCCGCCGACGAGCTTCACTGTCGGGGACGTGCCCGGCGCCAGAGGCGAAACCCTCCCGTTTGCTGCGCGTGGCGTCGCAATGACCGAATCGTTCGATCGCGATCCAGCGAAATTGAATGTTGGTGAGGCGCTGGTGCGCACGGTTACCGTATTTGGAACGGACACACAGGCGATGATGATCCCGTCGCTTGATCTCGGACAGCCGCACGGGCTGAAGGTCTATCCGAAACCACCGGTGATATCAGACGGCGTGGAGGACAATGGTGGAACCGTTGGCAGTTCACGCACGCAGACCATCACCTATATCGCGCAAGCGGCCGGCACGTTCGAGATACCGGAGGTTTCCTCTACCTGGTTCGATCTCGATGCGCATGCGGCGAAAATAGCCTCTCTTCCGGCCACGGTGCTCACCGTTGTGAACGTTCCAGCTCCGGCGCAGGGAATTGCGCCTCAGCTTCAGACGGAAGATAGCGGTGTCAAATCTCCGGTCTTGTCGAAGGCGGCGATCACGCTTGCCGCGGCAGCGCTTAGCCTGCTGGCAGGCATCGTTTGGCTTGCCCGCCGTTTGCTTCCGCCGGTCAAGGCGCGATTGTCGACCTGGAACGCATTGCGCCGGAGTTCTGAAAAGACACGCTTCAAACAGCTTGTCGCCTCCATTCGAAAAGACGACGCAGCAACTGTGTATCTTCGGCTGGTGTCCTGGAGCCGGAGTGCCGGTTTCCGGTCGATCGGCGACTGGGTTTCGGCTACCAACGACGCGGATGTCGCACGCCAAACCGGGACGCTCGAACGCCGACTCTTCGCAAACGAACCGGACGGCCTGGCGCTTGATCGCGAGGCGCTGTTGCGCGCGATCACCAAGGCGCGTCGTGCTCACATCGGGAGCGGCCGCTCCCGCCCCATATCCCGCCTGCCGGAGTTGAACCCGACCTGAGAGGATAATCCGAGGTTTGCCGGGATTTGCGGAGGTTGTATCATGTTATGCGGTTTTTGTTACAGTAACGTACTTCCGGGAGCGCACCGCAGCGGCGATGCTGCCGCATCGAAATTCGGAGGCTGCCATGGCATTGGCATTGGATAACGAACAGCACCGATCATTGGCTCCCGGCGACATGGTCTGGATACCGGGCTGCACCTTCACGATGGGTTCTGATCACCATTACCCCGAGGAAGCGCCTTCCCATCCCGTCACGGTCGATGGTTTCTGGATAGAGGCGACGCCAGTGACGAACCGGCAATTCACGGCATTCGTGAAGGCGACCGGCTATGTGACGTTTGCCGAAAAAGCGCCGGATCCGAAGGACTACCCCGGCGCGCGGCCGAACATGCTGAAGGCCGGCTCGCTCGTTTTCACCCCGCCAAAATCCGTGAACGGACCGGACATCAGCCAGTGGTGGGCGTTCAAGTTCGGTGCGAACTGGCGCCGCCCCTACGGTGGCTTGAGCGACCTGCGCGGCAAGCTCGACCACCCGGTCGTGCATGTCGCTTTCTGCGATGCGAAGGCCTATGCCGAATGGGCGGGCCTCGATCTTCCGACGGAAGCGGAATGGGAACTTGCCGCACGTGGCGGCCTCGACGATGTCGAGTTCGCCTGGGGCGACGAACTGATGCCCGGTGGTGTCGTCATGGCCAATACCTGGGCCGGCACCTTCCCGACCCACAGCACAAAGCCCGCCGGCAAGGACCGGACGACGCCGGTGCGATCCTTCCCGCCAAACGGCTACGGCGCCTATGACATGATCGGCAATGTCTGGGAATGGACATCGGATTACTGGTCGACACGCCATCCGCAGCCTGCGGCCAAGTCATGCTGCATTCCGCAGAACCCGCGCGGCGGACCAGCCGATGAGAGCTACGATAGCCGGCTGCCGGACATCCGGATCGCGCGGCGGGTGCTGAAGGGCGGCTCGCATCTTTGCGCGCCCAATTATTGCCGTCGCTACCGTCCGGCCGCGCGCCATGCCGAGCCGGAGGACACCTCCACCAGTCATGTCGGCTTCCGCTGCATCAAAAGACCCGTCGCCTGATCAAGGAGAGTTCCATGTCCGTTTTCGTTCGTGCGTTCCTTGTCGCGCTCCTCCTGCCGCTGGCTGCCCTGGCGGAAGACCTGCCATCCTGGAACGACGGCAAGTCGAAACAGGCAATCGTCGATTTCGTCAGCAAGGTGACCGACGAAAAGAATGCGGACTTTGTCAAACCGGAGGACCGCATAGCCGTCTTCGACAATGACGGCACGCTCTGGTCGGAGCAACCTTTCTATTTCCAGCTCGGATTCATGCTCGACCGGGTCAAGGTGCTCGCGCCAGAACATCCGGAATGGAAGGAGACGGAGCCATTCAAGTCCGTTCTGGCCGGAGACATCAAAGGAATGGCGGCAAGCGGCGAAAAGGGTCTTGTCGAGCTTGGAATGGCCACGCATGCCGGAATGACCACGGACGAATTCGCCAAGATCGTCACCGACTGGTTTGCCGCATCCAAGCATCCGAAGACTGGAAAGCCCTACAACAAAATGACGTTCCTGCCGATGCGGGAACTGCTCGACTATCTCCGCGCCAACGGCTTCAAGACCTACATCGTCTCCGGCGGCGGTGTCGAATTCATGCGGCCGATCACCGAAGAGGCGTACGGCATTCCACCCGAACAGGTGGTCGGCAGTACGATCACCACGGAATATGCGCTCGTCGACGACGTGCCCGTGCTCAACCGTCTTCCAAAGATCGACTTCATCGACGACGGCGCCGGCAAACCGGTCGGCATCAACAAGTTCATCGGCCGGCGCCCGATCTTCGTGGCTGGAAATTCCGACGGCGACTATGAAATGCTGCGCTGGGTGACAGGCGGAAAGCCGAACAGCTTAGGATTGATCGTGCATCACACCGATTCCGAGCGCGAATACGCCTATGACCGCGATTCGCATATCGGAAAGCTTAACAAAGCCATGGATGAGGCGGAACAGCGCAACTGGCTTCTTGTCGACATGAAGAACGACTGGAAGAAGATCTACGCCTTCGAGAATTAGCCCGGTGTTTTTACGGTTCGTGCGATTGACATCCGTTTTGGGCCTGAAGGAGCGCGAAGGCTTCTTTTCAGCCGCCTATGACATTGTTCGAGAATCGAAGGCGGATAACCATAGCCTTCAGCGCATCGAAGACCTGCTGGGTTGGTATCGGAAAAACCTTGCGGTCCCGCCAAGATTCAACCGGTCCACCTCGAAAGGATATAGCCGTACGGCCATCACTGCGGGCCTGAGCTGGTTCAAACCAACAGCGAACGAACATTTGTCGAAAGCCTATGAACTTGCTGCATTGCTCGAACAGCACGGACATGTGATCGAAATCCTGAAAACGTCCCGGCCGGGCTACATCATCTACGACGATGAACATCAGGTCGTCGCAGAAGCGTTTTCGAACAGGCGACCTCGCGGATAACGACATGCACAGAGACGGTGCCCTGGCGAGTTTCCGCCGGATCGGAATGCCGCGCGGTTGATGGACCGCCCGATTGGCCGCGCGGTCCGATCCGGTTCTCTATGCGTCGAGCAATCCGACAGTTTCCGCGACCATCAATGTATCGACGAACTCGGTCAGGTCGACGATCTTGCCGTCCTTGAAGGTGAAACGGTCAAGGTATTCTGTCTGGATTTCCTTGCCGCCCCTGTAGCGGATCGGTCCTGCTCGATGCGCGAAAACCGTGTCACCGTCAACGTAAATGCGGGTGGTCTCGATCTTTGACATGTCCCAGTCAGCGACCAGTCCGCGGACAGCTGCATCGACCGCCGCCGGTTCGCAGACCCGCTGTGCCATCGGTGAGAGCTTGCCGCTGCCGAGGATGCAGAAGCTGAAGCCGGGTCCGGTGTGGGACATCACTGAATCAATGTCATTGACCGCACGTGCCTCGTAGAGCTTGTTGACGATGCCTTCGAGTGTTTCCCTGTCCGTCATGTGCACCCCTCCCTTAGGTTGAAGCGAGTGTGCCCGTATTCAAGAAAAGCCGCAAGTACTCGAGTTGCAAACGCGGCGCGTCGGTGTCCTTAAAATTGTCTCCTATAAAACCTTTATCTCTTTCCCGTTTTCCCGGAATGGATTTCAAATGCGCAGCGGCTCTAGCATCCGGGCATTCGAAACAGGTCACTGCCACGATGCCAATGCCATACCTCCACCCCTCCATCCTTTCCGCCAAGGCCATTGATGGCCGGCAAACGCCGCACCAACCGGCCGAATACGCCAGCTCCCGCAGGCGGCGCCGAGCACGCCTGACGGCCGTGCTGAATGCCGCTGCGATCTTTCTTTCACTCGCCGGCATCGCCCTCATCTGCGTACTCTCCTGAGGTATCGCGGTGACTACGATATCCCCATCGAAAGACCGGCTCTCGCCGGCCAAGGCTGCCCGTCCTTCGGAGCACATGCCTGCCGGAACCGCGCTCGCCAGCCTGATTGCACGGGTCTGCGCCGCCCGGATTCTTCGCGAGCACCACGTCTGGGAAGCCGTGCGGATTCTGCCGCAGACGGCGGGATTGCCGGAAGACATGAAACAGTCTCACGAGCTTCGCCGCTTCATGGAAAAGGACGCGTTTGCGGCGGCCCTGCGTATTCTTGCCCAATCCTGCCAGCCCGCACGCGACTTTCGCGATCTCGCGCCACACGCAGATCACTGGGTCGCCACGCTGTTTCTCAAGACCGGCCCTACCCAGCCGCGGCGGCGCAAGCTCGTGAGAGCCAAGCATCGCGACCCAGCGGCTGCCATGTTGATTGCTCTTCTGAGCAGTGCCGACGGTGAGTCCAAGCCGTTTGTTCGCCGAAGACGGACCAACGCGGCATTGTGAAAGGAACTACAAAATGACTGATTTCACGCCGCTCGCTTCAATGCCAGAAGGGGCGATCTGCGACCTCGTCACTCCCTTTCATGGCGAACAGCTGGATGAAGCGTCATTCGCTGATCTTGCCGAATGGCAGATCAACAGCGGCATTTCGGGCTTGCTCGTTTCCGGTCCGGCCGGCGAGCCCTGGGCGCTGACGGATGAAGAACGGACGAGACTTATCCGGCTCGCGGTCGCGGTGGCCGCCGGACGGGTCCCTGTTATCGCCGGTACGGGTACGAACTGCACCGAGACGACGGTGGCACGGACGGCGGAGGCGAAGAATATGGGCGCTGCCGCCGCCTATGTCGTCACTCCCTACTATAGCAAGCCCGCACAGGAAGGACTGTTCCGTCACTACGAGACGATCGCCAGCAGGGTGGACCTGCCGCTCATCGTCGGTCTCGCGCCGCATCGAACGGCCATAGACCTCTTGCCCCGCACGCTGGAGCGGCTTGCAACCCTGCCGTCGGTCGTCGGAATCGCCGATGAAACGGGCGATATCAGTCGCCTCGTGGCAATGCCTGCCGCATTGCGCCAGCGATTCGCGCTCTATTCCGGCCATGATCTGACGGCCATGCCCTTCACGCTGATGGGCGGGCGCGGTGTCATCTCGGCGGCGGCCAATCTGGTGCCGCGATTGACCGTCGCGCTCCATCAGGCGCTTGCCACCGGCAACCAGCAATCGGCCCAAAGCCTGCAGGAGCGGCTGAGCCCGCTGTTTCAGGCGCTGGAACGCGAGCCGAGCCCGGCGGCCGTCAAATACGGCCTCAGTCTCCTGAGGGGAATGAGCGACGATGTCCGGTTGCCGCTGACGCCGATCGTTGCCGAAACCACGGCTGCAATCCGGATGGCGCTGGCGCCTGTCCTTTGCAAACCAGCGCCGGCGCGACGGCAAATCCTATGAGATTTTAAGAAGAAAGCTGTCGGCCCAGAATGGAATGACAATGGCCGACATCATATTTTCTCTTGGCAATCAGCGCTTTGCCGATTGCACATTTCAAACGGAAGATCGACCCATGCAGCAGTTTGCCAGACTTCGTTCAGTACGGTGGGACGCGTTCGCCCGCACAACGGGAGACCGAACCAGTCTTTCCGGTGCTGTCATCCGTCTCACAACTGTTTTCGTTTGTGCCGGAACCGTTCAGGTCCTGGCCGGCTGGCTTCTGCGCTGAGACGAACAGTCGATACCCATCAACAATACAAGGTTACAAGGATCATGGGCAGTAGATACCCCATACAACGTGCATTGCTTGCAACGCCTCGCTTTACCGTCGGCCGGGATCATCACGGCTGGTGGGTCGTGCAGGACCGGCTCGACCGCGTCGGCGGGCTGTTTGCCAACGAAGCGGCAGCGCTGCATTTTGCAAGCGAAGAAAGCAATCGCGACGCCCGCGCTGTCTGCCGCGCCCCCGCCGATAAATGTGTTGAGCTTGACGGGCTGACGACGGGCGCTGCGCCAGTCGTCGAGAGATTCTATCTACGGCGTTACGCCTGAGCCTTTGGGAGCGCGCGCCTTTCCCCGGGCGGACAGCGCTCCCCTTTTTCCACCGGAAGATCGATAAGATTTGCCTTAAATGCCATCACTCGGTTTCACCGGGATGAAACGGCGGTCGGGTAAAAAGGGATCGATTGAAACATCCGAAGGAGCGCCCGCCAGGGCAGATCGTCAATGACCCTCGTCGTCACCATGTCAGCCACGACAGCGGCTTACGCGGCTCAAGCCGTCAAGCCGTCGGCACGCGTGAGCGGCGACGGCCCGACCGACGAGGCGATCACCCTGCTGTCGGCACGTCCGAAGGACGATGCAGCCAACACGCATGCTGCGGTTGCGGCCCTTCGCAGCCCGACATCGCTGTCGCTGATGCTGATGAGTTCCAACGGTCGCCAGCCACAGAGTACGCGTGGAGACGTCGTTCGTCGCTATATGGAATTCGGGCCGGATGAACCCGAAGCCGATGATGGCAGCAAGCGCCAGGACGACGACGCGTCCGCAGACTGAGAGATCAATCTCGCATTGCAGGGCAGAGGCTCCATGCGGACGGGGCGGCACGGTTTCCCATGCCGCCCGGCAAAATCCAGAACTCAGTTGTGCTTGTGCGCACCGCCGGCTGCGTTGCCGACGGGAAGCACGTAATCGACCTTGCCCGCCTTCTCGAAGGTCAGCGTCACCGGGATACTGTCACCCTCGGCGAACGGCTTTTTCACATCTATGAACATCAGATGCAGGCCACCATTTTGAAGCTCGACGGTCTCTCCGGCGGGAATGGCAATACCCTCTTCCAGCTTGCGCATCTTCATCACGTCGTTCTGCATCGTCATCTCGTGCAGTTCGACGCGGCCCGCCGCCGGGCTCTCGACGGACACCAGCATATCGTCTTCGCTGCCATCGTTCTTGATCGTGAAACCGCCGCCGCCGACTTTGGCGCCCGGCAACATCGCCTTGGCCGCTCCGCCGGAAATTTCCAGCGACCCGGCTTTGACTGGTGCACCGTCCATGCCGCTCATGCCAGCCATCGCCGCCATGTCGTGATGATCATGGCCGCCAGCCTCTGCAGGCGTCACGGTGACAGTCGGTGCCGGATGCTCCAGCGAATGGGCGCTCTGTCCTTCTGCGGCGATTTCATCCCAGACGACCGTGTCCGAAGCGCCGCAGAGCTGCGTCACCGGAAAGGCAATCTGCGTCTCCTTGTCAAAGCCTGAGATTTTGCCACTGATAACGAAGGTGTCGTAATAGTCGTCGGACAAATTGCCGTTCTTCCAGCGGATTTCCAGCGGACCGGAGGTCACTGCCTTGCCGTGGTTGTCGTAGCTCTTCTGGTATTCACCCTTGATGACCTCAAGCTCCCAGCCGGCCTTGGGCTGCGGCTTGGCAAAAACGAAGCCTTCCGGCAGCTTGACCTGCACTTCGGTGGTCGGTTTACCATCACACCCATGCGGGATTTGCAGCACGGCCTTGAAGCTGCTTTCGGAGGCAACCTCATCCTGTTCGAAGGACGCATGAGCGTGAGCGGTGGCGGCTGCGCCGAGCGAAAGTGCAAGCGCAAGCATCGTGGTTCTGCTGTGTGTCATTGATCTGTCTCCGGACCGGGCCTAGCCAACAAAGGCCGGACGGTCAACGCCGCGTCAGGCGGCTGAATGCTCTGGATAATCTGGAAAATCGCCGAAGCGAGGGCTTCAAAGCAAAACTGGAGGCGCACGCGATTGCGGCAGTGTTCGCGGATGAGAGACGAAAAGTGTCTGAAAATCCGGCTTGGCCGAGACGAGTGTCGCTGAGCGGATGACAAGATAGCTGTCGCTCGGTGGTGACGGGAGGAGTACAGCAGCAGCCAATCGGCAATAGTCGCAGATCGGCGCGAGCCCCTCGTGCGAGGAGCCGTGGCCCCTGCCTTCGATACCGTCCAGCCCGAAGCAGATGTCGCCGATCGATCCATCCGGCAGTATGTATTCCGCTGCCATCGCCGGCGTGATCTGCCGGGCGAAAACCGGCTGGTGGGCAAACGACAGGAACAGAAGCGCGAGCGCTGAAAACACCCGCACCGTCACCCGCATATGTCGCCCGGCCCTAGCCATTGATGATCTCCGTCTAGGAGGATTGCGTTATCCCCTCGACGGGAAAAAAGCAAAGGCGGATTTGCCACATCCCGGCATGGGCGTGAAACAGCCACGACAAAAATCTGTTCGGGCGCGACATTTTGCGCTTGCCAAGCAATCGGGATCGCCGTTATCTGAACCCGATCTTGTTGGGAGAATCCGGGTAACACCGGTGCCGAAGGAGCAACCGCCCCGGAAACTCTCAGGCCAAAGGACCAGCAAGGTGCCGGTAGGACTCTGGAGAGAAGCATTTCCGCTCGCCGAAGGGATAACAATCTCAGGCAAAGGGACAGAGGGGGCTCGAGGAAACGACGCAGTCAATGCGCGTGGAGATGAGCCGGCGCGTTGCGCCAGACCTGGAGGCCGGACTTGGACGATCATTCCCCTTTGAAACAGACGCCGCTGCATGCGTTGCACGTGTCGCTCGGCGCCCGCATGGTGCCGTTTGCCGGCTACGACATGCCGGTGCAATATCCGGCCGGCGTCATGAAGGAGCATCTTCACACGCGCTCCGCCGCCGGATTGTTTGATGTCTCCCATATGGGCCAGATCATCCTGCGGCCGAAATCCGGACGGATCGAGGATGCAGCACTTGCGCTTGAAACGCTGGTGCCCGTCGATGTGCTCGGGCTTGCCGAAGGTCGCCAGCGCTACGGGCTGTTCACCAATAACCAGGGCGGCATTCTCGACGACCTGATGATCGCCAATCGCGGCGACCATCTCTTCCTCGTCGTCAACGCCGCCTGCAAGGACGAGGACTTCGCCCACCTGCAAAAGCATCTTGGCGAGATCTGTGATCTGACGCTTCTCCACGACCGCGCGCTGATCGCGCTGCAGGGGCCGCGGGCCGAATGTGTTCTGGCCGAACTCTGGGCGGATATTGCCACCATGCGGTTCATGGACGTGGCAGAGGCCGACCTGCACGATGTGCCCTGCATCATTTCCCGCTCCGGCTATACCGGCGAGGATGGTTTTGAAATCTCTATTCCCGCCGCCTCTGCCGACGATGTGACACGTCGGATTCTCGAACATCCCGATGTCATGCCGATCGGCCTTGGCGCGCGCGACTCGCTGCGTCTCGAAGCCGGGCTGTGTCTCTACGGAAACGACATCGATACGGGAACGACGCCGGTGGAAGCCGCGCTCGAATGGGCGATGCAGAAAGCCCGCCGAACAGGTGGTGCACGCGCAGGCGGCTTCCCCGGAGCGGACACCATTCTTCGTCAATTTGCCGATGGCGCCGATCGTCGCCGCGTAGGTTTGAAGCCGGAAGGCAAGGCGCCGGTGCGCGGCGGAGCACCGCTCTTTGCCGATGGCGAAGGCAAGACCCCGGTCGGCTCCGTCACGTCAGGCGGTTTCGGACCAAGCGCCGACCATCCCGTTGCCATGGGGTATGTCGATATTGCCCATATTCCAAACGGCACTCAACTTTTCGCGGAAGTACGCGGCAAATATCTGCCCGTCACCCTCGCCGCCCTACCCTTTGTTACCCCCACCTACAAACGCTGAGCTGGAGCAAACCCGATGCTGAAATTTACCGACGAACATGAATGGCTGAAAATCGAGGGCGATGTCGCAACGGTCGGCATCACCGCCCATGCGGCAGAACAGCTTGGCGATCTCGTCTTCGTGGAACTGCCGGAAGCCGGCACTGTGCTCGACAAGGGCGCAACCGCGGCCACCGTGGAATCCGTCAAGGCGGCATCCGACGTCTATTGTCCGCTGGATGGCGAAATCGTCGAAAGCAACCAGGCCATCGTCGAGGATCCGGCTTTGGTCAACAGTGATCCGCAAGGCGCCGGCTGGTTCTTCAAGCTGAAGCTTTCCGATCCGTCGGCTGTCAATGCACTGCTTGACGAAGCCGCCTACAAGGAGCTGATCGCCTGATGAGCATGCCGAAAGACTTCACCTTTACCGATTACAAGCCGTATGACTTCGCCAACCGGCGTCATATCGGCCCCTCGCCCGATGAAATGACGGCGATGCTCAAGGTCATCGGCTATAGCAGCCTCGATGCAATGATCGACGACACCGTTCCGCCATCGATCCGCCAGAAGATCCCGCTCGCCTGGGGCGTGGCCATGACCGAGCGCGAGGCGCTCGACAAGATGCGCGAGACGGCAAACCGCAACAAGAAGCTCGTCTCGTTGATCGGCCAGGGGTATTACGGCACGATCACGCCGCCAGTCATTCAGCGCAATATCCTGGAAAACCCGGCCTGGTATACGGCCTATACGCCCTATCAGCCGGAAATCAGCCAGGGCCGTCTTGAGGCGCTCCTCAACTACCAGACGATGGTCTGCGACCTTACTGGTCTCGACGTTGCCAATGCCTCGTTGCTCGACGAAGCGACGGCCGCCGCCGAAGCCATGGCGATGGCCGAACGCGTGGCGAAATCGAAGGCCAGAGCCTTCTTCGTCGATGAAAATTGCCATCCGCAGACCATCGCGCTTCTGAAGACGCGCGCCGAACCGCTCGGCTGGTCGATTGTCATCGGCAATCCTTTCACCGATCTCGATCCTGTCGACGTCTTCGGTGCGATCTTCCAATATCCGGGCACCTATGGCCACGTCCATGATTTCACCGGACTGATCGCACGGCTGCACCAGGCGGGCGCAATCGCCACGATCGCCGCCGATCCTCTGGCTCTGGCGCTGTTGAAATCCCCTGGTGAAATGGGCGCCGATATCGCCATTGGCTGCACCCAGCGTTTTGGCGTGCCGGTCGGCTATGGCGGCCCTCATGCGGCCTATATGGCCGTGAAGGACGCTTACAAGCGCTCGATGCCCGGTCGTCTCGTCGGCGTGTCAGTCGATGCCCGCGGCAACCGCGCCTACCGCCTGTCGCTCCAGACCCGCGAACAGCATATCCGCCGCGAGAAGGCCACCTCTAACATCTGCACCGCGCAGGTTCTGCTGGCGGTGATGGCCTCGATGTATGCGGTTTTCCATGGTCCCAAGGGCATCAAGGCGATCGCCCAGAGTGTCCATCAAAAGGCGGTGCTCCTTGCGCTAGGCCTGGAAAAGCTCGGCTACAAGGTCGAGCCGGACGTGTTTTTCGACACGATCACCGTCGATGTCGGCAAACTTCAGGGCATCATCCTGAAGACGGCGGTCACCGAGGAAGTCAACCTTCGCCGGATCGGCACCACGAAGATCGGCATCAGCCTCGATGAGCGCTCGCGGCCGGTGACGCTCGAAGCCGTCTGGCGGGCCTTCGGCGGCGATTTCACGGTCGAGGATTTCGAGCCTGGTTATCGCCTGCCGGAATCCCTGCTGCGTACCAGCGAATATCTGACGCATCCGATCTTTCATATGAACCGGGCGGAAAGCGAAATGACACGCTATATCCGCCGGCTGTCAGACCGTGACCTTGCGCTGGATCGCTCGATGATCCCGCTCGGTTCCTGCACGATGAAGCTCAATGCGACGGCGGAAATGCTGCCGATCACCTGGCCCGAGTTTTCCGAAATCCACCCCTTCGTGCCGGCGGATCAGGCCGAAGGCTATCGCCACATGATCACCGACCTATCGCAGAAACTCTGCCAGATCACCGGTTACGATGCGGTCTCGATGCAGCCGAACTCCGGCGCTCAAGGGGAATATGCCGGACTTCTGACGATCCGCGCTTATCATCTCGCCAATGGCGACGACCATCGCGACGTCTGCCTGATTCCGACGTCGGCTCACGGTACCAATCCGGCGTCGGCCCAGATGGCCGGCATGAAGGTCGTCGTCGTCAAGGTCAGCGACAATGGCGATATCGACATGGCCGATTTCCGCGCCAAGGCCGAGCAATATGCGGCAAACCTTTCCTGCTGCATGATCACCTACCCGTCGACGCACGGCGTGTTCGAGGAGAATGTCCGCGAAGTCTGCGACATCGTCCACAGGCATGGCGGCCAGGTCTATCTCGACGGTGCCAATATGAACGCCATGGTCGGCCTTGCCCGTCCCGGCGATATCGGCTCCGACGTCAGCCATCTCAACCTGCACAAGACCTTCTGCATTCCTCACGGCGGCGGCGGTCCGGGAATGGGTCCGATCGGCGTCAAGGCGCATCTTGCCCCCTATCTGCCGGGGCATCCGGAAACAGATGGCGGCGAAGGTGCAGTCTCGGCCGCTCCTTTCGGCTCGGCGTCAATCCTGCCGATTTCCTGGAGCTACTGCCTGATGATGGGCGGCGAAGGCCTGACGCAGGCGACGAAGGTGGCAATCCTCAACGCCAACTACATCGCAGCCCGGCTAAAGGGTGCCTATGACGTGCTCTACAAGTCGGCCAAGGGCCGCGTCGCACATGAGTGCATCGTCGATACCCGTCCGCTGGTCGACAGCGCCGGGGTCACGGTGGATGATGTTGCCAAGCGCCTGATCGACTGCGGCTTCCACGCACCGACCATGAGCTGGCCGGTTGCCGGCACGCTGATGATCGAGCCGACGGAATCGGAAACCAAGGCCGAACTCGACCGTTTCTGCGATGCCATGCTGGCGATCCGCGCCGAGGCACAGGCGATCGAGGACGGCAAGATGGACCGGGTGAACAACCCGCTGAAGAACGCCCCGCACACGGTGGAAGACCTCGTCGGCGAATGGGATCGTCCCTACTCGCGCGAACAGGCCTGCTACCCGCCAGGCGCCTTCCGGGTCGACAAATACTGGTCGCCGGTCAACCGTGTTGATAATGTCTACGGCGATCGCAACCTCGTCTGCACCTGCCCGCCGCTGGAAGATTATGCCGAGGCGGCAGAATAGCCGAAGATCGAAAGGGGCGCTTAAAGCGCCCCTTTTTCATACGACGATCGAAATGAACTATAGCGGTCTTTGGGCAAGCGGCTGAACCACGACATCGACCCAGAAACGCGTGAACCCCTCCGCAAACGTCCTGTAGCCGCTGACTGAGGATGGTTTCAGCGTATAGGCGTTGGCCCCGCAGGCGTAGGATGTATAAACGTCCGTCGGGTTCATCGACGAGGTCAACATGATCACGGGAAGAACCGCCGTCTTCTCGTCCATCCGGATGCGTTTCAGCAATTCCATGCCGTTTGTTCCGGGCATGTTGATATCCAGAAGGACATAATCGAACAACTCTCCCAGCAGTCGACGGGCTGCGACATCGGCGTCCGTGACATGGGTGATTTCCACATTTCCGCCGAGATCGGAAAAGGCGCGTATGACAAAGTTTGCGTCAATCAGGTCGTCATCGACGACAAGCAATTTTTTGACCCGAGTTCCCAAGTGCGTCTTACTTTCCGCCAGATTGCCTCGTTTCCGGAAGAACCAGCACGAAACGTGCACCCTCCGTGAATGTCGTGTCAAGCTCGAGAGACCCATTGTGGCTCTCGGCTATCCGTTTTGCCAAGGCCAGTCCGATACCTGTGCCCTGATAGACCGATTCATCCCTGTGCAGACGCTGGAATACATCGAAGATCTTCTTCGAAAACCGTGGGTCGATACCGATGCCGTTGTCCTGAAAATAGACCCTGACCAAGTCATCGTCCTTCTCGCCATAGACCTTGATGACCGGCTTTACATCGTCCTTGCGGTACTTGATGGCGTTGCCAATCAGGTTTTGGCAAAGCCGCTTGAGCAGTTCGGGATCAGCTTTCACCTGCGGCAGCGATGAGAATTCGAAACTGGCATCGGCTTCGCGAATGAAACTGTCGAGATTGAGGATCGCATCGGAAATCACGTCGCCTATCGACACGGTCTGCCAGTTGCCGATCTGGTCGGCGATCTGGGCGTAATCCAGAAGACTGTCGATCAACTGGTCCATCCGCCGGGCGCTCTGGCGCAGATGTTGGGTATAGACCGGAAGTTCTTCCAGGTTGCCGTTGGCCACATCCTCGCCGATCATGTCGGAAAACATCGACATGTGGCGCAGCGGCGCCTTCAGGTCGTGGGAGACAGTGCCGGTGAACTGATGGAGCGCCTCGTTCTTTCGCTGCAGTTCGGCGCTTTGCTGCGCAATCCGCGCCTGTTGTCGCTTCAATTCGGTGACGTCGCGCCCCACTGTGATGTATTCGGCAAGCTTTTCTCCATCGAAAACCGCCATGTTCGACCAGAATATCCAGAATTCACTGCCATCTGCCAATTGCTGGCATTGTTCGCGCGAGACCATCGGCTCTTCGGGTGAGAGGTTTTCCAGGACACGGACCAGTCGCTCGCGATCCCTTTCCGGCACGAAGTCGAGAAACGGCTTTCCGATCAGTTCGCCGGCGCTCAAGCCGCGGAACTGTGCGTATCGGTCGTTGACGAAGGTATAGTTCAAGTCCTTGGAAATACGGCAGATGAAATCCGGAATGTTCTGGACCAGTGTATAATATTCCAGGCGCTGGCGGTCGAGGGCCAGTTCAGCCTCCTTCAATGCCGTCACATCAATGCGGAGCACGACGGTGTTGCCATCTTCAGCCTTCAGGTTCTCGACCTGCAACCAACGCCCGCCGGCATAGGGGAAAACCTGCGCCTTGCCGCTCGGATGGCGAAAGTCCTCAATCCGGCTTTCAATCCATGCCGTAGCATCAGGCGAGCCGACCGGCACGAACGGATAGTTTCCGGCCTCATATACGGCGACAAGGATATCCTTCGCCGTCATGCCGACATGGAGCCGCTGACCGGCCGCACCGAGGATGCGGCGATAGGCTTCATTGAAGACCACGATCTTTTCGTCCCTGTCGAAGATCGCAAATCCTTCAGGGATCGCCTGTAGCGCTGCATTGAGCATGTCGGCGGTTTTCTTTCGCTCCCTGTCGAGCTCAAGAATATCCGAGATATCATGCACGACCCCGATAAAGCCTTGTGATCTGCCGTCCTCACCATTCACCTCGGTCAGCCGCAGGCGCGCGGAAAACACCGAACCATCCTTGCGTCGATATCGATAGATGCCTTCCGAAGCATTTTCGGTCGGAGATTTACTGAGATCGCTGTTGAGGCACGCCTCATAGTCTTCGTCGGTCGCATAAAGAATGCGTGCCGGCAGATCGACGATCTCGTCAAGCGCGTAACCGAATTGCCTGACGTTGGCCGGATTGGCGGACCGGATGATGCGGCTTGCATCAACGACGACAACAGGGTCGGGAAAACTGTCGTATAGAGCCTGGATGAAATGTTTCTGCGCAATCGGCATCGCGTTACTCGATCCATGCCTTCGCCACGATTATCGGCAGAGCATAAAAACAGAAAAAGAGACGGGCGCAAACCAGTCTCTTTCCAAATCTGTGCTCTATGATAACGCCGTCGCGGCGAAACATTTAGCCGGCTCGAACGACGGCATCGCCCTTTGCTGCCAGTGCAGCAAGATCGGCGGGCTTCAACTCGACCGATTCGCCGCAGCCGCAAGCCGAGGTCTGGTTCGGGTTATTGAAGGTAAAGCCCGAGCGCAACGTCGTGATTTCGAAGTCCATGCGGGTTCCAAGCAGATACAACACGGCTTCAGGCGCGACCCAGACCTTGGCGCCGTGATGCTCGACCAGATCGTCCTTAGGGTTCGGCGCGGTCACGAGATCGATCGCATATTCCATGCCGGCGCATCCGCCCTTCTTGATCCCGACGCGAATGCCCTCGGCTTCGCCGCCGGCATTCTCGACGATCGCCTTGACGCGGCCCGCCGCCGCATCGCTCAAACTCATGACTGCAAAGCCCATCGGCCATTTCTCCTTATGCGATCAGGTTCAAGGCCTGATGCTTTCCGAGTCTTGAATGTAATGTGCAGCGGTTAAGGGATCAATACGCCGCAGCGCTGATCAGTACCAGCCGACGGCGACCTGTGCCTCTTCCGACATGCGGTCCGGCGTCCATGGCGGGTCGAAGGTCATCGATACCTCGACGCCGGACACGCCCTCGACTGCACCGACGGCGTTTTCGACCCAGCCCGGCATCTCGCCGGCCACCGGGCAACCGGGCGCCGTCAGCGTCATGGCGATCTTGACCATGCGGTCGTCTTCGATATCGATCTTGTAGATCAGCCCGAGTTCAAAGATATCGGCCGGGATTTCCGGGTCGTAGACCGTCTTCAGCGCGGAAATAACGTCGTCGCTGAGTCGGGCAAGTTCGTTCGCCGGAATGGCGGAATGAACAAGCCCTTCGCGGACATCGATCTTGTCTTCAGTCGTATCAAGGCTCATCGGACTATTCCTTACGCAAAGAACTTGCGAGCGTGGTCAAGCGCATCCACCAGCACGTCCACTTCGGCCCGGGTATTGTAGAGACCAAAGGATGCACGGCATGTGGAGGTCACGCCGAAGCGTTTCAAGAGCGGCTGGGCGCAATGCGTCCCGGCCCTGACTGCCACCCCTGCCCGGTCGATCACCATCGACACGTCATGGGAATGAATCCCTTCCAGCTCGAAGGAGAAGATACCACCCTTTCCGGGTGCCGTCCCGAAGATGCGCAGCGAATTGACCGAGGAGAGACGCTCATGCGCGTAGGCCGCCAGATCGGCCTCGTGCGCCGCAATGGACGCCCTGCCGAGTTTTTCCATGTAGTCGAGCGCGTAGCCGAGGCCGATTGCCTGCACGATCGGCGGCGTTCCCGCTTCGAAACGGTGCGGCGGGTCGTTGTAAGTGATGTTGTCTTCGGTCACTTCGACGATCATCTCGCCGCCGCCCATGAACGGGCGCATTTCCTTGAGCCGGTCTGTCTTGCCGTAGAGAACGCCAATACCGGAGGGGCCATAGAGCTTGTGGCCGGTCATAACGTACCAGTCGCAATCGATATCCTGGACATCGACCGGCATATGGACAGCACTCTGACTACCGTCAATCAAGACCGGAATGCCGCGCTCATGGGCAATCCGGCAGATTTCCTTGACAGGAACGACGGTGCCCAGCGCGTTCGACATATGGGTGATTGCCACCAGCTTCGTCTTGTCGGTCAGGCACCTGACGAAATCGTCGATGTGAAACGCGCCCTGATCATCGACCGGTGCCCAGACGAGCTTGGCGCCCTGCCGTTCGCGGATGAAATGCCACGGCACGATATTGGAATGGTGCTCCATGATCGAAACGACGATCTCGTCGCCCTCACCGATCTTCGGCATGCCGTAACCGTAGGCGACCGTGTTGATCGCCTCCGTCGAGGACTTGGTGAAGATGATATTGTCGACCGACGGCGCATTCAGGAAGCGGCGCACCTTTTCGCGTGCGCCCTCATAGGCGTCTGTCGCGGCATTCGACAGGAAATGCAGGCCGCGATGGACATTGGCATATTCATTGGCATAGGCATGGGCTACGGCGTCAATGACCACCTGCGGCTTCTGCGCCGAGGCACCGTTGTCGAGATAGACAAGCGGCTTGCCATAGACGGTCCGCGACAGGATCGGAAAATCCCGGCGGATCGCTTCGACGTCATAAGCAGGCACCGGCACCGTGTGTTCCATGTCAAATATCCAATCAGGCGTGCTTTTCGAGCCAGGTCTCGATGATCGCTTCCAGGGGCGCGATGACCGCTTCAACTTCCAGTTCCTCGACGATCTCGTCGACGAAGGCGTTGACCAGCATTGCCCGCGCTTTGTTTTCCGGAATGCCACGGGCACGCAGGTAGTAAAGATGCGTCGGATTGATGTCGATCACGGTCGCGCCGTGACCGCACTGGACGTCGTCGGCGAAGATTTCCAGCTCCGGCTTCGCCGAGAAATCGGCATCGTCGGAGAGAAGTAACGTGTTGCACGCCATCTTCGCGTCAGTCTTCTGCGCGTCGGGTGCCACCCGGATCTGGCCCTGGAATACACCCTTGGCGCGGTCGAACAGGACGTTGCGGATGACTTCGGTCGATGTCGTGTTCGGCACGTCATGGCCAAGCGTGAAGGTCACGTCGGTGTGTGTTTCGCCGCCGAGCAGGTTGATGCCGCGCAGCTTGAAGTCAGAGCCTTCGCCGGTGGTGACGCCATGGACCTCCTGGCGTACGAGCTTGCCGCCGGCATTGATGACGAACAGCCTCAGGCTGGCATTGGCGCCGAGGTCAAAATTGACCTGCGCAAGATGGCTGTCGGCCTCGCCCTGCTGCTGAAGAATGATCCAGGTGATTTCGGCGCCGTCATCGACGATCAGGTCGCAAACGGTAGTCACGAGGCTCGGCGCATCACTGACTGAGAGATGTCGTTCGATGACCATAGCCTTCGAATTGGCGCCAAACGTGACCGGAAACCGCATATGGCTCTGGCCTGCACTCTGCACCAGCTGGAGTTCCAGCGGTTGCTCAAGCTCGGTGCCCTCAATGACTTCGATCTCGAAACCATCGCGCACGAAGCTGCCGTTGATCCGGCCGATCGCGTCGTCGGCGTCGCGCTCGACGAGGTCGGCTGCCGCAACGCCGTCAATGAGGCTCTCGCGATAGGAGCGAACATTGACACCGGCAGGCGCGCCTTTCGGATCGGCCTTGCCATTGAGGACGGAAAGAACCGACGAGCCGTCCACCAGCGGATCAACCCGCTGCGCAAAGGCGGTCGGGTCGGCGGCTGGTACGCTACGCAGCAGCGCACGCAGATCGGTATAGTGCCAGGACTCGACTCGGCGTGTCGGAAGCCCCTGCCTCTTCAGGTCGGCCAGCAGCGTATCGCGGGCCGACAGCACGGCGCCTTCGCCGGGCAGTTCGCCGATCTGGGCGGTATAGGCATCGACGAGGACCGTCTCGGCGGCCGTCATCGTGATTGCCGATTGCATGTTCATCCCAGACACTCCTCAGGCCGCCGCGTCGATGATGTCGGCATAGCCGTTGGCTTCCAGGTCGAGCGCCAGCGACTTGTCGCCGGACTTGATGATCTGGCCCTTGTAGAGAACGTGGACGCTGTCCGGCACGATATATTCGAGCAGGCGCTGATAGTGGGTGATGACGATGACGGCGCGATCGGGCGAACGCAGTGCGTTGACGCCGTCGGCAACGATCCTCAGCGCGTCGATGTCGAGGCCGCTGTCGGTTTCGTCGAGCACGCAAAGCTTGGGTTCAAGCAACGCCATCTGCAGGATTTCGGCGCGCTTCTTCTCGCCACCGGAGAAGCCGACGTTGAGCGGACGCTTCAGCATGTCCGGGTTGATCTGCAGGCTGGCAGCGGCTTCCTTGACGCGACGGATGAAGTCCGGCGTCGTCAGTTCGTCCTCGCCACGGAATTTCCGTTGCTCGTTCATCGCCACCTTGAGGAACTGCATGGTGGCAACACCGGGAATTTCGACCGGATATTGGAAGGCCAGAAAGATGCCCTTGGCGGCGCGCTCGGACGGGTCCAGTTCGAGAATGCTCTCGCCATTGTAAAGGATGTCGCCTTCGGTGACTTCATAGTCTTCGCGGCCGGACAGGATATAGGACAACGTCGATTTTCCGGAGCCGTTCGGCCCCATGACAGCGGCAACTTCGCCAGCCTTCACGGTCAGGTTCAGACCACGAATGATCTCGGTGCCGTCAGCGGCGATGCGGGCATGAAGGTTCTTGATTTCAAGCATTTCGTTCTTCCTGTGCGGTCCATCGGCCAGTGCCGAAATTCATCATGCGGGCTTCACGATGTTCCAAAGGCCAGCCCAAAATCCCAAATCCGAATAGGCGGCGCAGAACAAAGCAAAACTGATTACAACAACGAAAACAAACGCATCCAACCGTAGAAGCCATTTTTCAGAGCGCTCTTGGAGAAAAACATAGTGTTTCTCTCCATCATCTTCTTCGGTCATCCGCGATGCTTTCCTTAACTAGCCCACGCTTCCTTCCAGCGAAATCCCGATCAGCTTCTGCGCTTCGACCGCAAATTCCATCGGCAGTTCCTGGATGACTTCCTTGACGAAGCCGTTGACGATCAGGGCGATCGCAGCCTCCGTCGGAATGCCGCGCTGCAGGCAGTAGAACAGCTGGTCCTCGGAAATCTTCGAGGTCGTCGCTTCGTGCTCGAACTGGGCCGAGGAGTTGCGTGCCTCGATGTAGGGCACCGTATGGGCACCGCACTTGTCGCCGATCAGCAGGCTGTCGCACTGGGTGAAGTTGCGGGCGTTTTCCGCCCTGCGGTGGGTCGAGACCTGGCCGCGGTAGGTGTTCTGGCTGACGCCGGCCGCGATGCCCTTGGAAACGATGCGGCTCGACGTGTTCTTGCCGAGATGGATCATCTTGGTGCCTGAATCGATCTGCTGGTGACCGTTGGAGACGGCGATCGAATAGAATTCGCCGCGCGAATTGTCTCCGCGCAGGATGCAGGACGGGTATTTCCAGGTAATGGCCGAGCCGGTCTCGACCTGCGTCCAGGAAATCTTCGAATTCTTGCCCCGGCAATCGCCACGCTTGGTGACGAAGTTGTAGATGCCGCCCTTGCCGTTCTTGTCACCCGGATACCAGTTCTGGACGGTCGAATACTTGATCTCTGCATCATCCAGCGCAACCAGTTCGACGACCGCCGCATGCAGCTGGTTTTCGTCGCGCTGCGGCGCAGTGCAGCCTTCGAGGTAGGAGACGTAGGCGCCTTCTTCCGCGATGATCAGCGTCCGTTCGAACTGGCCGGTGTTCTTCTCGTTGATGCGGAAATAGGTCGACAGTTCCATCGGGCAGCGAACGCCCTTGGGCACCAAGACGAACGAACCGTCGGTGAAGACGGCCGAATTCAGCGTCGCATAATAATTGTCGGTGGTTGGAACGACGGAGCCGAGATATTTCTTCACGAGGTCCGGATGCTCGCGGATGGCTTCCGAGATCGACATGAAGATCACGCCGGCCTTCTTCAGTTCTTCCTTGAAAGTGGTGACGACCGAGACGGAATCGAACACGGCATCGACGGCAATCCGCGGGGTCTTGACGCCGGCAAGGATTTCCTGCTCGCGCAAGGGAATGCCGAGCTTTTCATAGACCTTCAGGATTTCCGGATCGACATCGTCGATCGAGGTCGGGCCGGGTGTGCTTTTCGGCGCAGCGTAGAAGTAGATCTCACTGAAATCGATCTTCGGATAGTTGACGCGCGCCCAGGTCGGCTCCTCCAGCGTCAGCCAGCGCTGATACGCCTCCAGACGCCATTCGAGCATCCAGTCCGGTTCGTTCTTCTTTGCCGAAATGAAGCGGATGATCTCTTCGGACAGGCCCTTGGGCGCCTTGTCCATCTCGATCTTCGTCTCAAACCCGTATTTGTACTGGTCCACATCGATCAGAGCGACCTGATCGATTGTTTCCTGCACGGCAGCCATGTCGTTCTCCAATCTCGCCGGATACAAGGTCCGGCAGCTTGTCAGCACGATACAATGTTCGTTGTACCGCCTATGTAGTGGGCTTAAGGGGCATTTTCACCCCGTTTGCCAAGCGGAAAATTCACTTTCCGCAAATTTATTCCCAATCAGGCGACAGCACCCGAAGGCCTACGCCGGGCCGCGATCTTTGCGAAGACATCCGCGCAGCGATCTATCTCGGTTTCACTCGTCGAAGGACCGATCGAAATGCGCAAAGCACCATGCCGCGGATCGTGGCCCATGGCAGACAGCACGTAGCTTTGTCCGACCTTGCCGGACGAGCAGGCCGAGCCCGCGGAAAGCGCGACGCCCTCCAGATCGAAGGCGATCTGGCCTGTCTCGGACTTGAGTCCCGGCAGGGTGAAGAAGCACGTATTGCCGATACGCTTGCCGTCGCGGCCGTGGATGATGACATCGGGAGCCGCCGCGATCATTGCCGTCTCCAGCCGGTCACGCAATGCCGTCACAGCAGCCATCCGATTTTCCAGATCATCAAGTGCGATCCGTGCAGCCATGCCGAATCCGGCAATCGCCGCCGGATTTTCAGTGCCCGAGCGGTAGCCCTTCTCTTGGCCACCGCCACGGATCAGTGCCGAAGGCATCAGGATTTCGCCACGTGCGACGAGCGCGCCGGCGCCCTTTGGACCGGCGATCTTGTGTGAGGAAATGATCAGAAAGTCCGCGCCAAGTTCTTCGATGGACAGCGCCAAACGTCCGGCCGCCTGCACGGCATCGATGAGGAGGATGCCACCTACCGCCTTGACGAGGCGCGACACCTCGGCAATCGGCTGGACAATGCCGGTCTCGTTATTGGCCAGCATGACGGCAACCATCGGCAAGCCGGATTGGCTGTCGTGCGCGGCAAGCGCCTCTTCCAGCGCAGCCAGATCGATCGTACCTGCCGATGTCACTGCGATTTCGCTGACAACCGCCTTGCCGAAACGTCCGCCTTCGCGGATGGCAGGATGCTCGATCGCCGAGATATAGAGATGGCCGATCAGCATTGGCGTCTTGCCCATGCGAAATTCGGGCGTCAGCACCCAGTTGGCCGCTTCCGTCGCACCGCTGGTGAAGACCACATTTGCAGGCTGGGCACCGCAGAGGGCCGCGACATCGCGCCGGGCATTCTCGATCAGCGTGCGGATTTTCCGGCCTTCGCCGTGAACGGACGACGGGTTACCGGCAAGATCGAGCGCAGACAGGCAGGCCTCGCGCGCAGCCGGCATAAGCGGCGCGGTGGCATTCCAGTCCATATAGATGCGCTGTTCTTTCATGGTCCCTTGCCAAAGAATGACCGGTTGCCATGTTAAAGGCATCGGCCGGTGCATTTTCCTTGAAATTTTCGCTTCGCTTGCCGTAAGAGACAGCACTCGCCACGGAAAGTCCGTGTCAAAGTTTTGAATGGTTCTAAACTAGGTTCTAGAAAAGCTGACAGCTTTCGTCAAGACTGCTTCAGCCCAGGAGCCGGTTTTTAGTGCCAAAAACATGCCCGGAGAGCCAATGCCCGAAATCATCTTCAACGGACCGGCCGGTCGCCTCGAAGGCCGTTACCAGCCGTCCAAGCAGAAGAACGCCCCGATCGCCATCGTCCTGCATCCGCATCCGCAATTCGGCGGCACGATGAACAACCAGATCGTCTACCAGCTGTTCTACATGTTCCAGAAGCGCGGCTTCACCACGCTCCGCTTCAACTTCCGCTCGATCGGCCGCAGTCAGGGCGAATTCGACCATGGCGCGGGTGAATTGTCCGATGCCGCGTCGGCGCTCGACTGGGTGCAGAGCATGCACCCCGATTCAAAGAGCTGCTGGGTTGCCGGTTATTCCTTCGGCTCGTGGATCGGGATGCAGCTTCTGATGCGCCGCCCGGAGATTGAAGGCTTCATGTCGATCGCACCGCAACCCAACACCTACGATTTTTCGTTCCTGGCACCATGCCCCTCGTCAGGCCTGATCATCAACGGCGATCTCGACAAGGTAGCGCCGGAAAAGGACGTCAACACCCTGGTTGACAAGCTGAAGGCCCAGAAGGGCATCCTGATCACCCACAAGACCGTGCCGGGCGCGAACCACTTCTTCAACGGCCAGGTCGATACGCTGATGGCGGAATGCGAGGACTACCTCGACCGACGGCTGAACGGCGAACTGACGCCGGAACCGGCGGCAAAGCGCATTCGCTGATATCACATGAAAAAGGCCGGTAACTCCGGCCTTTTTCATGTCAGGAGCAGCTCAGGCCTGCGCCTGCCACTCTTCCAAGCTTATCGCGGTTGCGTTTCGCGTGCGGTTAACCCGGTTGCGCCCGCTCTTCTTCGCGTCATAGAGCGCCGCGTCCGCACCATTTATGGCATCCAGGATCGGATCGCCGGCCGCGGCCAGCGCACAAACACCGAAGCTGGCCGTCAGGCGGACTGTGTCCGGCAAGCCCGCAAATGCGAGCGCTGAAAAGCTGTTGCGCAGGCCTTGCGCGAAAAGATAACCCGTCGTCTCGCCGGTCGATGGCAGGAAGATGGCAAACTCCTCGCCGCCGAAACGCGCGCAGATTGCCTCGAGCGGCGCATGTTCCTTGAGCATACGGCCGAGCGCCATGATGACCTGGTCGCCGGCAGCATGTCCGTAGGTATCGTTCACTGCCTTGAAGTGATCGAGGTCGCAAAGAATGACGCAGTGCGGATAGGTCGACATCGGGCGGGAAAGGATCTGGTTGACCCTCTCGTTGAAGCCGCGCCGGTTGAAAAGCCCCGAAAGCGGGTCGATTTCGGAATTCGCCTTGGCGTCGTCCATGATCTCGACGACGATGACGGCGAGCAAGGTCAGCCCCGTCGCAACGACGAGCACGGCACTCAGGCTTTGAGAAACCAGCGCATAGACGCTGGAAAGATAGGATTGAGCCGTGCTGCCCCCGCTGAATTTGACCGCGAAATAGACCTTGCCGGCAAAATTCCCGGCCGCAAGCAGCAGCAATCCGATCAGGACCCGGTCCGCCGTCTCGCGGCGCCCGGACCGGTAGACCGCGACCGCGCAGATCAGCTCCGCTATGGCGAACGGCATTTGGTAGCCGAACGAATGGTAGAACGTGCCCCTTGGCAAATCATAGATTATCAGATTGAGGGGCAGCGAGGCGCCGAGAAGCGCCGTCATCGCCAGTACGCTCGATGGAACGGCATAGAGGCGGCCGAGGCCAACACGAATCATCACAAGCCCAACGAGCACGGAGCTAAACGCGCCAAAACTCGCAAGCCTATCGAAATCGGCATAGCGGATGACGATTTCAAAAATCGCGGAAAGCGAAGCTGTGGCGAAAGCCGCGGCAAACCAGAGTCCGGCGGCGGGAATGCGGCTGCGCCTGGATATGACGAGGAAAAACACGCAAAAAAGCTGCGCTATCAAGAAGTTGACCGTCAGGAGGAAAAGCGCGCCGTTCATCTGTATGTCCGTTTTGAGCACGTACACATCGTGCGCGCCGCTCCTGTTATGCCGTATTCATCCTATCGCCGAGGATACGGCATCGCAGATTCACGGGGGATGCTACTCGTCTCCAGCAAAAGAAACGTTAATCAGGGGTCGAACACGCGGTGTCGCCGGGCAGGTTGAGAACCCCACCCGTCATCGGTTTTATCACACCTGTCGTCCCCGGAAATGTCAGTGGTAGCCCTTCGAGCGAGCGCACCGCAAGATAGGCCCATGCCTCCGCTTCCATGGCGTCGCCATCCAGCCCGGCCTCCTCAGCCGAAATGACCGCCGCCTGTTCAGCGGAGGCAAGGTCGGTGACATCGCGCATGATGATCCGGTTCAGCCGCCCGCCGCCGCAGATAACGTAGGTACCCGGCCGTTCGGGCAGATGCTTCGACGACTTGAGGATGGCGGCCGCAGTGACATGGGCGAGCGTCCGCGCACCGTCCTCAAGGCTTGCATCGGCACCGCTCGGCGGCAAAAAATCATTGCGGTCGAGGGAGCGGCGCTTGGGACCGGCAAAGAACGGGTTTGCCAGGTAGCGCTCCGCCAGATCGGCGAGAACCCGTCCCTCGCTGGCGATCATGCCGCCCTGGTCATAGGGAATGCCCGCATGCGCCTCGACCCATTGGTCAATCAGCGTGTTGCCCGGTCCGCTGTCATAGGCGACGATCTTTCCGTCCGTGCCAACGAAAGTCAGGTTGGAAATGCCGCCGATATTGACAAACACCACCGGTCGCTCCGAGTGGATATACGCAGGCAAGCCGGCGGCGAGCGCCGCATGGTAAACCGGAATCAGCGGCGCGCCCTGCCCGCCATGCACCATGTCGTTGGCACGCATGTCGTGGACGACGGCGATGCCGATTTCACGCGCCAAAAGGGTGCCGTCGCCAAGTTGAACGGTCAAAGCCTCGTCCGGACGATGCAACACCGTCTGGCCATGGAAGCCGATCACATCAACATCTGCGGATTGTAGTTTGTTTTTACTAAGGAAATTTCGCACGGCTTCGGCATGACGCAACGTCAGCTCGTTTTCGATAGCCGCGAGACTGCCCGGCCGTTCGTCGCGATGCGTGACAGACTTCGCATCCTCCAGCGCCTGCTTCAGGCGGTCGCGGAACTTTGCATCATAGGCAATCCCGAGCGCCGGGCCACGCTCGACCCTGTCGCGGCCGTCGGTTCGAACCAGCGCGACGTCGATGCCGTCCATGCTAGTGCCGCTCATCAGCCCGATCGCCGTCTTCAATTCCGCCATGCCGTACTCAACTCCCAAGCAAACAATCCCGACGCAAACAGGTGCACTTTTCAAGAAACAGTGCTAAACGCCGCGCAAATATCCAGCAAGCGCTCATTCATATCCAAACAGCCCATCGAAAGAGACAGGTCATGTCCGAGTTCAAATCCGATTTCCTTCACACTCTCCAGGAACGCGGTTTCATCCACAAGACGTCCGACGACGCCGGCCTGGATGCGCTGTTCAACAAGGAAACCGTGACGGCCTATATCGGCTACGACCCAACGGCGTCGAGCCTGCATGTTGGGCACCTCACGCAGATCATGATGCTGCATTGGCTGCAGGCCACCGGCCACCGACCGATTTCCCTGATGGGTGGCGGCACCGGCATGGTAGGCGATCCATCCTTCAAGGAGGAAGCGCGAAAGCTGATGACTATCGACATGATCGAGGACAACATCATGTCGTTGAAGCACGTTTTTGCCAATTACCTGAACTACAATGACGGCCCGAACGGCGCGCGGATGATCAACAACGCCGAATGGCTGCGGCCGCTCAATTACCTTGAGTTCCTCCGCGATGTCGGCCGTCACTTCTCGGTCAATCGCATGCTGGCCTTCGACAGCGTGAAGACGCGACTGGACCGTGAGCAGTCGCTGTCCTTCCTCGAATTCAACTACATGATCCTGCAGGCCTACGATTTCGTCGAACTGGCCAAGCGTTACGATTGCCGGCTGCAGATGGGCGGTTCGGATCAGTGGGGCAATATCATCAACGGTATCGATCTCGGCCACCGCATGGGCACGGCGCAGCTCTATGCCTTGACATCGCCCCTGCTCACCACGTCTTCGGGTGCCAAGATGGGCAAGTCTGCCTCGGGCGCGATCTGGCTCAATGCCGACCTCCTGTCGGTCTATGACTTCTGGCAATATTGGCGCAATACCGAAGATGCCGATGTCAGCCGCTTCCTGAAACTCTTCACCACTCTGCCGATGCCGGAGATCGCCCGCCTGTCGGCGATCGGCGGCGCTGAACTCAACGAAGTGAAGAAGATCCTCGCAACGGAAGTCACCGCGATCCTGCACGGCCGCGCGGCTGCGGAAGAAGCAGCCGAAACGGCCCGCAAGACGTTTGAAGAAGGCGCGCTTGCAGCGAATTTGCCGTCCATCGATGTACTGGCAGCCGAACTCGACGCCGGCATCGGCGTTCTCTCGCTGTTCGTCCGTGCCGGTCTGGCAGAGTCCAACGGCAAGGTGCGCCAGTTCCTGAAGGACGGCGCGGTCCGCGTCAACGACACGGTAATCAGCGACGACCGGCAGCTGATCGGCACGGGTGATGTCAGCGCAGAGGGTGTCATCAAGCTGTCCCTCGGCAAGAAGAAGCATATCCTCGTCCGGCCGGCGTGATCAGCCGGCTCCATCGAGCAATATCTGAAAACCGGCGGCGATCCCGCCGGTTTTTTTATTGGAACTCGAAGATGCTGCGGAAGACGCCGGGGGCGATGATCGACAGCGGGTTGATCGTCAGGTTCGGCTTGGCGAATGGCCCCACCAGCTTGAACGTGATGCCGAGAAGTCCCCGGTCGCGGCCATTGCCGAGCAACACGCCGATCAGCGGCAATTCGCCGAACAGCCGATTGAGCCCGTAGGCAGGCATGAACGTCCCGGTCATGTCCATATTGCCGTTCCGGTCAAGAACCGTCCCCTGGAAGGTGGCCCCAATGTCGGTACCGCGCACGACGCCGCCTTCGACCGCCACCGCCCCATTGTCGAGCATGATATTGGCGAAACCCCGCTCGAAACGCGCCGAGCTGACGTCGATGTTTTTCTTCACCGCTTGGTTCAGGCTCCGGCCATCGCTACCGGTCGGGGTGGAAACGATGGATTGCAGCCTTTCCTCGTTGACCAGTGAAAACTTGCGGATGTCCACGTTTCCGCGCCAGGAACTGCCGCCACGATCGCGCAGTTTAAGATTAAGCAGGCCACCACGCATGTTGCTGTAGATATTGGCAAACCGAGCCAGTGATCCGGCGTCGCCGCTGGTCAGTTCCAGGGTATTGTCCGCACCGTTCTTCGTTAGTTTCGCTACCACGGCCTGGCCGCTGTCGGTGACAGCGGAAAGATCGACCGCATCGATCTGCTTGCCCTTGGCGGCATAGCTCAGATTGAAATTGGAGAGGGTCTCGGAATGGAACCCTGTCACCTGCTGGAGGTTCGCATCGATGGCAATGCGCTTGCCATCCCCATCGCTATTGTCGTCGGACGAGTTGCGCAGGCTTTCGATAACCGGCCGCATATCGGCGGAGCTGCCGTTGACGCTGACCGAAAAGCCGCTCTTCTGACGCTTGATATTAACGGCATAATTGTCGCCCTTGGCAAGCTGTACCGACGAAAACGCACCCGAGCTCAAGCCTGACTTGTCAAGCACGAGATCGCCGCTGGCGCCAAAGCTGTCGCCGCTAAGCTTCAGGTCGTCGATCTGAGTGACACCATCCGTGGTCGAAGCCGCAAAAGTCGCCTTCGCGCCAATCCCCACTCCTTTCGACCAGCCGATCCAGGGAAGTGAAATCGACGCATCCCCAAGATCCGCCGAAACTGTGTGCCGATCCTTTTCGTCGATCAGGATATCCAGCGAGACAGGACCGTTGATAATCCCGGCAAGCCCCGGCGCCAGCTTGGCAAGCTCGCCCTCCTTGAGCGTCCCGGAAATCTCGCGCCTGCGCTCGACTGTGCTGGTCGCTCCGACGGGCTCCACGAGCGAAATGTCCATCGAACCGCCATCGATGTCGGCTTTGGCTTCCAACACCGCCTGTTGAGGATCGATCCTCAGAGTACCCTTGATGTCGGAGATCGCCCGGCCGGAGATAGGTCTGTTGACGGTCACGCCATTCAGCAGCATCTGCGCCTGCCATTGCGGCGGCGGCGGTTTTTGGGCGGTCACGAGGCCGAGCCGCGCCCCCACCTGCGCCGTCATCTCGCCCGAAAAGTCCTCCGGCTTGAAGGGCGTCCGTTGCAAGGCAAGTATCGGTCGATAGCTGACAAGCTCGGCGATCGCATCGGCCTGCCCGCCGACATCGAGTTTCATTTCAGCAATCAGCGGTTTTTCATAGGTATTGGGGATGATAAAATCACCGCCGTTCAAGGATACCGAACGCCCTGACGGGAAATAGGCCGTTCCCCTTTGGATATCGACTTCCAGCCGTTCTCCCTTCAGCTTGAAGGCGCCAGCCGCATCACGCAATGGCGGGATGTCGCCGGCAAGATTTACACGGGCGTCATCGATATTGAATTGGACGCTGAGCTCATCGGCGTTGAGGTCGATCGGCCCGACCGTCCTGGTAATTCGCCCCATAGGCACGGAAATTTCGATCCTGCCGTCCGTCACGGTGCCGCCAAAGATATTGTTGATCACCCAGCGCCGCGCGGTCTTTCCGACCCACCAGGGCCAGAGCTGCTTAACGGCCGCAGACTGCAGCTTGCTGGTGAGCAGGGCAAAGCTGATCTCCGGCGAGGTTTCCCCAAAGGTCATGGACAGCGAACCCGCGGCCGTTCCAAGCCTGCTCGCCACTGTCAGTTCGTCAAACACCAGTTGGTGGGTTTCGGAGAGGAACCGTCCCTGGGCTTTGGCATCGAAAATCAGCGGCGCTTCGGATACATCGACGGGCGATGAACTGGCAGACTGCAGCAGCAGATCGAGCGAAAAGCCCTTCTTTCCGGCCGCTGTCGGACCGAGATCCGCAACTGCACCGGTAAAGGGGAAGGTAGACCGGCCAACTCGCACTATCGACGGCAGGATTTCGATCCTGTTGCGGGTAAAGTCGTAGGTGACCTTGAGTTCGGAGGACTTGAGCTCGGACGAAAACCCGCCTGCGTCGAATACACCTTCGTTGGATCGGCCGCTCAGTTGCAATGTCGGCGTTACGCCTTCTGCGGCGCGCGTTGCCTTGATATTCAGATCGGCACTGCTTCTGATCCCGAATGCGGGCTCCGTTGCAGTCTGGTTGCGGTAGAGAAAAGCAGACAGCGGCAAGCCGGCGGCGGTACCGTTGAGGCTCGCTACGCGCCCGTTCTGTTGGTCGGCGCGAAGATGCAGTTCGGCTGATTCGCCGTCCACCGAGAAAAGCCCGTCGATCTGCATGGCGCCATCGACACCGCGCTTGAAATCAACGCTTTCCACGACGACGGGAATGACACGCTTGCGGGGACCGGCGAAGGACAGTTTTAGATCCGCAATGCGCACCGTCTCGGTGTTGCTGCGGCCGATCAGATGGGAGATGCTGTCCATCTGGTTGAAAACGAGCTCCAGCCCGCCAGCAACGTCGGCGACGCGGATAGCCGTTAGATCAATCGGCTTGCCTTGCGGCAGCAGCGACGGATCCAGCATTGCCCCCTCCGCCTCAAGCCGCGACACGGCAATGCGGCCGGTCATCAAGGCCAGCGGATTGAGTTCGATAAAGACGGAGTTGGTGGTCACCAGGCGCTTGTTGGAGATATTCTCGACCAGCGTCACGTCCCGCGCTTTCAGTGCCAGTGCGCCGTTCGACGTCACCCGCAACACGGTGCTGCCGACCTCGGCATGGTAGCCGTCACCGATGGCGGCGTTCAAGGCCGCCTGGGCCCGAGCATTGAGCGGTCCGTCCAGCAACCCACCTTCGATCGTCGCCAGCACGGCGGCGCCGAAAAGGAGGAAAATCGCGGAGATGATGATCGTCGTCGTGAAGACGAGATGCGCCACGCTACGCCGGTGCGGCGCGTGAACAATACAGGGGTCATGCGCCTGCGCCGAAGGCAGAGAATGCAGAACGACGATGTCTTCCTTGCGAAACGATACCTTTTCGCCGCGGATTTCATTCATCAGCGCTGGCGGCCTCCGGAGTTGTGAAAAGATTCATGCGGTATTTCCCAATCTGCTGCGATTCCGCCTTGCGGCACCGAACGGCTACATCCGCCGCATGTCGCCCTGCTCACGCCGTACGTGGCTGATTTAACCCAGGTTTTCGCCTATGAATGCCAGTGTTGCGACGCTGCGCCTACGGGCATTTGCACCTGTTCAACAGTAGTTAAAGAAGGACTGCAGGGCAAACGATGTCTGCTCATTGCCCATCTTCGCTGTGCGATACACATCTCTCAATCCACCCGGCGCTGGACGCAGCGGGTTCGGATTCGATAAGCCTCTTGCGATAACCGTTGCGGCACATGCCCCAGAAAAAAGGAATAACCATGGCGAACTTGACCGAAGGCATGATGGCACCGGATTTCACTCTTCCCCGTGACGGCGGCGGAACCGTTTCGCTGTCGGAGTTTAAGGGAAAATCGGTCGTGCTGTTCTTCTACCCGAAGGATGACACCAGCGGCTGCACGGCGGAATCGATCGCTTTCACCGCGCTTTTGGGCGAATTCTCCGCTGCCGGCACCGTCGTCATCGGCATGTCGCCTGATTCGGTAAAAAAGCACGACAAGTTCGCCAAGAAATACGATCTCTCGGTCATCCTCGCCGCGGATGAGGAGTTGACTGCGTTGAATGCCTACGGCGTCTGGGTCGAAAAGAGCATGTACGGCCGCAAATACATGGGTGTCGAACGGACAACCGTGCTGATCGGCACAGATGGTGTTGTCCGGCGCGTTTGGGAAAAGGTGAAGGTTCCAGGCCATGCCGAAGAGGTGCTGGCCGCAGCCAAAAGCCTCATGAACGGAAGCAGCTGAAGATGACAGACCTTCCCGCGATCCACAGCCTTCGTGACGGAGCCGTGCGCGCTATCCGGGCGGCCGATCTGGATATCAAGACACTGCTCGCACAGGAAACCGCGCGCCGCTGGAGTGCGCGTAGCCTGTCACTGCGATCTCCCCTCGACACACCCGTGCCGGATCGTCCCGGCAGGCCGGAAAAACCAGATCTGATACCGCCGAGGCAGATGCCGAAGCGGGCACTGACGACCGAGAGGGGGCGGATCGCCCTCCTCCATGCCATCGCCCATATCGAACTCAACGCCGTCGATCTGGCGCTCGACATCGTCGCCCGCTTTGCCTGCGAACCCGTGCCGAACTCCTTCTTCGACGGTTGGATGAAGGTGGCCTTCGAGGAGGCCAAGCATTTCCGCATGGTGCGCGATCGGCTCCGCCAGCTTGGCGCCGATTATGGTGATCTGCCAGCCCACGACGGGCTGTGGCAAGCTGCGCACGACACACGTAACGACCTCACGGCACGGCTGGCCGTCGTGCCGCTGATTCTCGAGGCGCGCGGCCTCGATGTGACGCCCGCTCTGCAGGCGAAGATGCGGGAAGCGGGCGACCGGGAAAGCGCCGAAGTCCTTGACGTGATTTACGAGGACGAGAAAGGCCACGTTGCCGTCGGCGCCAAATGGTTCCGCTTTCTCTGCGCCCGACAGAAGAAAGACCCGGCAGCGGCGTTCCAGGCCCTGGTCAGGGCGAATTTCCGTGGCCCGTTGAAGGCGCCTTTCAACGATATTGCCCGCGCCGAAGCAGGCCTGACACCATCGTTCTACCGCTCCATGACGGCGTCCGTGAACGCCTGACGGACAAGCCGTGCGCACCCCCCTGCAACAAGGCTTTGTTAACCTTAACAGTATCTAATCAGCACCATCAAAACGCGCAGAATCGCAGGCGGCGGGGGTGAGTTGGTGTCTACGGAAAGCCGGGTCTTCGGCAAGCGCACACAAAAGCACATCATCATTCTGGCAAGCGGCGACAAGGTCCGGCACATGACCTTTCAGCCCTGGATGGCAGCGCTGTCTATTTGTTTTATCTCGGTTTTCTCGATCGGCTACCTTGCCGCGACCTCCTACCTCGTTCTGCGCGACGATCTGATCGGCGGCACCATGGCCCGCCAAGCCAGGATGCAGCATGAATATGAGGACCGGATCGCAGCGCTGCGTGCCCAGGTCGATCGCGTCACCAGCCGCCAGCTTCTCGACCAGCAAGTGGTCGAAGACAAGGTCGAAAAGCTGCTGCAGCAACAGATGGCGCTTTCATCGCGCCACGGCAAGCTCGGCACACTGCTCGATCGGGCAGAGGAATCCGGCGTCGCCGAAAAGGAAGTTCAACCAACCCTCACGGCACCGCAGGCCTCCGAAAAGCGCGCCGATGCGAGCGGCGGCATCAAGGCGATTGAACGGCTGATGGGCTTGGGCAATCAGCAACCGCAGCAGAAGATGGCGCTCGCCTATGCGCCCCAGTCCGGTGCGGGCGGTCAGGAGGCCGTTTCCGACAGGGCTGATCGGCTGTTCTCCAAGGTAACGCTCTCGCTGAAGGATATCGAACGGGAGCAGAAGACGCGCATCCAGAGCCTTACCGCCGGCGCATCGGAGGCGACCGATGCCATCATGAGCATCCTCGCACGCACCGGCGTCAAAGTCTCTCAGGACGAGTCGATAGCAGCGGCTCCCGCGACAGTGACGGGAGACGAATCGGCCATTGGTGGACCGTTCGTCGAGCCGGAAACAACCGAAGCGTTCGACAACTCCCTGGTCGCCCTCGACACGGCACTTGCCCGGCTTGAAAACGTCCGCAGTCAGGCAAAGAAGCTACCGTTCAACAATCCATCTCCGGCAAGCGACATCACCAGCCGTTTCGGAAACCGTCTCGACCCGTTCCTCGGCAGGTTGGCGCTGCATGCCGGTATCGATTTTCGCGCGCCGACCGGAACGCGGATTCTTGCCACGGCGCCCGGCACAGTGATCACAGCTGGCAAGACTGGCGGCTACGGCAACATGGTCGAAATCGACCACGGCAACGGCATCACCACCCGCTACGCCCATCTTTCGACCATCCTCGTCAATGTCGGCGATAAAATTTCCACGGGTGAGGCCATTGCTCGCTCGGGCAGCACCGGCCGTTCGACGGGACCACACCTGCATTACGAAGTCCGTCTGAATGGCGAGGCTGTTGATCCTATGCGGTTTCTGACCGCTGGCATAAAGCTCAGCCACTACATCAATTGAACTTCATAGTTTAGCCTCGCTCTTGCGATACGACGGAAGGCGGTTTCGCGCTATCCTGTTGTTGGCAGTTCATTTATTGACTCTTTCTATCATCAAACCACCGGTTTTCTTGACTTTGCTTGGCTATGGGACTAAGAGCCCCTGCGACGGCAGTTCAAGCATGCGCCGATTGACCAGAGTTCGACCGAACCGGAACGGAAACAGATTTCCCTTTGACCACTTTTTCAGACCTTGGCCTGAGCCAAAAAGTTCTTTCCGCAGTGACAGACGCGGGCTACTCCATTCCGACACCGATTCAGGCAGGCGCAATCCCGCCAGCCCTGCAGCGGCGTGATATCCTTGGCATTGCCCAGACGGGTACCGGCAAGACGGCTTCCTTTGTCCTGCCGATGCTGACCCTTCTGGAAAAGGGCCGCGCCCGCGCCCGCATGCCACGTACCCTCATTCTCGAGCCAACGCGCGAACTGGCAGCCCAGGTTGCCGAAAACTTCGAGAAATACGGCAAGAACCACAAGCTCAACATCGCACTTCTGATCGGCGGCGTGTCCTTCGACGAACAGGACCGCAAGCTTGAGCGTGGCGCCGACGTGCTGATCTGCACGCCCGGCCGTCTGCTTGACCATTGCGAGCGCGGCAAGCTGCTGATGACCGGCGTTGAAATTCTCGTCATCGACGAAGCTGACCGCATGCTCGACATGGGTTTCATCCCTGATATCGAGCGCATCGCCAAGCTGATCCCGTTCACGCGCCAGACGCTGTTCTTCTCGGCCACCATGCCGCCGGAAATCCAGAAGCTCGCCGACCGGTTCCTGCAGAACCCGGAGCGCGTCGAAGTGTCCGTACGCTCGTCCACGGCGACCACCGTGACCCAGCGCCTGGTTGCGACCCACAGCAAGGACTACGAAAAGCGCGCCGTCCTGCGAGATCTGATCCAGAAGCAGGAAGAGCTGAAGAACGCCATCATCTTCTGCAATCGCAAGCTCGATGTCGCCGACTTGTTCCGGTCGCTCAGCCGTCACGGCTTCTCGGTCGGCGCTCTGCACGGCGACATGGACCAAAGCTCGCGCACGAAGATGCTGGCAAGCTTCAAGGACGGCCAAATCCAGTTGCTCGTCGCTTCCGACGTCGCGGCCCGCGGTCTCGATATTCCGGACGTCAGCCACGTCTTCAATTTCGACGTCCCGATCCATGCGGAAGACTATGTCCACCGCATCGGCCGCACCGGTCGCGCCGGCCGTTCTGGTGCCGCCTTCACACTGGTTTCCAAGCGCGACACGAAATTCGCGGATGCCATCGAAAAGCTGATCGACAAGAAGATCGAATGGCTGAACGGCGACCTTTCCGCCCTGCCCGCCCCGATGGAAAGCCACGATAGCGGCAAGACCGAGCGTGGCGGCCGTGATGGCAAGCGTGGCGGACGGCGCAGCGACCGGGATCGCGATCACGCGCCCCGTCCGATCGCTGGTCGGCCGGTGGCCGGTCACAAATCGGACACCAAATCGGACGATAGTCCGGCAGCAGCAGCAATCGAACCCGTCGTAGCAAAGGCAGAACCTGTGAGATCAGAACGCAAGGCAGAAACGAAACCGCAGAATGCCGGCCGTAACAGCAACCGTCCTGCTCCCCAGCCGTATCCTGCCAATGACGACAACCGCGATCGCCGTAACCGCTATCGCCGCGACCAGGACGACGGCCCGACGCCGGTTGGCTTCGGCGACGATATCCCGGCCTTCATGCTGATCGCCGGCAAGGCCTGATTTTTCAGGCAATCGCATGGCTTATCCAGGCATTGATTTTCCCGGTGTGGGATCTGGGCTTGCCGTCTTGAATGACGGCAAGCTTTTGCTTTGCAAGCGTTTGAAAGCGCCGGAGGCCGGCCACTGGAGCATTGTCGGCGGCAAGGTCGATCATATGGAGCCTGCTGCAGACGCCGCGCGCCGCGAGGCCGAAGAGGAAAGCGGCCTGACAATCCATTCCGCACGCTTTCTCTGTCTCAGCGAACAACGGGTCGAAGCCGACCGCCAGCACTGGGTTTCGCTGATTTACGTAACCGAAGACTTCTCCGGCGAACCGCAGCTGATGGAACCCGATAAACTGTCGGAAATCGGCTGGTATGCGCTCGACGCCCTGCCGCAGCCACTATCCCTGTTCGCGCAGGACGCCGTGAAGGCGCTGCGGGCGATGGCTACTTCTTAGCCCGCAAGGCTGCCTCATAGGCAAGCCGCACCCAGCGGGCCATCTCGTCCGGGTCGTCGAACGCCTCCTCCGGAACGGACCAATACGGCATCCTCACCGGCTTTCCCTTGCCGTCGTAGGCCCATTGCGAACTTCCTGCCGCCTCGAACTCGGCAGCGCTTTCGCCATCCGCCTTGAGAAGGATATCACCGCTTACCTCGAGAGCGAGGATGCGGCCCTCGAAGTAGATGCCTTTGCCTCCAAACATGCGCTTGACCGTCACAGGCCCAAGCGCCGCAAACATCTCCTCGATTGCCGCATTGTCCATTTTCCGTCAGCCTTTCAATATGCCGCCGGCAGCGATGATCGCTTCCGGCGTGTCGAGATCGAGGTGGGCGGCCGGTCCGATATCGACGTCGATCACCGGTAATCCGCATGTTTCGATAATATGGCGTGCACCGACGTCACCGTTCAACTGCCTGACAGCCTCGAATGTCGATCGCGGCAGGATGACCGGATTGCCGCGTTTACCGCTCGACACTGCGCGGACGATGACTTGCCCCTGCTCCGCCTTGAACGCCGAGATCAGCGCAGCGAGATCAGCGGCTGTTACCCATGGCATGTCCGCCAGCATCACCAGCACGCCAGCGATATTCGCGCCGGCGGCATTCACCCCGACAATCAGCGATGAGGCCATGCCGGTCGCGTAGTCGGCGTTTTCAACGGTTGCAACATCAAGCCCGGCAAGCGCGGCGCGGATTTCCACCTGCCGATAGCCGGTAACCGCAAAAACGTCTTTCGCGCCGGAACCGAGTGCTGCCTCGGCGCTGCGGCGCACGAGTGGCACGCCATCAAATTCCGCCAGTAGCTTGTGTTGCCCTGATGCCCCCATGCGGCTCGCCCTACCGGCGGCGAGCAGAACGATGGCAACGGAAATCTCCTTCCGCTCACTGCCGGTCAAGGCGCGCGGCAGCGGCCGCGTCGGAATCTCCATCAACAGACCGCCGACACCGAGGCCGGTAATGTCCTCAACGCCCGGCCATTCGCCGGCCAGGATCCTGTTGAGAATCCAGTCGAACCCGTTTTCCTTCGGGCTGCGAGCGCAACCGGGGGCGCCAATCACTGGAATATCCCCAACCCGCCCGAGGACCAGCAGATTACCCGGATCGACCGGCATGCCGACATGATCAACAATTCCGCCTGCAAGCCGGATCGCCGCCGGAATGACATCATCGGTATCCGCAACAGCCGACGCACCGAAGACGATAACCATGTCAAATCGCGTCTTCGCCTCCAAAATCGCTGCCGCGACAGAATCAGCGGTATGCGCAACACGCTGCTCCCGCTCCAGGATACTCGAGGACGGGCGCAAGCGCACTTCGAGGCTATGGCGGGTCTTGTCCATCACGCTGGGCTTCAACGACGGCAGCAAGGTGGCGATCAGCAGCACACGGCGTGCCACAAACGGCTTGACGCTAAAGGCGTGCTCGGCCTGAAGAAGAGCCGCGGCCTCATCGACAAACGTGCCGTCGACCGCGAGCGGTATGATCTTGATCGTCGCGACCATGTCACCGGATCGCACCGGCACATGATCGGCAAGGCAGGCAAGCGTGATGGCCGGATCGATCCGGTTGAGGCGGTCGACGACGGACCGGCTGGCGACGAACAGTCCGTCGACGGCCGCATGAATGTTGATGCGCCCGGTGGCTGCCTGCGAAAACGTCAGGTGGTCGCGATCGATCGCGCCGGCAATGCGCGACGCGGCCTCATCCTCCAAAACATCGCCGGGCTCCAGCCGCGCCACGACAACTTCGGCAAGTCCCGCCGCCTGCATCGCGGATACGTCGGATGCCGAAATGAGACGCCCCTTGGGCAAGCGCCCGTCGGGCAGCTTCACCGCATGGGCAAGAACGGTTCCTTCCGCCTGAAGAATGCCGACCGGACCGAACTTCATTCCACGCCTCTTTGCCCGCCGGTCACATCGCGCGTGCGCAGCGCTTGAATGATGTCGGCGAGAATGGCGACGGCGATTTCGGCTGGGCTTGAGGCCCTGATGTCGAGTCCGATCGGGGCGTGGATGCGGGAAATGGCGCTTTCGTCCAACCCCAGTTTTGCCAGTCGCTGGACCCGGCCGGCATGCGTGTTGCGGCTTCCGAGCGCGCCGACATAAAAGCAGCCGGCCTCAAGCGCAGCCTTCAACGGAAAATCGTCGATCTTCGGATCGTGGGTGAGCGCCGCCAGAGCCGTGTAGGCATCCAAAGGCGTTTCCTTCAAAACATCTTCCGGCCATTCGGCAAGAAGCTTCGTCTGGCCAAACCGTTCCGGTGTCGCAAACGCGCTGCGCGGATCGATGATCGTGAGATCAAACCCCGCAATCGTCGCCATGCCGGCAAGCGCCTGGGAGATATGAACCGCTCCGACGACCACGATCCGAGGCGGCGGCAGATAGACATTGATGAAAACCGGTCGCCCGGCAATCTCGACGATCCCAGACTTGCCGGTCCTCAGAGCGGATTGCACCGCTGGCACGACAGCCTCCTCCATGGTCTCATCTTCCAGGAAAAGCTTTGACACGCCGGTATCAAGTTCGGTCACAGTCACGGCGGCACATCGCGATTCACGCGCTGCATTGAGCTTGTGCAGGTGCTCGAGCAACATCAGCTTTATCCCAGCCTTTCGACGTAGATACGGATGCGGCCACCGCAGGATAGACCAACGCGCCAGGCGGTTTCGTCCGCAACGCCGAATTCGAGCGTCCTTGCCGTGCCCGACGCAATCACCTCGGCAGCTTCGACGATCACGGCGCCTTCGACGCAGCCGCCGGAAACCGAACCGTGGAAATTGCCGTCAGAGTCGATGACGAGATGGCTGCCGACTGGCCTCGGCGCAGAGCCCCAGGTCTCGATGACGGTCGCAATGGCAACGCCGCGCCCGTCCGCATGCCACTCTTCGGCAACGGTCAGCGGATCGGGATAAAGAGGCTGGCCCAGCATATGCTCTCCTCCTGTTGCACTAGCGCCGCATCATGAAGCGGCGGGGGTCGGCGTCCCTCGAAGAGGTGCCCGACAGCGCTTCGGCAAGATCGGACACAGCCTCCAGGTTGTGAACAGCGCGGAATTCGTCGACATGCGGCAACATCGCCCTGACGCCCCGCGCCCGTGCCTCGAAACCGTCAAAGCGCAGCAGCGGATTGAGCCAGATCAGCCGGCGGCAGGAACGGTGCAACCGATCCATCTCCATTTCCAAACTGCCCACATCATCGCGCTCCAAGCCATCGGTGATCAAGAGCACGATCGCGCCCTGCCCCAGCACGCGACGCGACCACTGGCGATTGAATTCGTGCAGGGTTTCGCCGATCCGCGTGCCGCCCGACCAGTCACTGACGGCGCTGATACAGTCATCCATCGCCTCGTCCGGATCACGGTTCTTCATCTGGCGGGTGACGTTGCTCAGCCGGGTCCCGAACAGGAATGTATGAACGCGCCGGCGCTTTTCCGTCAGCACATGCAGGAAATGCAGGAAAATGCGAGTGTATTGGCTCATCGAGCCCGAGATATCAGCCAGAACGACAAGCGGCGGATGAATATTTTTGGGTTCCCGAAACCGCGGAAGAATCAGGTCACCGCCGGTTCTCATCGCGTCGCGCATCGTTGCGCGAGGATCGATCCGCCTTGCACGATGGGAAGGGCTGAAGCGTCGCGTCCTGACCTCATCCATCGGCAGCACCAGCGCCGACAGTGCCTTCTTCGCTTCGGAAATCTCGGCAGCCGACATCTGGGCAAAGTCCGCTCGGCGCAGCAGTTCGCGGCCCGATGCGGTAAACCGGGCGTCGATCTCGATATCCGGCTCGTCGCGCACCGGCCGTTGCGCATCGCGGTCGGCAAAGAGCGCATCGCTGATCCGGGTCTCTCCGGCGCGGCGGTGCTCCTTCTCGCGACTATCGGGTGCCACTGGCGACATCATCGCAATCATCTTGCCAATCAGATCGCGCGACCGCCAGAAAAGCCGGAACGCCTCGTCGAAAAGAGCCTGATCCTCGTGCCGCTTGACGAAGATCGCCTGCAGCGTTGCATAGAATTCCTCGCGGGATCCGATACCGATCAACGCGACCGCGTCTATGGCGTCAGCCACGGCACCCGGTCCGATCTTCAACCCCGCCTTACGCAGGGCGCGGGCGAAAAAGACGATATTGTCGGCAAATCGCCCATCGCCCTCCTGAAGCGGTGGAAGAGTGGCGCCGTCATTCACCCGGGCCGCCGTCGCCATGATCATCCCGCCGCCAGAAGTTCGGCCTTGACGTCGTCGAGAATCTTGCGGCCATCGCCGCCCTCGATCCGTGCAATGTCGTCCTGATATTTGAGCAACGTGCCCAGTGTATCCACGATGGTTTCGGGATCGAGCGCCAGCCGATCAAGTTCGGTGAGCGCCGTCGCCCAGTCGATGGTTTCGGCAACGCCCGGATTCTTGAAGAGATCGATCGTTCTCAGCCGCTGGACATAGCCGACGATTTCCCGCGACAGGCGTTCATTGCAGCCGGGCACCTTACGGCGGATGATCTCCAGTTCCTGCGCCGCCTTCGGATAGTCGACCCAATGATAGAGGCAGCGGCGCTTCAACGCGTCATGCACCTCACGCGTACGATTGGTGGTGATAATAACGATCGGCGGTTCTTTCGCACGGATCGTTCCGAGTTCGGGGATTGTCACCTGGAAGTCGGACAGCACTTCGAGAAGGAATGCCTCGAAGGCCTCGTCGGTGCGGTCGAGTTCGTCGATCAGGAACACTGGCGCCTTGCCGGCCTCCGCCGAGATCGCCTGCAGCACGGGACGACGGATCAGGTATTTTTCCGAAAAAATGTTGCTTTCGATCTTTTGGCGATCTGCCGTACCGGAGGCTTCCGAAAGCCGGATTTCCAGCATCTGCGCCGGATAGTTCCATTCGTAGACGGCAGACGAGATATCAAGCCCCTCATAGCACTGCAGCCGGATCAGCGGCCGGTCGAGCGCCTTTGCCAGCACCTTGGCGATCTCGGTCTTGCCGACACCGGCCTCGCCCTCGAGAAACAGCGGCCGTTTCATTTTCAGCGACAGGAAGAGCACCGTCGACAGCGCGGTTCCGGCGAGGTAGTCGCCCGATTCTAGCATCTCCATCGTCTCAGTGATGGAGGCCGGCAATGCGCCGTTCGCGTATTTGGTCATGTTTCCTCGGCTCCCTTGGAGGAAATCTATAGCGTGCGGTAATCCCGGTCCAGATAGACAAGCGCCGGTTTCTGCTCGCCAAGCGTGACGGCAACAACCTCGCCGAAGAGCACGATATGGGTTGCCACCGTCTTGATGTCGATCAGCCGGCAATCGAAGGCTGCAACGGCCTCGTGAAGGATTGGTGCACCGGTCTTCAACTCGTCCCAGGTACCATGTGAAAATCGGGAAGATGGATCGACATTGTTCTTGCCCGAAAAGACGTGGGCCAGATCCATTTGATCGGCACCAAGCAGATTGAGCGCGAAGCTGCCGCTGCGGGCGAAAATGTCGTTGCGCGGGTTCGCACCGTTGAGGCAGATGAGCAGCGTTGCCGGATCGTCGGAAACCGAACATGCGGCCGTGATCGTTACACCGCGCCGTTCGCCCTCATGCGCCGCGGTTACGATATGCACATGACCGGCCAGCCGGCTCATGGCATCGCGGTAGGTCAGCGGGTCCAGTTGGGTCTTGTCCAACACGGCAGTCTCCAGATCGATGTTTGCCTTTAACACATAGACATTGCGCCGAAATATGAAACCCATCACCCGGTTTTTCTTCCCCAATCGCGGCAATTGCCGTCCACCCGGCGAAGGTTCCGATCTTTTCCTTTGACGCTTTCCACTACATCTTTAAAACATGCCCATCTCCATCTGGAAAAGCGCATGTACCGTTCGATTTTCGCCAGCCTCCTTATTGCCGGATCGGTACAGACCGCTCCCGCCTGGGCTGCGGGCGTGAAAATCGCCGTCGTCGCTCCGACGGAAGGACCATTCGCGCTTCTCGGACAACAGATGCTCGACGGCGCACGTTTCCAGGCCGAGGATCGCGGCTCGGAGATTGTCGCAATTCCGGAAACCTGCGAGCCGAAAGACGCGGAAAATCTGAAAAAAGCGTTGTTGGCCAGCGGCGCGGAAGCCGCCATCGGCTTCCTGTGCACGGAAAGCCTGGAGGCGACGCTGCCGGCCCTCGCCGAAGCCGGCATCCCTGCCCTGACACTGAGCGTACGGTCCGACATTCTGATGGAAGATGCGCTGAAAAAGAAATGGCCCTTCTTCCGGCTGGTGCCGAGTGCCAAGGCGGAAGCGGCCAAGGTGACCGAGATCATCCTCTCGCGCTGGAAGAACGAACCGCTGGCGCTGATCGAAGACGGAACGATCCACGGACGCGAACTGGTGGAAAGCGTGCGCGGCGCGCTTGCTGAAATCGGCCTCACCCCGACCTTCTCCGACACCTATCGCCCGGCACAGGAACAGCAGGTGAGCCTCGTGCGTCGGCTTGCCAAAAGTGGGGCGACGCATGTATTCACCGGCGGTGACCGCGCAGATACCGCCATCGTTGCGCGCGACGCCATGTCTGAACAGGTGCCGCTGACACTGATGGGTGGGGAAACCCTGAACGCGGCAAACCAGCCGGTTCCGTTGGCGAATGGAGTTCTGGCCGTCTCGTTGCCCGATTATGCTGCCCTGCCCGAGGCAAAAGCCGCCTTCGATGCAATGACGGCGGCAAAACTCCTGCCTGAAGGCTATGTATTGCCTGCCTTTTCCGCCGTGACGCTTCTGGAGCAGGCGAAAGACCAGGCGGGCAAAGACAGCACACCATTGGCCGAAGCTCTCATGAAAGGTCCCTATCAGACCGCGATCGGGCCTATCCGTTTCAGCGCCAACCACGAATTGGCCGACAATCCCTATCGCCTACTGCAATGGCAAAACAACCGGTTCATCCCGGCCCCAGCCAACTCGGGAACCGAATAATGCGCGCCGGGCCGCGCAATTCGATCACCGACGTCGGTGGCCTGAAAGTTGGTAACGCCGAGGACCACCGCCTGAAATCCGGTGTTTCCGTCGTTGTCTGCGAGCAACCGGCAATCGCCGCCGTTCAGGTGCTCGGCGGCGCTCCCGGAACACGCGAAACCGACCTGCTCGAACCGCACAACACGGTGCAGGCGGTCGATGCGGTGGTTTTGTCGGGCGGCTCGGCGTTCGGCCTCGACGCGGCCTCCGGTGTCCAGGCGGCGCTGCGCGAAATGGCGCGCGGTTTTCCCGTCGGCGACTTGCACATCCCGATCGTGCCGGCTGCCATCCTTTTCGACCTGATCAACGGCGGCAACAAAGACTGGGGCCTGTATCCGCCCTATCGCGAACTCGGTTATGAAGCGGTCAAGACGGCGGCGTTGGAGTTTGCCACGGGCACCGCAGGGGCCGGCACAGGCGCCCTGACAGCCGGTTTCAAGGGCGGCCTTGGCACAGCCTCGACACTTCTGGACAACGGTATCACCATCGGCGCGCTGGTCGCCGTCAATGCGCTCGGCTCGGCTGCGATCGGCACCACGAGACATTTCTGGGCGGCGGCCTTCGAAGAAGATGCGGAATTCGGTGGCCTCGGCGTACCGCACCCATTCCCGCATAACGCGCGCGATCTGCGCATCAAATTCCGCGATGGACAGAGGGAAACCCAAAACACCACGATCGCGGTCATCGCCACCGATGCGGTGCTGACCAAGGCCGAGGCAAAACGTCTGGCAATCGCCGCCCATGATGGTTTTTCTCGCGCGCTGTGGCCGTCTCACACGCCGCTCGATGGCGATCTCGTCTTCGCGCTTTCGACCGGAACAAGTGGAAAGACCGTATCCGTGCAGGATTTCATCGATCTCGGTGCGGCTGCAGCATCCACCATGGCCCGCGCGATTGCTCGCGGCGTTCATGATGCCGTGCCGGCTGAAAACGATCTACTGCCCGCTTGGCGGGTTGACAGCTCAGCAGGAGATTTTTGAGAGTAACAAACCAAACACTCCCGATGCGATAAGAAATAGCAAGAGGCCGTAGACAATGAAGATCGCCATCAATGCGGTATAAATCCTGTAGGACTTGAACTGCCCGGATATGCGATATTTATCTTTCCGATGCTTCTCTGCCGCCGCGATTGCATCCTCAATAGCCGGCATGTTCATCCTTTTAACAAGTTCCTCGGGAATCGTTCGAAAGTAGATGACGCGCTCGTGCGATTTCAGCACGAACAACAATGCAACAATGCCGATGGCGGCGACCGTCAGTGACAGGATGGCGTCGCTCACGCCCGAGACGTTCTGGTCGTAGCCAATGGCAGCGCTCAGGACCGCGATGAAGGCAAGTGCGATATTCGTCGATCTGGACCTGTCCTCATGCCAGTACTGCATTCTGCCGATGGAGGATTGATAGAACTCAAACAACGCGTCGCGATCTTCCATTTCTCCCCCGCCCCAAGGTCTCGTTGCCTGCAGAATAGTAGGGAAATATCATAGACGACCCAATCACGCCTGCAGAAATCGTTTATTGTCGCCATTTGCCATGGATGCTATTGCGGTCCGATATCTCTCCTGCACGGAAGCCGCCAATGCCCCTGCCCATCCGCATCGCCCCGTCCATCCTCGCCGCCGATTACGCCAAACTCGGACAGGAAGTGCGTGACGTCGTTGCCGCCGGCGCCGACTGGATTCACCTCGACATAATGGACGGCCATTTCGTTCCGAATATCTCCTTCGGACCGGATGTCATCAAGTCGCTGCGGCCGCATACCGATGCCTATTTTGACTGCCATCTGATGATCGCGCCGGCCGACCCCTATCTCGAAGCCTTCGCCAAGGCAGGATGCGATAGCATTACTGTCCATGCCGAGGCCGGTCCGCATCTCGATCGTTCGGTGCAGGCGATCAAGGCGCTGGGCAAGAAGGCAGGCGTTTCGATCAACCCGGCGACGCCCGAAAGCGTGCTCGACTACCTCCTCGACAAGCTCGACCTCATTCTGGTGATGACCGTCAATCCCGGCTTCGGCGGCCAGAAATTCATTCCGGCCATGGAAGAGAAGATCCGCCGCATCAAGGCGATGGTCGGCGACCGGCCGATCGACATCCAGGTCGATGGCGGCATCGCGCTGGATACCATCGCGCTGCCGGCATCTGCCGGCGCCAATGTCTTCGTCGCCGGCTCGGCAATCTTCAGCGGCGGCCATGTTGACGCCTATCGCAAGACCATCGACATTCTGCGCGGCAATGCCGAAGGAGGCCGCGGGTGAGATTTGCGGGCGGGATCGCTGCCGCGATGTTTGCATCGGCGCTGTTCGTAGATGCGGCTTGCGCCGGCGATATCTCGTCCTTCCAGCCCATCGGCTTTTCGCCGGACGGCGGTGTCTTCGCCTTCGAGGAATACGGCGTTCAGGATGGTTCCGGCTTCCCCTATTCGACCGTCTTTTTCATCGATACGCGCAAGGATGAATTCCTGCCCGATACGCCGATCCGGGTGCGTATCGACGACGAGAATGCCGGTCTCGCCAAAGCGCGGGCCGAAACCGCGGCAAAGGCTGCTGCGCTCGTCAAGAAATTCGAAATGAACGGAAACCCCGGGCTGATGGCTGCCTTCAATCCGGTTACGGAAACCGAAAGCTCCGCTCACCGGTTGACCTATCGGCAATATGCCGTCGAGCCGCCGGTCGGCGGAGAATTCACGCTGGCGCTCAATGAAATCACCCTGCCGCCCACCGCGCTATGCAAGGATGTCACGCCCCAGTCCATCGGGTTTCGCCTCGGTTTTCAAATTGAGGACGGCAAGGCATCGGATCGTGTGCTTCACACCGACACGAAAATCCCCGACAGCCGCAAATGCCCGACCGGCTACAGGATCGGCGGCGTCATGGTCCATCATCCGGCGAACGGAGATCCTGTCCACATCGCGCTTGTGCAGGTACTGAGCTTCGGCTTCGAGGGGCGCGACGGACGCTGGATCGCCGTTCCAGTCCCTGTGGCGCCATGAGTGCATCCGACTACGCCGATATAAACGAGCCGCCAGGCCTGACGCGACGAACGGGTCAACGGCTGCTCGCTTCACGGCCGACCTTCCGCGAAATTCTGTTTGGCGCACCGTTGTGGGGCGTGATGATGGCGGTGTCGGCGCTCGTAGCACTCTATCTGCGCAATGGCGCCGAAACGTCTCACCTTCGCAGCATTCTCGTGCTGTTCTTCTGCGGCGGCTTGATCTCCTGGCCCTGCGCGCTGCTGCTCGGGCGCTTCGGTGCAATCGGCAGGCGCCGAGAAACCCGTTTTGCGGCATTCTTCCTGTGCCTGACCGTCTGCACCATTGCTGCGACGGCCTTTCTATTTGCCATGGAATACCGGCTCTTCTATGCCCGATGGCACGCGCCGTTCGGCAGCCGCACATGGGCCTACCAGCTCAGCTTCACCTCTGCCAGCGCTGTGTATCAGTTCGTCGTCATGGGCATTCGGCTCTATCTGCCGCTCGGATTTGCAGCCCTCGGCTTGACCAGCCTGTGGCTCGCATGCCGGAAGCCCAATCAGCAACGTTGAGATTGCCTTCTATCTTTGCTAGAGGCTCAGCCAACTTCATCCGTGACGAAAGCTGAAAGCCCATGATCCCCCGTTACTCCCGGCCGGAAATGGTGGCCATCTGGTCGCCGGAAACCAAATTCCGCATCTGGTTCGAAATCGAGGCCTATGCCTGCGACGCATTGGCCGAGCTCGGTGTCATCCCCAAGGAAGCGGCCAAGACCATTTGGGAAAAGGGCGGCGCTGCTACTTTCGACGTCGCACGCATCGATGAAATCGAAGCCGTCACCAAGCATGATGTCATTGCCTTCCTGACGCATCTGGCCGAATTTGTAGGCCCCGACAGCCGTTTCGTCCACCAGGGCATGACCTCGTCCGACGTGCTCGACACAACGCTGAACATCCAGTTGGTCCGCGCCGCCGACCTGCTGCTCGCCGATATGGACCGCGTGCTGAACGCGCTCAAGACCCGTGCCTTCGAGCACAAGGACACCGTCCGCATCGGGCGCAGCCACGGCATTCATGCCGAGCCAACCACCATGGGCCTGACCTTTGCCCGCTTCTATGCCGAGATGAGCCGTAACCGCGACCGTCTCGTTGCTGCCCGCGCAGAAATCGCCACCGGCGCAATTTCTGGCGCTGTCGGCACCTTTGCCAATATCGACCCGCGCGTCGAGGAATATGTCTGCGAACAGCTGGGCCTGGTTGCCGAACCGATCTCCACCCAGGTCATCCCGCGCGATCGCCATGCCATGTTCTTCGCCACACTTGGCGTCATCGCCTCGTCGATCGAAAACGTCGCCGTTGAAATCCGTCACATGCAGCGTACCGAGGTTCTGGAAGCGGAAGAGTTCTTCTCGCCGGGCCAGAAGGGCTCCTCGGCCATGCCGCATAAGCGCAATCCGGTTCTGACCGAAAACCTGACCGGCCTTGCCCGTCTGGTGCGCATGTCGGTCGTGCCCGCGATGGAGAACGTTGCCCTCTGGCATGAGCGCGACATCAGTCATTCGAGCGTCGAGCGCGCCATCGGCCCGGATACGACGATCACCCTCGACTTCGCGTTGAACCGTCTCGCCGGCGTTGTCGAGAAGCTGGTGATCTACCCGGAGAACATGCTGAAAAACATGAACAAGTTCCGCGGTCTGGTGATGAGCCAGCGCGTGCTTCTGGCACTGACCCAGGCTGGCGTATCGCGTGAGGACAGCTACCGGCTCGTGCAGCGCAATGCCATGAAGGTCTGGGAAAAGGGTGCCGATTTCCTCGAGGAACTGCTGGCTGACGCTGAAGTACGCGCGGCTCTCTCGGAGGCGGAAATCCGCGAGAAATTCGATCTCGGCTATCATACCAAGCATGTCGACACGATCTTCAACCGCGTTTTCGGCTGATCGATCCATGCGGGAGGCCTGATGGGCTTCCCGCTTTTTCCTCCGGCAGCCGGATGAAACCGTCCGATTTCGACCCAGTTCGTTCGATTGCGAACGAGTTTCTCAAGCCTTTTGTCAGTTTTCCGTGAGAAATTGCGGAAAATGAAGAAGCAGGAGTTGGGTGGATATGCCGTACCAGCAGACAATCGAACGCAAGGCCATACGCACGACGACCAAATTCACCGGCGAGGTCACCTGCAAGGGTGGATCGAGCCGGGGCATCGTCAAGGACCTGTCAGAAGCCGGTATCTGTTTTCAGCTCTATTTCGATATCAATGCGAAGACCGGCCAGGAAGTCTCGATCCAGAGTAACGAATTCGGCCATCTTACCGGCGTCGTGCAGTGGTATCGTGGCGACAAGATCGGCATACGCCTGGACCCGTCCTCCAATACGTCCGCGCAAATTTCCTCTTATTACAAATACTTCCGGTAAGTCTTTCGGAGACTGCATAGGCCCGCCATGCAAGTGCCGCCCATAAGGCGGCACTTTTGGTATCCCGATTTGTGTTGCTGCTATTTGGCTTCCGGCGCGACAACCAGCTTGCGGTAGAGATGCCAGGTCGCATGTCCGAGGATCGGCATGATGACGGCGAGACCGACGAAAACCGGGATCGAGCCGATGACCAGACCGGCAGTAACGATCAATCCCCACACGGCAACCGGAATAGGGTTGGCGAGCGTCGCACGCACCGAGGTCTCGACGGCGGCAACCGCGCCGACATCCCTGTCGAGCAGCAGCGGAAACGACACGACCACGGTCGCCAGCACGATGACAGCGAAGACGAAGCCGACGGCATTGCCGATCAGGATCAGGTTCCACCCCTGCTCGGTTCCGATGACCTGGTTGAAGAAGGCAGAAATCGATGCCGGGGGCACGTCGCCGAACAGCTGTGCATAGAGCGACTGGGCGACCAGTAGCCAGACGACAAACAGGATCAGCAGCATGAAGGCCAGCCCGATGATCGAGGGCAGCGCCGGGGAACGGCGGACGTCGAAGGCATGGCGCCATGAAGTATCCATTCCTATCTCTCTGCGCCTGCTGATCTCATAAAGGCCGATGGCCGCGACAGGGCCGAGCAAGGCAAAGCCCGAAGCCAGCGGATAGAGCAACGGCAGCATGTTGGCACCAGAGCTCCAGGTGGCAAGGACGACGCCGGCTATAGGGTAGATCAGGCAAAGAAAGACGTAATGAGACGGCTTTGCATTAAAGTCCTGCCAGCCGAGACGCAGCGCGTCGAAGACGTCGGCTACGCCGATCCTGCGAATTTCCGGATGTTCGATATCGGTGCGGGATCCTGCCATTACATGGAATGTTGTCATGACCAATTCTCCTCCTTGAACACGCGTCGTCACGTCTTTCGAGAACAATCAGTATTTCCGGTTTCGAGGGACTACGGTTTCCTTGACCGCAGTCCTATGCTCTCGCAATCGGCGGTATTCGCCGCCATGGCGCGTCGTGACCAATCGCCCCATGCTGGCAGCATATACCAGATCTGTTCGTCTTTCACCTTGACTTCCGCCTTCCGCGACCACAAATCGCCGTTATTATGAAAGCATCCGAAGCAGATATCCTGATCGTACCCGGCTATACGAACTCCGGGCCGGACCATTGGCAAAGCCGATGGCAGAACAAACTTGCCTCGGCGCGGCGTGTCGAGCAGGCTGAATGGGCAAAACCCGTGCGCGAAGACTGGGTCAAGCGCATGATCGAGGACATCAATTCCGCGACCAAACCTGTTGTCATCGTTGCGCATTCGCTTGGTGTTGCGACAGCCATTCACGCCTTGCCTCACGTCGAAAAGAAGATCGCCGGCGCCTTTCTCGTGGCACCGCCCGAAGTGACCAATCCGAAAATCCGTCCGAAACACCTGATGACGTTCGGTCCCTACCCGCGCGATCCGTTGCCATTCCCTAGCCTGGTCGTGGCAAGCCGCAACGATCCGTTCGGAACCTACGAGCACGCTGGCGACATGGCCAACGCCTGGGGTTCGCTGCTCGTCGACGCTGGTGAGTCGGGACACATCAATTCGGAATCCGGACACGGCCCCTGGCCGGAAGGCACGATGGTCTTTGCCCAGTTTCTCAACCGACTTCAGCCCTGAGGCCGCAATCTTCTGAGTCCGTACGTTAGCGTCCTGACATTAAGGGGACTTTCATTGTCGTCGGTCATGATACCCGAAAATCATTCGAGAACGACGAACACGTGACAACCGCCAGCGAAAACAGAAATCCGCGGTCAAAGCCGGCGGCGACCGGTGACTTGCCACACGCTGCGGCTATTCTCGATTCCGCGCCGGTAGGCTATTGCCTGCTCGATCAGGACGGCTGCGTCAGCTACGTCAACGCTGCGTTTGCAGATTCTCTCGCACTTTCCCCGGAGGCAATGCGCGGCGAACATATCTTCCGTTTCGTACACGGAGATGATGTCGCCATACTCCGCAAGGCAATTGCGGACATCCAGGGGAATGGAAGCGGCCCGAACCAATGCGAGATTCGCCTGGCACAGCCTCACGGCCAAACGCGGTGGATCAATGCTTCGCTGTCACCGGTGGCGGGCGAGCCTTCGCCCCGGATCATTCTGCAGATCCAGTTGATAGACGGACTGAAGCAGACACTGGCGACGCTGCAAAAGAGCGAGACCCGTTGGAAATACGCGCTCGAAAGCGCCCATCAGGGTGTCTGGGATCACGATTTCAGTGCGAACGATCTGTTTTACTCCGCTCATTGGAAAGCTATCCGCGGCATTGCGGCGGATGCGGCCATCGACGGATCGCTGGACGTCTGGATCGAGAATGTGCATCCGGCCGACCGAGAGCATGTGCTTGAATCTATTCGCCGTCAGGATGAAGGCGAAGTCGCGTTCAACACATTCCAGTATCGCGAACGCCATGCAGATGGTCACTGGGTCTGGATCGAAAGCCGGGGAGCCTCTGTTGAATGGGGGCAGGATGGAAAGCCGAGCCGTATCATCGGCACCGACACCGACATCACCGAGCGGAAGAAGGCAGAGGCACAGCTCGAGGAAATCTCGCGGCGCTTGCGCCTTGCTCTCGATGTGTCGAAGGTCGGCGTCTTCGAAGCCAATCTCGATACCGGCGCGGTCGTGCGCGACGAACAACTACTTCGGATTTATGGCCTGGAGGCAATCGAGTCCAACCAGCACGGCGCAGTTTTCGAGCAGCGGCTCCACCCGGAAGACCGTGTAGGCGCGCTTTCACGAGTTGAAGAAGGCGTAGTTTCGACTGCTCCCTTCACCAATGCTTTCCGGATCGTTCGTCCCGACGGCGAAATCCGGCACATTCGATCCAGCTCCGTAACTTTCACCGATGCCGAAGGAGAGCGTAAACTCATCGGCGCCAACTGGGATATCACCGAGGATGTCGCCCTGCACGCCGAACTCGAACGCGCGAAACAGCTGGCGGAGGCCCGCAATCTAGAGCTGGAAGCAGCCCGGACGCGCATCGAATACAATGCCCTGCACGACCACCTGACCGGCCTGCCGAACCGGCGTTTCCTCGACCAGCGGCTCGACGACTGGATCGGCGAAAAGGTAGCCTATTGCGCCATCCTGCATATCGACCTCGACCGGTTCAAGCAGATCAACGACACGCTCGGCCATCAGGCTGGTGATGCGATGCTGGTGCACACCGCACGGGTCCTGAACTCGATCATTGGAGAGAATGATTTCGTTGCCCGCATCGGCGGTGACGAGTTCCTGGTGCTGTGTGACGCCCGTCACTCGCAGGACGCGGTCGTCCTGCTCACCGACCAGATCATCGACGCCCTGCGCCAGCCGGTGCCTTATGAGGGACATCTGTGCCGGTTCGGAGCCAGCGTCGGCATCGCCTGGACGTTGGACGGCACGGCGGACGCGAAACAATCTCTGATGAACGCCGATCTTGCACTCTATCGTGCCAAGGGTCTTGGTCGAAATCGGTACGAGTTCTTCACCAAGCAGCTGCAAACCCAAATCCATCACACCAAGCGCACCGCCGACGAAATCATCAGGGGTCTCGAGGACGGCGAATTCGTCCCATTCTATCAACCGCAGTTCGATGCACGTACGCTTGATATCGCCGGCGTGGAGACGCTCGCCCGCTGGGTGCATCCCGAACACGGACTGCTGGCGCCCGATTACTTCCTTAAGATCGCGGAAGATATCAACGCGCTAACGGCGATCGACCGACGCATTGCCGAACAGGCCTTGAGAGATTTCAGACATTGGGATGCGCGCGGCTTTTCCATCCCGCGTATTTCCGTCAACGTCTCGTCACCACGTCTGCGGGAGCCTGGCTTGATCGAGAACCTCAAGCAAATCGGCATACCGCGCGGAAAACTGTCGTTCGAACTGCTGGAGTCGATTTTTCTCGACGACCTCGACGAAAACTCTTCGCAAACCCTGAACGATCTGAAAGCGCTCGGCATCGACATTGAAATCGATGATTTCGGAACCGGTCATGCCTCGATCATCGGCCTGATGAACCTCAATCCGGCTCGTTTGAAAATCGATCGCGCCCTCGTCAAGCCGATTACCGAATCTGACGAGCAGCGTAAGCTGGTGGGCTCGATCATCGACATCGGCCATTCGCTGAACATTGACGTGGTTGCGGAAGGTGTCGAGACCATTCAACACGCTCATATCCTGCGTGACCTGGGTTGCGACACGCTGCAGGGCTATGCCTTTGCACGTCCGATGTCGTCAGCGGATCTCGGGCATTTCGTGACAGCAGGGCAATGGCGTGAGAAATGGAGGAGCCGCGGTGGAGGCTCTGCATTCCGGTCGACAAAACCGATCAAGATCGTCCCACTTCGCTAGAGGAACGGAGGGCCGCTCAAAGTTCGTCCGGAGCCACTTCCTCGCAAAACAATCTGATAATTTGAAATCGTATTCAAGATGCGATTTGTCTCGTTAAATAACACCCGAATGGAAACCCTCAACTATTAATAGTAGCAAAGGCCTTTTTTGGCCGTTTAAGCGCCCCATAACGGCCTTACTTATGAAATTTTCTACGCGCGTCGAAGTAAAGCTTCTTAAACGCAAATGTTGAGCCTCCGCATCAGCCTCCTTGTCCATCCTCGGCTGCCAGCACTGATCGAATATTCCATTCGTTCTGTCGTCTCAACAAAACCGGATTCCGATCTGATGAACTCAGCCATTCGAAAATTCATATTCCACGATCTACAGACGATCGAGGGCTATATCGATCCGCCGGACGCTCTTGTTTTCCTATCGCTCCTGCAAACCCAGAAAAGCAGAAAACTCGACGGCGCCATCGCCGAAATCGGCGTGTTCTATGGCCGCTCCTATTTTCTGTTGAGAAAAATTGGCGGCAACGACGAGAAGATATTGGCAATCGATCTTTTTGACATAGGTCAAACGACCGAAGGCATGCCGTCTCAATACAACCGGTTTTTGGAAAACGGGCGCCGGCTAGGCATGCCCGTAGACGAAGAACTGATTATCAGGGGTGACAGCACAAAGCTGGAGCCCACTCAACTGACCGGGAAGATCGGTAAAATTCGATTCTTCAGCATAGACGGCGGGCACATGCTTCAACATGTTAATGCTGACAGCAATCTCGCAATGGAAACCCTTGCGGATCATGGCGTCATCGCATTTGACGATACGTTCAATCCGGCCTGGCCGGAGGTCACCGTTGGCGTCGCCGATTTCCTGCGTAAATCCGGTGGCGCCTTTTCCGCCTTCTGCATGACCAAATACAAAACCTACGTCTGCCGCCGCGAATTCCACGAGTTTTACACTGACCTGATCGCCAATTCAGCCGATCTCGCGGCTTTCGATCATGTGGAAACCGAGTTTCTCGGTTCAAAGGTTGCCCGTCTTCACAACCCGATCAGCCGCCGGATGGTCTACGAACTGATGGTCCGTTCAGGCATGAGCGCACTTTCCGAGCGCGTTTATCGATAGACGGGACGCGGATTGCCGCCTGACCAATCGATATTGCGAAGGCATCGGAATGCGGAAACGAAAAAGCCGCCCGTGAACGGGCGGCCATGCAGAAGATTGTAGTAGCCGAGATCAGCCGTTCTGGATCTGCGTGACGGCTTCGGAGAGAAGCTCGAGCATCTTGAGGCGAATCTCCTCATCGGTCTTGACGATGCCGGCGGCATCGAAATCGGCGCGGATCTTGCGCACGACGTCTTCATGACCGCTCTCTTCGAAATCGGCAGCGACGACTTCCGCAGCATAGGCGGCGGCATCGCTCTTGCCGAGAAGTCCGGCGGCCCAGAAGCCGAGCAGCTTGTTGCGGCGCGCCTCGGCCTTGAATCGCAATTCCTCATCCAGCGCAAATTTGGCCTCGAACGCCTTTTCGCGATCCTGCATGTTGGTCATTCTTCGATCTCCCTAAAAAACCGGAGCTGCGTGCAGCTTTTTGCCCATAAACCAAAAGCCCGCCGAAAGTGCAATGCGAAGTTTTCAGACGCGGCGACTTTCGTGTTACCATCATGCTAATTCAGGGGATCGGATCAGACGCCGATTGTGAAATGGTTTCATTTCGGTTATGGACCGCCATAGGAAATACCAAGTGCGCTGCCCAAGGGCGCCTGCAACAACAGAGATATCATTTATGAACCGTCGCCGCCGTATCTACGAGGGCAAGGCAAAGATCCTTTATGAGGGTCCCGAGCCTGGCACTCTGATCCAGTTCTTCAAAGATGACGCCACAGCTTTCAATGCAAAAAAGCATGAGGTCATCGACGGCAAGGGCGTGCTCAACAACCGTATTTCAGAATACATCTTCACGCATCTGAACAGGATCGGTATCCCGACCCATTTTATACGCCGCCTCAACATGCGCGAGCAGCTGATCAAGGAAGTGGAAATCATTCCGCTCGAGATCGTCGTGCGCAATGTGGCGGCCGGTTCGCTGGCAAAGCGCCTCGGTATCGAGGAAGGCGTGGTTCTGCCGCGCTCGATTATCGAGTTCTACTACAAGGCCGACGCGCTCGACGACCCGATGGTTTCCGAAGAACACATCACCGCGTTCGGATGGGCAAGCCCGCAGGAACTCGATGACATCATGGCGCTCGCCATCCGCATCAACGACTTCCTCACCGGCCTCTTCCTCGGCGTCGGCATTCAGCTCGTCGATTTCAAGATCGAATGTGGACGCCTGTTCGAAGGCGACATGATGCGCATCATCCTGGCGGACGAGATTTCGCCTGACAGCTGCCGTCTGTGGGACGTCGAAACCAAGGAAAAGATGGACAAGGACCGGTTCCGCCGCGACATGGGGGGGCTTGTCGAGGCCTACCAGGAAGTGGCCCGCCGCCTTGGCATCATGAACGAGAACGAACCGCCACGCGGCTCCGGCCCGGTACTGGTTAAATAAAGCAGGAAGAGACGACAGTGATCAACGCACGCGTAACAGTGACGCTGAAGAACGGCGTTCTCGACCCCCAGGGCAAGGCAATCGAGGGCGCCCTTGGCGCTCTCGGCTTCGACGGCATCGGCCAGATTCGTCAGGGCAAGGTCTTCGATCTCCAGATCGAGACCGCCGACAAGGCAAAGGCCGAAGCCGACCTCAAAGCCATGTGCGAGAAACTTCTGGCCAACACGGTCATCGAGAATTACGCCATCTCGATCGCCTGAGCGCATCTAGGACCGTGACCGCGATGTCTTCTCGAAATCAGGATACGGACGTTTCTAAGCTCCTGAGTTACGTCCTGCGGCACACTCCGGAAGAAGCCGGGCTGACCTTGGACAGCGAAGGCTGGGTGGTGTTCTCGAAGGTGCAGGCCGCGGTCCGCACCCGGTTCGGCATCTCGGAAACCGATCTGCTGCGGATCATCGAGGAAAACCCGAAGAAGCGCTTTACCCTGGACGGAGAACGCATCCGCGCCGCGCAGGGCCACAGCGTCGCAATCGATATCGCCCTGCCTTCGTCCGAGCCGCCGTCGACGCTCTATCATGGCACATCGGCGGCGAACCTTTCGCCTATCCTGGCGGACGGGCTGAAGAAAATGGATCGGCAACACGTGCATCTGTCGCCGGATCAGGAAACCGCTCTTATCGTCGCGCGCCGCCGCAAGGGCGACATCGTCATACTGGAAATAGACGCAGGGAAAATGCAGGCGGACGGACAGCTGTTTTTCAAGTCAGAAAACGGCGTATGGCTGACCGACCAAGTGCCACCGGCTTACATCTCACTGATTACGGAGACAGGAATATGAAATCAGCCGTCGTTCAGCTTCCGGGTCTCAACCGTGACCGCGACATGATTGCGGCGCTGACCAAGATTTCCGGCAAGGCGCCGGTGACGATCTGGCAAACCGAGACCGATATTCCCGATGTCGACCTGATCGTCATTCCCGGCGGCTTCTCCTACGGCGATTACCTCCGCTGTGGCGCAATCGCGGCACGCATGCCGGTGATGCAGGCGATCAAGGCGAAGGCCGAGGCCGGTGTCAAGGTGCTGGGCGTCTGCAACGGTTTCCAGATCCTGGTTGAAGCAGGCCTTCTGCCGGGTGCGCTGATGCGCAATGCCTCGCTGAAATTCGTCTGCAAGGAAATCAAGCTGGAAGTGGTCAACGCCAATACCGATTTCAGCCGCGCCTACGAGCAGGGACAGATCATCCGCTGCCCGGTCGCCCATCACGACGGCAACTATTTTGCCGATGCGGAGACCCTGAAGGCAATCGAAGACAAGGGGCAGGTTGTCTTCCGCTATGCCGCCGGCACCAACCCGAACGGCTCCGTCAACGACATTGCCGGTATCGTCAATGAAAAGGGCAATGTGCTCGGTATGATGCCACATCCGGAAAACCTGATCGAGGCAGCGCATGGCGGCTCGGATGGACGTGGACTGTTCGCTTCTGCGCTCGACGTAATCGCCGCTTAACATTCGGTCTGCTAGAAGGCAGCCTCCAGGACCGAATCACAGAGGCTTTCCGATGCGCGCCGCAGCTTTCTTTCGTTTCATTGCCACCATCGGCTCCGTCACGGCGCTTGTTGCCAGTTGCCAGTCGCCTAGCCCGCCACCGCCTGCCCAAAGCACGGCGGCGCTGGCCACCATGGAACGGGTGGCGCTTGGCGCCAACGCTTGCTGGTTCAAGTCCGGCGACGCCGCCTTCAAGCCCTATCGCCTGGCGCCGGAACTTAATTCCTTCTCCGGACGCCCGCGCATCCTGCTCGTCAAGCGCAACTCTCCCGAATCGCGGCCGCTCGCCGTTGTCCAGGCGGAGGGGCACCCTGCCCGGCTACAGGCTTTCGGTCCGCTGTTCGGCGAAGCCGTCGGATCACGGATGACCACCGATATCAAGCGCTGGGCTGCCGGCGGCACGGGTTGCCGCTAGCCGGAAAACGAAATGAACCGCGTAGACAACGGCGTCTCGCCACCCTTGCGGCTTTTCTTTTTTATTGTTTTGCCGGACAATCAAATGAAGAAGCTCGTTGCTGATTCCTGACAACCCAAGAACGTATTTTTGCGCATTCAAACCGAGAATTGCGTTCTCACGTCTGTCATGAAGGCGCTTTACTTCCCGTGCCAGGCTGCGGACGTCTCGCACCAGTAAGTTCGGTCTCTTCCATTCATGCCATTCCGTATCAAAGGCATATTCATGAGCGTTATGATTTATCACAATATCCGTTGCGGTACGTCCCTCGCGGTTCTCGAGATCATTCGCGAGGCGGGTATAGAGCCGGTTATCATTGACTACATGACTACACCGCCAAGCCATGAAGAAATGCTGGCTCTCCTGCTCGCTCTGGATATGTCGCCGCGCCAGCTACTCCGCACGAACGAACGTATTTACGCCTCGCTCAAGCTCGATGACGAGGCGAAGACAGATCGCGAGATCATCGACGCGATGCTGGAGCATCCGCAGTTGATCCAAAGACCGATCGTCGTCACCGAGAAGGGCATCAAAGTATGCCGGCCGAAGACAAAGGTCCTGGAACTTCTATAGCCTGGTAGACTCTAGTTCCAAAATGGACGCGCCGCCTCGATACGGGCTTCCAACGGCGTCACGCCTATATCGGCGAGCTGGTCATCGGTGAGTTCGGCGAGCGCAAGGCGGCTGAGCCGCTTGTCCTCACGCTCGGCAATCCACGCGATCACCTGCCGAAAGAGACCCTTCAACCCAACGGCAGGACCGCGCCGCGCCGGGATTGCACCTGCTCGCGATGAGCATTTTGCGTCGTCAACCGCACATATTGTACTCATTGTCGTCATCCTGCTGATTGCTACGGTTACATTTCAATATTGCATTGTTATAATTGACACCGAAAATGATTCAATGTAGAAATTGTTACCATGACAACATGGATGCCAGATCCCGGCCAAGGCCAAGGCCCGCTTTACGCCCGTATTGCCGATCAGATCGAGCAGGCGATTGCCGGCGGTGTGTTGACGGCAGGCACGAAATTGCCACCGCAGCGCAATCTTGCTTTCGACATCGGCGTGACAATTGGCACAATCGGCCGCGCCTATCATCTTGTGCGAGAACGTGGACTTGTCAGCGGCGAAGTCGGACGCGGCACCTACGTGCTCGACAATGCCGAATTGCGGCCGGCCGAACAGGCCGATCCGATGACGGCGGCGCTTGCCGGCACCCGGCCGATCAAGGCGCCACCGGGAAAACTTCGCTTCGACAGCACCGCCGCGCCCGATATCGGCCAGGGTGCATCACTTGAAAAACTGCTGATTGATATCAGCCGGGAACATCACGCCGACATTGCCAGCTACGCCCGCGATTTCCCGGCGCATTGGTTTGAGGCAGGCAGCCAATGGCTCGCCAAGGGGACGTTTCGCCCGCAGCCCGACCGCATCGTGCCGACGCTTGGCGCCCATGCCGGTGCTGTTGCAGTGATCGCAGCAGTGACGGCACCGGGGGACAAGATCGCCTTCGAAAATGTCACCTATTCGCAGATCAGCCGCAGCGCCGGACTGATCGGCCGACGCACGATTTTGCTCCGGACCGACGATTATGGCCTCGACCCGGAAGATTTCGAGCGTGTCTGCGCCCAGCAACACCCCAAGCTGGCCTTCCTGATGCCGACGGCGCAGAACCCGACGGTTGTGACGCTGTCGCTGGAGCGTCGGCAGGCCATTGCCGACATCGCCCGCCGTTATGGCGTCTGGCTGCTGGAGGACGATCTCTATGGCGCCATGACCGGCGACATGACCCCACTCCTCGCCGAGCTTGCGCCGGAGCGGACGTTCCTTGTCGGCGGCCTGTCGAAATCGGTAGCCGCCGGCGTGCGCGGCGGCTGGGTCGCCTGCCCTCCCCATTTCAGCCAGCGTATCCGCATCGCGCACAAGATGGTCAGCGGCGGCATGCCCTTCATTCTTGCCGAACTCTGCGCCCGGCTGGTGCTGAGCGGCGAGGCCGCGATCCTGCGCTCCAGAAGCATCGATGAAATCCGGGCGCGCGAACAGATGGCGCGCGAAATCTTTTCAGGCATCGAGTTTAACTCGCACCCGCATGTGCCCTTCCTCTGGCTGAAGCTCTCCGAACCCTGGTTTTCGGGAACCTTCAAGCATGCGGCCTTCGAGGAAGGCGTGCTGGTCGATGACGAGGACGAGTTCAAAGCCGGGCGGACCGACAGCGTTTATCACCGGGTGCGGATCGGCTTCTCTTCCCCTGCCGACCGCAACGAAGTCCGGCGCGGATTCCTGAGCCTTCGCCGGCTGCTCGACAGCGGCCGCACCGGCTACGACAGCTTCGCCTGAAATATCCACGGCACTATCGGCGAAAAGCACACGATCTCCTGTGCTTTTCCGCTATTTTCCTGTCGCATCGCGAGAGTGCATCGGTTAAAGAAACGCCGACGCGATCTCTTTGTTTTGACGCAGCCCAGCAAGCAATCGGCTCTGACGCCGCCCGGGATGCTCCAACGGACCGAATGGACCACGATGACCATTTCCAATACCCGCCCCATCACCCCCGAATTGATTGCCTCGCACGGCCTGAAGCCGGATGAGTACCAGCGCATCCTGGAACTGATCGGCCGCGAGCCGACCTTTACGGAACTCGGCATCTTCTCGGCGATGTGGAACGAGCATTGCTCCTACAAGTCCTCGAAAAAATGGCTGCGCACATTGCCGACCACAGGACCGCGTGTCATCCAGGGGCCGGGCGAAAATGCCGGCGTCGTCGATATCGATGATGGCGACTGCGTCGTGTTCAAGATGGAGAGCCACAACCATCCGTCCTACATCGAGCCCTATCAAGGTGCCGCGACCGGCGTCGGCGGCATCCTGCGCGACGTCTTCACCATGGGCGCCCGCCCGATTGCGGCGATGAACGCCCTGCGTTTCGGTTCTCCCGACCATCCGAAGACCCGCCATCTCGTGTCCGGCGTCGTTGCTGGTGTCGGCGGCTACGGCAATTCCTTCGGCGTACCGACGGTCGGCGGCGAGGTCGAGTTCGACGCTCGTTATAACGGCAACATCCTCGTCAACGCCTTCGCCGCTGGCCTTGCCAAATCCGATGCGATCTTCCTGTCGGAAGCCAAGGGCGTCGGCCTGCCGGTCGTTTATCTCGGTGCGAAGACCGGCCGCGATGGCGTCGGCGGCGCAACGATGGCCTCGGCCGAGTTCGATGAGTCGATCGAAGAAAAGCGCCCGACCGTGCAGGTCGGAGACCCCTTCACCGAAAAGTGCCTGCTGGAGGCCTGCCTCGAGCTGATGAAGACCGGCGCGGTCATCGCCATTCAGGACATGGGCGCTGCGGGTCTCACCTGCTCAGCCGTCGAAATGGGCGCCAAGGGCGACCTCGGCATTGAGTTGCAGCTCGATCAGGTGCCGGTGCGCGAAGAACGCATGACTGCCTATGAGATGATGCTGTCGGAAAGCCAGGAGCGCATGCTCATGGTCCTCGAACCTGCCAAGGAAGAGGTCGCCAAGGCGATCTTCGTCAAATGGGGTCTCGATTTTGCCATCGTCGGCAAGACCACCGACGACCTGCGCTTCCGCGTCATCCATCAGGGCGAAGAAGTCGCCAACCTGCCGATCAAGGATCTCGGCGATCAGGCGCCGGAATACGACCGCCCGTGGACTCCGGCGACGGTCGCAGCACCGCTGGCTGCTGATGATATCCCGCAGGCCGATATCGCCGATGCCGTGCTGTCGCTGGTCGGCTCGGCCAACAATTCCTCGCGCCGCTGGGTCTACGAGCAGTACGACACGCTGATCCAGGGCAATTCGCTGCAGCTGCCGGGCGGCGACGCTGGCGTTGTCCGCGTCGAAGGCCATCCGACCAAGGCGCTGGCTTTCTCTTCGGATGTGACCCCGCGTTATGTCGAGGCTGATGCATTTGAAGGCGGCAAGCAGGCTGTTGCCGAATGCTGGCGCAACATCACCGCAACCGGCGCTCTGCCGCTGGCGGCCACCGACAACCTCAACTTCGGCAATCCGGAACGCCCGGAAATCATGAGCCAACTGGTCCATGCCATCAAGGGCATTGGCGAAGCCTGCCGCGCACTCGATTTCCCGATCGTCTCGGGCAACGTCTCGCTCTACAACGAGACCAACGGCCAGGGCATCCTGCCGACCCCGACCATCGGTGGCGTCGGCCTGCTCGCCGACTGGTCACAGATGGCGCGCATCCGCTTTGCCGCCGAAGGCGAGGATATTCTCCTCATCGGCGCGCCTGAAGGCCTGGGCACGCATCTCGGCCAATCCGTCTACCTGCGCGACATTCACGGCCGCACCGACGGCCCTGCCCCGCATGTCGATCTCGCGCATGAGCGCAAGGTCGGTGATTTCGTCCGCGAACTGATCAACGCCGGCCTGACGACTGCGGTGCATGATTGCTCCTCCGGTGGACTGGCGCTCGCCATTGCCGAAATGGCGATGGCGTCGGGCATCGGCGCCAGGGTTTCGGCTGTCGCGGGTCGTGACCCGGTCCCGGTCTTCTTCGGCGAAGATCAGGGACGCTATGTCGTCACCGTCAAGTCTGAGCTTGCCGCCGTCGTTGCGGAGCGGGCACAAGCCGCAGGTGTGGCTGCCCCTTCCATCGGTAGCACCGGTGGCACGGAAGTGGTTCTCGGATCAGCCAAGCCGCTTGCAATTCTGCAATTGCGCTCGGCACATGAATCATGGTTCCCTGATTTCATGGACGGCGAAACATTGATCGCTGCCGAGTAATTCAGGGAGTACAGACGATGCCGATGGCACCTGGCGATATCGAAGACATGATCAAGTCGGGCATTCCCGGCGCAAAGGTGACAATCCGGGATCTCGCCGGTGACGGCGATCACTATGCAGCCGAAGTCGTGGCGGAGGCCTTTCGGGGCAAAAGCCGGGTTCAGCAGCACCAGATGGTCTACAACGCACTGAAGGGCAATATGGGCGGCGTCCTGCACGCCCTTGCCCTTCAGACGTCCGCGCCGGAGTAACCCGATGGCTGGCCTGATGAACGAACTGGTGAGTGGCGTCGTCGAAAGCGTTCTGAAGGAAATTCTGAAGAAGGCCGGCGGAACGACGACGACGAAACGCCAGAAGCGGCAGACGCGGTCGGCCACCACCGGCCGGTTCAAGAAGGCGACGACGACAAGGACTGCCAAGCCGGCAAAGAAGCAGGTGAGCCGTCGCAGGACGGCTGCGTCTCGCAGCAAGGCGCGGTAAGCCTTAACGTCCACGTGTTGCCGTCGTGCAAGCCATCAATTTTTGTTGCGGCCGGGTGATGAAAATCACTGGCGTGCATGTTATCTAACAATGATCGACACCCCGGCCCTTGAAGCGGGAGCAGGAAGGACTACGACATGAGCGGTATCAACGATTTCATCGCCAACGAAGTGAAGAGCAACGACGTCGTTCTTTTCATGAAGGGCACTCCCCAGTTCCCGCAGTGTGGGTTCTCCGGCCAGGTGGTCCAGATGCTCGACTATATCGGCGTCGACTACAAGGGCATCAACGTGCTCGCCGATGCCGACCTTCGCCAAGGCATTAAGGACTATTCCAACTGGCCGACCATTCCGCAGCTCTATATCAAGGGCGAATTCGTCGGTGGCTGCGACATTGTGCGCGAAATGTTCCAGGCGGGCGAACTCCAGTCGCATTTCGAGGAACATGGCATCGCCGTTAAAGGCGCAGCCTGACATCTGATTTCGGTTACAGTGGCACCTGAAAAAGGCGGGTCACCGCCTTTTTTGATTCCGGCAGATCGTGACGACTGCCTAATATTGCGCAGTCTTTATCAGTCGAAACCAATATGTGCCGCTGTCACAAGCTGGTCGCGAAGTTGGGGGTATGCACGCGCAGTGCAGATTTCTGCGCCGTTGAACGAGGTCGGATATTTCTTTCCAACCTCCCCCTAAATCTCAGTTGTCGCCGGCATGGCTTTGCCGACGTTGTTCCACGCCGGTTAAAACCGGTTTCTGTTTTGAAAGCGCTTCGGAGCCGCGCTTTTGGCCAAACACCTAATGCTGGCTCCAGCACTTTCATCCGCGCCTGACCCGTTACGAAAACGTTGCAGTTTCCAGTTTCAGGCGCCCGGCACACCCGCCAGGAATATCCCTATGACCATAACGTCCGAAGCGCCGGGTATCCCGGCTTTGTCAAAACCACAATTCGTTGCCCTGATGGCCCTGCTGATGGCCATCAACGCAATTTCGATCGACATCATGCTGCCGGGATTGCAGGAAATCGGTGCAAGCCTCGGCGTCGTCGATGAAAACACGCGCCAATATGTCATCACCGCCTATTTGATCGGCATGGGCTGCGCCCAGCTGTTCTTCGGCCCCCTGTCCGATCGTTTCGGCCGCAAGCTGCCGCTTCTCGGCGGCCTTGGCATCTACGCGCTCTGTGCGCTTGCTATCGTTTTCGTCCCGTCGTTTGCCGGGCTTCTGGCGCTTCGCTTCATGCAGGGCATCGGTGCTGCCGCCACCCGCGTCATCACCATTTCGATCGTCCGCGATGTCTATGGCGGTCGGATGATGGCCGAAGTCATGTCGCTGGTCATGATGGTCTTCATGATCGTCCCGGTGATTGCACCGAGCGTCGGGCAGTTGATCATGATCTTCGCCGAATGGCACATGATCTTCGTGGTTATCTGCGTGTTTGCGCTACTGGTGGCGACCCTTGTGACGCTGCGCCTGCCCGAGACGCTGTCGGTTGAACATCGCCGGCCATTCACGATAGCGTCCATCCTCGACGCCTTCGGCATCGTGCTGACGAGCCGCGTGTCGCTCTGCTATTCGCTCGCCGCCTCCTTTATCTTCGGCTCGCTGTTCGGCTTCATCAACTCCTCGCAACAGATCCTCGTCGGCATCTATGGCTTGGGCCACTGGTTCCCGCTGGTTTTTGCGGGCTTTGCCGGCACGATGGCGATCGCCTCCTTCACCAACTCACGGCTGGTCAAGCGCTACGGCATGCGCCGCCTGTCGCACGGTGCCTTGATCGGTTTCACGATCGCAAGCCTGATCTGGGCCATTGCGTCGATCTTTGGCGTGCTTCCTTTCTGGCTTTTCATCGTGCTCTACGCCTCGGCGATGTTCCAGTTCGGCCTGATCGGTCCAAACTTCAACGCCATGGCGATGGAGCCGCTCGGCCACGTCGCAGGTACCGCGTCCTCGGTGCTGGGCTTCACCCAGACCATCGGCGGCGCCACCATCGGTGCGCTGATCGGCCAGGCCTTCGATGGCAGCGTTACGCCGCTCGCCATTGGCTTTCTGACGGTGTCCGTCATCGGTCTGATTTTCGTTCTCGTCGCAGAGAAGGGCAAGCTCTTCAGCCCGCACAATCCTTCAATTTGACAACTGCCGTCTCTCCCAAGACATTCATAGGTACTTTCATGTCCGCCATCACCACCGCTGAACACATTGAAAATATAGGCTCTTCCCGAATAGGCCTCGGCTTCTTCGAGTTTGTCATCACCATCGCGCTCATGACTGCGAGCGTCGCGATCGCGATCGACATCATGCTGCCTGCCCTGCCCGCCATCGGCCAGTCGCTGAATGTCGCAAACACCAACGACACCCAGCTGGTTATCGGCATTTTCTTCCTCGGTTTCGGCTGCTCGCAGATCATCTTCGGCAGCCTGTCCGATACGTTCGGACGCCGCAGCATCCTGCTCGCCGGCCTGGCCTTCTTCACCATCACGATGTTCGGCGCGGCGCTGACCCAGAGCTTCGAAATGCTGCTGTTGCTGCGTTTCGTGCAGGGCATCGGCGCCGCGGCGGTCCGCATCACCACCATGGCTGTTGTCCGCGACTGTTTCGGTGGCCGCGAAATGGCCCGCGTCATGTCCTACGTCATGATCGTCTTCATGATCGTGCCGATCGTCGCGCCGTCGCTCGGCCAGGCCATTATCTACTACGCGAACTGGCACTGGATCTTCATCCTGCTCGGCTGCGTCGGCGCCATCCTGTTCGTATGGGCGGGCCTGCGCCTGAAGGAATCGCTGCCGCTGGAAGAACGCCTTCCCTTGTCGGTCGCCTCCGTCGCCTCCGGTTTCCGCACGGTCCTCACCAACCGCATCACCTGCGGCTACATGATCGGCCTGACGCTGTTCACCGCCGTCATCTGTGCCTACATCGTTACCGTCCAGCAGATCTTCGGGGAGGTCTATGGCCTCGGCGACTGGCTGCCGATCGCCTTTGCCGGCACCGCCGGCGGCATTGCGGTTGCCAACTTCGCCAACGGCTATTTCGTTCGCAGCTTCGGCATGCGGCGCATCTCGCATGCAGCAATGATTCTGTTCACACTGCTCTCCGGCATCGGATTGCTGATCTCGCTCAGTGGCAGGCCGGACTTCCTGCTCGCCTACCTGCTGTTTTCCGTGCTCCTGATGATGTTCGCCGTGATCGCCACCAACTTCACCGCGATCAGCCTTGAGCCCATGGGGCATCTGGCCGGAACGGCGACCGCCATCACCGGTTTCGTCTCGACCACCGGCGGCGCACTGATCGGCGGAGCCGTCGGCCAGATGTTCAACGGTACGGTCCAGCCGCTGTTTGCCGGCTTCACCATCTTCGGTGCCGTGACGATCCTCGCAGCACTCTGGGCCGAGAAAGGCAAGCTCTTCACCCATCCGGGTGACGACCATGCCACGCTCGAAGGCGGCGGCGGCCATATGTAGCCCCCATGAAAAGGCCCGCTCGGCATATGCTAAGCGGGCCTTTTTCTATGCAATATCAGTGAGCGTCAGACGGTGAAGACCTCGCGGCGAAGCGCCTCCCAGCAATCTCTGTCGGAGGCAACCAGCAAGCCGCCATTGGTATGTTCCGGACGGTAAGGCGAGCCATCGAAGCGCGCGGCATAGGCACCGGATTCTTCCGCAATCAGTGTCCCGGCAAGATGATCCCAGGGCATCAGCTTCTGATACATCAGGAAATGGAAATGCCCGCCGGCGAAGGCGCGGTATTCATGCGCAGCACAACGGTAGCTGGTTGCGATACGGACCTTTGCCATGTTGGCCATGACGATGCGACGGTTCTCCGGCGAATAGAACCCAGTCGAGGCGCAGCCGACAAGGCTTTCGAGCGGCACTGACGGCGAAACGCCAAGCCGCTCCTGCGAGCCGTCTGCTTTGCAGAGCCAAGCGCCGGCCCCCCGTTCCGCGATCACCCAGTCATTGCCCATCGGATCGTAGATGATCCCGGCAACAGTTTCACCCTTGGCAACGACGGCCGCCATGACACCGAACAGCGGCATGCCGGCGGCATAGTTGAACGTGCCGTCGATGGGATCGATGACAACAGCCAGATCGGCACCCGCAAGGCGGTCCAGAAGTGCCGGATCGGCAGCGACCGATTCTTCGCCGACAAAGAGAGCATCCGGAGCGACGTCCGCCATCCGCGCTTTGATCAGGCGTTCCGCCGCCTCGTCGGCCTCGGTCACCAGATCGATGGCTTCCGACTTCATCCGCACGTCGCCGGCGCCGAGATTGCGGAATTTCGGCAGGATCTCCTTGACCGCGGCCTCCTGCAAGATATTGGCGATGGCAGCGATATCGATGGCAGACGTCATGCTTTGGGCTCCGCGAACAGGGATTGGAAATCGAACAGTTTCGGGTCGAGCAGGTGCGACGGATTGACGTGGCCAAGCGCCCTTAGCATCGTGTCCTTGCGGCCGGGCATGCGCCGCTCGATATCTGACAGCATTGCCTTCATGGCATTGCGCTCAAGCCCGTCCTGCGAGCCGCAGAGGTCGCAAGGAATGATCGGGAATTCCATCGCAGCGGCGAATTTGGCGAGATCGTCTTCGGCGGTATAGGCAAGTGGCCGCACCACCATCAGATCGCCCTCGTCGTTGAGCAGCTTCGCCGGCATCGTCGCGAGCCTGCCGCCGTGGAAGAAGTTCATGAAGAAGGTCTCGAGGATATCCTCGCGGTGATGACCGAGCACCAGCGCATCGCAACCTTCCTCGCGCGCGATCCGGTAGAGATTGCCGCGGCGCAGGCGCGAACAGAGCGCACAATAGGTCCCGCCCGCCGGCACTTTTTCCTTCACGATCGAATAGGTGTCGCGGTATTCGATCCGGTGTTTGACGCCGATCGAGCTCAGGTAGTCCGGCAGGATATGCTTTGGGAAATTCGGCTGTCCCTGATCGAGATTACAGGCAACGAGTTCGACCGGCAGCAGCCCGCGCCACTGCAGGTCCATCAGGAGTGCCAGCAGGCTATAGCTGTCCTTGCCGCCCGACACTCCGATCAGCCAGCGCTTCTGGCCTTTCAGCATGCCGAAATCCTCGATCGCCTGGCGCACTTGCCGCAACAACCGCTTGCGCAACTTGTTGAATGAGACGGAGGTCGGCATTTTCGCGAAGATCGGGTGCATCGCGTCATCGCCGGCGTGATCAAGGCCGGACGGAAGAGCTTCGAGGTCAACAGCCGGCGGCTGAATGGCAATATCCATGACAAAGTCCCGGATGAAAGGGCGCGCAGGCAAAAAACGGCGCACGAAAACGATGCCCTGCACTTGCCCGTCTAAAGCAGCAAGATCAAGGAAAATACGCCGGATTTGGTGTGAAACTTCCGTAACGGCCGCTCAGGCGCCGAACACGGACCATCCGGTGCGGCTGGCCAGCATTTCGAGCGCCAGTGAGCCAAGCAGCGAATTGCCGTTGTGATTGAGCCCCGGCGACCAGACGGCAACGGATGCTTTACCCGGTGCAACGCAGAGGATACCGCCGCCGACGCCGCTCTTGCCCGGCAAGCCGACGCGATAGGCGAAATCGCCTGAACCGTCGTAATGGCCACAGGTCAGCATCAGCGCGTTGATGCGCCGCGCCCGCTGTTTTGAGACAACGGAATGTTTCGTTAGCGGATTCGTCCCGGACGCGGCCAGAAACAGCCCGGCCTTGGCCAGCTGGACACAGCTCATCGCCAGCGCGCATTGATGGAAGTAGACACCGAGCACATGCTCGACGGGATGGTCGAGCTTGCCGAAGGAGCGCATGAAATTGGCGAGCGCGAAGTTGCGGTAGCCGGTTGCAGCCTCTGAGCGGGCAACTTCGGGATCAATTGCGATATCGTCCTCGTCGGCCAGATAGCGTACGAACCGGACGACTTCGCCGATTGCCTCCTTCGGCGTATGGCCGGCCAAGACGAGATCGGTAATCGCGATCGCGCCGGCATTGATGAAGGGATTGCGTGGGATTCCGTGTTCGTGCTCGAGCTGGACGATGGAATTGAATGCCGAACCGGAAGGTTCGCGACCGACGCGCTTCCAGATGTTTTCACCGTGCTTGCCGAGCGCCAGCGTCAACGTGAAAACCTTGGAAATGCTTTGGATGGAGAATGGCACCTCAGCATCGCCGGCCATGTGCACGTCGCCATCGACGGTGACGATTGCCATGCCGAAACGCTTGGGATCGACGCGGGCGAGTTGCGGGATGTAGTCAGCCACCTTGCCCTCGCCGAGCCGTGGGCTGAGCTCGCGGTGGATATCATCGACAATCGACTGCAGGTCCAACGGGCCGGGCATCAGTCATTCTCCGGATGAGACTTGGTGGGAATTGGGCAACAAAAAAGCCACCCATCTCTGAGTGGCTTTTCCGAATTTCACAAGGCCAGGCCTCTAAGAAATTATCGCGAATAGAATTCGACGACGAGGTTCGGTTCCATGATGACCGGGTACGGAACGTCGGTCAGGGCCGGAACGCGAGCGAAGGTCGCAACCATCTTGTTGTGATCGACTTCGATATAGTCCGGAACGTCGCGTTCAGCGAGCGAAACGGCTTCGAGAACCGAAACGAGCTGCTTGGACTTTTCGCGAACTTCGATAACGTCGCCAGCCTTGCAGCGGTACGAACCGATGTTGACGCGAACGCCGTTGACCTTGACGTGGCCATGGTTGACGAACTGACGGGCAGCAAAGACCGTCGGAACGAACTTGGCGCGGTAGACGATCGCGTCGAGGCGCGATTCGAGCAGGCCGATCAGGTTTTCAGAGGTGTCACCCTTGCGACGGTCAGCTTCGGCGAAGATCGCACGGAACTGCTTTTCGCGGATGTCGCCGTAGTAGCCCTTCAGCTTCTGCTTGGCGCGCAGCTGCACGCCGAAGTCGGAAAGCTTGGACTTGCGGCGCTGGCCGTGCTGGCCAGGACCGTATTCGCGGCGGTTCACCGGGGACTTCGGACGGCCCCAGATGTTTTCGCCCATACGGCGGTCGATTTTGTACTTGGACGATTCGCGCTTGCTCATCGTATTTCCCTTCAAAAGGTTACACCGGTTTGTTGCCAAACCGGATCAAGGAAACACGCCCTCCTCTGAACTCTTTTTGAAAGTTCTGACAGATTTCTCACATTACGCTAACGGAGAAGTCACGGGACATGTCAAATAAAACACCGGGCATCTAGGCCCGGCGTTGGGGCGGCTTTAGTGGCTTCGCCCCTGATTGTCAAACGAATTTGCAGCTTTCGCTCCAGATTAAGGCTTATCGCGCCGCTCCAGCGAGCCGAGCAGCTTGCGTAGCAGTGCAGCCAGATCGTGGCGTTCCTGTGCGTTCAAGTCCGTCAGGTAGGACGCTTCGCTGGCCATGTCGGCGCGAAACGCGGCTTCGGCAAGGCGTACCCCCTCGTCCGTCAAACCAACGACTATGCTCCGACCGTCAATTGCAGAGCGCTCACGCAAAATCAGTCCGGATTTCTGCAGCCGGTCGAGCCTGTGTGTCAGTCCGCCGGATGAAATCATCAGCGATGTATAGAGTTCCGTCGGCGTCAGCTTGTACGGCGCCCCTGACCGTCGCAAGGTTGCGATGACATCGAATTCGCCACGGTCGAGCCCAAACGAAGCAAAAGTCGCCTCGATCGACGGGCGAACAAGGTTTGAAAGCCGATAGGCCCGCCCAAGGATCGCCATGGGTTCGGTATCGAGATCCGGCAACTCATCCGCCCATTGCCCGCGCAACCGGTGCACATGATCGGCCTTTTCATCGCTCTCCGTCACATCACACCCCCGGCATTGGCAAAACTATCTTGACGAGAAGATACTTTGACGTAATATCTTCTCGTGAAGATATATGGGTTTCGGGACCGGTTCAACAACTTGAAAATGGAGGCCAGCATGTTTCACGTCATCCCCCGCGCAGAACAGGATCAGCGGTCGAACAGAACCATCCTCTTCGAAGGCGGCCAATATGGTGCTCCCATCTCGATTTTCCTGATCGATAACGAGCCCGGCCAAGGTCCAGCACTCCATACGCATCCCTACAGCGAAACCTGGATCGTCAAATCCGGCCAGGCGCGATTTACCGTTGGCTTGAACACGATCGAGGCCGATGCGGGCGATATCATCGTCGTCAATCCGGAAACGCCGCATTGCTTCGTCAACAGCGGGACCGGTAGGCTGGAACTGACGTGCATTCACGCCAGCGACCACGTCATCCAGACATGGGTCTGACCGCTATCCGAGAAGGTACCACATAGCGAGACTATTCCGCCGCAGTCCGATTTCCGGAACCGTCGAAAAGGGCGTCGGCAGCGCCCGGCGCCGTTTCCACCTGCAGATCGGGAAATGCGACGATCCGCTTGCCGGAAAGGTCGCTGTGAACGACGATCAGCCCCTGCTCCTCGAAATAGCCGAGCAGCCGCCGGGCGCGGCGGGCGGAATGGGTGCCATAGGCACGTGCAATCATCGCATCCGAAGGGCATGGGAGGTTGCGAACGGCGGATTGCGCCACCAGCAGGAACACGCCCTGCAGATCGTCGGTGACATTACGCGACAAATCCAGCGCAGATGCCCAGATTTCACTCGTCGCCGTCTCGGGATCGACGCCCGAGCGGGCAACGGCCATCTTGCGACGGAATGCACCCAGCGATAGCGGCGCCCCGGGCACACGGCGGATGCGGCATCGTACGAGAAAATCCTGAAACAGTTCTGCGTCGGCACGGAATGCGGCATCCGGATTTTCGAGAATTTCTGCCAGAAGGCCGTCGAGAAGCGCCTCGCGTTCCATCACGGGCATTTCCGGCACCGGGGTCTTCGCCTCCGGCATCCCGATGGGTTCGGGTCGTGGACGCGATAGCTCCGCGAGAATATCCGTGGCTGGACGCGGCTGAGCGCTGGGGCGGCGCATGATCGGCCGGATCAGCTCTTCCGGATCCGGTGTAAAAATCAGGTCCTCGACATCGGCGACCGCTTCGGGCAGCGGCGTCAGCTTGGGGCTGGTGGAGCGGGCCGAGGTTTCGACATTACCGATGGTGACCGGCAGCGGACGGCGTGACAGGGCAGGACCAAGCGCCACGAAGGAGCCGCGCTTCAGGTCGCGGAACATCTCGGCCGTTCGCCGGTCCATGCCGAGCAGATCGGCGGCGCGTGCCATGTCGATATCGAGGAAGGTACGCCCCATCAGGAAGTTGGAAGCCTCGGCTGCGACGTTCTTTGCGAGCTTTGCCAGTCGCTGCGTGGCAATGACGCCCGCGAGACCGCGCTTGCGGCCGCGACACATCAGATTGGTCATGGCACCGAGCGAAATTTTTCGCGCCTCTTCCGAGACGTCACCGGCAACCGACGGCGCAAACATCTGCGCCTCGTCGACAACCACCAATACCGGATACCAATAGTCACGATCGGCATCGAACATCGCGTTGAGGAAAATGCCGGCACTGCGCATCTGCTGCTCGATATCTAAACCTTCCAGCGAAAGCACGCAGGACACACGATGCTGACGGATACGGCTGGCGATGCCGATCAGTTCGGCTTCCGTACGCTCGCCCTCGATCACCACATGGCCGAATTTGTCTGCGAGCGTGACGAAATCGCCCTCCGGATCGATGATGCACTGCTGCACCCAAGGGGCTGACTGCTCCAGAAGCCGACGCAGGAGATGCGATTTTCCCGAGCCGGAATTGCCCTGCACCAGAAGGCGCGTCGCGAGCAACTCCTCGATATCGAGCGGAACGGATGCGCCATCGGACGCCGTCCCCATATCGATGCCGACTTTCATAATCACCTCGTTAAAACTGCCATGCCGGATGCGCCGCCACGAACCCGCAAGCATAAAGCCCTAGCATCGTTTCTGCTGTTTTGCGCGCCGATGCCGAGAAAACCCACAGCTAAGAAGGATTTTATTTACCGTATCGTCAGCCCGAACCCCTGCATCAGCCGCCGCGTGGTGAAATCCGGCTTACCCGAGGTGAAGATCGCGGGATCGATACCATTCAACGGCTCGAAGCCGTCCGGCACCGGCACCAGACTGCGCGCCCGCCGGGCGATCGCCTCTGCCGGATCGAGCCAATCGACCGGCCAGGGTGCCAGGCGCCGGAAGACATTGGCCATGAACGGATAATGCGTGCAGGCAAGCACGACGATATCGGTCTTCTTCCCGTCCTTCTCGACAAAACACTGCTCGATTTCGGACAGAACCGCCGCATCATCGACCGGCTCGCCGCGAATATAGGTTTCGGCCATGCGGGCAAGATTTTCCGAGCCGACAAGGCGGACATGACACTGCCAGGCGAAGGACTGGATGAGATCGCGAGTATAGGCGCGTTTGACCGTGCCCGGCGTTGCCAGAACCGAGACGAGGCCCGAGCGTGTGCGCTCCGCCGCCGGCTTGATCGCCGGCACCGTCCCGACGAAACGCATGTCCGGAAAGGCGGCGCGCAGTTCAGCGCCGACGAGCGTGAAGGCTGTATTGCAGGCAATGACGCAGATTTCCGGATCATGCTCGGCAAGCAGCTTTCCGAACAGGGAAATGATGTGCTCTGTCAGCGCCGCCTCTTCCCATCCGCCATAGGGAAAACCCGCATCGTCGGCGACATAGATGAAATGCCGCTCGGGCATCAGCACGCGGGCTTCGCGCAGCACGGTCAGCCCGCCGATACCACTGTCGAATACGAGGATGGGCTTCAGCTCAGAGGTCGTCACCGGCGTCATCAGCCTTTTTCGCGCGCGAATTTTCCGGCGCTCCTGCCCCGCGCGGCGCTTCGCGGGTGAAACGATCGAGCGATGAGATGATGCCGCGCACCAGCCGGATTTCGGATTCGGTAAAGCCGGGGCGGGTCAGGACTGCACGCAAGTTGTCGACCAATTTCGGCTTTTTGGCGATGGGCCGGAAATAGCCGCGCGCCTCCAGCGCCTCCTCCACATGGTCAAACAGGCCCTGTAGCTGATCCTTGGTCGCCGGGTTCTGCGACAGTGCCTGAAACGACGTTTCCTCCCGCGATTCCATGCTGGTCTTCAGCCACTCGTAGGACATCAAGAGCACCGCCTGCGCCAGATTGAGCGAAGCAAAGGCAGGATTGACCGGGAAGGTGACGATCTCGTCGGCGAGCGCTACCTCCTCGTTGGTCAGCCCAGTGCGCTCGCGGCCAAACAGGATACCTGTCGCCTCACCCATATTGAAGCGGTTGCGCAGCGTTTCAGCCGCCACCAGTGGCGAGCGCACCGGCTTGTAGCCATACCGGTCACGCGCCGTCGTCGCATAAACGAAGTTGAGATCAGCGATCGCCTCCGGCAGCGTCTCGTAAACCTTGGCAGCATCGATGACGTGATCGGCGCGGCTTGCCGCGGAACGGGCCTTTTCGCTTGGCCAACCATCGCGCGGGCTGACGAGCCGCAGCTCCGAAAGGCCGAAATTCGCCATGGCGCGCGCCACCATGCCGATATTCTCGCCAAGCTGCGGATGAACCAGAATGATTGCCGGCCCTTCCGTCAGAAGGACGCGCTCGCTGTTCGTGCCTGCCATGCCATTGCCTTCATGTCGTTGCGGCGCCTCCCTTGCATACTTGCAAAGATTTTGAAAGGTGCGCGCCCGTCTTGCCCTATTGCGGATCGCTGACACCTTGGCTGGCGATACCCTGCAGCTCGGTCTTGAGGGAACCGGCGTCGCCCGTACGGATGATATCGTCGATAACCGGATGACCTGCTTCCTCGATCACGATGAAATGCAGTTCGCTCGGTTTCCAGTCGGCGGCGCGCTCGCCAAAGCAATGAGTGTTGTCGAAGGTGACCTTGACATCGCTCTTTCCGGCCGTTTCCGGGCCGGCGGCGACGGAGAGGTCTTTGATCGAGCAGCTGTCCTGGCCGCTGACGATGACATCGTAGTCGAAGGGCGAATCGCCCTCGTCATAGGCCGGAAACTTTGCCGCCGCCTGATAGGCCTTGGCGAAATCCTGGCTATAGATACGGCCAAGCCGGGCCGCCGAAAAATAGTCCTCGCCCAGCTTCGGCTCCTCCGTCCAGCCGTTGACCGCCTCCTGCATGATCTCGTTGACTGGTGCTGCCGGATCGGCCGCATGCGCGGGAACGGCAATGGCTGAGGCAATGAGAAATGGAAAGAGCGCCTTCATCGAAATCTCCAGAAAAACCGATTCGGGTCATGACAATCGTCCGGTTTCATACGCTGGTCAAATCGCCGGATTTGACGTGGGCTTCGGGGCGAACTTCGTCAAAAGTTTCGGGAACGCGCGCTTTGCCTCGCGCATGCACAATGCTATAGCGCAAAAGGTTTCACGTTCACGAAGCGGGGCATCGCGTCCCCTCCCAATCTACGAGGCATATTCCCATGACAAAGATCAAGGTCGCCAATCCGGTCGTCGAGCTCGACGGCGATGAAATGACCCGCATCATCTGGCAGTTCATCAAGGAAAAGCTGATCCATCCTTACTTGGATATCGATCTGGAATATTACGACCTTGGCATGGAAAACCGCGATGCGACGAACGATCAGGTAACGATCGATTCCGCAAACGCCATCAAGAAGCACGGCGTCGGCGTCAAGTGCGCGACCATCACTCCGGACGAAGCCCGCGTCGAGGAATTCAAGCTGAAGAAGATGTGGAAGTCGCCGAACGGCACGATCCGCAACATCCTCGGCGGCGTCATCTTCCGCGAGCCGATCATCTGCAAGAACGTGCCGCGCCTGGTTCCCGGCTGGACCAAGCCGATCATCGTCGGCCGTCACGCCTTCGGCGACCAGTATCGTGCCACCGACTTCAAGTTCCCCGGCAAGGGCAAGCTGACCATGAAGTTCGTCGGTGAAGACGGCACGGAAATCGAGCACGAAGTCTATGACGCGCCGGCCGCCGGCGTTGCCATGGGCATGTACAATCTCGACGAATCGATCACCGATTTCGCCCGTGCCTCGCTGAACTATGGCCTGCAGCGCAACGTTCCGGTCTATCTGTCGACCAAGAACACCATCCTCAAGGTCTATGACGGCCGCTTCAAGGATATCTTCCAGAAGGTGTTCGACGAAGAATTCGCCGAGAAATTCAAGGCAGCCAAGCTCTGGTACGAACACCGCCTGATCGATGACATGGTCGCTTCGGCGCTAAAATGGTCCGGCGGTTATGTCTGGGCTTGCAAGAACTACGACGGCGACGTGCAGTCCGACATCGTGGCGCAGGGTTTCGGTTCGCTCGGCCTGATGACCTCGGTTCTGATGACGCCGGATGGCCAGACGGTGGAAGCCGAAGCTGCGCACGGCACGGTGACGCGTCACTACCGCCAGCACCAGAAGGGCGAGGAAACCTCGACCAACTCGATCGCCTCGATCTTTGCCTGGACCCGTGGCCTCGCCCACCGCGCCAAGCTCGACGACAATGCCGAGTTGGCAAAGTTCGCCGACACGCTGGAAAAGGTATGCGTCGATACGGTCGAGGCAGGCTTCATGACCAAGGACCTGGCGCTCCTCATCGGCCCCGATCAGCCTTGGCTGTCGACCACCGGCTTCCTCGACAAAATCGACGAGAACCTGCGCAAGGCGATGGCTGCTTGAGGCAAGCCTTTCTGACGACACGAAAAACCCGGCCATCGTGCCGGGTTTCTTGTTATTACGGGTCAGTTGCCAACTGCGATGATGCGATCACGGATCAATTTAGCTAAGTCTTCCGCCGATATTGACAAATAAGTGGTGGAAATCGAATATCCTCTGTATTCGACAATTCGATTGGCCAGGCGATTGAAGCGCGTTAGACGCGTGAATGGCAATGTTTTCTCTGCGTTCGGCGAGAGCTGCAGTTCGACGAAACTGCTTCTCCGAATCCGGCCTACCCGAACCGTTGCAATGTCCCGCCACGGGATAGGCTGCCCAGCGATCTCTCTCACGAAAAGCCCCTCGTCCGTCAACTCCACCACCGAACGCGCATCGACCGTCAGCATCACCATCCTGACGAGTGCGGCAAATACAAAGGAGAAAAGAAGCGCGGCTAAGATCAGATGAAAGTATTCTATATCCTTCGTGTGATATACTTTTATTATCTCGAACGCCAAAACAAGTTCGAAAAGGATGGCACAGATAAAGAAAAGGACAACTTTCGATTCGTCGCGATAGATAGACATCTCATCCCCTCATGGATCTTGCGGCGGGAATCGTTCCACAGGTATAATTAATTTATATGCCGTGCAGCGTATGAAACGACAGCGTGACACTCGAAATGGCCCTTCAATGAGTTGAACTGAGCTGGTGTCGCCTTTTTTCACCCCGGTCCTGCGTCTTTATTTGGAGCAAAAACGCAGGAAAATAAAAACCTGCCCCGGAAAGCGGTGTTTTTAATCGGAACCTTTTCCGCTCCTGGTCGTTCGCGATGTGAACCCTACGCATGCTGCATTGCATGCTTCACCTCCCACAAAGATCGTGAACGCCCATACATGACCGTTTCCAGCGACAAGACCCATCCGCACCTTCCCCGCATCGCCCTCGTCTCCACCCATGGATACGTCGCCGCGGAACCGCCGCTTGGCGCTGCCGATACCGGCGGCCAGGTTGTCTATGTCATCGAGCTTGCCCGCAAGCTGGCGCTGCTTGGCCATCAGGTCGATATCTTCACTCGCCGCTTCGAAGACCAGCCGGAGTTCGACGAAGTCGACGACCGCGTCCGCGTCATCCGCATCCCCTGCGGCGGCAACGACTTCATTCCGAAGGAATATCTCTACAGACACCTGATGGAATGGTGCGAAAACGCCGTCCGTTTCGTTCGCAAGAACAATTTCACTTACACACTGATCAACAGCCACTATTGGGACGCAGGCATTGCCGGCCAGCGCATGTCGGAAGCCCTCGGCGTCACTCATATCCACACGCCGCATTCGCTGGGTCTCTGGAAAAAACGTCAGATGGAGACCGACTATCCGGACAAGGCGGCCGAGTTCGACAAGGAGTTCAATTTCTCAGAACGCATCAAACACGAACTGATCGTTTACCGCTCCTGCAGCATGGTGATCGCAACGACGCCGATCCAGGTGGAAATGCTCGTCGACGACTATAACCTGCCACGCGACCGGGTGCACATGATCCCGCCGGGCTATGACGACAACCGCTTCTTCCCGGTCTCCAGGGCGACGCGTGAAATGGCGCGTCAGCGCTTCGGGTTCGAAGGCAAGGTGGTGATGGCCATGGGACGGCTTGCCACCAACAAGGGCTACGACCTGCTGATCGACGGGTTTTCGGTGCTTGCCGAACGCGAGCCGGAGGCGCGGCTTCATCTGGCCGTCGGTGGCGAAAACATGGACCCGCAGGAGGCGGGAATTCTCGCCGAACTGAAGCAACGCGTCGCCTCGCTAGGCCTCGATGACAAAGTCGCTTTTTCCGGCTTCGTGGCCGACGATGATCTTCCCGATTTTTACCGCGCCGCGGATATTTTCGTACTGTCGAGCCGCTACGAGCCCTTCGGCATGACGGCGATCGAAGCCATGGCGAGCGGCACCCCCACGATCATTACCATTCATGGCGGGCTGTTCCGCGCCGTCAGCTATGGCCGTCACGCGCTTTTTGCCGATCCTTTCGACAAATATGATCTCGGCATCACGATGATGAAGCCTCTGAAGCACGAGCGGCTCTATGGCCGCCTGTCGCGCATGGGCGCCCACAAGGCGCGCAGCCTTTTCACCTGGACCGGCATTGCCCAGCAGCTGATCGGCGTCGTCGAGGGACGACCGATGCCGCAGGCGATCGATGACAACGAATGGGCGGAACCATGGACGGACGGAGATTGAGGCGCATCCGGCTGTTTTGCAGCGATATCGATGGCACGCTGGCCGGAGACAGGGACGCGGAGGCCCGTTTTCTTGATGCGTGGCAAAGCCTTGCGCCGGACAGTCGGCCGTTGCTGGTTCTGAACAGCGGCAGGCTGATCGAGGATCAGAAGGCTTTTATTGCCACCACGGCCCTGCCGAAGCCGGATATCTATATCGGTGGCGTCGGCACGATGCTCTACCATGAGAAGGAACCGTCCCATACGGATCTCTATTCCCGCTCTATCGGCACTGGTTTCGATCGCGAACGGATTGCCAAGGCGCTTTCGGATATGTCGGAAATCACAGTGCAGCCCGATGCCTACCAGCATGCGCAGAAGTCCAGCTGGTATCTGCGCGATGCCGATGCCGCGATGCTGTCCGCCATCGAGGAAAGGTTGGCAACCGCCGGGATTGCCGCCCGTCTCGTCTATTCCAGCAATCGCGACCTCGACATCCTGCCCGATGGTGTCGACAAGGGAGCAGCGCTCTCCTGGCTATGCCGCCAGCTTGGCCTCTCCCACGATGATGTCGTGGTGGCCGGAGACACCAACAACGACCGCAGCATGTTCGAGCTTCCGGGCATACGCGGCATCGTCGTCGGCAACGCCCTCCCGGAGCTGCGAGCCATCGCCAGGCACAGGCAAGATATCTATCTTGCTGACGGCTACACGGCGGATGGCGTGATCGAAGGGCTTACGCACTGGGGTCTGCATAAGGAAACTCTGTGAGCACGCGCCATCGAATCGGCCGATTTACTTAGCCGACTTACAATTTTTCCGCTCCCGGCTAAATTAAATCGCCCGGGCGCGGAAAAACCGCTATTTCAGCGGCAGATAGATGTCCGTCAGTAGTTCCCTCGGCGCCGCGTCGCGCGGATTATTGACATATTCCTCGAACCTCACCGTATCGCGCACTTCCCGTCCCGACTGCGGCAGCCATTCGCCATAGAGCCATTGATAGGCCTTGTGCATGTCGGCATAAGGGCCCCTATGCCGAAGAACGGCGTATTCGCCGCCATCGAGATGCCGGTGGACCAGCGGCGCGTCCGCCGGAATATCCTCGCCCTCGGTCATGCAGGCGAACGATCGCAGTTGGTCTTCCGGCACAAGGTCCGGGTCGTCGAGATAGACACCGACCATCTTCATCTCCGGGTTGTAGAGACGCCGAGCCTGCAGCGTGCCGCCCAGCGTTTCGAAGGCTCGACCGATACCCATGTAGGAACCGGTATGACCGACCCCGACCAGTTCGCGCGGGCCAATCGTTTTCATTGTCACATCGTACATTTCGCCAAATCCTTTGCCGTTTATCGATTGAAAGACCATGTGGCTGCCCTCCCTGCGATAGCGGGCCGGCGGCATGCCGAACACCGATTTGAAAATCCGATTGAAGGATTGCAGATTGGGGTAGCCCGTCCGTCTTGCGATCTCCTCGACAGAAAGGTCGGTGCCTACCAGATCACCCGCCGCCCGGTGCAGCCTGAGCCGCTTGATGGTCGCCGCCAGCGTCTCGCCATGCACGGCCCGGTAGATCCGATGCCAATGATGCGGCGACAGGCAGGCGATGTCGGAGAGCCGATCGAGATCAAGCTCTTCGTCCAGGTGATCATGGATATAGGCAGATACGCGCCGCAAACGCTGCTCGTAAACCGCCCAGATGGTGTCTTCCCTCATGCCGATCCTCATACAAGCCGAACAACCGGACAGAACCACATCCGGATTTGACAAATCCTGCGGAGTTGGCGCCGGCCGATTTGACCACGGGGAAAATAATTGGCCAAAGAAAAACCGGACCTTTCAGCCCGGTTTTGTCGCATTGAACAAGATTGTGTAAAGCCGGATTATCCAGCCAGGGCTGCGCTGACTGCGTCAATCGCCTCTGTCGCCTTCGCGCCCTCCGGACCGCCGGCCTGTGCCATGTCGGCACGGCCGCCGCCACCCTTGCCGCCAAGCGCGGCAGACGCAATGCGGACCAGATCGACGGCGCTGAAACGCGAAGTCAGATCGTCGGTAACAGCGACAACGGCGCTTGCCTTGCCGTCTTCGGATACACCGACAAAAGTGACAATGCCGGAGCCGAGGCTCTTCTTGCCGTCATCAGCAAGGCTCTTCAGATCCTTTGGATCAACGCCGGTGACGACCTTGCCGAGGAATTTGACGCCGGCGATCTCCTGCACCTGATCGGCAGAACCATTGGCATCGCCGCCGCCCAGCGCCAGTTTCTTCTTGGCCTCGTTCAATTCCCGCTCCAGCTTGCGGCGCTCGTCCATCAAGGCTTCGACGCGCGTCAGCACGTCCGCCGGCTGAACCTTCAGCGTCGTGGCAAGCGTCTTCACCCGTTCGTCCTGCTCGTTGAGATAGGCCAGCGCCGAGACACCGGTCAGGGCTTCAAGACGGCGAACGCCTGCACCGACGGCGCTTTCACCGACGATGCGCACCAGACCGATCTCGCCGGTGGCGCCGACATGGGTGCCGCCGCAAAGTTCGACGGAATAGGGGCGGTTGGCCTTGGAGCCATGGATACCCTGCCCCATCGATACGACCCGCACTTCGTCGCCGTACTTCTCGCCGAACAGCGCCATGGCGCCCTCGGCAATGGCATCATCGACGCTCATGAGGCGCGTCGTCACCGACGTGTTCTGCACGATGATCTCGTTGGCCATATCCTCGACGATCTTCAGCTCTTCCGCCGACATCGGCTTCGGATGCGAGACGTCGAAACGCAGGCGTTCGGGCGCGACCAGCGAGCCCTTCTGGGCGACATGGGTACCAAGCACTTCGCGCAACGCCTCATGCAGAAGGTGGGTCGCCGAATGGTTGGCACGCAGGCGCGAGCGGCGGGCGTGATCGACATTCAGCGCAGCCGGATCGCCAATTTTGATAGTGCCTTCATCGACGATGCAGGAATGGACGAACAGGCCCTCGCCGCGCTTTTGCACGTCGGTCACCGTCAGCTTTGCGTGATCGGTCGAGATGATGCCGGTGTCGCCCATCTGGCCGCCGGATTCGCCGTAGAACGGCGTCTGGTTGAGCACGAGCTGGACCGTTTCGCCCTCGGACGCCGTTTCGATGGCCTTGCCGTCGCGCACGATCGCCTGGACAACGCCTTCGGCCGTCTCGGTGTCGTAGCCGAGGAATTCGGTGGCGCCGAGCTTTTCCTTCAGCTCGTACCAGATGGTTTCGGTGGCCTTGTCGCCGGAGCCTGACCAGGAGGCGCGCGCCTCGGCCTTCTGCCGTTCCATGGCGGCCGAAAACGCATTTGTGTCAACGCCGATACCGCGGGCTCGCAGCGCATCCTGCGTCAGGTCGAGCGGGAATCCATAGGTGTCATAGAGCTTGAAGGCGGTTTCGCCATTCAGCTGATCGCCTTCGGCAAGGTCGCTTGTCGCATCCGACAAGAGGCCGAGACCGCGTTCCAGCGTCTTGCGGAAACGGGTTTCTTCAAGCTTCAACGTTTCCGAAATCAGCGCTTCCGCCCGCACAAGCTCCGGATAGGCGCGGCCCATCTGGCCGACCAGCGCCGGCAACAGCCTCCACATCAAAGGATCACGGGCACCGAGCAACTGCGCATGGCGCATGGCACGGCGCATGATACGGCGCAGCACGTAGCCGCGGCCCTCGTTCGACGGCAGAACGCCATCGGCGATCAGGAATGCGGAGGCGCGCAGATGGTCGGCAATGACGCGGTGGCTGGCACGGCGGTCGCCTTCGGCCTTGACGCCAGTCGCCTCTTCCGAGGCGGCGATCAGGGCGCGGAAAAGATCGATATCGTAATTGTCGTGCTTGCCCTGCAGAAGCGCTGCGACGCGCTCGAGACCCATGCCGGTATCAATCGACGGACGCGGGAGATTGACGCGCTCTTCCTTGGTCACCTGCTCGTACTGCATGAAGACGAGATTCCAGATCTCGATGAACCGGTCGCCATCCTCATCCTTCGAGCCCGGAGGGCCACCCCAGATGTGATCGCCATGATCGTAGAAGATTTCCGAGCACGGGCCGCAGGGACCGGTATCGCCCATCGCCCAGAAATTGTCGCTGGTCGGGATGCGGATGATCCGGTCGTCGCTGAGGCCGGCAATCTTCTTCCAAAGGCCGAAGGCCTCGTCGTCGGTGTGATAGACGGTCACCAGCAGGCGTTTGGCATCGATGCCGAAATCCTTGGTGATGAGGTTCCAGGCAAGCTCGATCGCGCGCTCCTTGAAATAATCGCCGAAGGAGAAATTGCCGAGCATCTCGAAGAATGTGTGATGGCGCGCGGTATAGCCGACATTGTCGAGGTCGTTGTGCTTGCCGCCGGCGCGCACGCATTTCTGCGCGGTCGCAGCCGTCGAATAGGGGCGCTGCTCCAGGCCGGTGAAGACGTTCTTGAACTGCACCATGCCGGCATTGGTGAACATCAGGGTCGGGTCGTTGCGCGGAACCAGCGGGCTCGACGATACCACCTCGTGGCCGTTCTTCTTGAAGTAGTCGAGGAACGTCGACCGGATTTCATTCACGCCGCTCATATTGCGCCCTTACCTCTTGCATCGGACCGTCCGCAGCCTGTCTGGCCGAACCGCGAACCGGAAAACTCTTGAAAATCGCGGACCGCCGGATATCCGCCGATCCTCTCCCGCCCATTTGGAACACAGGCTTTTATCGTCCGGGTCACCCCCTGTCCAGACGGCAAAAGAAAACCGGCCGCCCTTGAATGAGCGGCCGGCAAAGACTTGCGAAAAATCAGACGATCTTATGCCAGAGCGGCATCGTCATCGTCGTCTCCGGCATCCGGCCCACCGTTTTCAAGAAACTTCTCGGCGATCAGGCCGGCATTCTGACGCAGGGAGAGTTCGATCTCCTTGGCCGTATCGGGATTGTCGCGCAGGAACGTCTTGGCGTTCTCGCGGCCCTGGCCGAGGCGCTGGCTGTTATAGGAAAACCAGGCACCCGATTTCTCGACGATGCCAGCCTTGACGCCGAGATCGACGAGCTCGCCGGTCTTGGACACGCCTTCGCCATACATGATGTCGAATTCGACCTGCTTGAAGGGAGGCGCCATCTTGTTCTTGACGACCTTGACGCGCGTCTGGTTGCCGATCACTTCTTCGCGCTCCTTGACCGCGCCGATACGGCGGATGTCGAGGCGCACGGAGGCATAGAATTTCAGGGCGTTGCCGCCCGTCGTCGTTTCCGGCGAACCGAACATGACGCCGATCTTCATGCGGATCTGGTTGATGAAGATGACCATGCAGTTCGACTTGGAGATCGAAGCCGTCAGCTTGCGTAGCGCCTGGCTCATCAGACGAGCCTGGAGACCGGGAAGACTGTCGCCCATTTCACCTTCGATTTCGGCGCGCGGCACGAGCGCTGCGACCGAATCGATGACGAGAACGTCGATCGCGCCGGAACGCACCAGCGTATCGGTGATTTCCAGCGCCTGCTCGCCGGTATCCGGCTGCGAGATCAGAAGGTTTTCCAGATCGACACCGAGCTTGCGGGCATAGACCGGATCGAGCGCGTGTTCCGCATCGACGAAGGCGCAGATGCCGCCCTTCTTCTGGGCTTCGGCAATCGTCTGCAGCGCCAGCGTCGTCTTGCCCGAGCTTTCCGGTCCATAGATTTCAATGACGCGCCCCTTGGGCAGTCCACCGATACCGAGTGCGATATCCAGGCTCAAAGACCCCGTCGAAACGGTTTCGATCTCGACGATGCTGTCTTTTCCACCGAGCTTCATGATCGATCCCTTGCCGAACGAACGTTCGATCTGGGAAAGTGCCGCTTCAAGTGCCTTGCTTTTGTCCACCGATTTATCCTCTACGAGCCGCAAAGAGTTTTGTGCCATGTGGTCCACCTTTAGGTTATGGAAGCTGATGAGGCAATGAAGCTGCCGATGAAAGGTATGTACACTTTTTGTTCTTGTTTTGCAAGAGCTATCTATACACCTGAATTTCCAGCATAAACGAAGGTGTGTTCCTTTCTTGTTCCGGGATTTTCAAACCATATGGAAAACAACGAAACAAAACACGAGCAACCACAACAGCAGACCGAATCGCCAGGCACGGACACACAGGAAAACGCATGACGGGCAGACTTGTTTCCATCTTCGGCGGCGCACATATCGACCGCCGCGCACGCATCTCGGGCGCGACCGCACCGGGATCGAGCAATCCGGGTACATGGTTCGAGGAGGCCGGCGGCGGCGGTTTCAATGCCGCGCGCAATCTGGCCCGGCTCGGGCTTGAGGTCAGGATGATCAGCCCGCGCGGTGGGGATACGGCTGGCGAGACCGTCGCCGTTGCTGCCGCGGAGGCCGGCGTCATCGATTGCCCCTTCATTTTCCTCGACCGCAAGACGCCGAGCTACACGGCCATTCTCGAAAACGACGGCAATCTGGTGATCGCGCTGGCCGACATGGACCTCTATCGGCTGTTTTCGCCGCGACGATTGCAGCAGCGGGCGATGCGCGAGATCGTCTCGGCGAGTGACCTCATCATCACCGACGCCAATCTGCCGCAGGAGACGCTGACCACCCTGGTCGCACGAGCCGAGAAAGAGGCAAAGCCGGTCGCCGCCATCGCGATTTCGCCGGCAAAGGTCGTGCGGCTTGCCGCAAGCCTCTCCGGACTGAGCTATCTCTTCATGAACGAGGCCGAGGCGCGCGTGCTGACGGGCTGTGACGGAACTGATGCGGCAGAGTGGCCCGCTCTCCTGCGTGCAGCCGGTCTCTCCGGCGGCGTCATCACCCGCGGCGGCAAGCCGGCGATCGCATTTCAAAACGAGCAGATCGTTGCTGTCACCCCGCCTTCCCTTGATGCGCTCGGCGACGTCACGGGTGCGGGCGACGCGCTCGCGGCCGGGTTCCTGTCGGCCTTTCTCCGGAGAGAGCCGCTGGACATATGTCTTCGCTCCGGGGTTGCGGCTGCCGGCATCACTGTGCGCTCGCCGCTGGCGGTGTCGGAAAAAATGTCGCGCGACCTGCTCGAAGAAGCAATTCGACTTGTGCCGCCAGCCGAAATCCTGTCATGAACGCGCCTTAAAAAGCCGCAAAGGATCCGCGATGACCAAGCCATTCTCTCCCCTTCTGCCGATGGAATATTCCAGCGAAGTCGCGGCCGCCAAAGCCCGCGGCGCCCCGATCGTCGCACTGGAATCGACCATCATTACCCATGGAATGCCCTTCCCCGGCAATCTGAACATGGCCCGCAGCGTCGAGGCGATCATCCGCGAGGAAGGTGCTGTGCCGGCCACTATCGCCGTCATCGATGGTATCCTGCATATCGGCCTGGAAGAGGCACAACTGGAAGCGCTGGCACAGACGGAAGGTGCCATGAAGCTGTCGCGCGCCGATCTCGCCTTCGCGATCGCCGAACGCCGCACAGGCGCCACCACCGTCGCTGCCACCATGATCGCGGCTGCGCGCGCCGGCATCCGGGTGTTTGCCACCGGCGGCATCGGCGGCGTGCATCGCAAGGCCGAAGAAAGCTTTGATATTTCCGCCGACCTCGACGAACTGGCTCGCACCGGCGTGATCGTCGTCTGCGCCGGCGCAAAGGCGATTCTCGATATTCCGAAGACGCTGGAAGTGCTGGAAACGCGCGGCGTTCCGGTCGTCACCTATGACAGCGAGATCTTCCCGGCCTTCTGGTCACGCGACAGCGGTCTGAAAAGCCCGCTGATGCTCAACAGCCCGGCAGCGATCGCCAATTTCCAGAAGATGCGTGACCTGCTCGGCGTCGATGGGGGCATGCTGATCGCCAATCCAGTGCCGGAAGAGAGCGAAATCCCGCGCGACGAAATGGAGATCTACATCACGCGCGCACTCGACAATGCCGAGCGTGACGAGATTTCCGGCAAGGCTGTGACACCTTATCTGCTCGACAGCATTTTCGGCCTGACGGACGGTCGCAGCCTCGAGACCAATATCGCGCTGGTCGAGAACAATGCCCGGCTTGCCGCCGAGATTGCGGTCGCGCTGGCATAAGTTTCAGCAGGCGCTGGAAAACAGAACGGGCTTGAGGTGTCTGTCGCAAAACCCGGTCACGGCTTCAAACACCGGCGAGTTTTGCGACAGGTCTGGCTCAAACCGGCCGCTGACTGCGCGCAAGCCCGTGATCGATCAACCGGTCGATGACATCAGCGTAGGCAAATCCGCTCGCGGCCAGGGCCTTAGCGTACATGCTGATATCGGTGAAGCCGGGGATCGTGTTGATCTCGTTGACGACAGCGCTCATGTCCGCCCGCACGAAGAAGTCGATACGGGCCATGCTATCGCAGCCCAAGGCACGAAAAGCGCGCTGCGACATGGTTCTGATGTGCTGCGTTACTGCCGCAGGCAGTTGGGCGGGAATGCTGAGAGCAGCCCCGGCCGGATCGATGTATTTGGCGTCGTAGCTATAGAATCCGTGGCTTTCGGCGGGGATGATTTCTCCGGGGACGGAAGCAATCAACTCTCCGTCGGTCTGTTCGAGGATGCTGCATTCAATCTCGCGTCCCTGAATGAATTCCTCGACAAGAACCTTTTGATCATGTCTGAACCCTTCGGACAGCGCGGTAAGAAACTGCTCTGACGTTTGAGCCTTGCTGACGCCAACCGACGATCCCTGTCGGGCCGGCTTGACGAAAACCGGCAACCCGAGCTCCTTAGCTACATCTTCGAAGGACGGCACCTCGCCATAGTGGACCGTGATGGAACGCGCGACAGGCAGTCCCGCCTCTTTCAACAGGCGCTTTGCGACGTCCTTGTCGATCGCCGTTGCAGACCCAAGAATTCCACATCCGGCAAAAGGTACCATTGCGACCTCGGCAAGGCCTTGAATGGAACCATCTTCGCCATGCAAACCGTGAAGAACGGGGAACAAAACGTCGATCGGCGGCAGTTCGCGGGGAGGACCAGCCGCCGGAATGACGAATAGGCGGCCGCGGCCACCGGGCACCAGGCATATTTCGGAGCCGTCCTGCGGGATCGGGTTTGGCAGGGCTCCGTCTTCGACGTCCAAAACAAGCCACTTTCCACTCCGTGTGATCAGAATGGGCACGACGTCATATTTTGTGGCATCAAGCCCCTTGAGCACGTTGCGGGCCGAGAGGATGGAAACGTCGTGCTCGGCAGACCGTCCGCCCAGAAGAACTGCAATCCGGAGTTTGGAACCCATTCAAGCCCTCACAGGTTTTGGAATGTGGATAAAGGGGTCTTTGAAACGATGGCAATACGCCCGATGAAAGCGGCCGTTTTGCGTCGGACATCCGGATAGCCCAAGGCCACCCGCAACGGACGAGCACAGACGGCTCGAGGCCGTGATACCGATCACTTATCCTATTGCAATCAAGAGGTTGCAGTAGTTAACTGTCAAGCATTTCCCGCACGGCGACGGCAAGCTGCTTCAGCGAGAATGGCTTGGGCAGGAAGCCGAATTTGGCGTCGGCCGGGAGGTTCCTGGCGAAGGCATCCTCGGCGTAGCCGGAGACGAAGATGAACTTCAGGTCTGGATAGCTCTTGCGGATTTCGCGCAGCAGCGTCGGCCCGTCCATTTCAGGCATGACGACGTCGGAGACGACGATATCGACGGCGCCGTTCAACTCTTCCATGACTTCGAGTGCCTCGACGCCTGAACCGGCTTCATGCACCGTATAGCCGCGGGTCTCCAGCATGCGCTTGCCGCCCCGACGCACCGCCTCTTCGTCCTCCACCAGGAGGACCACGGCCGAATTTCCGGTGAGGTCAGTCGGTTCCGCCTTGGCCGGGTTTTTTGCAACCAGTGCCGCCGCGGCCTGCGCCTCCCCAGCCTCGCCCGGCAGCGGCGCTTCCTCGATATAGCGCGGCAGGAGGATGCGGAATGTCGTTCCCTTGCCGACTTCGGATTCGGGATAGATGTAGCCACCCGACTGCTTGATGATGCCGTAGACCATCGACAGCCCGAGACCGGTGCCCTTGCCGACTTCCTTGGTGGTGAAGAAGGGCTCGAAGATCTTGTCGAGGATTTCCGGCGAAATGCCTGTGCCCTGGTCGGACACCTCTACCATCACATAGTCCTCTTCCGGCAACTCACGCCGGTTCAGCACTGCTACTTCCTCCGCCGGCAGGTTGCGGGTACGCAACGTGATGACGCCGCCGTCGGGCATGGCGTCACGCGCGTTGACGGCCAGATTGAGCACGACCTGCTCGAACTGACCGAGATCGGTGCGCACCGGCCAGAGATCGCGGCCGTAGTCGACCTCAAGCTTGACGTTGGTTCCGGTCATCCGATCGACCAGCATGCGCAGATCGCCGATCACATCGGTCATGGAAAGCACCGTCGGACGCATCGTCTGCTTGCGTGAGAAGGCCAGAAGCTGGCGCACGAGCACGGCAGCGCGATTGGCATTACGCTTGATCTCCATCAGATCGGCGAAACTCGCGTCGGAGGGCCGAGCCGAGAGAAGCAGGTGATCCGAGGAAAGCAGGATTGCCGTCAGCACGTTGTTGAAGTCATGCGCGATGCCGCCCGCCAGCGTGCCGACAGCATTCATCTTCTGCGTCTGCGCCATCTGGGTTTCGAGCGCCTTCTGCTCGGTGATCTCGACGGCATAGACGATCGCCGCCTCTTCCGGCGCCTGGTCGCTCTGGTCGATGACGGCATTCACGTAAAAGCGGAAATGCCTGGCTTCGTCGGTCGGATGAAGCGAATCGATCGGCGCAATATCACCCTGCCGGTCCTTGGCGGCATCCAGCGCCTCGCGCAACCGCGACCGGTCGGTCTCGTGCACGACGGCCTCAAGCAGCGCACCATGCTCCATGTCGTCCTGCGAGACGACGGCTGAAAACAGCTTCAGGAACGGTGCATTGGTTCTTAATATCCGGCCATCGCCATCGACGGAAGCGATCGCCATGGGCGTGTTGTTGAAGAAACGCGTGAAGCGCATGGCGGCGATTGAGGCCGACTGATCGCTTTCGTCATCGTTGGAGCGGGCAAGCACGATGGTCCGGCTCTCGCCGGGGGCGCCATCGCGGGCCGAGGAGACGCGGTGCACCATGCGCACGGCAAAGCTCTGGCCATTGGCCTTGCGCAGATCGAGATCGAGCGTCTTGGTCTTCTTCAGGCCGGGCTCCGCCTGAACCGACTGCACCAGCGCCAGCCCCTCGCCTGCCACGAGGTCGGCAATCGTCATCGATCCCGGCTGGAATTTCGTGAGATCAAGGCCCAGCCAGTCGGCAAGCGTTGCGTTGACGTAGAAGATTTCGCCCTTCTTGCCGGCGGAGAAGAAGCCGGCAGGCGCATGATCGAGATAGTCGATGGCGTTCTGCAATTCCTTGAAGAAACGTTCCTGGTCGTCGCGCTCCGAGGTGATGTCGGAAATCTGCCAGATATAGAGCGGGTTGCGCTCGCCGTCTTCGAGCGGCAGGACGCGCGCCTTCAGACGGAACCAGTGGGCACCCGATCCTGCCGAGCCTCCGTTCGGACGCAGCGGCTTCAGCAGGCGGAACTCTTCATGGCCGGGCTTGCCCTCGTGCAAACCATTGGTCAGCCTGTAGATCGCTTCGGTTGCCTCGCGATTGCGCGACAGGATGGTTTCGAGCGATTGGATCTCGGTTGCCTTGGTAGCGCCGGTGAGCGCGCCATAGGCGGCATTGGCATAGATGATCCGGCCCTTGCGGTCTGTCACCAGGGTTCCGTCCTGATGGCCGTCGAGGAAGGCACGGGCAAGCTCATCGGGCCGCGACTGCGGCATGACCTCGATGAAGCCGATAACGGACGAGACCAGGAAGAATATGCCGACCATGGCCAGCACACCGAGAATACCGAGCACGATCTGGTTTTCGAGCTGGTTCTTGAAGATGACGAAGGCGACGGCCGAGCCTGTAAGCACGATGGCAAGCAGAATGATCCGCAGCACCGTGCCGGGTCGGGTTCCACGGTCTACAATCGGCATGTGGTAGTCACCTGCCTGCCGCAATTTGGTCATAAGGCCCTCGTTTGCAACCGTGCCATGCGCGCCCGGAATGAGCGTGCGGGTTCGGTCCATCTGCTCCGCTCAACGGTAGCCGCGGCGGATATGCAACCCGCGCCGGCGGACCGCGAAACACCAAGCAGGAATCATCTTTAACAGCCGCAGGGAAGAGCAGAAAGCACCTCTTTCAAAGGCATTATCGTCAATTCACAGGGAATGTCCCGCAAGTCCTCGTCACAAGTGGAAACAGCGCTACATTGCGCGTAAAGGGGATGAAGCGGTGATAGGCCCGACAGGCTTGTCTCAACCTGAAAAAAGCCGTCAAATAGGCGCAAGCCACGGTTTCACGAAGGAGTACAGCATATGATCGAAGATATCGTTGGCAACAACGGTACCCGTTTCATCATTGCCGCGGGCGCTGTGGCTCTGGGTCTGCTTTGCCTTGTCGCGGTACTCTGGTTCATACGCAATCGTCCGTCCTCGCCTTTCATTCGTGGTGGCAAAAACCGCCAGCCGCGACTGGCCGTGCTCGACGCGGCCGCAATCGACACACGCAGGCGGCTTGTTCTGGTGCGCCGCGACGATGTCGAGCACCTCATCATGATCGGCGGGCCGACGGACGTTGTCATCGAAAGCCGGATTGTGTCGCAAACGCAGCCTGCATCACAGGTTTCCGCTACGACAACACAGTTGGAAACAGTCGTCACCCGCCCGATCGCCGAGCGACGTGTCGCACCTCAACCCGAAACGAAGGCGGCGCCGGTTTCCGCAATGGGTCAGGTTCTCTACGGCGAAGGCTCCGACGTCTCCAATCCGCCGACAAGGGCCGTCCAACCCGTACAGGCGAGATCTCAGGCCGAAGCTCAGGCGCCGGTGCGACAAGCGCTTCCCGAGCGCGCGATTCCGGCCCAAACCCCGCAGCGTCTCCAATCCGCGGCCTCAAACACGATGCCACCCGTCTCGATCGAAACGGCGAGGTCGCCGGAAGATATTCTGGATGCAGCAAGATCGCGGGTTTTGGCAGCAAGCCAGCCTGCCTCCGTGCAGCACCCCATAAGCCAGACAACCCCGGTCGCAACGGCAGCGCAGACCCCGGCTCTGCAAAGCCAGAAAGACACGTCGGCCCTTGAGTTCGAGCGCATTCTCGATGCCGAAATCAGCGGCGATCTCGGCAAGCTGACCGCCGATGATGTCCGGTTCGAGGCCGACAAGCGGGCAGCAAATGCCGCCTCGCCCAATCCGGCGGTCCGCCAGGAGCCGCGTCTCGGCCCAGGGCAAGGCAATCGAACCGAACCGACGCTTGAGGACGAGATGAACCGGATGCTGAACGAGATCGCCGTCAACCGAAGGAGCTGAATCCGCCGAACAAGGCAGGCTAAGACGGTCCTGCACTATGGACAGAAACAAAAACGGCGCGATCATCTCGCGCCGTTTTTTTTAATGCTTCGAACTGAAACGATCACTCGTCGCGGTAGACTTTTTCCCGCCGTTCATGACGCTCCTGCGCCTCGATCGACAAGGTGGCGATCGGCCTTGCGTCAAGACGCTTCAGTCCGATCGGTTCGCCGGTTTCCTCGCAGTAGCCGTACGTTCCTTCGTCAAGCCGTTGCAGGGCCGCATCAATCTTGGAGATCAGCTTGCGCTGCCGGTCACGCGCCCGAAGCTCGATGGCCCGGTCGGTTTCCGAAGATGCTCTATCTGCAAGATCAGGGTGGTTTGCACTTTCCTCAGCAAGATGCCCGAGCGTTTCGCGCGCCTCGCGGAGGATGTCGTTTTTCCAGGCGTTCAGCTTTGCTCTAAAATATGCACGCTGGTTGGTATTCATGAATTCCTCGGTCTCCGACAGGACAAAGGAACTAAGATCGATCTTCTCACTCAACGCGATTCTCCTGAAGAACATCTCATGTGCGGCGGTGTATAGACCCATGCACGCGCCGTTTCAAGCCTTTGAAAAACAGCCCACCGTTTTTTAATCTTTGCTTACGTGTAAGGCTAACAGGCTAATATTTCATCAAAATTACAGATTTGGAATTTTTCGGGAAATTGTCTTGCGGCGGACATCCTCCTTCAATCGCTAAAGTTGCGGCGCTATCGCAACAAAGTTGCAAGCACCGAATCTCCCGGAATACCGGCGCACAAAAAACAAGCATCTTTTTTTGCCCCGCTTCAATTGTGCGCCGAACAGGAGCCGGTGTGTCCGCAGCGCCTCCAAAAACCAGCGGCGCAGCAACGGTCGATGAGCGTGGTTTCGAAAAACAAATCGCAGTGACTTGATCTTTCAACAGCCCCGGCGGACAAAGTGCATACGGAGCCGAACGATCTACGCCGCCACCCCCGGGCTGCAATATCATTCGGTCGGCAATGTCATTTTCTGGGATCCCGCCTCATGCCTGCTGCACCTGCCCCGGTTTTCCGGCTCTATCTTCTCCGGCATGCCAAAGCCGCCTGGACGCTTCCGGGGCAGAAGGATTTCGACAGAACACTGGATGACCGCGGTTTTGCCGATGCCGAGATCGTCGCGGACATGGCTGCGGATCGCGCCCTTGAGCCGGGTCTCATCCTCTGCTCGACCGCCGTTCGCTGCCGCCAAACGGCAGAGGCCTTCCTTCGCGCGATGAAAGAAGACCTGGATATCCGCTATGTCGACGAACTCTATGCGGGTGCAGCGAATGTGTATCGCGAGATCATCGGCAGTCAGGACAACGCGCTTTCGTCGCTCATGGTGATCGGGCACAATCCGGTGATCGAGGAAATCCTGCGCGAAACCTTAGGCGAAGAAACGACCGCCGAGGCTGCGCCAGCTGGATATCCGCCGGGTGCGCTCGCAGTGATCGACTTTAATACACGCCCATCAGAGGGAATCCTGCCGCTTGGCAAATTGACGGCCTGGCTTGATCCGGAACGTCATAACCGGTGAGTCCGCGCGGCAACAGGCCGTGTAACCTTTATTCGGCTGCTCCGGCACCCTATATCGCAAACGACAGGCCTGCCCCTGAAGCCATATTCCACGCGTATCCGAGGCTCGAAATCTTGCCGCCATTCATGACCCGCTTCACCGATGACGCAAGACTTGCGCTCGATACATTGACCGACCGCGCATCGGGTTTCGTCAATCCGACATTGCGCCTCGGTGTCACCGGCCTGTCGCGCGCCGGCAAGACTGTGTTCATATCATCGCTCGTCCACAATCTCTTGAACGGCGGCCGCCTGCCCGTGTTCGAAGCAGTTCGCTCCGGACGGGTATCGAAGATCCGGCTGGAGCCGCAACCGGACGACGCGGTGCCGCGCTTCCAGTACGAGGATCACATCACCGCCCTTGTCCGCGACCGCGTCTGGCCGGATTCGACGCGGGCGATCTCGCAATTGCGCATCACGCTCGACTATGAAAGCGCCAGCGGCTGGAACAGGTTGTTTTCCCCCGGCCGGCTATCGATCGACATCGTTGATTATCCCGGTGAATGGCTGCTCGACCTGCCGCTGCTTGCCCAGGATTTCCGCACGTTCAGCAACCGGACGGCGGATCGGGCAAAGACCGGAGTTCGCGCCGAACTATCGGCGGACTGGCTTACGCTGGCCTCTTCGCTGGATATCACGACGCCGGCCGTCGAACAGGACGCACGCTGGCTTGCCGAATCCTTCACCCGCTATCTCCAGGCCTGCAAGTCAGACGAACGTTCACTATCGACTCTGCCGCCCGGCCGCTTCCTGATGCCCGGGGATCTCGAAGGATCGCCGGCGCTGACGTTTTCGCCGCTCCCCGCCTTGCCCGAAGGCCGCGCGCCAAAAGGCTCGCTCTGGGCAATGATGGAACGGCGTTACGAAGCCTACAAGACGCATGTCGTGAAACCTTTTTTCCGCGAGCACTTTGCCAGGCTCGACCGGCAAATCGTGCTCATTGATGCGCTGCAGGCGATCAATCGCGGCCCCGAATCGCTCCTGGATCTGGAGGGAGCACTTGCCGATGTGCTGGCAAGTTTCCAGCCGGGGACCAATTCCTTCCTGTCGTCCTTTCTCACCAAGCGGATCGACAAGGTGCTTATCGCCGCAACCAAGGCGGATCACCTGCACCACGAGAGCCACGACCGGCTGGAGCGGATTACCGAGCGCCTCGTCCATCGCGCCGTCGAGCGCATCGGCATGAGCGGCGCCGGCCTTGAGGTGATGGCGATTGCCTCCGTCCGGGCAACCCGCGAGGCGACCGTCAACCATGACGGACACGCCTTGCCGGTCATCGTCGGAACGCCGATTGCGGGGGAAACGATCAACGGCGAAACCTTCGACGGCGAACGGAAAACAGCCATATTTACCGGTGACTTACCGAAGAATCCGGATTCACTTTTTCAAGACCTTGAATCAAAGCCGGAAGAAAGCCTGGTTCCCGACCTGAGCTTCGTTCGGTTCCGGCCGCCGCATATCGAGGAGACCGGAGGCGGGCTGAAACTGTCGGTGCCGCACATCCGGCTCGACCGGGCCATGCAATTCCTGTTCGGAGACCGGCTGGCATGAGCGACACGCCCAGAATTCCGCCTCGAAAGCCGACCGCGTTCACGATCGAGAACGAACCGTCGTCTACCGGGGGGCGTGATCCGGTGCGACGTGCACCGGCAAGTTTCGGCGAAAACATCGTTATGACGCCGGATGCCGAAGACCCCTTCGCGGCAACGACGAGCGCCCTGCCCGACGCGCCGGAGGCTGCGCCGCGCAAACGGCATTTTTCCTTCGCCAGGCTCGCTTTCGGCGCACTCGGCATTCTGGTTTCGCTGGCGGTCGGCCTTTGGGCCGACAGTCTCATCCGCGATCTCTTTACGCGTGCCGACTGGCTCGGATACCTTGCCCTTGCGACCGTCGCCATCGGCCTCGTCGCCTTCCTCGTTGTTATTGCCCGTGAACTCGCAGGCCTCATGCGGTTGAACGCCGTCCAGGCACTGAAGCAGGAAGCGATCGACGCGAGCCTGTCGCCGACGGCAAAACCGGCGCGGCAGGTCATGGCGCATCTTGTCCATCTGCTTGCGGCCAAACCGCAGACGGCCCGCGGGCGCCTGCGGCTGAAGGAAACCGAAACAGACATCATCGATGGCCCGCATCTGCTCGACCTGACCGAACGCGAATTGTTGACGCCGCTCGATCGCGAAGCCCGATCGCTCATCCTCAACGCCTCGAAGCGAGTCTCGATCGTCACCGCCGTCAGCCCGCGTGCGCTCGTCGATCTCGGCTATGTCGTCTACGAATCAGCGCGCCTGATACGGGCAATGGCAGACCTCTATGGTGGCCGGCCGGGCACATTCGGCTTGCTGCGACTGATGCGCGACGTGATCGCACATCTTGCCGTCACAGGTTCGATTGCCGTCGGCGACAGCCTGATCCAGCAGGTGCTCGGCCATGGTCTTGCCTCGAAACTGTCGGCCCGACTCGGCGAAGGCGTCATCAACGGCCTGATGACCGCGCGCATCGGCATCGCGGCGATGGACCTCTGCCGGCCAATGCCGTTCCGGGCGCTGAAACGACCCGGTATCGCCGACTTCATCGGTGACCTGACGCCGGGAACATCGAAAACGAAAACACCGGAAGGTGACGGCTAGATGCCGCCATACCATTCGTAGCCGAGATCTTCCCAGAATCCGCCCTTGCCGCTGCCGAACGGCGCCAGTGTCGAGACGAGCTCAATGCCCTTGATGTATTTCGCCATCTTGTAGCCCAGCTGCCGCTCGATACGAACCCTGAGCGGTGCACCATTGGCAACGGGAAGCGGTTTATCGTTGTTGCCATAGGCGAGGATCGTCTGCGGATGACGGGCGTCGATCAGGTCGATCGATTCGTAGTAGGGCACCGCGCCCTGCAGCCCTAGGTTCATGCTGTCGTAACAGTGGAAAACCACGAAGCGCGCTTCCGCCTTAACCTTGGCTTCGTCCAGAACCCGGGAAAGCTGAACGCCGGTCCATTTGGCGATGCAGCTCCAGCCTTCGACGCAGTCATGCCGCGTGATCTGCGTACGAGCCGGCATATTGCGCAACTCGTCCAGACTGAAGCTCACCGGCTTTTCGACCAGCCCGCCAACGGTTAGTCGGTAGTTGGCAAAAGCCGTATCCTTGAGTGCGAGGTAATCCGCATCCGTAGGATCCGTGGAGCCGTTCGGCCGCTGGCCCTGGCGGATCTCGCTTGCGGCAAACTCCGGCGCCAGCGTATCGGCCCCGATCAGGGCACGGTGGGCGCGATAGGTAAGGCCGTTGGCCGAGGCGAGGAAATCGCGCACCGGACTCTGGCTTGACAGGAAGCCGTCGAACACATCACAGCCGGACAACGGAATGGTGGAAGCGGCTACACCTGCCAGGGTGAGGAATTTGCGTCGGTTGATGATGAACCTGCTCATGCCGAGTGCTCCTCGTTCTTTTTTCCATCCGTCCGATACCAGCCGGTAATGATCGAGCGCATTTCATTCAATGGACCTGCCGCGACAACCATGAAGATGTGAATGAGGAAGAATGCCACCAGCAACGCCATGCAGAGAAAATGTATGGTTCGTGCCGTCTGTCTCCCGCCGAAAATGTCCAGCAACCATGGCCAGGCGGCGTTCATGCCCGGCGACATGGTGAGGCCAGTCGCAATGATCAACGGGAAGACGACGAGCAGAACGCCGGCATAGGCGAGCTTCTGAAGGCCGTTATAGCGGCCGTCATGATGGAAGCGAAAGCGCAGGTGATCGGCAATGCTTTGCGGCAAAGCCTTGATATCGGCTATGGAGGGAAGAATGTCACGCTTGAGGTGACCGCTGATCAGGCTGCTGACGAACCAGATCAGGAATGCGGCAACGAAGAACCAGGCAAAAAAGAAGTGAATGACGCGCCCTGTCGAGAGGTCCTGATAGGACGGCAGCGTCGCCCATGCGGGAAAGCCACGATAGGATGGATTGTCGGCCGGCCCGCTCATGCCGAAAACACCGGTCGTATCGAAACTGCGGCCGAAAACGGTGGTGTAGCCGCTGACGGTGCCATCATTGGCCTGCATTGCGTGCATGGAAAGCACGCTGTTTTCGAACTCGAAGCCTGATTGCTTGCCGATATACAGCTCCGGATGGGCGTTGAATATCTGCAATCCGCTAAGCAGCAGGAAGAACAGCGCGATCGCCCAGGTCCAATGCGTGATGCGCGTGGCGATCCGGTGCCGGTAGATCACCCTGCCCTTGTCGGCCTTTGGCGCGGAACGCGATTCGATATCGTCAATGATGGTCATTGCGAGCCTCCCTTATATGCGCAATTACGTATCAAACCGGGCTCGAGTTTCAACGCAACTCCCCTCACCAGCGCACACATCACGGTGATGCCGACGTGAAAGATCAAGGATTTCCAATGATTTCCGGCACATCCGGAATTTCGGCTGAAATATTTCGTGAGCACCCGAATGAACGCGACGAAAGCCTCACGCAACGCTCCATTAACCATTTAAGTGCAAATGTAACCTCACATTCCTGACATCGACCATCAAGGATCGTTCATGTTTTCGCGCCCTTCTTTGATTGCTCGCGGCATCGCCGCAGCCTCACTCGCAGCCATGACCTGCGCAGCCTCTCCGGCGCTTTCGGGCGGCAACGACAAGGCGTTCTTCGAACAGGTTTCCGGCCAGTGGAAAGGCCCCGGCGAGATCGTCGCGGGCAAGTACAAGGGCACGAAATTCACCTGCGACCTGATCGGCGAAGCCGTAGATGGCAAATCTGCCGGCATCAAGCTTGATGGCACCTGCCGCGTCGGTGTTTTCAAGCAGCCGATGTCCGCCGTCATTACCCAGAGCGGCAAAAGCTACAGTGGCAAATTCCTGGATGGCGCCGACGGCAAGGGCCTCGATATCGTCTCGGGCAATGTCGCCAAGGACAAGGTCGTCGTCGGCATCAACCGCAAGAAACTGAACGGCGCGATGATCGCCCGTCTTCAGGACTCTTCGACCTTGAACATCACCATCTCGGTAAAGGTCGAAAACACCATGGTTCCGGTGATCGGCGTCAGCCTCAACCGCCAGGTCGACAACATGGCCGTCGGCTCGATCGAATAAACATAGATTCGTGCATCACTTCAGAGAGCCGGCTAGTCCGGCTCTTTTGCATTCAGGGCAGCATCTTCGCGAGCGCGATTCTGCCACCAGTCTTGGCGCGGGTCGGCAACTTCTATACCTGAGACATCCGCATTTTCGAGCCATTCGGCAATCGTTCGCCCGCCAACGCAGAGATCTGGCGCGAAATCGGCGAGTGGCATCAGGACGAAGCCGCGTTCGGTCATGCGCGGATGCGGCAGTTCCAGTGTCGGCGACTGCTGCTTGAGGTTGTCATAGGTCAGCACGTCGATATCGATCGTGCGCGGCCCCCAGCGCTCCAGCCGCTCCCGTTTCATCTGACGTTCGATCGACAGGCACGCATCCAGCAGTTCTCCGGGCGAGAGCGATGTCCGGACCGCAGCGCAGGCATTGAAGAACCAGGCCTGGTCTGTCTTTCCCCAGGGCGGCGTGCGGTAAAGTTTTGACACATCCGTCACCGCGCAGTCCGGCCGACTGTCGAGAAGTTTCAGCGCGCGCGCCATTGACGCCGCCGGATCACCGATATTGCCGCCAAGGCCGAGTGTCGCCAGATGCGGTTCCATGTCAGGCAAAATGCTCGACCGTCACTTCGACATAGTCGAGCACGCCGGGAACGGGAGCGTTCGGCTTGCGGATCGATATTTTCGCACGGCGAATCTGCGGAAAAACCGAACAGAGCGTCGTCGCCACCTCCAACGCCAGGGCTTCGATGAGGTAGCGCCTGCGGCCGGTGATGATCTTCTCAATCTCAGTGAAGGCAATGCCGTAATGAACTGTATCATTGATAGAATCTTCGACCAGCGCCGTCCCCTGTTCGACATCCAGTTCTGCGTCGACGAAGAATCGCTGCCCCAAGAACTCCTCTTCGTCATGAACGCCGTGACGGGCGAAGAATGCGCAGTTCTTGAGGGTGATCGTGTAGATCGCTTTCATGGTCGATTGTCCTTCCCAGCTCTCGCCGCCGCCTGTCTTTTTGCCGCCAGCATAGCATCCGCCACCAGAAGCGCATCCCTGTTGATTGCGACATCGTGTACCCGGAAAACCGCAGCGCCCGCCATTCTCAGCAGGCTTGTCGTGGCGGCCGTGGCTGCATCCCTCTCATGCGCTTCGCGGCCGGTGATGGCTCCGAGAAAGCGTTTCCGTGACGTACCGGCCAAAAGCGGCAGTCCAAAACCGCACAACTCGTCAAAACGCGCCATCAGCGTGACGTTCTCGTCCGTGTCCTTGGCAAAACCGAAGCCCGGGTCAAGAACGATCCGACTGCGCTCGACGCCGGCCGCCGCCGCAATCGCCAAAGACCGTTCGAGGAAATGATATTGATCGCCCACGACATCGGCGAGTTTTTCGCGGTCGCGGCCCGTGTGCATGATGCAGAGACCGGCCCCGGTCGTCGCGGCGACATCTGCAAGATCCGGTTCGCGCTGCAGCCCGTGCACATCGTTGATGATATGTGCACCGGCGGCAACCGCAAGTCTTGCCGTCGCGGCCCGGTAGGTATCCACCGAGATGATCGCGTCAGTGCGCTTGGCGAGCGCCGAGATGACCGGAAGCACGCGATCCTGCTCCTCTGCGGCCGTTACGGCAGCGGCACCCGGGCGCGTCGATTCCCCACCGACATCGAGGATCGCCGCACCGTCGTCATGGCAACGCAGCGCCTGCAGTACCGCAGCCTCGGTTTCGTTGTAGATCCCGCCATCGGAAAACGAATCCGGCGTCACGTTGATGATCGCCATCAACAATCCCTTGGGGCCGAGCATCAGGGTCCGGCCATGCGCCAATGCCCATTCGAAAGGCTGGAAAGGATCGAACATCATGGCCTCACTTCCCTCTGGCGCTCTGCCTGTCAACCGCAGCAAGCCTTGACTGCGCCCGATCGCAAACGCAAACCGCTTTGTCCCAAATGCCCGGAATACATTGCATTTTCCGGTTTGCTTGGGGCCATTGCCTATTTTCTGTTGCGCTCCGGCTGGCTATGCCCCAAGCTCTAGGGAAGTTCAACTGCCGAGACTGTAAACATTATGCCGACTGGCCGCATTTCATTCGCCGCGCTTCTGATAGCGAGCATCGTGGCGGGTCATTCTTCAATCGCTCATGCCGAAACGGTAATGAACAAGACAATCACCTATTTTTCAGTCGGCGGCCGAACGGCCGAAGAACTCGACAAGGCGTTGTCCGAGCACGGCCCTGCGATGAAAGGGACCGGCGCGCGCCATCCCGGCGCAACCAAGATCAAGTTCGGCGGCACGGTGACCTATGTGAAACACGGCAACCGCTGCGCCGTCGGCAGCGCGAAAGTGACGCTCAGCACCCGGCTCATTCTGCCGCGCTGGAAGAACCGCAACAAGGCCAACCGTGATCTCGGGCTCGTCTGGGACACGCTGTCGAGCGACATCAAGCGCCACGAAGAGCGGCACGCTGAAATCGCGCGCAATCACGCCCGCAAGCTGGAGAAGGATTTTCTCTTGCTGAAACCCGAACCTGACTGCGAACGCATGCAGGCGCGCGTGGCGCGATTGAGCGAAAGCGCCATCGAAGATCATGACCGCGACCAGGCCCGGTTCGACAGGATGGAAGCGGCCAATTTCGACCGCCGCATGATCCGACTGCTGCAATATCGGCTTGACGCGATAACGAAGCGTTGAAGGCTCACCATCACTTTTCCAACCGAATCGCCGCTGCAAAAACGCAGAAGGGATGGATTCCCGGACTAGCGCGAAACACGCGCGTCAACAGCATCTCATTGGTGATTTCTAGCGATACAACAACGCTGACAGATGAGGTATAGTGCAAACATCGAGTGAGACAGAGGAAAATAAGCCCTATTCACTCCGACCCGGGTTTGACGACCATGCGTCCACGACGGACACGTCGAACCGGAAGTATTGTTTCGTGCTTGACTGTCTCGTAGCGGATTGATGTTCGACCGGCAAGACTGTCGCGCGTTGTTGCGTTCTCCTGGCGTATACTTTTGCGGCAGATGTTCCCTCCCTCATCTGCATGCGATGCGCCCTCCTGGCCCCGCTCGTCAATCACGGCAAGCGGGGCTTTTTTTGCAGGTTTTCTTTTTGGCAGGTTTTCGAGGAAGCCGCCTGGCAATCAGGCCTGCCGCTCGGGAACATGAACGACAAGTCCGTCCAGGCCGTCGCTCATCTTGATCTGACAGGACAGACGTGACGTCGGCTTCACCTCATAGGCGAAATCGAGCATATCCTCTTCCATTGCCTCTGGTGCGCCCACCGTTGCCGACCATTCTTCGTCCACATAGACATGACAGGTCGCGCAGGCGCAGGCACCACCGCATTCGGCCTCGATGCCCGGAACCGAGTTGCGCACGGCATTTTCCATGACGGTCGAACCGTTTTGAACGTCGAAGTCATATTTTGTGCCGTCAAAGGCAATGATGGTCAGTTTTGGCATTATGTTTTCCGGATGCTTGGCGTTTTTTCGGCGTGCCGCAGGAACAATCACGCCGCCCCGAAACAGAGGCGGCGTCGGAACACGGCAAATTCATCCGATTTCTTCCAACAATTCGCATCGCCAGTCAACACGAGGGTCTGCCGACGACTGCCAACCTGCTCCGCGCGCCCTCGTCGCCAAGGGTTTTCCGACGCAAGATGCCTATGGAGACTACCGGCAGAGCTTCAGGATGAACAGTTCAGCCTCGAGCACAGCAGCACTGAGGGCGGCAAGATTGCCGGCGTCCAGCGGCGCGGCCTCGACCGCGCCGGCCGCCTCGGCGACGCCAAAAGCGCCAACAGCAAGAGCTGCGCCCTTCAGACGATGCGCAGTCGCCAGCTGGATGTCGGCGCTGTCGGTTGACAGCTCCTTCATCAGCTGCCTGGTCTGGCGCGCAAACATCTGCAGCACTTCGAGTTCGAGAAGCTTGTCACCCATCGTCTGTGTCGCGAGGTGAACGAGATCGATGGGCCTCGACTTCGAAGGACAAGCGCCCCCGAAATTGTCCGGTGCTTCGAACGCGATCTTGAGAGCCGCCATGTGCCAATGTCCTTGTTGTGTTTTTTTCTGACGCACCGGCTCGCAACCGGTCGTCTCGTTTTTTAAATCCGCTCGTCCAGGACTCTCCGTTGCCGGGAATTGTCTGGAAGTGCTTGACCCGTCTGCTTATTATATGGCTCGAAGATGGCGCGGGGATTGCTGTCCCATGCCTTGTCCGGCCGTCATTTCACTTGTCTCTACCGCCCATTAGGCCGGAGCGGCGCTGCTATCTGATTAAAACGCGGCACAATGAGGGCAGCTTTCGCTTGGCATGGTTAACGGCCGTTAAACCGCCTGATTCCAAGGGTTTCTGGGGAAAATACCTCTACTTTTCATTAAGAACTTGTTAGGATTTTAACGAATGCCGGAGGCCCTTAATTGTAAGAAACCGGTGAATGTGTCACTACGGTACGTTGAGGGATAAGTTTATGCCTGAGGGCGCAGACGGTCCTGGCGGAAAACTGTATCGAATGAAGTACCTACGGGTCTCAATGCGTTGTCCGTCGGTGCGTGGTTGAAATGGGTGCATATCAGGGTTTTGCGTAGATGTGATACGCATATCCTGCTGTCACCGTCCGAGTTTCGGAGGTGCTCCCCAATGCAGGCGGTGTTGCGGAGGGTCCTTTCGAAAGGACAGTTTGGTAACGAGGCGTATCCGCATGGCGACAAATAAGAGCAACGAGTCGATCGACGACAAGGCATTTCAGGCGTTGGAAGACGCTCTGAAAATTGACTTTGACGAGCTTAAGTCTGCCCTCAACGACAAGACGTCCTTGCCGGAGGAAAAAGTGTCTGAACCCACCAAGCAGGCACCGTCTTCCAGCCAGGCGAGGACCACCAAGCCCCAGCAGGAACCGGCCGCCAAAGCAGGCCGCGCCGCTGAAACACAAAGAAGCCTTTCTCCGGAACCCGCACCCAAAGCCCCCTCCTTCGCTCCCGCCAATGATGACGGACGCCGGACGCCGGCCGCCATACTGCGATCGCTCGACGTTCGCTCCAGCCGCTCGGCGATGCGGATCGCCGCCGCCGGATCTGCGTTGTGGGTTATAGGCGGCCTTGGCGTCGCCAACCTGCTCTATGGCCCGGAAATCTGGCAGATCCGCTCCCTCACCGATCTGTCGGCCATGCCCGGAGCCATTGGCGTCGCGATCTTCATCATCCTGCCGGTGATGCTGTTCTTCTCCTTCGCCATCATGATTTCGCGTGCGCAGGAACTGCGCAGCGCTGCTCGCTCCATGGCTGAGGTCGCTTTGCGCCTTGCCGAGCCCGAAACCGCAGCTTCTGAACGCATCATGACCGTCGGCCAGGCTGTTCGCCGCGAAGTGTCGGCCATGAATGAAGGCATCGAGCGAACCATCGCCCGTGCGACCGAACTCGAAACGCTGGTTCATTCCGAAGTCAACGCGCTTGAGCGCAGCTACAGCGACAATGAACTGCGCGTCCGCACGCTCGTTCAGGAACTCGGCCTCGAGCGTGAATCCATCGTCGGCCATGCCGAGCGGATCCGTTCCTCAATTTCCGGCGCCCACACACAGCTCAAGGACGAGTTGGCGCTTGCCGGTGACGATATTTCCAACCGCATCGCTACATCCGGCGAGGCGTTCGCCTCGATGATCGAAACCCGTGCCGCCGCCCTGATGGAGCGCTCCAACAGCGCCACGCAGACCATCGGCGCCATGCTGTCGACGCGCACCGACGCCCTTCTTTCCGGCCTCACCACCGCTGGCGTCTCGCTCAGCAATGAATTCGATACCCGCCTGGAAAACCTCAGCCAGACGCTGGCAAAGCGTGGCCAGCAGTTGCTCGGCCAGTTCGAGACCCGCGCTTCCTCGCTCGATTCCAATACGGAAAAATTGAACGCTGCGCTCAACGAACGAGCTCGCCAGCTCAACGAGACGCTGATTGCCCGCACGCGCGATCTCAACGAGAGCCTGAATGTCGGCCAGCAGGCCATCACCGGCGGCCTCGACGACATCCTGAACACGCTCAACGCCACGCTTGACGAAAAGGGCGCGAGCTTCCGCCAGAGCCTGAAGACCAGCTCCGACGACATGATCATGGATCTCGACCTGCGCTCCGGCTTCTTTGAGGAGAAGCTGCAGACGACAGTCGGCCATCTGGCGACGGCCTTCGATTCCCGCTTCCATGAATTTGCCACCGCTTTCGACAAGCGCGCCGGCATGCTCGATTCCAAGTTGATGGAAAGCCTCGCCCGCATCAACCAGTCGGTGACCGGTGGTGCAGACTCCATCGGCGGCATCCTCGACGGTGGTATCGAACGTTTCGAATCCGCCCTTTCGGATCAATCTCTGACCCTGGCCACCGCGCTCGGCACCACCCAGGACTTCATCGAACAGACGATCAGCGGCAAGACCGCCGAACTCAGCGAAGCGATCGGCAATGCGCATACCCGTATCGACGGTGTACTCTCGGAACGTTCCGGCACGCTGATGAGCGCGCTGACGGCGGCACAGGACCGGATCGAAACCGGCTTTGCTTCGCGCGCCGGTTCGCTTGAGACGGCGCTGAGCGAAAGCCAGCAGCGACTTGCAGAAACTCTCGACGCCCGGACCACTGCGATCACCACGAGCAACCAAAGGCTCGCGGAGAACCTGGATACCCGCACGAACGGCTTCATCGACGGCCTGCAGGCAATCCACGGCCGTATCGAGGAGACCCTGATCAATCGCGCCGACGAAATTACCACGTCGATCGCCGCCAGCCAGTTGCGCCTCGACAATACGCTGTCGGAGCGAACGGTCGAACTCTCCAGCCTGCTGGCAGCAAGCTCCGATTCCATCGATAGCGTCTTCGAAGGCACGGCGGAGCGCCTGGACACGATTCTTTCGCAACGCACCGGCGCCCTCACAAACGTGCTGACATCATCGACGGCTGCGATCGACAGTGCCTTCGATGGCACCGCGGAGCGTCTGGATACGATCCTTTCGCAGCGCACCGGCGCCCTGACAAACGTACTGACCTCGTCCACAGCCGCGATCGACAGCGCCTTCGATGGCACCGCGGAGCGCCTGGATACGATACTGTCGCAACGCACCGGCGCCCTCGCAAACGTATTGACCTCGTCGACAACTGCAATCGACAGCGCGTTCGATGGGACAGCAGAGCGCATCGACACCATCATATCGCAGCGCACCGGCTCTCTCGCCAATGTTCTGACTTCCACCGCCGGTGCGATCGAGCATGTTATCGGAGGCACCACCGAGCGCCTCGATGCGCTGCTTTCCGAACGCAGCCGCACGCTTGGCGACACGCTTGCCAGCCAGACAGCGACACTCGATACGCTTCTGTCCGAGCGGTCGGCGGAGATTTCCGGAACGATGTCTGCCCGCGCGGCTGAAATGGCCGATGCGCTGAGCAGCCGTACGGAGGACGTTGCCGACAGCCTCTCCTACCGCGCAACCGCAATCGCCGAGGCCATGGCCGACCGGGTTGGCGATATCGAGCAGCAGCTTTCGGGCCGTGTCGCTCAGATCGCCGACAACCTCAGCATCCGCGTCAGCGATATTGCCGGCGCGATGACCAGCACATCGGCGGAGATCGCCAGTGCCCTCTCCGGTCACGCCTCGGACCTGGCCACATCGATGGCAAGCAGAGCCTCCGATATCGAGCAGACCCTCTCCGGCCGCGCCGACCAGCTGGCAACGTCGCTCGCTTCGACCCATGACCAGATCCGGGCAACGCTCGACAATCGGATCAACGCCATCAACGTCGCCGTCAACCATGGAACGGAACAGCTCTCCGACGTGCTGGCCGAACAGGCGACCTCCATCGCCACGACGATTGCCACCAGCGCCAGCATGCTGGAAATGACACTCGAGGAACGGCAGACAGCGCTCGGCAGCACCATCGACAACAGTGCCAGCGCGCTCGAGCAACGCATGCTCGCCAGCACCAGCCACGTCGCCACCCAGCTCGGTGAAACCGCCGACCAGATCAGCCGCGCCGCCGATACGCTGACGCATCGGATGGACACGTCGCTTTCCAACATCAACAGCAGCGTTGACCAAACCGGAGCGCGCATCGAAAGCAGCCTCGGTGTTCTGGAAGGCCGCATCCGCGATAGCGTCGGCGGCGTCAGCGACTTCGTCGATGATGCCGGTCAGAAGATCGCCGACACCCTGTCCGCCAGAGTATCCGAACTGGATCGGGTCAGCGACCGTGCAGCCGCGCGCATCGCCGAGAGCCTTGCCGGCCGCACCGAAGAAATCGACCGCGTCGGCAGCATGGCAGCAGCCCGGATCGCCGAAACGCTGTCTGGCCATACGGCCGAATTCGACCAGGTCAGCACAGCCGCCGCCGCGATGATCGCCGATAGCCTTGCTGGTCGTACCGAAGAAATCGACCGTGTCGGCAACGCCGCTGCGGCGCGGATTGCAGAGACGCTGTCTGACCACACAACGGAACTGGATCGGGTCAGCACCGCGGCCGCCGACCGGATCGCCGTGAGCCTGGCGGGCCGGACGGACGAGATCGACCGGATCACCAGTGCGGCTGCAAGCCGCATCGCCGAGACACTCAGTAGCCACACGGCCGAACTCGACCGCGTCACCGCGACTGCGGCAACACGCATCGAAACGAGCATCGAAGGCGGCACTGGCCGCATCGAAGAACGCCTTGGTACGATGGACCGGGCTCTTTCGATCGGTCTCGACAATGTCAGCCGGACGATCGAGGGCAAGGCCGCAGGTCTGGTCACCAACCTGCGCGGCGCTGTCGGCGAGGCAGCCCAGGGCATCGACGCGGAAGCGCTGCGCTCGGCAGAGCTTCTGGCCAAGGCAGGCGAAGACTTCGCACAGGCAATGGCTGCCCGCCAGGCCGACTTCCAGACCGCCGTGGAAAAGACCGCGGCAACCGCCGCGATGCGCAGCGCCGAGCTGGCGCGTTCCGTCGGCGAAGCGACCGATGGCGCGGCAGCCAGGATCGCCCAGACGCAGTCGCGTGTGGCTGAGCAGGCATCGTCGCTTCATCAGAACCTCTCCGACGTGGAGAAGGCCCTGGAGGCTCGCGGCAACACGATCCGTACCACTCTCGATGACAGCACCCGCGAGCTTAATTCGATGCTCGCCGGCCGCTCGGCCGAACTGTCGCGTCTCCTTGACGAGCAGGCACGCCCGATCATCGATCAATATGCCGCTACCGGCAAGGAAGCCGCCGACCGCATCAGCGAGGTCGCCCGCGAGAGCGCGGAACGCCTGCGTGCCGAAAACGCCACCTTGCTCGACAGCCTCACAGCCCGCACCGGCGAAACGCTGAACGCAATCTCGATCCGCGCCGAAGAAACCGCCAAGGCGATGAAGATGGTCGAAAACCGTCTGCAATCGACCGCGACCGGCCTGATCGACCAACTGGCGGCAAGCAACAGCTCGATTGCCGGTGTCATCGAACAGGCCAGCGCCAATCTTGGCGCCATGGATCAGCAGCTTGAATCAACGACGGCGCGGTTCTCCGATTCCGCGTCGCGTGCCTCCGACATGCTCTCTACCTCGACCCGCCTTCTCGAAGGCAAGGTGGACAAGCTGGCGGATATTTCCGGCACGACATTGTCGCAGATCGGCGGCATCGTCGGCCGCTTCGAGGACCACTCGAAAGTCCTCGGCCAGGCATCCGATCTTCTCGCCGCCGCACAGTCCAATCTGGTCAGCACGCTCGAGGAGCGCCAGGACGCCCTGCGAACCCTGTCCATCGGTCTCGTCAGCCGTTCCGAAGAGATCGAAAAGACCATGCACGCCCTCGAAGGCTTCGTCGACGGCGCCTTCCAGCGGGCGGAAGATCGCTCGGCGCAGGTCGCAGGCAATCTGCGCTCCGGCATCCAGTCGTCCTTCAGCGATGTCGGCCGTATCCTAAGCGACGCCGAACAGCGCGCCGCATCGGCCGCCGAAGCCATGCGCAATGCCGTCGTCAAGGCCGGCGATGAAGCCAGCATGTCGGTTGAATCGGTTTTCGTACGGGCAGAGGAACGCTCCAACGAAATCGCCAGCAACCTGCGCGCCGGTGTCCAGTCGTCCTTCGCCAATGTCAGCAAGACCTTGTCGGAAGCCGAAGCCCGCGCCGCATCGGCGAGCGAGGCCATGCGCGCTGCCGTCACCAAGGCCGGCGAAGACGCGGGCCTTTCCGTCGAGGGCGCCTTTGCCCGCGCCGAGGAACGCTCCAAGGAAGTCGCCTCCCGCCTGCGCGGCAGTGTCGGCGCATCCCTGTCGGACATCGACCGTCTGATGACGGAGACCAGCAAGAAGTCGGATGGCGCCGCCGCGCACATGGGCGAAGCGATTCGCCAGGCTGTCGAAGAAGCGGTCAGCCGCTTCAGCGGCGCCACCGACGAAATCCGCCGCTCGGCCCACGAGATCCGCAAGGAGCTCGACATGACCCGCGAGGAACTGAAGCGAGGCGCCTTCGACCTGCCGGAGGAAGCCAAGGAAAATGCTTCGGTCATGCGCCGCGCGGTCGCCGAACAGATCAAGGCCCTCCAGGAACTCTCCGAAATCATCGGCAAGTCCTCCGGCCAACTCGAGGTCGCCCAGCCGGCCCCGCGCCAGCAGGCAGTCGTCCAGCAGCCGGTGCCGCAGGCCGTCGCTTCCGCCCCGCTCCGCGCAGTTGCCCAGCAACCGGTCGTGGAGCAGCGCCGCCAGGACCAGGAGCCGGCCCTTCGCGGCAGCCTCGGCATCGAGCAGCCACGTCCCCTCGCCCAGCAGCCGGTTGCCCGTCAACCGGAGCCGCAGCCCGGGACGCGCCAGCGTCCGGAAGAAGGCAGCGGCTGGATGCGCGATCTCCTGCGCGGTGCATCCCGCGACGAGGAAACAGCAGTTGCAGCCCCGGCGCAGCGCGCCGGTGAACCTCAGCCTGCCGCCCGCGCCGGCGACAACCGCAATCCGCGCCATGTGATGGAATCGCTGAACTCGCTGTCGGTGGATATCGCCCGCGCGATCGACCACGACGCCTCGGTCGACCTGTGGCGGCGTTACCAGCGCGGCGAGCGCGACGTGTTCACACGCCGGCTCTACACGCTCAAGGGCCAGCAGACGTTCGACGAGATCAAGCGCAAGTACGACCGCGAACCGGAATTCCGCACCGCCGTCGACCGCTACATCGCCGATTTCGAAAAGCTGCTTAGCGACGTCGCCCGCAACGACCGCGACAAGGTGATGACCCAGACTTACCTGACGTCGGATACCGGCAAGGTCTACACGATGCTCGCGCATGCTGCAGGGCGGTTCAGCTAAGCGGACAGTTACAGCAGGACGGGAAAACTAAAGGGCTCAACCGTTTACGGTTGAGCCCTTTTTTCACGTGTTGCACCATGCAATATTCTGCCGTGCGAAAGCTAAAACCGCATGACGCAGAAACGGGGCTGCGGCGGGCAGGCGTGAAGATCGGTCAATTCAATATTCCTGCCTGTTTATACTGCGCGAAGTAGCCGTCATTTTTCCCGATAGATATCGCCCTGCCTTGCCCTCCTGCGCCAATGCCTAGCCTTTTGGAGTGGAATGTCATAGGCGGGATCGTTTCTGTCGAGCGCGGCGACAAGCAGGTCAGGCTCGCTCGATTCCGAGCACTGTGCGATCCACCTTCCATCCGGGCCGATAAGACATGCAGGGCCTCGTCCGGCGACCTGGGTAGGGGTCGCCGCGGCGATCCATAGACAATTCAACCCGGCATGAGCGCGCAGCGCGACCTGGAAATAGGATGGTATCCCATAGGAAGCAAACAGGACGCCATCGACATCCAACCTCCCATATTCGGAGAAGACCTCCGGGAACTGGGATTCGATACAGATCGCACAACCGAAACGGTAGCCATCGACCTCAACGAGGCATGGGGCAATTCCTGGTGTGTACCAGCCGCCAAGTTCCGTGTTCGATAGGAACCTCTTGTCGTATCTGGTCAGCAAAACCCCTTCATCGGAAAGTACGTGGAGACTGTTGTGAGGCGGATACCCATCTGCAATGCGATGCGCCCCACCGATCGCAGCGAAAATGCGAAGCGTTCCACACAGGTCCGCGATCGCGCGCAGCTCGGTTTCCTGTTTTGCCCAATCGAACCCGGCCCATTCGGCGGGCGCGATGATCTGAGATTTGGCATAGCCGGAAAGAGCGCCTTCACAGAAAACGATGAGCCTTGCGCCCTCTGCGGCAGCGCGCGTGATCGAAAGGCGTATCGTCGCGCCGTTGGCGGAAATATCAGATGAGACGAAGGTCTGCGCGGTCGCCAGCTTCATATGCCCCCCTTATCGACGCGAATCATCCCGTTGGTCGTTGGCAGCGAACGATTTTAACCGATGCGGAGATGGAAGCGACGACAACATGCGCGCATAAAAAAGGCGGCCACCCGGGCCGCCTTTTGTCGCTTGAAGCCCTAAGACCTCAATGTTCCTTGTTGGCGTAAACCGACTTCTTCGTCAGATACAGCAGGCCGGAGAAGATCACCAGGAAAACAAGGACCATGAAGCCCGTCCGCTTGCGTTCTTCCAGATGCGGCTCTGCAGCCCACATCAGGAACGCCGAGACATCCTGCGCATACTGGTCGACCGTCTGCGGCGCACCGTCGTCATAGGTGACCTGGTCGTCGGAGAGCGGCTTTGCCATGGCAAGAGACATGGAGGCGTTGAAGTATGGATTGAAATGCGTGCCTTCAGGGACAGCCACGCCTTCCGGCGGCTCATGGTAGCCGGTCAGCAGCGAATGGATGTAATCCGGTCCGCCTTCCTGATACTGGGTGAATATATCCCAGATGAACAGCGGGAAACCACGCTCGACGCCGCGCGCCTTGGCAAGCAGCGACATATCAGGCGGAGCCGCACCGTTATTGGCTGCAGCGGCCGCTTCGTCGTTCGGGAACGGCGACGGGAAGTGATCGGATGCGACTGCCTTGCGGGTGAACATTTCCCCCTCGCCGTTCGGTCCGTCCTGCACTTCGTAGTTGGCGGCGAAGGTCTTTACCTGTCCGTCCGAATAGCCGAGATCTTCCAGCGTGCGGAAGGAGACGAGCTTCATCGAGTGGCAGGCGGAACAGACTTCGGTGTACACCTTGAGGCCGCGCTGCAGCTGGCCCTTGTCATAGTGTCCAAAGGGACCGGCAAAGCTCCAGTCAATGTTCTTCGGCTTCAGGATCGGAAAGTGCGCATTGGCGACGGCGTGCTCGGTCGCCTCTTTCAGATCGTGCTCTTCTTCCGCCGCATAGGCGGCGGCACCCAGAAGACCGGCTGCGAGTGCGAGCGACAGGATGCTTGTAACAAGCTTTTTCATCGGTTCAGTTCCTCTCAGCCGCGCTCAGTTCTTGTTCTTCTTTTCCAGAACCGCTTCCGTGATCGAATTCGGAATGCGCTTCGGGGTTTCAATCAGACCGAGAACCGGCATGATGACGAGGAAGAATGCAAAGTAGTACAGCGTGCCCAGCTGGGCCATCAAAGTATAGAGATCGGTCGGTGCGCGCGAGCCGAGCCAGCCGAGCAGGATGGCATTGGCAACGAAGATCCAGAAGAACAGCTTGTACCAGGGACGGTAGACGGCCGAGCGGACCTTCGAGGTGTCAAGCCAGGGCAGGAAGAACAGGATGATGATCGAACCGAACATCACCAGAACGCCGCCGAGCTTCGAGTCGATCGGGCCGATGTTGAAGGTGATGGCGCGCAGCATCGCGTAGAACGGCAGGTAATACCATTCCGGAACGATGTGGGCCGGGGTCTTCAGCGGGTTGGCCATGATGTAGTTGTCGGGATGGCCGAGGTAGTTCGGCATGTAGAAGACGAACCAGGCATAGGCGATCAGGAAGACCGAAACGCCGAGCGCATCCTTCATCGTCGCATAGGGAGTGAAGGCAACCGTGTCCGTCTTGGTCTTCACTTCGACGCCCGTTGGGTTGGTCTGGCCGACCACGTGCAGCGCCCAGATGTGCAGTACGACGACGCCGGCGATCATGAAGGGCAGCAGGTAATGCAGCGAGAAGAAGCGGTTCAGAGTCGGATTGTCGACTGCAAAGCCGCCAAGCAGGAACTGCTGGACCCATTCACCGACCAATGGAAAGGCGGAGAAGAAGCCGGTGATAACCGTTGCCCCCCAGAACGACATCTGCCCCCAGGGAAGCACGTAGCCCATGAAGCCGGTCGCCATCATTAGGAGATAGATGACAACGCCGAGAATCCAGAGGATTTCGCGCGGCGCCTTGTACGAACCGTAGTAGAGGCCACGGGCGATATGCAGGTAGACGGCGATGAAGAAGAAGGATGCACCGTTGGCATGCATGTAACGCAAGAGCCAGCCGTGGTTCACGTCACGCACGATCTTTTCGACGGAGACGAAGGCAACCGTGACTTCAGCGGCGTAATGCATCGCCAGAACGACGCCGGTGAGGATCTGGATGATCAACATCACCGAGAGCATCGCGCCGAAGGTATAGGCATAGTTCAGGTTGCGCGGAACGGGGTAGGAAACGAAGCTGTCATGCACCATCCGCGGCAGCGGCAGGCGCGAATCGATCCACTTCTCGATACCGTTCGTCGGCGTGTAGGTTGAATGATCCCCACTCATGTTCAGTATTCCCCTCAGCCGATCTTGATGACTGTGTCAGTGGCAAAAGCAAAGGTCGGAACCGCAAGGTTCTCAGGTGCCGGACCTTTCCGGATTCGGCCGGCCGTATCGTAGACCGAGCCATGGCAGGGACAGAACCAACCATTGTATTCGCCGGCCTGACCAAGCGGCACACAGCCGAGATGGGTGCAGGAGCCGATCATGACGATCCAGTTTTCCTTGCCCTTGCCGGCCGAGCGATCAATGCCGGTAGCCTGTGCGTCGGCAGGAAGGTTGGCGTTGCGCGCGACCGGGTCCTTCAGGTCGCCAAGTGCTACGGCATCGGCTTCCTTGACTTCTTCGTCGGTGCGGTTGCGAATGAACACTGGCTTGCCGCGCCACTTGACGGTCAGCGACATGCCAGGCTGCAGGCTCGAGACATCCACTTCGATCGAAGCGAGCGCAAGCGTCGAGGCATCGGGCCGCATCTGGTCGATGAAGGGCCAGGCGACTGCGGCCGCACCGACCACACCTGCCATCCCGGTGGTCAAGTAAAGGAAATCGCGGCGAGTAGGCTCGCCAAGGGTTTCGCTTGATGTCTCGTGTTCGCTCACGGCTAAACCATCCTCTCACGCAATGTTTGCGGAAACCGCACTGTCCCCGGCGCCGATCCGCGCCCCGTGCTGACACTTGAGCGAAAGAAGCGCGCCAAATCAATAAGCCGATGCACGATTCGGGCAAAACTTTCGCTTTTTCCGCCTCATACATCAAAACCGGGCAAACCTCGCGCATCAAACAAACGGCAGATTCCCCGGCAATCCGGCGCGTTCTATGCTTGATCGCTGGTGATGTCTAGCCTTGAGCGCAAGAGGTGAGCCACAATGTCGCGGGAAAACCGAAGCCAATGTTCGCAAACCGCTTTTCGCTGTCCGACATGGTCAGAACACGGCTTTGCCGGGCCTGTCGGCGACGGTTTTTCAGAGTGCTATTCGGCCGCCGCGTCGCGGGCCAGGAAGCCGCCGGACTGACGTAGCCAGAGGTCGGCATAAAGACCGCCGGCTGCGATCAATTGGTCATGAGTCCCGTCTTCAACGATCCGGCCCTCGTCCATGACGATCAACCGATCGAGCGCCGCGATGGTGGATAGCCGATGCGCGATCGCCAGCACCGTCTTGCCATACATCAGGCGATCGAGATTGGACTGGATGGCGGCCTCGACTTCCGAATCGAGAGCAGAGGTCGCCTCGTCCAGAACGAGGATAGGCGCGTCCTTCAGCATTACGCGGGCAATCGCCACCCTCTGACGCTGACCGCCGGAGAGCTTGACACCACGCTCGCCGACATGGGCATCGAACCCCGTGCGGCCGCGCTGATCCTGCAACTGCTCGATGAAACCGAGCGCTTCGGCTTTTCCCGCCGCCTCCCGAAGGCCATTCTCATCCGCGTCCGGCCGCCCGAAGAGGATGTTGTCGCGGATCGACCGGTGCAGCAGCGACGTGTCCTGGCTGACGACACCGATCTGCGTGCGCAGTGATTCCTGCCGCACCGCGGCAATGTCCTGTCCGTCGATCAGGATACGGCCAGCCTCCAGATCGTAGAAACGCAGCAGCAGATTGACGAGCGTCGTCTTGCCTGCCCCAGACCGGCCGACAATCCCGACCTTTTCGCCCGGCCTTATGACCAAAGACAGATTTTCGATGACGCCGTAGCCTTTGCCGTAATGGAAGCGGATGTTTTCGAAGCGGATGGCCGGGCTCCTGACGACGAGGCTTGGCGCATTCGGCTGGTCCACCAACTGGACCGGCTGCGAAATCATCTCGGCGGCATTCTGGATCGTGCCGATATTGCGCATGATGCCGTTGAACTGCACCATCATGCGGCTGAGCAGGAAATTCAGCCGCAGGATGAGCGCCATCGTGAAGGCAACCGCGCCCGAACTAATCGATCCGGACAGCCAGAGATCGACGCTGAAGCCTGCCATCGTCACGATCATGATCCCCGACAGAAGCGCCATGGAGGCCCGCACGCCGGTGATGAACCGGGTGAAGCGGATGATGCTGTCCTGGAAAATGTCAAAACCCTGCCGCATGTAGCGGTCACTCTCTTCGTCGCGTGCGAACAGTTTGAGCGTCTGCATATTGCTGTAGGCATCGACCATGCGGCCGCTGAGCATCGAGGATGCTTCCGCCGTTTCCTTCGAATGCTGGCGGATGCGCGGCACGAAATAGCGCGCAAGGAAGGCAAAGCCGATCAGCCACAGCAGAACAACGACAGCAAGCGACATGTCGAGCTGGCCCACCAATACCAGCGTCGAGACCGAATAGATGCCGACGAACCAGACGCTTTCCATCAAGGAGGTGACGACGTCACCGACCGCCTGCCCTCCCGACCAGACCTTGGTGACGATGCGGCCCGAAAAATCGTTCTGGAAGAAGGACAGCGATTGACGCGCCACATGCAGATAGGACTGCCAGCGCACCAGATTGTAAAAACCCGGGGTAATGACCTGCTGATCGACCAGCGACATCAGCAGCGAAACGACGAAGCGCACGATGCCGATCAGGACCAGCATGCCGAACAATTCGGCGCCATGGGCTGCAAGCAGCCCGCTCCAGCCATCGCTCGGCTTGACGGTGGCAAGGATATCGACGACGCGTCCGACAAACCAGAACAGCGTCGCCTCGATCGCGGCCGTCATGCCGCCGAGGATGAGCATGGCGATGAACGGTGCCTTCGCCTGCTTTATGTAGAACCAGACATAGGGGATTAGCCGCTCGGGCGGCTGCAGCCCGTCGCGCGCCGCGAAGGGCTGTATCCAGTTTTCGAATAAGGCAAAAATGGCGCGCAGGATCATGGTTCCGATATAGGCGCTTTCGCCGTTGCGGCAAAGCACCGGGCGAAATGTGTCCAAAATTTCATGTTTGGCGGGCTGTCACGCCCCCAGCGCACCAGCCCAAACCCACCAGGTGGTCAAAACGGCAGCGCAAAGCCAAATGGCGATGATGATAGCAAGACCGGCGCGGCTGACAGGACGACCATGGCGCTCGGCGGCGGTGGCGCGAAACTCCATCATGAGAGCAACAGGCACCAGTTTCACGGCCAGCAGAATACCGAGCGGCACGATTAAAATGTCATCGAGGTAACCGAAAACCGGGATGAAGTCCGGAATGAGGTCAATCGGAGATAGCGCATAGGCGGCAACGGCACCGGCAACCAGCTTTGCCGCAAGCGGCGTTCGACGGTCTCGCGCGGCGATCCACAAAGCCACGACATCCCGCTTGATCTGCCGCACCCAGCGTGTCGCATTCTCTAAAAAGGCGCTGAACACCACATCGCACCTCGTCTTGCCACCAACAGCGTCCGTTTCAACGAATCAAGATCTCGATGCTCTTTCTAACAGCAGACCACCGCGAATCGATCGTGATCCGCGGTGGATCTTACGCGCGTCGACGCGATGGTCGTCGAACGCGCTGGAAGCGAACCTATTCCGCCGCCACTTCCTTTTCCGCATCGTCGGCGATGAAGCCACCAGACTGCCTCGACCAGAGATCGGCATAAAGGCCGCTCTTCGCGATCAGCTCGGCATGGCTGCCGGTTTCGACGATCTTGCCAGCTTCCAGGATGACTAGCCGGTCCATCTCCGTCAGCGTCGACAGGCGGTGGGCGATCGCGATCACCGTCTTACCCTTCATCAGGGCGAAGAGGTTTTCCTGGATCGCGGCTTCCACTTCCGAATCGAGCGCCGACGTTGCCTCGTCGAGCACCAGGATCGGCGCGTCCTTCAGGAAGACGCGGGCGATCGCGATGCGCTGGCGCTGGCCGCCGGAGAGCTTGACGCCCCGTTCGCCGACCTGCGCATCCAGCCCCTTACGGCCCTGGTTATCCTCGAGCAACTCGATGAAGTCCCAGGCATTGGCCCGCTTGGCAGCGGCGATGATGTCGGCATCATCAGCCTCCGGGTGACCATAGGCGATGTTATCGCGGATCGACCGGTGCAACAGAGAGGTATCCTGCGTCACCACGCCGATCTGCGCGCGAAGGCTATCCTGCGTCGCCGCAGAAATGTCCTGGCCATCGATCCGGATCGTACCCGCTTCAAGATCGTAGAAGCGCAACAGCACGTTCATCAGTGTTGTCTTGCCCGCCCCCGAGCGCCCGACCAGCCCGATCTTCTCACCTGGCTTGATGCTGAGCGACAGGTTGTCGATGACGCCCTTGTTCTTGCCGTAGTGGAAGCGGATGTTCTCGAACGCGATCGCCCCGTGCGGCGCCTTCAGAACCTTGGCGTTGTCGTTGTCGACAATGTCGTGCGCCTTGGTCATCATGCTCATGCCGTCATAGACGGTGCCGATGTTTTCGAACAGCGCCGAGACTTCCCACATCACCCATTGCGACATGCCGTTGATGCGCATGGCCAGGGCCACGGCAATGGCGATCGAGCCGACCGACATACCGCTGTGCATCCAGAAATAAATGCCGAGCGCCGAAATCGAAAACAGCGCAATGCAGTTGTTCGTATAGACCAGCACGTGGAACAGCGTCACCTTGCGCATCTGCCGATGAACGGCCTGCAAGAACACGTCCATGCTCTCCTTGGCATAGACCTCTTCGCGGCCCGCATGAGAAAACAGCTTCACGGTGGCGATGTTGGTGTAACTGTCGACGACTCGGCCCGTCATCATCGAGCGCGCGTCGGCCTGATCCTTGGAGATCTTGCGCAGGCGCGGCACGAAATAACTGACGATGCAGACATAGACGATGATCCAGATGACCAGCGGCGCCAGCAGCCGCCAGTCTGCCGCCGCAACGACGACAAGCATCGAGACGAAATAGCTGACGACATAGACGAAGACGTCGAGGATCTTCATCACCGTTTCGCGCACGGCAAGCGAGGTCTGCATCACCTTGGTGGCAACGCGGCCGGCAAACTCGTTGGCGAAAAAGGTCATGCCCTGGCGCAGCAGATAACGATGCATCTGCCAGCGCGCGATCATCGGATAATTGCCGAGCAGCACCTGATGCATGATGATCGAATCGAAGGCGACGACGGACGGCAGGCCGATCAGGATCAGCGCGCCCATCCAGAACAGCTTCGTGCCCTCGCTCTCAAGGAACGTTTCCTGCTTGGCCGAGGACAACCAGTCGACGACATTGCCGAGAAACTGGAACAGCGCCACCTCACCGATGGCGATCAGCATGGTGCAGACCGACATGGTCAAAAGCCAGGGGGCCGCCGGCTTGGTATAGTGCCAGCAGAAGGCAAACAGACCCTGCGGCGGAACCGTGGGTTCCTCGGCAGGATAGGGATTGAGGCGGGATTCAAACCAGCCGAACATTATCAAGCTCCTTCAGGAATCCAGTGAAGGAAGGCGGGAAGCCCCGCATTCATCGATCAGAAAATTAAAACCGGAAAACAGCTCAATCTTGCACACGAGACGTGTTCGTCCGGAAAGCGGGCGGTCGAGCGCAATAGTGCCGTATCAGGAAAAGCGCGAAACCGGTCAGTCCAAACGGACTGAAGACACAGCCTGGAGGCTGGTGGTCATTCGAATATCCATGCATGCCTCCTGTGGTTCGCGTTGAAGATGTGGAAGACATAGAATGTTTTGCCGGGATATGCCAGATTGTCGCAGCCACTTTTTTCATCACTTCAGGCTCTCGCCGGTTCCTGTTGCCATTACGGCACAGATTGATTACGGGCATTGATGAACCCCATCAGACTTGTTGATATGTCACCACATCCACTCCGCATTGCCCTCTATCAGCCCGACATTCCCGGCAATACGGGGACGATTCTTCGCCTTGCCGCCTGCTTGGGGCTCGCCGTCGACATCATCGAACCGGCGGGCTTCGATTTGTCCGACAAGAACCTCAAGCGCGCCGGCATGGACTACATCGCCTCGGTGACGCTCACCCGGCATGTCAACTGGGAACGCTTCGAAGAGACCCGGCTCGGCGAGGGCCGCAGATTGATCCTGGCCTCCACCAAAGCCGCCGAACCGTATACGCGCTTCCGCTTCCAGCCCGGCGACACCCTGCTCTTCGGCCGCGAAAGCGCCGGTGTTCCCGATCACGTTCACAACAAGGCGGACGGCCGGGTGATCATCCCCATGGTCGAGGGGCAGCGGTCGCTGAACGTCGCCATGTCGGTGGCAATGATTGCCGGTGAGGCGATCCGGCAGGTCTCAGGCTGAAGCCCGCCGGCTTGCCTCATGCTGCGACCGCACCATAGGCGTTTTCGGCGCGGGCGGCCTTCAGAGCCCTCGCCCACCATTTCAGCCGCCGCAGCATGACTAGAAGTCCGGCTTTTGCTTCGGCAGCCTTGAAAGGATTGCCGGCGGCGTCGAACTGCGCCCATACATTCGAAAAACTGACGGTGTCGCGAATCGTGACGGTATGCAGCTCCGCAAAGACCTGGCGCAGTTGTTCGACAGCGCGCAGTCCGCCGGAGACGCCGCCATAGGAGATGAACGCGACGGGCTTTGCGTGCCAGGGCTCGTAGCAGCTGTCGATCATTTCCTTGAGCGCGGCCGGATAACCGTGGTTGTATTCCGGCGTCACCACGATGAAAGCATCGGCCTCGGCAATCTTCGCTTCCAGCGAAGCCTCGCTCACGGCCGCCTGCTCGGCGGTGCCCTTGAATTGGAGCGGATCAATGAGAATGACGCGAAAGCCACTCTCCGCCCACAATTCCGTCAAGGCCCAGTTGACGACCGTGTCGCAAAAGCGCCCCTGCCGCGCGCTGCCATAGACGACAGCGATGGTCATTTTCTCATTCATATCTGCGAATGCTCCGTTGTTGGACCGGTGGAGCTCATGGTATAGAACCTCAACTAAAGTTGAGGTCAATAGACATGCAGGAAAAAAATGGAACCGATCTGCCGCGTCGCGAACTGACGGTCGGAGAGGTCGCCGCCCGCAGCGGCGTCGCGGTCTCGACGCTGCATTTCTACGAGACCAAGGGGCTCATCAAAAGCATGCGCAGCAGCGGCAATCAGCGCCGCTACCCCCGCAGCGTGCTGCGCCGCATCGCAGTCATCAAGATCGCCCAGCGCACCGGCATACCGCTCGCCGATATTCAGAAGGAGCTCTCCGCCCTGCCCGATGACCGGCAATTGCTGGCGGGCGACTGGGCGCGCCTGTCGGAAAACTGGAAGGCCGATCTGAACGAGCGAATCACCAAGCTCACCGCCTTGCGCGACCAGCTCACCTCCTGCATCGGCTGCGGTTGCCTCTCGATGCGCGACTGTCCGCTGCGCAACCCCTACGACACGCTGTCGGAACGCGGCACCGGCGCCTATCTGATCGAACATGCGGGAGAAGAGGAAAGCGCCGGTCAGGCACCGGAAAATTTGTGAGATCGTGCCAGCCGGTGCAGAGCGAGCATGCTGGCGAGCGTGCCGAGCGAGCTGATGAAGGCAATGGCCAGAGCCACGCGATTGCCGTAAGCGCTCAGGACATAGGTGAAGAACGGCGGCGCTACGGCAAAGGCAAGATTGAGCGGCAAGGCGAGCCGCGCTGCAACGCCGGCATAGTCGACGGGGGTGAAAAACACCAAAGGCAGTGTTGCCCGGCTGACCGACATGGCGCCGCTCGAAAGCCCGTAGAGCAGCAGGAAAAGCAGGATCGACCATTCCGCTCCGCTGCCGAGCGCCAAGACGACCAGGCATACCGGCATGATCGCAGCCGCCACCAGCCCGGTCGCAAGTCCGTTCCATCGATTGCCGCCAAGAAAATCGAACAACCGTGCCGACATCTGAACAACGCCGATCGCAGACCCAAAGCCGACGGCTAGATAATCGGCAACGTCGAAGCTTCTGAAGAGATCGATGACGACAAGCTGGAAACCCCAGGTGATGAAGCCGTTGAGCGCGATCGCCGCCGTGATCAGCACGACGACGTGATGGCCGCGCTGTGTCGAGCCATCCGCTGCCGCATTTTCACCCCTGAATACGACAGGTGCTGTCTTCGGCAGGGCGAACAGATGCAGCGGAAGGCAGACGAACAGCATCAGGCAGCCATATATCAGCGAAACGCCGCGCCAGCCGACTTGCGCCTGCAGAAAATCCGTCGCCGGCCAGGAGAGGCTGGGCGCCAGCGCCATGAACAGCATCTGCGCCCCGATGGCGCGCCGGGCGCCCTCGCCCGCGAGTTCCGCGAGGAAGACATGCGCCGATGTCGTCAGGCACGCGGCACCGGCAATACCGAAGATGCCCCATGCGATGAAATAGGTGACGGTCCCGCCGGAGACAGCCAGCAGCCATAGGCCCGGAACCGCGATCAGCGCGCCGGCTGCGAGCACCTGCCGTGCGCCATATCTGCGGTAAAACCCTCCAACGAACGCCGAGCAAGCGGCCATGACAACAAGCATCACGGTTGGCCCGAGAAAGATCGTCGCGCGGCTGAGCCCGAGATCGGCGGCCATGGCTTCGCCGGTGACCGAAATCGCCATGAACAGCGCACCCCAGCCGATGATCTGGGTGATGGAAAGGATGACAACTGAGCGCGAAACGGGCGAGCGCAGAAAAGGCATAGCGGAGCTTTTGGGAAAAGGCCCGAATCGGGCAAGGCGTAAATCAGGAACGACTATGCAGCTTGACGATCGAAAAACCAGCAGATTGAAGCATCAATCAGCGCTTGGCAGGCGTCGCATGGTGAACTCGATCTCGTCGCCGTCCAGCTGACGCCAGCTCTCGACCTCGGTCCAGTAGGCGGCTTTTGGCCAGGCATCAAACCATTCCTGCGCCTTCTCGCGGGCATGGATGCGATCAAGCCGAAACGTCTCGCGAACGAACAGGCCGTCGCTTCGCTTGGGGTTGCCGCTTCGATGCCGGGCGATCTGACGTTTCAAGCCGTCGAGCGGTGGCCCTGCCGGAATCCTTGCCATAAGCTCACCTTTCACCAGTCGAGCCTCTGCACCAAAGATAGGGAGATATTCCTGCTTTTGCGAGTCCGAATTTCATCGCGCTCGCCCTGCGGCAGACTGACCGACAGCGTTCTGCGCCGTTGCCAGGCATGGCAAAAATATGAACTGTCAGCCAATATGCGAATCGGCGGGTTTTGCCGTTCAAAGTCATGCCAGACAGGATTATTTTCATGGAACGACCGGACCTGCCACAGGGACTGCCCGCGGATATCGAGGACAAGAAGGCCAAGGCCAGGGCATGGTTCGAAGCCCTGCGCAATAGCATTTGTGCCGCATTCGAAACCATCGAGGATGAACTGGCCGGGCCGCTCTCCGACCGCGAACCGGGCCGCTTTGTTGGCAAGGACTGGCTTCGCGATGAAGGCGCCGGCGGTGGCGGGCGCATGTCGATGATGGAAGGCCGCGTCTTCGAAAAGGTCGGCGTCCACACCTCGACCGTGCATGGCGAATTCTCGCCGGAGTTCCGCAGCCAGATACCCGGTGCCAGCGAAGACCCGAATTTCTGGGCGTCAGGCATTTCGCTGATCGCTCATCCGGTCAATCCGAACGTGCCGGCCGTGCACATGAACACCCGCATGGTCGTCACCACCAGCCACTGGTTCGGCGGCGGTGCCGACCTGACGCCGGTACTCGATCGCCGCCGCACGCAGGCTGATCCGGATACGATGCTGTTTCACAAGGGTATGGAAATCGCCTGCAAGCGCCATGCCGTTGCCGACTACCCGCGCTTCAAAGAGTGGTGCGACGAGTATTTCTTCCTGAAGCACCGAAATGAGGCGCGCGGCATCGGCGGCATCTTCTTCGACTGGCAGCATTCAGCTGAAGAGAAAGGCGGTTGGGAGGCCGATTTCGCCTTTACCCAAGATGTCGGCAAGGCTTTCAGCCTGATCTATCCGAAGATCGTGCGCGCCAATTTCAACAAGCCCTGGACCGAGGAAGACCGCGACGAACAGCTGGTGCGCCGCGGCCGCTACGTCGAATTCAACCTGCTCTACGACCGGGGGACGATCTTCGGGCTGAAAACCGGCGGAAATGTCGATTCGATCCTCTCGTCGCTGCCGCCAGTGGTCCGCTGGCCCTGAAGCAAGCCTGCCAAAATGCAAAAATCCGGCCGCGCGAACGGCCGGATTTTTTGTTTTCGGGATGCAGCGTTAGTCGCAGATCTTGATTCTGCGGATGTGCAGGTTGCCCCACCGGTCCCAGCGCTTCACCTTCTTGATGTAGCAGGACGGCTCGTAGTAGTCGCCGCCGTAATAACCGCCGCCATAGTAACCGGTGTTGTAGAACCCGATCGAGAAGCCGCCGTGATGATGACCATGGTGGTGGTGATGACCGTGGCCGCCGGCCTGCGAAGGAGCAGCAAACGAAATGGCGGCGACGGCGGCGACGGCGGCGGAAATAATGAACTTGCGCATGATGGTCTCTCCTCTGTTGGTTGCTGACGAGTTCGTCTCATCCAGTGATCCAACAGTCCCATGAACCGCTTAGCCGCGCTGTTTCGGATGGAACACGGCCGAACAAAAGCGTTTCGGCTGCGTTGTAGGCGGAGAACCAACATCGGAGAATTGAGCCATGGTCTTCAAGGCGCGCACATTTTACGGTGGGACACCGGAAGAGATTTTTGCCCAGGATCAGGCGGATCTGGAAACGCGGGTGGCCAATTGCCTGGCGACGGTGGACGGGCTCGATGCCTCAGACGTTTCGGTTGTCTCGAAGGGAAACACGATCCTGTTGACGGGCACTGTCGCGACCATCGAAGAGGCTGAAAGAGCCGAAGAAGCCGCAAGAACCATCGAGGGCGTAGCGGAGATCGTCAACCGGATCGCGGTCGCCTGATCAGATCGCCTTCAGGGTCCAGCCGACAATATCGGCGGCGACTTCTGCAAAAGCCCCGTCGAGCGCAGCGACGAAGGCGACCGGTCCGCTGCCACGCACAGGCACGATAGCGCGGAAGGCCTTCTGCGCACCGACGGTGCCGTTGCGATCGTTGAGGATCTTGGCAAAGATTTCGACGATGGCCGTATCCGCCCCCTCGGTCGATATCTCGAACGATCGGATTTCGGTGATCACCTGGTAGTCGATCGCAAGCCCCTCGCCCGGTTTGCCGACGCCACCGATCTTGCCGGTATTCTCGAAAGCCTGGACGAGCTTCGCCTGAACCATCTTCGGAAGACGGTCGCTCCACTGAGATTTTGCCAGATACTGGATTTCGGAGCCGGACAGCCGGATGACGACCTGATCGCTGTCGAGCGCCTTCAGCGCAGTCGGCTCAGGAACAAGTATCTGCTTGCTCGTCGAGGACGGGCCTTCGATGATCGGCGAAGCGGACAGGCTATAGGTGTCGTTGTTGGCCTTGCCGGCGCAGCCCGACAGTGCTGCGATGAGAAGGAAAGCTGTGCAGGCCCGGATCAATCCTGCCTTTCGACCACACGGAACACCGGGAAAATTCATTGCAAACACTATCCTTCGTCAATCGCCAGCAACTTAGAGGCTGATCCGGCCAAGACAAGCCAAAAAGCGGTCAACCCGATGAGGACACAGCAAAAATCCGGCAAGGATTGCAGCCTTGCCACGCCTAATCCACGAGCAGGAAGAAAATACGCGATTCGAAGCGTCATCCGAAAGAAGCTGCACGCCCGAACAACCGACAGAATCAGCGGATCAACGGCGCGTCCGGCCGTCATACTGCTTGACGGTTTCGCCGCCGAACAACAGCCTTTGCGGGTCCTTGTCGAAAGTCGAAATCGTGTTGTCCAGCGTTTGAACCGTACGCCGCGTCTCGCTGACCAGAGCGTCGATATCGCGTAGTCCCGATCCGGAGAATCGTTTCAGATTTTCCGCGATCGGACCGATCTGCGCGTTCAGATTGTCCGCCATCTTGCGGAATGAAGCGAGCGTCGCACGGGCATCCGCCGACAGCGACGGCGCGTCCGCATCGCCGAGGAAGCCGTCGAGCTTGACCAGGATACCATCGACGCGGCTGGAAGCGGCATTCAGCTTGTTGGCCATCTGGGTAACGTCCGTGATCGTCTGGTCGATATCGTTCTGGCGGCTTTTGATCCGATCAGCGAACTCAGCGATCGAGGCGACCGTCTTGCGTGCGTCGGCGCTGGCGGCCGATATGTCGTTGACAACGCCACTGATCTTCTGCGGCTCGATGGCCGCAATCAACGTGTCGACGCGATCGAGTGATGCGGAAGCTTTTTCGCCGAACCGCTGATAGGTCTCGGCGGTATGCTTGAACGTGGCAATGGTGTCGGCAACGCTGCTGGAGGCGGCGCTCAGATCATCACTCATCTTCTCGACATTGCTGACAATGTGGTCGATCTTCTTCGGATCGACGGATTTCACCAGAATGTCTGCCGCTGAAAGCGTCGAATCGAGCTTGCCGGCTGCAGCAGTGATCGAAGTCGACAGAGCGCTGACGCTCTTCAGGAATTCATCGATGCCTTCGGAATTATCGGCCAGCGACTTGCTGAATCGTTCGGCATTGGAAATCGTGTGCGTCAGCGGGACCCGCACATCCTTGACAAAGCCCTGAATGTCGCCGATCGCGTCATTCGCCCGATCCATGATCTTGTCGGCCGTCGCCAGAAGGCTGGTAACACTGGATTGGTCGGCAGTCATCTGTGCCGAGGTCCCGGTTTCCAGCGCCTTCGTCAGGATATTCTCCTCACCCTTGTTGCCGCCGCTGAGTTCGATATAGGCCGCCCCGGTCAGCCCCTGGATTTCCAGCGTCGCTGTGGTTGACTTCAGCACGGGCGCATCGGCTGAAACCTCGGTGACGGCAACGGAATAGCGCGGGTCGTTGGAGTTGATTGCCAGATTGCGGACGGAGCCGACAGGGATGCCGTTAAAGCGCACCGGCGACCCGACGCTAAGGCCGTTGGCCGATCCGGGAATGCTGATCACCAGCTCCACCATTTGGCCGCTGCGGCCATATTGGGACATCCAGTAGACGAAGCCGAAGGCCGCGAAGATGACCATCACGGTAAAAAATCCGACGATGGCGTAGTTGGCTTTTGTTTCCATTGCTACCGGTATCCCTGGGGGACGCCGCAAACGCGGCCCCTGCTTCAATCAAATCATTTATGAGGGCGCCAAAACGTGCGGTGCCGTCAGGAAACCTTCTTGTCGTTATCGCGGACGATCGAGCGCGCACGCTTACCCTGGAAATAGGACTTCACCCACTCATCGTCGCAGGCCAGCATATCCTCGATCGTACCTTCGACCAGAACCTTCTTCTTCCCCAGTACAGCGATCCGGTCGCAGACCGAAAACAGGCTGTCGAGGTCGTGCGTCACCATATACACGGTCAATCCCAGGGTGTCGCGCAGTTTGGCGATCAGGTTGTCGAACTCAGCAGCCCCGATCGGGTCGAGCCCGGATGTCGGTTCGTCGAGGAAAACCAGGTCCGGATCGAGCGCCAGCGCACGCGCCAAGGCCGCCCGCTTGATCATGCCGCCGGACAATTCCGACGGGAATTTGTCCGCCGCCTCTGGTGCAAGGCCCACCATGTCGATCTTCAGCCGCGCCAGTTCGTCCATCAGATCCTGCGGCAGATTAAGATACTCCCGCATCGGTACCTGGATGTTTTCCTTGACCGTCAACGACGAGAATAGAGCGCCGTGTTGGAACAGCACCCCAAGCCGCATATCGAGTTCCATGCGCTCTTCTTCGCTGACCGCATCATACTCGACACCGAGAATCTTGATCGATCCCGACCGGCGCGGAAGCAAGCGTAGAACGGTGCGCATCAGCACTGACTTTCCCGTGCCTGACGCGCCGACGAAACCGAGGATTTCGCCGCGGTAGATATCGAGGTTGAGCTTGTCGAGGACGATATTGGAACCGAAGCCGACTGTCAGATCCTGCACGGACAGGACGATTTCCGAAGCGTTTTCACCGCGTTCGTTTTCCCTATTTGCGGTTACGTCTTCTCTCGGTTCCACTGACAAAACCTCTTCCATCAGAAATCGATCGATGCGTAGAACATCGCAAACAGGCCATCGACGAGAATGACCACGAAGATCGACTTCACGACCGACTGGGTCACGTGTTTGCCGAGCGATTCGGCGCTGCCGCCAACTTTCAGGCCTTCGACGGCGGCAACGACGCCGATGATCAGCGCCATGAATGGTGCTTTGATCATACCGGCGAGCACGGACGAAAAATCGACCGCCTCCTGAAGCCGCGCCAGAAAGGTCGCAAAGGTGATACCGGAATAGCTCCAAGCGACCACCGCAGCCCCCGTTAGCGCCGCGAAGTTGGCGATGATGGTCAAAAGCGGCAATGCCACTGTGAGCGCCACGAGCCGCGGAAATACGAGCACGCCGATCGGGCTGAGCCCCATGACCTTCAGCGCGTCGATTTCCTCGCGCATCTTCATCGAGCCGATCTCGGCCGTGATCGCGCTGCCGGAACGACCGGCGATCATGATGGCTGTCAACAGAACGCCGATTTCGCGCAATTGCAAAATGCCGACCAGATCGACGACGAACAGCTCGGCACCGAAATAGCGAAGCTGAAAGGCGCCCTGCTGGGCGATGATCGCGCCAATCAGGAACGACATCAGCGTGATGATCGGCACGGCCTGGACGCCCATGCGGTCAATCTGGTTGACGATGGCGGCCGGCGACAGCCCGCTGTGGCGCCCGAGCTTGAGCTGCGCACCGCGAACCGCCGAGCCGAGAATGAACATCGCGGCGATCGTGTCTTCCCATGCAGACATCACCGCCTCGCCGATCGGGGCAAAGAATCGTGCGAAAGCGGAGCCGAACTTCTTCTTCTCCTCGGACGGCTCCGGCAGTTCCTCAGGCAGCGCGCCCAGAAGCTCGACGTAACGCGGCTTGTCGCTGGTCAGCTTGACGTCGCCGAGCCTGCTCATGAAGCGACGGATGACCCAGGCGCCGGCCGTATCCATGGCTGTAATGTCGCTGAGATCGACCTCGCCCGCTTCCCCACCCTTGGACGCCAGTTCGTCCAGCCGGGGCGTGACGGTGTGAATGGATACGCTACGCCAATCACCGCTGAAACGGTAGATTCGGGCGCCATCCTTGCCAGCTTCGTCGAGCTGCACGTCGGTGTCGGTTTTCACTTGGGAACGCGTCACGTCTGTTGGGTCTTCCGGAGATGGCTGCATTTGATAAAACGTGAGCGACTCATAGCCGCTACCGGATCATCTGTCACCGATTGAAACGTTTCCGTGCCAAACGGTTGGCGGCTGAGATATGGATGCCACAGGAGAAGCCCATGCCCCGTCTGCTGAATACCGCCGTCGAACATTTTCCGATCGCCGGCAGCTTCACGATTTCGCGCGGCAGCAAGACGATGGCTTCCGTGGTCACCTGCAGGGTCGAGGACGATGGATTTGTCGGCCTGGGCGAGTGCGTTCCATACGCGCGCTATGGCGAAACACTCGATAGCGTGCTTGCCGAAATCGAGGCGATCCGGCCGCGGATCGAAGCAGGGCTCGACCGGGAAGGTTTGCGCGGAACGATGCAGGCGGGCGCTGCGCGCAATGCCGTCGATTGTGCGCTCTGGGATCTGGAGGCGAAAAAAGCGGGCAAGCGCGCTTTTACGCACGCCGGACTGGTCGAACCGGGACCACTCACCACCGCCTATACGATTTCGCTCGGTGAACCCGACGCGATGGCGGCGCAGGCCGCACAATATGCCCATCGGGCGCTTCTCAAGGTGAAGGTCGGAACGGCCGATGATGCCTCCCGCATTCGCGCCGTCCGGGCAGCCGCGCCCACAAGCGCGATTATCCTTGACGCAAACGAAGGTTGGACAGAAGAAAATCTCGCCTATCACTTCGCCGCCTGCGCCGAATCGGGTGTCTCCCTTATCGAACAGCCCCTTCCCGCCGGACAGGACGGCGCGCTGGCATCGATCGCCCACCCCGTCCCGGTCTGTGCCGACGAAAGTGTTCACAAGACCGAGGACCTGCCGAAGCTGGCCGGGCTCTACGACGCCGTCAACATCAAGCTGGACAAGACCGGCGGCCTGACGGAGGCGCTGCGCCTGCGCGACGCTGCAAGGACACTGAATCTCAAGATCATGGTCGGCTGCATGGTCGGCACCTCGCTCGGCATGGCGCCAGCGGTGCTTCTAGCACAAGGGGCTGATTTCGTTGATCTCGACGGCCCGCTGCTTTTGGCGCGCGACCGCGAGCCCGGTCTACGCTACGAGGCTTCGCTGGTGTTCCCACCACTTGCCGCCCTCTGGGGCTGAAGATACCAGGCAGCAAAGGCCGAACAGCAGCCGATGAAGGCGACGACGGACATCGAATAGAAGCCCTGGACGCCGAACCAGGTGAAGAAATAGCCCGAGATGAACGTGAAGATCGCCGAAAACACGCCGGTGTAAAAGAAGTACAGCCCCTGCGCTGAGGCTTCCTGCTCCTCCGGCACACGTTGGACCAGGATGTTTTGCATGCCCGTATGCATGATCGCATAGGTGAAGGCGTGGAAACATTGCAAGGCGAAATAGCCCCACAAGCCGAGATCCATGGGAAAAATGATCCAGCGCGCGACAGCAAGGCCGCAGCCGGAAAAGATCATCGTCCACAGGCTGAAACGACGGATGATCATCTTGGCACAGAAAAACATCGCCACTTCAGCCGCGACGCCGGCGCTCCAGAGCAGACCGATCTGCGTCCCTGAAAAACCGATGTTCTGCCAGTAGATCGCCGAGAAGGCGAACAGCATTGCATGGCTGCCATTGACCAGCGTCACGCCGATCAAGAGCAATTGCAGATCGAGTTTACGCAGCGCCTTTGGCGGTGGCTCCGTCAGCGTCGTCAGCGTCGACGGCCGCCGCGGCCGGCCAACACGGGGAGCGATGAAAGTCATGAGGATCATCAGGACGAAACCGCCAGCCATGGCCGGCAACACCATCGAACCTCCGTAGAGACCGATCATCACGCCGCCCAGCATGGTCGCACCGATGAAGGCGACAGAGCCCCAGACACGCATTGTCGCATAATCGAATCCCCAGCGCCGCACGCCGGTCAGAGCAATCGCCTCGACGATCGGCACATAAGGCGAGTATGCACCGCCCTGCAGCGCATAGATGACCAGCACGAACCAGAAGCTGTGGGAGACGAACAGCGCCAGTGCCGTCAGGAGCGACAGGACCGCGGACCAGATCAATACCTTGGCACGCTCCCCAATCCGGTCGGCAAGAAGCCCGACCAGCGGCGCGGTAATAACGCGCACGAACATCGGTACAGCAAGAATAATGCCGATCTCGAAATCGCTCAACGACAGCGTACTCAGCCAGACCGGAAAATACGGCATGGCGAAACCGTTGACGACAAGAGGCGCACAGAAGAGCAAGGCGATGCGCGGCACGAAATAAGCCGGCGCTTCCTCGCGAAAGGGAGGCGGTGCAGAGGGAATCATGGAGGGACCTGACGAATACGTCCATGATTTATCACAGCGACTTGGAGCCGCGCCAGAAGCTAGATTTCCCTACAGCCTTTGCGCGTGCGCTTTTCAGGCTGCCTGTTGCGAAAGCGCTCGGGCCATCATCACCTCAACCTCGGTCGTATCCTCGCGCACCGCAGGAACGCCGCTCAACTGGCGCCAGGTGATCAGTTCCATCGTTCCATCGTGATGCTCGGCGATCGCCGTACAGCTTTCCACCCAGTCGCCGGTGTTGATGTAGCGGACGCCGCCGATATCCTCCATCACCGCGTGATGGATATGGCCGCAGATCACCCCATCGGCATTTTCCCGCCGCGCTTCATCAGCAACCACGCGCTGGAATTCGCCGATGAAGTTGACCGCGTGCTTGACCTGCAGCTTCGCCCAGGCCGAAAACGACCAGTAGGGCAGTCCAAGACGGCGGCGCACGGCCGACAGCCCGATATTGATGACGATCGCGATGTCATAGGCCCAGTCGCCGAGATAGGCGAGCAGCCGCGCATTGCGCACCACGACGTCGAATTCATCCCCGTGCAGAACCAGATATTTCCGCCCATCGGCGCCCTCGTGCATATGACGCTGCGCAACCTCGATGCCGCCGAAATGCAGGCCTGGGAAATCGCGCATGAATTCGTCGTGGTTGCCGGGTATGTAGATGATGCGGCTGCCCTTGCGCGCCTTGCGCAACAGCTTCTGGACGACGTCGTTGCAGGCCTGCGGCCAGTACCAGCTGCGCTTCAACCGCCAGCCATCGACGATGTCCCCGACCAGGATGATCGTCTCGGCATCGGTGACGCGCAGGAAATCGAGGAGATAGTCGGTTTTGGCTGCCTTCGATCCCAGATGAACGTCGGAAATGAACAGGGTTCTGAAGTGCCTGGTGGCTTCAACGTGCTCTTTCTCGGTCATTCTGCCTCGCAACGGTCTATCGTGCCTCTCTTAAGGACCTTCAAAAACAGACTCTTGTTTCAGGAGAATGACAGCCTGTGGAAGCAGCGATTTCCCAAGCGGAACACCTGTTCCCGAAAACCAAGGATAAACGGTCGGTTCGAAACTGTACGGGACGCCCGTTTCATGCAAAAAGAGCCGCGACGAACAGGTAGGGATTCACGAATATGAGCACCGGCGACAAGGCCAAGACCCCCACGGATCCAGCAAGCGGCGACCTCGATGAACAGGCGCTGTTCTTCCATCGCTATCCGCGTCCCGGAAAGCTTGAGATCCAGCCGACCAAGCCGCTCGGCAACCAGCGCGACCTGGCGCTCGCCTATTCGCCGGGTGTTGCAGCACCCTGTCTCGCCATCCGCGACGATCCGTCGACCGCCGCCGACTATACGGCCCGCGCCAATCTGGTCGCGGTCATTTCGAACGGCACGGCGGTGCTCGGGCTCGGCAATATCGGACCGCTGGCCTCCAAGCCGGTGATGGAAGGCAAGGCCGTCCTGTTCAAGAAATTCGCTGGCATAGACGTTTTCGACATCGAAATCGACGCGCCCGAGATCGACCAGATGGTCAATGTCATTTCTGCCTTGGAGCCGACCTTCGGCGGCATCAACCTGGAAGACATCAAGGCGCCGGAATGTTTCGAGGTGGAACGCCGGCTGCGCGAGAAGATGGATATTCCGGTTTTCCATGATGACCAGCACGGAACCGCGATCATCGTCGCAGCCGCCATCCTCAACGGCCTCGAGCTGGCCGGCAAGGACATTGACAAGGCAAAGATCGTCACCTCGGGCGCTGGCGCGGCCGCTCTTGCCTGCCTCAATCTCCTGGTGACGCTCGGCGCGCGGCGCGAAAACATCTGGGTGCATGACCTCGAAGGCCTCGTCTATGTCGGCCGCGAAGTGCTAATGGACGAGTGGAAGTCGATCTATGCTCAGGACAGCGAAAACCGTGTGCTGGCCGACAGCATTGCCGGTGCCGACGTCTTCCTCGGCCTTTCGGCCGCCGGTGTCTTGAAACCGGACCTTTTGGTGCAGATGGCGGAAAAACCGCTGATCATGGCGCTTGCCAACCCCAATCCCGAAATCATGCCGGAAGTCGCGCGCGCCGCTCGCCCCGACGCGATGATCTGCACTGGCCGCTCGGATTTCCCCAACCAGGTCAACAACGTCCTCTGCTTCCCCTATATCTTCCGCGGTGCGCTCGATTGCAGCGCCCGGACGATCAATGAGGAAATGAAGATGGCGGCCGTGCGCGCCATCGCGGCCCTTGCCCGCGAAGAACCGTCCGATGTCGCAGCCCGCGCCTATTCCGGCGAAACACCGGTCTTCGGCCCGGACTACCTGATCCCCTCGCCGTTCGACCAGCGGCTGATCCTGCGCATCGCGCCGGCCGTCGCCAAGGCTGCGGCCGACAGCGGCGTCGCCAACCGGCCGATCGCGGATTTCGACGCCTATCTCGACCAGCTCAACCGGTTCGTCTTCCGCTCCGGCTTCATCATGAAGCCGATCTTCGCTGCAGCCAAGAACGCCCAGAAGAATCGGGTGATCTTCTCCGAAGGTGAGGACGAGCGCGTGCTACGCGCCGCCCAGGTACTCCTGGAAGACGGAACCGCCCGCCCGATCCTCATCGGCCGTCCCCACATCATCGAGACGCGCCTCAAGCGCTACGGCCTGCGCATCCGGCCGGACGTGGACTTCGAAGTGGTCAACCCGGAAGGCGATCCGCGCTTTCGCGACTATGTCGACGACTACTTTGCGCTCGTTGGCCGCCTCGGCGTCATTCCGGAAGCGGCCCGCACGATCGTCAGAACCAACCAGACCGTCATCGGCGCTCTCGCGGTCCGGCGTGGTGAAGCAGATGCGCTGATTTGTGGCGTCGAAGGCCGCTATAGTGCCCATCTGCGCGCGGTCTCGCAGATCATCGGCAAACGCGAGGGTGTGCTCGATTTCTCGGCGCTCAGCCTGCTGATCTCGCAGCGCGGCACCACCTTCCTCACCGATACCTATGTGACCTTCGACCCAACGGCCGAGGAAATCGCCCAGAAGACGGTGATGGCCGCCCAGGAAATACGCCGTTTCGGCATCACGCCACGGGCAGCATTGGTGTCGCATTCGAATTTCGGCTCGCGCGATTCGGCGAGCGCCTTCAAGATGCGCAAGGCCATGCAGATCGTTCGCGAATTGGCCCCCGATCTCGAAGCCGACGGCGAAATGCACGGCGATTCGGCCATCTCGGAAATCCTGCGCAAACGCGTCATGCCCGACAGCACGCTGGCCGGCGAAGCCAACCTGCTGGTCTTCCCCAACCTTGATGCCGCCAACATCACGCTTGGCGTCGTCAAGACGATGACCGACAGCCTGCATGTCGGGCCGATCCTTTTGGGCACGGCTCTGCCAGCGCATATCCTGTCGCCATCCGTCACTTCGCGCGGTGTCGTCAACATGGCAGCGCTGGCGGTGGTCGAAGCTTCGCACCCGGCGTAGTGGAACATTGACTGAGCCGACGGAAAGCTCGGCTCAGTCAAAAAAAGCAAAAAATATGCCCAAAAATACAACTATAAATTGCGTATATTATAAATATTCCATTAACCAAAGATTGCACTAGACAAAGTCCACGAACCATTATCATGGTAAATTCCCTCAAATAACAGGGTATTTGCAACATGACTGACCAACAGGCATTCTTTGACCTGCTGGACATTATGGAAAACGAGAAACTCGTTGAAGCAAAACGGTTTTTCGCCCTGATGCGCAGCACCTTCAGTATCGCAAATCTACTTTACGCCGATGTCGATGTTCTATCGTCAGGCTTCGCAGTGCATCGGCTACACCATACATTCAGCACCTCAGCGACCAGAACCTATCTGGATGAAGGGTTCCTGCGAATCGATCCGATCCTTCGAATGACCATGGGCGGCATCAGGCCGGTGGATTGGGCGACTGCCCGCAATCTTCACCCGGAAAGCGAACCGCTCTTTTCCGCGGCCACGCGGCTGGGGCTTGGCGTCGATGGCGTAACACTCCCGCTCCCGACACCGACACGCCGCCTCGCCTTTCTGGCGATCCATGCCGATATCCCCGCTGAAGAGTGGCCGGCCTACCGGCGCTGCCATCTGCGCGACTTTCAAATTTTGGCCAATCTCTTCCACGCTTCCGTGCTGGAAAACGACAACCGGATCGAAATTTCGGAACACAGTGCCAAGATGTTGACCCATCGTGAAACAGAAGTGCTCAGTTGGACCGCTGCCGGCAAGAGTTATTGGGAAATCGGCACAATCCTAGGCATCTCCGAGCGCACCGTCCGCTTCTTCATGACCAATGCCCGCCGCAAGCTGAATGTCGTCTCAAACACGCAGGCCGTCGCCCAGGCTGTCCGCCGAGACCTTATCCCGACCTTCTGATCCCCACCGAAATATCGTCGCCCGCGACATCCCCGATCCAACCAGCTTCGGCAGAGCCGCCTGTCCGCACAGGCCCCGAGTGCGTCCAAAAGGACGCACTCGATTCAATCGCATGTCTGCGTGCATTAGAAACCTGTCACTACCGACAGTTATGCCGGCTGCCGATTACTGACAGCATTTGCTCCTCGCATTCGACCACAGGAGCAAACGATGATCAGAATTTTCAACAGCAATACCGGCAAACAAAATCCCCGCGACCTCGACGCCATGTTCAAGCTGCGCAAGCGCGTCTTTCACGATCTGCTCAAGTGGGACGTTTCGGTACGGGGCGATTGGGAGATCGACAATTACGACGATGCCAATCCGCTCTACGTGCTCTCCTATTCGGACCAGACCGGCCGTTTGCGCGGCTCGTTGCGGCTGCTGCCGACGCTTGGACCCAATATGCTCGACGACACCTTCCCGATCCTGCTGGGCGACAATCCGCAGGTGCGCAGCGCTTCCGTATGGGAATCCAGCCGCTTCTGCATCGATCCAACTATCTCGCAGGATCGCGGCTCCAACCAGGTGACGATCGCCGCGGCGGAACTGATGTGCGGCGTTGGAGAACTCGGGCTGTCGTCCGGCCTCAGCCACATCGTCACCGTCACCGACGTCTTCCTTGAGCGGATGTTCCGGCGGATGGGTTGCCCCGGCGAGCGGATTGGCGAACCTCGGCGGATCGGCTCCGTCTATGCCGTCGCCGTCGCCTGGGAGGTCACGTCCGATCTGCTGGAAACGATGAAGGCTGTCGCCGAGATCGGTGGGCCGGTTCTGGAACGGCAGGTATCGCTAGAGACAGCCCGGGCGGCCTGAGTTGGTCTCCTCGGGAGAGCCGCTGATTGTGGCTCTCCCGCCTCGCTTGTTTTAAATCTCCCGGGCCGCGTTAACGCTAGCGCACGGACTGCGTTGCACCGCTTTCGAATGGCGTTATGATGGGTCGCAGGTCAGAGTGCGGAGGCTATTCCGCCGCACCCGGCGAGATGCCGGTATGCTCAGGCGAGAGAACCACGTGATCTTCCGTTCGGTATCCATCGCGGCGCTCATTGCTCCGCTTCTTCTGGTCATGGCGTCCGCAGCCGACGCCTCGTCTGTGTGCGAACGCCTGAATGCACGGCTTGCCAGCTTGCCGAAGATCGTTGCCTCCAACGCCAACCTTCGCGACTACACCGGGGCGATTTCGCGCCAGAACCTGGATTTGCGGCAGGCACGCAGCGATCGCCGGCGTCTGGGATGCAGTTCCGACAGCGTCATCATCGTCGGTGGTCCGAACGAAGAAGCCTGCGAGAGCCTGAGCGCTGAAATCTCGCAGATGGAAATGGACCTCGAAACGCTGAAAGCACGCCGGCAATATCTCGCGACCGGCAGTGACAGCGACGTCCAGCGCCGCCGGATCATGGCCGCGCTGGATGTCAACCGCTGCGCTGAGGAACAGGACGAAATCCTCAGGGCCGCGGCCGAAGAACCGGAAACCCATCGCAATATCCTGAGTGATTTGCCACCGGTCAGCGAAACCTATCCCGATCTGCGCAATAGCGCTGACGTAACCGACTTCACAGTCCCGGGTGACGAATATCAAGGCAGCCTGCGCACACTCTGCGTGCGCACCTGCGATGGTGCATTCTTCCCGATCTCGTCGAACGCATCACCCGCCGATTTCCAGCGCGATGCCGAAACCTGTCAGCGGCGCTGCCCGGGAACCGAGACGGCGCTTTACTATCACGCGCTGGCAACGGAAGAGACCGACCAGATGGTCTCTGCCTCGACCGGCGAACCCTATGCCGAATTGCCAGCTGCTTTCGCCTACAAGACGCGCGACCTCAGCCAACCCGGCCAATGCGGCTGCTCTCCCGTCGGGCGCACGGCGACGAACCAGAGCACGCCCGACAACGGCAAGGGCATTATCGAATTTCGCACTGGCAAGAAGACGGATGGTGCGGAAGCGAAAAGCGCCGTTGCGGATCGGCCGTACGATCCGGCGGACAGCAAGGTGCGCGTCGTCGGCCCAAGCTTCCTGCCCTCGCAGGAAACATCGATCGACCTCAGGCATCCGGCCGGGCCCGGATACCAGCCTCAGCAAACCAATTGATCACTCGGCCGGCCTGACACCCCAGGCATCCGAAAAGACCAGATCCTCAAGCGGCAATCTCTGGCGCCAGCCTTTGACCGCCAACTCCGGCTCCGCATAGAGCGTGTCGACATAGCCGAGGCACAGCCAGGCAATGATCTCGATGTGATCCGGAATGCCGAGCACGGCTTTGACATCACGTTCATGGAAAATGCTGACCCAGCCGACACCCACACCTTCGGCTCTTGCGGCCAGCCACAGGTTCTGAACGGCGCAGACCGTCGAAAAGGCATCCATGCGCGGATTGTGCGTCCTCCCCAGAACGACCTTTCCGGCGCGCGTCGGATCGCAGGTGACACAGATGCTGACGGGTGCCTTGTGGATACCCTCGAGCTTGAGCGACCGGTACTTGTCCTGCGCGGCGCCGTCGAACATCAATGCCGCCTCCTCGTTGGCCTTCTGGAAGGCCTGAAAAACCCGCGCACGCCTGTCGGCATCACGGACGACGATGAAATTCCAGGGCTGCATGAAACCGACGGAAGGTGCGCTGTGCGCGGCGGCAAGAAGCCGCGCGATCAGGTCGTCCGGCAAAGGCTGCGGCAGGAACTGGTCGCGCACGTCGCGACGCGTTTCGATGGCACGGTAGACGGCGGCGCGCTCGTCAGATGAAAATGCATCTGCCTTCACAAGGCAGTCTTGCGGTTCAACCTGCATCGTTTGATCCCCAACAATGCGAAACCTCCCGCCGTCCGCGCGGGTCCGGTCTATCTCGTCAGGCCGGTCTTCTGACTGCGGATCATCCGGCTTTGCCGCCTTCCCGGATCACTTGAAGATCCAGTGGCAGAATCCTGAGAAAACTCAGAAATTCATGAATGCAAAGCCGTCACCGTCACAGCGTTGGGCACGTCCCGGATTTTCACCGGGTTCCCGATTCTCCCGTTTTCACGGGCACCTGAACGATGCCGATATGGGCATAGTGGGCCGCTGAAAGCAAGACAGCCCGCCGATTCTCCTCACATCGCAGCGACCGGATGAGGCGAACCGTCATAGGCGCCCCAGATCGACTGGTCGAAGCAGATCACCGACCCCGTCATCAGTCCAGATTCCGCCGACGACAGATAGGCGCAAGCCCGCGCCACTTCGGCCGGGTCAACCAGACGGCCGAATGGCTGGCTTGCCGCTGCCTTTTCCAGCCAGTCGCCGGCGGCGCCATGAAATTCGCGCTGGATACGGTCCTCGCCTTCGGACGCCATCCAGCCGATGTTGAGGCCATTGACTCGGATGCGGTTGCGCAGCACCGCGTAAGCCGTGTTCTTGGTCAGCGTTTCCAGCGCACCCTTGGAGGCGCAATAGGCTGAAATAAACGGCTGGCCTGCCTTGGCCGACATGGAACCGATATTGACGATGGTGCCCTCGATCTTTTCCCGGCGCATTACGTTGATCGCCTCCTGCATCAGGAAGAACGGAGCTCGCACGTTGACGGCGAACATGCGGTCGAACAGTTCGGGGCTGGTATCGAGGATCGTGCCGCGATCGGTAATCGCCGCCGCATTGACCAGTGCGTCGACGCGGCCGAATTCCTGGTCGCAAGCGGCGACCACCTTGCGCGCGTCCTCGACCTCCCCGAGATCGGCCTGAACATAGGCAACCTTCGCGCCGGTCGCCTTGCCAATCTCGGCAGCCTTGGCTTCGCCCTTCGCAATATTGCGGCCGCAGATCACGATACCCGCGGCGCCGCGCGCGGCAAACAGCGACGCGATCGTCGCGCCCAGCCCCTGCGTGCCGCCGGTGATGATCGCGATCTTGCCGTCGAGCCGGCCATATTCGTTGCCCATTGCGTTTCCTCCAGTTTTTGCTGTCAATGATGCCAAAGACTTCCGCACGGAAACCGCGCGGAAGTCTGAAATGCGTGATCTGCCTGCCCTAGCTGAGCTTCTTTTCCGATTGCGCCGCAAGTGCTGCCGTAAACGCAGCCTCTTCCCAGCCGCCTGCAAGCGCCTCGTGCATCAGTTGCGCCTGCGTCTTCGGCGCCAGACCGCCGACGGGCGGATCGCGATCAAGATTGGTCGGGAAGGAGTATCCTTCCGCGCAGGATGCGATGGCGCAGGCGGCCTCAGCCCCCGACAGGCGGCCGTCTGCCAACATGGCTTTCAGCGCCGGGTAGAGCTTTGCACTCATCCGTTCGCGGTTGACCATTTCCATCGCCCTGCCGAACGCGGACGAGACCTGCAGCAGATTGGCGACCCGCTTGATGCCTTCAGAACGATTGGTGCCGGCGGCATGAAAGAGCGCCGGATTGAAGAATACCAGATCGCCCTTTTCCAAGGGCAGCTGCACATGGTTTCGGTCGAAATAGTCACGGAATTCCTGGCGCTTCAGCGCCAGATAGCCCGGCACGTAGGTTTGGCTGTAGGGCAGGAACAGTGTCGGGCCGCTTTCAAGCGGCATGTCGCAATGCGCAACCGCGCCCTGCAGCGTCAATACCGGCGACAACCGGTGAACATGGGCAGGAAACTGCTCGATCACCGCCGATGTCTGGAAGCCGAGGTGATAGTCGCGATGCGCCGATTGGGCAACCCCGCCCGGATTGACACGGTTGACCTGCGCCGTCATCTGGTAGTTTGGCCCGAGCCAGGCTTCGCTGACCAGCGCGATGAGCGCATTGCCGTAATAGGCGGCGAAATTCTCCGGATTCTTAAGGCAGTGCTTTTCCAGGGAGTTCCAGATGCGATCATTGGCGCCGGGTTTGGCGAAGTGGTCGCCGCCACCGGTATTGGTGCGGTGCTGCTCGTTGATGATGTCATCGAAAATGCCGCTCGCCACATCGATGACGGTGGTATCGGCGTAGGCCTGTTTCAGGACGATGACGCCCGGCCCGCTTGAAAAGGCCTCGCAGATTTCGGCAAGCACTGCCCGGCGTCCCTCGCCCGTCGCGGCCACCTTCAGCACGCTGGCGCCATCATAGATCAGCACGTTTTTCTCAACGCCCGCCGCATGCGGATAATCGCCGAGCTGTGTCGTCCGCTCCACCTCAGTGCGAAAATCCTCAAGATCGCATGCAGCCTCCGTCAGCCAGACCCGATCCGCGCGCTGCTTCAAAATATTGTCGGTCTTCATCCCTTTTCCTCCCGCGGATGCCCTTCGATGACCGCACTATACGCGGAGGCAAAAGCTGATATAGGGCAGAAACCCATCAAAAAACCATCAGAACGGAGCCGCGATGGCGCATGAGTTTCTGGTCAAGGACATTGCTTTTCAGGCCGGTGTCAGCGTCGCCACCGTGGACCGTGTGCTGAACGATCGCCCGGGTGTCAGGAAGCAAACGGAACTGCGCGTGCACGCTGCCATCCGGGAATTGGAAAAGCAGCAAGCCGGCGTCGAGATCCAGGGCCGCAAATTCGGCATTGACGTCGTCATGGAGGCGCCAGACCGCTTCACCGACACCGTTCGCGATGCCTTCGAAAGCGAGAGCACGACCTTCCTGCCGACGATCTTCCGCTCCCGCTTCCATTTTGCCGAGTCCATGCGACCGCAGGACATCGTCCAGCTTCTCGATCGCGTGCGCTTGCGCGGCACCAATGGCGTCGTGCTCAAGGCGCCCGATGTGCCGGAGATCAGCGCCGCCGTCGCGCGGCTCGAACAATCGGGCATTCCCGTCGTGACGCTGGTTACCGATCTGCCGAACGCCCCGCGCACGGCCTATGCCGGCGCGGACAACAGGACTGCCGGCGAAACGGCCGCCTATCTGATCGGAGAGCGCTTTGCCGGCAGTCCGGCAACCGTGCTCACAACGCTGTCCAGCAGCCGGTTCCGGGGTGAAGAAGAACGGGAAATCGGCTTTCGCCGCACGTTGCGCGACCGCTATCCGTCGGTCGGCGTTATCGAAATCAGTGAAGGCCTTGGTCGGGACGATGCGACCGGCGCGCTTGCGTCCGAGGCGCTGTCGAACAATGCGGGCATCAATGCCGTCTATTCGATCGGCGGCGGTAACCGGGCGGTGCTCGCGGCCTTTGCCGTCGCAGGCCGGACTTGTTCCATCTTCGTGGCACACGATCTCGACGCCGGAAACCTGGAACTCCTTCGCAATGGACAAATCCATTTCATCCTGCATCATGATCTGAAAGCCGACGTACGGACCGCGTTCCGCGCGATTATGAGCCGACGCGGAGCCCTGGCCGGGCCGGGCGCCGCCCGTCTGTCGGCTGTGGAAGTGATAACGCCCTACAACATACCGGCGTCAATCCGGTGATCAGGCGGCCTGTCCGGTTTCCAGGAGACGCTCCGCGCTGACGAGATCGTCGGCTGTCTGGACCCGGTTGCGGCCACGGTTCTTGGCGAGATATAGCGCCTGATCGGCCAGGGGCACGATCTCGCGGGCGATGCTGCCGTGATCCGGGGCAAAGGCAACGCCGATGCTGCTGCCGACACGCAGCAACTGCCCCTCGAACGGCACCGGCACCTGCGCCTCCACAATCAGTACGTTGGCAAGCGCCAAGGCCCGGTCCCGCGAAACCGTATGATCGAGAATGATGGTGAACTCGTCGCCGCCAAGACGGGCAACGACGCCGTGACCTGCGACACGCGCGGCAAATCGGGATGCAATCGTTTTCAGCACCGCATCGCCGGCCGGATGGCCATAGGTATCGTTGACCGCCTTGAACTTGTCGAGGTCGATGCAAAGCAGCGAGAAAGGACGCTCCCTGACCTTGGCGAGCGAGGCTTCAAGGACAGCATCGAAGCCGGCGCGGTTGAAAAGCCCGGTCAACCGGTCGTGCTTGGCAAGATGACGGTTTTCCGCCTCGCTCGTCTGGAGAGCCGAAAACACCGCGCCGAACCGCGCGGCAATGAAGGCCATGACCAAGGCACCCGCCATCGCGATGACGATCACGCTCGGCAGGGTTTCGGAGCGGACGAAACTGCCCGGCGCGCGCGGCGTCCAGGCCGCAACCATACAAGCCGGCTGTGAACAGTCGCTGACTGCGACATGGATGGAGCCTTCCGGCACCTGGCGCAGCGGCGCAAAGCCGAGGTTGAAAATGCCGAGCCTGTCCTCGATGTCACCGATCATCCGGACGGTGAAAGGCTTGACGGTGATCATGAACACCGGCTTGCGCCGGCTTGCCGGAATGTCCAGCGTCTTCGGGACGACGGCCTGAACCACAACGATGCTCATCTTGCCGTCGATCATCCGCAGGTCTGCGGCATGGATATTCGGCACTGGCGCCATCAACGCATCCCTGTCTATTTCGACGGATTGCAGCGCCCAGCCGCCACCCTTCGCCACCAGGGCCGCCTCATAGAGATCGTTCGCCTTCTCGATGAGATCGTCGGCCCATTTCAGGGTGCGTGCGCCATCCTGGGGATCGACCTTGCTGCCATTCTGCACAGCCAGCAGCGTGCGTTCGGAAGCGTCGGCAAAGATCATCCAGGAGAAACCGAAATCCTTCCACAGCCAGTCCGTTAGCTCTTCCTTCACGAACGCATCGGTGAAGGTTCGCTTTTCGAGCTGGGCGAAGCTCTTGTCCCAATAGGACAATTCGGCCTGATACTGCACGACCGCATCGATCTGGTGCTGCATCTCGCTTTCGATGAGTTTGCGCTCGGCAGTCAGGCCAAACCGGTCGGCCTCGGTGACCGAGCGATCGAGCACGAAGGCGAGGCTGGCAACGATCATCAAGGCAACGAGCGTGCAGGCCGCGTGAATGCCCAGAACAGCCCTGCCCGCCTTTCGCTTACCCGCCCTTGCTGCCATACTCGCCTCACCGGTCTTTTCGCCGGACCTGCCCCCAGGTCTCCCGCTTTGATTGAGACGGAGCTTATCAAGGAAAGCGAAAATTTCATTTAAGCAAGCTGGTTGGAAATCCGTTAATTGCGGCGGTCCTCTAACGCGGAAATAACGGTGATCCCGGGCCTTACGCGAACTTCATCAACCTGCCCATCCCGCCGCAATTCAAGTGATGGCTGCTGAACAAGAAGCTTTTTCAAGCTGGCCGAACCATAGGACTTCGACGTGTAGTTTGAATCGGTCTTGCGCAACGCAATCCCCAAAACGGAAAGTGAAACCCATCCATCGGCCTTATCAGTATCAAGTGATTTGAGGGTTTTGCTTAAAAGCGGCAACAAGCCCTGCTGTTTTGCCGGCTTCTCCTCGGGTTTCGCTTGAAGTTTCGACGTCGCGGCGACCGGCGTCGGACCAATGGAGGGTTGACCGACGATATGAAAGGCGTTGCAACTTTGGCGAAACGATAGGGATGCCTGCTGGCCGCCGATGCCGATGACGACCTTCCCCGCTCCGCGCAAATGGATGGCAAGCGGCGTAAAATCACCATCCGAGGACACGAGACAGAAAACATCGACTTTGTTGGCAAACAACAGTTCCACCGCGTCTATCGTCATGCGCATGTCGCTGAAATTCTTGCCTTTGTTCAGGCTTGAGACCTGAATGGTGTCAAGCGCATAGGGCGCGGCCGCCGAAAGCCAGCCCGAGCCTCTCCCTTGGGCAAAATCACCATAGGCCCGGCGGGTCACCGTCGCTCCATACGTGCCTGCTTCGCGCAAGACGTGACAGGCGAAATCTCCGGATACATTTTCGGCGTCGATCAGTACGGCCACTCGATGATGAATGAGCATGCCCGGTCCCCTGTTCTAAAAAACAATAGGAGCAGGAATGATTGCACGCAAGACCAAGCACAACCACCGGACAACATATTTTACAACTCGCTACTGAACGAAAATGCAGTCAGGATGCCGGCTCATACCGCACAAAGGCAAATTCCTTGCCGTCCGGCGACCAGTTGGGAACGTTGATCGTGCCCTGCCCGCCGAACAGTTCGAACAGGATGCGGGCATTGCCGCCATCCGGATCCATCAGCCGCAACCGGACATTGAGGTCGCGCGGGTGATCGAAGACATCGCCGTCATAGGAAACGACGAGCACATGCTTGCCGTCGGGCGACGGATGCGGGAACCAGTCGCCGTATTCGCTGTTGGTGATACGCGTGACATCCGAACCATCAGGCCGGATGCGCCAGATTTGCATCTGGCCGGTCCGGCTGGAGTTGAAATAGATCCATTCTCCGTCGGGACTGTAGTCCGGGCCATCGTTGCGCCCCTCGCCAAAGGTCAGACGGGTCTCTTCGCCGCCGGTCACCGGGATTGTATAGATATCGAAGACTTGATTACGGATGCCGCAATAGGCGAACGTCTTCCCGTCCGGCGACCAGCCATGCCAGTAGGACGGCCGGTTCTGCGTCACCTGCTTCGGCACGCCGCCAGTCGCTGGAAGCGCGTAAATCGTCGATGCGCCGAATTCGGTCTTGTCGCTGATGACGATGGTCCTGCCGTCGGGCGAGATGCCGTGGTCATTGTTGCAGGTTCGCGCAAAGCCGGTGTCGATCAACACCGGTTCGCCACCTGAAAGCGGTAACCGATAGAGCAGGCCGTCGCCGTTGATGACCAATGACTGTCCGTCAGGCGACCAGTTCGGCGCCTCAACCAGTTGCTCTGTCTGCCAAACGACGCGGCTTTCACCGGTTGCCAGCGTGTAGATTTCGACCGAACTGCGCATCTCGCCTTCTCCAGCTTCCCGTTCTATCGGTCGCGAAACCGGTTGGTGATCGGATAGCGGCGATCGCGCCCAAAATTCTTCTTGGTGATCTTCACGCCCGGTGCCGACTGGCGGCGCTTGTATTCGGCGATATAGAGCAGGTGCTCGATCCGGTGCACCGTCGCCTCGTCATGGCCGCGTGCGACGATCTCTTCGGTCCCCATTTCCTTCTCGACCAGACATTCCAGGATATCGTCCAGCACCGGATAGGGCGGCAGCGAATCCTGGTCGGTCTGGTTCGGGCGAAGCTCGGCAGACGGCGCCTTGTCGATGATGTTCTTCGGAATGACTTCACCTGACGGCCCGAGCGCACCTGGCGGCACGGTCGTGTTCCTCCAGCGCGACAGGCCGTAGACCTGCATCTTGTAGAGATCCTTGATCGGATTGAAGCCGCCGTTCATGTCGCCGTAGAGCGTCGCATAGCCGACCGACATTTCCGACTTGTTGCCTGTGGTGACGACCATCGAGCCGAACTTGTTGGACAGTGCCATCAGGATCGTGCCGCGTGTTCGGCTCTGCAGGTTTTCTTCGGTGATGCCTGATTCCGTTCCCTCAAACATTTCCGACAACGCATTGAGGAAGCCTTGCACCGGCTCCTCGATCGGCACGATATCATAGCGGCAGCCGAGCGCCTTGGCGCAGTCCTCGGCGTCCTTGAACGAATCCGACGAGGTATAGCGATAAGGCAGCATCACAGTGCGCACCCGCTCCTCGCCCAGCGCATCGACAGCCAATGCCGCGCAGATCGCCGAATCGATGCCGCCGGAGAGGCCGAGCACGACGTTCTTGAAGCCGTTCTTGTTGACGTAGTCGCGGAAGCCCAGCATGCAAGCGCGGTAATCTGCCTCCTCCTGTTGTGGCAGGTGCGACATCATCCCCTGCTCACAAACCCAGCCGTCACCGTTCCTGCGCCATTCGGAGACGGAAAGGCTCTCCTCGAACTGGCTCATCTGGAAGGCGATGCTCTTGTCCGCATTGAAGGCGAAGCTGGCGCCATCGAAAACCAGTTCGTCCTGGCCGCCGAGCTGATTGGCGAAAATCAGCGGCAGACCGGTCTCGATCACCTGGCGAAGCACCACCTGATGACGAACGTCGACCTTGCCGCGATAATAGGGCGAACCATTGGGCACGAGCAGGATTTCCGCGCCGCTTTCCGCCAGCGTCTCGCAGATGCCCAAGTCGTTCCAGATTTCCTCGCAGATCGGAATGCCGATCCGCACACCGCGGAAATTGACCGGTCCCGGCATCGCACCTTCGGTAAAGACCCGTTTCTCGTCGAATTCGCCGTAGTTCGGCAGATCGACCTTGTCGCGAACGACCAGAACCTGGCCTCCATCGAGAACGGCAACGGAGTTGTGACGTCCCAGTTCGCCCTGCCTCGGATAACCGACGACGACACCCGGACCGCCATCAGCGGTATCGGCGGCAAGCGACTCGATCGCCTTCTGGCACGCTTTGAGGAAAGCCGGCTTCAGGACCAGATCCTCCGGCGGATAGCCGGAAATGAACAGTTCGGTCAAAAGGAGCAGGTCAGCGCCGCTACGCGCCGCGTCGGCGCGGGCTTCCCGGGCCTTGGCAAGATTGCCTGCAACGTCTCCCACTGTCGGGTTCAACTGGGCAACGGCGATGCGGAACGTGGTGGAAATGGTCTTTTGCGCGGTCATGAACAGGCCTGTGCTTGATCTTGCTATCGCGGATGCCGGGGCATCCGAGAAGCTGTTTATCGCATTCCGCGTCAAAATACCCCGTGCTTGCCCGCAAGTCAGAAAAAAATCATTTCAGCCAATGATTGCAGCGCCTGAATGCTGCCTGAAAGCTGTCGCGCAGCCCTTTCCCCATTGAAAGCACCATCGAAAAAAGTCGGGGGGAAACGCCACTTGAATTATTCATCCTCCGTTCAAGATGACATCTGTATGACATTAGGACGACAGTTTTATGAAAATTGGAGACGGCCTTGGCCAGTTTTGAATCGGCAGCGATCGCTGCCACCGCTTCCAGGGCCTATGGCCCGCAAATCGGTTTCGGCCACCGCCATGCCAAGGCGCTTTCCATTGCAAGACACCTCTCCCTGTCGCTGCTTCTGTCGATCACGCTGATCTTTTTCGTCGAGTGGATCGCCCGCAATTCCATAACGGAAGCGGCGCTGTTCTTCCTCGACCCAGCCCGCCCGGCCTGGACCACGGCCGGCGTGTTCTTTCTGCTGTGCCTCGCAATTGATGCGGCTTTGGCGAGAGAGAATTACGGCGTCATCCTGGTCGCGCCGCTGGCGCTGATCCCGGCACTCGTCAGCCGCCAGAAGCAGATTTTTCTGTCCGATCCCCTTTATCCGACGGACTTCCTGTTCGGGCGCCAGATCATGGAGCTGATGCCGGTTCTGGTGAGAGACCGCCCCTGGACTGCTGTCGGCATCGTCGTCGGCATCGTCGTCGCGATCGTTGCACTTGCCTGGCTGGTCCGGTTCGCCTGGCGGCGCTTTCCAGTGCTCACCCGCCGTCAGCGCCTGACGCGGCTTGCCGTCGCCCTGCCGCTGCTCGGCGCGTTCTATCACCTGATGGACTACAACAACTTCTCCTGGGTGCGTGACCGTCTGCAGGTCATCCCGATCATGTGGGATCAGACCGAAAACTACCGCCACAACGGCTTCACCATGGCGTTTGCGCTCAATCTGCCGATGGCCAACGTCACGGCGCCTGCAGGCTACATGTCGGATGCCATCAACAAGATTCCGACCAAGCCGGTTCCGGCCGGAACGTCGCATCGCGGCAAGCCCGACGTGATCGTGCTCATGAGCGAATCCTTCTGGGATCCGACCCGCCTGCCCAACGTCAAGCTGTCGCCCGATCCAATGCCGACCATTCGTGCCATGCAGTCCGGCAATGTGTTTTCGCCGGAGTTCGGCGGCATGACGGCCAATGTCGAATTCGAGGCGCTGACCGGCTTCTCAAATGCCTTCCTGCCCTATGGCAGCATTCCGTACCAGCAGTATATCCGCAACCCGATCCCGTCGCTTGCCACCTTCTTCCGTGGCGAGGGCTATGTCGCGCGTGCCGTGCATCCGTTCCAGAAATGGTTCTGGAACCGCAGCGCCGTCTACAAGGCCTTCGGCTTCGAGCAGTTCAAGTCGGAAGAGAACATGCCGGTCATGCAGAAGCGCGGGATCTTCGCCTCGGACGAATCGCTGACGAAGGAAATCATCCGCGAAGCCGACCAACTGCGCGATCCGTTCTTCTTCTTCACGGTAACGCTCCAGGGCCATGGTCCATATGAGGCAAACCGCTACGCCAAGAACACCATCAAGGTCGAAGGCAATCTTCCCGCTGTCGACAAGCAGGTTCTTGAGACCTATGCGCAGGGGATCAAGGAAGCCGACGACAGCCTGAAAATGCTGATGGATTGGGCCAAGGAGCGCGACCGCGAGACGATCATTGTGCTGTTCGGCGATCATCTGCCACCGCTCAACACTGTCTATCCGAACACCGGCTTCATGAATGACGTCACGGCCTCCCGCAAGGGTTCGCTGGAACAGATGAAAGCCCAGCATGAAACGCCGCTGGTCGTCTGGTCGAACAAGACCGGCCCGGTCAAGGATATCGGCACGATCAGCCCCGCCTTCCTGTCCTACCAGATTCTCAAGCAGGGTGGCTTCGAGCATCCCTACTACACGGGCTTCCTCGGCAATATCTTCGACAAGTACCGCGTCATCGACCGCTACATGCTCGTCGATACCGCCGGCAAGGACACCCCTTCCTGGGGGCGGCAGAAAACGATCCCTTCGCTCATCCGCGACTATCGTTTCCTGCAGCACGATATGATGTTCGGCCAGCGCTACGGCACAGACCGGTTCTTCCAGTCCCATGCAGATCTCTTCGCCGGCGCGATGTAAAAAGAAGCGGGACGCCTGGTGATCGGCGTTTCCGCAAATCACCAGCATGGGCTAGAACGGGGCAACGTTGTTTGACGGAGCCAGCCCATGTCGCATCTCGATGAAGTCTCCCATCTTCTTTTCGGCAAACCGAGCAGCGAACTCGGCGCGATAGAGCGCCACGTTCTCCACCATGCCAAAGAGCGGAAAATCCTGTCGCAGGACACCAATGCCGCATTCGTCGCCGAACAGGGCTTCGGCGATCGGATGGCCGACGGCATTGCCCGCGTGGGTGGCTCCTGGGGCTTCATCATCGCATTCCTGATATTCCTTGCCGTCTGGGCGACAGCCAATACGATCCTGCTGACGAGGGATGCGTTCGATCCCTACCCTTTCATCTTCCTCAACCTGCTGCTCTCGATGATCGCTGCCATCCAGGCGCCGATCATCATGATGTCGCAAAACCGGCAAGCGATGAAGGATCGCTTCGACGCGTCGAAGGATTATGAAGTCAACCTCAAGTCGGAAGTTGAACTGATTTCGCTCCATAACAAAATCGACACCGTGCTGCTGCGCGAAATCGCAGAACTGCGCGCCGATGTCGGCCGCCTGCAAGCACAGCTTGCGCAGTACAAAGGCACAGGCGGTTCACAAGTCTGACTTTTGCCGTTGTGTCATTTCGGGCCGAACACCTGGCATCAAGCATCCAACCGAACGAGAACGATACAACCTTAAATACATGAAATGCGATAAAGAGACGCTAAAGCATAGAAGGCCGTTTATTAGCGTATCGAAAAATTAACAAATGAAGCACACGATATAGGTGTATCAGGATCGATATGTCGGCCCGGTTTAAACCTGGGGGTGTGCTTTATGTCCATCATAACGCGAGTCCGTCAAAACAACGAAGGTGCCGCCGCACTGGAGTTTGCGATCGTTGCACCGCTGTTCTTCCTGACCATATTCACCATGATCGGTTACGGTATCTACCTCAGTGCCAGCCATGCGATCCAGCAGATTGCCGCCGATGCGGCACGAACAGCCGTGGCCGGACTGTCGGAAACCGAGAGAAAAAGCCTCGCCAAGACGTTCATCCAGTCATCGACGCTAGATTATGCCTTCATCAACAAGAACAAACTGACGATCGACGTCGAGGACGACGTAAGCAATCTCAATCAGTTCACCGTCACCATCGCCTATGATTCCAGTGAGTTGCCGATCTGGAAGCTGTTTTCCTTCGCGTTGCCCGATGAGCAAATCAAGCGATACGCAACGATAAGGCTGGGAGGAATCTGACATGGCCCGCGCGCCCTTGAAGCCTGGTAGCATTCTTGCCAACACCTCCGGCAACATCGGTATATCGGCGGCCCTCGTTCTGCCCCTGGTCGTCCTGTCGCTCGGGCTCGGCATCGACTACGGTTATCTCACGCTGCAGAAGCGCGAAATGCAGGGGATCGTCGATCTCACCGCCATCGTGGCGGCTGCTGATCTGCCCCATGTCGAAGACGCAGCGCTCGATCATTTCAAGAACAACGGCCTCAACCTTGCCATTGCAACCAAAAGTGGATTACTCGGTGTTGATGGAAAAGTGATCCCGACCGACCTGACCGCGGTCAAGAACGGTATCGTCACCATCGTCAAGGGACGATACGTCCCGGACCCGGCGCTTGCAACCGGGCAGCGCTTCATCCCCAATGCCACGCCCGCTGATGCAGCCCAGGTCTCGATCGAAAAAGAAGGAACGCTGCATCTCGCCGCGATGTTCAGCGCTCCGCCGACAATGAGCGCCGTTGGGACTGCGGCCAGCACCAAACTCGCCGCCTTCTCGATCGGTTCGCGGCTCGCAAGCCTCGATGGCGGCATTTTGAATGCCGTGCTCGGCCAGATGCTTGGCACCACGATTTCCCTGAAGGTGATGGACTATCGGGCGCTCGTGGACGCGGATATCAACGTCCAGCCCTTCCTGAAGGTTGTCTCCACACGCCTGAACCTGACGGCGGCGAGTTATGAGGATGTTTTAAAGGCAAACCTCACCATGCCGCAGCTCCTAGCCTCAATGCAGGCAGTGCAGGGTATCTCGAGCACGGCAACATCTGCCCTGAAGGCGTTGGAATCGGCCAGCAGCAAAAACAAGAACACCTTCACCCTGTCCCGGATCCTCAATATCGATCCAAAGAAAGGAGTGAGTGTGGATGCCGGATCGAACTGGGCCATGAAGGTCAGTGCACTCGACATGGTCTCGGCGGCGGCGGCGATTGCCAACGGCACCAACCAGATATCGCTCGCGGCGGTAGCGGGCCTGCCTGGCATAGCCTCGGCCAGCGTCAAGCTGGCCATCGGTGAACCGCCGGTCGAAACCCCACCGCACAGACTGGGCGCGCCGGGTTCGGCCGTTCGCACCGCGCAGACGCGGCTCGCCGTCGAAGTGAACGTTGACGGACTGGCGGCACTTGCCGGGATGCGGATCAAGCTGCCGATCTATGTCGAGGTTGCCCATGCGGAAGGCAAGCTTGCCGACATCCGCTGCTACGGCGGCTCGAACACAAACGCCAGCGTCTCCATCGATGCCGTTCCGGGCGTCGCGGAGATCGCGATCGGCACCGTTCACCCCTCGGTTCTGTCGAATTTCAGCGATGACGCGCGCGTGGAAAAGGCGCGGCTCGTGGACTCGACGCTGCTCAAGATCGATGGCATCGCCCATGTCGAAACAAAGAACATGCTACCACAACGGTTGACCTTCAGCCCCTCCGAGGTCACCGCCAATTCCATCAAGAGCGTTTCGACCAAGGATATCCTGACCTCCACCACGCAGACGCTGCTCAACAACCTGGACGTCGATATTCAGGTACTGTTCCTGACGCTCGGCAGCCCCAAGGTGGTTCAGGCAGCGCTTGCCCAGACATTGGGGACTGTGACGCCGGCGATCGATACCCTGCTCTACAATCTGCTTCTCGCAGTCGGCGTCCGGGTCGGTGAAGCCGATATTCGCGTCACCGGCGTCAATTGCCTGCAGCCGGTTCTGGTACAATAACAATCGTAAACTTCTCCATCTTCACAGGCCGGATGGCACCATTGTCGTCCGGTCTTTTTTTCCAATGGAGGAGCCCGAAAAAGCCAGCTTTCCCTGTTGCCGGCCCTCCTTGAAACAAAAGATGGACATTAAACGTTTTGCAAGTGACATAGCTCAAAATGAGTGCTCACCGATTCCGAAACCGAGCATCTACTCACTGGATTTTCGCCAAAGCCATGACCGGCACACCGCCATCAGCGATCGAAAGCGCCGGCTCCTCCGCCGAAGTTGAGATATTCGCGGCGAACCCGGCATTGTTCGCAGTCCTGCAACAGGGCGCGCGGCATATGATCGAGCTTTACGATCATTTTCCACGGATCGCCCGTCTGGTTGCCGCACAGCAGAAATGGCTTCTCACCCAGGCAGCTTACGCATTGTATGTGCAACGCGATCCCGCTGATCCGCTTTCCGGCATTACCGCGTCGCGGCTTCTCGATATTATCGTCGAATTTGGAGCGGCGAGCCGCAACACGGCGACCGCCTTTCTGGCTGAGCTACTTGCCTACAAGCTCGTCCGCGACGTTCCGGGGTCGCCCAGCAAACGCAGCCGCCCGCTGGAGCCAACGGAGGTCAGCCACGACGCAATGCGTTTGTGGTTTCGCGGCCAGATGCGCAGCCTCGACCTGCTCGATAGCGGCGATCGTGTCGAACGGCTGGAGGCCAATCCGGAAATATTCTATCGCGCCCAGCCGCTCGCCGCCAAGCGGCTGATCGCTGACAGGGCATGGCGCGAGCCGCCGCTCAGCATCTCGTGTTTCGTCTGGACCGAATATGGCGGGCTGATTCTCGACGACTTCTTCTCGCGGATCGTCAACCCGGTACCCGAGAATGGTTACCACTGGGTCGAAGACCTTCGCTTTGCCGAACTATCCAACCACTATTCCCTGTCGCGCACGCATGTCCGCCGTCTCTTTACCCGCGCCGAAGCGCTGGGGTCACTTGGCTGGCAGGAGCGGAACGGCAGCAAGAACAGGATCTGGGCAACGGCCTCGTTCATTGAGGACTACAAGCGCTGGCAGTCCGTCAAGTTCTGCGCACTTGACCAGGCCTATGGCGAAGCGGTGCAGTCGATCGACACAGGAACGGCCCTCCCCCGCACAACCGAGGCGCGCGCAAGGAAATCAGACGTTTGACTGCGCAAATTGCGGCAAGTCGTCGTTGATCTCGTAGAAGTCGCCCTTGTCGGCACAGAAGATGTGATAGCCGAAGGCAAGGCCGGTCGGCTCGTCGAATGTTCCCGCCATGATCGACGTATAGTCGAGGCCATCCATTTTCCAGAACAGTGCAGAGCCGCAGGTCCTGCAGAAACCGCGTTGGGCTTCCGGGCTTGAGCGATACCATGTGATATTGTCCGCACCTTCAAGATCGAGTTCACTGTCAAGAACATTGGTGGCCGCGTAATAGAGCCCCGTCTGCTTGCGGCACTGGGAACAATGGCAGGCAATGACCTCGCGAAGCTTGCCCCGTGTACGGAAACGGACGGCACCGCAGTTGCAGGATCCGGTATGCTCTTCCGCCATCTTCATCCCCTCAAAATGCTTGTTCGCCCGTCGTGCAGGCGTGAAAAAACCAGGTCAACTTCATCAGCCAACCCGGTTCTGTCAATTTCAATTCGCTCAAGCAGCAATCAGCGGTGCTGATCAGCCCCAGATCAGCCGTTGACGACCATCCGCTTCTCGTCGCGGCCGCCCTTCATGCGTTCGGCAAGGAGGAAGGCAAGTTCAAGCGCCTGGTCGGCGTTGAGACGCGGATCGCAATGGGTGTGGTAGCGGTCGGCAAGATCAGCGCCCGAGAGCGCACGCGCGCCGCCGGTGCATTCCGTCACGTCGTTGCCGGTCATCTCGATATGGATGCCGCCCGGATGCGTGCCTTCGGCGCGGTGGATCTGGAAGAAGCTTTCGACTTCCGACAGTATCCGCTCGAAGGGGCGGGTCTTGTAGTTGTTGAGCGTGATCGTGTTGCCGTGCATCGGATCGCAGGACCAGACGACCTTGCGGCCCTCCTTCTCGACGGCGCGGATCAGGCGCGGCAGGTGCTCGGCAACCTTGTCGTGACCGAAGCGGCAGATCAGCGTCAAACGGCCGGCTTCGTTCTGCGGGTTGAGCAGGTCGATGAGTTCGATCAGCCCGTCACCCGTCAGCGAAGGGCCGCACTTGAGGCCGAGCGGGTTCTTGATGCCGCGGCAGTATTCGATATGCGCGTGATCAGGCTGACGTGTCCGGTCGCCGATCCAGATCATGTGTCCGGAGGTCGCGTACCAGTCGCCGGAGGTCGAATCGACGCGGGTCAGGGCCTGCTCGTAACCGAGCAGCAGCGCTTCGTGGCTGGTGAAGAAATCGGTCTCGCGCAGGCTCGGATGGTTCTCCGAGGTGATGCCGATCGCCTTCATGAAATCCATGGTTTCGGAGATGCGGTTTGCAAGCTTGCGGTAACGCTCGGCCTGCGGGCTTTCCTTGACGAAACCGAGCATCCACTGGTGCACGTTTTCGAGGTTGGCGTAACCGCCCATTGCGAAAGCGCGCAGAAGATTCAGCGTCGCTGCCGACTGCCGGTACGCCATGATCTGGCGCTCCGGGTCGGGGATACGTGCCTTTTCGTTGAACTCGATACCGTTGATGATGTCGCCGCGGTAGCTCGGCAGTTCGACATCATTCTGCCTTTCGATGTTCGAAGAGCGCGGCTTGGCGAACTGGCCGGCAATACGGCCGACCTTGACCACCGGCTGCTGGGCGCCGAATGTCAGGACGACCGCCATCTGCAGGAATGCGCGGAAGAAGTCGCGGATCGTGTCCGCGCCATGTTCGGCGAAACTCTCGGCACAATCGCCACCCTGCAGCAGAAACCCCTTGCCTTCCGAAACATTGGCAAGCTGGCTCTTCAGGCGGCGCGCTTCGCCGGCGAAGACCAGCGGCGGATAGGTTGCAAGCTGCGCTTCCGCGCTTGCCAGTGCTGCCATGTCCGGAAAATCCGGCACCTGCTGGATTGGCTTTTGCCGCCAGCTGTTCGGGGTCCAAGTCTGTGCCATGTCGATCACCTGTTCTCTTGCGCAAGTCCGCCGCAGCAGTCGCGCTCCCGGATGAATTCCAGACAGCGCCAGCTTCAAACCGGACATCAGCCGCGTTTCAGCGGCACAATTCCTGACCGCAGCTCTCCTGGCCGGGAAAACGGCGATTTTGCGGATGCGGGCTTATAAACGTTAACATGGGGATTGAAAAGCGATTGTTCCAGCAAAGTGCGCGCCGCGGATATCAGCGCGAACCTCCGGTGCAGTTCAAATTTCGCCCCGTGAAAGCGTCAGGCGACCCGCTCGCCGTTCTTGATCCGGTAGCTCGGATTGTACATCGTCACCAGCTCCTCCGCGGCCGTCGGATGCACCGCCATGGTCCGGTCGAAATCGTCCTTCGTGCTGCCGGCCTTCAGCGTGATCCCGAGCAGTTGCGCCATCTCGCCGGCCTCATGGCCGAGGATATGGGCACCCAGGACCTTGCGGTCGGCCGCATTGACGATCAGCTTCATGATCGTCCTTTCGGAACGTCCGGACAACGTCGCCTTGATCGGACGGAACTCGGCCCTGTAGATCTCGAGATCCTCGAACTTTTTCGCGGCTTCCTCTTCCGAAAGCCCGACCGTGCCGATTTCCGGCTGGGAGAAGACGGCAGTCGCGATCAAGTCGTGATCAGGGGATGTCGGGTTGCCCTTGTATTCCGTCTCGATGAAGCACATGGCCTCGTGGATGGCGACCGGCGTCAGTTGCACCCGGTCGGTCACGTCGCCAAGCGCATAGACTCCGGGCGCGCTGGTGCGCGAAAACGCATCGACGATGATCGCGCCGCGATCGTTGACGGCAACACCCGCCGCTTCCAGTCCAAGCCCCTTGGTGTTCGGCACGCGGCCGAGCGCCAGCATCACCTGGTCGACGGCCAGCGTGCCGTGTTTCATCGTTTCTGCGGCCAGCCGGCCGTCAGCAGTTTTCGTAATCGATTGCAGCAGGTCCTCGCAGAGGATGCGAATACCCTTGTGCTCCATCGCTGCGTGAAGGCCGCGCCGCATGTCTTGGTCGAAGCGCGAGAGGATTTCCTTGCCGCGATAGATCAATGTGGTCTCGACGCCGAGACCGTGGAAGATATTGGCGAATTCGACCGCAATGTAGCCGCCACCGGCGATGACGATCGACTTCGGCAGCTCCTTGAGATCGAAGGCTTCGTTCGAACTGATGCAGAGTTCGTGACCCGGCAGCGCGTCATGCGGCGTCGGATGACCGCCGACGGCGATGACGATGCGTTCGGCGGTAACGGTCTTGCCGCTGTCCATAAGCCTGATCGTGTTCGGCCCAGTCAGCTCCGCCCGGGTGTGCAGGATTTCCGCCCCGGCATTAGCAAGCCCCTTCTGGTAGAGGCCTTCGAGCCGGGTGATTTCCTTTTCCTTGGCAGCGACGAGTTTCTGCCAGTCGAATTTGCTTTCACCGACGGTCCAGCCAAAGCCTTCCGCATCCTCGAAATGCTCGGCAAACTGTGACGCATAGACGTAGAGCTTCTTCGGCACGCAACCGCGGATGACGCAGGTGCCGCCATAGCGGAATTCTTCGGCAATCGCGACCTTCTTGCCCATGGCCGCCGCCACGCGGCCGCTGCGCACGCCCCCGGAACCGCCGCCAATAACGAAAAGGTCATAATCGAAAGAAGCCATGCTGAAAAACTCCCGGCCGGGTCATGTGCGAAGGAAGACGGGTCGTTTGCAAAGTCGCAATCGAAAGGACCGCGATGCCTTGCCGGCGATTCCCGCCGAGTGGTGCTGATATAGGGTGGCGCGATACAAAATGAAAAGCCCGGAATGACCCGGGCTTAAGCAATTCGGCGTGAAGCATGCTGCCGGTTGAACCGACGGCAGTTTCCTTATTGGGCAGGCTTCTCTGTCGTGGTGCCCGGGAGTGGCTGCTGGTCGGCGGTCAGGGTCGCGCCGAGTTCCTTCGTTGCAGCGGCGTTCAGGTCGCGGGAAATACCTGCCGCCCAGATGTCGGCAGCCTTGAGCATTTCGCGCGAGGCAATCGGGCCGTCGTTCAGAAGCTTCTTGCCGGCGTCCGACGTGTAGAAGGTCGTGATCGCGTTCAGCTGATCGACGGTGAAGGTCTTTGCGTAGATCGTTGCAGCTTCCTTTTCCAGATCGGCGCGACGGGCGGCAAGTTCGAGCGCCTTGTCATCGACCGTCTTGGAGATCAGTTCCTCGTAGTTCGGCGAGGACTGGATAAGGTTCGTCTTCAGCCGCGCCGCCAGGTTCGGCAAGATATTGTCGAAACCGTTGGTGGCATTGATCGCAGCAATCGCGGCGCGCGCAGCCTTGATCTGTTCGTCCGTCACGTCCTGTGCCCGCAGGGCAGGAACCATGACGGCGGAAAGGATGATGGCAGTTGCAGCCACTGTACGGCCGAGACCTGCGAAATTGATCATGTCTGTAACGCTCCTGTCAGTTGACGCCGGGTTCCGCGCGCGTCTTGCATCTGCGAACCCCTGCATAGTCCAATTTCAAAGCCATCGCCACCGTGTCGGGGAAGCCCCACCGGCTGCGACGCCGTAACAATCCCCTGCGACCGCTTTCGGCCACAACTGGAAACCTTGCAAGCACCGGCAAAAAGCCCGGGCGGCCACCGCCACCGAAGCTGAGCCGGTCAGGCCGTCATCACCCTCGCCCCTCCGGGACCGGCAATGATGGCAAGGGATGCGATGCCGATGAACAAGCCATGTTCGACCACGCCGGGAATGGCGTTCAGGTCGTGCGCCAGCGCATCTGCATCAGGAATGCGGCCAAAAGATGCGTCCAGAATGAGATGTCCGCCATCGGTCATGAAGGGTCCGTCACCCGAAGCACGAACGGTGATTTCACCGGAAAGACCATGCCGCACGGCAAGCTTTTCAACGGCGATGCGCGTCGCGGCAAGCCCGAAGGTATTCACTTCGATCGGCAGCTTGAAGGCGCCGAGCGTGTCGACCACCTTCGTTTCGTCGGCGATGACGATCATCCGCGCCGATGCGCAGGCAACGATCTTCTCGCGCAGAAGCGCGCCGCCGCCACCCTTGATCAGGCGCAGCTTCGAATCCACTTCGTCAGCGCCGTCGATGGTCAGGTCCAGTTCGGGAAGCTCTTCCAGCGATTTCAGCGGCACGCCGAGTTCCAGGCAAAGCCGCGCGGTGCGTTCCGATGTCGGCACGCCCTCGATGCGAAAGCCTGACGCCACCTTCTCGGCAAGCAGACGGACGAACTCTTCCGCTGTCGAGCCTGTACCGATGCCAAGCCGCATGCCGTCTTCAACATAGTCGAGCGCCGCTGCGGCGGCCTTGATTTTCATTTCACGGGCGTCCATGCGCCACGTTCTCCTCAAAACTCATCCGAGAGACCACGACAAAACCTCGCGTCCCTTCGTTCCGCTGAGACGTTTACACGGCTGCAACGGCAAACAAAAGCCCAAATAGCGGGCGACATGCAATTGGCGAAACCACGCTATCGCATAAAGTCGCGATTGCTTTTTCGAGCCGCTTCCCCTACCCGGACTGCTATATTTCATACATGCTTCAAGAGGTTCCAGTGTCTGCATCCGTTGTCGTTTTTGATCTTGATGGAACCCTTGTCGATACCGCTCCCGATCTCGTCGCAAGTCTCAACCACGCGGTCACTCAGGCGGGCCTCGCTCCGGTGAGCTACGGCGACCTCACCCATCTCGTCGGACATGGCGCCAAGGCGATGATCGAGCGCACGTTCATGCTGCGCGGCAAGGCGCTCAGCACCGAGGACCTTGACTGGCAGATGAAGGAATTCGTGGATTTCTATCACGGCTCGATGCCAGGCGATTCCATCCCCTATCCCGGCGTCATCGCCGCCATGGACCGCCTGGCCGCGGCCGGCTACACGCTTGCCGTCTGCACCAACAAGCTGGAAATGCTCGCCAGAAGCCTGCTGGAAGGACTTGCCCTTTCCTCCCGTTTCGCAGCCATCACCGGCGGCGACACGTTTCATGTGCGCAAGCCCGATGCCGAGCATCTGCTGTCCACCATCCGCCTTGCGGGCGGCGCTCCGGAGAAATCCGTGATGATCGGTGACAGCCTCAACGACATTCTCGTCGCAAGAAATGCCTCCGTGCGCTCGATCGGCGTTCCCTTCGGCTATTCCGATGTGCCGGTCGAAAGCCTGGAGCCCGATCTGGTCGTGCGTCACTTCGACGAACTGACCCCTGACCTGATCGAACGGTTGATCGCGCGGACATAAAAAAGGCGGCTCCAGGCCGCCTTTTTTATCATCGATCGGATCCCCTCAACCTTCGGCGCGGCGTGCCAGCCGCGTCGCTTCGAGGGCGCGCCCCATATACATGTCGCGCTCGTAGACATCGTCGAAATACTCGACCGAGCCGTCCTTGTTTGGCCAGGCAGTGAAATAGGAGACGTAGACCGGAATTTTCTGCGGCACGGAAACACCCTTGTTGCGCCCGCCGGCAATTTCCTTGGCGACATCCTCAACCGTCGTGCCGAGCACGGCAGCCGCCATCCGGCGCGGATCGGCAAGGCGCACGCAGCCGTGGCTGAGCGCCCGCTGGTCCTTCTTGAAGAAGCTCTTCGATGGCGTGTCGTGCATGTAGATCGCATGACTGTTCGGGAACAGGATCTTCAATTCACCCAGCGCATTGTCGCTGCTCGGTGGCTGGCGCACGGCAACGCCAGTCGTCGAACCATTCCAGTTGACGTCATAGGACGATACGGGACGCCCGCCGAGTTCCACCTGATAGCCGAGACGGTCGAGGTAACCTGGGTCGTTGCGAAGCTTCGGCAGCATCTCGTTGATGATGATCGACTGCGGCACGCCCCAATAGGGGTTGAATTCCACGGTCTGGATCTCGTCCTCGAAGAAATAGGTCTGATTCGCCTTCGAGCCGACGACGACGCGCATCGAGAACTGCTCGGCGCCTTGGTCGTGATAATAGACCATGAAGGCAGGCTGATTGATGAAGACATAGCGGCTGCCAAGATCGGCCGGCAACCAGCGCGCCTGCTCCATTGCGATGCGCACCTTGTCGATCCTGCTCTCGGTCGTATCTCCACCGGTCAGGATGCGGATCGATGCCTTGCCGACGATACCGTCCGGCTTCAACCCGTTTTCCTTCTGGAAACCTTCGATCAGGGCCACCAGTTCCGGCGTATAGTCCGGCGTTCCCTGATAGGCGGAAAGCGTCAGCGCGTGCTCGACCTTCAACGCATCGGAGCCCTTCTGGCGGATGCCGGCAACCACATTGGCCAGTTCCGGATTGCTGATACCCGGCTTCAGCAGCGTGCCGGGCGCAATGACGATCCGCGGTGCGTCGCCGGTCCTTGCTTCAAGCGTTTTCAGTTCATTCTTCAGGGCCAGGAATTCCGGACCGGAAGGCGTCTGGGAATTCAGATAGGCCGCGACATCGTGGCTTCTGGCAATGTTTTCGAGTTTGCCCGTCAGGTTGACGTCCTTGCGCTTGAAATCGTGATAGCCGGAAATCCTGTTCGGATCGATGCGCCCGCGCACGGTATCGGCGATATAGGTCAGCGTCGCTGCGGATAGTTGAATCTCGAACTCGACCAGCGCCTTTTCGCGTGCAGCCATGTCGCCGCTGTCAAATGTATCGGATGGGACGGCAACGGCATAGTCCTGCGGATCAAGCCCGACGCTTGCCGCCTGCCCCAGCACATCGAGAGCGGCCTTCGCCGCCGCATTCGGTGCATCGCCGCTGATCCAGACAAATCCCTCGTGACCGGCATAAAAGGTCTCGATCGCCTTGGCCACATCGCCCGGGGCATAAGCCGTGACGCCGGGCAGGAACTGACGGGCATCGGCAAGTGAGGCGCGCTGCATCGGCGGCAGAGCATCGCTATGGACGGAGCCGGTTACCACCGGATCGAGCAGCTTGGCCGTGGCGATTCGGCGCAATGGCTCGGCCTTGTAGGTGTAGTACTTCGGCGAGGTGACCTTTGGCAGCGGGCGTGCGGCCTGCTGTTGGACCCGTGGCATCTGCCCGACACCCGGCAGCGGCTGGAATTCTTCCACCACCGGCTTCTTCTTGCGAAAAAGGTCCAGCAAATTCAGCGCTTCCGCGCGATCGGCACCAAGGGATGCGAACGCGCACCCTGTCATCAGGGTCATGATCGCAGCAGTCTTCGTCAATTTCATTGGTTCACACGTCCCCGTATCGCATTGCCGCCATCAGCGGTTCGCGCCCGATGCCCCATCATGTCACCGAGCTTTCGTACTTATAAGAAAGGATGGTGAATGAAAAGGAAACGCCACCCCTTCCGGCTCTCCGCCGACCGTCACAAACGCGTGAAAGACCGGCAGCAGGAAGACGGACGAGGACGGCCAAAAATTTGAATTCCTTGCGTTATTTTTTGATACCCGCGAAAAATCGCGGCGGCTTGCAAAAATCCCCGCAAGCTCTGCCAAAACTATCCGCCCGGTTGTGTCTGAAAAGGCACAACATCGCCGCCGCACAAACCCGCAGGTGGCCATTGTCACGCCGGAACGTGAGGTGCGTTGAAAAGGCGACATTTTAAACGATTGTAGCATGGCAGGGCGGCTTGCAACCCCTTTACAAGCACCGGCCACCTGAGCCAGAGAGAACCGCATCACAGCCTCTGACCGTCGCAGCGCGGCGGCTCACCCACCTTCCGGTCTCGATACCGCCCGGTTTCGCGATCGAATGACGAAAGCAGGGATTACGATGACATCAACGCGCACGGAAACAGATACGTTCGGCCCGATCGAAGTCGCAAGCGACCGCTACTGGGGCGCACAGGCACAGCGCTCCCTCGGCAATTTCAAGATCGGCTGGGAAAAGCAGCCTTTGTCGATCGTGCGTGCGCTCGGCATCGTCAAGCAGGCCGCAGCCCGCGCCAACATGGAACTGCAGGGCCTCGACCCGACTGTCGGCAAGGCGATCATCGACGCCGCCCAGGAAGTCATCGACGGCAAGCTCAACGACCATTTCCCGCTCGTCGTCTGGCAGACCGGTTCCGGCACGCAGTCGAACATGAACGCCAATGAAGTTATCTCCAACCGGGCAATCGAAATGCTCGGCGGTGTCATGGGCTCGAAGAAACCCGTTCATCCGAACGACCACGTCAACATGAGCCAGTCGTCGAACGACACCTATCCGACGGCCATGCACATTGCCTGCGCAGAGCGTGTCATCCACGACCTTTTGCCCGCCCTGAAGCATCTGCACGCAGCCCTCGCAGCCAAGGTGAAGGCCTTCGATCACATCATCAAGATCGGCCGCACGCATACGCAGGACGCCACCCCCCTGACGCTCGGCCAGGAGTTCTCGGGTTATGCCGCGCAGGTCGCCTCCTCGATCAAGCGCATCGAAATGACGCTTCCTGGCCTTTGCGAACTGGCGCAGGGCGGAACCGCGGTTGGCACCGGCCTCAACGCCCCCATCGGCTTTGCCGAAAAGGTCGCCGAGGAAATCGCCAAGATCACCGGCATCGCTTTCGTGACGGCGCCGAACAAGTTCGAAGCGCTAGCTGCCCATGATTCGATGGTCTTCAGCCACGGCGCAATCAACTCGGCAGCTGCCGCCCTGTTCAAGATCGCCAACGACATCCGCCTGCTCGGTTCCGGCCCGCGTTCGGGTCTCGGTGAATTGTCACTGCCGGAAAACGAACCCGGCTCATCGATCATGCCAGGCAAGGTCAACCCGACCCAGTGCGAGGCGCTGACGCAGGTCTGCGTGCAGGTATTTGGCAACAATGCTGCGCTGACCTTTGCCGGCAGCCAGGGTCATTTCGAGCTCAATGTCTACAATCCGCTGATGGCTTATAACTTCCTGCAGTCGGTACAGCTCTTGGCCGACGCTGCCGTCTCGTTCACCGACAATTGCGTCGTCGGCATCGAGGCCCGCGAGGATAACATCAAGGCGGCACTCGACCGTTCGCTGATGTTGGTCACTGCCCTCGCCCCGAAGATCGGCTATGACAATGCCGCCAAGATCGCCAAGACCGCCCACAAGAATGGTACGACGCTGCGCGAAGAAGCCGTCGGCGGCGGTTATGTCACCGATGCGGAGTTCGACGCCGTGGTGCGTCCGGAAACGATGATCAGCCCCTCCTGAGTCTTCCTCGGTAATATTTCGAAAATGGACACGAAGGCAGCGGACAATCGCTGCCTTCGCGCGTTTCACGCCACGCAGCTACCAGATTGATTCAATCTTAACGTCCCGATTTGCCAAACGTTAAGTCTTCCAAAATCTTTTATCCCTAATATTAGCTGTTGGAGACAACAAGACAGGAGCTTGCCATGCAAGCGGCTTCGAACAAGGTACAGATACCCGATATCGCAGCGCAGGTGACTTATGCGATGCGGATCATGGGTATCTCGCCCCTGCCACGCAACTACGAGCTTTATTACGAAGCCTATATCGGCTCCAACCCGAAACTGACCAAGGAACTGGCGGCGCTCGGCAGCCGGGCCACCCAGGAAGAACTAGACGAAATCGGTGCGCGCTACTTCGCCCATGTCCACCACGCCGTCGGCGTCGATCGTGCACACAATCATCTGGCAAGCGAACTCAGCGACCTTCTCAGGCTGTTGAAGGACGAACAGTTTGCGCTCGAGAACTACAACAAGCTGCTTGACGAGACCTATCAGAACATCACCAGCAAAAGCAGTTCCAGCGCCGAAATCCTGCGCCAGTGCGTCAGCATCCTGACCGAGGCGACCGCGGACACGATGAGCCAGGGCAAGGAACGAGCCGAAAACGTCTCGCTGAAATCCTTCGAGATGGAAGTGATCCGGCAGGAACTCGACGAGTACAAGCGTATCGCCAACACCGATTCGCTGACACGCCTTGCCAACCGGCGGGCATTCGACGAGAAACTGGCCTCGATCTACAATTCCGAGCAGCTGCGCGCCTACACCGGCCTGCTGATCGCCGACATCGATCACTTCAAGAAAGTCAACGACAGCTACGGCCATCCGGTCGGCGACAAGATTCTGGCAACCGTCGGCACGGTCATCCGCGCCAATCTGCGCCGCGACGCCTTCGTGGCGCGCACCGGCGGCGAGGAATTCGCCATCATCCTTGGTGAAAGCAATCTCGAAGAAAGCCTGCAAGTAGCCGAACGTATCCGCAACGCGCTTGCGACCACGCCCTTCAAAAACTCCAAGACCGGCGTCAACTACGGCCCGATCACGCTGTCCGTCGGCGTCTGCCAGGCATCGCATGCCGACGACCCGATCGACCTCTACAACAAGGCCGACATCGCGCTCTATTGCGCCAAGAACGCCGGCCGCAACAGGACGATCTTGTTTGAGGAAGGCATGAAAAAGGATACCGGCAAGAACTGGCTGATCTATCGCAAATAGGCGATCCCATTCATCGTGAGCAGAGGCGTCCGGGCGGCGCCCTGCCTTGTTTTTGCCGCGTTCCCCAGGAAACAGCCGCGCTCCCATCCATTGTCTAGAAAGGCTCCATACAAGGGAGCGCGCCGGAATGAACCGGAAAATCTCCCGAACAAACCGGGGGACACGGACATGAAGACCATTCTCGCAGCCCTGATCGCAACTGGCCTTCTTAGCCCCGCAGCGCACGCCGCCGGCAAGGACGGAACCTTCGAAGTCGCTTCGCTGCAGTCCTCGACCGCAAAGACCGGCTGGCTGCAGGTCCTGTCGGAAGGCAAGCCGGCAAAGGCGAAGACCGTCAAAAAGAACATCAACCTGTCTCCCGTGCAGCGCGAACTGATCGCCTTCAACGAGAATGTAGCGGCCGGAACCATCATCGTCGACAACTCCGACCGCCGCCTCTACCACGTGCTCGGCAACGGCGTTGCCATGCAGTACGGCGTCAGCGTCGGCCGCGAAGGCTTCATCTGGACAGGCACCAATACGGTCAGCCGCAAAGCCGAGTGGCCGACCTGGAATCCGCCGGAAGAAATGCGCGTCCGTGAAGCCAGGAAGGGCCACATCCTGCCCGTCACCATGAAGGGCGGCATCGAAAACCCGCTCGGCGCCCGCGCCATGTATCTCGGCTCGACCATCTACCGTATCCACGGCACCAACCAGCCGTCCTCGATCGGCAAGGCGATGTCCTCCGGCTGCATCCGTATGGCGAATGAGGATGTCGAGCATCTCTATGCCAACGTGACGATCGGCACCAAGGTCATCGTCCGCGACTGACCGATTTCATCGCAGGGAACGCTCAGCGGCAGGCAGAAACGCCTGCCGTTTTTCCTATGGCGATCAGTTCCGGCCGGTATTCGAAATGCATGGTGTCATAATGATACCAGCGCCCGCCCCAGATGAAGCCGTGCCGCTCGAACGCATCGACGATCCTCATCGGATATCTGTTCTTATAGTGCGGCACCCTCCCCGGCTTGCCGCCCGACCAGATCCAGTAGTCCGCATATTGGGTATTGATATCGATGGCCGCGCCAAAACTGTGGACCGACATGTTCGAAGCACCGGCGACCTTGCGCCAGTTGAAGGTTCCGGCCGAGGGCGCCAGGAACGTTTTCATATCCGGCATGGCCATCAGTTCGTCGCGCACCTTTTTGAGTGCCGCAGCGGCACCCTGCCGTTTTGTCACCCGCAGCTTTTTGCCGAACCAATCGACAGAAACCAGAGAGGCCTCCACCTGTTCGGCGGATGCCCCATAGAGCCGCATCATCAGCGCATCGCTGCGGATACGTCCCGGATCGAAATTGACGTCGGGTTTGGTCTCGCAGGCGCCTGCCGGATAGATTTGCGACAGGCTGTCCTCGATATCGGCGGCCGCAAGCCTGGCGGCATGGTCCTTGGCCTTGCCGTCGTCGATGGGCGATGAACCGCCATCGCGAAAGAAAATCGATCCGCTCTCGCTTTTCAACAACGTCTCGGGATAGGCCGTGATCAGCAGAGCGATTTTGTCTGCGAGGCTGAGATCGTCCGCCTTCACGGGTGACGCTGCAACGAGCATCGCCGCAAGAATCGCGCTGCCGAGCGTCTGCTCAATCGACCGTGACATTGATGTAGTCGCCGTCCGGACCTCGGAACACTTGAACATTGATGACGGAGCCGCCTCGCAGCAGCGCCCGCGCGGCGCGCGTCTCGATCGTGCCGTACTCGATCATGCGTTCAGCCTTTTCGCGGTTCTTGGCAGAGGCGAAGAAACTGTCACCCTCGTCGCCCGGCTGGGTGACGCCATAACGGTGATAATTCGCCCTGTCCTGCCGGATGACCTGCCACGGCTCGGTCAATTGCTCGCCATAGGAATTGTAGAGGTCTTCCTCGCCGATATAGGCGTTGTATTCCTCCACCAGCCTGTCGGCCCTGGCGACACCTGCGGAAAGCGAAAGCGCCATCGCGGCTGTCAAAAAGAAAGCGGTCCTGTATTTCATGTATCCCCCCAACGCGCGAAAACCTGCGTTCCGCATCTCACTCGACGGAGCATAGTGCGCCCGTTCCTGAGAAAACGTTTTGTTGCAAGGATTTATTCAGGCGAAGCTTGGCCTACCACATTGTTTTTGCGGCACGCTCCGGCCATTCGCGGTCATAGGTATCTTTGTCGAAATCGGCTTTCGCTGCCTTCAAGAGCGTGCCCGGCGTCGGGAGGGACTGGGGATCGACGAAACGCTCGGGATTCCAGAGCTGCGAGCGGATCAGCGCGCGGGCGCACTGAAAATAGACCTCGCCTATGGTGACGACGATGACGCTGCGCGGGTGCTTGCCGTCGACCTCGAAGGAACCGGTAAGCTCCGGATCAACGCTGACCACGGCGGTACCGTTGATCCGCATCGCCGTGTTCGAGCCGGGCACCAGGAACATCAGTGCCACGCGCGGGTCACGAACGATATTGGCAAGCGAATCGACCCGGTTGTTGCCGCGCCAGTCCGGCATCAGCACGGTTTTCTCGTCGGCGATCCGGACGACGCAGGCGTCGTCGCCGCGCGGGGAACAATCGAGCCCCTCCGGACCGACGGTGGCAAGCGCTGCGAACGGAGCCGCTTCGATCATGCTGGCATAATCCGGCGTCAACCCGCTGGTGACCTTGACCAGCGACGCCTCGCTCGTGCCGCCATAAAGCGCATTGAGTTCCTCGACCGTGCGAATGATTGTCATGTCGTTCTCCATCGGACCCCGCGATCCCATCGACCGATAGCATGACGCCTTTATGACAGCACCTGCGAAAATCGCTCAGGCCGCAGCCTTGCGATCCTCCGCGTGGATGAAGGAATTGATCCGTTCGATCACGGGCGCTGCGGAAACGATCCGGCGATGGCCGAGCCCGTTGGCCCAGTGGAGTTCGACATTCGGCCCCGCCGCCGCATAGCGGCGTGCATGTTCGGCAGAAACCTCCTTGTCGTCCTCCGCATGGATCACCAGCACAGATACTGTCAGCATGCCGAGAATGCGGGCGGCGTCGAATTCCTCAATGCGTCGGCCGGAGAGGCGCACAACCATGCCTTCGAGCGCCGTCTGCGCCTTCGGCGAAAGGCGAAGAAGCTTCCCGAACCCTTTGAACAACCATGACATTTCACTGGGAGCGCCGATCAGCACCATTCTTTTGGCGATGTGGGACGGCACGTCGCAGACCAGACCGCCCGCTGCGCACGCGAGGCTCGCTCCGCCAAAGGAATGGCCCACCGAAACGTCGAACCCGCCAAAATGTCGCCAGGCAGCGTCGACCGCCCGCACCGCTTCCGGCATCGTCAGCGTTCGCCCCGGCGAGGCGCCATGTCCCGGCCAGTCGAGTGCCACCACCTCGGCGCCACCAGCGGTCAGACCTTCGATCATTGGCGCCAGATAATCGCTGCGCGATCCCCAGCCATGAACCAGCAGAATGCGTTTTGCCTCGCGGCGGTCTGCCGGTGCTGCGAAATGCCTTGCCATGACCCAACCGCCCGCGAAGGACAACGTGACGGGCTGCGCCCTCGCCATGAGCGGTGCTGCCGCTGCCATCGCCGCCTTCTCCTTGGCGTTTGACGGATTGCGCGACGGCGTGACACTGAACAGCCGGAACGCAAGCCGTCCCGCTGCCTCCGGAGAAATGGCCGACACGCATTTGAGCGCGAGACGGGTGACCTCGATCACAAAGGATGCCATAGTGGGATTCCTCTTTATATGTTCAATGATGAACATTATTGTACAACGATGAACAAAAAGCAAGCGACGATCGAACACCATCATTTTCCATGGGACCACCCGCGTTTCCGCAGCTGGATTGCCGTAGCCCGCGCCTGCCAACTGATGCAGCAGACATTGACGCGCGCGCTCACCGATCTCGAAATCAAGCCGCCGCATCTCGATATCCTGATCAACCTCTATCGCTTCGAGGGCATTTCGCAGCAGGAACTGGCGCGAAAACTTCTGGTCGGGCGCTCGAACATGAGCATGCTCCTGCCTCAGCTTGAAAAGCGCGGGCTGATCGAGCGGCGTGGTGACGAGAAGGACAAGCGCGTACTGCGGCTGTCGCTGACGACAAGCGGCCGTGAACTCACCGAGCAGGCGATGGAGATCCAGACCACGCTGATCGAGAAATCGCTGGACAACGAACCGATCGAGGAGTGCCTGATCGTCGCGCAATCCATGGAGCGGCTGATCGTCCGTCTCTTGAAAGAGGAAAGCGATCTCGATTAAGCCACGAGAGGACGTTGGTTAGCGCGGCTTTTCGGCCTTGTCGCGACTCATCCCCTTTTCGGCGAGATCGCGCTCATAAGCGGCAAACAGCGTCTCGCCGGTCTCGCCGAGTTCACGCAGATAGTTCCAGGTAAAAATCCCGGTATCGTGAAAATCGTCAAAGCCGATGCGCACCGCATAATTGCCGGTCGGTGTCATCGAGATGATCGAGACATTGCGCTTGCCGGGCACGGTCAGGCCCTGCCCCGGCCCATGGCCCTGGACCTCTGCCGAAGGCGACAGCACGCGCAGCATCTCCGCCGACAGATCAAAGGAGGCGCCGTCGTTGAAGGCAACCGTCAGCCGGTGGCGGTCCTTCGAGACCCGCAGTTCGGTCGGCCAGATGTCGCTCATGATATGCAGTCTCCTTGCTTTGCGAAGCACTAGCGCAGATTCTAGCCGGATGGAATTCCCCCGTGGATCACTCGGACTTCCCCCGATCATAAGAAAGTGTTTCGCGTCGGTTTTCTTGCCGTTTTGCCCGCTTTCGCCTTGACGCCGCCCGGTTTGCTCACGACATTGATGCAGCAGGAGAATTTCGTTGAACAACGTCACCATCGACCAGACCGGCGCGCATCCGCTGGTTGACGCCAAAGCACCGATGATCGACCCCTTCGGGCGTGCCGTCACCTATCTCAGGGTTTCGGTGACGGACCGGTGCGACTTCCGCTGCACCTATTGCATGGCGGAAAACATGACCTTCCTGCCGAAGAAGGATCTCCTGACGCTGGAGGAACTCAACCGGCTCTGTTCCGCCTTCATCGCCAAGGGCGTGCGTAAGCTGCGACTGACCGGTGGTGAACCGCTGGTGCGCAGGAACGTCATGTTTTTGGTGCGCGAACTCGGCAAGCATGTCCATGCCGGCACGCTCGACGAATTGACGCTAACCACCAACGGATCGCAACTCTCGAAATTCGCCGCCGAACTGGCCGACTCCGGCGTCCGGCGCATCAACGTTTCGCTCGATACGCTCGATCCCGACAAATTCAAGCAGATCACCCGCTGGGGCGATTTCTCCAAGGTCATGGAAGGCATCGACGCAGCCCAGGCCGCCGGCATCCACGTCAAGATCAATGCCGTTGCCCTCAAGGGTTTCAACGACGCGGAAATCCCGGACATGCTGCGCTGGGCGCATGGGCGCGGCATGGACCTGACGCTGATCGAGACCATGCCGATGGGCGAGGTTGATGAGGACCGCACCGACCATTACCTGCCACTCTCGGAAATGCGCGAACGGCTTTCCGAACAGTTCAGCCTGTCGGACATCGCCTACAAGACCGGCGGCCCGGCGCGCTATCTGAGCGTCGCAGAGACCGGCGGCCGGCTCGGCTTGATCACGCCGATGACCCATAATTTCTGCGAAAGCTGCAACCGCGTCCGCCTCACCTGTACGGGCACACTCTACATGTGCCTTGGCCAGAACGACGCCGCCGACCTGCGCACGGCGCTGCGCGCCTCCGAAGACGACACCTACCTGTCGAGCGTCATCGACGAGGCGATTACCCGCAAGCCCAAGGGCCACGACTTCATCATCGACCGCACCCGCAACAAGCCCGCCGTCGCCCGCCACATGAGCGTTACCGGCGGGTGATCGTACCATTTCAAAGTCGACCGACCTTCGACGATGCGGCCGAGCCCGGCAATCATAAGAGCTACGTCGTCTACCCGCAGCGGTGACGGGATGCGACGCGCGGAACAAACCTCCCCGGATTACGTTCGGCTAGAACCGATCAACGCAATTTGCGGGCTACCGCCATGTTCGCTTCCATCGAGGAAATCGTACGCAGCAGTTTCGATTGTTATCTGACGGCCGACAGGCTTCGTCTGGAAACGCTGCTCGCACAGGACTTCACCTTCACCAGCCCCTACGACGACCATATCGACCGCAAAACTTACTTCGAACGCTGCTGGCCGGCCGCCGGTACGTTCGAATCGCTGAAGCTGCAGCATGTCGTCGTTTCTGAAAACCGTTGTTTCGTGACTTACGACGCAACATGGAAGAACGGAAACCGGGCACGAAACACCGAGCTTTTCGAGGCATCGGAAGGTCAAATCCATTCCGTCGAGGTGTTCTTCGGCCTGCCGGCAGGCGGCCCTGTCTCACAACCATCAGGCTGAAACGACAAAACCCGCGCCACGGTCCCGGCGTGGGTTTTGATCGTCTTTGTGGCAATCACTCAGGCGGCGTAGCTTCTACCGTATCCCTGCACTCGGCCACCCGAAATAGAGCGGTTCGTGCCGGTCTTGAAGCGCTCGATCTTCTCGTTGAGGATATCGACCTGATGGCGCAGGCCGTGGATTTCGGCGGTGTTTTCCTCGACCATCGCTGCGTTCTGCTGGGTAATCAGCTCGACCTCGCGAACGGCCTGGTTGACCTCGTTCAGGCCGCGATACTGATCGGCAGCAGCCGATTCGATGTTGCTCACCAGCTGGTGGATCGTCGAGATGTGATCATTGATGACGGTCAGCGCGTTGCCGGTTTCCTGCACCAGCTCGACACCGCCGCGAACCTGCGCCGAGCTCTCGGAGATCAGCCCCTTGATCTCGCGGGCTGCCCCTGCGCAACGCTGGGCAAGTTCGCGCACTTCCTGCGCCACGACTGCAAAGCCACGGCCCGCCTCACCGGCACGGGCTGCCTCGACGCCGGCGTTCAGAGCCAACAGGTTGGTCTGGAAGGCGATCTCGTCGATAACGCCGATGATGGTCGAGATCTTGTCGGATGATTTGTTGATCGCCGCCATAGCCTCGATCGCCTTGCCGACGACTTCGCCCGAATGTCTCGCATAGCTATGCGTTTCATCGACGGATACTGTGGTCTTGCGGGCGCTTTCGGCCGTCGAGCGAACGATCTCCGTCAACTGGCCAAGGGCGCGTGAGCTTTCTTCAAGTGCCGCCGCCTGTTGTTCGGTGCGGCGGGCCAGATCGTCGGCAGACGATGCCAGGTTGCCGGTGCCGCTGGTGATTTCGTCGGTCACGGAACGAACGTCGATCAGCGTGGCGCGCAGCGCCTCGACCGCGTTGTTGTATGTCCGGGCCATGACGATGTAATCCTCGGAAAGATCTTCAGCCATGCCTTCTTCCAGATTGCCGTCGGCAAGCTTTGCCAGCACGTCGGAGAGTGCCGTCAGGGCTTCCATCTGATCGGCCTCGATACGGGCACGCTCCTGGCGTCGGCGGGCTTCCTCTTCCGCCGACAAGGTGCGCGCGGCTTCCGCCTCCTGTCCGAGCCGGACATTCTCGACCGCGTTGTCACGGAAGACGGCAACCGAGCGAACCATGTCGCCGATTTCGTCGCCACGGTTGCGGCCTTCGATCGCAACTTCGAGATCGCCATTGGCAAGGCGCGTCATCGTCTCGGTCACCCGCTTCAGCGGGCCACGCAGGGTTTCGATCAGCATCAGGCCGCCGACAATGGCAAGCAGCGTGCCGGCGACCATGGCGATGATCGAGACGTCGGCGGAGCGCTGGCTATCCTTCTTGCCGGCTTCCTGGGCGCTGCTGACGAAGTTTTCCAGCGTCTGGCTGGCATCCGCCACCAATGTCGAAGCCTCGGTCTTGGCAACCTGCCAGCGGGCGCCGACATCGATCAGCTGGGCGGTGCCGGTGTCGATATCCTGAAGCGACGGCGCCAGCTTGCCGGCGAGATCACGCAGGGCCGCATTCTTGCCGCCCATCTCGGACAGTTTGGTCACGCTTTCGCGTACCGCACCGATATCGGCGATCACGCTGTCGCGGCTTGCGGCATCCAGTTTGCGATGCAGTTCGCTGATGTGCAGACGCGTGTCGTTGAGCCCCTTGAAGGTCTCGTTCATCAGCCCGATCAAGGTCTTCAGCAGCGAAATTTCGGCGTCCATGCCAACGAAACGCTTGGCGGCCGTGTCCGAATTGGTCACCGCTTCCTTGGCGAAATCGGCTTCGTATTTGGAGAATTTGATCAGCGCCGTGCTGAGCAGGCCCTTCTTGATGTCATTGGTATCGGTGCTCTTCAGAATATCCTGGATCTTCTGGGTGTCGGCTTTGACCTCGGCGATCTTCGTCAGCACTTTGTCGGAGGCGATCTTTTCGGCTTCCGCGATCTGCTTCAGGAGATGCGGCAGGAGATTGGTGGCCTGCTGCACCTTCGCATCCGGAGCAATCGCCATGGTCACCGGCAGGCGGAATTTCTTGATGCGTTCGGCAAGGCCCTGATAGGCCGCGGCGTCAAACAGCAGTGCCTTGGCAAAGGATTCCTTCTCGCCGGATTCCTTGCGCAGGATGTCGATCTGCTTGAAGGCGGTATTGCCCTGCGCGGTCATGTCCGCAAGGGCTGCGTCAAGCGACGCCGTCACGCCGTCGCGCTCGGTCTTGATCGACCAGAGCCTTTCCTGCTGCCCCCGCATCGCCTCGCCGAGTGCCACGACCGAGCTGATCTTTGCCTTGTCTTCTTCCGACGTCAGCAAGCTGTCCAGCGTGCGAATACCGGTTTCCTGCTCGTCGATCCGTCCCGACAGCGTTGCGCGCGCTTCTTCAGTGGGATTATCGACAAAACTCTGCAGCCCGGCGCGCAGCGCCTGGAAATCGGAGAGATTGTTGATCGTTTCGCGCGTCACGGTCATGTGCCCGTTGAGCGTGCTTGCGGTGAAATAGCCGACAAGACCGATGCCAGCGATAAGCGCCACCAGCGGCACGACGAACAAGAGAACCTTGGTGACAATGCGCAGACGCTGCAAAGAACGATCGATCAGGGACATTCCGAACTCCAGATATTGAGCAAATCGGACATTCCCGCCAGACTGCTCTCAGACAAGAGAACGGACATACCGGTGCGCAGCCATGGCGCTTGTCCGGAAAGTCATCCGGTTGACCCGAACGGAAACAGTTTCCCGTCACGTCAACCATAATCGCATCATGCGAAGGGCAGCGGAATATCGGCACGATAGGCAGCGAAGCTTAATATTTCGCCAAAAATCCGGCAACTTAGAGCCGTGCGGCGAAATTCGGTACGATCGCATTTCACTATTCTAAAATACTAATGGAAACGGGTATTCTTTCATTTATGCCGTGAATTCAGACAGACGAAGAATACGAGTTGCATAAAAGAAATGCCGATGCTTTAGAGATGGGCAAGACCAGCAACGCGGACCTTCAAGTCTGCAACATCGCGGGTTTAAAAGACCGGACGGCGATGAGAACGGACTAAAAAAATAATGCAATCCACCGCCAATTTCCGTGGCGCCATCTTCATGTGTCTGGCCATGGCGGGCTTCACCTGCAACGACGCATTGGTCAAATCCGTCACCGGCGTCATGAATGCCGGCCAGATCATGCTCGTGCGCGGCTTCTTCACGTCGCTTCTCGTCCTGATGATTGCCCGCCACTTCGGCGCGCTGCGTTCGTTTCGCCTGATTCTGAAACCCGTCATCGCATTGCGCATCATCGCCGAAGTCTTCGCATCCATCACCTACATCCTGGCGCTCGGCCAGATCCCGCTTGCCAATGCCTCGGCCATTCTGCAAGCCTTGCCGCTTGCCGTCACGCTCGGGGCGGCCCTGTTCCTGTCGGAGCCGGTCGGCTGGCGGCGCTGGCTGGCGATCCTTGCGGGCTTTCTTGGTGTGCTGATTGTACTGCGGCCAGGACCGGAGGGCTTTACCGGCGCGGCGCTCAGCGTGGTCGCATCCGTCGTCGGCGCGGCAATCCGCGATCTGTGCACCAGGCGTATCGATCCATCCGTGCCATCCCTCTTCATCTCCGTCATCACCGCTGTGGTCATCACGCTGGTTGGCGGGGCACTTGTTGTGCCGCTCGGCGGCTGGCAGCCGATGTCCTGGACCTCAATTGGCGTCCTGGCCGGAGCAAGCCTGCTGCTGCTGGTCGGCTACCAGTGCATCGTGCTCGCCATGCGCAACGGCGAAATCGCCATCGTCGCCCCGTTCCGCTATACCAGCCTGATCTGGTCGATCGGTATCGGCATCCTGTTCTTTTCCGAAGAGCCGGACATCTGGATGGTGACGGGTGTCGCGATCATCGTCGGCTCCGGCCTTTATACCTTCGCGCGTGAAAACAAGCGAAGGGCAGCGGCGGTGGCACAGCAATCGGAACCGGGCTCGCCGAAATGACCGGAGCAGAAGGCAGCGATATTCCATGAGCGCGTCGCCAATTCCGTCGGCAGGTAAACCGCCCGGCATCGTCCTTGCCGGCGGCCGATCTTCGCGCATGGGCAGCGACAAGGCGGCGGTGATGCTTGGCGGCAAGCCGCTTCTGCACCGGGTCGTCGAGCGTCTCGCTCCACAAACCGCCGGTCTCGGCGTCAACAGCAACACCATTTCCGGATTGGAATTCGCCCCCGGCATCGCCGTCTTTGCGGATACCGTTCCTGGCCATGTGGGACCGATGGCAGGCGTGCTCTCGGGGATGCGCCATGCAGCCAGGCATTTTCCGGCGGCAAGCCATGTCGCCACCGTTCCGACCGACACACCGTTCTTTCCACTGGACCTTGTCGCGCGCTTGAAAGCGGACATCACCCTGCCCGGTCAGATAGCAGTCGCCTATTCGGCTGGCGTCATGCACCCGGTCTTCGCCCTCTGGCCGGTGGGGCTCGCAGATGAACTTGAAGACTGGCTGCGGACCGACGACAAGCGCCGCGTTCGCAGCTTCATCGAACGTCATCCGGCGACAGAGGTGGATTTTCCCATGATCGAAACCGTGGACGGTACAATCGACCCCTTTTTCAATATCAATACGCAAGCGGACCTTGAAACAGCCGAACGCTGGTTGCCGCTCATCGAGGACATTGAGAGATGACAAAAACCTCCGAGCCGAAAATCTTCGGAATCGCCGGATGGAAGAATTCCGGCAAGACCGGCCTTGCCGTCCGGTTGGTCACCGAACTCACGCGGCGCGGCTATCGCGTCTCGACGGTCAAGCATGCCCACCATGACTTCGATATAGACAAGGTCGGCGCCGACAGTTTTCGCCACCGCGAGGCAGGCGCCTATGAGGTGACGATCGTTTCCGGGACACGCTACGCCATCATGCACGAATTGCGCGGTGCACCGGAGCCAAGCTTTTCGGAAATCCTGTCCCGCCTCGCCCCCTGCGATCTCGTGCTGATCGAAGGCTACAAGCGCGAGCCGATCCCGAAGATTGAGGCGCGGCGGCTGGAAGCACAGAACCGCGAACCGCTGGCTCCCACCGATCCGCATATCGTCGCGATTGCCGCGGATCACCCTGTCGAAGATACCGGACTTGTCCTCTTCGATCTCAACGACACGATGGCGATTGCCGATTTCATCGAACGCACCACCGGACTGTCAAAACAACCAGACTGAACGGTAAATTCAGTTGGTGGTGTCGTCGCTGCCGTCTTCCGTCGCCTCATCGAGCCGGACGAAAGCGTACCCCTTGGCCTTGAGGTCAAGGATACCCTTGACGACGCCTGTACCGGCGGCATGCGTCGGCTGATTGATATGGGCGATGATCACGTCCCCGTCTTTTGCCGCCGCGATCCGCTTTTCCGCAGCCGAAGCACCCAGCAGCGAACCGCCGTCGCCGTTCACCGAATAACCGGCGACACGAAATCCCATCTGGCGGATCTGGCCGATCGACGACAGGCTGTATTTCGCCGTCGCACCGCGAAACCAGTGCGGCGCCAGCCCCTGCCCCACAATCGCAGCTGCACCGCCCGCCACTTCCGCTTCGACAGCCCGTGGGCTTCCAGCCGCCGGAATCCCGTAGATCAACATCGGCCGATCGACAGCGGGAACATGCTTTGACCCATGATTCTCGATCTCGAACAAATCCGGATGCGCCTTGAGCGTGGCAACCGTCGCGTCGTTTCGCTTCAGCCAGCGTGCGGTGACGAAGATGGTGGCGGGGATATCGTTGTCGATCAGCGTCGCTAAAATACGCCCGTCGGTCTTACCGCTGCAGGCATCGAAGGTCAGCGCAACACGTGGTGCAGCACCTTTCTCCTGTTTCTGAAGCCTCAGTTCCGGCTCCACCAGCCGGGTTGCGGCAAGACAGGCATGGCCGGTCGAAACGACCATCAGAAGCGTTGCGAGAAGAGTTTTCATAAAAGGCTCGCGGTGCTGCGCCGGCAGGAGATGCCGGGGAAGAGGGAATGCCCACGCAAAACGGCCCGGTGCTCGATGCACCGGGCCGTTCGCAACGGCATCTTTATCAGAGGCCGAACTGTGGCTAATTCTGGGCCACCGGACGGACAAGCGGCGTCACGCGACGGATTGTCACGCGGCGGTTCAGCTGTTCGGCTTCATCTGTGCGGACCTTGAGGAAGCGCTCGCCATAGCCCTGCGTCACCAGGTTTTCGGCCGGGATGTCATAGACTTCGGTCAACAGCGAGGCGACCGATTCGGCGCGTTCGTCGGAGAGAACGAGGTTCGACTCGTCGCTGCCGACTGCGTCCGTGTGGCCTTCGATGAAGAAGGTCTCGCCCGGATCCTTCTCGATCACCTCCAGCATTGCATCGGCCACCTTGCGCAGGGTCTTGGCCTGCGACATCGGTACTTCGGCGCTCCCGGTCGCAAAGGTGATGGTATCGAGATCGATACGGCGCACCTTGTCGCGGATACGGGCCGAGTTCTTCACCTCGTCGATCGTGTAGGTGCGTTCGACCTGCTCCACCGGCGGTTCGGCCAGGAAGTCGTAGTAGTCGCGGTCAGGCTCGCTCGACGTATCGATGATGTAGTCGCGAACGGGCACGCGCAGACGCATCGGCGGCAAATCCTCGCCGACGTCATAGACCGGCGGACGCGGGCCGTCATCGGCTTCCGGCGCATAGATCATCAGATATTCGCGCCCGTCCTGATCGATGCGCGAACGCTGCAGGATGTCGCCGTAGCGATTGTAGATCGTCACGATACGCACACCGTTCGGCCGCTCGATCGTCTCGCGCGACCGGCCGCGCGACAGTTCCTCATAATAGGTTTCCTGGGCGTTGCGGCGCAGGCGCGGACGGTCGTCGCCGCGTACGATGATCTGGTCGCCGAAATCGAGTACGACGCGATTGTCACGGGTCTCGTCGATCCGCGGCCTGCGGCGGTCGTTGCCGGTAAAGGCGTCGATCAGGTCGTTGGCGTTGAATTCCGGAACGCGCTCAACCCGACGACCTTCTTCCCGGATGTTGGTTTGCAGCTCTTCACGGCTTGGACGACGGTCCTTGCGGCGCGACTGGGCTTCCTCGTCGCTCTTCGGAACCTCGACATTCTCTTCTTCGGCGCGGGCCCTTTCACGCTGCTTGCGGCGCTTTTCGCGGGCGTTGCCGTCAGCGTTGTCGGCGTCCTTGTCACTATCGAGAACGGCTGCGCCATTGTCGACAGGAAGCACGACCGTGTCGTCGCTCTTGGACGGATCGCGAGCGATCGTCTGCTTTTCTTCCTTGCTGCGCGTATCGACGACCTTAGGGATCGGCTTGCGACGATCGGGCCGCTTGCGGCCCTCGGTCGATTCGCCGTCACCGTCGATCGCCGGGCGCAGATCGTCCTCAGCTACCGGCTGCTGGCCCTGCTGTTCGGTCTGGGCACGCGCCTTCTGCTCGGCACGGATACGGCGGCGTTCCTCAGCAGCCTTCTGCGCAGCCTCATCGTCCGTAGACGGCTGGGCTTCTTCCGATTGTGGCTCTTCGGCCTGCTGACGCTTCTTGCGCTCGGCACGGGCCTTGGCCTTTTCTTCGGCAGCCTTTGCAGCATCGTCGTCAGCGGAAGGCTGGACTTCTTCCTGCTGTTGCTGCTCGGCCTGCTGGCGCTTCTTGCGCTCGGCACGGGCCTTGGCCTTCTCTTCGGCGGCTCTTGCCGCATCGTCGTCAGCGGAAGGCTGGACTTCTTCCTGCTGTTGCTGCTCGGCCTGCTGGCGCTTCTTGCGCTCAGCACGAGCCTTGGCCTTCTCTTCGGCGGCCCTTGCCGCGTCGTCGTCTCCCGCGGGCTGGGCTTCCTCCTGCTGTTGCTGCTCCGCTTGCTGGCGCTTCTTGCGTTCGGCACGGCTCGGCTGCTCTTCCTGCACCGGCTGCGCCTCCTGTTGCTGCTGCTCAGCCTGCTGGCGCTTCTTGCGCTCGGCACGGCTCGGCTGCTCTTCCTGCGCCGGCTGCGCCTCCTGTTGCTGCTGCTCAGCCTGCTGGCGCTTCTTGCGCTCGGCACGGCTCGGCTGTTCTTCCTGCGCCGGCTGGGCTTCCTGCTGCTGCTCGGCGTCCTGACGTTTCTTGCGGCGCTCGGCGCGACTTGGCTGTTCTTCTTCCGCAGCCGGCTGCTCCTCAACCTGTTCGGCGCGCTGCTTGCGCTTCTTGCGCAGCAATTCCTCAGGCACCTGCTCGCCGCCTTCCGGCTGTGCGACGCCATTTTCCTGCGCGACCTCGAAGGGCTTCATCAGACTGTCGGCCAGCGCCGGCTGGACGGCAATTGCCATCGACAGCATCGGAAACGCCACAGTCGCGAAAAGTTTGGATCGAATGCTCATCTAATTCCTCCTTCAGAGGTCCCGTTTCGTCGTTTTCAACCGGCAGAACGTCGCTGCCTTCCTTTTTGTTCACCTTTGGGCAGACCCAAGCGGTGAAAAGAAGGCACGCCGGTTCAAATCAGCCAAGGAGGATTAGCGAAACCTGCATTAACTCAGGATGAATGCTCTGTTCATCTCGACGGGAGATAGGCCGGCACCAGCATGAGGCCACCCCAACGCATGATGATGTGCTAACTTTTCATGAAGAGAGTTTTTGTTTCCTGTTGATTTTTCCATTTAAAGCGTAGGAGTATCCGCTCAGCCCCGCCGCAGCGACGGCCGGGATATTGGCGCCTGCCAACAAGAAAAAACCGGGCGCCAGCCAACAGAGAGGATCAATATGCGTATTTCTAAACGTTTCGCCATGGCGGCTTCGGCAGCTGTTTTCGCGCTCATGGCCGGCTCTGCCATGGCCGACGGCGAAAAGATCGTCATCGGTACGGAAGGCGCCTACCCGCCCTTCAACAATCTTGAGGCAGACGGCACGCTGACCGGCTTCGACGTCGACATTGCCAAGGCGCTCTGCGCCGAGATGAAGGCCGAATGCACCTTCGTTACCCAGGATTGGGACGGCATCATTCCAGCCCTGCTCGCCAAGAAATTCGACGCCATCGTCGCATCGATGTCGATCACGCCCGAGCGCCTGGAGAAGGTCGATTTCACCGACAAATATTACAACACCGGCCCGGCCATCGTCGTTCCGAAGGATTCGCCGATCACCGAAGCAACAGAGGCAGGCCTTGCCGGCAAGTCGCTGGGCGCACAATCGTCGACGACTCACTCCAACTACGCCGAAGCCTTCTTCAAGGAATCGGAACTGAAGCTCTATCCGACTCCGGACGAATACAAGCTTGACGTTGCCAACGGTCGCGTCGATGCCGTCATCGATGACGTCGTGGTGCTTTCCTCCTGGCTGAAGACCGAAGATGGTGCCTGCTGCAAGCTTCTGAAGGCACTGGCGCCCGATCCGGAGATCAACGGCATCGGCGCGGGCATTGCGGTCCGCAAGGGCGATACGCCTTTGAAGGACAAGTTCAACGCCGCCATCAAGGCAATCCGTGCCAACGGCAAGTACAAGGAAATCAACGACAAGTACTTCGACTTCGACGTTTACGGCGGATAATGCTTATCGATCACTGAAATACGATGGCGGGAGGCTTGCCCTTCCGCCGTTTTTGCCGGACAACGGACAATAACAATAAGCGAGCCATAAGGCCGTACAGGGGAAATCTGACGTATGCAGGCTGCTTTTGCTGCCCTCTCTTCCATTGTCTCGTGGTTCGCCAACATTCTTGATCCGATGTGCGGCCCGATCGGCATCTTCCGGCTTTTGGCGTCGGACACACTCCTGTCGTGCGGCGACACGGGCTGGGGCGACGAGATCGCCTATGGCTTCATGATCACGGCGAGCCTGGCGATCTGCACCCTGCCCATCGGGCTTTTCTTCGGCTTCTTCATCGCCCTGGCGAAACAGTCCGAAGAAAAATCGCTGCGGCTGGCGACCAACATCTACACGACCATCTTCCGGGGACTGCCGGAGCTTTTGACCCTGTTCATCGTCTACTATGGCCTGCAGATCGTCGCCCAGCAGGTGATGGCCACGATTGGATATGAGGGACCTGTCGAGATCAACGCCTTCATCGCCGGCATGATCGCGCTCGGCGTCGTCTTCTCCGCCTATTGCTCCGAGGTCCTGTTGTCCGCCTTCAAGGCCATTCCGCGCGGCCAGTACGAGGCCGGCGACGCGCTCGGCTTTCACCGCGGCAGGACCATGCGGCTGATCATCCTGCCGCAGTTGGTGCGCATTGCGCTACCGGGTCTCGGCAATCTCTGGATGGCACTCCTGAAGGATACGGCGCTCGTTTCGGTCATCGGCCTGCCGGACATCCTGCGCCAGACCGGCGTCGCCGCCCGCGTCACCAAGTATGCCTTCGAATTCTTCTCGATCGCCTGCCTGCTGTTCCTGATCCTGGCGATGGTGTCCTCTCTGGTATTTTCCGCACTCGAACGCTGGACCAAACGTTCGGAGGTCGCCCGATGAGCCATGCCGAAACCATGCTTCCCGCCCTGCCGCCACCGCCAGAGGCCTTGCGGCGCTATACGCTGTCCCGTCTGATCGGGCGCGTCGCGCTCGGCATTTGGCTGGCCGCGTCCGTCGGCATTTTCCTGTTCGTCGTGGAGTCCTGGAGTCCTGAGAAATTTACCAAATACGGGCCTAGTTTTATTTCCGGGCTTGGCGTCACGCTGACGCTCGTCAGTATCTCGATCGTGCTCGGCAGCATCCTTTCCCTGCCGCTCGCCTATGGCCGGATGACGAAGAACAAGGTGGTCTCGTGGATCGCCTATGCCTACGTCTATTTCTTCCGTGGCACGCCGCTGATAACGCAGCTCTTCCTTGTCTATTACGGGCTCGGCAGTTTCCGCCCGTACCTCGAGGCCGTCGGCCTGTGGTCGCTGTTCAAGGACGCCTGGTTCTGCGCGCTTTTGACCTTCACGCTGAACACTGCCGCCTATCAGGCCGAAATCCTGCGCGGCGCAATCCAGAGCGTGCCGCGCGGCCAGCACGAGGGTGCGGCAGCGCTCGGCCTGCCCAAGCGCGTCGCTTTCTTCAAGATCATCCTGCCACAGGCGATGATCGTGGCACTACGCCCCTACGGCAACGAAATCATCCTGATGATCAAGGGCTCGGCCATCGTTGCGATCGTCACCGTCTTCGACCTGATGGGCGAAACGCGTCGCGCCTTCTCGCGGACCTATGATTTCCAGATGTATCTCTGGGCAGCCGTGCTCTACCTCGTCATGGTCGAGATGCTGCGCAACCTCTGGGCCTGGATCGAGATGCGGTTGACCCGCCACCTGAAGCGCTGAGCAAGAAGGAAGATTGGCAGCACTCTCGATGAGATGCTGCCAATCTCTTGTTTTTGAACAATATTTCTTCTATCCGGATAAAATATTCATAGCCGGTTAACCAATCGGGTGCTTCAATAGCAGGGACCATCATTGAGCAAAATGAGGTCCAACATGACGAACGAAATGGAACTGCAGCTCAAGGGTTACGGCCTGACGACGGCCCAGATCCTGTATCGCATGCCCGATCATCCGGCCTTCCTGCAGACCTATATCTGGCAGCACTACGATCTCGCCCCCGATTTTCCGGAAATGAAGAGTTTCCTGAAATTCTGGCAGGAAAAGCTCGAAGGCCCGCTGCATTCGGTGCGCTACGTCCACCGCAGGCTGATCTCTGCTTCGGACTGGCGGGCGCTCAAGGGCGAGTTCATCATCAACTGATATCTCGCCCCCGAGCTGAAGAATTTACACCGATCGGGTGATGCCGCCATCGATGCGGATGTTCTGGCCGGTGATGTAACCGCCGCGGTCGGTCGCCAGAAGCGCCACCAGTTCGGCCACTTCTTCCGACGTGCCATAGCGCCCCATCGGGATCCGCTGGCGCCGCTCCTCGGTCTCCGGCAGGCTGTCGATGAAGCCCGGCAGGACGTTGTTCATGCGGATATTGTCGCCCGCATATTTGTCGGCAAAAAGCTTGGTGAAGGCGGCAAGGCCTGAGCGGAACACCCCGGATGTCGGAAACAGCGGGTCCGGCTCGAAGGTCGCATAGGTCGAGATATTGACGATGCTGCCGGATTTCTGTTCCAGCATGATCGGCGTCACCAGCCGCGTCGGACGGACGACGTTGAGGAAGTAGACGTCCATCCCCTTGTGCCAGTCATCGTCCGTCAGGTCGAGAACCGCGGCACGCGGACCATGCCCGGCTGAATTGACCAGCGCATCCACCCTGCCCCATTTGCCGTAGGCCGCATCGACCAGCCGCTTCAGGTCGTCGTTGGACTGATTGGAACCCGTCACGCCGATGCCGCCAAGCTCGTTCGCCAGTGCCTCGCCCTTGCCGGAGGAGGAGAGGATCGCGACGCGATACCCTTCCGCCGCCAGACGGCGCGCCGAAACAGCCCCCATGCCGGACCCGCCCGCTGTGATGATTGCAACCTTCTGATCCGTCATCGTCGTCTCCTTCTGTCAATGAAGGCGCGATAAAATCAGCCGCGGGCACAGATCACAATCAAGAAATCCTGCACATGCCATCAGCTCGGCACGATGACCAAGTTCAGACATGAACCTCGCCATGCGCCAGCTCGCCCTCACCCGGCTCCTTGTGAAGTGCCGCATAGGCCATGAGCGCGTAGAAAACGATCACGAGACCGATCACCGCCCAGCCAGATACCGGACCGAGCGCCGCGTTGACCACCACCTCGCTCAACGAGCGTACCTGCCGGGTCCCGCTGCCATCGGCCTGCAGCACCGGCGAGGATATCTTCAAGGCCCAGGCGAGCAGCAGGATGAGGTACATCCAGCAATAATTGCGCCGCAACCTTCGGCAAACCGCCTCGCGATAACTCATCAGGAAGGCCGGCCGGCGCAGGCTGTCGGCGATGGGGACCGCCCAATTCGGCTTGAAGGGAGCCTGCGGTGCCAGCATCTGGGCAAAATAACCACGCTCCATCCGGCGCACACGGGCACGGTAGACATCGAAAAACCGGTACCGCCGCGCCTCGATGAACAATAGCAGCGTGATCAGCAGCATGGCGAAGAGCAGCACGCCGTGATGCGAAGCCGGGGTCGATAGAGACACCGAGAGCAGCGCCGCCGCCACAGTGATCGCCCAGTTCGATGTGCGGTCGATACGATCGCGCCAACCCGCCATCCGGCCCATTTCACCGCGATAATAGTGGACGAGCGCCGTGATCGTCTCCGAGGGCGTTGCCGGCAAAGGCGGACTTTTTGCTTCGTTCTCGTCCTTGAGCAGACCCACCGGACTGAATTCCGCGGCCATGATCATTTCCTCCCGGATTTTTGTTGTTTTGCCCATCATGCGCCCAATTTCGACCGCGATAAACGCTTTTCCCGGCGCAAACGCCTGTAAACACGGGTTTTCGCATTGCCAAACGTTTGCCCGCGCCGTAAAGACGCCGCCATGCAGAAGATCGATGAAGAAGCCCTCGCCGAAGCCTACAACCGCGCCCTCGCGCTGGAGAAATCCGGTGACGTCGACGCGGCGGTCAAAGCCTATGAAGAAGTCCTGGCAATCGATCCGGACGATCACGGGGGAGCGGCCGTTCGCATTGCCTCCATGGGACGCGGTGAGACGCCCGACAAGGCGCCGGACGCCTATGTCACGACGCTGTTCGATCAGCATGCAGATGTTTTCGAGGACGTGCTGGTCGAGCAACTCGATTACCACGTGCCGATGCTGGTGCGTCAGCGGCTGCAGGCGCTAAACCTCGGTCCCTTTGTCCGCGTGCTCGATCTCGGCTGCGGAACGGGCCTGACCGGCGGCGCGCTGCGCGACATGTCTAAGGACATCACCGGCATCGACCTGTCGGAAAACATGGTCGAGATCGCCCACGAAAAAGACGTGTACGAGACGCTCTACGTCGCGGAAGTCGTCGATTTCCTCGAGGACAATGACGACGAGGCCTTCGATCTCATTACCGCGACGGACGTGCTGCCCTATCTCGGCGCATTGGAAGCTCTGTTCTTCGGCGCAGTTGAAAACATGAATGCCGGTGGCCTGTTCATCTTCTCAAGCGAGACCCTGCCCGCGGACACCTTCGCCGGTCGCCCTTTCATGGTCGGTCCGCACCAGCGCTTCGCCCACGCCGAGGCCTATGTCCGCGAGCGTCTGGATGCCATCGGTTTCGACGTTGTCGAACTGACCGACATCACGGTTCGCAAGGAAGAAGGCGAGCCGATCGCCGGTCATCTGGTGATTGCCAAGCTGCGGGGCTGAAAAGCCTTAGGCGTCGTGAGTCTCCGGTAGTTCGTACCAGTCGCCCTTGAATTCCGTCAGGATGTTCTTGACGATCCGTTTGCCGGTATCGCCGTCGATGACGCCGGCTGAGACCATCAGCAGATCGGTGCCGATATTGTCTTTGAGCAAACGGCTGCCGCAGGTCGAGCAGAACCCGCGCCGCGCCTTGTCGGAATAGCCGTACCATTGCAGTGTACCATCCGCCTCGAACTGGACATCGTTGCGCGGCGCGCCGATGACCGCCATGTAGTTTCCGTGAGCCTTGCGGCAGTCACCGCAATGACAGCAGAAAACTCCAGCGGATTCAGCCGGAATCGAAAATTTGACGCCGCCGCAACGGCATGACGCGTTCAGTCTTTCAGCCATGGAATTCCGTCCTCCCAATTGCAATAACTCCGACTGCCGGCACAGCTATCGAACCGAGACATACGGCACGGATTTGAAGCTTCAAGCGCGAATTGAGAACAATCTACTACCTCTCCAAATAGGCATTGCTAATTTATTCCATCAAAACACAATCAAAAGTAGAATAAGCAACTAAAAAGTGCAGTCGATTTATGGACGAAGCCGAACACACACCCTTACGTTGCGGTCACAACTTAAGAGGGAATTTCATGGATATTTATACTTGGCTAGTCGCCCTCGGTGGAGTTTTTGGTGCCGCTACGAGTTTCATAAAGACAACCATAGGCCTTAATCCTATAGCACTTCTCTTCGCGCTGCTGACGCCGATTCTTCTGATTTACGGACGACACGAAGTTCGCATCCGTCGGCTTCGCGCCATCAAAGATTTCATTCGAGCGTTCGACGACCTTGAAGCCTCGGCAGTCCAAGCGGAACTGGACCCAAATGCCGAGGAACCTGGCCCTAGACCCAAAACAGCAATCCGGCAAAATCCATCCTTTGAATTCGTCAAGTCAAAGTACATTTCCGATATCGACCCAAAACAACTGGAGGGCGATATCCCCTTCGATAGCATGAAAGAGGGGGAGCAAATCGATCACATCATCGCAAGCGCCCGACGCTTCGGATCCTCGGCCGACAAGCGCATATTCTACGCCACAATAGGACTTATCCTGACATGCTATTTCGGCTTTGACGCCTTGCAGGCCACCATAGTTTGCGGCTTTGGTGCAGGCGGCTGCAATTGCGGAACATCGGCAAACTGCCAAGCTGCGGCTATTGGGGTCGGCACTTACGGGCAGTTGCAGATCATAGGGTCACTGGCTTTCATCGGAGCGTATATCGCCGCCGTCCGTATCTTCCTGCGGGGATTGGCCGTGTTCGACCTGTCTGCCTTTACATTCCTGCGCCAGACGGCAGAGATAATCGCTTCCGTCTTACTCACCGTCCTGCTTTATAAAGCATCTCCTGATCCGTTCTACCAGCTCAAGTCCACCATTGAGTCAGTGACCGCACCACCCGAGATTCCTTGGATCTGGTATGCTCTTGCACCGCTGCTTGGCCTTTTGCCGCAGAGTTCAACAAAATTCCTGCTCGTCAAACTCCAGTCCTTTTTCAGCTGGACCAAAACCTCCGACGACCGTTTTCTCGAAGTCACAAGAATCAACTCACTCGATATCATCGATGGCATCGACTACGAAACGCGGTTCCGACTGGAAGAATGCGGCATCTTCGATGTCCAGAATCTCGCAGCCTACAACCCGATCATGCTGCACATCGAATCGCCCTACAATATCTATCAGGTCATCGATTGGATCGCCCAGTCGCAACTCTGCCACATCGTCGGGCCGGAAAAATTTCTCCTCTTTCGGGAGATCAACATCCGAACAATCTTCGATCTTGAACGAGCAATTAGTGACAAGGATTCGCCGCCGGAATTTGATGACATATGCTTCAGTATCCTGTTCACCTCGACCAGAAACCTGAGAGACGTCGCCAGAATATCGGAATCGAAATTCGTGATCGTGGTAGATGGAGCTGCCAAAGAGGTGAACGTCGAAGACTACACCAAATGGATCCGCGAAAAGGTTGATGCGGCCAACATTTCTGAAGCAGCAGAACATGTAATGCGCTGGATAGCCGACGATTTGCATGTACGCCGTCTCCGCCGACTTTGGAAAGAAATTTCCGACAGCCTCGGAGAGCAGGCCAAGCGGCTGGAAGACACGAAACTTTGACCGCTTGGCAACTCCGAGCAAAGGCCAGCGGACGATATTCAGTCCGCTGGCGTCACCGCTTTCTTCAGCTCGCCCGGCCCTTCCAGACGATATCGCCGATATTAAGCTGCTTGGGGATGATCTGCAGCTGGAAGAATTCGTCGGCCAGCGCCTGCTGGTAGGCGATGGTTTCCGGCCCGACTGTCGAGACATCGGCGAGACTGAACCCCTTTCGCGTCAGCGCCACACGCTGGATATCCTCCGGCACGCCGGTGATCTTCGAAAGTGCGGCGACCGTACCGTCCAGATCCGCTTGCGCCGCAGCACCGACCTTGGCCAGCTCATCAAGGATTTCGCCCAGCACGTCCCCATGCTCCGCGGTAAAATCACCGTTGCTGAGGAAATAGCTCCAGGAGTCGACGATACCTTCGGCGGTGGTCAGAACGCGTGTAGCCGGGTCCTTCTCGGCGACGGCAAAATAGGGATCCCAGATCGACCATGCGTCCACTTGGTTGCTGGCAAAAGCCGCTTTTGCGTCGGAAGGCGAGAGATCGGCTGCCTCAATGTCGGTGATGGACAGACCGGCTTTCCGCAAGGCCTTGACGGTAAAATTATGGGCGCTGGAGCCGCGCTTGAACGCCACCCGCTTGCCCTTCAGGTCGCCGATCGACTGGATCGGCGAATCCTTGTGCACCAGGATCGCCGAGCCTGCCGAAGAGCCCCGGTAGGTGCCAGCATAAAGCAGGTTGCCGCCGGCTGCCTGCGCAAATAGCGGAGGAACGTCGCCGGTCGGACCGAAATCGATGGCGCCGGCACCAAGCGCTTCGAGCAGCGGCGGACCTGACGAAAATTCCGCCCAGGTGATCGAGATGCCACGATCGGCAAAGCGTTTCTCGAGCGCGCCCGTTCCCTTGGCGAGCGCCAGAACCCCGCCCTTCTGCCAGCCGAGCCGCAATTCCTTGGGCGGCTCCGATGCGGCGCGGGCAATTCCCGGTAGCGTCGCCGCAAGCGCGGCAGTCCCGAAAAGCGATAGTGTCTGTCGGCGTGTGAACATGATGGATCCCTCTCGATGTTTGGTCGGCGCACGACAGCGGCGCGACTGCCATCAAGAGTGATGCAATCCATAAAAACTATATACTATATAAATATCAAAAACAGTCTGGATACCGGAAAAGCCGGTCAGCAAACTCTCTTCCGGCAAAAAATCATTCTCCCATGTCCCGGGCCGAACCGACGCAGGGATGGCGCTTGCGCTTACGCCACCAGGCCCTATCATTCTCGAATGGAACTCGTTGAAGTCTTCCAGCGCCTCGGCGTGGCGCTCGCCATCGGCCTCCTCGTGGGCTGCGAGAGGGGTTGGCAGGACCGCGACGTACCCTCGGGCGGCAGAACCGCCGGCATCCGCACATTCGGCCTTTCCGGCTTTCTCGGCGGGCTTGCCGGTTATCTTCAAACACAAGCAGGCCCTACCCTGCCCGCGGTGCTGCTGCTCCTCTTCGGCGCCGCCTTCGTCGTTTTCAAACTGCGGGAATCCGAGGCAGACGAGGATTATGGCGTCACCACCGTCGTTGCGGCCTTCATCGTATTCGCTCTCGGTGCGATAGCGGTCGTCGGCGACTTGCGGGCTGCGGCAGCCGGCGGCGTCATCACCACCGCGTTGCTGTCAGCCAAACGCAGCCTCCACGGTTTTCTGAAACAATTGACCTGGCTGGAGATCAGGGCAGCGCTCGTTCTTCTGGCCATGACGCTTGTCGCCCTGCCGCTACTCCCGAACGAGACCATCGATCCCTGGGACGCCTTGAACCCATTCGCTCTGTGGCTCCTGACGATCACGATCGCCGCCATCTCCTTCGCCGGTTATGTCGCCATCCGCGTGGCCGGGCCCAGTCGCGGTATCCTGTTTGCCGGCGCGGCCGGCGGACTGGCGTCCTCGACGGCGCTGACGCTCTCCTTTGCCCGCTTCGCAGCCGATGCGCCGGAGAACACCCGGCAACTGGCCTCCGGCGCCACGATTGCCGGGGCACTGTCGCTTATCCGCGTCCTCGTGATCGGCGCGGTCCTGGCGCCTGTCCTGCTGATACCGCTGGCGATCGCGCTGATACCGGCTGCACTCGTGATGCTGGCTGCAAGTTTTTTGATTGCTCGCCGTGGTGGCGACAAGCAGGATGCACCGGATCTTCAACTCAAAAATCCATTCAAGCTTGGAGAGGTGCTGCGTTTCGGCGCCCTGCTCGGCGCGGTCATCGTGGTGTCGAAGGTACTGGTCGACAGGATCGGCCAAACCATGCTTTTTGTCGTCGCTGCCGTGTCCGGCCTGATGGATCTGGACGCCATCACGCTTTCGACGGCGCGCCTGACAGGGACGTCGGTGGATCTTGCTACCGCCGTCGCGGCGATCCTGATCGCGGTGGTGGTCAATCTCACAACGAAAGTCGTGCTGGCCTTCACCGCTGGCGGCAAAGGACCCTACGCGACGACGCTCGCCTTGGCGACGCTTGCGGCAGTCGCTGCTGGTGCAGTCGCCTATTTCACCCTTGGCTCCTTCGTCCCGGCATCCTGATTATCATGCCGCGTATATTCATGAAATGCAGCCACATGGCAGCGTTCTCCCTTCCGCCTCCGGACCATTTCCGCTAAGTCTCTGGCGATACGCGTCACAGGAGCATTCGGAATGGCAAAAGTCGCTTTCATCGGTCTCGGCGTCATGGGTTATCCCATGGCCGGTCACCTGAAGGTCAAGGGCGGCCACGAGCTGACGGTCTATAACCGGACGTTCGCGAAGGCCGAAAAATGGGCGGCGGAATTCGGTGGCTGCGCCGCAGCAACGCCGGCTGAGGCTGCCGATGGCGCCGATTTCGTCTTCTCCTGCGTCGGCAATGACGACGACCTGCGCTCGGTGACGACAGGCAAGGACGGCGCTTTCGAAACCCTGAAGAAAGGCGCGGTGTTCATCGACAACACCACGGCCTCGGCCGAGGTCGCCCGCGAACTCGATGCGGCCGCTAACGCACGCGGCGCTCATTTCATCGATGCCCCGGTCTCCGGCGGCCAGGCTGGCGCCGAAAACGGCGTGCTGACCGTGATGTGCGGCGGCGACCCGGATGTCTTCAAACGTGCGCGGCCCGTCATCGATGCCTATGCCCGCATGGTCGGCCTGATGGGTCCGGCCGGTTCCGGCCAGCTGACCAAGATGGTCAACCAGATCTGCATCGCCGGCCTCGTCCAGGGACTCGCGGAAGGGATCCATTTCGGCAAGAAGGCCGGCCTCGATATCGGGAAGGTCATCGAGGTGATCTCCAAGGGCGCGGCCGGTTCCTGGCAGATGGAGAACCGTCACAAGACCATGGACGCCGGCAAATACGATTTCGGCTTCGCTGTCGACTGGATGCGCAAGGACCTCGACATCCTGCTCGCCGAGGCGCGCAACAACGGCGCCAAGCTGCCGGTCACGGCGCTCGTCGATCAGTTCTATGCGGACGTACAGGCGATGGGCGGCAATCGCTGGGACACCTCCTCGCTGCTTGCGCGGCTCGAAAAATAATGCTGTCGCCCTCCTCTCCGGCGGATGCCGTCGTCGCGCATCTGAAATCGCTGCGGACGGAGGAAAATCTTGCCGGAATGGCGCGATACGGCATCGAAACGACGACCGCACTCGGAATCTCGAATGCCGAACTGAGACGGATCGCGCGGCGGATCAAACGCGATCACGCCCGCGCGCTGACCCTCTGGGCAAGCGGCATTCGCGAGGCGCGCCTGCTTGCAGCCTTTACCGCCGAACCGAAAAAACTGACGATGGACGTGGCCAGGCAATGGGCCGGCGATTTCAATTCCTGGGAAATCGTCGATGGTGTTGCCGATCTCTTCGTGGAGGCCCGGCTGGAGAAGGACCTCATCCCCGAATTTGCCGCCGATGAGCGCGAGTTCGTCCGCCGCACGGCGTTCACCATGGTCGCCGTTTGCGCAGTGCACCTGAAAGAGGAACCGGACGAGGCCATCCTCGTCTGGCTAAGCCTGATCGAAACCCATGCCGGCGACGAACGCAATTTCGTGAAGAAGGCCGTCAACTGGGCGCTGCGCCAGATCGGCAAACGCAACGCCCGTTGCCATGGCCCTGCCCTGTCGCTTGCCGAGACTTTGGCGGCAAGCACCGACCGGACCGCCCGGTGGATCGGCAAGGATGCCGTCCGGGAACTGACAAGCAGCGCCGTTCAGCAGAGGCTGAACGTTTAGGCCGCTCTCAGTCCTCGCTCGACTTCGCCTGATCGATCACCATGTAGTCGAGCGGCAGCTGTGTCGTATACTTGATTTGCTCCATTGCGAAGGCCGACGACACGTCGCGGATTTCGATCTTGGCGATCATTCGCTTGTAGAAGGCGTCATAGGCCGCGATATCCGGCACGACGACGCGCAGCAGATAGTCGACATCACCACTCATGCGGTAGAATTCCACCACTTCCGGAAATTCGCCGACCACCTCGGAAAAACGTCGCAGCCATTCGATGGAATGCGTGTTGGTGCGGATCGAGACGAAGACCGTTACCTTGGTGTTGACCTTCCCGGGATCGAGCAGCGCCACGCGGCCGCGGATCACACCGTCCTCTTCCATCTTCTGGATGCGGCGCCAGCAAGGCGTCGTGGAAAGGCCGACCTTTTTGGCGAGGTCGGCAACGGCGAGTGTGGAATCTTCCTGCAGCAAGCGCAGGATTTTGCGGTCAAGACGATCCATGGAGAGCCCCCTTCGAATATTATTCCCTCTATAACGAGAAATCGGCCAAATGAAAGAAAATTTTTTCAAGCAATCAATTTTCCTACCCGATCGCGCAGGACAGGCAGGACATCCGCTTCGAACCACGGATTTTTCTTCAGCCAGCCGGTATTGCGCCAGCTCGGATGCGGCAAGGCGAGCACTGCCGGACCGATATTCGACCCGAGATGGATGCGCCAGTTGCGCACCGTCTCGGTCATCGTCGCAGCCCGACGGTCGCCGAGATGCCAGGCTTGCGCATATTGACCGATGGCGAGCACGAGCTCGATCTGTGGCATTGCATCGACAACTTGACTGCGCCAACGCGGCGCGCATTCCCGGCGCGGCGGCAGGTCGCTGCCTTGGGCATCGTAGCCGGGAAAGCAAAAGCCCATCGGTACAATTGCAAAAAGGCGCGGGTCATAAAACTGCTCGCGGTCCACGCCGAGCCATAAACGAAGCCGGTCGCCGGAGGCATCGTTGAACGGCAGCCCGCTCTGATGGACGCGCAATCCCGGCGCCTGCCCGGAGATCAATATTCTCGCCGACGATGAAATCACCGCGACCGGACGCGGCTCATGCGGAAGCCGATGGTCAGGCCCACGCGCCGGTGCGTCACGACAGATACGGCAGGCGGCGATCGCATCGCGCAAATCCTCCAGGCTATCCCTCTGTCCGTCAGTCATTCCGTAACCTTGAAAGCAGTGTCGTCAGCCGGTCGCCGAGCCGCGTGATCGTCGTGCCCAGCCAGCCTTCGGGTATATGGGATGTTTCATCCATTCCGCCATGGGTCTGTCGCCAGGTTCGCGGCGCATCGAACGTACCGGACCAAAGCCCGAGGTGATCTCTTTTCGCGGCATCCTGCTGCGCCTCGTAATCCCCGAAGGCGATGGCATAACCGGCGCCGACCATCGCCGCGTTGAGATTGAGATTTTGAACCGTGCAGACGGCGAGAAGCCGCCCGTACCGGTCGCTGCCGTCGGCCTCGCATGTGGCCGGCGCGTCACCGGTCAATGCCGCCAGACGATCCCTCGCCTCGACGCCGCACGGCCAATCCTGATGGTCGCGCCGGCAGACCTGCCGCAGCTCCGGCGCATCGATGCCGACAAGCCGGATACGCTTGCCGTCAAGCACCAGCGTATCGCCGTCGATGACACGCGGCCGCCCGGACATGGCCTCCTGCTGCGATTTGTCGATGTGCACGACGACCAGCCCGAGAAACAGCAAAATCAACGCCGTCAGCAGAAGATCGCGAAGGATCCGTACCATACGCATCATCGTGGTTCCCACCGGTTGCGCCTATTGGGTTCACGTAACGGAATGCCCGCCGAAAACCAAGAAATCGCAGCAACTTCTTAAGGAATTTCTCTTACACTTCAATGGATTCCGTTAACGCGTCTGAGATCATGAACAAGGGCGTCAGCACCTCGACCGACAAAAATATCGTCGATAAATCGCGCAGCCACCGCAACGCGGCTGTGTCAAAGGCCGTGCGCACGACCCGCGAACGCCTGCAGGCCGGCCCGTCGAACGCATCCGGATTCGACAGGGAAATGCTGGGGCTTCATATCGATTCGATGCTGCAGGGCGCCGTCGCCATGCCGATCTTCATCCTTCTTGTAGCAGGTGTCGGCGTCCATCTCTCCGAAAGCCTTGATCTCGTCATTTGGGCGATCATGGCGCTCTGCGTGCACGCCATCGGCATCCTCATCGCACGCCGTGCAAAAACACAGGACATCGCCGCTGAGAAGGTGCCCTATTGGCGGCGTCGTTTTATGATCGTCCAGATCGCGCTCGGCATTTGCTGGGCAGCTTTCGTCATTCAGGACTGCGACAGCTGCGGCGAGATCAATTTCGGCTTCTACAAGGCTGCCGTTATTCTGATCGCGCTTGCAGCCACCGCAATGGCGACCTTTCTTTTGCGTAACGCCCTGCTTTTCACGTTCATTCCCGTTGTGCTCGCAATTGCCGGTCTGACGCTGAAGACCGGCAATCCCGGCTATATGGCGCTGACGACGGTCGTCACCACATCGCTCATTTTCCTTGTTTTCATGACCAACCGAATGCACCGCGCCAATGTGCACGTCCTGTCGATGCAATCTGAAAAGGACGACCTGATCGCCGAACTCGAGGTCGCCAAATCGATGTCGGATGAGGCACGCCGCCGTGCCGAGGAAGCCAACCTGGCAAAATCCCGCTTCCTCGCTTCGATGTCGCACGAACTGCGAACGCCATTGAACGCCATCCTCGGCTTCTCAGAGGTCATGTCGACGGAAGTGCTAGGGCCGCTCAACAACCCGATCTACAAGGAATATACCGGCGACATCCATCGCTCAGGCCAGCACCTTCTCGACTTGATCAACGAAATCCTCGACCTTTCGCGCATCGAAGCCGGCAAGTACGACTTGAATGAAGAAGCCATCCAGCTGGTCGAAATCACCGAGGATTGCATCGGCATGGTACAGCTTCGCGCCCGTACCAAGAACATCACGATCACCGAACAGTTCGAATACGGCATGCCTGCCGTCTGGGTGGACGAGAAGGCGATGCGCCAGGTGATCCTGAACCTGTTGTCGAACGCTGTGAAGTTCACGCCGTCGGGGGGCGAGGTTTCCGTCAAGGTCGGCTGGACGGCCGGCGGCGGACAGTATCTCTCCATCAAGGACAACGGTCCGGGCATTCCCGAGGATGAAATCCCGGTCGTCCTCTCGGCCTTTGGTCAGGGCTCCATCGCCATCAAGAGCGCCGAGCAAGGCACCGGCCTCGGCCTGCCGATCGTGCAGGCAATCCTCGCCAAGCATAATGGCCAGTTTATCCTGCGCTCGAAACTGCGCGAAGGCACCGAAGCCATCGCCATCCTGCCGCCCAAGCGCGTGCTGCAAAGCATCCCGGCCGTCGAAGACGCACCCGCGATCGAACGTCGCAAGAAGAGTTTCGCTTAACCCGCCTTCAATCGGCCAGCACGTGGGCGGTGCCATGAACGCTGATGCGCACCAGATCACCCGGCTCGGGAATTTCGGAGCCGACGCATTTGATCGACAGGAAGTCCGGCATGGCACGGTCGCTGCGGTCGATCCTGACAAGAACCATACAGTTGCCGCCGCCGAACTCCACATCGTCGACACGGCCGACCGGTCCATCGGTTTTGGCCCCGGCAACGGTCGTGGTCAGGCGGATCTGTTCCGGACGCAGCATGATCGTCGCCTGCCCCGCCTTCAACCCGCGCTCGACGCTCAGCAGGCCCAGCGCGCATGCCGCACGATCCGCTGCGATGTCTGCATCGAGCAGAATGGCCTCTCCGAGAAAGACCGCGGTTTCGCGGTCATTCGGCCTGTTGTAGAGCACGCGCGGCGGCCCGAACTGGACGAGCCGGCCTTGACGGAGCACAGCCACCTGGTCGGCAAACGACAAAGCCTCCGCCTGATCATGCGTCACCAGGATGGCAGTCGTGCCGGACGCGCGCAGAACCCGCGCCACCGTTCGCCGCATCGTGTCGCGCAGGCCCGTATCGAGCGCCGAAAACGGCTCGTCGAGCAGCATCAGCCGAGGCTTCAGCGCCAGGGCCCGCGCCAGCGCCACGCGTTGCTGTTGGCCACCGGAAAGCTGGTGCGGGCGGCGGGCGGCCATGATGCCGTCAAGCTCGACCATCTCCATCAACTCGGCGATCCGCTGATCGCGACCGGCAGCATGCTTGGCCAGTCCGAAACCGATATTGTCGGCGACGGTCAGGTGCGGAAACAGCGCGCCGTCCTGTGAAACAATGCCGATGCCGCGTTTGTGCGCCGGCACAAGCAGACCATCGTCGGCCAGCGTCTTTCCATCCAGAACCAGCGATCCGCTGTCGGGCGTCTCGAAACCGGCGATGATGCGCAACAGTGTGGTCTTGCCGGAGCCGGACGGCCCGACGACCGCGGTTCGGCCGCCAGCCTCCAGGCTGATGCGGATATCGTCCAACGCCACCGTCGCGCCATAGGATTTGCTGATGGTATCGATCGTCAGAAACGTCATTGTCCGGTTGCCCGTCTGGATTGCGCATGGAGAATAAAGGTGAGCGGTAGCGACAAAAGCACCATCATCACCGCATAGGGAGCAGCGGCGACATAATCGATCTCACTAGTGAGCGACCAGAATTTCGTCGCCAGCGTCTCCACGCCGGTCGGCGACAGCATCAAGGTTGCCGTCAATTCATTGGTAATCCCCAGCGCCACGAGAGCCGTGCTTGCCGCGACGCCGGGGGCTGCCAGCCGCATTGTCGTCTGGCGCACAGCCTGGAACGGTGTGCGGCCCAATGCCATGGCGGCGCGCTCGAGTTCGACGGGAGCCTGGGCGATACTGGTGCGCAATCCGACCATGGCGCGCGGCAGAAACAGCATGACATAGGCAAGAAACAGCGTCGCAAAGGTCTGATAGAGCGGCAGGATCAGCCGCACCGTAATCGTCACCAGCGCCAGCGCCACTACCACGCCGGGAAGAGAGCCGACATAGTAATGACAGGCTTCGAAAATCCGTTGCAGGCGACCGGGCGCGCGCACCGACAACCAGGCCATGGGCGCGGCCGCGATCGTCGCCAGAACACCGCCCGCAATTGCCAGCACGACCGTCTGGCCGAAAGCGCTGCCGACAAGATCGATGCGCCAGATTTCGGTACCGCCGATGTAAAGCCAGCGCGTCAGGGTGACGAACGGCACGCCGATCGCCAGGGCCACGGTCGCGACGTTCAGTATCAGCGCCGGAATCACCAATCGCCCAAGTTGCCGGCGATCGGCCGGGCGCGCAGCACCGGAGCCAACACGGGCATAACGCTCGCCGCCGCGCAGCAACGCCTCGATACCAAGAAGCAGCAGGCAGCAGGCGACGAGCACGCCGGCCAGCATATTGGCCGCCGGGCCATTGAAGGCCGACTGGAACTGATCGACGATCGCAGTCGAAAACGTGTCGAAGCGGATCATCACGTAGAGGCCGTATTCGGCAAGAAGATGGAGACCCACCAGAAGCGAGCCGCCGCAGATCGCCAGCCGCAACTGCGGCAGAATGGCGCGGAAGAACACCTGCCAGGGATTGAGGCCGAGCGAGGCCGCCGCATCCTCGATCGCGGGGTCGAGACGCCGCAACTGCGCGGCGACCGGCAGATAGAGAAACGGGAAATACGCAAGCACGGACACCAGAACGCCACCCGGCAGCCCGTGCAAGCCTGGAACCAGACTGATCCAGGCATAGCTGTGCACGAAGGCAGGAACCGCAAGTGGTGCCACCGCCAGCCAGGACCACAGCCGTGCACCGGGCAGATCGGTCCGCTCCGTCAACCATGCGAGGGAGACGGACAGGATGATCGCCAGCGGGACGGTGCAAACTTCAAGCAGCGCGGTGTTGACCAGCAGTTCGCCGACACGACCGCGAAAGATGAGCTTCGACGCCGTTTCCCAGCCGGTCTGAACGGTAATCCAGGCGATGAAGCCGAGAGGCATGAGGCTGACGAGCGAGACGATGGCGGCAACGATCGTCACCCAGAGATAGGGTATCCGCGAACGGCCTCTGGCGGCAGTCACCAGCCGCCGCAGGGCGGAGGCGGGTTCGGCATGAAACGCGGTGGCGCTCAAAATCTCTGCTTTCAAACCAAAAAGAACATTCGCAGCCGCTTTAATCGAGTGGCTGCGAATGTCACCGGTAGTCCGGAATGACAATGCCTAACCGGAGCGTTCCGTTCAGGTTTAGACTCTGCCTATCACAGCAGACCGGCTGCCGTCATCAGGTCTGTGACTTTTGCGCTGTTCAGCGTTGCCGGATCGACCTTCGGATATTGCAGATCGGAGAGGGGCGGAAGGGCTGCGTTCGACGCTTCGCCGTTGCCGACGGCATATTCGAACGACGTGCCGTCACGCAGGATGCTCTGTCCGCCCTTGCCGGTCAGCCACGCCAGGAACTTCTGGGCATTTTCCTTGTGCTGGCTGGAGGCAAGCACGCCGCCGCCGGAAATGCTGACGAAAGCGCCCGGATCCTCGTTCTTGAAGAAATGCAGGGCGATGTTCTTGCTGTTCTCGCCGGTCTTCGCCTGGTCGCCGTAATAGTAGTAATTATAGATCACCGCACCTTCGACCTCACCGGCATTGACCGCCTTCATCGCCGTCGAGTTGCCCTTGTAGGCAGTGAAGTTTTCCTTCATCGACTTCAGCCAGGACGCTGTTGCTTCCTCACCCTTCAGGGAGAGCAGCGCGCTAACGATGGCCTGGAAGTCGGCGCCTGCCGGAGAGGCGGCCCAACGGCCCTTCCAGCTGGGATCGGCGAGGTCGAGCAGGGACTTCGGCAGCTTGTCTTCGGTCAGCTTGGTCTTGTCATAGGCAAAGACTGTGGAGCGTGCGGCAACGCCGATCCAGTGACCGTTGGAAGGTCTAAAATTCTCTGGCACCTGCGCCAGCGTATCGGCGGCGACCGGCTCGAACAGCCCAGCCCCGTCAACCAGCGACATGGCTGGAGAATTTTCCGTCAGGAACACGTCGGCCGGCGATGCGGCACCTTCCTGGACGATCTGGTTGGCGAACTCCATGTCGCTGCCCTTGCGCAGCGTCACCTTGATGCCGGTTTCCTTGGTAAAGGCTTCGGCCCAAGCGACGCCAAGGCTTTCGTGTTGGGCGTTGTAGACGACGATGCCGATGTCTTCCTGTGCAAAGACGACGCTGACGCCGATCGGTGCGCTGGCAAGAAGTGCCGCGAGCGCCAAAGCACCCGTCGAACGTTGGAAGGAAATTTTCATGGAACCCTCTCCGAATTTTCCGCGGACCATTTTGTCCGGCGGGCCCGGTATATAATCATGATCTTTCGTGTCAACTTTGTTTCCCGCGAACGGATGCTGTGGTCACTCAATTAAATTTGAGCCATTCCGAGGGGATAAAATCGACACGTGCCGATTCACGCATCAGACGCCGATAAAATGCGAGAAAACCACGACATAGGCGACATAGCCGGCATTGGCGAGGATCAGGCAAAGGCAGGCAAGCGAGCCGAGGTCCTTGGCATTCTTCCCCATCTCAGAAATTTCCGGCGAAACGCGGTCGACAATTTCCTCGATGGCTGTGTTCAAAGCCTCAAAAGCAATCATCAGGAGGAACAGGACGAGCGCTGCGACATACTGGAAAAAGGTCGCGCCGGTGATCACGAAGGCTATCATGGCCAACGCAAAGGCACCGAGTTCATGGCGAAACGCTGCTTCGCTCAAGAGACGCTTGGCGCCCCCGAAGGAATAAATCGCAGCCGCGAAGAAATGCCGGATTCCCGTCAGCTTTTTTACCGGCTTCTCACTGGCCATTCCACGATAGTCCTCATTCAGATACATGTGCGCTCCGCTTTCCGTCAAAGGCGGACGGCATTGAGCATGCGATACTGTGACGCCGACCTGAACGTTTGTTTTTCCAACGGTAGCGGGTTGTCCTGCGATATCGCCCGCACCCCGCATAAGTGAGAAGGCACGCCGTATCAAGCCTCATCATGGCGGCACGATGGCACCTAAGCCGGCAATTAACGGTATCGGCAATGTTTCTGAGCCGGAACCAGCGCGAATCCGGCGATCGCCGCGGCCGCACCCTGTCGTTGCAGCCTTCGGCAATGCCGCGAAGGCGCGTCAGCTTTTGTTGCTGACGCCGGCCTGCGCGAAGGTCGCCATGCCGGAATGGCAGGCAGCCGCGGCCTTGACGATGCCGGCGGCAAGGGCAGCCCCCGTGCCTTCGCCGAGCCGCATGCCGAGCGCCAGAAGGGGCGTCTTGCCCAGCATCTCGATCGCCTTCATATGACCGGGCTCGGCCGAGACGTGGCCGATCAGGCAATGATCGAGCGCTGCCGGGTTGGCGGCTTTCAGAATGGCGGCGGCCGTCGTTGCCACATAACCGTCGATGATGACGGGGATCTTCTGCATCCGCGCGGCAAGGATCGCACCCGCCATTGCAGCGATCTCGCGACCGCCGAGACGCCGCAATACTTCGAACGGATCGGACAGATGATCCCCGTGCAGTGTCACAGCCTTTTCGACGGCGGCGATCTTGCGAGCCAGCACCTCGCCTTGCGATCCGGTACCGGGGCCAACCCAGTCCTCGGCAGTCCCCCCATAGAGCGCCAGGTTGATCGCGGCCGCAATCGTCGTGTTGCCGATCCCCATCTCGCCGATGCAGAGCAGATCGGTGCCGCCGGCAACCGCTTCCATGCCGAAGGCCATGGTGGCGGCGCAATCGCGCTCGGAAAGAGCCGCCTCTTCGGTGATGTCGCCGGTCGGATATTCGAGCGCCAGGTCGAACACCTTCAGCCCAAGATCATAGCTGACGCAAATCTGGTTGATGGCAGCGCCACCGGCTGCGAAATTCTCGACCATCTGCGCCGTCACCGAAGGCGGAAACGGTGTCACACCCTGCTTGGTCACGCCATGATTGCCGGCAAAGATCGCCACCAGCGGCCGGTTGACGGCCGGCGCCCTACCCGTCCAGGCCGCAAGCCAGAAGGCGATTTCCTCCAGCCGACCAAGCGCACCGGGCGGTTTCGTCAACTGTGCGTCGCGCTCGCGCGCGGCAACCAGCGCCGCACTGTCGGGGCCTGGCAGGTTGCGCAGCAACTCACGGAAATCGTCGAACGGCAGGCCGCTGGCACTCATGATGAAAATCCTTGTGTCGTCTCGTCGTCGGAGGGAGTCTCGGCTCCCAGAAGGTGCTCCCTCATAGAGCGCGACGACAAATCCGGCAACGGCATTTGCGCCTGTTCGTGTCGCCGTCGCATGATCACTCGGAAAACACCGATTCGCGGGGGCGGATCGGCCTGGAGCATCCAGATTCGAGTGGAATCACTCGAATCTGGATGCTCCAAAATCAAAGATGGGAGCGTTTTCCCGCCTTCGCGGGAAAACCGGGGGAAGCCTTTTATGTTCGATATCCGCGATTTCATCGATGACGTGGCGCGCTCGGTGGCGTTCCTCAGCCGCATTCACATGCCGCAGCGTCATTTCGTCAATTTCGACGGCCGCCTCAGCCGCGCCGTGCGGGCCTTTCCGATTGCCGGACTACTGATCGTCCTACCGGCTGCTGCCATCGTCTCTATCTTCAGCGCCATCCATGCGTCCCCCCTGTTCACCGCCTTCGTCGCCGTGACGATCCAGGCGCTGATCACCGGTGCCCTGCATGAGGACGGCCTCAGCGATACGGCAGACGGCCTCGGTGGCGGCAAGACCAAGGAGAAGGCGCTGGTCATCATGAAGGACAGCCGCATCGGCTCCTATGGCGCTGTCGCCCTCATCCTCTCCTTCGGCCTCAGGGTCTCTGCGCTTGCCGCCGTCCTGCCGCTTGTGTCGGCAAGCGGTGGCGGACTTCTGGTCCTAGCCGTCGCAGCCCTCAGCCGCACGGCGATGGTCTGGCACTGGTCGAAACTGCCGCCGGCCCGCCAGGACGGCGTCGCCGCATCGGCCGGAGAGCCGGAAGCCTCGGCGGTCACGTTTGCCCTTGTCCTCGGCGTCGTCTCCGCTGCCCTTTTGCTATTGCTGTCCGGTGCCTCGCTCCTTGCCGCCGTGCTGGCGATTGCTGCGTTTGCAGCCACCGTTCCAGCCTTCAGCGAAATCGTCGACGGCAAGATCGGCGGACATACGGGCGACACAATCGGCGCCACACAACAATTGACCGAGATCGCCGTTTTTGCCGCCCTTGCGCTGGCGATCTGAAACGCCGATATAGTTTGAAACTGCTCATTATCCGGACGTCACGCCTTCATGGAATCGCCCTGCATTCTCGTCTGTTCGATCGACATGAAAACCGGATATTGTTTCGGCTGCGGACGCACGCGCGACGAGATCGGCGCCTGGACGCTCTACACCTCCGAAGAGCGTCGAGGCATCATGCAGACCCTGCCCGCGCGGCTTGAAACCATGGAACGCAAGCCGCGCCGCGAAACACGCCGGACCCGCATGGCCCGCGAAAGGGTGAGCGGCGAATGAACCGGCTGACCATTCTTCTGGGCATCCTTGCCGTCGGACTTGCCTTCCTTATCCTCAACCATGACAGCGGCCGCACCTTCGGCATCATGAACGACGATTTCGGCCGCCTCGTTTCCCTCGGCGCGGTCGGCGCGTTGATCGCCGCCGGCCTGCTGCAGAGCCGCCGGCAGCATATCGGCGAAAGCCTGCGCCAGTTCGGCATCTGGGTGCTGATCATCCTGGTTCTGGTTTCGGGCTATCTCTATCGCGGCGACCTGCAATCTTTCGGCAACCGGCTGGCCGGCGGCCTCATTCCCGGCCGCGCGGCGGTCTTTACCGACAACGAAGGCATCCAGGAAGTCGTGCTGCACAAGGTCCTGAACGGTCATTTCGAGACACCCGTTACCGTCAACGGCGAAAGCGTCCAGATGCTGGTCGATACCGGCGCCAGCCGCGTGGCGTTATCCTACGAGGATGCCCAGACGCTTGGCCTCAACCCTGAAAAGCTCGCCTATACGCAGTCCATCCTTACCGCCAACGGCGAGGCCCGCGCAGCACCGGTGACGCTTGCGGAAGTCGCCATCGGTCCGATCGTGCGCAAGGACATCAAGGCCATGGTCACCGAGGAAGGCAAGCTCGACCAGAGCCTGCTCGGCATGAGCTTCCTGTCGACACTGGATTTCCTGCAGATGCAAACGGACGAGTTACGCTTGAGGGATTAACGAGACCGACGGAGAACATGCATGACCCGGCTGTTGCGATCGCTGCTTATCGTTGCTGCTGCGACACTATCGCCTTTCAGCGCATTTGCCGAAGATCCGGTATTCCACGGGCGGTGGCAGCAGGTGGCTTCGAACGCCGGCCCATGCAACACCTGCCTCATCGCCATCGTCCGGCACGGAGATATTCTGACCGTAACGGCAAACAACGGCTGGTCGGCCGTCATCCAGGCCGATCGCCGCGGGCAAGCGCTGTTTGCTACGGGAACAGGCCAATGGCGAAACAAGACATCCGTCGTTTATAGCAATGCCCCCTTCGAACTCGGCTTCGCCCGCCGAGACGAACAACTCCATATGCTGATGATGGTCAAATCCGATGACGGGACGACGAACGCCATCAAGGCCGTTTTCAGCAGGCCGGTGCCCGAAATCGATAAGCGAAGAGACCGGCCGCCAATGTCGAGGGCCGGCTTTTCAAACCTCTCGCACCCCGGCGAACCTCGCTAGAGCACCCGCCTGTCATCCGCGTGTCATATGACAATGATGTTGCTGGATCGCAAAGCTGCGGCGACAGATTCGTCATGAAGCGGCGATGCGAGCAAGGAACAGTGCATGATCATCACGTTTGCCGCCGCGGCCGCAATCCTCGTCTTGGTCAATCTTCTCAGCATCATCATCGCCGGCTGGCGAATGGTGCCAAGCGGGAAACCGGCTCCATTCGTCAAGGAACGGCCGCCGGTCTCGATCGTCGTGCCCGCCCGCGGCATCGAACCGTTCGCCGCCGAGACGCTCGCGCACGCCTTCGCGCTCGACTGGTCCGACTACGAGCTGATCTTTTGCGTCGCCAATCCGCGCGATCCTGTTATTGCCGAGATACGCAGGGCGATGGCCGCAAATCCTGGCATTCCCACGCGCATCCTGACCGGCGACGACCGGATCAGCGCCAATCCGAAGCTCAACAACTGCGTGAAGGGCTGGAAGGCCGCCCGGCACGACTGGGTGATCCTCGCCGATTCCAACGTGCTGATGCCGAAGGACTACGTGGCTCACCTTATGGCGGGCTGGCGCAGGAACACAGGTCTCGTGTGCTCGACGCCGATTGGCGCGCGACCGGAGGGTTTCTGGGCTGAGGTCGAATGTATGTTCCTGAACACGCAGCAGGCCCGCTGGCAGTATGCTGGCGAAGCGCTCGGTTTCGGATTCGCGCAAGGAAAGAGCATGTTATGGTTCAGGCCGCTGCTTGACGACAATGGTGGAATTGAAGCGCTCGCCGCCGAGATCGCCGAGGATGCCGCCGCAACCAAGCTGGTCAATCGCCTGGGATTGAAGGTCCATCTTGTTTCCTCTCCCTTCGACCAGCCGCTCGGCAGCCGCACCCGCCACGACGTGTGGTCGCGCCAGGCACGATGGGCACGCCTGCGCCGCGTCACCTTTCCGCTATTTTTCGCACCGGAAATTTTGCTGGGCGCTGTCCCGCCGCTCCTCTTCGCGGTCGCCGCCGCCGTTCTCGCAGGCATCAATGCGCCTGCGATCGCCTTAGCCGTCGTCGCCGCAATCTATTTGCCGGAACTGACGCTTGGCCTTGCCAAGGGCTGGCGCGTATCACTCCTCTCCCTGCCCGCCATCCTCGTACGCGACGTCATGCTGCCGCTGGTCTGGATCCGAAGCTGGGGCAGCGGCGCTTTCGTCTGGCGCGGCAACGCCATGACGATCGACACGAAGGCATGTGAACTGGAAGAGGTGACGCAGTAGAATGGGCAGTCGGGAATGCGGCTACGACGACTTTCCCATCCCTACTGCCTATTGGCTCCTTTGCTAATTCCTCAACCGATACCCCGTCCGGAAAATCCACGTCAGCAACGTCATGAGCACCGCGAGGAACACAATGATGATCGAGAAGCTGACGATCGGATTGACGTCTGCGATCTCGAAGAAGCTCCAGCGGAATCCGCTGATGAGATAGAGCACCGGATTGAAATGACTGACCGCCTGCCAGAAGGGCGGCAGCATGTCGATCGAGTAGAAGCTGCCACCGAGAAAGACCAGCGGCGGGATGACCAGCATCGGGATCAGGTTCAGCTGCTCGAAATCCTTGGCCCAGATGCCGATGATGAAGCCGAACAGGCTGAACGTGACGGCCGTCAGCACGAAGAACAGCAGCATCACGAAGGGATGGGCGATCGACAGATCGACGAACAGCGAGGCCGTGGCAAGGATGATCAGACCGATCATCATGCCCTTGGTCGCCGCCGCCCCGACATAACCGAGCACGATCTCGGTCATGGAGACCGGCGAGGACAGGATTTCGTAGATCGTGCCGGTGAATTTCGGGAAATAGATGCCGAACGAGCCGTTGCCGATGCACTGCGTCAAAAGCGTCAGCATGATCAGCCCGGGCGTGATGAAGGCGCCGTAGGACACCCCTTCGATCTCCTGGATGCGCGATCCGACGGCAGCGCCGAAGACGATGAAATAGAGCGAGGTGGAGATAACCGGCGAGACGACGCTCTGCAAAAGCGTGCGCCGCGTGCGCGCCATCTCGAAGAAATAGATCGACTTGACCGCTTCGAGGTTCATGCGCGTGCTCCCACCAGTTCGACGAAAATGTCCTCGAGCGAGCTCTGCCGCGTCGAGATGTCCTTGAGCCGGATCCCGGCCTCTGCCAGCGCCGTCAGGAGCGTCGTGATGCCGGTGCGCTCACCTGCCGTATTGTAGTCGTAGATCAGCGAATGACCGTCATCCTCGATCGTCAGATCGTAGGACGAGAGCGTCTCGGGGATGCTCGAAATGGGCTCTTGAAGATCGACGCGCAGTTCCTTGCGACCCAGCTTCTTCATCAGGTCCTTCTTGTCCTCGATCAAAAGGATCTTGCCGCCATTGATGACGCCCACCCGATCGGCGATCTCTTCCGCCTCTTCGATGTAATGGGTCGTCAGGATGATCGTCACGCCGGTTTCACGCAGCTTCTCTACCACCTGCCACATGTCCTTGCGCAGGTTGACATCGACGCCGGCCGTCGGCTCGTCAAGAAAGAGCACCCGCGGCTCGTGGCTGAGCGCCTTGGCGATCAGCACCCGGCGCTTCATGCCCCCGGAAAGCTCGCGCAGCATGTTGTCTTTCTTGTCGTAGAGCGACAGGTCCTTCAGCACCTTCTCGATATGCGCGGGGTTCGGCTTCCTGCCGTGCAGGCCACGCGAAAAGGAAACGGTGTTCCAGACGGTCTCGAACTGGTCTGTCGTCAGTTCCTGCGGCACCAGCCCGATCATCGAGCGCGTTTCGCGAAAATCCTTGACGACGTCGTGGCCGCCGACGCGCACCGTGCCGCTGCTCGGATTGACGATACCGCAGATGATCGAGATCAGCGTCGTCTTGCCGGCGCCGTTCGGCCCCAGCAGCGCAAGGATTTCGCCTTCCTCGATATCGAGGCTGACATCCTTCAGCGCCTGGAAGCCGGAGGCATAGGTTTTCACAAGATTGGAAACGGAAACGATGGGCGCCATGAAATTTGTTCCGGAGGGACAGGATGCGGAAAGAGATGCCCTATATGGGGTGTTCCTTCGAAAATTTCAGCTGGAAAATCGAGAAAAGACGAAAACAGATTGTCAACGGTGACAAACATCCAATATCGCAATGACCCAACCGCACTTGGTTGCTTGAGACTTGGCTGCAGGACCTTCCGCCAGTCCCTTTGCGTTTGGTCTGAAGGCATCCTATTCTCAAGGAGTGGTCGGCCGTTCGGGGGGATTCAATGCCGGCACTGCGCTTCTTGAGGATTTCTGCGCCGCTCAACGCGCTGCTCGCAGCAATTGGGCTCGTGGCGGTCGCGGCCCTCACGACACCGGATACCTCGGGACGAACCAGGCTCATTCTGGAGATCCTGCTCGCCAGCATCTGGGTCGTCTATACCCTGCAACTGATCGGAACGCTGACCATTCAGCGGGCGAAAGATGTTCGGGAAGGGAAACCGGCACTCACCATCGATGTACTCGCCGTTCTGATTCCTCTCGCCGCCTTCCTGCTCGTCGGCACGCGCGACCAGAGCCTCTACTGCGCCGTATGGCTGCTAAAACCGCTGCGCGATTCCACCTTTTTCCGGCTGATGGGCAGGGTCCTGAGCAAAGAGGCGCGCAACCTGATCGGCGTCACCTCGATCTTCGGCATCATTCTGTTCGGTGCGGCTCTCGCTGCCTATATCATCGAGCGCGACGTCCAGCCGGACAAGTTCGGCAGCATCCCCCAGGCGATGTGGTGGGCGGTGGTCACGCTGTCGACAACCGGTTATGGCGATGAGATCCCTCAAAGCTTCGCCGGCCGCGTCCTTGCCGGGCTGGTGATGATGTGCGGCATCGGCATCTTTGCGCTGTGGGCCGGCATCCTCGCCACCGGCTTTTACGAAGAAGTCCGCCGCCAGGATTTCGTGCGCAACTGGCAGCTGGTTGCGGCCGTGCCCCTGTTCCAGAGGCTCGGCTCGGCCGCGCTGGTCGAGGTCGTGCGAGCGCTGCGGCCACGCATCGTGCCGGCGGGCACCGTACTCTGTCGCAGGGGCGACACCGGCGACCAGATGTTCTTCATCGTCGAGGGCAGCGTCATCGTCGCCACACCGAATCCGGTGGAGCTTGGGGCCGGCAGCTTTTTTGGCGAGATGGCGCTGATCAGCGGCGAGCCCCGCTCGGCGACCGTCAGCGCCGCGACCGAGGTCTCGCTCCTGTCGCTGTACTCGGCGGATTTCCAGATGCTGTCCAGCAGCAGCCCGGAGATCGCCGAGATCATCCGCAAGACCGCACTCGAGCGACGAAGCACAACACCGAAGGCGTGACAAGCTGGATGCGCAAACTCCAATGCGCGCGGGACCGAGCCAAAATCATAGATCACCCGCCGCTGCGCCTGGCGCCGCCAGGATTGTGGACGGCGAAACCAAATTCAGTGCAATCGCGACGGTATGGCGGGATTTCGCCCCTTCTGTCATGAAACGGTGATGGTCTTCGATCATTTTCGCGCCGTGGAACACACACGACGCTCGCATGATTTGCAAGAACCGGCCCGCAGTCCCCCCTTCGGTAAGGTTCGCTTTAGGCCGGTTTTTACCGGCCATTTTTTTTGCAAAGCAACCGCGTACTTCATGTTTTCACGGCAACAAGCCACGCAAAACTCCAGTTCGAAACTCCAGCGCTGGACGCGACAAACTCATGAATCGAGAGGCAGCCCGCGCATGCAGGCCGCCTCGTGTTTTGGTTCTTCCGGTGACGAATACTCGTGAGCAAGGCAGGCGTCTCGCGGTGCCAATCGACGCAATCACCGCTGGACGATGCTGTCATCCGCCGGAAAATCAGCTCACTTGTCGTTGGTGGTCAGTTCCTTTTCGTCGGTACCGACGACAAACACGGCCAGGAGGCGTGCAGGCTCCGTGTCGCTGGCATTCGCGCTCACGCCGTGATGAGCACCTGGCTCCTCGTAGAAGCTTTCGCCGGCGCTGTAGACCTTTTCCGGCGCGCCATTGACGCTGCTGCGGATGGCGCCGTCAAGGACCGTTGCATAGATGAAGGCAGAATCCGGATGCGTGTGTCCAGGCGACGAGCCGCCCGGCTCGTATTCGACGAGCACTCCCTTCATGCTCATGCCGGGGGCATTGGGAAGGACGTGGTCGAACACCACTGTCACCTTGGACTTGTCGGCCGGCACTTCGTCTGCAAAGGCAACGTTCATCGAGAGCGTCGCAAAGGCAACGCCGCAAAGAAATCTTGCGAACATTTCAATTCTCCTTCGTGGATACAGATTGTCGTTCGACGCGTACGTCCGGCTCGAATGATCGCGGATCAGAGGGGCGTCGAAATGTCTGGTCAGGGTAAATATGCAGCTCGATACCGAGCTGCCACTCGCCGGGGGACCGGTCAGCTGGCTGGTTGAGCCATCGACTGATCAAGCCATGCCTCGAAACGAACCGACCCGATGCGTGGATTCTTGCCGGGCGTGAGCGATTGATCGTTCAGGGCAACGCCGAAATAGCGCGCATGGACATCGGGAACGACCTTTCTCTGGTCTCCTGTTCTCTTCAGGAACCGCCTGACGAGTTCATCCAGCGGCAGCGCTTCAGGTCCGGCCACCTCGGTGATGCCGTTGAGCGGTTTGCCAACCGCGACGTCGGCAAGTGCTGCCGCAACATCATGGGACGATATCGGCTGTATCAGTGCAGGCGAGAGGTGAATTTCCTCGCCGACGGCGGCCGACTGGACAATGCCGCTGACAAATTCAAAGAACTGCGTGGCGCGCAGAATCGTATAGGGAACGTTGGACGCCACGATGAGATTTTCCTGCGCCATCTTCCCCCGGAAGTAGCCGCTGTCGAGGAGCCGTTCCGTTCCAACAACCGAGAGCGCGACGTGATGGCGGACGCCGGCTGCTGCTTCCGCCGCCAAGAGGTTGCGACCCGAGGTCTTGAAGAAATCGAGAACGGCCTGGTCTTCCCACACCGGCGCATTGGCGACGTCGACGACGACGTCAGCTCCATCAAGCGCTTCGGCAAGTCCTTCGCGCGTGATGGTGTTCACGCCGGTGTTGGGCGATGCCGCCAAGGCATCGTGCCCGTTTTCGCGAAGGATTTTCACAAGCTTGGTGCCGATGAGGCCGGTGCCTCCGATAACAACGATCTTCATAACGTCTTCTCCTCTTCCATTGACCGCAACCGCTGCGGCCGGTGTGAAGGGAGATTGCCTGTCAGCCGGCGGGAAGTCCTTGTTGGGAGCTTGAATTGCTCTTGAATGAAGCTTGGTTATTTGTCCAAATGAAAGGGTGTTCAACTGGCACGCCTTCCGGCGTCGGGTGCAGTCAGGCACACAATGCCGTGCTATCAATGGGCGCAACAAATATCCGCCCTGTTGCTTCATCCACCCACCCGAGCGCGCTCGGCCAAGGAATACCGACGTGCAATTCGTGTTCGAAGATTACATGCTTGACCCTGAGCGCCGGGAACTCCGCCGGCAGTCCGATGTCGTTTCCGTCGGCCCCCAGGTTTTCGACCTGCTGCTTCATCTTGTGGAGAACCGTGACCGCGTGGTGAGCAAGGATGATCTGCTGCAAGCGGTGTGGAGCGGCAGGATCGTTTCCGAGTCGACCGTGACCAGCCATATCAATGCGGTTCGCAAGGCAATCGGCGACAACGGCGAAGAGCAGCGGCTTGTGCGAACGGTTGCCCGCAAGGGCTTCCGGTTCGTTGGCAAGATCGACGAAGCATTGGCAACCCACGATCAGGAGCCCCTGAAAAACCTGCACGACAAGCCCGGAGAAGGCCCTGCAGCCGCGTTCGCTCTTCCGGACAAACCCTCCATAGCGGTCCTGCCCTTCCATAACCTGAGCGACGATCCGGAGCAGGAATATTTCGCCGACGGCGTGGTCGAGGATATCATCTCGGCATTGTCACGCATGCGCTGGCTGTTCGTCATCGCCCGCAATTCGAGCTTCACCTACAAGGGCCGGGTAGTCGACGTAAAAGAGGTCGGACGCGAGCTGGGTGTCCGCTATGTGCTGGAAGGCAGCGTGCGCAAGGCGGCAAACAAGGTCCGCATCACCGGACAACTGATCGACGCGACAACCGGGACACATCTCTGGGCAGAGCGTTTCGAAGGCACTCTCGATGACATCTTCGAGCTGCAGGATCAGATTGCAGAGAACGTCGTCGGCGCGATTGCGCCGCAGCTCGAGCGGGCCGAGATCGAACGCGCGAAGAGAAAACCGACGGAAAGCCTCGACGCATACGACCAGTACTTGCGCGGAATGGCAAAATTGCACCGCGGAACAAAGGAAGCGATCGAGGAGGCGTTGCCGTCATTCTACAAGGCGATCGAACTCGATCCGGACTTTGCATCGGCCTATGGCATGTCGGCATGGTGTTATTTCTGGCGCAAGGTCAACGGCTGGATGACCGATCGCCCGAGGGAGATCGCCGAGGGTATCCGGCTGGCGCGCCTGGCGGTGGACCTTGGCCGGGACGATGCGGTCGCCCTGACCCGAGCCGGCCATGCGCTTGGCCATCTGGCTGGCGAGCTTGATGGCGGCATTGCGCTCCTTGACAGGGCACGGTTGCTCAATCCAAACCTCGCCCCCACCTGGTTTCTTGGCGGCTTCCTGCGCGCTTTCCGCGGTGAAACAGACGGTGCGATCGAGCATCTCGCGCACGCCGTTCGCCTGAGCCCGCTGGATCCCGAGATGTTTCGCATGCAGGCCGGAACGGCGCTGGCACATTTCTTCGCGGGGCGCTTTGATACCGCCTCGGCATGGGCTGAAAAAGCAGTGCGAAACTTGCCGACCTTCCTTATCGCGGTCAGCATCGTGGCAGCGAGCCATGCGCTCGCCGGACGAATGGATGAGGCAAGGCGGGCAATGCAGCGCGTACGCGAACTCGATCCATCTTTGCGCGTGTCCAATCTTAGGGATTGGCTTCCGATCCACCGTCCGGAAGATTTTGCCGCATTCGCGGACGGTCTGCGATTGGCTGGATTACCTGAGTGAAAAGCAGACCTATTTTCCCGGAAGTGCCGCGAGCGGCAATCAATCACAATGCCTGTACCCCGACTTGCGGTCTCTCAGATCGAAGTGAAAATGATCCTTGTGGTGCGGATCGCTGCCGGGGCCGAGCACGGTGTTGAAATATTTGCAGCTGTCGCTGCGCACCGCCTTCAGCAGTCCCTTTTCGCGGAAAGCGAAGAAGCCTGGCTTGCGCACGTCGATCTCCTTGCCGGAATTGAGCACGAACTTGCCGACGTCGATGGCGTTGCCGTGGGCGTGTTCCGACATCGGATTGCCGCGCTGTGAATTCATCGTCCGGCAGGAATAGCCGCCGAGTGGCTTGATGGTCTTGACGCCGGAGAGATAGCGATAGCGCGCCGAGGGGGCGAGTTCGTTCTTCACCCATTTAGCGAAGGCTTCGGTCACCTCGCAGTTGAGCTTGACCGACGGCTTGATATCGATGCCTCCGGAAAGGCCAGTCAGCTCGATCGGATAATCGATACCGCACGCGCGGCCCTGTGAGATCCGCGGAATGTCGGTGAATTCGACGCGCAGCTTTTTCAGCCGCTGGCGGCAGGCGATTTCGGAAGCTGGCATCTGGCCGGTGAAATCGGGCTCGCTCATGGGATTGTCGGCACGCGGCAGGAACGCCACCTGCTGCTCGTCGGCAGCCCGGCTGCTCTTGCGCAGCGTTACCCGCTGTTGCTGTTCGAGAAATTGTGCCTTGCGCGCCTCTTCGGCAGCAAGTTTTTCCGGGCTCAGCGGCGGCAGGTCGGGATCGTAGCCCGGGTCAACCTCTGCCGTCTCCGGCATCGCCTGCGACCCGCCAAGCTGCTGGACGCTGTCGCCGCCGATGCCGCCGACGACCGGTTGGCTGGCATTGCCCTCGGCGATCTCGTTGCCCACGGCGATATCGCGGTTCTGCTCCTCGGCAAGACCGACAACCGGCGTGGAACCGGTCTCGACGCCGAGCATCGCATCCATGTTGACGCCTTCGGCGGGCACCGTCATCGGCTGGACGCTGGCAACGGCAAGCGGTTGCTGCGTCGTGTTTTCCGGCTCGCTGTCGATCATCGGCAGGCGCGCTGCCTGCTGGCGGGGATCGACCGGAACCGCATCGTCGGAATTTTCGGAAAACGTGCCGACTGGCGTGTCAGCCGAAGGATAGGCGTTTTCGCGCGCAACGCGACGGTGATTGCGCGCCGGTTCGATCGCGCTCACCCTTGACGAAGAATCGATGCGCGAGGGCGGGCTGAGATCATCCGTCGAACAGGCGGCCAGCGAAAACGACAGCACGAAAACCATCGCTGGCCGACGGAAAAGGGAAACATACGCCATACTCAATTGCCGCCTCTACCGGTGACGATGCATCGAAATGCGCCATCCGTATCCGCCCTGTCCCTGCGCAAAACCTGCGTACCACCTCTGTCGAAAGACGGGCGCCGATGCAGAAAGACCGTGATTGAAGAGGATTTTATGCAAACAGGGTAAACGAAGGCTTTCCAAGCCGTCACCGGATATGGGGTCGGCGCCCTCGCAACCGGCAATGCGGCAATGCGGCAATGCGGCAACGAGCCAAATCCGTCAAAGATGCCGGACAGACAGCTTCCCGCCCCATTTTCCGTCGAGATATTCGCAGACCAGCTGGCGGTGGCATTGGTGCGGCAACGCCTCGGAGCAGAGCAGGCAGCTCCCCGCGAACGCCGCAGGTTCCAGACGGTTCTCGATCCTGCGTTCCGCCATCAGCTCCATGAACTGATGACGCATGGCGTTCCAGTCCCCCTTCTCCTTCTTGAAGGCGGTGAGGATGTCTTCGGTCGGCGCCAGAAGCGGCTGATGGACATAATCCGCGCCACAGAGTTCCTTCAGGAAATACGGGAGATCGGCAGCCTTGGCGAAGCCGGCAAGCTGCGATGTGTTGTGAAGCCGGATATCCACGACCTTCTTCACGCCGGCTTGCCGGAGGCGGCCGAAGAAGTCTGCGGCGGAACTCTGGGTGAACCCGATCGTGGTAACATCGATTTGCATAGCCAGTGGCTCCTTCACATCGCAGTTTTTTTCAGGTCGCCGCTTCAGGCAAGGTTTTTCAGACCCAGCACATCGACATGCTCGATCGATGGCGGCTGCGAGAACAGCGTGGACGCCTGCGCCATCAGCGCCTGCGCGATCAGGCCGTCGAGATGTGCCTTGCGGCCAGCCTCGTCATGGAAAGCATCGAAGACGCCGAACGTCGAAGGTCCGAGCCGCAGCGCAAACCAGATCGGCGTCGCCTCCTCCTGTTGCGCCAGCTCCAGTCCGGTGTTCAGAAAGGCTTCGACATCAGCCTCCTTGCCGGGCTTGGCTTCAAGGCGAACAAACAGTGCAAGCTTGATCATGACTTTCTCCTTTGGGTGACACCGCAGCAAAACGCCGGTGTGCCATCAGTGTGCGCGAAAGAGAGCATCTCTGCCTATTGTCATTATAGACATCTTTGATAGCATTCTTGCCATGAAAATTCAGGTCCTCGCCCTCGATGGCATCTTCGATACCGGACTGTCGACGGTGCTCGACGTCTTCACCACCGCCAACGAATTGGCGGCCATGCTATCGCTCGACGTCGCGCCCTTCGAGGTCGCCATCGTCGGCTTGCGGCGCAAGGTGCGCACATCGCAGGGTCTCGCCGTGCCGCTAGCCGCAAAGCTCGATCCATCCGCCGTCGACTGGCTGGTCATCCCCGCCATCGGCTACAAGACGCCGGAATTGCTTGTCCCTGCGCTCGGACGTCCGGACGTGCGCGATGCAGCCAAGGCTCTTGCCGAGAGCGCCGCGTCCAGCACGCGCATTGCGGCCGCCTGTGTCGGGACCTTCGTGCTGGCGGAATCAGGCCTGCTCGACCGACAGACGGCAACGACGACCTGGTGGCTCGCGCCGCTCTTTCGCCAGCGCTATCCGGCTGTGCGGCTGGACGACGGACATATGCTGATCAAGTCGGGAAATCTCGTGACGGCGGGCGCCGCCCTCGGCCATGTCGACATGGCCCTGTGGCTGGTCCGGCAGGTGAGCCCGGAACTGGCCGGATTGGTCGCCCGCTACCTGATCGTCGATTCACGACCGGCACAATCGGCCTATGTCATCAGCGATCATCTCGCGCATGCCGATCCGCTGGTTGAGCGCTTCGAACGCTGGGCACGGGCAAGCCTTGCCGGCGGTTTCTCGCTGACCGAAGCGGCGGATGCCGTGGGCGCGAGCAAGCGAACGTTGGCAAGACGCATGCAGCAGGTCCTGGGTAAGACGCCGCTTTCCTATTTCCAGGACCTTCGCGTCGAACGCGCCGTCCACCTCATCAAGACGAGCGACAAGAGCCTCGAGCAGATCGCCGGCCTCGTCGGCTATGCCGACGGCGTCACCCTTCGCGCGCTGTTGCGCCAGCGTTTGGGTCGCGGTGTGCGCGAAGTTCGAATGGCCTAGAAATCACACCACAGAAAGATGCCTGAACGTCAACGCCGCCCGGGCTTCACGTCTCCTCCGTCTGGCTCTATCATCCGCCCTCATCCCTGTTATTGGAAGGTGAAGCACGGTGACCGAACACATGCGGACGATCCTCGTAACTGGAGCGACCGGCGGCATCGGCGACGCGGTATGCCACCAGCTTGCGAAAAGCGGTTACGCACTCGTTCTGGCAGCGAGAAACATGGAGAAGCTGAAGGCGCTCTCCGAGCGGCTCGCGGGATCGGGTCATCAGTGCCTCAGCCTTGACATGACCAACGACGAAGCCATCGGTCTTTTTGCCAGCCAGTTGAGTGAAAAAGGCATCGTGCTTGACGGCGTCGTCCTGATGTCGCCACAGGCCCACAGCACCAACGACCCGATGCCGGGAAGCCAGGCATGGCGCGAGCTTTTCCAGAGTTGCTTCATTGGTCCCCTGGAGGTCTTGAAGGCAGCGATCGCCACGATGAAACCTGATCCGTCCGCCGGACGCCGCGCGAAGATCGTTATCATATCTGGCATTTCATCGGCGCAGGTGCTCGGTCATTACGCGACTTCGAATGTGTTGCGCTGTGCCTGGGTCGGCGAAGCCAAGACGCTTGCTTTTGCTCTCGGCAGCCGTGGCATTCACGTCAACACGCTGTCGCTCGGCGGCACTCTCGCCCCGTGGTATCGAGAAGGTATAGAAAAGCGCGCGCACGCTGCCGGAATGACGTTCGATCAGCGGCTGGCCGAAGAGACCTCCAACATTCCGCTCGGAAAATATGGCGAGCCGGCAGAAGTTGCGATTGCCGTCGAGGGATTGCTGTCCCCCTTCTCCGATCATATGACTGGCCTCAACATCATGCACGACGGCGGATTTACGCGGTCATACTGAGACAACGCAGATTTCTCGGCCTATCGCATCTCCAGAAGCAGCGCACGATGGTCGGAAACCTCCGGCTGCTCGACCACATCGAAGGCGACGACCTCCACATCCGGCGTCACCAGCATGTAGTCGGCAAAGCGTCCCTGCTTCTCGTAGTAGGACGTCCGCGTATCCGCATGGCCCCGCGAGACCACGAGGTCGGACAGACCCAGATCGGCGAGCGCGCCGAACATCCCGCTTTCCGGCAAGACATTGAAATCGCCGCAAACCACCAACCGCTCATCGCCACGCCACAGGTTCAGGACAATTTCGATCAACGCGTCGGTCTGTTTTTCACGTGCCGGGGTGTCTCCTTTGCCGGCCAGATCACGCAGACCGTGCATCTGGACGATAGTAACGGGAAAACCGTCCTCATAGCTGAACAGGCGGACACAATGGGCGTTGCGCGCCCGCGGATGCGGCCCCCAGCCATCCGGTGAAAATTCGCCATGGATGAAATCGCTGGCCTGACCGATGACGGCAAGCGAGCTGCGCACGAACGTCGCCAGTCCGAATTCTGAAGGAACCCCTTCGTCGCCATCGAACAAAGTGCCGCGCGCAGTCGGAGAAAAGAAGGCGTCATGCGATGGAAGCACTGCCCGGGTCTCATCGAACATATTGGCGCGCTGCGGCAGTTCCACGCCATGATCACGATAGACCAGCCAGTCCGACCGGGCGGCCGGCGTGCGCACCACTTCCTGCAGGCAGATCACATCGGCATCCACGTCCACGAGATACCGCATCAACGGCTCATGAATCCGGCCACCCCAGGCGTTCAAAGAAACGATGCGCAGCACCATCGACCGGCTCCAGTCGCTGTCCTCACCAATGAACCGCTCCAAATGGAGCGGCCCCGTTAGCAAATTTTTGCTTGCCGTTACCGGCAGTCGCCGTTGCCGATCACGCGGAACCCTTGGGCCTGTGCCGTGCAGGCATTCGGGAAAGTCTGCTCGCGACGTCCTTGACGCGCGCAGACCGGCGCGAATTCGCGGGTGCAGGCCTGCGGCCGGCGATCCGGCGGCGGAAGCATGCCTGAGTCATCAACGGGCCGGTCGTTTCCGCGGCGGCATTCGCCGCGACCGATCACACGAAACCCTTGGGCCTCGGCCATGCAGCCGTTCGAAAACGTCTGCTCGCGCCGTCCCTGCCGGGCGCAGACAGGATCATATTCGCGTGTGCAGACTTGCGGGCGATCACCGCCGAAATCGGGCCGCTCCGGCCGGCATTCGCCGCGGCCGGTGATGCGGTATCCGTCCGCCCGCGCCTGGCAGGCGTTCGAGAAGGTCCGGCGATTGTTGCCGCGCTGTGCACAGACCGGGTTGTATTCCATCGTACACATTTGCGGGATCGAAGGTTCAGGGCGCGGACGTGGCCGCTGCCCAGGTTCATCGACAACCACCGTACACGCCGTCAAAGCGCCCAGCGACAGTGCCATCAGCGCCCCGATACGGATCATCACACGTCGAAACGGCGTCATTGAAACCTCCCCAGGATTTGAACGCCCTCGGGCGCCGCGAACAGATGGTTTAACATCTTGAATCACCGCGCCATTCTGGCGACAAATCCACCACGGTCAAGGCGGATGCGACAAATGCCGGGAAGATCGTCGAAAACCTCAGATTGCGGCCTGCCGGCCGTGCAATTGTGACCAACAGAAAAAGCCCGCGTCCTTTCGGACGCGGGCAATCGGCATTTCCGTCTTTTTAGGTGGGTCAGGCGGCGCGGCTGTAGGATGTCTGGGCGCTGCCGGCAGAAAGGCGGAAGGTCTGCAGCAGGCTTTTCAGCTCGCGGCTTTCCTGTGCCAGTGTCTGGCTGGCGGCCGTCGTTTCCTCGACCATCGCCGCATTCTGCTGGGTCATCTGGTCCATGCTGTTGACCGCCGTGTTGACTTCTGCAAGGCCGGTTGCCTGCTCGCGGGCAGCCGTGGCGATCGATGCGACGTGCTCGTTCACCCGGTTGACCAGCCCCTCGATTTCCATCAGCGCATCGCCGGTCGAGCGCACCAGCGTCACGCCGGTTTCGACTTCGGTGGCCGAATTGCGGATCAGTTCCTTGATCTCCTTGGCGGCACCGGCCGAACGCTGTGCCAGTTCGCGCACTTCCTGCGCGACGACGGCAAAGCCGCGGCCCGCTTCCCCTGCCCGCGCCGCCTCGACGCCGGCGTTAAGGGCAAGCAGGTTGGTCTGGAAAGCGATCTCGTCGATCACGCCGATGATCTGGCTGATCTTGGTCGAAGAACCTTCGATCCGGCTCATGGCGGCAATTGCGTTGCGCACGATGTCGCCAGACTTGGCGGCACTGCCCTTGGTCTCGTTGACCATTTCGCGGGCTTCAGCTGCACGGTCGGAGGCGCTCTTGACCGTCGAGGTGATCTCGTCCAGCGCCGCTGCCGTTTCTTCCAGCGCTGCTGCCTGCTGTTCGGTTCTGCGCGATAGATTGTTGGCGGCTTCCGAAATATCGCCGGCGCTTTCGTAGACCACTTCGGTCGACTGGGCGATCGACTGGATGACGCCGCGAAGTGCTGTGACAGCCGTATTGAAATCGTCGCGCAGCTTGGAATATTCCGGCGCGATCCTAAGGATTTCCGCCGTCAGGTCGCCGCTTGCCAGCTTTTCGAGCGCACTGCCGACGGTCGTCATGGCATCGGCCTGCGCCTGTGCGTCCGACTGCAGACGGTGTTCGTTGCTGCGGCGCTCGTCATCGAGCCTGTTCTGCTGTTCGGCTTCGCGGTCCCGCAGACTGATGCGTTCCTTGACGGAATCGCGCAGCACCAGCAGAACGCCCGCCATCTGGCCGATCTCGTCCTTGCGGTCGGTTTCCGGAACCTCCGCCGATACATCCTCGTCGGCAATTGCCCGCATCGAGGTCTTCAGGCGCTCGATCGGACCAACGACACTGCGAACGATGGAGAAGGCAGCCAGAAGAATGATCACCGCTGCGGCTGCACAGATAAGCGCGACCTGGATCAGGCCCTCACGGAACATCGCGGCGAGGTCATCGGCATAAACGCCGGTACCGACGATCCAGCCCCAGGGCGCAAATCCGGCCACATGCGAATATTTCAGCACCGGCTCCTCGGCGCCCGGCTTCGGCCAGTAATAGTCGACGAAGCCCTTGCCTTCGGCCTGAACCTTCTTGGCGAATTCGACGAAGATGTGCTTGCCCGTCGGATCCTTGTTCTCCGTCTGATCGGTGCCGTTCAGCGCCGGCTTGATCGGGTGCATGATCATCATGCTCTTCATGTCGGTGATGAAGAAATAGCCATTGCCCTGATAGCGCATCGCCTGGATTGCCTCGATGGCACGCGCCTGCGCGTCCTTCTGGCTCAGTGTGCCTGCCTGCTCCTGCTTGTAATAGGTGTCGAACACGGAGACCGCATTCTCGTTCATGGCCTCGAGCATGGCCTTGCGCTGCGCTACGAGCTTGTCCTGTTCCTGGAACAGGCCAAGCGTCATGACGGCGGCCATGGTCAGAAGCGCCAGCCCAACCAGCGCATAGAGGCGCACGGAAATACGGAAATGTTTCATACGGCCCAATCCCCTCAGATTTGTAGCCGCACGATACCGACAGGAATTTTCGAACTTCCTAACAGGGAACCGCTAAAATTGATAAGTTTCAGTTTATCTTCCGGTAATACTCAATTCTAAGACACAATCACCAAGAGTTCACATTTATCAGGAGTTGCTATGAGCCGCAGAATCCTTGCTGTTGCGTTGCTGACGCTGATTCCCCTCCCTACCGCCCTTGCGCAGGAATCCTGCGATCGATGGAGCACCGGTGACACCGGCACCGGCCAGACGATGGCGTCCATCTGCACCGGCCCGGTGGACAAGCAGAGCGAACTGATGATCATGTGCGGCGGAACGAACAAGCTCTCGCTCCGCTACCTGCCGTTCCGGGAACAGGAGCCCGAACCCAACAGCAGCTTCAAGGTCAACTGGACAGTGGCGGGAGAAACAATCTCGCTTTCCATGGACTATGAAGCGGACGACGGCGCCCTTGCCGCCTATCCCGCCATATCCGATCGCGTCGTCGAACTGCTGAAAACCGCGGACAGCATCAAGGCCGCCAGCGCCGACGGCAAATACAGTCCCGATGAATTCACCCTCGCCGGATCGTCGAAGGCCATCGCCGCCGTGCGGAAATCCTGCCCCTGACCGGCATGCACAGGCAGATGCCTGCCCGGCGGATATTTCCCGAAAGGGTCTTTTCCGATCCCGCCTCCTTGGGTTACATCGAACCGAACGGAGAGCGAGAACCATGACGAAACCGAACGGCGACCTTACCTTACGCACGCTGGCCATGCCGGCCGACGCCAACGCCGCCGGCGATATTTTCGGCGGCTGGGTCATGGCGCAGATGGACCTGTCCTGCGGCATCCGCGCCGCCGAGCGGGCACGCGGCCGCGTCGTCACTGCCGCCGTCAAGGAAATGGCCTTCGAAATGCCGGTCAAGATCGGCGATACGCTCTGCATCTATACCGATGTCGTCAAGGTCGGGCGCACATCGATGACGCTGAAGGTCGAGGCCTGGGCGCAGCGCTATCTCTCCGACCGCATGGACAAGGTCACCGACGCGCTGTTCGTCATGGTGGCGCTGGACGAAACCGGCCATCCGAAGCCCGTGCCGCCTGAAGCCTGACATCCAAGGAGGCCATGAGCCATGGACCACCCCGTCGATCCGCAGGTCTTCTCCCATATCCGCATCATCATGGGCATGGTCATCAGCCTCAGCATGGCGCGGCTGCTGACGGGGCTGGCGCAGTTCGTCCAGCATCCCGGCAAGACGAAGATCTACTGGCTGCACCTCGGCTGGGTGCTCTTCATGTTCCTGTTCCTGATCTATTTCTGGTGGTGGGAATACCGGCTACACGCCGTGCCGGTGATCGATTTCAGCGTCTATCTCTTCGTCATCTCCTATTGCTGCATCTTTTTCTTTCTCTGCGTGCTTTTGTTTCCCACGTCGATGGAGGACTACAGCGGCTACGAACACTATTTCATATCGCGCCGCACATGGTTCTTCGGTTTCCTGGCGCTCGCCTACGCCGTCGATCTCGTCGATACCGCCGTCAAGGGCAAGGACTACTTCCTGTCCTACGGACTGGAATACCCGCTGCGAAACGCAATCTACATCGCCCTTTGCATCGCCGCCGCCTTCACCGCCAACCGCCGTTTCCACGCGATCTTCCTGATTGCCGGCCTGACCTATCAAGTCGTCTGGATCTTCCGCGCCTTCGATCTCCTGGATTGATGACCGGGGAAGACGCCAGGGCTCGGAATGCCAACGGGAGACAGCCACGGTGATGCCGAACCGTTTCCCTTCGGCTTGACCGCTCTGTGATGCAAGATGGCTCCGGCTTGGCTGCTGTGTTAGTTTGAATGGGGGAGGACGGGCATGAGTGAGAACCGGAAAATAGCGGCGATCCTGGTCTCGGACGTGGTCGGCTACAGCCGGCTTGCCGGTGCCGACGAGGACCGCATCCTGGCGCGGCTGCGGGCGCTGCGCAGCGATCTGATCGATCCGACGATTGCCGTCCACAATGGTCGCGTGGTCAAGCGCACCGGCGATGGGAGCCTCGTCGAGTTCCGCAGCGTGGTGGACGCCGTGCGTTGCGCCATCGAGGTGCAGAATGCCATGGTCGAGCGCAATGCCGGCCTGCCAGCCGAGCGCCGTATCGAGTTCCGCGTCGGCATTCATCTGGGCGACGTCGTTGAGGAGAGCGACGGCGATCTGATGGGTGACGGCGTCAATATTGCCGCGCGCCTCGAGGGGATTTGCGAGCCCGGCAGCATCTGTCTCTCGGAGCAGGCGTACTGGCAGGTCAAGGCAAGACTCGATCTCGCGATCGACGACCGCGGCGCAGTGCACCTGAAGAACATCACCGATCCGGTCCACGTCTATTCGCTGCAAGTCGGCGCCCGCACCCCGGCACCGTCCGCGGCACAGGCTGAACCCGTGAAGCGGGAAGAGTCTCTACCGCGGCTCGCGCTGCCCGACAAACCGTCGATCGCGGTCTTGCCGTTCCAGAACATGAGCGGCGACACTGAACAGGAATACTTCGCCGATGGCATGGTCGAGGACATCATTACCGGGCTGTCGCGGATCAAATGGCTGTTCGTGATCGCGCGCAATTCGAGCTTCGTTTACAAAGGCAAGGCCGTCGATATCAGGCAGGTCGGGCGCGAACTTGGCGTGCGCTATGTGTTGGAGGGGGGCGTGCGAAAGGCGGGCGATAGATTGCGCATCAGCGCCCAGCTCATCGAAGCCGAGACAGGCGCGCATCTGTGGGCAGACCGATACGACGGCGCGCTGGAGGATGTTTTCGATCTGCAGGACCAGATCACCGACAAGGTGGTCGGCATCGTGGAGCCAAGCCTGCAAAGGTCGGAGATCGAGCGCGCACGGCAAAAGCGTCCGGAAAATCTCGATGCCTACGACCTCTATCTGCGCGCTGTCCCGCACATGGCAACGGTGATGCCCGCGGACGCCAGGATCGCAGCGGAACTTCTGGAGGACGCCCTCCGGCTGGACCCGAACTATGCCGCCGCCCACGCCCTTCTTGCTTGGTGCCATGAGATTTTCTTCTCGCGCGACGGGTTCGGCGCGGCGGACAAAGCCGCCGGGGTCGAGCATGCCCGTGCCGTGATCGCAAGCGGCACCGATGACGCGACGGCGTTGGCCATTGCCGGGTTTGCGATCTTCATGCTGGGCAAGGACCATGAAGCCGCTTTGACCGCCGTTGAGCGCGCCTTGTCGCTGAACGCCTCGTGCGCGACGGCGCTCTATTTCGGCTCTGTCATCCACGCCTTTGCCGGCCATGCCGCCGAGGCTACCTCCAGTGCCAATCGCGCGCTGCGGCTCAGCCCGTTCGATCCTATGACCTACGGCGCGCATCTGGCACTCGGAACAGCGTATCTGCTGGAGACACGCTACGACGAGGCGGCACCGCACTTTGCCCGGGCCGTTCAAGCCAATCCCCGCTTCAGCACGCTTTACTTCTTCGAGGCCGCTTTGCTGGGGCTTGCCGGACGCCATGAAGAAGCCCGGCCGGTCGTGCAGCGGCTGTTTGAACTGGAACCGGGATTTCGGCTTCGCATGATCTTCGAAGTCGGATTGGTGCAAAATCTCGCCGACAGGTTCGCAGAAGGCGCGCGCGCCGTGGGATTGCCCGAATAGCCCAGCGGCGAACGGTCCACCGACAAACCGGCCTCGCCGATCTGCTGTGGACCGATGGCTGGAACTGACATGCCTCCAGCGCCGGTCAGCCGGTGGCCTCGATCTTAACGTGGTGGGGCCATGGAAGGACTTTCCCTCGACATTCCATCCATGAAATGAAAGGTTCCCGTGGCAATTTGGGCACATCGATTGAGGTATTCTATGGAGGCCAAAAAATGCGTAGCTACGGGAATATTCCTCATTGTTTTGGGAGTAGCAATTCTTTTCAGCTTTGCTCTCGCCGCAGGTTTCTTGACGGATATTTGCCCTCCATTAACCTGACCCCGCAAATGATCTCAGGGGAATAGCGCCCCGGCGAACACATTACTAAGCTGACATATCCGGGCGGAACATGTCCCGCATTCTTCCGAGATAGTGCTCCTCCGAGGTCGACCAGCGTAACTGGGCGAGCATCTTGCTATCGGCTCCGGCCGGATAGCGGATCGTGCTGCCTTCCTCGGTTGCCGCGAGCAAAGTTGCCTCGGCGACCTCGGCCTCGGTGCAGTATGGTGTCGGATAGTTGGCCATGATTCCGAAATAGGCCTGCGCAAAGGCGCCATAGTCAGCTGGGATCAGCCCCTGCATGCGCGGCCCGCCATTGGCGGCGAAGCCGGTGGTTGGCCCAAGGCCGGGCTCAACGAGCCGAGCCCTGACGTTGAACAGCTCCAGCTCATAGGACAGGGACTCGGTATAGCCTTCGACGGCGCATTTGCTGGCGGCGTAGATGGCGACCAGCGGCATCACGCCGAGCGTGACGCTTGACGTGACGTTGACGATCGTCCCGTGTCCTTGCGCGCGCATCTGCGGGATGATGGCACGGCAGGTCGCAAAGACGCCAAAAGTGTTCGTCTCGAATATCTCGCGGATCGTGCTGTCGGGCGTGGCTTCGACCGCCGAGGCCATGCCGATGCCGGCATTGTTCACCAGCACGTCGATCGCGCCGAACGCTGAGACGCTATCGGCTATGGCCTTTTCGATCGTTTCTGCCTTGGTCACATCCAGCGGCAACACCAGCAGGCGATCCGAAGGTGTTGCGAACACGCTTGCATCCGGCCGCCGCATGGTCGCGATGACGTTCCAGCCACGTGCGAGAAAAAGGTCGGCAATCGCCTTGCCGTAGCCGGACGAGGTGCCGGTGATGAGGATCGTCTTAGTCATTCAGGTCTCCGTAGTTGCATTCCGTCAAGATAGACAAAATGCACGGACGATCTATAATCGATGATCCATATTTCATTACGGATCGTCCAAATGGATCCTTTCAGCGACGTCATCGCCTTGATCCGCCCGCACGCTGTCTTCTCCAAACCGATCACCGGCAAGGGAGAGTGGGGCGTGCGTTACTCTGCCTATGGGGCGCCGGGTTTCGCCATCGTGCTTGCGGGCTGCTGCTGGCTGGCGATCGAAAAAGACGAACCGCTGCTTCTCGATCGCGGTGACTTCGTGCTGCTGCCGTCCTCACCTGCCTTCGAAATGCTCAGCCGGCCGGGTGCGAGATGCCTTATGGGCCAGCCATCGGATACGGAGGTTCGTCATGGCGATCCGGAAGGTGAACGTGATTTCCGCATGCTTGGCGGCAGCTTTCAGCTCAACCCGGTCAATGCGCCGCTTCTCCTCGCCTTGCTGCCAGCGGTGATCCACGTCCGCGCGGCTGACGGCAACACCGGGCGCCTCGCCGGTGTCATCGATCTCATCATGGAAGAATGCGCGGCCAACAGGCCCGGTCGGGACATGATCCTCGAACGGTTGCTGGAGGTCATGCTGATGGAGTGCCTGCGCTCACCCGACATCGGCCCGGCCACGCTGCCCGCTGGCCTTCTGGCTGGAATGCAAGATGCAGCTTTGGCACGCGTTCTGCGCGCAATGCACGCCGATATTCGGGCCGGATGGACCGTGGCGGAACTCGCCAGGCTCGCGGGCATGTCGCGATCTGCCTTCGCCGCCCGCTTCGCTGGCACGATTGGTTGCGCCCCGATGGAATATCTTTCGCGCTGGCGCATGACGCTTGCCAAGGATGCGCTCAGCCGTGGCGTGAAAACGCTCGATCGCCTGGCCGAGGAAATCGGCTACGAATCCGCCAGCGCCTTCAGCACGGCGTTTCGTCGGCGCGTCGGCTGCTCGCCCGGCGCATTCGCGCGCTCCCGTCCGGAATTCGAAGGCGCCGAAACGCCGGCGCAGGTTCTTTAAGTCACGACGCGCGATTCAGGCCCTGATCCAGAATGGCTTAGCGGAGAGAGGCTGGATGCGTCATGGCGACTTCAGTGAAGCGCAGTGGCGGACACGAGTAGGCGAGACAAAGCCATAGCCATGGCCTCTAGGCATCTTTACTTTTGTCCACTTTCGCTCGCGTACCCGCAGAGGCTTTCTTCTTCTTTTTGGTCTCGTTGTATTCAGCAGCGGCACGGATGAGAGCCTTGAAAGCACGCTCATCGATCGTCTCGCCCTCGAACACATCGATCGCGCGCCAAACCTTGCCTCCGAACCCCGCATTGAACAGCTTGTCGGGATCCGCAAGGCTGGCACCGTGGGAGAAGGTAAGCTTGACCTTCTCCTTGTGAGCGTTGCCAACTGCGATGATCCCGCTGCGGGACCAGACCGGGCTTCCCATCCACTTCCATTCCTCGACGATCTCCGGATCGGCCTCAAGAATAGTCTTGCGGAGGCTGGCGAGCGTCTTGCCGCGCCAGTCCGTGAGCCCTGCGATCAGTTGGTCAATATTTTCGGATGGATTCATTGGAGCTTTACCTCGAATTCCGGTCTCGTTTCGTGCGACCACAATAGTAGTGCAGCGACTGCATTTTTAAAGAGACGCAAGCAGCGTCCCCGGGAGGGCAACATCGATCTTCGGGCAATGGCGCCGATGGCAGTTGCACCACGGAGCGGAAAAATCCGGCCGATTGCCCCTCTATCGCGGAAAAGCGTTTCGCTGCGCGCTCAATCAACAAAATAAATAAACTCTATAATATTAATGGATTTAATTAGCATGATCCCATTCATGCGGGAATGCGCTTCGACTTGGGCGCTGTCGCCAACCATAAGAGGGATCGATGCTCACACTGACAAGACGCCTTTTTGGCGCTGGCTTGCTCGCCGCCGGTCTGTTTACCGCCGCCAGTGCATCTGCAGCTGAGTTGACGGAGTTCAAGATCGGCTACCAGAAGACCGGCCTGCCGGTCATCGCCCGCCAGCAGCAGATCATCGAGAAGGCGCTGGAGCAGAAGGGCATCACCGTCTCCTGGGTCGAGTTCACCGCCGGCCCGCCGCTGGTCGAAGCGCTGAACGTCGGCTCGATCAATGTCGGCTGGACCGGCGACGCGCCGCCGATCTTCGGCCAGGCCGCAGGCTCGGCCATCACCTATGTCGCCGCCCTTCCCTCCAACGGCGCCGGCGAAGCGATCTTCGTCAAGCCGGAATCGCCGATCCAGTCGCTGGCCGATCTCAAGGGCAAGAAAGTCGGCGTCGGCAAGGGCACCAGCGCCCATAACCTCGTCGTCGCGGCCCTCGAAAAGGCCGGCATTGACTTCAAGGACATCACCCCGGTCTATCTGAGCCCCGCTGATGCGGCCGCAGCCTTCGCCAGCGACAAGATCGACGCCTGGGCCGTCTGGGATCCCTTCTTCGCCATTGCCGAAACCCGCTACAAGCCGCGCGTGCTGACGACGTCGGCAGAAACCTTGAACGTGAAGACCTACTTCCTGGCCAATCGCGACTTCGCCAAGGAGCATCCCGAAACTGTCAGCACGGCCATCTCTGCGCTGAAGGAAGCCGCCGCCTGGGCCGACGCCAACCGCGACAAGGTCGCCGAGGCGCTGCACGAGGTCACCGGTGTACCGCTCGAAGCCCAGACGATCGCCGCCAACCGCAGCAAGTTCGGCATCGAGCCGATCACGCCGGAAATCGTCGCCAGCCAGCAGCAGACCGCCGACCGCTTCTTCAAGCTTGGCCTGATCCCCAAGCAGATCACCGTTTCCGATGCCGTCTGGACGGCACCATCAAACTGATTTCCTCCCAGGAAATGCGGCGTGCCGGTCGATCCGGGCCGGCACGCGAGCGAGCAATTCCAGCAAAAGTGTACCGCGGTTTTGCGTCCGGAATTGCGTAAAACAAAGAGATAGAGCGTTTTAGCGTTTCGAAGAAAAGCGGAAATGCTCAAGCAAAGGGCAGATCATGAAATCCACCGGTCAATCGATCCTGCGAAACGGCACGGGCTGGCTTTTGCCGGCGCTCATCATTCTCCTCTGGGAATTCGCCGCCAGGACCGGGCTGATCTCGCCGAACGTGATGGCAGCTCCTTCCGCCGTCGCCGAAGCCTTCTGGCGCCTGCTGCTGTCCGGCGAGCTCGTCCGCAACATCGGCGTCAGTACCGCCCGCGCGCTCTCCGGCTTCGTCATCGGCGGCTCGATCGGCCTGGTCTTCGGTCTTGCCAATGGCCTGTCCGGCCTGTCGCGCAACCTGACCGATACGACGCTGCAGATGGTCCGCAACATCCCGCATCTGGCGCTGATCCCGCTGGTCATCCTCTGGTTCGGCATCGATGAGGAGGCAAAGCTCTTCCTCGTGGCGCTCGGCGTCTTCTTCCCGATCTACGTCAACACCCTGCTCGGCATCCAGAGCGTCGATCCGCAGCTGGTCGAGATGGGCCGCGTCTACGGCATGTCGCGCACCACCCTGTTCTTCCGCGTTATCCTGCCGGGCGCCCTGCCCGCCATCTTCGTCGGTCTGCGCTATGCGCTTGGTATCATGTGGCTGACGCTGATCGTCGCCGAAACCATCGCCGCCTCCTCCGGCCTCGGCTACATGGCCATGCAGGCCCGCGAGTTCCTTTTGATCGACGTCGTCGTCCTGTCGATCCTGATCTACGCCCTGCTCGGCAAGCTCGCCGACAGCTTTGCCCGGCTGCTTGAGCGCTTGACGCTGCAATGGCATCCCGCTTTCCAGACCGCCTGACCCATCGCGAAACGAAACACGGAGCGCCCCGAATGTCCGTCATCGCCCTCAATCCGAAACCAGAGGTTCCTGTCAAAACAGCCAGGGAAACGGCCGAAGCCCGTGCATTGCGCGAAACGACGCCGACGCAATGGTTTCCGTACGCTACGCCGCAGCCGCGCGAACGCGACACCCGGGAAAACGCATTCTCCTTCCGCGGCATCAGCCGCAAGTTCGGTGACAAGACCGTCCTCGACAATATCGATCTCGACGTGCCCGCCGGCCAGTTCATCGCCGTCATCGGCAAGAGCGGTTGCGGCAAGAGCACGTTGCTCCGTCTCCTGACCGGCCTCGACAAGCCGACATCGGGGACGCTGACGGTCAACAAGGGGGAAAACGACGAGAACCGCACCCGCATCATGTTTCAGGAGCCGCGTCTTCTGCCCTGGGCGAAGATCGCCAAGAATGTCGAAGTCGGCCTGACCGGCATTGCCAAGGGTACGGATGCGCGCGAAAAATCGCTCGCCATCCTCAACGAAGTCGGCCTTGCCGACCGTGCCGAAGAATGGCCGTCGGTCCTCTCCGGCGGCCAGCGCCAGCGCGTCGCCCTCGCCCGCGCCCTTGTCGCCCACCCCTATATCCTCGCGCTGGACGAACCGCTCGGCGCACTCGATGCGCTCACCCGCATCGAGATGCAGCAACTGCTCGAACGCATCTGGCTGCAGCAGACATTCACCGCCGTGCTGGTCACCCACGATGTCTCGGAAGCGGTGGCGCTCGCCGACCGCGTCATCGTCATCGACCACGGCAGAATCGCGCTCGATCTCGACATCCCGCTCGAACGCCCCCGCCGCCACGGCTCGCCGGAACTGGCGCGGCTCGAAGGCCAGATCCTCGATACGTTGTTCGGTGGCGGGGATTGATGCTGACCGCGTAGGAAAACAGGCGGAACCCCCGCGGAAGACCAGCTGGCCATTGACCCGGGCAACAACCCATGAAATCACGCAATTAGGGGTTGTTTACGGGGGATTCGATGGCTGATTCTGTTTTTGTACATCCGGCGGACACGCGTCCGCCGCGCCACTTCTGGCGCCGCGCTGGCGCGTTTGTCGTTGATTTGCTGTTGTTCTACCTCGTTCTGGGTATCATCGGCATTCCCATCCAGATCCTGACCGGCTGGAATATGGGCATCACCATCGGCACGGTCACATCCTGCGACGTTGCCAAGCCCAGCGCTTTGACGCAACAAGTCGAGGCCGAATGGCCACTCGCCGCAGGTGACATCCGCTCCAATCAGACATGCACGATTTCAGGCCTGTTCATACCGACGCAGCGGTACTTTATCACGGCCGTGACAACCACCGAGAACGGCGCAACTGCCACCAGAACCGCATCGACCTTTATCGACGAAAACGAAAAAGCAATTCCAGCGTCCTTGGGGAGCAGCCTTGGACAGACGCTTTTTCAGGTCGCGACAATGGCTCTGCTGATTTTCGCCTCCGCGAAATTCACCGCTGCACGCGGTAGAACGCCCGGCAAGACCATAATGTCAACGCGCGTCATCAATCGGACGGCGACCACTCCATCTCTGACGATCTGCCTTGTAAGAGAGACCATGAAATATCTACCGGTGTTCGTGTCCCTCGCGACGACACCGTTCATCGCCACAAGCGTCCAGTCGGGTCTACCTCTGCCACAATCGGGCGAGTTTACGGACGTCATTCGTGCCGCCAGAAGCATCGATTTTTCGAAATTCGGCAGCTTCGGTACCATCGGGTTGATCGGCACAATCCTACTATTCATCTGGTGGTTCGGCCCGTTCATCATCTGGCGCGGCCAGACATTCTATGACCGCATCGCCGGCTGCTTCGTCGTCCGATCCGGGGCTGTGAGCCCCGCTACACCGACCTGAGGTAAACCGACGACCGATCGAATTCCAACCCCGGGAAGATCGAGCCCGTCAGGCTGTCGGGCGAAATGTTGAACTGCCGGTAAAGCATCGCCGCCGCCAGTTCGCGCACGTCGCCGGTGGGCATCAGGTCGCGGCCGTTCAGGAGCTTGCTCTCGTCCAGCCCCGGCCATTTACCGATCACCTTGCCGCCATCGATACCGCCGCCGGCGATCACCGCCAATCCGCCGGTGCCGTGGTCGGTGCCGAATGAGCCGTTTTCGCGCACGGTGCGGCCGAATTCGGTGACCGCGACGACGATGGTGTCCTTCCAGACCGCGGGCGAGAGCGTGTTGCGGATGGTCAGGATCGCGGTCGTCAGCTCGGCGGCAGGCGCCTTGAACGCCGCCTTCTGGCCGGCATGGGTGTCCCATCCGGTGATCGAGAAACTGGCGATCCGGTAATCCTGCATCAGCATGCCGGCTGCCAGCCGCGCCACGTCGGCGGCCTTGGCGCCGCGCTTTTCATCCGCATAAAGCTCATCGGCGGAAAAGTCGGTCACCGCCGCATCGGCCATCGCCTTGGCAAATTGCGGGTCATTCTTGTACAGCCGCTCGAAGAAGCTGCGCTCATCGCTTTTCATCGCCAGATCGGTGCGCGGCGACCAGACTTCGACGTCGTTGTCGCCGCTGAGCACCAGTTCCGCCGACGTGTTGACGTCGATCGCCTTGCGCGAATGCACGGATGGAATGGTGGACAGTGCCCGGTTCAGCCAGCCGGTCTTTTCCTCGCCGACGCTGACGCCGCCGTTTTCGAGCACATCCTGTCCGTCGAAATGGCTGCGCGCATCGCGGTAGGGCGTCGAAACCGATTGCACGAAGGCCAGTTCGCCCCGCTTCCACAGTGGCAGCAGATCCTTGGCGTAGGCATTCAGTCCGTAGAAGCCGTCGAGGTCAATCAGGCCATTGTCCGGCGTTGCCGCCAGCGTCGGCCGATAGAGCTTGAAGGCCGTGTCCTCATAGGGCTGGACAAGATGCAGCCCGTCCATGGCGCCGCGCAGGATAATCGTCACCAGCCGCTTGTCGCCGGGTGCGGCTGCCAGCGTCATCGATGTCATCAGCGGTGCGGCGGCCACGCAGCAGGCGGATGTCAGAAAGGCGCGGCGGCTGAGCGCCATCTTGTCGTCCATGCCCATCGGCGGTCTACCTTCTGTTGAATTCGGGCGATGCCAGCACAAGGGCAAGCCCCATCTGCCGGTTCGGCGCCTTCGATACGATATCGATGGTGTCCTGCCGCGCCGCGTCGCGCAACGTTTCCTGCAGGAAAGCCCTCGGATCGCGATTACCGCCGAGCTTGGCTGCGGCGAGCCTCGCCCAGGCGATCCGGTCCGCCAAAGGTCCGCCGGCGATCCAGGCGGAAAAACCGTCGTCGAAACCGGCGGGGCTCGGCGGTCGCCAGAGGGGTTGTCCAAGCCTTGCAACCGCCTGAACGGTCAACGGATTGATGCGGAGTTTGCGGACAGCCGGGTCGGCCAGCGCGGCGTCCGCTTCCGGCGCGCCCGACATGGCAGAATCCGACATGGTGGACATGGCGTCGCGACCGGCCGCGGCCGGTTTTTCCTTGACCGGTGCCAGGCCCAGATCGGACATATCCTTTTCCTCCGCCGAAAGCGCCCGCAGTCCTGAAACAATATAGTCGAACGGCAGCTTGGCTTTCTGGCCTTCGTCATCCCAGCTTCTGGGATGGCGAAGCATCGCCGCATAGACAGTAGTAAGCTCGCCGTCATTGCGCTTCCAGGCCGCTGTCATCGCCTCGACCACTTCGGGCGGCGGCGTGTCCGACAGAAAATGATGGGCAATCTTGCGGCAAATGTGATTGCGCGTTTCCGGGGTTGCGACGAGGTCTTCGATCATGGCGACGATATCGCCCTGCCCGCGGAACTTGCCGCCATAAATCTTGCCGAACACATCGCGCGCTCCCTGCTCCGCCATATTCACGGCATAGCGGGAGCGATAGGTGTTGCGATCGACGGTCATGCCGGTCAGCACATATGCCGCATTGCGGACATCCGCCTGGGTGTAGCCGCTGCCGGCCCCGAGTGTGTGCAGTTCCAAGAGCTCGCGACCGAGATTTTCGTTCAGGCCGGCCTTGCGCTTGATGCCCTGCGGCGATTTCGGGCCGAAGGATTTCACCTGGTCGAGATAGATCAGCATGGCCGGATGCAGCACCGCGGCCTTGACCAGATCGGCGAACCGCCCGGCCATATTCGGCCGTATCGCCTCCGCCTCGTAGACCGGCACCACCAGCCGCATGAAATCCTCCTTGCGGGTGCTGACGCTGAAGTGGTTGACCCAGAATGCGGCAAGCCGTTCATTGAAGCCGTTGGGCGAAAGCACCGCCTGCATGAAGCGGGCATGCTCGTCCCTTGTCAGGAGATTGTTGAGCCCGGTGAGATAGCGCACGCGATAGACACGCTTAGTCACCGCATCCATGTCCTTGCCGGCCAGCTTGAGTTCGGCAAGCTCCGAAACCGTGTCGGAAATCCGCTGTCTGCCGGCGGCAAGGCCGCCGTCCGGAAAAACCAGCGTTTCGCGCTGGCCGGCGTCCAGTTGCCCCAGCATTTCCTCGACGCTCTCGGGCGGAATCTGCCCGGGCCTGAAACCCGTGCCGAACCGCAATGCCGCCATAGTTGAAAATGTCAGACTCATGAAGCTTTGCCCTTGGATATCTCGGCTGAGCGTTACGGAGCGCTTGTGGCAATTCTGCGGATTAACTCAACCATGACATAAATTTAACCTTTGAAGACGAAGGCAGCACCTCCGGCGATCAGGCAGAAGCCGATGGCATGATTCCAGGTCAGGGATTCTTTCAGCCAGAACACCGAGAAACCGGCAAAGATCACAAGCGTGATCACCTCCTGCAGCGTCTTCAGCTGGGCCGCCGAATAGACCTCATGCCCAATCCGGTTGGCCGGAACCGCCAGGCAATATTCGAAGAAGGCGATGCCCCAGCTGGCGATGACGGCCATGTAGAGCGGCGACGAGGTATATTTCAGATGCCCGTACCAGGCGAAGGTCATGAAGACATTTGACAGAACGAGCAGCACGATCGGCAAGATGGCGGCCGAATTGAGCGAAAATGGCATGGCGAATCCTTGGGGAAAGGGAATGATCAGGCGCGCAGCATGTACTGCCGTTTGCACCGACTTCAAGATGGAATCGGCAACACTTTAAAGCTGTTCGAATATTGCCCGCGCCACGAACGCATCGCCCATTTTCACCACGTCATGGGCTTCAATAAGAGCTTGACAACCCCGCGCCTGCAAGGCGGGTGCGGGGGTGCCGGCCGGCTATACGCGCACGATGTACAACGGCGTGCCGCTCACGTTCAACGGTGCGCTCGTCTTCGATGACGGTAAGAACTTCTATTACATGAGGGCTGCATAATGGGCGAGATTGCGAGTGTATTTGGCGCGGGCGATATCACGCTTGAGCGGGATCAATATGTTGGCCTTTCGAAATTCCATCGGTGGAAACTGGGTTTCAGGGGACTACGCGCGGTTCCCGAACTGATGCCATCGCCGCCGGCTATGCGGCCGCATCGGATCAAAGCCGGGTTCGTTTCTATGATCTGGGCGCAACGGCGGCCTACAAAACGGGGGACGCATACTGCTCCACCGACAACACACATCCTGGGCAATCCGGTCAGGACTTCTTGGCGGCCATTCTTGCGCGCCTGATCGCAAATTTGTTCCTGTCGATGGCGTGAACCCATCAATTCCACTAAAGGTAGTTTGATTATACAAACCCAAAGTGGACACGAGGGATTTTATACATGAATGTCGCTTTCGATTTGTCGTCTCTCCAAGACGATCTGAAAAAGCTTCCCAAATTTAAAGAATTGAACAAAGCAATTTCTCGCTACACAAGCGCACGATCGCTCCAACGTGATCTGGAATCTGCGTTGTCGTCGCTTGATTACCTCAGTGCGATCGATGTCAGCGACGGTGCCACCAGGACGGCGGTGGGGCAGCCTCTAATGACCCACGCCGTTATGCTTTATTGCAGGGCAGCAATTGAAGATGGGAGCGGACGGTTTCCGATGGGCGTGACGAAGCGTTTTTCAAAGGAACAGGCCACCAAGCACCAGGACGTCGTAAAGCTGCGCAATAAAACCATGGCCCATTTTGGAGTTGGCGAAGGGGCATACGGCGCGGAATGGACAATCGAGAAGGCTGTACTTAAGTCCGTCGATAACGAAGCGCGCATCACGGACGTTTGGACGCGCGCAAATTATCTGGCTGCCCTGATCGCTGATCTGAGTGATCTCTGTGAAACGGCGCTGTCCACTGTCCAAGAGGTCGTTAGAGTGCGGCTCGATGAACTTAGCGAGCTGCTGTTTAAAACCACAGCAAAAGACAGTGACCTTTTGGGGCTCATACGAAAGCACCCCTTCGATCCCTTTAGCTTTTTTAGTTCGCCTGAGAGTGCCGCATCCTTTTGGAGTGGCGGGCACTACGTACGGGAAGTCTATACCCCTAAGATGATAACTGAGGAAAACTCGATCGAAATTGGGGTTACCGTCGCGACGGCGATTTGACGTCATCGACGAAGCGGGTATCGCCAGCCGCCCCATCCCCCTGAGATCCTACGATCTTCGTTTGATCGTCCAAGAATAGCCCTCGGCGATCAGGAGCGCGCCAAAGCCAAATGTCGCCGCATTCCTAGGAACATACCAGCCGAAAGCGACAGTGATTGCGACCGCTGCACACCAAACGGGTATTGCAAGCACCCATCGTTTTCTGAATCCGATATGCAGATTGGCAGCCCAAAATATAAGCGTGTAGGCGAAATAAGCGACCGTTTCCATGGTCGGAAGATGATCGTTTCCGGAGTTATGTTCAAGTCCTGGCTGCCACCACCCTTCGATCGTCAGTGGGCCGTTTAAGGTCGTGGTGACGTGAGAGCGCCGGTCTTCGAACCGGCGCTCTCACGTCACCGGCAGCCCGAAGTACCCAGCCAACTGAATTCCGACGACAAAGAGAAACAGGACCGCCGCCGCCGCGACTATAACGTAGTAGATGAGGGTGGGGATGTTGATTTTCATGATTTGTCCGTCTCTCTGACCACGCTCCCCTAAATCAAAGTATCGGTTTTCTGGGCCGCATGGATGCCCACCACTTGTTCGGGATTCCGTTCAGATGATCACGAAGTCTGTCTTCGACATGCTCGGGGCTCCAAACAGCAGCGCATTCCAAGCGGTCAGCCTCTTCGAAGCTAAGCGACAACTCGCAATTCGTGATGGCATCATGCGCAGATATTTTGCCTGAAATCTGGTCTTGCCTGAAAAACATCGCTCCATCCAACGCGGACAGTGTGGACGGGTCAACTTTGCCAACGACGGGCCATCGCCCGGACTTCACAGCGCTGTCCATTACCCAAAGCTTGAAGATCACGGCTCGATCTCGCACATCGTCGACCGGCTCTTCAGGTTCGAATCCACCATCGAGAAACGCGAAGAGCGGATGTGTTAGGGCAACTGCATGGAAGCGCCTTTCGTGTCCAATGTCGATCCTAACGACATCGCCTAGTTTCTTCTTCCTACCTCTAATCATCTCGCCCTCTCTTTTCCGGCGAGATGTTTAGCGGGTTCCGAGAAGTCCGCAAGGTGCCGATTAGTAGCCCCATCACCCTGAGATCAAACGGCCCCTGCATCCCCCGTCTCCGTTGGCGCCCGGACGGGCTGCTGTGCGATCTTGCTGACCAACTGCGCGGTGACGAGAAGCGTCACCAGATCGCGGATCATCGGCTCGACATGTCGGTCGAAATTAATGTCATGGGCGATATCAGGCAGTTCAAAGAAGTTCTTCTTGGTCGGCACCAGTAGAAAACACTCGTGGTTGGACAAGGCAATGCGCACGACGTCGTCGCGCCAGACCCCTGAAAGATAGTCGAGCGCCTTCACCAGCGGCCCCTCGATCAGCGGCCGTGCAGCCGTCGTATGATCGGTGCGGAATTCATGCGTCGCGTCGACTTCCGGGTCACCGCTCTCGATGATGTGCAGATTCCCCGTTCCAAACAGCTCCTGCGCGAATTTCTGCATTCCGGTTGGTCGCTTGGCTGCGGCAAGGATGCCGGGAAACGGCTGATCGAGATAGAAATGGAAAATCACGCCGTCGAACAGCACGGTCTTGTTCTTTCCACCTGTCTTCAGTTCCGCTTCCGAGAGCATGAAGTGCATGCCGTCATGCAGGCCCGAGATCGCATCGTCATGCTCCGCCACTCCGTATTTCAACAGCGCCAGCTTTGGAAACTTCTCCATGAAGCGCGGAATGAGCCCCTTGGTGTAGCGCAGTTCTTCGACAAAGCCGAAGATCAGCGGCAGCATGCGGTTGCGCAGGTTCTGCTGGAAATCCCGGACCGGCTTCATGCAGAAATTGTAAAGCCCCCAGCCGATGCCGAACAATATGGCGATCACGACGCCCAGCCCCTCGCCCATGCCGATCTTGCTGACAATCATGAAAAAGACCACCACGGCGACGACGGCGTAAATCCCCATGATCACCGTCAGCCGCCACTCCATCGCCCGCTCCAGGCCCGGCCGCGCCTCGTTATAGTCTCCGATCGCCTTGCGCACCGTCTCCAGCACCGCCGCATCCGGCATCACCTTCGCTTCATCGAATGCCCGGTCATTCATGAAAAGCCTCCTGTTTGAAGACGGCTGTACTGCGAATTAAATTCGCCGCGGTCAGAAGCGACTGAAGTTCGTGGATCATCGGACGCAGATGCGTATCATAGTCGATCGGCTGGTTGATGCCCGGTAGTTCGAATACGTTCTTTCTGCCCGTGAACAGGAGAAAGCCTTTATTTCCGCAAAGGAGCAGCCGAACTATGCCGCGAGGCCAAGTTTGCCCGACGATATGCAAAGCCTCCGGGAATTCTCCCTCCAGCAGCGTTTTTGCCGCATACCGCTCATTAGTCCGGAACTCATGCCGATGATCAACTTGCCTCTTGCCACTGCGTATCATCGCCAGATTGCCGCGCTCTAAAAAATCGCGCTCTGTGCGACGTGTCGAAAAATTGTGCGGCGCGGCAAGCAATGTACCGGGAAACAGGTCCGCCAGCGTAAACTGCAGCACGATTCCCCTGAATACCATACCGTTGCTGACGTCCGCGTTCTCGACGAATTCGGTTTCCGTCAGCGTGAACTGCATGCCGCGATAGTCACCACTCAACATGTAGAAATGTCGAGAATTCACGCCGTGGACAAAATCGTCGATCAAAGCGGTCTTCGGGAAATCCGGATCCGTACGAAAGCGGGACGAGAACTCATCGACAAAACCGAAAACCGCAGGTAGCAATTCGCTCCGAAAGTCCCGTTGAAACCGCCGCGACGGCGAGACCGCCAGTGTCCCACCCCAATAGAGCAGCACGAAACCGAAAACCATCAAACCGTAGACGGGAAGGCCCGGCCCACGCGCCGCGATGATGCCGATCGTCACCACCGCGACAATGACCATCGGAACGACAACGAACATCAGACGGTAGAACATCCGACGGGCAACCGCGGCGCGGGCGGCATTGTACCGCGTGATCGCCGCGCGCACCTCACCAGGCGCCGCCTCCTCCGGCACCACCTCTGCCTCATTGAATGCCATGGCCCCGCCCTCCATGCGGCCATGCTAGCATGACAGCGCAACGTCAAAAATAGGACGTCAGGTCATTGCCGGCGGAGAACTGGCCACGGCGCGCAGCGCCTTCGCAGTGATCAGGAGAGTGCGAAGATCGTTGGCTGCCGACAGCAGATGACAATCGACATCGATGGAGGTGCCCGATCGCGGCAACTCGACGATACCCCGCGAAGGCGTCAAAAGCACGAAGCAGTCCTCTTCGTTGATGGCAAGGTGAAGCTGTCTATGCGGTCCCACATCCATCATGGAAACGACCATATACCCCACGGCTTTCGCCAGCGGCGCGTGCGCTTCCTGCCGATCGCTGAAGAGGCGCAGACGCCGATCCAGTTCGGCATCGCCGCTGGTGAGAAATCGAGCCTCGCCCCGAACGGGATCCGGCGGCAGATGAAAGCCACCCAAGGACAGTGAACGGACAAGCAGCGTCCCACCGAAACCATCCGGCGGCGGTAGGCGGATAAGAATGCCGGCGAAGGCAGCTGCCCGTCGTCTTGTTCCCCCAACCTTGACATGGCCGCGAACGAGCTCGGCCTGCGTCACCAGAAACGGCAAGCCCTCGAAGTCACCCGTCAGCGTGTGCCTGTGCTCGCTGTGAAAAAAGGTAAACAGCCGCGTCTTTGAAAGGCGTTCCATTTCCGAGGGACGGCCGCCTTCATAGAACTGCAGGCGCCCGACGAAGGGAAACAAGGCCGGCATCAGCTCGCGCCGGAAGGCTATTTCCGCCAGACGCGCTGGCTCGCGGATAAAAAATGCCGGCAATGCAAGCAGGAACAGCCAAAGGCTGAAAACACCGCCGGCGGCCGTTATCATCCCGACCGGTCCGAACCGTTTTTCGATCGCGGAAACCACGATGAATCCAACGACACACGCCACAAGCGCGGTGGGAAGACCATAAAGCCACCATCTTCGTCGTGCCTGGCGCGTGAGAATCTGTCGTTTGCCGTTGTATCTGGCTGTCAGCGCTGCGATCTTCTCGATTGCGACGGCAGGCAAAGGCGCGGTAGAAGCACGCTCACCGTGCGGATGTTCCGGAATCTCCTGCGTCGCCTGCCCCATGAAATCCATATAGCGACGCTGAGACGTCACGTCAAAAACTGGCAGTAGGCTGTCCACCGGTTGCCTTTTTGTACTCGTTCACCTCTTCCCTTTCCGCCGGACTCTCTCCATATTCCCCGCATGTCGAAAGCTCCGAAAAAATCCGCCCGCCCCTCCGGTTTCGAAGAAGCGCCGCAAGCCTCGTTTGAGGGTGCCCCCCTTTCATCAAACGTCGCCGACTGGGCCGAAGAGCTGCAGCGCATGGCCGAGGCCGAGACGATCGAGACCCGCCACGACGTCGCCTCCAAGGCCGGAAAACACCGCAAGAAGGTGGAGATCGCTGCCCAGAAGGCGAAAAATGACAAGGCCAACGAGGGTGTCGGCGCCAGCCGCTCGGCCCGCGGCACCTCGATGGGCGGCACGTCGGACCCCAAGGCACGCGCCGCCGCAGGCCTCAACCCGGTGGCGGGCATGGACACGGCGCTCGAGGATGCGCTCGCCCCCTCCGCCGTCACCGCCACGGTCGAGGCCCTCTCTGCCCTGATCGAATCCGGCAACCCGCTGTTCAAGGACGGCAAGCTCTGGACGCCGCATCGCCCCGCCCGACCGGAAAAGTCCGAGGGCGGTATCCAGATCGTCATGAAGGCCGATTTCGAGCCCGCCGGCGACCAGCCGACCGCCATCAAGGACCTTGTCGAGGGCCTCAACAACGGCGACCGCTCCCAGGTGCTGCTCGGCGTCACCGGCTCGGGCAAGACGTTCACCATGGCCAAGGTGATCGAGGCCACCCAGCGCCCCGCCGTCATCCTGGCGCCGAACAAGACCTTGGCCGCACAGCTCTACTCCGAGTTCAAGAACTTCTTCCCCGACAACGCGGTGGAATATTTCGTCTCCTACTACGACTATTACCAGCCGGAAGCCTATGTGCCGCGCTCCGACACCTTCATCGAGAAGGAATCCTCGATCAACGAGCAGATCGACCGCATGCGCCACTCCGCCACCCGCTCGCTGATCGAGCGCGACGACGTCATCATCGTCGCCTCGGTCTCCTGCATCTACGGTATCGGCTCGGTCGAGACCTACACCGCCATGACCTTCCAGATGACCGTCGGCGACACGCTCGATCAACGCCAGCTGCTCGCCGACCTCGTTGCCCAGCAATACAAGCGCCGCGACATGGACTTTCAACGCGGCAGTTTCCGGGTGAGAGGCGACACCATCGAGATCTTCCCGGCCCACCTTGAGGATGCCGCCTGGCGCATCTCGATGTTCGGCGACGAGATCGACGCGATCACCGAGTTCGATCCCTTGACCGGCCAGAAGACCGACGACCTGAAGTCGGTCAAGATCTACGCCAATTCCCACTATGTCACCCCGCGCCCGACGCTCAACCAGGCGATCAAGTCGATCAAGGAGGAGCTGAAGCTCCGCCTCGCCGAACTGGAAAAGGGCGGCCGCCTGCTCGAAGCCCAGCGGCTGGAGCAGCGCACCCGCTACGATGTCGAGATGCTGGAGGCGACCGGCTCCTGCGCCGGCATCGAGAACTATTCGCGCTACCTCACCGGCCGCCAGCCCGGCGAGCCGCCGCCGACCCTGTTCGAGTACATCCCCGACAACGCGCTTCTGTTCATCGACGAAAGCCACGTCTCCGTCAGCCAGATCGGCGGCATGTATCGCGGCGACTTCCGCCGCAAGGCGACGCTGGCCGAATACGGTTTTCGCCTGCCGTCCTGCATGGACAACCGCCCGCTGCGCTTCGAGGAATGGGACGCCATGCGTCCCGACACCATCGCCGTCTCCGCCACCCCGGCGGCGTGGGAGCTGGAACAGTCCGGCGGCGTTTTTGCCGAGCAGGTCATCCGCCCCACCGGCCTGATCGATCCGCCAGTCGAAGTCCGCTCGGCCAAGACCCAGGTCGACGACGTGCTCGGCGAAATCCGCGAGACCGCGCAGGCCGGCTACCGCACCCTGGTCACTGTGCTCACCAAGCGCATGGCCGAGGACCTCACCGAATATCTGCACGAGCAGGGTGTTCGCGTGCGCTACATGCATTCCGACATCGACACGCTGGAGCGCATCGAGATCATCCGCGACCTGCGTCTCGGCGCCTTCGACGTGCTGGTCGGCATCAACCTCCTGCGCGAAGGCCTCGACATCCCCGAATGCGGCTTCGTCGCCATCCTCGATGCCGACAAGGAAGGTTTTTTGCGCTCGGAAACCTCGCTGGTCCAGACCATCGGCCGCGCGGCGCGAAACGTCGACGGCAAGGTCATCCTCTATGCCGACCAGATCACCGGCTCGATGCAGCGCGCCATGGAGGAAACCTCCCGCCGCCGCGAAAAGCAGATGGCCTATAACGAAGCCAACGGCATCACCCCGGAATCGGTCAAGGCGAAGATCTCCGACATCCTCGACAGCGTCTACGAGAAGGACCATGTCCGCGCCGATATCGGCATCAAGGGCGTCAAGGGCGGCCTCACCGACATGGTCGGCAACAACCTCGCCGCCCATCTCGAAGCGCTCGAAAAACAGATGCGCAACGCCGCCGCCGACCTCGACTTCGAAACCGCCGCCCGCCTGCGCGACGAAATCAAACGCTTGAAAGCCACCGAACTCGCCGTCATGGACGACCCGATGGCCCGGCAGGAAGCCAGGGCGATGGAAGGCAGCCGTACCTCTCCGTCATCCTCAGGCAAGCGCAGCGCGACCCGAGGACCGGGCGCGGCATCCTCGGACCCAATCTCCCCCCTTGTGGGGGAGATGTCAGCAAAGCTGACAGAGGGGGGTAAGCCGACCCCAACCTCCGAATCCGCCGTCACACCCCCCTCTGACCCTTCGGGCCATCTCCCCCACAAGGGGGGAGATCAACCCAGCGGCAGCCTTTTCACCAAACCCTCCCTCGACGACATGGGCCCAGGCACCGACATGCCCCGCCCCGCCCGCAAATCGTCCGAGCAAACCACCTTCCGCAAACCCGATCTCGACGAGATGGGCCACGACATCGCCACACCCTCCCGGCCCCTGTTCCGCAAGAACACCCTCGACGAAATGACCGTCGGCCGCACCGAAAAGCCGCTCAACACCAAAGGCAAGCTGCCGGAAAAACCCCAAATGCGAGCCCCTTCCTCTCCCCTCGCGGGAGAGGATAGTTCGCCCCAAGAGGCGAAGCCGATTGGTTCGGCGAACTTGGTGAGGGGGTCCGACGACCCCAAACCCTTCATCCGCGCCAAGCCCGGCGTCGGCTCCTACGAGGATGCCGGCGACCTCAAGCGGCAGAAGAAGACCAAGGGAAAGACGGGACGACCGGGGCAGTGATCGTTAACGGCACCGGAAGCCGGTAGCACCCCCTCACCTGCGATTTCTAACACTTAGCTGCGCTAAGAGTTGAAATCGCTTCCTCTCCCGCAGGGGGAGAGGTAAACCGCCGGAAGCCTGCACTCCAATCAGCAAGGAAATCTCCCAAGCGCACGGAGCCCTTACCTCTCCCCTTGCGGGAGAGGGTGAGGAGCGGTCCGGCGTAAGCCGGAGCAATCGATCCAGTGAATCGATTGCAGCAACGAACGCCCGAAGCGCAAGCGCAGGGCAGGAAGAGCCCCAAGAGGCGAAGCCGATTGGCATGGCGAACTTGGTGAGGGGTGCCGAAGGCGGCCACCCCACATCCCCAAAAATGCACCATGGCCAGACCGCCGCCTATCGGTTAGTCCTCGCTAACCTCGCCGCAAAGGACCCCGCCATGCGCCTGCCCGCCCTCGCCCTCTTCCTGTCCGCCCTCTCCGTCCTCTCGGCCCTTTCAGCGCCTCCGGCCGCCGCCGAAACCTTCCGGACGCCGCAGGCCCTGCTCGAAGCCCTCTACCGCTACGACACCGCCGAGACCGACGCGGACGCCCCCTCGCTTTATTCCCCCTTCTTCTCCGACCAGCTGAACGCCCGCTTCCAGGCCGATCTCGACAACACCGCCGAAGGCGACGCCGGCACCATCGATTTCGACCCGGTCATCTCAGGTAACGACGGCCAAGCCACAGACGTCGCCGTCGGCCAGCCGATCGTCATCGACAACACCGCCGAGGTGGAGGTGACCTTCAAGAACTTCCAGCCGGTGACGCTCTACTACACGCTGGTCAAGGAACACGGCGGCTGGAAGGTCGACGACATCGCCAACCAGCAGGGGGAGTATCCGTGGAGCTTGAGCGGCTTGTTTGATGGGGTGGGGCGGTAAGCATAAGGCCGTCGTTTGGCCTCGTTATCAATTCTACGATTCATCCTATTCAAAATCGAACTGCTTATCTATCCACTCAGAAACCGGTTGAAATTTCTTCTGACTTTGTGGAAATGGATGAAGAACACCGATATTGACGAGTTCCTGGAAAAACATAGAAAAATGCCGCTTCTCTATTTCTGATACAGAGAAGTGTTTCTTAACCGCATCTTTCACATCGTCTTGAAATATTGATTCAAACGATTTTCCCACAAAATCCGGATCAAGATCACCGAGGGTGACAACTTCGTTTTCAGAAAGGAAGTATTCATTTCTGTACTTTTCTCTCGCATTTTTTCCCGCTTGATCGCCATCAAGCAGTAAACAAAACTTTACCCCCCAACCACGAAACAAGCTTATTATACGTCCAGCATTCCCGGCTCCATTTGCTGGGAAGATATCTGGTAATTTACTGGCACCAAAAAATTTTCGAAAATATAAGATCGGGAAATAATCAAATTTTCCTTCAACTATGAGAGCGTGAGAGGACGATACCAAAGGGCTAAAACCAACATCCAACGCGTCCAGAACAGGTTGAAAATAGGTGGTCTGCGAGGGGTGATTGCCGACAAATTTTCTATATTTCGTCGCGGTGATATCGGTCTCACTTCGAGTAAGGGAAGAAAAATCGTCATCAAACTCAACATCGGTGGCCTCGTTACTTATTATATAAGCGCTCTCCAACCATTTCGGATTTATCATATAATGCGAATGTGTAGAGTATATTATTTTTGTCAAATTTCCCGCTATTCTTGTGAAACTTTCTAATAATTTAACTTGAGCCTTCGAATGAAGATTTGCAGCTGGTTCATCGAATAGGAATATAGTTGCTCCTCCATCTTTTCTATTACGACGAAATTGGGTGAGTAAAAGAAAAGAGAAAAACCATCTAAAACCTAATGATCGTTCTGAAATAGAATACCTTGATTCACCATCAATAATTGACACCTCAAGAAAAACTGAATCATCTTTATGGGCATCAATCGACCAATCAATTTGAATACGTTTCCCAATCGTCTTTCGCCCTAATATTTGATTCCAAGCACCGAATATTACTCTCGTCATCTCGCTAGACACCTTTTGCATGACAGCATCTACCTGACGCTTCTCAGGGCTGGCTGAAAATTTCGATAAGAACGCAAAAGGCAGATCATCCTTATTTTTGAATTTTTCGATTCTATCTATTATGTGCTTTTGTAAATTTAAGTTACCGCCTTCACTATCTAACACATCCTGAATGACCTGATAATAATAGGAATTAATACTTGAATCATTTTCAACTTTCGGTGAAATATATATTTTATCCGGAAAATCGAAAAGAAAAGTTGGGAAATAAGCAATTTTTGGGTGCCTTTCCTGCAATATATCGACACCTTGGAGCCATAATTTTCTTTCCGCCGCATCGTTAGAAATATTTTCTCCAATCAACCTTCTAGCCTTTTTCCCTTTCTCTAGTATAGGAAAACGCACGCTCCAATACGACATCGTATTCTTGAGCTGACTATCTTCAAAAAAATAAGCCCGTTCGATAGATATATTCCTGTATAGCTTTACAGTATCCAGCGTAAGAGAGTGTTTTTCCTTGTACATTTTACTCAGCTGTTCAATATCGTAGGGCTCCAATTCAACGCTAGCCTTTATTGTAACCCTATCGTTAAAAGCAGCCTTTTTTTTGAAATTGGAATAATATCCTGCAAGGAAGCAGTTTTATAAACAGTATTAACCAATTCAGTTGTGTTTTTATCTCTGTTTAAATAATTGGATAACGCCTCCAATATAGTCGTTTTCCCACTCTCATTTAGGCCAATAAGCGTAATAACGTCACCTGATATCTCGATACTTTCGTCCTTTATTCCTTTAAAATTACGAATATTGAATTCTTTTATTTTCATTTGCACATCCCCCGATTTACAATAGCCAACCCTTTTATATATAACAGATTGCTACAACGCCTAGTAAGATACAATTACGAATTAAAATTCAAAATTGAGAAACGTATTAATTCTGAAAATTGCATCCCTACCTAGATAAGCAAGGTGGCGGAGATGGTTTGTGTGGTGAACCGTCTCCTGCAATTTTCAACACTTAGCTGCGCTAAGATTTTGAAATTGCTTCATATTCCGCAATAGGAGGCCGCAACCCTCCCAGCCAAACCGGGGATAACCGCCTGCCCGGAACATGCGGAGGAGTCACCTCTCCCCTAGCGGGAGAGGACACAAAATCAACATCTTAGCCAAAGGCTAAGTGTTAGATTTTGTTGGTGAGGGGATCTCCACCGCATCCCTCAAAATCCCCGCCCCTCGTCGCCATGTCATACTCCTTGTCGTCCCGCCACGGATACACTGCCAGCCGTGGCAGCGAGGCGGGGCCGGCGCCGGGTTTGAGGAAAAGACGGAAGTCCTCTTATCCGGGGTTTGCGGAAAATGGTCTCCCTCCGGCGACACGGGGAGAGACGGGGTAACCCTCGTCTCTTGAAGCCCGAAAGAGCGCGCCGGGCGTGCCTGTGCGGCACACAGGGTGAGCCAGCGGATGGTTTCGCCGGGTTCAACAGCCCGGCGGCGGCCGGGTGGATCGTTGCCGATAAATTGGTTCGGTCGGGGTCTATCGGGTCAGACGAACACCGTCCAGCCCGGCCACCTCAGAGAAACCGAAGTCGCGGGCAAAAACCGCCGAACGGGACACTGAGAGGTGTCACTTTTTACTATTCAAACGAGGCAGCTTTCAGCGCCCCGTCCGATGACCCCATTCAAACCACGGCGAGAGATCGCGCGTGAACGATCCTGCATGCCCAGACACCATACGCAGACACAGGAGACGAGACATGACAGAGCCCCTTCCCGTCGACACGAAGCTCATGACCCACACCGCCGAGATGCTGGCTTTGCCGCATCTGGCCTGCCGTCGCCGCGACTGCCGCCGCAGGAACGCCTGCCACTGGCATTTCAAGGCAAGCGGCGAACCCTGCTGCCTGCGCAACCTCACGGACGATCAGCGCCGCCTCTTCGATGAACTGTACGACCAGGCCCTCCGCATCCGCGAGCATGGCGGCCATCAGGGCCTGATGTATGTCTGGGGCAATCCCATGCAGAGGGCCTTGCAGGATGCCGGCGTCGAGATCGCCCGCACCGTCATTCCACCCCGCGACAAGCGCCGCTTCGACGCCTTCCGCCGCGACCGAGAACGGATCGACCCGCCCTTGCCGCCGGCGCTGCGCCAGCCGGAATGACCATGGATGCGCGGCGACGCAGCGGCCACTTGATTCCTGTGCCCGTCACGGAAAGCCAGTGCGCCCCGCGTCCACAGAAGACGGTGGTGGTGGGGTGAGCGCAGCCCCACACACTCCGTCATTCCTGTGCTCGTCACAGGAATCCAGCCACCGCGCGTCCGCGCGGTGAGAGGCCCCTTCCGGGCGGATCACTTGGAGAGTCTTGCGCGCCGCCGACGCGGCACACTGGATTCCTGTGACAAGCACAGGAATGACGGAGGAGAAAGAGTGCCACATAGACACCGGCAAGGCGCGGGCTCGCGCAACCGGCTCACTGCGGCGCCCCTCCTACTCCGCCGCCTTCACCTCTTCCAAAAATTCCAGCTCGTAGGAATAGCCTTCCAGCATCGTATACGCCTGCTCGATCGCCTCGATCTGCGCCTCGGCATTGCGGATGGCGTCGGCGATGGATTGCGAGCGGGTGCGCAGCATGGCGCCGAGCACATCGGCGGCGGGGCGGCGGCCGAGCCGGTCGATATGCTGGCGCACACGGGCGCGGTGGCGTTCGAGTTCGAGGATGTGGAAGCGGCTCTTGACGATGTCGTCGGAGAGTTTCCGGCGCATGGCCGCGACCGGGTCGAAGCTGCCGGGCTCGCGCTCGTCGAGGATGAAGTCGTTGACCAGCGTTTCCAGCCTGAGAATCCCCTGCAGGTCGCGCGGGTCGGCCAGCTGCGGGTCGTAGCCGGTATTGTCGTAGACCTTGCGGCGCACCGGGTCCTTCAACAGGTCGTAGCAGGCCTGCAGCCGGCCGAACGCCTCGGTATCGCCGCCGCTGTCGGGATGAGCGGTCTTGGCGGTCTTGCGCCAGGCCGCCTTGATCGCCTGCTCGTCGGCGTCGCGCTCCAGACCGAGCGTTTCGTAAGGGTCGATCACAGCGCCACCTCGCAGTCCAGCATTCGTCATTCCGCTCCTGACCTAACCGGTCGCCCCGCCAGCATCAACCCCACATCAACCCCGAAGCAGGCGCCGGCCGGCGGCCCCTTCTTCGGCCATGGTCGGGACCAAATTGGGGCGAGATCGGGACGGTGGATGGTTTTCCCCGGCAGGCATCCTTCCGGCCGCAATGGCAGCCGGGCAAAAACCGGTAATCTGGGCGGATGTGCCGCCGTGGTGCAATCCGCCGCCGGTACCGACATGCGGTTGAGTGCAAAGGATTAAACGCTTGCTATTTTCTTTTTTTGCTGCAAATATTTCGGCGTTCGGGCGTTTGCATCCCGGAGACTGGACTGGCTGTATGGTCCTGGAGAAATCCGGGCGTGCCGAATAGGCACTGTAGGCGTTCTTTCCCCGTTATCGACTTCTCCGACTGGCTTTCCGGAATAAAGACAAAACCGGAAAGAAAAACGTCTCCACCCTGGCAGGGGTGAGGACACATCATTAAGGGAAAAAGGACTTCTCCCATGGCCACCAAGGGCACCGTAAAATTCTTCAACCAGGACAAGGGTTTTGGTTTCATCACGCCGGAAGGCGGCGCAAAGGACGTGTTCGTTCACATCTCCGCGCTGCAGGCCGCTGGTCTCCAGACCCTGAAGGACGGCCAGCAGGTCACCTTCGACACCGAGCCGGATCGCATGGGCAAGGGCCCGAAGGCCGTCAACATCCAGGCTGCCTAAGCCTCGATCTGATCGCCTCGCGATGACTGAATTGAACGGCGTCCCTCGGGGCGCCGTTTTTTTTGTGCCGGCGATTATCCCCGCAGCAAGAAGCTGTGCGATGATCGACTGGACGCAAAGGCATTGCCGATGCGTTTTTGGGAAGCCTTACTCCGCCGCCTGTTTCGTCTCGGCTGCGGAAAGAACTGCGTCAAAGGCAGCGGCAATCACCTCCGGCCCCGCCCCTGCCCGCGTCGCATCCGCCGACAGGATCTGCCGGAACCGCCGCGCGCCCGGCCAGCCCTGGAAGAGCCCGACCATGTGGCGGGTGACATGGATGAGCCGACCGCCAGACGCGATATGCCCGGCCGCATAGGCCATCATCGCATCGCGGACACCGGCCCAGAATTCCGGCGACTGGCGATGACCGTTGGCAGTAAAAGCCTCACCGGTGAAATCGACCGGTGCCGCCCCGGTCGTCGGGTGCGAAATATATCCGTCCACGGCCGTCAGCATGGCGCTATCATGATACGGCGCCCGCCCGAGCATGACGCCATCGACATGATTGAGTTCTTCCACGGCCTGCTTCAAACTGCCAAGACCACCGTTGATGCCAATGAAAAGATGAGGATTTTCCGCCTTGAGCCGATGAACCAGCCCGTAGTCCAACGGCGGAATATCCCGGTTTTCCTTCGGCGACAGCCCCTGCAGCCAGGCCTTTCGCGCATGTACCCAGATCGCGTCGGTGCCAGCCTCGGCGACGCGCGAAACCAGATCGCGCAACGCCACCTCCGGCTCCTGGTCATCAACGCCGATCCGGCACTTGACCGTCACCGGGATCGATACCGCCGCCTTCATCGCCGCCACGCATTCCGCCACCACACCGGGCTCGCGCATCAGGCAGGCGCCGAACGTGCCCGACTGCACCCGGTCCGACGGACAGCCGACATTCATGTTGATCTCGGCATAGCCGAACTGCTCGCCGATCCGCGCGGCTTCCGCCATCTTGCCCGGATCATTGCCGCCAAGCTGCAATGCCACCGGCTGCTCGACCGCGTCGAACGCGAGCAACCGCTGGCGGTCTCCGCGCAAAATCGCTTCGGAGACGATCATTTCGGTATAGAGCAGCGCATGATTGGAAAGCTGCCGTGCCAGGAAGCGATAATGCCGGTCCGTCCAGTCGATCATCGGCGCGACGGCAAAAATTTTTGGCCGATCTACTGCCGGACTACCGTAGAAGCTGGAGTTTGACGTCATACTCTCATGTCTCGCTATCGCGCGGTCGCCGCCTGGAATTGTAAACGATTATCGGACTGGCGACAGCGGCTCAGGCAAAGCCGGCGATTTTTTCACCTGAGCCAAGCTTCAATATTGGCGTGAAAACCGCAAGTTCGATGGCCGCTGATGCCATAAATTGCTACACTCTGGCAAGCTTCAAGGCAAAGGCAGCGAGGCAAGCGCCCTAGTAGGTCGTCAAGCGGGTTGACCGTGGCGTGCTGCCCCCGTTTTGATACGCGACTGTTGTGAGGTCAATACTCAGCCCGAGCGGAAAGTTCACGGCATCTGCAACGAGGAGTCCGGTTGAGATGAAGACGGTTGCCGATCTTATTCTCGATCTTCAGCATGCCAGGGGACACGACAGGCAACTGGATATCTCTATCGGCCTCTTCATGGGTTACAAACGGCAGGTCACCATGGTGAAAGGCAAAGGCGGTGGGAAGGAACGAAAGGTGGTCTGGCTCTATCCCTCCGATGGAGGGGAAAGCAGGATCCCCTACTTCACGGCCAAGATTGATGCGGCCCAATTTCTGGCGCACACATTGTTGCCCGACTGCATAGGCGGCCTCACCTGGGGGCCTCGCTACGCGACAGCGAAAATCAACGATGGGCCAACGTTCACTGCGGCCACACCGTCCCTTGCGCTTTGCGTCGCCGCTCTGAGCGCAAAGCATTTCCAGCCGGATGAAAAACTGGACGATGATGATGTTATGGAGAATTGATCGAGGTCGACGGACATCTTGCGGTTCATCCTTGCGACATAAAATGACCTCGGACAGACAGCAAAGAGAATTTGAATGTAATAACCGTGGATGATGGACGAATACGCATGGAAGAGAAGACGGCGCCAGTAGTGAAGACGGGCCAAGGATTCCATTTAATCTCTCATCCTGGCTCAAAGAACCTGGTTATTTACTTTTCTGGCACAGGAAAAAGCAATGGTAAGTTCGACTTTTGGACATCGGGCCAGAGGTTGGATGCGAGTATTCTGTTTGTCAGCGATGGCCGAAACTATTGGTATCAGCAGGGCATTCAAGGCCTTGGAACGACCATCGACCAAACGGTAGAGGCGATACAGAAACTCAAGTCGGAGATCGGTGCCGAGCGGATATTTACAGTCGGCGCCAGCATGGGCGGCTATGGAGCGGTCCTCTACGCAGCCTTGTTGGGTGGCGACGCCCTCGCATTCAGCTTCGACAGTATTTTGAAACTGCCGACCAGTCCCAGTGAAAGACATATGCCCGAAAAGGCTCCGGTTCACTATCCGGACATTGTACCATTGATCAGGGATACCAACACGCGCGTTCACATCTATGCCGGCGAAATGTACACGATGGACATTGTCGGCGCTCTCCGGCTGGCCGAGCTTCCGAGTGTCACGATCGAAACCTTGCGCGGCATAGACCACAGCAGCGCTCGATTTGTTAATCTGACCGCCGGTCTGAACGACGTCATTACCGCATTCATGGAAGCGCGACCTCTCCCGCGTTTTCGGGAAATCGGATATTTGACGCAGCAGCCTAAAGTAGTCGGTTTTCTGCATGAAGCGCATCTGCTGTTTGCTAGGGACGACCTGGCAGGTTGCAAGGAGAAATGTCACCATGCCCTTACGCTAGACCCTTATTCGGAAGCCGCCCATTACCTCGTAGGGCGAGCCTATCTGCTCACGAGGGATTTGCCCGCCGCAACCAACCACCTTGGCTACGTCGCCGCAACACTTCCGGATTTCGAAGACGGCCAGTTCTATTTCGCCAATGCGTTAAGGGCCGCCAGACGATACCACGCGGCCGAGGACCTGCTTTCGAGGCAGGCGGTCAAATGGCCCAAATCCGCTCGCGCCCAATACAATATCGCGCTGGCGCAGGAGGCGATCGGAGCCTTTGGCGATGCACGCTCATCGATCCGTAAATCGGCGCTTCTGGAGCCGAGGTTTGAGCAGAAGGAAGCTGAGATGCTGGCCCGCATTGAACAACGGAAGGGTGCGAAGGATCAGTCGCTTGAGCAGCTCACTGCGACGCGGCAACCGGTAGCACCCAAGCCGCCCCAAAAGGCTCAGCGAAGAAAAGCTGAAAAGACGATTTATTCACGCACCAAATCATTGCTGTGGAAGATATGGAAAATGCTGCCGTAGAGCGTCTGTGCACTTTTGCGGCGTCAGTTGATGATGCTGCAGAGCTACACGTCTAACGGTCTCTGAAATCCAAAAGGCGGACACATGAGCACCTATCCCGACTATCGAAGGCTGCTGGAGAAATACATGACAGCTGTCGGGCTTGCGAACAATGGCCAGCATTTCATCGACACTCAAACAGGCTACTTTCGCAAGAAAGCTGGGCTCAATGAGACCGATATTGCGGAACTGCGACTCATTTCGGAAACCATTCCCCGCGTCCTCGTAGATCCAGATTTTGAGACAGAGGAGGACGTGTCAAGCCTACCTCCCGATGATTTCGGTGATTTATCCTGATGATGAAGGAGCGAGACGGCGCGAAGCCTGTGTTCCGTGACACGGGTCCAATCTTGAAGCGCCGGTAGATCGAGTGACGAGGGTGCAGTTCAGAAAACGAGGTTGCCAGAAACCTGAAATGGGTTTCCGTGACACACCGACAGGCCGTTTTGCCCGGTGCGACGCCCTCGACATCATGAAAAAAACAAAGCCTCCAGCGCTTCGCTGGCAGTACGACCGGATGACCTGTCAGAATATCCCATCCGTGGGCGCTACCGACATGGTTCGGCGGTGCCCTCAAATCAGGGAACTAAAACGGCCTTGTGGGCGTCCGCGAACGCGCCATTCTAGTGAGCCTGAAGCTTTGCCTCTTTCGCGGCCGAGATGAAGACCTCCCTTGCTTCCTCCGGCGACTTGCGGCCATCAAGTGCTGCGCGGCAGAGGCTTCTGGCGGCAACATAACGCGGGCCGCGCAAGTCCGGCCAGGTATCCATGAGGCAGATGAGGGCGTCGAACGGCCCTTGGACCACCTGAGAACCCTTGTGGGCAAACCCCACCTCCACGGGATTGGACCATTTGGTATTTGGCATGAGCGTCTCCTCCGATTTTCTTGCCAGTATACAACTCAAGAATAGCTGATTTGGTTCCCCAAGGGCAGAGTGCAAAACGAAAAAAGCCTGCCGCGGGAGGAGGTGCGGCAGGCTTTCTGAAAATGACCCACGGTCGGGAGGAGGTGACCGCTGATCGATCGCAGCTTTTCGGGAGGAGGTGAATCGCTGCGATAAATATGATTTTAATGCTGCATCGCATCAAAATCAAATTAAATCTGATGCAACGCAATAATTTACCAGTAACTTCTTCGTGTGGTCGCAGCGACTGACGCACTACCGACGATGTATCCCGCAAGGAAGGCTGCAGCACCGAAAATCAGTAATGCAGTGCTTGTGGCGGAGGGATGATCCTGTGCGCTACGCGCCACGGCGCCCGCCTCATCCTTGACATAGCCTGCCGCGTGTTTCGCCCTTGCCGAGATGCCGCTCGTTTCGTCCAGTTCGCCTGTGAAACCGGTTCGCAGATTTTTGACATTCACCATCTTGCGCTCCTTTTCTGTCAGTGACGGAAACACCTGAAGCGTACGAATGTTCCATCCTCACAGAGAAGATGCCCGCTGTTTGGGCGCATGTTCGCAAATCGTTGTCTATATCCCGTCCCCGATAGTTCTTCACGTATCGTTGTGACACGAATCCATACATCTGCGGAAAAATGACTGTTGCGATTTCTTCATGTGTGGCATGCTAATAGATGAGGTGCCTCATAAAAACCAATTTCGGAGTAGCTACTGCAATCCAGAAATCAAAAAATAAGAGACGGGAGAGAACATCATGGTAGAGGAAAATCTGTATCGTATCGTCGAAGTCAGCCTGAAACGTGGTAGTGACCGCCGTGATGTCGGCATCATGACCGTCCGTCAGGCGCTTGAGCTTCCCGATGTCCCCAGCCTGGAATATACCCATCCTGAACTGAACTCCCGGGCCGGCAGCCGGTTCCTGACACGCGACCAGCTTGAAGCATATGTCTGCAGCTGAAGCGTCTTTCCGCACCCCGTAAAGGGGTGCTATCGTCCGGCATTCGCAATCGAATGTCTGGATACCGATGACAACCGTAATCCCCCTTCCCGCGCCCGTGCTGTTGCTGGTGGCGCATTCCGACCAAACCTTTCCAGTCCGCCGCGTCTACTGCGTCGGGCGCAATTATGCCGCCCATGCCATCGAGATGGGCCATGATCCGAACCGCGAACCGCCTTTCTTTTTCCAGAAAAATCCTGACAACCTCCAGCAAACGGCGGAGTTCCCTTATCCGCCGCTGTCGACCGGCGTACACCATGAAGTCGAACTGGTAGTCGCGCTGAAACAAGGCGGCGATACCATCGACGCTGTGGATGCGCTTGACTGCGTCTATGGCTATGCCGTCGGCATCGACTTTACCCGCCGCGACCTGCAGGCAGAGGCAAAAGCCGCCGGAAAACCCTGGACGGCCGCAAAGGCCTTCGAACATTCGGCGCCGGTTTCGCCGATCGTGCCGGCACAGGCGATCGGACACCCGGTGGACGGCAATATCTGGCTGAAGGTCAATGGTGAGGCGAAACAGCAGGGCGATCTCAACCAGATGATCTGGAAGGTTCCGGAAATCATTGCCGAACTGTCGAAGCTGTTCACGCTGGCCGCCGGCGACGTCATCATGACCGGCACGCCTTCGGGCGTTGGGCCGGTGGCGCGCGGCGATGTCGTGTCCTGCGGTATCGATGGTGTTGCAACGCTGACCGTTACGGTCGTTTAAGAAGAAAGAATAGATCATTATGCCGCTCTATGCCCTTGGCCAACATCGGCCCACCGTTCCGGAGGAAGGCCATTATTGGATCGCGCCCGACGCGCATGTCGTCGGCAAGATTGAACTGGGTGAAGACGTCGGCGTCTGGTTTGGCGCAGTGCTGCGCGGCGACAACGAGCCGATCCGCATCGGCGCCCGCACCAATATCCAGGAAGGCGTCGTCATCCATGTCGATCCCGGATTCCCGGTGACGATCGGAGAAGACTGCACGATCGGGCACCGTGCCATCGTGCACGGCTGCACGATAGGCGATAATTCGCTCATCGGCATGGGTGCGACGGTGCTGAACGGCGCTGTCATCGGCAACAACTGCCTGGTCGGTGCCAACGCGCTGGTGACGGAAGGCAAGGTCTTTCCCGACAATTCGCTGATCGTCGGCGCGCCGGCAAAGGCCATTCGGCTGCTGGACGAGACAGCCGTCGCCGGATTGAAGAGATCGGCGGACGGCTATGTCAGGAAATGGCAGTTGTTCGCAACCAGCCTTTCGGTCATCGAATAGACGCCGTCAAAGCTTCAACCTCCGCAACCGCAGAGCATTGGTAACGACCGAGACCGACGACAGGCTCATAGCGGCGGCGGCCAGCATCGGCGACAGCAGCGAGCCGGTCAGCGGATAGAGCAGACCGGCGGCAACCGGCACGCCGATCGCATTGTAGCCGAAGGCGAAGAACAGGTTCTGGCGGATGTTCGACAAGGTGGCCTTCGACAGGGTCCGTGCCCGAACGATGCCCGAGAGGTCGCCCTTCAACAGCGTGATGCCGGCACTCTCCAGCGCGACGTCGGCGCCGGTGCCCATGGCGATGCCGACATCGGCCGCAGCCAGCGCCGGGGCGTCATTGATACCGTCGCCGGCCATGGCGACCACACGGCCCTCGGCCTTCAGGCGCTCGACCAATACCTTCTTATCTTCCGGCAGCTGATCGGCCGCGACATCATCGATCCCCAATGCCTTTGCCACGGCCTGAGCCGTGACCGCATTGTCGCCGGTTGCCATGATGATACGGATGCCATCGGCATGCAGCGCGCGGATCGCCTCGGCCGCATTGATCTTGATTTCATCGGCAAGCGCAAGCAGGCCGGCAGGCTGGCCGTTGACGGCGATGTAAAGCGCCGTGCGACCGTTCTGGCGCAGGCTCTCCGCATGGCCGGCAAAGCTGGTTATGTCGATCGACGCATCCGCCATCATGGCGGCATTGCCGGCCATGACCATTTCCCCATCGACCTTGCCCGATACGCCCTTGCCATTGATCGCTTCGAAATCGGTAACGGCGGCGAGCAAGACATCCCGCGCCGCTGCGCCCGCGACGATGGCCTCCGCGAGCGGATGTTCCGACGCTCTTTCAAGGGAGGCCGCCAGCATCAGCATCCGGTTTTCGGGAAAGTCGGGATGGACCAGCACGTCGATCAGGCGTGGCTTGCCCTCGGTCAGCGTTCCGGTCTTGTCGACGATCAATGTATCGACGGCGGCGAGACGCTCGAGCGCCGCCGCTTCGCGGATGAGGACACCGGACTGTGCGCCCCTGCCCGTCGCCGTCATGATCGAGATCGGCGTTGCCAAACCCAAGGCGCAGGGGCAGGCAATGATCAGCACGGAAACCGCCGCCACCAGACCGTAGATGAAGGACGGCTCCGGGCCAAGCAGCAGCCAGGCCACGAAGGCCAGTGCCGCGACGATGACGACCGTCGGCACGAACCAGCTGGAGACGCGATCGGCGAGCTTCTGGATCGGCGCACGCGATCGCTGGGCCGACGCGACCATATCGACGATCTGAGAGAGAACAGTGTCGCTGCCGACCTTCTGTGCCTGCACGACGAGCGTGCCGTTGCGGTTCACCGTCCCACCGGTGACCTGAGCGCCCTCGGTCTTCTCCACGGGCAAGGGCTCGCCGGTAATAAGGCTCTCATCAACGCTGGATCGCCCCTCGGTGACGACGCCATCGACGGGCACGGCTTCGCCGGGGCGCACGCGGACACGGTCGCCGGAGAGAATGTTTTCGAGCGGCACGTCCTGCTCCGTTGCATCGGGCTGGATCCGCCGCGCGGTCTTTGGCGCGAGGTTCATCAGGGCGCGGATCGCATCACCGGTACGCTCGCGGGCTCGAAGTTCGAGTATCTGGCCGACGAAGACCAGCGCCACGATGACTGCGGCGGCTTCGAAATAGACCGCGACGTCGCCGTGATGGCCGCCGAACTCCATGGGGAAGAGGCTTGGAAACAAGGTTGCCACGGCGCTGTAGAGATAGGCGGCACCGACGCCGAGCATGATCAGCGTCCACATATTGTAGTGGCCGGAACGCACCGAGACCCATCCGCGCTCGAAGAAGGGTTTTGCAGCCCAAAGCACGACCGGCGTTGCAAGGATCAACTCGAGATAGGTCGCCAGCCGACCGCCGATCCAATCGCGGATCGGAAGGCCCACCATAGAGCCCATGGAGAGGATGACGAGCGGCACTGCGCAGGCAAGGCTTACCCAGAAGCGCCGGGTGAAATCGACCAGTTCGTGGTTGGGCCCCTCCACCGGAGCGCCCATGGGCTCCAAAGCCATGCCGCAGATCGGGCATGGGCCTGGCGCCTCGCGGATGATTTCGGGGTCCATCGGGCAGGTATAAAGCATCGCCTTCTTCGCGACCTTCGGCTTGTTCTTCGAATGGCCCGACAGGAAGAACCAGGGATCGGCGCCGAAGCGGCCGTGGCAGCGTTGGCTGCAGAAATGATAGGTGTTGCCCTGGTAATCGAGGCTAGGCTTGCCGGCATCGAGCTTGACGGTCATGCCGCAGACCGGGTCGATCGCGGTGCCGGGCATAGCCTGCGTGTCGTGATGTGCGGGGCCATGCGCATGGGCTGAAAACAGGAAATCGGATATCGAATCGTGATTGTTCACAGGCAAACCTTGGCGATTGGGATGTTTCGACATCCGCTTGGAAGGCAAGACTTCGGCTGACCCTGGCCGCGTCTACTCAGCGGTACAGTTCTGGCAGTGACCACGGATCTCGATCGTCGTTTTCTCGGTCTTGAAATGCTGCTTGCTGGCGAGGACGGACAGCCGCTCCTCCATGCCTTCATCGTGCATCTCGGTCACCTGGCCGCAATCCTCGCAGATCGCAAAAGCCGTGACGCCATGATCATGGTGGTGGTGATGATCCGGATGCGCGCAGGCGACGAAGGAGTTCATGCTTTCGAGCCGGTGGATGAGGCCGAACTCCAACAGCTTGTCGAGCGCGCGGTAAACCTGCAGCGGCGCACGAAAACCGTGGTCGCGCAGCTTGTCGAGGATGGTATAGGCGCTGAGCGGACCCTCCGCATGGGTGAGTGCGTCGAGGACCAGCGACTGGTTCTTGGTGAGCTGCTGTGTCGCCATCAGTGATGTCCTCCATGCGTCGAGTGAATGGCTGTCTCGGTTTGCCCGTTTCGCCCGAATGGCAAAAGACTGAGCACGAAAAGCCCCATCGCCGCAACCACGATCGACGGGCCGGACGGCGTATCGAAATGCAGCGAGCCAAACAGTCCTCCGGTGACGGCCAGCGCACCAATGATCGAGGCGAGCACGGCCATGATTTCGGGCGATGTGGCGAAACGCCGGGCGGTCGCCGCCGGGATGATCAGGAGCGAGGTGATCAGGAGGATACCGACGATCTTCATGGCGATTGCAATCACCAGCGCCATCAGCAGCATGAAATAGAGCCGTGCCCGCTCCGGCTGCAGGCCTTCGGCCTCGGCCAGTTCCGGATTGACGGTGGAGGCCAGCAACGGCCGCCAGAGATAGACGATCGCAGCCAGCACAAGGATACCGCCGCCCCAGACGAGATCGATATCGGCCTCGGAGACGGCGAGAATGTCACCGAACAGGAAGCCAACGAGATCGATCCGCACCCAGGTCATGAACGCGACCATGACAAGGCCGATCGACAGCGCCGAATGGGACAATATGCCGAGCAGCGCATCGGTCGACAGGGCGCCACGCTTCTGCAAGAGCAAGAGAAGCAGCGACACGGCTGCGGCAACGATGAACACGCTGAGCATCAGGTTGAGGTCGAACAGCAGCGACAGCGCCACGCCGAGCAGCGCCGAATGGGCCATGGTATCGCCGAAATAGGCCATGCGCCGCCAGATGACGAAGCAGCCGAGCGGGCCGACGGTGATCGCAAGACCGATGCCGGCAATGAGGGCACGGGTGAAGAAATCGTCAAACACGGCGCGTCTCCTTGTCGTCATAGCCTTGCAGACGGCTCTTGTATCCGCAGCCGCAATCCGGCCCATGCACGTGGTCATGCGCATGGTCGTGGTCATCATGGTCGCCATGATGATGGCCGTCGTCGGGATGACAATGTTCGGTGATGCTGCCATCGGCATGCAGGACGCGGCCATCGGGCAGGTGGGTATGGTCGTGGTCGTGGCTATATACGGCGAGCGTCTTGGCAGCGCGGCTGCCGAACAGTTTCAGATATTCCGGGCTTTGGCTGACCATCTGCGGCGTGCCGCGGCAGCAGACATGGCCGTTCAGGCAAATCACCGTATCGGTCTCGGCCATCACAACATGCAGGTCGTGCGAGATCAGGAGAATGCCGCAGCCGGTCTGGTTGCGGATCGATTTGATCAGGTCGTAGAGCGCGATCTCGCCGGAGAAATCGACGCCCTGTACCGGCTCGTCGAGCACCAGAAGGTCCGGCTTGCGGGCAATGGCGCGGGCAAGCAGCGCTCGCTGGAACTCGCCGCCGGAAAGATGCTGGACCTCGGCGCGGGCTAGATGCGCGATACCGGTGGAATGCAGCGCTTCCTCGACCTCGCGTCCTCTCAGTGGCCCGGTCAGCGTCATCAGGCGCTCGACGGTCAACGGCAGCGTCCAGTCGATTGCGAGCTTCTGCGGCACATAGCCCACCTTCAGGCCCGGCATTTTCTCGACCCAGCCTTCATCCGGCTTGAGCACACCAATCGCAGCCTTCGCCGTCGTCGATTTGCCCGAGCCGTTCGGACCGATCAGCGTGACAATTTCGCCGCGGCTGATCGAGAACTCGACGCCGCGCACCAGCCAGCGGCCGTTGCGGCGCACGCCGGCGTTATTCATCAGGACGAGAGGCTTCTGGTCAGGCTTGCGGAATTCCAGCATCAAAAAAATCCGGGTGGGGTGTTGCCAGTCGCTATGCCACACGTTATAGCATAACGCAATTGATGTAATAACATTACATTGATTTACAAGACAGGAGTCTCCGCATGAGCCTGAAGAATTCCCTCCTTTTGACATCCTCCCTGATTTTTGCCCCCTCCCTGCTTCTGGCAACCGGTACCGCCCATGCCGAAGTCCCGAACGTCGTCGTTTCGATCAAGCCGATCCACTCGCTGGTGGCTTCGATCATGCAGGGCGTCGGCGAACCGGCGCTGATCGTCGAAGGGGCCGCCTCCCCCCACACCTACAGCATGAAACCCTCCAACGCCGCAGCGCTGGAAAAGGCCAATATCGTCTTCTGGGTCGGCCATGGGCTGGAAGCTTTTCTGGAAAAGCCGCTGGAATCGCTCGGCGGCGGCGCAAAGATCGTCGAACTCGATGACGCGCCTGGTCTTGAGAAGCTGAAATTCCGCGAAGGTGGCGCCTTCGAGCCGCATGACGACGGCGACGAGCACGAAGCAAGTGCAGAAGGCGCCGAGGGTCACGCCCACGAGGAAGGCCATCACCACGACGAGGGCGAGTTCGACATGCACCTCTGGCTCGACCCGGCCAATGCCCAGGCGATGGCGACCGAGATCGAAAAGACGCTTGCGGAAGCAGATCCGGGCAACGCGGCGACCTACAAGGCCAATCTCGATGCGCTCAGCACGCGGCTCGACACACTCGACAAAAAACTTGTTGAGACGGTCGCGCCGATCAAGGGCAAGCCTTTCATCGTCTTTCACGACGCTTACCAGTATTTCGAGCATCGCTACCATGTGAAGGTGGCAGGCTCGATCACCGTGAGCCCCGAGACCCTGCCCGGCGCTGCGCGTCTGACGCAAATTCATGACAAGATCGTTGAACTCGGCGCAACCTGCGTCTTTGCCGAACCGCAGTTCGAACCGAAACTCGTCAATGTCGTGCTCGAGGGCACACCGGCGAAATCCGGCACGCTGGATCCGGAAGCGGCAACACTAGAAGCCAGCCCTGATCTCTATTTCCAGTTGATGGAAGGTATCAGCACCTCACTGAAGACCTGCCTCTCCAACGGCAGCTGAACACGTTCCTCTCGAGACCTGAAAAAGGCGGGCCACTATAGGTCCGCCTTTTTTAGACCATTAAATGTAATAGTATAACATTAAGGGATATAAACGATGTCCGACAAACTTCAGGTCACCGTTCTCTCCGGCTTTCTCGGCGCCGGAAAAACCACGGTGCTCAATCACATCCTCAACAACCGCGACGGCTTAAGGGTCGCCGTCATCGTCAACGACATGAGCGAGGTCAACATCGACGCGGCGCTGGTGCGCGACGGCGGCGCCAACCTGTCGCGCACGGAGGAGCAACTGGTCGAAATGACCAATGGCTGCATCTGCTGCACCTTGCGCGACGATCTGCTGAACGAAGTACGCAAACTCGCCGCACAGGACCGGTTCGACTACCTGCTGATCGAATCGACCGGGATCGCCGAGCCCCTTCCCGTCGCCACCACCTTCGAATTCCGCGACGAGAACGGCAGCAGCCTTTCCGATGTGGCGCGGCTCGACACCATGGTGACCGTCGTTGATGCAGCAAACCTCTTGGCCGACTACTCGTCCGCCGACTTCCTCGCGGACCGTGGGGACACTGCGGGCGACGGCGACAACCGCACGCTTGTCGATCTGCTGGTCGAACAGATCGAATTCGCCGATGTTGTCATTCTCAACAAAACGGGCAGCGCAACACCTGAGCAGCGGGATGCGGCGCGAAAAATCATCGTCGGGCTCAATCCCGATGCACGGCTGCTTGAGACGGATTTCGGCCGGATCGCCCTGCGTGACGTTCTCGGCACGGAGCTGTTCGACATGGCCAAGGCCGAGCAACACCCGCTCTGGTACAAGGAACTGCATGGCTTCAAGGATCATGTGCCGGAAACCGAGGAATACGGCATCCGCTCGTTCGTCTACCGCGCGAAGAAGCCGTTCGATCCCGAACGCTTTCATAGCTTCGTCCATCGTCCGTGGCCGGGTGTCGTGCGGGCGAAGGGCTTTTTCTGGCTGGCGACACGTCCCCATCACGCTGGCGAACTCAGCCAGGCCGGGCCGATGGTGCGCACATCGAAGATGGGGCTCTGGTGGTCGGCGGTTCCCAAGGCACAGTGGCCGGATGACCCGGGGTTCCTTTCGATGATGAAGCCCTATCTCGATCCCGTCTGGGGTGATCGGCGGCAGGAGATCGTCTTCATCGGCGCCGATCCGATGGATCAAGTGGCACTGGAGGCAGAACTCGACGATTGTCTGGTGGACGCCAAAGGCTTCACCCCGGACCGTTGGCGGACATTGCCGGACCCGTTCGCAGACTGGTCTGCAAAGGCAAGTTAAGTCACCGGAAACAGCGGCCTCCCGGCAGTTGTTCAAAAGTCGCGTTGTTGAAGTGTCGTTCGGAAACTAGGCGACTGCCAAAACCTCCGTCATCCCTGTGCCAGTCACAGGGATCCAGTCAGCCCAAGTCCTTGGGCTGAAAGAGTCTTTGACCCGACGGACGTCGGGTCCCTGGATCCCCGCCACAAGGGCGAGGATGACGGAAGACCTGGGAGGCGCGCCTTCTCAATCAATCGTTTTAGCAATCTGAGACGGCACGCGGCTACCTTTTCACTGTCCTACCTTTACCCGGTCACCGCGTCGCCAGATTGACGATGACGCCGGTCGCGACGCTGATCAGCAGGAAGTCGTTGTCGACCCGAACCCACTGCTGACCGCGCTGCGGTGTGCGCAGCTTGTAGCGGCGGTAGTCGTTGACCGCAGCGATGCGGCGGCGTTCGGACGGGGACAGGCGGTGGCCACGCGCCCAACGCTTCTTCACGACGACATGCTTTTCGACCACCCTGCTGTTACCATGTTTGTAGATACGTTTCTCGACATGACGCTCCTTCATCTGAGCGACTTCGAACGGCTTGACCGGCTGCGCAAAAGCCATTGGCGCCGTCAGGAAAGAGCTTGCGACCAGCGCAATCAAAAGACGTTTCATCGGGGTGTCCTTTCGTTTTGACACCCCGAAACTACGGCTGCAAAGATGAATGGAAACTGAAAACGGAAATTACAAAATTGTAATGATATCAGTTAATTATAAGCATAATCTGATACAATTATTAAACATGTAACCAGCGATTACAGCACCTCATAGCTAAAACGGTCGAAGTCCGCGACCTGCGCCCGGCCCGATGTATCGAAGGCAAAGATACCTGCGAATGCACCGGTGAACGATCCGTGTTCGCCGCGCCCACCCTCATCTGACACGACGCCGGCGTCGAGCACCGGTCCGAGTTTACGCCAGGCGCGGTACCCATCCGGATGCCAGAAAAACTGCAGCTCGTTGCCGCGGATTTCCATCGCCAGATAGACCCGCCCGACCGGCACGGCTACACCGCTTTCGACGGGAAAAGTCATGCGGCTATGCGGAAAATCTCCGTCGCAGGAGAAGATCGTCACAACCCGGCCGAGTTGCTCATGCAGGGTAACGGCGAGCGCATAGAATTTATGGCGATTATAGTAGTGCGTGAGCCCTGCTGCCTGCTGGTAGGTGTCCGGGGAAAACTCGACGACGGTTTCAACGCGGAACGAATGATGCTCCTGCCGCCTTGCCACCAGCGCATGCTCGAACCAGCTGCCGATGCTTTCGCGGCCAAACAGGCGCAGATGGCCCGGCCTTTCCGTCAGCGAGAAAATCCGCTCCGGAACGGGCGTGCGCAGCCATTGGAAATCCATCGACAGGTCCGGCCCGTCGAACTCGGTTTCAACTTTCCTCGGCTTCTCGATGGCATCCGTTTCGCCCGGTGCCGGAACCTCTACCGCCGGCACGACGCCGCCCTGCTCCAGATAGAGCCAACCATTGTCGCGCCAGACGCATTTCTGCAGAGCCGTCTCGCGGCCGAGCGTGCAGCGTCGCTGCGGCGCAAGCGGCCGGCCAGCCAGGTGTGTGTGATAGGTCTGTCCGTCTGGCGTCTCGACATACTGGCCATGCCCTGCCCGCTGCAGAACGGCGTCCGGCGCATCCTTGGAGGTGATCAGATGCGTCTGCGGGTGCATCTCGTATGGACCTTCGATCGTGCGCGAGCGCGCCATGGTCACGACGTGATCATAGCCCGTGCCGCCCTCGGCCGTCGTCAGATAATACCAGCCATTGCGCTTGAACAAGTGCGGCCCTTCCACCAGCCCCTGCGCGCTGCCGGCGAAGATATTACGGATCGGCCCAACGAGCTTGTTCGAAACAGGATCCCATTCCTGCAGCAGGATACCGTCGAAAGCCGGCGATTTCGGCGCGCCGCCAAAACTCTCGGTGCGATGGTTCCATTGCATGTTGAGGAACCATTTGCGTCCGTCGTCATCGTGGAACAGTGATGGATCGAAACCGGAGGAGTTGACGTAGATACGCTCCGACCATTCACCCTCGATCGTCGGCGACGTCACGATGTAGTTGTGGGCGTCCTTGAAGTTGCCGTCGAAGCGCTTGACGTCGGTATAGACCAGAAAGAACAGGCCGTCAGCGTAGGACAGGCACGGCGCCCAGACGCCGCAGCTGTCCGGATTGCCGCGCATGTCGAGCTGGCTCGCCCGTTCCAGCGGCCGGCGCACCAGCGTCCAGTTCACCAGATCACGCGAATGATGAATCTGTACACCCGGATACCATTCGAAGGTGGAGGTGGCGATATAGTAGTCGCCGCCAACCCGGCAGATGGATGGGTCCGGGTTGAAGCCCGGCAGTATGGGATTGCGGATCATCGCGGTCATGACAGCAGAAGCCTTTTAGAACTTGGGAGGCGAATCAAGTCCGAAATTCGGAGCCGTATCGAGCCCGTTGGCACCGCCATCGGTCCCAGGAACGAGTGACTTGATGCTGTCCAGATCCTGAACGATTTCGGCATCGAGGAAGAACGTGACCATTTCGGGGAAGCCAACCAGCAAGCCGACAAGGATCAGCTGCAGACAAAGCCACGGAATCGCCCCCATGTAGATATCGCTCGTCTTGATAGTTCGGGGCGCGATACCACGAAGATAGAACAGCGCGAAGCCGAACGGCGGGTGCATGAAGCTCGTCTGCATATTGGCGCAGATCATCACGCCGAACCAGATCAGGTTGATGCCGAGCGCTTCGGCCACCGGCGCCAGAAGCGGCACGATGATGAAGGCAATCTCGAAGAAATCGAGGAAGAAAGCGATAATGAAGATGAAGATGTTGACGAAGATCAGGAAGCCGACGACGCCACCGGGAAGATTGGTCAACATCTCCTCGATCCAATGCCCGCCGCCCACACCGTTGAACACCAGGCTGAAAACGCGCGCGCCCAGCAGAATGAACACGACCATGGCCGTCAGCCGCATCGTCATGTCCATACCCTGATAGATCAGCGCCCAAGTGAGCCTTCCGTTCATCCAGGCGAGCACCATGGCGCCGACTACGCCCATCGCTCCCGCCTCAGTCGGCGTCGCAAGACCCATGAAGATCGTACCCAGCACGATGAAGATCAGCGCCAGGGACGGCACCATCCCGCGTATGCACTTCTTGTAGAGCGGCCAGCCGTGCAGCGTGCGAGCTTCCGCCGGCAGGGCCGGCACGTGATGAGGCTTCCAGATGCTGAGAACGAAAACCCAGCCCATGAACAGGAGAACCTGAACGATGCTGGCGCCTGTTGCGCCGATGTACATGTCGCCGGGAGACACCTGCAACTGATCGGCAAGAACGATGAGCACGAGCGACGGCGGGATCAGCTGGGTGATCGTGCCGGAAGCCGCGATGACGCCGGTGGCGTGGCGGACATTGTAGCCATATCGCATCATGACCGGCAGAGAAATCAGCCCCATGGCGATGACGGATGCGGCGACCGTGCCGGTGATCGCACCGAGGACGGCACCGACGAGGATGACCGCGTAGGAAAGACCGCCGCGCACGCCGCCGAACAACTGCCCGAACCCTTCAAGCAGATCCTCTGCCAGGCCGCAGCGCTCGAGAATGACGCCCATGAAGGTGAAGAAGGGAATGGCCAGCAGCAGGTCGTTGGAGAGCACCGAGAACAGCTGGTACGTCAGGTTTCCGAGGAAATCCGTCCCCATCAGACCCAGTTCGATCGCCAAAAGTCCGAAAAAAAGACCAACGGCAGCGAGCGAGAAAGCGGCCGGATAGCCGATGAGCATAAAGAAGATCAGCCCCACGAACATCAGGGGCGCCATATAGTGGATCAGCAAATCGATCATTGAAGCGGCTTCTCGTAGGCGTACTCGCGGACATAGCCAACGGTCAGCGCAAGGATACATTTGATGATTTCGGCGACGCCCTGAAGGCCGACAAGAGCAAAGCCGAGCGGAATCATCAGCTTGGCCGGCCAGCGCGGTAGCCCGCCGGCGTTGTTCGAGCCTTCATTGGTGATCCAGGAGTCCCAGAACCAGGGCCATGTGAACCAGATCATCAGTGCGCACATCGGCAACAGGAAAAAGATCCCGCCCAGGAGATCGATCCACGTTCGTGTGCGTTCACTCACAGAGCCGTAGACGAGATCGACGCGGACATGTTCGTTGACCTTGAGTGTCCAAGCGCCGCCCAGCATGACCATGCCCGCAAACATGTACCACTGCGATTCCGAAAGCGTATTGGAATTGTTGCGGTAGAGGTCAAGGACGGCCCCGAAGAAGCCGACGCCGCCGACGTTGCGCTCCAACCAGAGAATGCCGTCGGTGCTGTAGCGAAAGATCGCATTGAAAGCGGCAACCATCGACGAGAACAGCACAAGATAGATCGCGATGATCCCCATGCGCCTGCTCAACTCATCGATGAAGCCGGTGAACCGTAGAGCCAGAGCCAATTTTTTCCCCTTCCGTCTATCGCAAACGGATTTGCCGGCTGGAATTCTTGATGTTCCCGTCCGGAAAGCTGCATGCGGGAGCCGGCGCGCGCCGGCTCCCGCATGTGGTCAGATGATCAACCGAGCTTGCCGGCCCGCTGGAGCTGCATCATGAAGGTGTCGTTGGTATATTCCGCCACCTGCTGCCACAGGAAAGTTTCCTTGCGGAATGCCTTGAGCGACCCCCAGATCTTTTTGAACATCTCGTTCTTGTCCTCATACTCGGCATAGACCGCTTCGGACGTCTCGAAGCATGCGTTGAGGATTTCCGGGCTGAAGGGACGGAGCTGAGCGCCGTTGGCGACAAGCTGCTTGATCGCCGTCGGATTGAGATAATCATACTTCTGCAGCATGTTGGCGTCGGTCGCCTGGGCCGCGGTGCGCACCAATGCCTTATAGTTCTCGGGCAATTCGTCGAACTTGCCCTTGTTGAACATCAGGTGCACGGTCGGGCCGCCTTCCCAGAAGCCCGGGTAATAGTAGTAGGGCGCAACCTTCTGGAAACCGAGCTTCTCGTCGTCATAAGGACCAACCCATTCCGCCGCGTCGATCGTGCCTTTTTCCAACGCCTGATAGATTTCGCCGCCGGCGATCTGCTGCGGAATAACGCCGAGCTTGGAAACGATAGCGCCGGCAAAGCCTCCGATGCGCATCTTCAACCCCTGCAGGTCTTCCACGGTCTTGATTTCCTTGCGGAACCAGCCGCCCATCTGCACGCCGGTGTTACCGCCTGGAAGCCCGACGAGGTTCTGCGTTGCCAGAAACTCGTTGAATATATCGATGCCGCCGCCGTGATAATGCCACGCGTTCATGCCACGCGCGTTGAGTGCAAACGGTACGGCAGCCCCCAGCGCCCAGACCGGGTCTTTGCCCCAATAATAATAGGAAACGGTGTGGCAAGCCTCGACCGTGCCGGCAGCCGCCGCATCGGCCGCCTGCAGACCGGGTACGATTTCACCCGCGGCGAAAACCTGAATGTCGAAATTGCCGTCGGTGGCATCCTTCAGATGCTTGGCGAACACTTCGGCGCCGCCATAGATCGTGTCGAGGCCTTTCGGGAACGACGACGTCAGGCGCCATGTGATTTTCGGATTGCTCTGGGCAATGGCTGGTGCTGCGAGCGTCGTTGCCGCGACGGCGCCAACGCCACCGAGACCTGCGCGCTTGATGAATGAACGGCGATCCATGTTCTCTCCTCTGTTTTCGCGGGCAGCCCGGCTTTACCGATGCTGCTCCTCCCCGCGGGCACACCGCACCGATCGAACTTCGAGCGGTCAAAACGGATATGCGCAATCCGGAATTCTCGCATTCAGCCACGCGATTCCTAATGAAATCACAAGGCTTCCGCTGGCAGATTACACGCTCACCCCCTCATGTCCAGTCACGTGGACAAGACGCCGTCTTCGACTTTTGTCTAAGAACAACGTGCAATGTTTGCAGTGACTTACGTAGGGTTCATCCACGCGCGATCTGTGCCATTGCCAAGCGTGAAAGCATGGCCACAACGCATTGAATTTCCTGATATACGACTAGCTGAAGAAAATCTGGCTATTTCAGGATTGCGATGCGCCTGTTTCTTTTCCGCCCGATAAGTACATTTTTTTCCACAGGAGACACAAACCGGCAAGTTCAGCGGTGGCGCTCCCCTATCGCCGTTGCTTTTGTTGGGAGTGCCGCACTTGCGCAAGCGCCTATGCGCCTTTGGAAGAGGTTGCCGCGAAGCGAGCCAGCACCTCAGTTACTGCCTTCTTGACCAACCGCACACGCGGGAGGGCTACTGCCTGTTCGTGGACCAGCATCCAGAGGTCTGGCATGAGCCTCGGTGCGTCTGGTAGCAGCGCTGCCAGACCATTCGTCTCCGCGGCGAAACTGGGGAGCACAGCCACACCGAGACCATGCTCCACAGCCGCCATCTGCGCGTTCAACGAGGACAGGCGCAAGGCTGGCTGCAGGCCGGGACACAGGGCCTCCAGCCAGATTGCCATGGTGAGGTAGTGGAGGTCCTCGGTCCAGCCGATCACCCGATGGCGATGCAGGTCGGCGGGGCTTTCGGGCCTGCCGTGGCACGCGATGTAACTCGACGAGGCGTAGAAACCGAAGGCAACACGCCCCAGCTTGTGCTGGCGGTAGCTGCCGCGTTCAGGCCGGACCAGGCGCAGAACGATATCGGCCTCCTCTCCGGTCAGTCGCACCGGGCGGACACTGGAGTGCATCTCGATCCGGATACCCGGATGGGTTTGCAGGAATTTTGCGAGACCGGGCAGCAGGATGTCCTGCCCCAGAAGTTCCGGTGCGTCGATGCGCACGGGGCCGGACAGGTCGCTGTCCTTCTCGCGCGCGGTGCGCTCGAAGACGCGCATCTGCGCCTCGGCCCGTTCTGCCGGGGCCGTGAGGTCATGCCCGGCAGGGGTCAGGTCATAGCCGTCGCGGTGCGGACGGAAGAGCTTGACCTGCAATGTCGCCTCCAACGCCTCGATCCGGCGTGAGACGGTCGAGGGGCTGACGCCGAGCTGATGGGACGCACCGCTGAGCGAGCGGGCATTGGCCACCGCGAGGAAAAATTTCAGGTCGTTCCAATCCATGCTGCTTTCCATTTTTGGAAAACCGGATTGCGGAAATGTTTCTCGACCCGCGCAAGAAATCAAGGCAATTCTGGGCAAAACCCTACGAGGCAGGATCATGACAAGCGAAACCGAAGCATTCCGATTTTCCGAATTTGGCGCACCCGAAGTTCTGATGTGGCAGTCGCATTCGCTGCCAGACCCGGCGCCGGGAGAGATTCAGATCCGCCATCTCGCCATTGGCGTCAACTACATCGACATTTATCATCGTCGGGGTGTCTTCGCGGCACCGCTGGCGCTGCCCAGCGGCCTCGGGGTCGAGGGGGTGGGTCTGATCACTGCCCTGGGTGCAGGCGTCGCAGGTTTTGCCATCGGACAGCGCGTGGCCTATGTCGGCGGCCCGCCCGGTGCCTATGCCACTCACCGAAACCTGCCCACCGCCCGAGCCCTTGTTGTGCCCGAGGGACTGGACAGCACCGAAGTCGCGGCGCAGGTCTTCAAGGGACTGACTGTGGAGTACCTGATCCACCGCTGCGTGCCGGTGGCCAAGGGTGATACGGTGCTGTTCCACGCAGCAGCCGGCGGGGTCGGCTCCATCGCCTGCCAATGGCTGCGCCAAATCGGAGCCACGGTCATCGGCACTGTCAGTTCAGCCGAAAAGGCGCGTGTAGCGCTGGCCAACGGCTGCGATCAAGTCATCATCTATACCGAGGAGGATTTTCAAGTCCGCGTGGCAGAGATTACCGGCCGCAAGGGCGTCGATGTCGTCTATGACTCGGTCGGGGCCGAGACCTTCACGAAATCGCTCGATTCCTTGCGCCCGCGCGGCACGCTGGTGAGCTTTGGCGAAACCTCCGGACCGATCCCGCCGCTGAACGTGGCCTCGCTGGGGGCGAAGGGATCGCTTTACGTCACCCGACCGTCGATCGCGCACTACACCGCCAATCGCGTGGAATACGAGGCCGCCGCGCAGAACCTGTTCGCGGCCATGGAGGCCAGAGTGGTGCGGGCATCGGGCGTCACGTCCTACGCCCTAGCCGATGCCCGCAAGGCGCACGATGACATCGAGGCGCGGCGCACGACGGGTTCGGTGGTTCTGGTTCCCTGATGGTAGTGACACCCCCCCGAAACTCCGCACCTTCGGGGGTGCTCAAGGCTAAAGGTTCTTCGAGCGCATGAGAATGCCCAACCCTAAAAGACGTTCGGTAGCAGAGATGCCGAACGCCCTCTCTTCCCCCAATCCCGCCGCCAATTGCATGGCTCAGCTCTGACCTGGGGCTCGAAGTTGTCGTGCCGCGCTGCCAGATTACTGAGTCCTGAGCTTAGCACTACTTTGGCACTTTAGGTTTTGCGATATCGGCAAGGAGCATGTCACAGTGAGGACATCGTCGGGGTGGAGGTCGTGCAAAGATGTCGAGGATCGCTTGCCTGATGGCTGGCATGCTTGGCTGCGGCGGCGGCCCCGAGACTCTTTTTTTTCCGTCCCGCTGCTTTGAGGCGGCGAGATTGAAGGAAGGCGTAGGCGATCATCGTCATCAACGCATGTCGATGTAATCCCGTCCAGGATCTACCTTCGAAGTGGTCAAGCCCAAGCTCCTCCTTGAGCTGCTGGTGGGCTTGTTCACAGATCCACCTGGCCTTGATCGTGGCAGCGAGCGTCTTGATGGTGGCATCGGCCGGCAGGTTCGACACATAGTATTTTTGCTCCCCGGTTGACCGCCGCTCGCCGACAAGCCAAACCTCGTCGCCAGGCATGCATTGCATTCGGTTATCGAGCATCCGGTGCTTATGGCCATCCGCAACACGGATACGGCGGGCCGCGAAGAGACATGTCAGCTGACCTTTGGTGCCCCGCCGCCAGCTGACCTTTTTCCATTTCTCTCCGGCCAACAGCGTTTCAGCAGAGACCGGGGGCTGATCGGGGATGTGGTATTTGCGGGGCTTTCCAGTCTTCGCGACGGGGAAGATCAAGGCAACTTCGGCAGGATAGACGTTCTGGCGTCGCGACAGACCCACTGCCCACAGCAGACTACGCTCGCTCAAAGCCTGACGGAAAGGTCCGCTGGAACCATACCCTGAATCGGCAAGCACACAGCCGAAACGCGCACCGGAGGCGATGACGCGGTCGATCTCCTCGATCGCAATCTCCGGCTTTGTCAGAGCAGTCTGTCTATTCTCCGGCACACGAGCCCGCGCCATACGCTCAGGATCATCCGTCCAGCTCTCGGGCAGGAATAGCCGCAGGCCCACCATCACCGGCACCTCGCGCGACGCCAACGTTACCGAGACCAGCGACTGACAATTGGCCGTCTTTCCAAGTGACGAGGCATATTGTGGCGCGACGCCAACCGAGTGACGTCCCTTCTTGGGCAACGCCGTGTCATCGATGACTAGAAAACCCGCCTCATCGCCAACCAGGCCATCTGCCTCCTTCAGTAGCGCAGCCTCGAGTGGAGCACTGTCCCAAACTCCGGCAGCGACGAAATGATGAAGCTGATCGTAGCCGACCTCGCCAGCGCGCGCCGCCATCGGCTGAACGCTCTTGCGGTCGCCTGGACCAATCAAACCCGCGACATAGAGAGGGCACATCCGCGCCCGAGTCTTGTGCCCTAGCGCCGCGACAAACGGCGCAAGCCAGTGATCGAGATCGGTTTGCCAGTCCACGTCCATCAATCGGCCCTCCATAAGCCGACCTCTTATGAATCACGCAAACTCTCTCCTGGGAATCCCAAAAATCGCCACCCACTAAAAATCTGCCAAAGTAGTGTTAGTCGCGCTCGGCCGACGAGGCCCAGAGATTGATGTCGGCCTCCTTGGCATAGACGTCGATCTCGGCCAGTTCTTCCGCCGTGAACGTGTCGTTCTGCAACGCAGCAACACAATCGACGATCTGCGACGAACGGCTGGCGCCGATCAGCGCCGACGTGATGCGGCCGCCGCGCAGCACCCAGGCGATCGCCATCTGCGCCAGTGTCTGGCCGCGTCTCTCGGCGATCTCGTTGAGCTTCTTGATATTGTCGATGATCGACGGGCGGATAAAATCCTTCTTCAGGAAGTGGTTTTGGGCCGCGCGGCTGTCAGTTGGAATGCCGCCGAGATATTTGGTTGTCAGCATGCCCTGCGCCAGCGGCGAGAACACGATCGAGCCGATGCCGAGCTCTTCCAGCGTATCGACCAGACCGTCATCCTCGACCCAGCGATTGAGCATCGAATAGCTCGGCTGATGGATGATGCAGGGCGTGCCGAGATCCTTCAGGATCGCTGCGGCTTCACGGGTGCGCTGCGAATTGTAGGAGGAAATGCCGACATAAAGCGCCCTGCCCGAGCGGACGATATGGTCGAGCGCCCCGCAGGTTTCCTCGAGCGGCGTTTCGGGATCGAAGCGGTGCGAATAGAAGATATCGACATAGTCGAGGCCCATGCGGGCAAGGCTCTGATCGCAGGAGGCGATCAGGTATTTGCGGCTGCCCCACTCACCATAGGGACCCGGCCACATGTCGTAGCCGGCCTTGGACGAGATGATCAGCTCATCACGCAGACCGGCAAAATCGGTGCGCATGATTTCGCCGAAAGCAGTTTCGGCTGAGCCCGGAGGCGGGCCGTAATTGTTGGCAAGGTCGAAATGGGTGATGCCGAGATCAAACGCCGTGCGGCACATATCGAGCTTGCGCTCATGCGGCGTGTCATGGCCGAAATTGTGCCAGAGACCGAGCGAGATCGCCGGCAGCTTCAGCCCGGTCTTGCCGCAGCGATTGTACTTCATCGTCTCATAGCGATTGTCTGCCGGTTGCCAGCTCATGGTTTCATCCTGCCCTGTGCTTGAAATGTGCTTGAAAACGGAATTCCCGAAGCAGCGATGCTCCGGGAATGATTGAGATAAAATCGGTATATTTTATTGTGATGACGGTGCAAAGCGATACTGCTTCGCGCCCCCAAATTTCGCCTAGCGCAGCAGAGCCTTCGCTTCCTCGATACCGAGTGCTGCCGGCTGGGTGCAGGTCGTGGTCAGCTCGATGAAACGGCCTTCCTCGCCCGACTTCAGGATCGACACCATGACATCGACGCCGTGCAGCGCGCGCTCGAGCGAGCAGCGAGCATCGCGGCCCTCCAGGATGGCGAGCGCCATATCGGCTAAGCCCGCCGTGCGGTAGTTCGCCATCATGCCCTGCGGATGTTCCTGGTTGGTGACCGAGAACGGGTGTTCCCAGGTCTCCAGCGGCTGGATGTCCTTGTCGCGGCCACTCGCCGAAACCGTGCCGCCGAAGAAATTCGGATCGGGCACGAAGAGCGAGCCTTCAGTGCCGTAGAGCTCCATATTGGCGTGGCGATGCGACCATACATCCCAGCTTGCCGAAAGGGTTACCGTCGCGCCGTTCTGGAATTCGAGCAGCGCGTGGATGTTCGTTGGCGTCTCCACGGGAATGACCTCGCCCTTGCGCGGCTCGCTGGTGATCGTGCGCGTGTGATTGGCCATCGAGGTCAAGGCCGCAACGCGTTTGACCGGACCGATCAGGTTGACGAGATTGGCGATATAATAGGGACCAAGATCGAGGATCGGGCCGCCGCCGGGCAGGAAGAAGAAATCCGGGTTCGGATGCCACATCTCCATACCCGGGCTCATCACGTGGCAGGTGCCCGACGTAACCCGGCCGATCTTGCCCTGGTCGATATAATGGCGGGCAAGCTGATGTGCACCGCCAAGGAACGTGTCTGGAGCGCAGCCAACTTTCAGGTTGTTGGCCGTGGCGATGCCGCGCAGCTGCTCGCCCTGCTCCAGCGAGAGCACCAGCGGCTTTTCGGAATAGACGTGTTTTCCGGCTTCCAGGATCATCTTCGAGACCGGGAAATGCGCTTCGGGGATCGTCAGGTTGACGACGATGTCGATCTGCGGATTGGCAAGCAGCTCCTCGATAGTCTGTGCCTTGACCTCATATTCGGACGCACGCGTTTCGGCGGCGGCCGGATTGATGTCTGCGCACGCGATGACCCTGATGCCCTTGAAAAGCGGCGAGAGCTTGAAATAGGTGGTGGAGATGTTGCCGCATCCGATGATGCCGACGCCAAGTTCCTTTGTCATGGTCTGGTCTTTCTCTCAATAGGTCTTGATCGAAGCGATCGAGCGCTCGGCCGTCGCCTTGTAATCCTTGGGATTGTCGTGTTCGACGACGTAGTATTTGACAGGCGTCGCAGACAGCGCCTTGACCAGCCTCGCCCAATCGACGGTGCCGTGGCCAACATCGGCCCAGCCGTCCTGGTCCGTGTTCTCGCCGGCCGGAGCAATATCCTTGACGTGAACGGCGGTGATGCGGTGGCCGTATTTCTCAATCCAGGCGAACGGATCGGCGCCGCCGCGAATGACCCACGCTATGTCGGCCTCCCAGGACAGGTTCGGCCCGCCGGCAAAAATGTGGCTCTGCGGGATCGATCCGTCCGGCAGCGCCACGAATTCGAAATCATGGTTGTGCCAGCCGAAATCGAGACCGGCGTCGCGGAACGGCTTGCCGGCCTTTTCCAGGCGCTCGCCGAAAGCCTTCCAGCCGGCCGCGTCCGCCGGACGCTGATCGGCGGCGATATGCGGGCAATAGATCGCCTTGATGCCGAGCGTCTTGGCGATATGCACGGCACGCGCCGGATCGGATTCGAGGAGATCGAGGCTGAAATGGGCTGACGGCATCGTCACGCCGCTTTTGTCCATATCACTCTTCAAGGCCGCAAGGGCGGCATCGTCGAGCGCGGCGTAAAGCGCGCCATAACCCTCGACCTGCGTGTAACCAGCGACGCCGACGGTCTTCAGGACATCGGAAAGCGGCGGGAAATTGCGGGCGCTATAAAGCTGGAAGCTGACATCTTTCATCGGATTCTCCTCATTGGGCGGGGTTGCCAGGCTTGGATTGGGACTAGCCGTTGCCCTGGCAGGATTGAAGATCGAAGGCCACGAAGCGTGGGACGCCGCCTGTTTCAGGCTTTTCCTTCGGAGTGAAACGAATGACGCGGCTTTCGCCTGCCGTCAGGTCGAAGGCATTGTCGGAATACCGGCCTTCGATATCGGCTTCGATCATCACATGCAGGGCAAGGCCGGATGTCGAAACCGTGACATCGTAGCAATCTTCGCCTGCTGGGCTTGTCGAGATCGAAAGCTCGGACGGTTCGAGATCGAGCGCCTTGTAGGTGCCCGGAACATGATGCCCCTCGCCCCGCATGCCGTTCGAGGCTTCGAAGGACCAGAACAACAGCGTACCCTTCGGAATATCCGAGGTCGCGATGGTCATCAGCGTGTCGGCGCGATCCGGGCTGCAGGTGCCAGCGGCTGCAGCCAAAGGCTGCTTCACACCGGACAGCGAGACGAGGAAGGTTTGCAGCTCGACCGTAACAGGCGCTGCTGTGTCGTTGACCATCGAGAAGGCAATCTCGCCACCGTCATCGGACGGAATGGCTGCGACCGCGACCGGCTGGAAAAAACGGCGCGTCATGTAGTGCATGGCCTTCCAATTGCCACCATAGTCGAGGCTCGCCCAGGATGCGACCGGCCAGGTGTCGTTGAGCTGCCAGTAGAGCGTGCCCATGCAATGCGGTTTCAGCGACCGCCAGTAGTCGACGGCCGTGCGGATCGCCAGTCCCTGCTGGATCTGGCTCAGATAGACGAAGTTCGAAAAATCCTTCGGAAAGCGGAAATAGCGGAACATGGTCGCCGCGATACGCTCGTTGCCGCCGGCATTCTTCTGATGCGCTTCCATCACCGGTGAAGCGACGTTCAGGTCCTTCTGCTCCGCGAACTGCCGGACAACAGGCATCGAGGTATAGGACTGGAAGCCGAATTCCGAGCAGAAGCGCGGCCGCACAGTGCGGTAGTTGTCGAACGACTTGTTCTCATGCCAGACGGACCAGTAGTGCATGTCGCCGGAGCCATCGGCGTGCCAGGCATCGCCGAAATTGAGCGGCCCGACCGACGGGCTCGACGGCCACCAGATCGCTTCGGGGGCCGCAGCCTTGATGCCGGTCTCGATTGTGCGGTTGAGGCGGTCGTAGGAGACGAGATAACGGTCACGATCCCGGCGGCTTTCTTCAAACCATGTGAGTGCCCCGACCAGCTCGTTGTCGCCGCACCAGAGCACGATCGACGGATGCGAGGACAGCCGCTTGACCTGATACTCGACTTCGGCGGCGACGTTTTCGAGGAAATCCGGGGTCGAGGGATAAAGATTGCAGGCGAACATGAAGTCCTGCCAGACCATCAGGCCGAGCCGGTCGCAGAGATCATAGAACCACTCGGTCTCGTAGAAGCCGCCACCCCAGACGCGGATCATGTTCATATTGGCATCGACGGCCGATCGCAGCAGATCCTCGATGCTCTCTGGCGTTGCCCGCGAGGCAAGTGCATCGGCCGGGATCCAATTGGCGCCGCGGCAGAAGATTTCCCGGCCATTAACTCGGAAGGCGAAGCGGCTGCCAGCCTCGTCCTTGTCGGTCAGAAGCTCCACAGTGCGAAAGCCGATCTGGCGGGTGATCGTCTCACCTGAAAGAGCGACTGTCAGTTCCGACAAGGCCTGCTCGCCGCTGCCGGCTGGCCACCAGAGTTTCGGATTGTCGACCGTGAAGACATGGGTAACCTGCGTTTCACCGGCGTTGACGGCGCAATCCAGATGTTCCTTCTGGCCGTCGAGCGAAAACCCGATGCCGACAACGCCGGGCTCGTCGGCAAACAGGGTCACCGTCACCTGAAGGTCGGTGGCACCGTCTGCTTGCGGCACCTGGCGGGTCGTGACGTGCTCGATGCGCGCAGTGGCAAGTTTCTTCAGCGCAATCGCACCATAGATGCCAAGCGGGGCGATCGCGATGTTCCAGTCCCAGCCAAAATGGCATTGCGGCTTGCGCAGCATATTGCCGTTGGGAATGGGGCAGTTTCCAGTCGAATAGGGAATATAGAAGGGCTGGGCCGCTTGCGCTTGCGCCCCGGCAGCGATCGCTGAGTGGATGACGATGCGCAGCCGATTTTGACCCGCCTTCAATACGGGGCTCACGAGCGGGCGATAGCGAAGAAAGCAGTTCTTGGCCTCGAGAACCAGCTCGTCGTTGACGTAGACCGAAGCAATCGTGTCCAGGCTTTCGATATCGAGATACCAGGAGCCGGCGAGATCGGCCGCGTCGATCTCGAAGGTGCGCTCCAGCACCCAGTCCTTGTGCGCGACCCATTGAACGTCATCCTCGTTGCGGCCGGCATAGGGATCGGCGATAACCCCGGCCGCCTGCAGCGCGCTATGGACATCGCCCGGCACGGCCATCATCAGGGAATGGCTGTTGTCGGACGAGGCAAGCAGCCAGTCACCGGAAAGGTCGAGCACGACAGGGTCGGATATGAGAGTATCAGCGGGCATAGTCGAAAATCCATGTGCGGCCTGTCAGTTCAAGGACAGGCGTCATCGTTTTGGGATGCCGCGAAAATCGCGGCTATCCTAAGATCAGATGTTGATCAGATCCTGTTTTCAGTCACCGCATCGAAGACCGAGGCCATCGCCATGTCGAAGCTGAGTTTCAGGGCCGTGCCGGGCGCATAGCGCCGCGACCCGGCGATGCGCACCGACATCGTCTGCCCGGCATGCTTCAGCCACAGGAGGTTGTCGGCACCCATCGGCTCTTCGATGTCGACGACGGCATCGTGAACTTCCATTCCCGAGACGGTCTCGTCGACCTTCACGTGTTCGGGGCGCACGCCGAGTACGACCTTGCGGCCGGCCTCCAGCGAACCGCGCGCCGGATAGGCCTCCATGCCGAAATCGACGCCATTGACCTCGACAACCTTGCGGCCGCCCCTGTCCTTGATCTCGCCACGGAAGAAATTCATCGACGGCGAGCCGATGAAGCCGGCAACGAAGAGGTTTTCCGGAAAGTTGTAGATCGTCATCGGATCGGCAAGCTGCTGGATGACGCCGCTCTTCATGACGGCGATGCGGTCGGCCAGTGTCAGCGCCTCGATCTGGTCGTGGGTGACATAGATCATGGTGTTTTCCAGCGACTGATGAAGGCGCTTGATTTCGACGCGCAGTTCGGAACGCAGCTTGGCGTCGAGGTTGGACAGCGGCTCGTCGAACAGGAAGACGTCGACATCGCGCACCAGCGCCCGGCCGATGGCCACGCGCTGGCGCTGGCCGCCGGACAATTCCGACGGCTTGCGCTTCAGCAACGGCTGGATCTGCAGGATCTCTGCGGCGCGCGCCACGCGCTTGTCGATTTCGGCCTGGGGCAGCTTGGCGACGCGCAGGCCGAAGGACAGGTTCCGCTCGACCGTCATCTGCGGATAGAGCGCATAGGACTGGAACACCATGCCGATGCCACGGTCCTTGGGCTCCTCCCAAGTGACGTTCTTGTCCTTGATGAAGATCTGCCCACCGGTGACGTCGAGAAGACCGGCGATGCAGTTCAAGAGCGTGGACTTGCCGCAGCCGGACGAGCCGAGAAGAACGAGGAATTCGCCATTCTTGATGTCGAGGTTGAGCGTGTCGAGCACGGTGACAGCACCGAAGCTCAACGACAGATCCCTGACCGATACGCTGACGTTGTTCATGCAATTACCCTTTCACTGCGCCGGCGGCGATGCCACGGACGAAAAGCCGTCCGGAGACGAAGTAGACGATCAACGGCACGGCACCGGTCAGGATGGTTGCCGCCATGTTGACGTTGTATTCCTTCACGCCCTGAACCGAATTGACGATATTGTTGAGCTGGACGGTCATCGGATAATATTCCGGCCGCGTGAACACCACGCCGAACAGGAAGTCGTTCCAGATGCCGGTAACCTGCAGGATCATGGCAACGACAAAGATCGGCAGCGACATCGGCAGCATGATCTTGAAGTAGATCGTCCAGAACCCGGCACCATCGACGCGCGCCGCCTTGAACAATTCCTCCGGCAAAGACGTGAAATAGTTCCGGAAGAGCAGCGTCAGGATCGGCATACCGAAGATGGTGTGAACGATGATCAGACCGGTCAGCGAACCGTAGAGGCCCATTTCGCGCAGCACGATGACGATCGGATAGATCATCACCTGATACGGGATGAACGCGCCGACGATGAGGATCGTGAAGAACAGATCCGCACCCTTGAAGCGCCAGTTCGCCAGCGCATAGCCATTGATCGAGGCGATGGCGATCGAGACGATCGTCGAGGGAATGGTGATGCGCACCGAGTTCCAGAAGCCCCTCGAGAGCCCGTCGCAGTTCAGACCCGTGCAGGCGCTGGACCAGGCTTTCACCCAGGGCTCGAAGGTGATCTCGAGTGGCGGCGAAAAGATGTTGCCGAGCCGAATTTCCGGCATGCCCTTGAGCGAGGTGACGACCATCACATAGAGAGGCAGCAGATAGTAGGCCGCAGCGAAGATCAGGGCGCCGTAGATCATGATGTTTCGTGGCGAAAACATCGGGCGGGGCTTTTTGCCCTGCGGTCCGGGGGCCAGCCGGGAGGCGGCAGCGTGAGCGGTCTGCCCTTTGAGGGTTACAGTATCATCCACGCTTGCGTCCTCCGAATTCCAGATAGGCCCAGGGCACGATGATGATGGCGACGGTGATCAGCATCATGGTCGAGGCAGCAAAGCCCTGACCGAGGTTCTGTGCCTGGAACATGTAGTCGTAGACGTACTTTGCGGGCACTTCAGACGCGATGCCGGGGCCACCGCTCGTCTGCGCCACGACGAGATCGTAGACGCGCACGATGCCGCTGGCGATGATGACCAGCGTGGTGATGAAGACGGCGCGCATCATCGGAATGATGATGAAAAGATAGGTCTTCCACATCGGAATGCCGTCGACACGCGAGGCCTTCCAGATGTCCTCGTCGATGCCGCGCAGACCGGCCAGCATCAGGCACATGACAAGGCCGGTGCCCTGCCAGAGAGCGGCGATCAGGATGCCGTAGATGACGATGTCGGAATTGTAGAGCGGATCGAACGTGAAGCTGGTCCAGCCGAGCGAACGGATTACCGATTGCACGCCGAATTCCGGATTGAGCACCCATTGCCAGACGAGGCCGGTGACGATGAAGGAAAGCGCGAACGGGTAGAGGAAGATCGTGCGAAAGGTGTTTTCGAAGCGGATTTTCTGATCCATCAGCGCTGCCAGCAGAAAGCCGATAACAAGGCTGAAAATCAGCGAAAACACGCCATAGATGGCAAGATTCTCGATCGAGATGAGCCAGCGCGGCGCTACCCAAAGACGCTTGTACTGATCGAGGCCGACGAAGGACAGGCGTGGCAAGAGCTTCGAATTGGTGAAGGAGTAAAACACCGTCCAAAGGGTGCCGCCAAGGAAGATGACGACAGCGGTGAGAATCATCGGAATTGAGGCAATCTTCGAATGCAGATTGCGCAGCAACTGGTTTGGCCGGCCGGCGTTCGCGTGGCCCGTCATAGGTCAACCCTCCTCTGGATCGTGGTTTTCTTGAGGACGTGGCCGAAGCCTCGGCAACACCAGCCGAGGGCTTCAAACCGGTCCCGCAAACGCGGAACCGGTCTTCCACAGAGATGGCCCTATCAGTCGGCCGAAGCGATGATTTCGGCGAAGCGCTTCTGCGCATCTTCCGGCGACATCGACGATGCGAAGAACTCGGAGAAGAGGTCTTCCTTCTGCTTCTGGCTGTCGGCAGACAGAAGCTGGTCGGTACCCTGGATCACATTGCCCTTGGCAAGGATTTCGAGACCCTTCTTCATGCAGTCGTTAGCGGCAGCAAGATCGACGTCGCCACGCACCGGCAACGAGCCCTTCTTCAGGTTGAACGCGACCTGCGTTGCAGGATTGAGAAGCGTCGAGGCGAGCACTTCCTGTGCCTTCGACTTTTCCTCGTCCTTCAGGAGCGGGAAGTAGAACGCGTCGCCGCCCGTCGAGATGATCTCGTTCACACCGAGGCCCGGCAGGCAGGTATAGTCCGTGCCAGCTTTCTGGCCAGCAAGCTGGAATTCACCTTGCGCCCAGTCACCCATGATCTGGCCGCCGGCCTTGCCGGTGATGACCAGATTGGTCGCCTGGTTCCAATCCTGCACGTTGCTGCCCTTCGACATCTTGCGGGCGTCGTCGGCAGCCTTGAAGACCTTGGCGATTTCAGGACCCGCGGCAACTTCCGCATCCTTTTCACCGAACACCTTGTTGAAGACGTCCTTGCCGGCGATCGCCACCATCAGAACGTCAAACGCGCCGGCCGACTGCCAGGGCTGGCCGCCGACGGCGAGCGGCACGATACCGGCCTTTTCGAGCGCCGGTGCGGCGGCAACGAATTCATCCCAGTTTTTCGGCACTTCGACGCCAGCCGTCTTGAAGGCGGCGTTCGAAAGCCACAACCACTGCCAGGAATGGATATTGACCGGAGCGCAATAGATTTTTCCCTCGATCGTGCATGAATCAAGCAGGCTCGAAGGCTTGATGATGTCCTTCCAATGTTCCCGTGTGGCAACATCAGTCAGATCGCGCATCAGACCGGATTGCACCAGTTCTTCGGCCTGACGGCCATGGTTGAACTGGGTAGCGCCCATCGGGTCACCACCCGTGATGCGGCTGACCATGATCGGCCGAGCTGTGCCGCCGGAACCGGCGATCGCACCATCGACCCACTTGTTGCCCGTGGCATCGAATGCCTTTGCCAACTCGGCAACCGCCGCGGCTTCACCGCCGGAGGTCCACCAATGGGTCACTTCCAACTCGGCCGCGTTAGCCACACCAAATGGAAGCACTACTGTCGCCGCCAATGCAGCAGCCAACAAACGCAATTTCATGAGTTTTCCTCCCTCACTGTAACGTTACCGGAAAAACTTAGTTCAATCGATTTGCAGACGCAACAGCCACAACGCATAATTCATCAAAAATTAATTTATACAACCAGAAGGATGTTCGGCCTGGTTGAACCAAAGGCCGGCATCGACGGTTTACGGCGATGCAGCACAATCGAAAAAACCACTTGAAACGCAAATATTTCGGCATTTATCTGAACAATTTTATGAATTTTGGCTACTCGTGCATTTCGCATGTGCAAAGATCATATGATGCAGCGCACGATTCAACTTTGCGGAGAGTGGTCGCCGCGAAAAGCAAAATAGACCTCGACAAGCTTACTGTATCGTTACAGATTTTGACACTATGGGAGAGATTGGGCGGTGGGTGCCCATATACCATAAATCGTATATAAGGCAGACGAGAGCGTAGGGGCTCAGCTGCAGGCAACGCCGCCCGTGCGACGTTGCGCCTGAATACGGGGAAGGCGACAAGGCGGGGAATGGACGAGAAAACCAAGAGCAGGCAGGCAAACACGCCCCCCTCACCGAATGAGCGGCCCACCTTGAAGACAATTGCCTTCATGACCGGCCTCGGTATCACCACCGTGTCGCGGGCGCTGAAAGACGCTCCTGATATCGGCGCCGAAACGAAGGAACGCGTGCGGCTCGTTGCTGCGCAAGTCGGCTACCACCCCAATCGTGCAGGCGTGCGGCTGCGCACAGGCAAGACAAACGTCATCAGCCTGATTCTCAGCCTGGAGGAAGAGTTCATCGGCCTGACGAGCCCGATGGTCGTCGGCATTTCGGAAATCCTCGCCACCACCCAGTATCATCTGGTCATCACTCCCTACAGCGCCCGCAGCGACCCGCTTGATCCGGTGCGTTACGTTCTGGATACAGGCGCAGCCGATGGCGTCATCATCTCGCGCACGGAACCGAAGGATCCGCGCGTCGCTCTCATGATGGAGCGCAACTTTCCCTTCGGGACGCACGGCCGCACGGAACTGGGCCTCGAGCATCCCTATCATGACTTCGACAATGAGCGCTTCGCCTACGATGCCGTGCGCATGCTGGTGGAACGCGGTCGGCGCCGGATCATGCTGCTGCATCCGCCACCGTTCCTGACCTATCATATGCACATGCGTTCCGGTTTCGAGCGGGGCCTGCGGGATTTCGGCGCGACCTCGGTTCCGTTCAACAAGGTCGATCTCGACAACAGCCTGGCGGATATCCGCGTGGCCTGCGAGGCCGCTATGCTGGCGCCGGACGCCCCCGACGGCGTGATCTCAGGCAGCGGCGGCGGAGCTGTGGCGCTCGTTGCCGGAATTGAAGATGCTGGATTGAAGCTCGCGCGCGATGTCGACATGGTGTCGAAGCAGTCGAACGACTTCCTCCAATGGCTCAGGCCCGAAGTCATCACGCTCAGGGAGGATTTCCGGCTGGCTGGGCGAGAGCTGGCAAAGGCGGTGATTGCCCGCATAGAAGGCCAGCCCGCGACCGAATTGCAGACGTTGAGCTTTCCCGTTCTGCAGAACTGACCGGCAGAAGGCAGAACGGCCGCTGTCGATCAGCGGCCGTTCCAAGTCGTGCCCCGGCGGCAACCAGCCGCCCCGAAATCAGGCCAATGATCAGGCGTTTAGCCCGCTGCCCCATGGACCATGATGCGCATCGGCGCCATCGACGCGGTCGAAGCCGTGAGCGCCGAAGAAGTCACGCTGTGCCTGGATGACGTTTGCCGTGCCGCGACCGCGGCGATAGCTGTCGAAATAACCAAGTGCGGAGGCGAGCGCTGGAACCGGCAGGCCGCCAAGAGCGGCAGCAGAAACCACCCGGCGCAGCGCACCATCGGTTTCCTTGACCATGGTCGCAAAGGCCGGCGTGACGATCAGGTTGGCAGCATTGGGATCCTTGGTGAAGGCCGTGGTGATCTCGTCGAGGAATGCCGAGCGGATGATGCAGCCCGCACGCCAGATCCTGGCGATCGTCGGCATCGGCAGGTTCCAGTTGAACTCGCGAGAGGCCTGCGCCATGACGGCAAACCCTTGCGCATAGGCGCCGATCTTGGCGGCCAGCAGCGCGCTTTCGAGATCCTTCAGGAAAGCGGCCGTGTCGGCAATCTTGAATTCGCCGACATCAGGCAGGCCGAGCACCTTTTCGGCCGCCTCGCGCTCGCTCTTGACGGACGAGATGCTACGGGCAGCGACGGCCGCCTCGATGGCCGTTGCCGGGATGCCCATGTTCTGCGCTTCGATCACCGACCACTTGCCGGTGCCCTTCTGGCCGGCCTTGTCGAGGATGAGATCGACGATCGGCTTGCCCGTGATCGGGTCGGCGGCTTTCAGCACCTTCTCGGTAATTTCGATCAGGTAAGAATTGAGGCGGCCCCTGTTCCATTCGCCAAAGACTTCGCCGATTTCGGTGGCGCTCATCTTCAGGCCGTCGCGCAGGATGCCGTAGATTTCGGCGATCATCTGCATATCGGCATATTCGATGCCGTTGTGGATGGTCTTGACGAAGTGACCAGCGCCGTTTTCGCCGAGCCAGGCAACACACGGATCATCATTGTATTTGGCAGCGATCGAAGTCAGCACCTTCTCGACGCGCTTCCAGGACTCCTCCTTGCCGCCGACCATGATGGACGGGCCGTGACGCGCGCCCTCCTCGCCGCCGGACACGCCCATGCCGATAAACGTCAGGCCGCTGTCCTTGAGATTGTCGAAGCGGCGCATCGTATCGCGGAAATTGGCATTGCCGGCATCGATCATGATGTCGTTCTTCTCGAGATACGGCTTGAGCAGTTCCATCTGCTGGTCGACTGGCTCGCCGGCCTTGATCATGATGATGATCGGCCTCGGCGGACGGATGGCAGCGACGAATTCCTCGATGGTTTCGCACGGCACGATCTGGCTCTGCAATTCGCCGGCTTCGGCATAAAACTTCCGCGTCGCCTCAACCGTACGGTTGAAGACTGCGATCTTGTTGCCTTTTTCGGCAATGTTGAGCGCCAGATTCGATCCCATAACGCCAAGACCGATAAGGCCGATTTCCGCCTGTGCCACGTATGTGCCTCCGTTAGACAGTGAAGCGGCCAATGCCCGGATGAGCGTGCGCGCAACTCCACCAGATTGAACTGTGCAGGACGATTTTGCTCGGCACCGGATGCCTGGACACGCCTGCGAATGCTGACGGAGTTTTGGCACTCAAATCGATTAACGACAAGTGATTGTTGTCAAAAGCAAGACTTTTCCGGACAGGCCGGGTAAACTTCGGATAGCGAACACAGCGTTTGAAAGCGTCGTGCGATCAATCGGAAATGCGGAGGACGGCGGTTGAATACGGGCCTCAAAGACCTGGTCATGGCATCGTCAGCCGGAAACTACCGAGAGCAACCGACGCCGCCATCCCTTGCGGCCCATTTTCGTTGCATATGGGTCCATAGCCTGCCGCCGGATTTCGACAAACGCGTTGCTGTCGTGCCGGACGGTTGCAGCGACATCATCTGGTCGGAGCGAGGTCTTTATGTCGTCGGCCCCGACAGAACCGCTGCCTTTCCGCCCTTGCAGCAAGGCACGACCATCATCGGCATCCGCTTCCAAGCCGGCGCTGCCGCCGCCTGGCTGAACCTGTCATTGACCGAGATAACGGGAGAGACAGTCGCACTCCCCGATCTTTGGGGCACTTCCGGAACAGAACTTCAGCAACGTCTGTTCGAAGCGCCTTCAATCACTGAAAAGCTGTCTCTGTTGCAGGTCGTCTTGCAGCAGCGGGCCTGCGGGGTAACGATGCCCTCCTTGGATATGCGCCGGACATTCGACCATCTGGCGCGAGAACGCGGTACCGGCGAGGATACGATCCGAAATCTTTCCCGAACCCTTGGATACGAAGAGCGCACATTCCGGCGCCACTGCGTCGATCATTTCGGCTACGGCCCGAAGACCCTTGATCGCATCCTGCGCTTCCAGCGGCTTCTTCGGCTCTTCAAATCCTCACGGCACGAAGCCCTGTCCATACTGGCATTCGAGGCCGGCTATGCCGATCAGGCCCATATGACACGCGAGGTCCGGATGCTGGCAGGCCTGTCGCCCGCCGACATCCGCAGGCAATTCGTCTGATTGTCCGTTTTGTTCAAGATTTTGCGATCGGTTGGGTGCAAATTCGGTGCCGACAGCATGAAAGGAAATCGCACGTGACCGTGATGGAAGCGAAAATCGTTCACATCAGCATCGAGAGGAACTGGCGCGATGTGTACGCGTTCGCCTCCAAGCCGGAAAACACTCCGCTCTGGGCATCTGGACTTGGAGACGGACTGGAACCGGATGGCGAAGACTGGGTGGCTCACGGCCCCCTCGGCAGCGTCCGCGTTCGTTTCACACCAATCAACAACTTGGGCGTCCTGGATCATCTCGTCACGATGGAATCGGGCGTGCAGGTCAACAATGCTCTGCGCGTCGTACCGAACGGCGATGGCGCGGAGGTGATGTTCACCTTGCTGAAACTGCCCGGCATGAGCAAAGAACAATTCATTACCGATGCCAACTGGGTCCAGAAGGACCTCAACACATTGAAAAAACTGCTGGAAGCATAAACAAGGAAGACGAATATGGGACAGAAGGGCATCGATCGCCAGATCGACAACATCGAGTTCGCGGTTGCCGACATCGCCCGCTCAAAGGCGTTCTATGGCGCGGCGTTTGGCTGGTCGTTCACGGAATACGGCCCGGACTATTGCGAATTCAGCGACGGCCGCCTGACCGGCGGATTGACGACGGGAACAGCAAGACCCGGCGGGCCGCTGGTAATCCTTTATGCCGAGGATCTCGCGGCAACGCGGTCGCGGCTTGAAACGGCAGGTGCCCGTATCGTTCGAGAGACCTTCTCGTTCCCGGGCGGACGACGGTTCCATTTCCAGGATCCCGACGGATACGAACTGGCCGTCTGGTCGGACAAATAACCAAAGAAAAGATGAGAGTGAGCGAGGGCAACCGCCCTCGCCTTTCAGCCTCAAGCCGCGATCGAGCGGCGGCGGTCGGCGATTTCCTGCAGCATCAGGATCGCTCCGATGATCTTGCCGGTGCTCGACATGCACGGCGTCATCCGGCAACGCACGACCACAGTTCGGTTGGCGACATCCTTCGCGAAAGTATAGTCGACGAGCTCACCGGCAAAACATTTGTCGAGATTGGGTTTGACCCTCTGTTCGAAACGCTGGATGCCGACGAACTCGACGATGTGGCGACCGACGAGGTCCATCGGCCGCTCCTCCAGCCGCGCAGCGTTGACGGGATTGGTGTAGAGATAGCGGTAATCAGGCGTGATGACGGCAATGCGATCCGGCAGGCAATCGAGAATTGCTTCGTTGAGGAACCCTTCGTCGACGCGCCCCTTTAGCGCAGCAACCGAGGGTGACGACGACGCCCATGACTTTCCGAGCACCTCGTCGCTTCCGACGGAAAAATAGCGGTCAGCCAGTGTTTGCAGGGCATCGCGCTGGCGTAAAACACTGGATATGTCGTCGGCTTCCTTACGCAGGAGATCAAGGACGAACTGGAACTGCAAACGGGCATCGGCGACCGTCTCAGCCTTCTCCTGATAAATCGAACTCAGAACCGGTTCGATCTCGCGATCGAGAATGCTGATCAGCAGGTCGTCACCGGATTTGACGGCATATTGCAATTGAGAATATTTGAACCAGAAGAGCTCGATCAGTGCCTTCAATTTCCACCCCACTCCCGCCCAATCCTCCTGCCGCGCCTGAGCAACCGTGGAAAATTGAACGCAACCCAAGTTTAAATCGATTGAGTCGCGCTATTTCCTTAACCCGAAGCGCTTGCAATCGCCTTGCTGTAACACCCGAAGTTTACACTCAAAGAACGAGTGATCAACACCTGAAAAATCACCTGAAACGTTTTCGGCGAAGTTATTTCAGGCGTTTAATATAAAATAAATCGAATTCTCCCAAGACTTTCGGCACAAGCAGCCACCTTCCGAAAGTCCCCGCCGGAAGAGTGGGCTACTCCCTAGCCGATTCCGCCAAAGCACGACATGCTCGGCTTCGTAATTTTTAAACGGTCAGCGGCGGAACGCCACGCTCAGTCTTTCAGGCTCTTCTTGATGTTCCAGCGGTCGTGATACCAAAGCCACTGGCCCGGATATTCCCGCACCCAACTCTCGACCTTATCGTTGAGCAACTGTGCCGTCGCGTTGACATCGACGCCGCCGTCCGGCTTGCGCGGAATCTCGATAGCCGGCTCAAGTTCGAGGCGAAAGCGTCCATCCGGCAGCCGGATAGACCGGGCCGGGTAGACTTCGCAGTTGAACTGTCGCACCAGTTTGGCAAGCAGCGGATTGGTTCGGACGTCCCTTCCGAAGAATGTGGTCGTCAGCCCCTTGCGGAACTTCTGATCGACGAGGACGCCCACGGCCCCGCCGGCCTCCAGCTTGCGCGCGAGCGTGAACGAGGAGCCCGCATGCGAGGGAACGAGATTGCCCATGCGCTGCTTGCGGAAATCGAAGACTTTTTCGGCAACATACGGATTATTCGGAGGCCGGAAAAGCACAGTCACGTCCAGGCCAAAGGCAGCACTTGCGACCGGCAGCAGCTCGAAATTGCCGCTATGGGCGGTAAAGACAATGAAGGGGCGCGGGTTGTCGCGCAATTCGACGAACAGCGGGATACCGGAAACCTCGATACGGCCCGGCTTCGGGTTTGCCGGATCGAAATCGAAGAGTTCGTCGAGGAAGACGTATTCGGCTGCGAGCCGACCGATGCTGCCCCAGCTTTCCAGCGCGATCGCCTCGATCTCGGCCTCGCTTTTTTCCGGAAAGGCGTTGCGCAGATTGGTGAGCGTCAGCGTGTGACGACGCTTGAGCTTCGGCCCGAGCCAACGGGTAAAGCGATCGGCAAACTCGATGGCGCCTCTGGCCGGGAACAGTTTCAGCGTACCCAACAACAAAAAGACAAACTGCGCGATCGACCACTGGCGGAAATGCTCCAGCGAAAGAACCAGCCGTGTGATCAGCATGCGCACTGTGTTCAGTCCATCCGCAGGATGATCTTGCCGAAGACCTGGCGGGTTTCCATCCGTTCCAGCGCCTTGTCGATCTCCGTAAAGCCGACTTCGGTGTCGATGACGGGATGAACGAGCCCGCGCGCCATTTTCTGCATGGCGTCTGCCATGTTCTCCATACGGCAGCCGAAGGAGCCGAGCAGCTTCAGCTGCTGCTGGAACAGCATCATCAGGTTCATTTCGGTGGAGACACCGGAGGTCGAACCGCAGGTGACGAGACGCCCGCCGCGCTTCAGGACGAACATCGAGGCAGCCCACGTATCCTTGCCGACGTGTTCGAAGACGACATCGACGCCCTTCTTCTTGGTCAGCTTGCGCGTCACACCCTCGAAGCGGTCCTTGCGGTAGTTGATGACATGATCGGCGCCGAGCGCCTTGGCCTTCTCGATCTTGTCGTCGGAGCCGACGGTGGTGATGACGGTGCAGCCGATCTTCTTGGCAAGCTGGATCGCCGCCGAACCGATGCCGGAACCGCCAGCATGGATGAGAATGGTTTCGCCGGGTTCAAGCTTGGCATTGTCGAACAGCATATGTTCGACGGTGCCGAAGGTGACAGGCGCTACGGCTGCAGCAACAGCGTCCACACCCGGAGGGGCCGGAACCAGCAGGCGTGCCGGGAGATTGACCTTCTCCTGCGCGAAGCCGTCGAGATGGAAGCCGTGCACGCCGCCGACATGTTCGCAGAGATTGTCACGGCCTTCGCGGCACGGACGGCAGAGGCCGCAGGTACGCGCGCCATAGATGGAGACAAGCTGCCCCGGCAGGACGTTGGCGACACCCGGGCCGATCTGATCGACCACGCCGGACGCTTCCGCACCAATCACCAGCGGCATCTTGCGCTTGGCAAAGGCCATGCCGCGCCAGCCCCAGACGTCGATATGGTTGAGGGCCACGGCCTTGACGCGCAGCGTGACCTCGCCTGGACCCGGCGCGTCCGGTTCCGGGAGATCGGTGATTTCCAACTTACGATCGTCGACCAGTTGCAAAGCGCGCATGATATAAGTCCTTAAGCCCGAGGGCGTCTTAGTCGAAAAGTGTCTTGTGTCCGATTAGGCCGGTTCGGCGGCCATGACAAGGCTGGCGTTCTGGCCGCCGAAGCCGAAGGAATTCGACAGGACGGCCGTTACCTTGGCATCCCGCTTCACGTTCGGCACGACGTCGAGCACGATCGACGGATCGGGGTTCTGATAGTTGATGGTCGGCGGCAGCGTGCCGGTGAGGATCGTCTGCAGCGAGAACACCGCCTCGACGGCACCTGCGGCAGTCAATGTGTGGCCGATCATCGACTTGTTGGACGATACCGGGATGGACGGCAAGGCCTCACCGAATACCGACAGCATCGCGCCGTATTCCATCTTGTCGTTCTCGGGTGTCGAGGTGCCGTGTGCATTGATGTAGCCGATATCGCTTTCGTTGAGGCCGGCATCGGCGAGTGCCGCGCGGATCGTCGCGATCGCCGGGCCGCCGTCAGGCGACGACCGCGTCCGGTGGAAGGAATCTGCCTTTTCGCCGCAACCTTTCAGTATCCCGTAGATCTTTGCGCCGCGAGCAACCGCCGCCTCCAACGATTCCAGCACCAACGTCGCGGCACCTTCGGCGATGACGAAGCCGTCGCGATCCTTGGAGAAAGGCTTCGATGCCCGCTCCGCGGGGTCGTTCTGCGTCGAAAGGGCCGACAGAAGCGCAAAACGGATCAGGGCTTCGGCGCTGACGGAACCGTCCGTCGCGACAGTCAGGGCCTTGTCGGTGCGTCCCTGGCGGATCGCTTCGACGCCAAGCTGGATCGCCGTCGCGCCCGAGGCACACGCTGTCGACAGTGTCACCGGCAAGCCGCGCGTTCCGAACCGGTCGGACAGGCGCTCGGAGATGGCGCCAAACAATGCGGCCTCATGAAACACCGCATCCGAACGATCGCGCATGGCAGCGAGGAAGCGGTCGTAGGCATCACCCGGCTTCTGCGATGGACGCGAACGATCGGCAAGCTCGAAGCGAGCGCTCCATTCCGGCTCGATCGGTGGCGCGGCAAGGAAAAGCGGTCCATTGAAATCGCCGGAGAGTCCGGCCTGCGCCAAGGCTTCAGCGGTCGTTTCCCGGGCAAAGGCGTAGGACCGCTCGACGGCGTTTTCCGCAGGGAGATCAATGAAATCGACGGTTCCGCTGATACGGGTCGACAGACCTTCCGTTGGGAAACGGGTGATCTTGTGGATACCGGAAACGCCAGATGTCAGCGCTTTCCAGTTATCCTCGACACCCTGGCCGAGCGAGGTGATGACGCCCATGCCGGTGACGGCGATCAGCGGGCGGCCGAGATGATCCTTGTAAGCGCTGGTCATGTCTGCCGCTCCTTATTCTTCTGCCGAAAGAACGGCGATGCCTTCGCCGCGCGCATGGCCGATGGTCGTGACGATGGCAGTCTTTGCGGCCTGTTCCATCGGTGCCTCTGCGGCCGGATCGAAAGGCGGCACCTTGGCCCCCGCCCCCAGCGACAGGGCCGCAAAGGCCAGGCCCAGCGGAAATTGTGATTCAAGCGCGTGACCGACGAGACCACCATAGGCGCGGACCGCAGCTTTCGGGAACTGCGCATCAAGAAATGCCTTTTCGCGAGCCGCGAGATCAGGAAACCCGGTCGTGCCGGAAAAAACTACCGTCCGGGACGGATCGGCGTCTGCCGCGGGTGCTGTCAGATATTGCAAGCGCTGCTCCAGGCGATTCCCCTCGCGGCTGCCGCGGTCTCCGCCGACGGCATCAATTGTCGCATAGATACGCGCGCCCCGCGCTTCCGCGTGTTCGCGCGATTCCAGCATCAGGAATGCACCGACCGAGCCGGTGATCATGCCGCCGCCATTTTCCGGCTTGCGCGACCAGATCGGATGATAGTCGCCAAGCGCATGGCCCTGAACGGCTTCGATCAGCAGGATCATGTCGAGCCGCTCGGCCGAGAATGCGCCGCCGACCAGCGTGTGGGTCGATTGTCCGGCCTTGATGCGGGCAAAGGCGGTTTCGATCGCCGAGATGCCGGCGCCCTCTTCACCCATGAAGGTGCGCGACGAACCGGTGACCTTGTGAACGATGGAAATATTGCCGGCCATCAGATTGGAAAGCTGGGCCAGGAACAGCGTCGGCCGCAGCTCGGTGGTCAGCTTTTCGTTGAGCAACTGTTCGCGGTCATTGCGCTTCAGCGCTTCGTCGACGATCAGCGAATCGACATTGATATCGCGCTCACCGCCACCGGCAGACACGATCATGTCCATGCTGCCGCAGGCTTCCAGATCGTCCTTGAACCCAGAATCGTCCAGCGCCAACCCGGCGGCGAAGACGCCGAGGCGCTGCCAGTTTTCCATCTGCCGCTGATCGCCGCGCTTTGGGATCTGCTGCGACCAATCGATCTCCGGCAGCGGATGCACCGGATAGGGCGCGAAGCGCTCGGTCTCGACGCGGACCACCGGCGGCTGATTGGCGCTCAAAAGCGCAGTGTGCACCTCTGTGCCGACACCCTGACTGGTGACGATGCCGACACCGGTAATCACAACGTCATTGGCTGATTTGCTCATCGTCATTCCCCCGTCGCGGCCGAGACCGCAATTGCAGCCATCAAGCCCACTTCTTCGGCGCGCTTCCTGACAATCGGGCCGAGCGGCACCTGATCGAACGGCATGGTCCGCAGTTTCAATTGTGCGTCGCAGACCTTCTTGCCCTGCGAGGTGATTTTTGCCTTCACGACGGCAAAGCCGGACCCGTCATGTTCGAGAAATGCTTCGATATCGAGCACGGCCTCTGGCTCGACAAAGGTGCGCATCTTGGCGCTATCGACCGACATCAGGAAAGGCATGGCCGCGAAATCCGTGGCCGCCAGAACGAGAAAGCCGCAAGCCTGCGCCATCGTCTCGATCAAGAGAACACCGGGAACCAGCGGATAACCGGGAAAGTGCCCCTCGAAAACGGGGCTTTTGGCCGGAACGACCGATCGCGCGGTTAGCGTCTTGGCGTTGAGATCGACCGTCTCGACCCGATCGATCATCTGAAAATATTCAAGGAGCATCAGGAGCAAATCCAGCTTGGCCCGGAGCGCAGCGCGTTAGGACAGCGCAGAAGTGCTCCGGATTTCAAATCCGCGCGTGACCCCGTCCGAAACTGGTCGGCGGCGCGATCATGCGACCGTCAAGTAAAAACGCAAATGCCGCCTGTCAAGCGCAGACCACGCGACAGGCGGCATTGGTGTCGTGCATGCACGTGTTCCCGCGTCCGAAACGCGCGGAAAACATCAGCCCTTGGCGGCCTTCAGTTCGTCGATCTTGGCGCAGAGGTTCTTCAGGACGAAATATTCTTCCGTCGAAACCTTGCCTTCGTTGACTTCCTGCGTCCACTGCTCGAGCGGGATCTTGATGCCGAATTCCTTGTCGATCGCAAACACGATATCGAGGAAATCCAGGCTATCGATGCCGAGATCGTCGATCGTGTGGCTTTCGGGCGTGATCGTCTCGCGATCGATCTCGCTGGTTTCTGCAATAATGTCGGCGACCTTGTCGAATGTAGCTGTCACGCCATACCTCTTTGGAATATCTGTTTTGCCGATCCTATAGGTAAATGTTGCTGAAAAGCCAATGGCCTTGAGCCCAAGAGTTGCATTTAGGACAACGGTGTTGCGCAAACATCAAGATATGCCGGGAAACCCTGCCCTCAAAGGTCGGTGGCAGCAGGCAGGCCGGCGGCCAGCGCATCGATAGCGAGCCGTACTCTCAGCGGCAGATGCGGCGTCTGCGGCCAGACGGCGTGACAGTCGAAAGACAGGCGGCGTTCATTGTCGAAGAGCCGCACGAGGCTGCCCGCCCGCACCCTTTCCTGGACGAGCCAGCAGGGCAGCCAGATGAGCCCAAGCCCCGCAACCCCGGCATCGGCAATCATCTCCAGATCATCAAAGCGCATGCGTGAGCGCGGCAGGACTTCCATATCCGGCCCACCCTCCACCGGAAAAAGCCATGAGCGGACCTGGCCGGAGCGGGCATACAGGATCGCATGATGGTCAAGCAGCTCTTCCCTGGTCTTCGGAACACCATGTATGTGCAGATAATCCGGAGACGCGCATACCGTCATGCGCTGATGCGCAAGACGGCGCGTCATCAATCCCGGCCATTCTCCGAGCGAACCGTTGCGGATCGCGAGATCGAATCCGTCTTCGACGACGTCGACCCGGCTGTCGGTGAAATTGAGGTCGAGTTCGAGTTTCGGGTGCTCGGCAGCAAGTTTGAGCAGAATCGGTGCGACACAGCGGCGGCCGAACAGGACGGGCATGGAAACCCGAAGACGTCCCGCCACGTTCTTGCGTCCCGATTCGAGCATGGCTTCACCCGCACGTAGCTCCTCCAGCGCCCGAAGGCAGCGCTCGTAAAAGGCCTGGCCGTCCTCGGTCAGCGTCTGGCTGCGTGTCGTACGGTGAAACAGCCGTGCACCGAGCCGGTCTTCCAGCCGGGCAATCGTCTTGCCGACTGCCGAGCGCGACAGGTTCAGCCGCTGGGCCGCCGCGGAAAAGCTGTTGGCTTCGACTGCCTCGACGAAGACGGACACGCCATTCAAACGATCGCTCATTTCTTTTGTCGCCCTTCAGGAACCAATGAGCGGAAATCATATCGTCACTGGCGAACAAAACGCAATGCTAGTCTCACCCATCCCTTCAAACAACCAAAAGCAGGAGACGAAACATGACTGAAACGATGAGGCGCTGGTCCATGTCGGCGATCGGCCGCGACAAGCTGAAATTCGAGACCGTGGCGATCCCCGAACCGGGGCCGGGCGAAATCAGGGTCAAGGTTTCCGCCGCGTCGCTCAACTATCGCGACAAGCTGGTGATTGAAACGGGCATGGGACTAACGCTTCCCGATCCTTTCGTCCCCGCCTCCGACATGGCAGGCGTGGTCGATGCGATCGGTGCAGGCGTCACACGCTTCAAGCCCGGCAACAGGGTTATGTCGACCTTCAAGCCGGACTGGATCGACGCTGGAGACAATGGCACCGCCCGCACACCGGCCTACAAGACCCTTGGGGGCGCCTATCAGGGCGTGCTTGCCGAATATGTCGTGTTTCCCGAGGGATGGTTTGTCGCGTCTCCTGACAGCCTTGATGATGCCGAGGCAAGCACCCTGCCCGTCGCCGGCCTGACCGCCTGGTTCGCGTTGATCGAACTCGGCAAGCTCAAGGCCGGATCGACCGTGCTTGTGCAGGGCACCGGCGGCGTCGCTCTGTTCGGTCTGCAGATCGCCAAGGCGCATGGCGCCAACGTCATCATCACCTCTCGTAGCAACGACAAATTGGAACGGGCAAGGGCGCTCGGCGCCGACCACGGCATCAACAGCAACAACGAGGACTGGGTCGAAGCCGTCTACCGGATCACCGACGACGAAGGCGTCCATCACATCCTGGAAATCGCCGGCGGCCCCAATCTCGGGCAATCGCTGCTGGCCGTTGCCGTTCACGGACGGATCTCCGTCATCGGCGTTCTTGAGGGTTTCGAGATCGCCGGACCGGCAGCACCGCTGCTCCTGAAATCGCCTGCCATTCAAGGAATCAGCGTCGGCCACCGGCGCTCGTTGGAGGATTTCGTCCGTGCCATCGATTTGACGGGGATCAAACCGGTCATCGACGCGCGGTACCCGTTGGAAGACCTGCACTCGGCGCTCGACCATCTCGATCGGGGCGCATTCGGAAAGATCGTCATCGATCTAAACTGACATTCAATCGCATTGAGGCCGACGTCGCCGTCAGTCTCAATGCTACGATCACGCCCGGTTAGCGCGTCACAACGATCTTCGTGTTCTTCAGGCCGTACTGACCAGCAAGCGCGAAGAACTCCGCGGCATTTTCCGGGTGCAGACGGATACAGCCATGCGAGGCCGGACGGCCGAGGCGTTTGAGGTCGAAGGTCGCGTGAACGGCGTAACCGCCGTTGAAGAACACCGCGTAGGGCATCGGCGCATTGTCATATTTGCGCGAGCGGTGGTTCCGCGAAAGCCACTTGGCACTCCAGCTTCCCTGCGGTGTGACATAGCCCTTGCGGGCGGTGGAAACCTTCCAGCGATACCGAACGAAACCGTTTTGTGACACAGTCATCGTCTGAGAAGAAAGGCTGACCCTGGCAATAAGATTGGCCGCAAAGGCAGAAGGCGAATGAAACTGTACCAACAAGAGAGCCAAAAAGGCCACGAAGAATTTACGCATGAAAAATCCTCTCCGAATTTATGCACCTTTTTACTGGTGTTCCTACAGGACACTGACCTTACAGTCATTGCAATGATAGACGTTTAAGACAATTGGAAAATTCGGGATTAACGAACCCCGGAGAGTTTTTTCAATTCGAGTAACGAATTCAAATTATACTGGCAATCGCGGCCATAAAAGCGACCAAGATCATGAGCGCCGTGCAGGCGCCATAGAATATCGAAACGCCGGTCTCCACATCGCCGGCGGTAGCCACCGACCGACCGGAGCCATTGATCATCGGCTCATTGACCAGCGTGCCCGAATAGATCCGCGGTCCCGCCAGTTGCACGTCGAGCGCACCCGCCATCGCCGCTTCCGGCCATCCGGAATTGGGCGAACGATGCAGGCCATGGTCGCGCAGCGCGGTACCGAGGGCGTTGCGGGCAGATCGCTGACCAACGACAATGGTAGCCCCCGCGGCAATCAGCAGGATCGACAGCCGCGCCGGCGGGATGTTGGCGAGATCATCAAGGCGGGCCGAAGCCCAGCCGAAACGGAGATATTTCGGGCTCTTGTGACCGATCATCGAATCGGCGGTGTTGAGCATCTTGTAGGCAAGCAACCCGGGCAGGCCGAGCAGTGCGTAGCAGAAAGCCGGAGCAACGACGCCGTCGGAAAAATTCTCGGCCAGGCTCTCGATCGCAGCGCGGCACACAGCCGGCTCGTCCAGCGTTTCCGGGTCGCGCCCGACAATCATCGACACCGCCTTGCGGCCACCCTCCAGCCCACTCAAGCGCAGGCCGGTCGCGACGCGTGACACATGGTCGGCAAGGCTTTTCTGCGCCAGGAAAACCGCGACGACAATTGTTTCGAACACCCAACCCAAAAAACCGACTTGCATAAAAAGCCGGTGCAGCAGCCAACCGCAAAAGAGTGCCCACAGAAGCAGGCCGGTAATCACCAGAACACCACTGATCCGCAGGGCGTCGTCGCCCAAATGCTTGCGGTTGAAACTCCGGTCGCACCAGCCAATCATGACACCGAAGAAGACGACCGGATGCGGCAGCCGTCGCCAAAGCCAATCGGGATCACCGACGATCCGGTCGAGCACCAGAGCGGCAATCAGTACAACAAAAATTCCGGTCGACATTGAAGGGTCCGTTCAGGCGAGATCCGCATTGCGCAGGGTGTCTGCCAAGCGTGTATCGCCTGCGGCGTCGGGCGCAAGCCCAATCCTCAACCAGGATGGCGCATAGCTGAATTTTCTCGTCAGAATATGGGCGCGGCAAAGGCGATGGTGCAGGTCTGAAGCGCGTTCGTGTTCGATCAGAGAAAAAAGCGGCGTACCACCGATGACCGTCAGCCCTGCTTGCTGCAGGACTACGTCGAGACCTACCTTGCGCTCCAGTATGCCCGACTGCACCGCCTGCGTGTTACCGCCCATCAGCGCCGCCGCTGTCACCAGCGCCGGCCCCGAAACTGCCCATGGTCCAAGCCATTCCTGAAGTGCCAATAGTAACGGCGACGCAGCAATCACGAAGCCGAGCCGCAGGCCGGCCAAACCGAAGAATTTGCCGAATGAACGAAAGACAACGAGACTACCGTAATCCGCGGCCAACGGCGCGACACTGAGATCGGGTTGAGTGTCGCCAAAGGCCTCGTCCACCAGAAGCAGCCCGCCAATGCTATTCATCCGCTTTGCCACGGCAATGATGTCGTCCGGCAGATAAGCCCGTCCCGTCGGGTTGTTGGGGTTGACGACGATTGCGAGACCATGATCCGGCATCACTTGATCAGGCGCAGAAATTTCATCGACACGGAAGCGGGCTGCGGCAAACACGCGGGCATATTCGCCATAGGTCGGCCCGAAGATAGCGATACGCCTGCCCGGTGCGACGAGACGTGGCAGGAGCTGAATCACCGATTGCGTACCGGGAACGGGAAGCGGCAGGATATCGCCGCTGCGGTAGTAATGGGCTGCCGCGTTTCGAGCGCTATCCACCAGATGACGATCCGGCAGCCGATGCCAGGCGTGGATCGGGATATCCGGTAGCGCGACCGGATTCGGATTGATGCCCGTCGACAGGTCCAGCCAGTCTTCGGGCCTGCCGCCGAAAACGGCGGCGGCCTCGGTGATCCCGCCGCCATGCACGATCGGCGCACTCATGCTGATCGCGCCATATCGATGATGTGCATGAAGGAACCACCAACCCGGCCGCGGCGCAGTCCGGCTGGTCCGAGCCCCGTCCCTACCGCGTCCGTCGTATCGAACAGCCGGTCGGCTGCACCCTCGGACAGGATCGTTGCATAGTGAAATTCATGCGCCATAAGCGGACCGTCAAAGAAATTGGCATCAAGCGGAGTGATCCGCCGATAACCGAGATGCCGCTTGCGTTCGGCAAAGCTAGTGGTGAGCGGCAGGAAACCGAGCATTCCGTAACCCTTGCCATCCGCCGCGACAAGCCCCTCCCCAAGCACCATATAGCCGCCGCATTCCCCGAAAATGCGCGCGCCACGGTCTCGCGCCGCCGCCATGCCGGATTTGAACCACGCGGCATCCGCCAGGCGCCCGGCGTGAAGCTCGGGATAGCCGCCCGGCAAGTAGACCGCATCGGCATCATCCATGGGCGCCTCATCGGCAAGAGGCGAGAAGAACGAGAGTTCGGCACCGACACGACGCCAGCCGGACAAAAGATGCTCATAGCAGAAGGCAAACGCGATATCGCGGGCAATGGCGATTTTCTGGCCAAGCGGTTTTATCGGCGGGACATCTGCACCCAAATGGACCGTAAGCCTCGATTGAGTGAGCGCCAGAATGGCATCCACATCGCACCCCTGTTCGACATGCGTCGCGGCATGCTCGATGAATGCCTCCAGCTCGCCATGTTCGCCCGCCTGCACGAGACCAAGATGGCGTTCGGGGAGCTGCAGGGTGTCGCTCTGACGCAAGACGCCAAGGACCGGCATGGCGATCGCATCCAATGCGTCGCGCAGCATCTTTTCGTGGCGATCGCTGCCGACCTTGTTGAGGATCACGCCGGCGACATCGATATCGTCCCGATGGACGGCGTAACCGCGCACAAGCGCCGCAACCGATTGCGACAGCCGGGCACAATCGACGACAAGAATGACAGGCAATCCCAGCATCGCAGCCAGATCGGCAGGCGAACCGGTTCCGTCGACTGCCCCATCATAGAGCCCCATCATGGCCTCGATGAGCAGCACTTCGTCGTTCGTGGTGGCGATTGCCGCATTGGCGCGGAGCAACTCCGGGCGCATCGCCCAGGGGTCATAGTTGAAGCACGCGCGGCCGCTCGCAGCAGTGTGAAAAGCGGGATCGATATAATCCGGCCCAGCTTTTCCAGGAGCCACCATTATGCCCCGATTGCGCAGGGCACGCATCAATCCAAGCGTGATTGTCGTCTTGCCTGAACCGGAGGATGGCGCTGCTATCAGCAGGCCGGTCATGCTGGATCCTTATATGTGCGGCTCGACAGCGGGTCGGAGGTCAGTATACGGCCGTCAAGCGCACCCAGCCAGTCGAGCGCCGGGCGCAGGCGCACCACCTCGCCGACGACGACGATGGCCGGCGGTTCGAGCCCCGAGGCGGCGACATCCGCCTCGGCCCGCTCCAGCGTCGTTTCCAGCACCGTCTGTTGGGGCGTGGCGGCATTGCAGACGAAGGCAACCGGTTCGCTTGGCGAACGGCCGGCTGCGATAAGATTGGCGGCGATCTGGCCGATATGCTTCATCGCCATATACATGACGATGACGGGCGAACCCTTGGCGATGCCTTCCCAGTGAATGCGGTCGGGAACGAGGCCGGAGGAATCATGACCGGTGAGGAACGTCACCGCATGATTGACCTCGCGATGCGTCACCGGAATGCCGGCATAGGCAAGGCCGCCGATACCGGCGGTGATGCCGGGCACGATGCGGAACGGGATGCCGTGCTCGACCAGCGTCAAGGCCTCCTCACCACCACGCCCGAAGACGAAGGGGTCGCCGCCCTTCAGCCGCAATACGCGTTTGCCCTGACGTGCCAACTCGACCAGCCGGAGGGAGATATCGCGCTGCTTCGGTGACGGCTTTCCGCCGCGTTTTCCGGCGAACTCCAGAACCGCGCCCGGTTTTGCCATGCTCAGGCAATCGGCGTTCACCAGCGCATCATGAACAATGACATCGGCCTGGCGCAGCGCGTTTACCGCGTGCAGCGTCAAGAGGCCGGGATCGCCGGGGCCGGCGCCAACAAGCCAGACAGTGCCCTGTTCAAGTTCTGGCAGGCTGGAAAACAACGCGTCCGTCATGACGTGATCCCCGTTTCAGCGCGCGGCCTCCCAACGGAATCAAACTGTGAAGATGCGGAATCGTTTTGTCGGCAATCCGCGGCAACACCCTCAATTGATTTGAAAAATTCACCGCCGGCGATAGCCGCGGTTGCGTTGGCGGATTTGATCTTCGGAACGATCAGCGAACTCGACTGGCCAGCGGCAGCCAGAGCTGCCGCCTCCGCCACCCCATGGCAGCCGGTCAGCACAAAAACGACGTCCGAGGGGTTTTGCAGCCGCGCGGTTTCAGCCTCCAACGTCCCCGCGTCGAAGACCCGCAGCGGCACGGAGAAATACGCAGCAGCAGCAAGCATCGCGGGTTCGGCTGCACGGGCATCCAGTGACGCGACACAGGCAAGCACACGGCGATCGACCTTGGCGGCCGCCAGCGCCTGTTCCGCCAGCCGGATCACTTCGTCCGCGGGCGTGCCGCGCTCGCAACCGAGGCCGAGCACGAATGGCACAACGTCCGCCTTTTTGCCGGTATTCACGTGCATTGAAATAAGAGACCTCCCGAGCCGCATGATCACGATGCACCGGGGCCTTCGAAAGCCAAAAGCTTCGAAGCGGTCTGGACAGCACCGGATGAAGCCCCCTGACTGGGTCGGCCGCACCGGACGCTCTTTCAGCCCACCGTTGTGGGCACCGTCGCACGTCCTTTACGTTTACCGGAGGGCACTCGGCCGGTCAAACCGGATTGCGCCATTCGCGATGCGGCCAACGTCATACAGCCGATTCCCGGTGCCGCGAGACATCCTCCCTGACGATCCACCTCACTTAAACCTCAATTGGCGCCCACGGCTGATGAAGGTGCCTTTTAAAAGACACGTTTTCTTCCGGCACCTGCGCCAACATTCCGCTTTGGAATATTTTCTGCCGATGGTGAGCCTCCAAAGGCTCCTTGTCATCGCGACACCAATTCAACATGAGTGCCGTCACGAGCCACAGGACTTTGTGCGTTCGGCGCACGGGCATTTATCAAAACAGCATCGATCGTTCATGGCTTGCCGCCGATCCGATGCAGGAGGACCGCCCATGATGTTTTTCAAGAAAAAGCCCGCCTGGATCAAGGTGAACGGCGTTGCGGCACCCAAGCCTGCGCGAAACACGGCCGAAATCGTGGTCAAAGCAATCAGGAAGCCGGACAGCGACGGCCGACTGCGTCGCATGCTTCGCACAGTCGAAGACAACCGCCTGCTGTGAGCCTCGCCGCAGGGCGGAGAATAAATTCAATAACTTAAGGTTAATCTATTCATGACACTGACGTTTCCGAACACCAGCCGCAGTTATGACGAAACCGCAAGACGCGTCCGTTTTCTCGGCCATGACGGCATGTTCGAGGTCAAGTTCTTTGTCGAAGTCGGCGCGCTGCCGAAGATCGTCTCCAGAGCTCCGAGCGAAGCCGATTGCCTGGCAGCTTTCGATGCGGCGCGCGGCTCGGTGCAGGATATCGCCCGCAAGGCCTATGCGCGTGACAGGCGCGACAGCTATGTGCTGACGCAGGCCCATTTCAGATAGACTGCGAATTCGGCGCGAAATCTGACAAGGCGGGCGCAATCTTCCGGTACGGCTTTGCAATTCCGGCAAACCTCTGACAAAGAGAGCGGAACTCTCTCTCCGCTCCGGCTGTCCTTCGAGTCTCCCTTGCACGATCTCGCTCCCCAACTCCTCGCCCTTTTGTTCGCCGCTGCCTTTCTCGCCGGGTTCATCGATTCGATCGCCGGTGGTGGCGGCATGATCACGATCCCCGCCATGCTGATTGCCGGCATTCCGCCGCTCGAAACGCTAGGCACCAACAAGCTGCAATCGCTGTTCGGTTCCGGCTCCGCAAGCATCGCCTATGCCCGGCACGGCCATGTCAACCTGCGCGAACAGCTGCCGATGGCAGGGATGTCGGCGCTCGGGGCGGCGCTCGGAGCCATCCTTGCAACCGTGGTGCCGGGTGATGTGCTAAAGGCCGTGCTGCCTTTCCTGTTGGTGGCGATCGCGCTTTATTTCGCCGTGAAGCCGAGCCTCGGCGATGCCGACAAGGCACAGAGGATGACGCCTTTCCTGTTTTCGCTGACGGTAGTGCCTTTGATCGGCTTCTACGACGGCGTCTTTGGTCCGGGCACCGGTTCGTTCTTCATGCTGGCATTCATCGCGCTTGCCGGCTTCGGCGTCTTGAAGGCGACCGCCCACACGAAGTTCCTCAACTTCGGCTCCAATATCGGCGCCTTCATCGTCTTCGTGATTTACGGCGTGGTTCTGTGGAAAGTCGGCCTGCTGATGGGCGCCGGCCAGTTTGCCGGCGCGCAGGTCGGTTCGCGTTTTGCCATGAAGAACGGCGCGAAGATCATCAAGCCGCTGCTGGTTATCACCTGCATCGCGCTGGCGATCAAGCTGCTGGCAGACCCGGCGCATCCGGTCCGGATCTGGCTTGGCGTTTAACAGCACCCGCTCAGTATTCGACGCCGACCTGGGCCTTGATGCCAGAGCGGAAGGGGTGCTTGATCAGCTCCATCTCGGTCACGAGATCGGCCGCCTCGATCAATTCTTCCTTGGCGTTGCGACCGGTCAAAACGACATGGGTCATGTGCGGCTTTTCTTCCTTCAGGAACCGGACGACCTCGGCGACGTCGATGTAATCGTAGCGAAGCGCGATGTTGATCTCATCGAGGAGCACCATGGAGTTGCGCTCGTCACGGATCAGTTCCTTGGCCTTTTCCCAAGCCTTGTGCGCCATGGCGATGTCACGCGACCGGTCCTGCGTTTCCCAGGTAAAGCCTTCGCCAAGCGTGTAAAACTGGCAGACATCGCCAAAATGCTTTTCGATCAGGTCGCGTTCGCCGGTTTCCCAGGCACCCTTGATGAACTGGACGACGGCGGATGGCATGCCATGGGCGATGTGGCGGAAGATCATGCCGAAGCCGGCTGTCGACTTGCCCTTGCCCTTGCCAGTGTTGACGATGATCAGGCCCTTCTGGTCGGTCTTGGTCGCCATGATCTTTTCGCGCGCGGTCTTCTTCTTCGCCATCTTCATGGCGTGACGCGCTTCGTCGTTCACCGGGCCGGTATCGTTTGACTGTACGTCTTCGTCACTCATGGTGTGTCTCCCTGAAATTTCGGCTTTTCTGACAGCGGTCCGCCGCGCCATAGGTAAAGTGCGACGAGCGGCTGTTCCGCAGTTCTCATTGCGTGGCTGATGCCGGATGGATGATGGATCACTTCGCCAGCCTTGCGGATGGCAAAGGCGCCGCGGTCCTTGCTCCAAAATGAGCCATCGGTGAGCGGAACATAGATCTCTTCGGCGATATGATGATGATCCGGATAGTCCACACTTGGTCCTAGCACGAGAAAGCCGCCCGCCATCTCGTCGCTGGCAAAATGACCGCGCGAGCCGAAAAGCTCGACCCACCCATAGTTTTGCAGAAAATGATCGCCGAAATCAGCGGGCGAGTAGGTGCGGCCCCAATGGAGATCGCTCGCATGGCGCGAGAGTACGGCAAGAAGGTCATCGCGGGCCTTGATCGGCTGAAGACGCCGAACAACCGGAATGCTTTCCGCAGCGAGTTCCCGTGACCGCAGGTCCCAATCGAAGCCGTCGAGGAAACGCCGGAGATGTAGCTCGTCCATCGCAACGAGATAGTCCCTGAATGTCGCCAGCAGGTTTCTATGATCCAGCATCGCCACTATTCCGCCGCCGCCGAAAGACCTTGGAGCTCGAAACGAGCCGAATTGGAGCGCGGCGACCAGAGGCCGCGGTCGATTGCCTCCATCAGTTTGTCGGTCATTTCACGCAATGCCGCCGGGTTCTTGTCCTCCATGAACTGGCGGACCCGTTCATCCATCACATAGGCCTGGTAGACCGCCTCAAAATGATGATCGCGCACGGCGCCAGTCGTCGCCGCGAAGGCAAACATGTAGTCCACGGTGGCGGCAATCTCGAAAGCGCCCTTGTAGCCATGGCGCATGACGCCCTCGATCCATTTCGGATTGACCACGCGGCCGCGCACTACCCGGCCGATTTCTTCTTCCAGCGAGCGGATCACCGGTTTTTCCGGGCGGGAATGGTCATTGTGATAGATGGCCGGACGCGCGCCTGCCATCTGCTCGACCGCGAGGCTCATGCCCCCCTCGAACTGGTAATAATCGTCGCTGTCGAGCAGGTCGTGTTCGCGGTTGTCCTGGTTCTGGACGACAGCCTCGACCGTCTTCAGCCTTGCTTCCAAGAGCCCGCGTTCGGCCTTGCCGTCTTCGCCGGCGCCATAGGCGTAGCTTCCCCAGGTGAGATAGGCATCGGCCAGATCGGCGCGGTTTTCCCAGCCCTTCTCGTCTATCAGCGCCTGCAGTCCCGCACCATAGGCGCCGGGTTTGGCGCCGAAGACACGGTAGGAGGCGCGTCTTGCCGCCTCCTTCGACGCAATGCCGGCCGCTTCAAGCCGCGCGGTTTCCGCCCGCATCCGCGCCGCAATCATGTTGTCGGCATCATCCTCTTCGAGCGCGCCGACGGCGCGGATCGCATTGTCGAACAGCGCAATCTGCTCCGGGAAGGCATCGCGGAAGAAGCCGGAAATGCGCAGGGTGACGTCGACGCGCGGGCGCCCCAGAATCGCCAGCGGCACGATCTCATAGCCCGTCACCCGGCGGGATATCATGTCCCAGACGGGCTTGGTACCGATCAGCGCCATCGCTTGAGCAATGTCGTCGCCGCCGGTGCGCATGTTCGACGTGCCCCAGGCGGTGAGGCCAAAGGAGGTCGGCCAGTCGCCGTGGTCCTGCAGATAGCGGCGGATCAGGAGTTCGGCCGATTTCTTGCCGAGCTCGAACGCCGCCGGCGTCGGTACGGCACGGCTGTCGACCGAATAGAAATTGCGGCCCGTCGGCAACACGTCCGGCCGCCCGCGCGTCGGCGCGCCGGAAGGCCCGGGCGCCACGAAACGGCCGTCGAGACCGGTCATCAGCGCGGCGATTTCGGCGGGCCCCGATTGAACAATGGAGGGTTTCAGGCGGGTTTCGACTTCCTCAAGGACGGCTTGGGTCGCGCTCCAGCCATCCGGGCAAGGCAATTCGCCGGAGACGAACTTGCCGGCCAGCAGTTCGATACGCTCGACGGTATCGCCGGCCGTGCGCCATGGGGCGTCGGATATGTCGGCCAGGATAGCCGGCTTGGGGCCGAGCCAAAGATCGGAGAGCACGCAGTCGAGCGGGTCGAAAGAAGGCTCCGGGTTGATCTCCCCCCTTGAGGGGGAGATGTCGGCCCGGCCGACAGAGAGGGGTACCGCGTCTTCCGAGTTTGCTGAGGCTTTACCCCCCTCTGTCCTGTCGGACATCTCCCCCACAAGGGGGGAGATCGATGCGGCACGCCCCAGCCCAGCATCTTTCGCTATCGCCCGCTGCAGGCTGCAATCTGCGCCCTCGCCTTGCCCGCGCGGAACACGGGCCAAGGCAACCGTCAGGTCCGTCAGCAGCCGCCCTTCCGGCGCGACGCCAAAAATGTGCAGCCCGTCGCGGATCTGCAGTTCCTTGAGGTCGCAGAGATAGGCGTCGAGTTTTTCAAGTGCCTTGTCCTCTCCATCGGTGCGCTCGATGCCAGCGTCATGATCGAGGCCTATATCGCGGACGAGTTCAAGAATCTGTTTGCTCAGCAATCGGAGACGCCGCGGGTCACCGCCCGCTGCGTCGTAATATTCGTCGACCAGCGCTTCGAGGTCCTTCAGCGGACCATAGGATTCGGCCCGGGTCAGCGGTGGCGTTAGGTGGTCGATGATGACGGCGCTGGTACGGCGCTTGGCCTGCGTGCCCTCACCCGGATCGTTGACGATGAACGGATAGAGATGTGGCATCGGGCCGAAGACCACTTCTGGATAGCAGGTCTCCGACAGTGCCAGTGATTTGCCCGGTAGCCATTCGAGATTGCCGTGCTTGCCCATATGGACAACGGCATGAGCCCCGAACTCCTGCCGCAGGAAGGCGTAGAAGGCCAGATATCCATGCGGCGGCACGAGGTCCGGCGCATGGTAGGTTTCCTTCGGATCGATATTGTAGCCGCGCGCCGGCTGGATGCCGACAAGCGTTTCGCCGAAGCGCGTCAGCGGCAGAGCAAAGCGATCATCGCGAAAGAACGGATCAGCCTCGGGCCTCCCCCATCGATCAACGACCTGATTCTGAATCTGAACAGGAAGGGACGCGAAGAAACTGTTGTATTGACTCAAGGAAAGCGTCTCGCGGATTTCACAATCCACACGCGCCGAATTGGTCGGCCCATCCATCAGATGCCTAATCAGCGCATCGCCATCGGCCGGGATATCATCGATCTCGTAGCCGGCGGCGGCCATGGCTCTCATGACTTCGATAGTGCCGGCCGGCGTATCGAGGCCGACGCCGTTGCCGAGCCGCCCGTCGCGGTTGGGATAGTTCGCCATGATGATGGCCACACGGCGCTCGCTGGGCGTGGCTCTGCGCAGTCTCGCCCAATTGGCAGCCAATTTCGCGGCAAAGGCGACACGGTCGGCCAAAGGCTCGTGGCCGACGATGTTGGCTTCCACTGCATTGTCGTAGACGGCGGCGGCCTTGAACGAAACTGCCCGCGACAGGATGCGCCCGTCGACCTCCGGCAGCGCCACGTTCATCGCCAGGTCTCGCGCCATCAGACCTTGCGGCGAGGCTTCCCAGGCGGCCCGCGAGGAGCCCGAAAAAATCACCTGCAGGACCGGCGCATCGGAAAACTCGAGCACGGTCGGCTTTCGGTCGGCGCCAGGCGCGGAAACCGCGAACCCGGTGGCATTCATCACCACCATCGGCGGCACGTCGCCGAAGATAGCCTCCAGCGTACCGATCGAGACCGCATCCTTGAGGCTTGAAACGAACACCGGCAGCACCGTCATGCCTTCGGCCGCAAGCGCCTCGATCAGGGCTTCGACAGGCTTTGTTTCGCCGCTTTGTACCAGCGCGCGATAGAAGCAGAGGGCGATTGTCGGAGGGGTGAGGTCTTCCGGACGCAAGCCCCATCTAACTGCTGCAAGCTTCTTCCAGGCCTCAACCCCGATCACCCCCGCGCCCGGCCACCAGATGCCCGCTTTCAGCAAAGGTGCCGCAGGCTCCGGCTTCTCCGAGCCGTCGATCAACGCCTCGGCATAAGCAAGCAGCCGCACCATGTTGTCGGCGCCGCCTTCAGTGAAATAGGCCCACATCCGATTGCGATCTTCGGCGGAGACCGTCGAGAACGGTTCGAGGCCCGGGTCCGGCTTGTCATAGCCCGGCAGCACGGCGATCTGGAATTTATGGGTGACGGCAGCCGCATGCTGCGCTTCCAGGACATACTGAAAATAACTGGCGCCGCCGAGCGGCCGGACGATGATCAGCTTGGCGTGCCGGGCGGTGCGCTCGACATAGGTATCCACCGACATCGGGTGCTTGAGCGTCAGAAGGCTCGCCACCCGCAGGCTTGCGGAACTGCCACGCGTCCGATGTGCCGCAGCAATCGACGACAGCTCGGTATCGGCCGCGGACAGGAACAGGATATCGGCCGGCGACTGACCAAGATCGATCGCCTCCTCGCCATCCGTGATCGTGCCTTTCTGGGCTAGAAGGAGGTGCATGGAAGCCTCCGCTGCCTACGGCACCCCCCTCTGTCCTGTCGGACATCTCCCCCACAAGGGGGGAGATCGATTGCGGCCACTCCGCGCACTGCTGTGGCTTTGCAGAAGGAACGACGACGCGAACTCCCGATCTCCCCCCTTGTGGGGGAGATGTCACGCAGTGACAGAGGGGGGTGAGCCGCAAGCGCCAACATGGATATCAAACCGCAGCAACAATCGCAGCCCGCACGGCCGCTTCATCCATGTCATGCAGGCCGATGACCACCAGACGGGTCCGGCGCACTTCGCCGGTGACCCAGGCGCGGTCAAAATACTGATCGATGCGGGCTCCAACAGCTTGAATCAACAGGCGCATCGGCTTGCCCGGCACATCGGCAAAACCCTTCAGGCGCAGGACGTCGTGCTCGGCAATGATAACTTTCAATTTTTCAATAAAACCGGCGGGATCGGTGATCGGGCCGAGTTCAACGACGAAACTGTCGAACTCGTCATGGTCATGCTCCTCGCCGTTCTCGTGTTCCATTTCGTGATGAGACTTGCGGTTGACGATATCGCTTTCGGTGCCAACGCCGAGGCCGAGCAGCACGGCAGCGGAAACCTCGCCGTTCTTCGCCTCGATCATGGTGGGCTTGCGGCTGGTGCGCGAGGACACCTCTTTGCGGACAAAGGCGAGACCGGTCGAATCGAGGAGGTCAGTCTTGTTGAGAATGATGAGGTCGGCAGCCGTCAGCTGGTCTTCGAACAGTTCCTCGATCGGGCTTTCATGATCGAGATTATCGTCGTTGACGCGCAGCGCATCGACCTTGTCGTGATCGTCAGCGAAACGCCCGGCAGCAACCGCGGCACTGTCCACGACCGTGATGACGCCATCGACAGTCACTTCGCTGCGGATATCCGGCCAGTTGAAGGCCGCGATCAGCGGCTGTGGCAAGGCGAGGCCCGATGTCTCGATGACGATATGATCCGGACGGTTTTCGCGGTCGAGCAGCTTCGTCATGGTCGGGATGAAATCATCGGCGACCGTGCAGCAGATGCAGCCGTTGGTGAGCTCGATGATGTCATCCTCACTGCAGGCTTCGGCACCACAGCCCTTCAGCACGTCGCCATCGACGCCGAGATCGCCGAACTCGTTGATGATCAGCGCGATGCGGCGGCCACCGGCATTCTGCAGGATGTTGCGGATCATCGTCGTCTTGCCGGCGCCGAGGAAGCCGGTGATGACGGTTGCCGGGATCTTGCCGTGGGCGGCCTTTTCGGTGGTCATGGATCAACCCTTCATTTTCAGCGGCAGTCCGGCCGCGATAAAATAGACTTCAGCGGATTTCTCCGCAACGATCTGGTGCAGCCGGCCGGCATGGTCGCGAAACTCGCGCGCCATCCGGTTTTCCGGCACGATACCCAGCCCGACCTCGTTCGAGACGAAGACCAGCCGAGCCTTGGCCTGCGGCACGTATGCCGCGAGCCGTTCAAATTCTGCGGCCATGTCGCGCTCTTCCATCATCAGATTGGTGACCCAGAGGGTCAGGCAATCGATGAGAATGATGCGATCGGGCGCGTCGATGGCTTCCAGGCAGGCGGCAAGTTCAAGAGGCTCCTCATGTGTCTGCCAATCCGAACCCCTCCGCTCGCGATGCTCATCTATCCTTGCCTGCATCTCGCCATCCCAGGCCCTTCCGGTCGCGACGTAATACATGCCGAGGCCCGACGCCTTGACGAGTTTTTCAGCGAAGGTGGATTTGCCGGAACGCGCGCCGCCCAGGACCAGCACGTGCCCTGACTTTATCGATGTCATGAAATGATCCCGGCCTTAGCACGCGCCGGTGGATATGAATGCCCATCGGTCGTGCGAGCCAAAAAGCTCGTCAATGCGAACAGGGCCGCTCCGGGAACGGGACGATGAAGCCATGACAACCTCCGTGCTGGCATCGGGAGTGTCTCTCCCTGGATCGGGCACGATGCCCTGGGGATGGCAGGTCTCCTGGCTCACGGCGTCACGTGCCTTGAGAAGCACGAACGGGTTCGCCTCGCCTTCCCGGAGTTTTTCGCCAGATTGCGCGACGGCAATCGGCAGGCGTCACGAAGAGGTGGACGATTCGTAGACATAGAGGCGTCCGGCCCCGGCTGATCGTGATGCCACTCCAGTGGCTTTTCCGGTTGGACCGATCCTTCCGCCGCCGCGATTGCGAACAGTCCGGAGCTTCGGTTTTCCCGGATGGCGAACCCTGACCGTTCTACAGTCGCGGGGTCGGCTGCGATAAGAATGCCCGGCTTGGGTCCATCCCTTCACATTCCCATTTACTCCCGAAATGCAGCGCATATCGGGAACCATCCAATGCCCAATGATTAGGCGCTCAGATGGATCAAGTCAATTGAAACACCGGATGAGTCGCGGGGCTCCAACAACGTCTCAATGCTTTGCGTGCTGCCCGAAAGCGGAAGCCGTTAGGACATCAGACTGTCGAGCCATCGCGGATCGAGGACCGTTTCCAATTCAGCGGCAACGTCGTCCAGCGCACGATCGACCGATTGCCGGTAGTTTTCGCCGCCGCCCTTGGTCCCGAAACTCTCCAGGAGAGCCGCGCGATAGGCATCGCTGGTAAACAGGCCGTGCAGATAGGTTCCGCTGACCATGCCGTCCTCAGAAAGGGCGCCATCCGGACGGCCGTCGATGATTACCGCCGGGCGAGCGCAGTCCGGACCGGTCGTGCGTCCGAGATGGATTTCATACCCCTCCAGCGGGACATCGTAGACGGTGGATCGCGCGCCGCTGTTGCGAACCGTCTTTTCGGGCGCCATCTCCGTTTCGATAGAGAGAAGACCCAGACCTTCGATCTCCCGGACGCTTCCCTCGATACCATGCGGATCGGTGACCCGCTCTCCCAGCATCTGATATCCACCACAGATACCGATGACGCGGCCGCCACGCCGGACATGCGCCTGAAGATCGCGGTCCCACCCTTGAGCACGAAAATCGGCGAGATCGGCGATCGTCGCCTTCGAACCCGGGATAACGACGAGGCCGGCATCCGGCGGAATGCGCTCGCCTGCGCGGATAAAAACGAGATCGACCTCCGGTTCGGCCGCCAAGGGGTCCAGATCGTCAAAATTCGCAATGCGCGACAGGACGGGAACGGCAACCTTCAGCGCCTTGCCGCTACCCCGTGCCAGTTTTTCCAGCACGACGGAATCTTCGGCAGGCAGACGGCCGGCGCTTTTCAGCCAGGGTACGACACCAAAGCACGGCCAGCCGGTGAATTTTCCAACCGCCGCGATGCCATCGTCGAACAGTGATACATCGCCGCGGAACTTGTTGATGATGTAGCCGCTGATCATGCGGCGGTCTTCATCCGGCAGGATCGCATGGGTGCCGACGAGCGAGGCGATGACGCCGCCGCGGTCAATGTCGCCGACGAGCACGACGGGAATGTTGGCGCGGGTGGCAAACCCCATATTGGCGATGTCGCCGGCGCGCAGGTTGATTTCGGCGGGCGATCCCGCCCCTTCGACGACAACCAGATCGACGCCGGCGCGGATGGTTTCGAAGCTTTCCATGACGGCGCCCATCAGCTTCGGTTTCAGCGCCTGGTAGTCACGCCCTCTCGCCTGCCCCGCAACTTTGCCCTGCACGATGATCTGGCTGCCGGTCTCCGACTGGGGCTTGAGCAGAACCGGGTTCATATGCACCGACGACGGAATACGCGCGGCCATGGATTGCAGCCACTGGGCACGGCCGATCTCGCCACCATCTTCCGATACGGCGGCGTTGTTCGACATGTTTTGCGGCTTGAACGGCGCGACCTTCAAGCCGCGATTGGATGCGACACGGCACAGCCCCGCCACGAGTACCGTTTTTCCGACATCGGAGCCGGTTCCCTGAAGCATGATCGTCTTTGTCATAGGCTCCTCCTTAACATCGTGCCCGCCACATGCAAAGCCATGTTTTGCCGCATTTTCGCCGCCTTTGGTGCTGTCCGCTCACGCCATATTTCAGTCTGCTGCAAGGCTTGCGCGGCTTTGTTGCACCAGTATCCGGAAAGCGACATTCCATGGCAAAAACTCTTGTTGATTTGCGCCGCAACAGGCGTATATCAGCGCCATCAAAACACGGAGCGAACAAGCGCTCCACGCCCAAGGTCATACCCCGATGTTGTTCATCTTCAGCAAGCCGAATTTCGTTCAGATCGCCTGGAACTCGAAGGTTCCCGACAGCCAGTCGCGCGTACGCAACACCGTGATGCCGTCTCCCTTCGGTCCGCTCGGCTTCATCCGGACGCGCAGCGTCGGCTAATTGTTTCTCCCAGACTGACTATTCAAACCGCGTCTCTTCTGGAGGCGCGGTTTTTTCGTTTGATATCCCAGAAAGGAAAGGTGTCCTTGAACGCGAAAACCGCACCCGCCCTTTCAGGGCTGTGCGGCCTGCCAAAATTACACATGGCCCCTCCGGCATACACCCGGAGATCGCTCCGGCCGGGACGCAAAACCTGATCCGGCCGGTCGGCAAGTATCCCCGCCGCACGAAAACAATTAGCCTGACAGTGTTACCGGATGGTTAGTGAGGACTTAACCAAAGGTGAATTCCGCTTTTTTTTCACTTTTTTTCGTGTGAGGAAAAAATCCGCTTCGAGGCGCATACGGAACACAATTTGTCTGCGATAAAACACGCATTGCAACAGCTTTGTGAACGGGTGCTAAAATTACGCCAGCGAGCTTGGCATTTGCACAAAAATTTTGCCCGTGTCATTAAGATTCAACAGCTTGTGCGTGCGCTTTCATCTCCTCCGAACGGGGCACCCGTCCTTTAAAACAATTCCAGAGGTTGATTTCTCCTGAGGAATACTTAGGCTGCTTTCAACGGTAAAAGAGAGGTGGCTCGCGACAAAGTTTCGCGGTCAGACAATAAAACTCTATGCCGTCGCAGCGGGGACGAAAGACTGGCCTTGGCTCAGGAGCCCCCCGGCCTGCTTCAACCTGAACGATTGGGTTCCCGGGAGGTGCAGTATCCCGGTCGACCCCAAGATTTATGGCTGCATTAAGACTGGGAGGTCTTAAACATGAAGAAGCTCCTCGCTTCCACTATTCTCGCCGCCGGCCTTTACGCGCTTGCCGGCTCCGCTCAAGCTGCCGAGTGCGGCGAAGTCAGCATCGCGGAAATGAACTGGGCATCGGCTGGCGTCGCGGCGCATGTCGATAAATTCATCCTTGAAAACGGCTACGGTTGCACGATAACCCTCGTCACCGGCGACACGATGCCGACCTTCACCTCCATGAACGAGAAGGCCCAGCCCGACATGGCACCCGAATTGTGGGTCAATGCCGTGCGCACGCCGCTTGACGCCGCGATCAAGGAAGGCCGCCTGATCGAAGCCGCACCGCTGCTGAGCGAAGGCGGTGTCGAAGGCTGGTGGATTCCGAAGTTCATCGCCGACGCAAACCCTGACATCAAGACGGTTCAGGACGCGCTGAAGCATCCCGAGCTGTTCCCTGCGCCGGAAGACGCCTCGAAGGCTGCCATCTACAATTGCCCATCGGGTTGGAACTGCCAGGTTTCGTCCGCCAACCTTTACAAGGCGCTCGGTGCGGAAAAGCTCGGTTTCGAACTGATCGATACCGGCTCGGCAGCCGGCCTCGACGGCTCGATCTCCAACGCCTTTGAAAAAAAGAGCGGCTGGCTTGGCTACTATTGGGCTCCAACCGCCATTCTCGGCAAATACGAGATGACGCGTCTCAGCTTCGGCGTCGATCATAACAAGGCCGATTGGGATGCCTGCACCGCCGTTCCGGACTGCCCGGATCCGAAGGTCAATTCCTATCCGACCTCCGACGTCTACACGGTCGTAACCAAAGCCTTCTCCGAGAAGGCCGGCGTCGCCATGGACTACGTCAAGACCCGCAAGTGGGACAACGGCACGGTCAACAAGGTTCTTGCCTGGATGGACTCCAACCAGGGCACGAACGAAGATGCGGCCAAATACTTCCTGGAAACCTATCCGGACATGTGGACGAAGTGGGTTGCCCCTGAGGTTGCCGAAAAGGTGAAGGCTGCTCTCTGAGCGAAAAGTCCATGGGGTAGCGAAGCTGCAAGCGTTGCTACCCCATTCTTGACCGCCCGTGCAGTCTGGCAAGGCAGCAAATTGCACCAGCATCGGGCAACAATCGGCCAGGCCCGGCGACATGAAAGTGCCGCCGGTGTTTTACTAAAAGCGAATGTGAAAACGAAGATCGTCGCAAACGGCATAGCCGCTTGTGCGGAAAGCTGCCACATTCTCGAAATGCCGGGGTCCAGAGAGACCACCCAAGTCCGCGCACGAGGCCGCAACAGGCCAGGTGACGTGGCCGGCCATATATAAAACTTCCGGCTAAAAGGGGAACGACATGGCAATATGCAGTTACTTGCCAGATCTGCTTTGTAAATTTCCGGCGATCGACGAAACGACAATCCGCATGGCCCGCAAGAGCGTGGACGATGGCTTCAAAGGTCTCGTGCGCAGCTACGTCAACGCCATCGATGCGCTCGTCCAGCCGCTTCAATGGTTCTTGAACTATCTCGAAAAACTCTTCGTCAGCTCTCCGTGGATCATCATTCTCGCCGTAATGGTGGCGATCGTCTATTACGGCAGCCGCGATATCCGCATCACAATCGGCACCGTCATTTCGATGCTCCTGATAGGCTTTGTCGGGCTGTGGAACGACACCATGGTGACGCTCGCCATGGTCACGGTCTGTACGCTGATCGCGATTGTGGTCGGTATTCCGATCGGCATCATCATGGCCCGCTCCGAGCGGGCGCAGTCGATCATCAATCCGATCCTTGACGTCATGCAGACGATGCCGAGCTTCGTCTACCTGATCCCGGTCGTCATGATCTTCGGCATTGGCAAGGTTCCGGGCCTGATCGCCGTGGTCATCTATGCCGTCCCGCCGATGATCCGCCTGACCAATCTCGGTATCCGGCTGGTCGACAAGGAGGTTCTGGAAGCTGCCGATGCCTTCGGCTCCTCGCCTTGGCAGCGGCTGAAGAACGTCCAGATGCCGCTGGCACTCCCGACCATCATGGCCGGCATCAACCAGACCATCATGATGTCGCTCGCCATGGTCGTGGTCGCATCGATGGTCGGTGTCGGCGGTCTCGGCCGCAACGTACTGCAGGCGATCAACAACCAGTTCTTCACTGTCGGTTTCTTCAATGGTTTCGCGCTCGTTGCGATCGCCATCATTTTTGACCGGACCAGCCAAGCCTACGGCAAGCGCCTGCAGAAGCATTCGGAGGTGATCCATGGCTAGTCACGCAATCGAGGTCAAGAACCTCTACAAGATCTTCGGGCCGCGCGGCCGCGATTTCGTCGATCAGGTCAAGGCCGGTCTCGGCAAGACCGAACTCAACGAAAAGCACGGTCATGTGCTTGGCCTGCAGGACATCAACATCTCCATGCCCGCCGGCGGCGTCATGGTGGTCATGGGCCTGTCCGGCTCGGGCAAGTCGACGCTGATCCGTCACATCAATCGGCTGATCGATCCGACGGCGGGCGAAGTGCTCTATGATGGCGTCGACGTCTGCAAGATGAACGAAAACGATCTTCGCGAATTCCGACGCCACAAGACTGCGATGGTGTTCCAGAAGTTCGCTCTCCTGCCGCATCGCACGATCATCGAGAACACCGTCTATGGCCTGGAAATCCAGGGCGTGCCGATGGACGAGAGCCGCAAGCGGGCGCAGGGCTGGATCGAACGCGTCGGTCTCAAGGGTTTTGAAAACCACTACCCGAACCAGCTTTCAGGCGGCATGCAGCAGCGCGTCGGCCTTGCACGGGCACTGACCAACGACGCCGACATCCTGCTGATGGACGAAGCCTATTCCGCTCTCGATCCACTGATCCGCGTCGATATGCAGACCGTTCTGCTCGATTTGCAGAAGGAGCTGAAGAAGACCGTGGTGTTCATCACCCACGATCTCGACGAGGCTCTCCGGCTTGGCGACAAGATCGCCATTCTGCGCGACGGCAAGGTGATCCAACAAGGCACCGGTCAGGAAATCGTCCTGAAGCCGGCCGACGAATACATCACCGCCTTCGTCAAGGAAGTGAACCGCGGCCGCGTGATCAATGTCGAAACGATCATGAAGCCGCTGTCGGGCAATCCGGAAGGCGTGGCCGTCATTGTCGGAACCGTGCTGGAAAGCGCTGCCCGGATGATGACGGTGGCCAACCAGAACGTCGCCCACGTCGTTGATGCCAATGGCAAACCGGTCGGGTCGATCGATCTCGGCACGATCATCTCTGCGATGGTCACGCCGATCAGCCATGAAAAGATGCAGCAGGCCGCGGAGTGATCTGAAGCCAGCAGCAGTCAAAAGCGCCCGGAAACGGGCGCTTTTTTTTGTGGCATCCAGCCGTCCGTTCACCTCGGATTAACCATGATCCTTCACGGTAACGGTGGCGCCTCACCCATAGCACCGCTGCGCTTTCCTCAATTCGGCCGGCCAGATGCAGGATCATGCCTCGACAGCTTCGCGGGACTTTCACCGCATAGCCGTCCCTCCGCTCGGGGGGCAACGCCTTTTGGCGGCCCGGATCATGCCGGTGCTTGCCTCGTTTCTCTCAGGCGCCGGCCTGTTTCTGATCGTCTTCACCCTCATCCCGTTTCAGGGCGCCTATGAACTCGATCCGAACGCATCCAATGACGGCAACATCATCAACCAGCTCGGCTATCTGGGCCTTGGCGCCATCTATCTGTTCGCCATACTTCTCGTGGTCGATACCCGCGTTCTGAAGCGGATCGTGTCGCCGACATGGGCCATTGTCTTCGCCATCGCCTTCTTTTCCTGCCTGCAGTCCTACGATCCGACAGCGTCCGCCCGTGGCCTGATGCTTAGCCTGGTGGCGATGATCCTCGTCGCAGGCGTACTGGTCCTGCCGCGCACCGAGAAGGATTTCGTCAATGCCGGCGCCAATGCCATCCTGCTGCTGGTCCTCATCGACTATGCAGCGCTGGTCCTCGCACCCAACATAGCCATCCACACCGCCACCGGTTCGGAACCGTGGCATGCCGGTTTCTGGAAAGGCCACCTGATCCATAAAAACGTCACGGCACCGGTGTTTTCCATCGTCTGCATGTTCGGCATTTACTGCCTGCGGGCGGGTGCTACCGTCCGCGGCTTGTTGATTACGGTTCTCGCCGCCAATTTCGTGCTTCACACCGGATCAAAGACAACGATCGGCTTTCTGCCGCTGGCGATCATGCTTGTGCTCGGCGGCCGGGCCATCGGCAAGCCGGGCCTGATGGTGCTCGCCCATTTCCTCTTCGCCATCCTGATCTTCTGCCTGACACTCGGAACCATCTACTCAGACACGTTCCTCTCGATCACGAAAGCCTTGCTGGAGGATCCGACCTTCACCGGACGCGATGACATCTGGAAGTTCGCAAGCGCCAGCATTCCCGACCATCTCTGGCTTGGGCATGGCTATGCGAGTTTCTGGCTGTCGCCGGTCATCCGCGGCCTGGAAGCCAACTTCGAGGCGAGTTGGGACGTGCGCGGCATCGTGTCGGGTCACAACAGCTATCTCGATGCCGTTCTCACCTTCGGGCTGCCGGGCGGCCTGACGATGATCCTGCTGCTCTTCGTCAAACCCTTCTATGACTACATGCGCGCCACGCGTCAGGCCGCAAGCCGCCATTTCGCCGATTTCTGCATCATGGTCATCATCTTCATGACCTATAACAGCATGATGGAAAGCTTCCTGCTCAACCGTGCCGATCCGATGTGGCTGCTGATGGCGCTGGCCGTCTTCGGACTGGGGCTGACGGCGCGAATGGGCGTGCGCATGGCGCACTGATCAAAGCCGAGGGCATTGCAATCACATAAAGATATCTTTATATGATTGTGAAACTCGATGAGATCAGGAAACCATCATGACCGTCCACGCCAATCCGCTTTCTACCCTGCTTGACGCCAAGGGCGTGCTTCTCGCCGATGGCGCGACCGGCACGTCGCTGTTTGCCATGGGTCTGGAAGCTGGTGAGGCGCCGGAGCTTTGGAACGAAGCCAAGCCTGAAAACATCACCAAGCTGCATCAGGATTTCGTGGATGCCGGCGCCGACATCATCCTGACCAACTCGTTCGGCGGCACGCGCCATCGCCTCAAGCTGCACCAGGCACAGGATCGCGTCCGCGATCTCAACAAGCGCGCCGCGGAAATCGCCCGCGCGGTCGCCGACAAGGCACCGCGCAAGGTGATCACGGCCGGCTCGGTCGGCCCCACCGGCGAACTGCTGGTCCCGCTCGGCGCCATGACCTACGAGGATGCCGTCGCGGCATTCGTCGAACAGATCGAGGGCCTGAAGGCCGGTGGCGCGGAAGTCGCCTGGATCGAGACAATGTCCTCGGCGGATGAAATCCGGGCTGCGGCCGAAGCAGCCGTCAAGGTTGGGCTCCCCTATGTCTATACCTGCTCGTTCGACACGGCAGGCAAGACGATGATGGGCCTGCACCCGAAGGATATGTTCGCGGTTGCGCAGGACATCGGCGATGGTCCGGTCGCCACCGGCGCCAATTGCGGCGTCGGCGCGTCCGACATTCTCTCCTCGTTGCTCGACATGACGGACGCCAATCCGGCCGCGGCGATCATCGTCAAGGGCAATTGCGGCATCCCGGAATTTCGCGGCTCTGAGATCCATTATTCCGGCACACCGCCGCTGATGGCCGACTACGCCCGCCTTGCCCGCGATGCCGGCGCAAAAATCATCGGCGGTTGCTGCGGTACGTCATGCGAACATCTGGCGGCCATGCGCGTAGCCCTCGACACCTATGTGCCGGGCGAACGGCCGACCGTCGAAACCATCGTCGAGCGCATCGGCCCGCTGCGCAACAAGACTGCCAATGAAGGCCCGGCCGCACCGGCGCGCGAGCGCGGCAGCCGCCGTCGCGGCTGATTGAGGAACGGTCACGTAAAGACAAAGGGCTTGAATATCTGTGGATTTTCAAGCCCTTTGCATTTCAGGCGGCATGTGCGCTTTGGAAGAAGCGGACATAGCTGTCCTTGAGGCCAGGCTTGATACAATCAGTCATGAGCACTGCAAGATGGAAGATCGACTGGATATCCCGTTCCTGTTCGATCAGTTCGGCAAGATAGCGCACCACCTCGTCATAATCTGCTGCGTTCGCCTGGACGTTGCGCAGGAAGGCAGCCATGGCAAGGCGGCCGTTCATCAAGAGCACCTCACCGCGTTCCGCCGGGGTCAGCGGCAATGAATGGCGAAGCGTGAAAACATGGACATCCAGGAACCTCAGGAGGGCTGCAAACTTCTCAGTGTCCGCCGGGAGCCCTGCCTTCTCGTAGAGATTGCTGGAAGCCGCTGCGATGCTTTCCTCCGTAACCCAGGCGCCGAGATCGTATTTGTAAATCAGAGACGGATCGTGGATCATCCTGCCTGCCGTCAGCAACGCAAAGGAAAGGCTCCAGTCGCAATAGCCGCCACCGGTCGGATGCGCCTGGGTGAAAAACCGCAACAGTGGCAGGAAGACGCTGGAGCGGTATATGCTGTAATAGATGCTGTTGTTGCCCATCGCTTTCTGAGCGAATTCCAGCAACCGCTCCCCTGGTGACGCCCCATCGATCGTATAGCATTCCGTCTGGCAGACCCCCGCCTCCGCAGTCCAGATCTGCGTTTGCGGGCGGACACCGACGACATCATCCGGCAACGATGAAAGATCGACCGGTGTTCCGATGTCGTTGAAATGGATTTCGTCGTCGTCTCCCATTGGCAGCAGGAAGGGCGTATCGGCCAGCGACAGAGCCTGCATCCAGTTGCTTGGGGCATCGTCGCTTGGTGAGGAGTGATAGAGCAGATTGGGCGACAGGTTTTGAAGACGCGCGTGTTTTTCGGGATCGCGGGAGTTGTCGGAGACGATCAGCCGGGCGCCTGTCCTTTCGGCATAGGCAAGCGCGCTCTCGATCGAACCGCGTGATTTCGCCCATGGCCGGTTGCTGGGCATGCAGATCGAAAGCTGGGTCATCTGGGTCACCATCAAGAATGCCCAAACGCCGGTCGCCGCAACAGCGGACACAAGAACGTTTGGATAGCATCAATTAACCCATTGAAGGATGTGCCAGCCTTGCGTCGCGACGTTGCCGAATCCAGTTTTGCCCCAGCCTGATCCCTTAGACTGCGGACGGATCGACACACTGAGAAATGAAGAAAGACCACACATGAACGGTACGTCCGCCACGTTTCCCGATCGCGATTCGGTTGCCGGAAAGTTTGCAGCGCTCGGTGAAAGCGAGCAATCCTACCTGCTGCTGCTCATGGAAAATGCCGCGCAGGACGAAAACCTCATCGCGGGCCTCTACCGCCATCTCGACCTCGCATCAGGGGCCAAGCTGCTGAATTCCCTCAAGCTCGAAAAGCTCGGCGAATGGCTGGGTTCGAACGCCCCAGCCCGGCTGCAGATCCGTCTGATGGAAGCGGCAAAATCCAGCCAGCACGCCGTCTACCAGGCATTCCGCACGGGGCTAGTCAGATCGGGTGGACTGGAAAAGGCCTATCCAAAGGCCTGAGTTTGCAGTGACACACCTTGTCTCGACAGAGGCTGAACGACGAATGCCCTCCATTTAACGGGAGAGCATTCTGTTCAGCGTTTCAATCTCTCTGTTATTCTCCGCCAAGGCTTCTGGCGAGCCGAACAAGATTGAGGAATTCCGCCCGGTAGCCATAGGCATCCTCGCCCTTTGCGCCGGATGCAAGATCGAGGATCGAGCCGTATTTGTAAGCGGACACGGCATCCGTTCCTCGTAACTTCTGGCCGAAAGCCGCGACCGCGACGGAGAAGCGAACGTCCTGCGTGGCCTGTTGCAGCGACGGCACAGCATTGCCCTCCGTTACCGGCGTGGTGATCAGCTTGCTTGTATCGCCGTCCGGCTGCTTGTAGCGGATCTTCAGGAAAGCAAGCTCACCGGAAGGGGCTGGACCGTCCGACAATTCAGCCGGCGCCGTGCCATAGCGCAGGTCATCATTGAGAACGGCCGGGCTTCCCTTCGGCGTGATCTCGTAGATCGCGGTCACCCGGTGGCCCGAGCCGATGTCGCCGGCATCCACCTTGTCATTGTTGAAATCCTCGCGCTTCAGGGCGCGGGTTTCGTAGCCGATCAGGCGATATTCGGCGATCTGCTGCGGATTGAATTCGACCTGGAACTTGACGTCCTTGGCGATCGGGAAAAGCGAGGATCCGGCCTCCTCCACCAACGACTTCTGCGCTTCGGCCAGCGTATCGATATAGACGGCGGTGCCGTTGCCGTTCTGAGCCAGCGTCTGCATCAGCGCGTCGTTGTAATTGCCGCGGCCGAAGCCGAGGACGGAAAGGAAGATGCCGCTCTTGCGCTTGGCCTCGATCGTCGCCTTCAATTCCTCGTCGCTCGACGGACCGACATTGAAATCACCGTCCGTCGCCAGCATGATCCGATTGACCCCGCCTTTGACGAAAGCCTGCTGCGCCAAATTGTAGGCGGCCTCAAGCCCTTGCGCTCCCGCCGTCGAGCCGCCCGGTTGAAGCGTGTCGATCGCCGCAAGAATTTTCGCTTTCTCTTTGATCGTCGTCGGCTCCAGCACCGTTCCAGCGTTGCCGGCATAGGTGACGATCGAGACGGTGTCCTCGGGCTTCAGTTTCTCGACCAGAAGACGGAAGGCGCTTTTCAGCAGCGGCAGCTTGTCCGGTTCGTCCATGGAGCCGGAGACGTCGATCAGGAAGACGAGATTGGCGCGTGGTGCCGTCACTGGGGCAAGGTCGAAGCCCTTGATTCCCACGTGCATCAACCGTGTATTCGCATTCCACGGCGTCGGCAGGAGCGTGACGGTTGCCTTGAACGGCTCGGCCTTACTATCCGGACCTGGCCAGTCATAGGGAAAATAGTTGATCATTTCCTCGACGCGCACGCTGTCGCGATCCGGCATCTGCCCGGCCATCAGCGACTTGCGCACGAAGGAATAGGATGCCGTGTCGACATCGGCCGAGAAGGTGGAGACAGGATCGGCGGCGACCGACTTGACCGGATTGGTTTCGGTAGAGGTGAAGCGGTCGCGGTTTTCCTCCTGCGGAACAATCCGGGTTTTCGGATCAAGTTGCATCATGACACGTTCGCCGACCGTCTGTTGCTCGACCGCGGGCGCCGCAGCAATCACCCCTTGGGCTTGCGTTGCCATTTCTGCTTCGGTGTCTGCATCGGCCAGAGCACTTTGATCGGTTTGTTCTACTGAGGAAACTGGGGCTGTTTTAGCGCTGCTTTTCGCCGCACCAAAGGATTGAACAGCCCCACCTTGGGAATCCTGTTTTTTCAGAAGCTCGGCAACCTCATCGGCAGAAAAATCACTCGCCTGCGCATTCCGCTGCGGTTCCGGCTGTGCGTTCTGACCGTCCTGCGCGGCAGCTTCCTTGCGCCGTTCTTGAAGCTCGCTCTTGCTTTTTAAATCTCCGGGAACTTTGACACCCCCTTTCTTCTCCGTTTTGTTTTCAGTCGCGACGACCGTCGGTCCGCCTGTATCCACCGGCAACCCGCCCCGTGTCAGCTCCAACGTGAGAAAGGTGGCTGCGGGCACGACCAAGAGTGTGGCGAGTGCCGAACCTGCGAGAAATTTCCTGTTCATGACGGGGCTCCATAGCCTGTTGATTATGGAGCTTTGACGCCGGGCACCGGCGGTTCCTTGGGGAGCCTCGGAATTATTTTCGGCGGCGTCGAATGCCTGGATTGCAAGTGACAGCGCGCGGGCACGCGCTTCCTGCGAAGGCGCCGGTGGGATCATCTGGCCAAGGTTTTTCAGTTCGTCGTTCATCACATCGTCTCCCTGCCGAGCAGGATCTTCAGGCGTTTGCGAGCTTCATGCACATGCCAGGATATCGTCGCCTCCGAACATCCCATGACGTCTGCCGCGGCCGAATGGCTCAAGCCTTCGCCATAGACGAGAAGGACGGCATCGCCCTGCTTGTCGGGAAGCTGCCGGACCGCCTCCCAGAGCGCTTCTGCCTGATCCTGATTGTCGTTTGCCGCAGCGCTGGTCGGGTCAGCCAGAAAGTTCGCGGCATTGCGCCGTTCCCGCGACTGGCTTCGCTGATGGTCGCGCGCCGCATTCAGGGTCAGCGTATAGAGCCAGGTGCGAAAACGGCTGGCGCCCCGAAAAGCCCGGATCGCCTGGCCAAGCTTCAGGCAGACCGTCTGGGCGATATCCTCGGCATCACTGACGTTGCCGGACCATCGCCAGGCAACGGAATGCACGAAATCATAGTGCCGTTCGACGAGCAGGCCGAAGGCGTTTCGATCGCCTCTCTGTGCCCTTTCGATGAGATCCTCGTCCAAGTCATCCGCCCGGATTTGTTGCAACTGATACTGAGACGTTTCGCCTTGCCCGATCCTTGGGGCGGAATCGGAATTATTTTCAGAAACCCGGAGTTTTTCGCGTCACCGCGATGATCGGCCCCATCGGATGCGTGTTGTCGTAGCGATTCATCTCCGGTGCAAACAGGCTGGAGATCGATCCATCGAGAAAGAGCGCATTGGTGCAATCGAGTTCGTCGCGAAACAGCGTCGCAAAATCATGGAAGCGAACCGGTTCCAGCGAGATGGCAAAGGCCGCCTTCCCACTCTGATCAACACCAACACCGTTGCGTACCTGCAGGCTGTCGCTCTTCGGCAGGAACGCCGGATGCAGCGCGCCGTCGATCACCAGCATCGGTCCGGACTGCGTCGCGAAATCCGGCTTGATCGCCGCATCGACATAGGCCTCGGTTTCCAGCACACCGGTGCGCCCACCCTGCAGGAAGAACACGCCATTTGGTTTCAGATAGAAATTGCCCCAGCTGTGACCACGATCGATCCCCTTGCGCTCAATGCCCTCCGTCACGAGAAGGCCGACCGATGTCAGGTCGGATTCGTACATGCCGCCATTCATCGCAAATTCGAGATATTCGCCTTCCTGTCGCAAATCGCGAGAAAGGGCTTCAAAGCCGCCATAAGGCAGGCCGTCACGGCCGCGATGAAAGACGCGGATATCACTGGTTGCGGGATCGAAGCTGCAGACGCCATACGCTTGAGTGAGGTGCATGACCTTGCGGCAGGAAGCAACGGCTTCGTCGGTGAAAAGAACAGATGCGGTCATGGCCAACCCGATGCTCAAGGAACGAAACATGTCCACCTCTTTTCTGCGCGCTGACCCTGTCGCGCCACAACAGCAAAATGGAGGCGGAAATTCTACAAACTCAGGGCATCCATATGAAAACGCAACTGTTCCGGTGAATAACGATAGTCAATCCCGACCGGGCAGGCATTTCGTGCGATGCAACCGGCGATCATGCAGCCGGCCTTCCCTCCTGGGGTCCTTAGATGTGTGCGGCAAGGCGCGATCTGAAACCCGGATGGCAGGATGGCGCCTGCAGGACAGCTTGAAAGACAGGGCTTGTCGGTACAATGGTTGCAAGGGTGCTCTCGATTGCCCAACAGCGTTGGAGCCAAAACACGCTCGAAGCCTAGTGCACCACGATATCCATGCCAGAGGCCGTATTCCGGATGGATGAGAATACCGAGTGGCGAAGGCTCAAGTCCTTCGGCGCGCATCGCCCATTGCTGGAACGGTTGCCAGCGCGGATCGGATGGGAAATAGGCGGTGGCCCCGAAAGCCCGCGCGACTGGTTCGATCACCATCTTCGACCAGGTATCGAGAGGATCGTGTATGTCTCTGGCGGCGATAGCGCCACGCCAGCGCTCGAAAGCCGGCCAGATCGAGCCACCGATGTTGCCAAGGAGAACGACGCTTCCAGCCGCTTGCCCGTCTTTCAAGACAGGCGCCGTTTGGTCCGCGGCAAAACTGACCACGCCCCGCAAAAAAACTCCGTGCGGCACAAAGGCTGCACGGAGTTCACTCAAAACATCAGATGATGCCGCGGGACCGGTCATTTCGGTTTCGGTCCCTGCCTGTCGTAATGTGGGCGCCAGACTTCCTTCTGGATGAAATCCGCCACTTGCCCCGCTCCGCCTTGCTCCCTGGCTTGCTCGGGCTCTCTTCAAGTGAAGGCGTCGGGCATCGAATCCTTCTTCTTGGCGATATAGTCGAGAAGTGCGGCGTCGATGGCCGGATCGAGCGGCGGCCGTTCATAGTGTTCCAGCCAGCTGCGGGCGAGCGCATTGGCGCGCTGCTCGACGCGCTTCTCGCCCTCGATTTCCCACTGCTCGAACGAATTGTTGTCGGCCAGGGCCGAACGATAGAATGCCGTCTGGAAATTGGCCTGTGTGTGAGCGCAACCAAGATAATGGCTGCCCGGGCCGACTTCGCGGATGGCGTCCAGCGCCTGGGCGTTTTCCGAGAGATCGACGCCTTCGGCCATCTTCTGCATCATGCCGAGCTGGTCCTGGTCGATCATGAACTTCTCGTACGACGATACCAGGCCACCTTCGAGCCAGCCTGCCGAGTGCAGCACGAAGTTGGTGCCGGCTAGCAGGGTCATGTTCAGCGTGTTAGCCGATTCGTGCGCTGCCTGCGCATCCGGAACCTTGGACGCGCAGAGCGAGCCGCCGGTACGGAATGGGAGACCGAGACGGCGGGCGAGCTGTGCTGCGCCATAGGAGACCAGCGACGGCTCCGGCGTACCGAACGTCGGAGCACCCGACTGCATGGAGATCGAGGCCGCGAACGTGCCAAACAGCACCGGCGCACCCTTGCGGATCAACTGCGTGAACGCCGCACCGGCCAGCACTTCGGCGAGAATCTGCGTCAGCGTACCCGCTACCGTCACGGGGCTCATGGCGCCGGAGAGAATGAACGGCGAAATGACACAGGCCTGGTTGTGCCGGGCATAGACCTTCAGCGCGCCGACCATGGTTTCGTCGAAAACCATCGGCGAGTTGGCATTGATCAGGTTGAGCGTCACACAGTTGTTCTCGACGAAATCGTCGCCGAACACGAGCTTGGCCATCGCGATCGTGTCTTCGGCGCGTTCCGGCGCCGTGACCGAACCCATGAACGGCTTGTCGGAATATTTGATATGGCTGTAGACCATGTCGAGATGGCGTTTGTTGACTGGAATATCGACCGGTTCGCAAACTGTTCCGCCCGACGAGTGCATCGACGGCGCCATATAGGCGAGCTTCACGAAATTGCGGAAGTCCTCGATCGTTGCGTAACGGCGCTGGCCATCCAGATCACGCACGAAGGGAGGGCCATAGACCGGCGCAAAGACCGTCGCCTTGCCGCCGATATGGACACTGCGCTCGGGGTTGCGCGCATGCCAGGTGAAGTTCGACGGCGCGGACTTCAGGATTTCACGGCACAGGCCCTTCGGAAAATGTACCCGCTCACCCCTGACATCCGCCCCTGCTTCCTTCCACAGCGCCAGTGCCTCGGCGTCCTCGCGGAATTCGATACCGATCTCTTCCAGAATGAGGTCGGCATTGCGCTCGATCAGCGCCAGGCCTTCTTCATCCAGCACCTCGTATTCGCGAATCTTGCGGGTGATGTAGGGAAGCGAAGGCGGTGCGCCGCCGCCGGTGCGCGAGGCACGTCTTGCGGCAGCTCCCCGGCCCTCGCCGCGCGAACGGCGTCCGCCAGTCTCTTCCGTCTGTTCCGTCAGATCAGTCATTTCTGTATCCTCTCCAGCGCCTCGTCTGCGCACCTGTCGAGCCTATGCTACCAAGCCCCAGCATCCGAACGGTTCTCAATGCGCCAACGGGTGGCGCAACTCGGACACGATCGGAGCCGATCGAGGCCGCGGCGGATGCCTAGCGACTGTTGCACAGGTTCAGTTCACATTTCGGATAGCATATTTTTATATCTGAAAAGCAGACAATATATTGTTTTTGTTAGGTCCAACCGGATACGAGGTGACCGTTGTCGCGCTGCCGTCGTTTTTCATCGCATGCGACGTCGCTTTCGAAAAGAGCTTTTGGAACCAACAAAGCTAAGTATAGTGCGTGCGTCGGGGAGGTTGAGCCTGACAGCGCCAGGAACCGAGGAAACCCATCATGGCAGACGACGAAATCATTCTCGAGGATCTTTCCGACGACGAACTCGTGCAGCAGATGCACGACGATCTCTACGACGGCCTGAAGGAAGAGATCGAGGATGGCACCAACATCCTCCTGAAGCGGGGCTGGGTGCCCTATGATGTCCTGACCCAGGCGCTGGTCGAAGGCATGCGCATCGTCGGCATCGACTTCCGCGACGGCATCCTGTTCGTTCCTGAAGTGCTGTTGTCCGCCAACGCCATGAAGGCCGGCATGTCCATCCTTCGTCCGCTGCTTGCCGCCACCGGCGCGCCGAAGCAGGGCAAGGTCGTCATCGGCACCGTCAAGGGCGATATCCACGATATTGGCAAGAACCTTGTCGGCATGATGATGGAAGGCGCCGGCTTCGACGTGGTCGATCTCGGCATCAACAATCCGGTCGAGAACTATCTCGACGCGATCGAGCGTGAAAAGCCGGACATTCTCGGCATGTCGGCGCTTTTGACCACGACGATGCCTTACATGAAGGTCGTTATCGACACGATGAAGGAAAAGGGCATGCGGGACGACTACGTCGTTCTTGTCGGCGGCGCCCCGCTCAACGAGGAATTCGGCAAGGCCGTTGGCGCCGATGCCTATTGCCGCGATGCGGCCGTCGCTGTCGAAACGGCGAAGGACTTCATGAAGCGCAAGCACAACCAGCTGTCCGGCGCCTGATCAAAACCAATTTGACCACGTGAAAACCGGCCGCGCTGATGAAAAGCGCGGCCGGTTTTCTTATATGCTAACCAAGCCTTAGTTGGCGGCGCGCCCGACACTACGGCCGGCGTCCTGGGTCGCATCCACCGCATTGGCGGTATCCCGGCCCATGCCGCGGATCGTGTTGCCGCACGAGGCGAGCGTTGTGATGGAAAACAGGACGATACCGATGGTGGCGATTGCCTTTGCTGTCATGGCTTGGGTTCCTTATGCTCGTGACGGGTCAATTTGACGTGGAAGAAAGATCTTCGGCTATGCAACGCGCGAAAGCGGAAAAAGTTCACGTCATTGGTTGTGGTGCCATTGCCCGCGAAATCCTCGCTGTCTGCGAAGCCAATGGGCTGGACCACATTGATCTCATATGCCTGCCGGCTATCTGGCACAACACCCCCGACAAGATCACGCCGGGCATCAAGGCGGCCATCCACAAGGCACGCGCCGAGGGGTTCGACCGCATCTTCATAGCCTACGCCGATTGCGGCACCGGCGGCCTTCTGGACAAGCTTTGCGAGGAAGAAAAGGTCGAACGCATCGCCGGGCCGCACTGTTTTTCCTTCTTCGCCGGCAATGCCGCCTTCGATGCAGGCTGGGACGAAGATTTCACGTCGTTTTTCCTGACTGATTTCCTCGCCCGCCAGTTCGAGGCATTCGTCGTCGAGCCGCTCGGCCTCGATCGCCATCCGGAATTGCGCGACATGTATTTCGGGCACTACAAGAAGCTCGTCTACCTCTCGCAGGTCGAAGACGAGAAGCTGCAGGAAAAGGCGCGAAAAGCGGCCGCCACGCTCGGGCTCGCCTACGAATACCGCTACACCGGTTACGGCGATCTGACGCCTGCCCTTTTGCACGCCTGATGATTCTCAATCTGGAAACCATCTGTTAGCCTTGCGCCCAATTTTACGGCCATGGGCCCATTTGATTTAAGCGCATTGTAACGGCTGCCCCGCCACATTCCCCGAACAAACACAACAAAAGGTGACGGGGATGACGGACATTTTCGCGACGGCAGTAGCGCCGAGGGCCGCAACTCATGGCCACCCGCAGCAGCTTTCCCAGCTCCTGCGTAATCTCTCGCTCAACGCCGGACCGAAAATAACGCTGCGCGATCTCGCCGTCGCCATGGAGGACCGCTCCTTCGGCGCCTTCCTCGTGGTCTTTGCTCTTCCCAATCTTATTCCGCTGCCGCCAGGCGCTACATTCATCCTTGGCCTGCCCCTGATTTTCGTTGCCTGGCAGATGTTCGCCTCGCGCCGTAACCGCATCTGGCTGCCGAAGCGCATGGGCGACTACGCCTTTGAAAACGCGACATTCTTCGTCTTCGTCAACCGCATCTCGCCCTGGCTGCAGCGTGCAGAGACGCTGATCAAGCCGCGCGTCTGGTTTCTCGGCGGAAGGCTTGCAGAACGGCTGATCGGCCTTCTGGCACTCATCCTGGCGGTCGTGATCTTCCTGCCCATTCCCTTCGGCAACTGGCTTCCGGCCTTCGCACTCGCCGTCATCGGCTTTGCCCATACGGAACGGGACGGCCTCGGACTCGTTGCAGGCGCCTTGCTCGGCATCGTATCCCTTGCCGTCGCCGGTGCCGTCGTGCTGGCCGCCGGCGCGGTCCTGACCTTTATCTTCTGACATTGGAAGGTGATCGCTGGCATGACTTCGACCACCAACAAACCGATTGTCATCGTGACTGCCGGCGGGCGCAACCCGCAGATCCTGGTCAATGCGATCCATGCCCGCTTCGGCAGTGTCACGGTCCTGCTGGAACAGCCGGAATCCAAGAAACTTTTCCTGAAGCGCCGCATTCGCAAACTGGGGCTGATCACGGCAACCGGTCAGTTCGTCACAATGGTAGCCTCGAAGTTCGGCAAACGGTTTACCGAGAGGCGCGCGGAAGACATCCTGCGCGATTATGGTGTTAGTGACGCGGTCAATCCGGGCGTTTCGGTCGCCGAGATCGATTCGGTAAACAGCGAAGCCGCGATAGACCATATTCGCAAGACCAGCCCCGCCGTCGTCTTCCTCGTCAGCTGCCGCATACTCTCCGCCTCGACGCTGGCGGCCATGCCATGCCCGGTGATCAATTTCCACGCCGGCATCAATCCGCAATATCGCGGTCTGATGGGCGGCTACTGGGCGCGGGTGGAAAACGACGAGGACAATTTCGGTGCGACCGTGCACTTGGTCGACGCCGGCGTCGATACCGGTGACATTCTCTATCAATCGCGCGTGAAACCGTCGAAAAGCGACACGATGCACACCTATCCGCTGCTCCAGACGGCAGCCTCCACGGATATCGCCATCCGCGCCATCGAGGACGCACTGTCCGGCACTCTCAACCCTGTGCCTGCAAACGGCAATTCACGCCAATGGTATCATCCGCCGATCTGGACATGGCTCTGGAATGGCTTCTCTCGCGGCATCTGGTAGTTATATCGTTCACACACAACACGGGGTCGCTTTTGAGCATGACGCGCGTCGTGCCAAGGTGAGCCATCGTGCGCCAAGATGCGCATTGTCGGGCAAGAGGAGATTTCGGGCATATGGCAGATCGCATTATCGTTTACTGGCGTGATATTCCCGCGCAGGTCATCATCAAGCAGGGCCGCAAGACCGCAAAACGCGAGCTGACCCTGCGCTTTACCGAAGCGATCGACATGTGCGCCATGCGCACCGGCGCTGCCGACAGCGGCGATTATCTCGCCGAATGGCGCAAGGCCGATCCCGTTCCAGTCTCTGACGACCTGGAACTCGAGGCCGACAAGGCTGCGGCCGAACTTGAAGCGGCTTACGACAAGGAGCGCCTGGTCGCCCTCGTCAAATCCGGCGGCAAAGACAATGGCTGACCCGAAACCCGGCAACGCCGCCCCGGCCAAGAAAGCCGCGACCGGCGCCTACACGCCCTCCGGTGTTTCGCCCAATCGCCGCGCCCGCCGCAGCTACACGATCCGCCTGTGGGCTGTGCGCCACTCGCGTTTCCTCGAATGGTTCTACGACCGTTTCGCCGATGTTTTCCTGCTGCTCCATCCGCTGTGGAAGGCGATCGGCTATAACCGCGTGGAAGCGCCGATCACCTTCATAGAGCGCAACGTCAAGGGCCTCTTGTTCGACTGTCGCATGTGCGGCCAGTGCGCGTTGTCATCGACCGGCATGTCCTGCCCGATGAACTGCCCGAAACAGTTGCGCAACGGCCCTTGCGGCGGCGTGCGCGCCAATGGCAACTGCGAAGTCGAGCCGGACATGCCCTGCGTCTGGGTCAAGGCCTGGGAAGGCTCGCGCAACATGGTGAAGGGAGATGCGATCATGAACGTGCAGAAACCCGTCAACCAGTCGCTGCGCGAAACCTCTTCCTGGCTGCGCGTTACCGCACAGGCAGCGGAAGCCCGCGAAGCCGCGGCCGCCACCGCAAAGGACGCCTGATCCATGGCCCATATCGATGAAAATCCACTGGGTCGCCATCTGCCGCTCGATCCCCTGCCCGGCCATTCCTCGCGCGGCCGTCTGGAACGTGTGCTGCGCCGCGGCGAATTCGCCGTTACCGCGGAATTGAACCCGCCCGATAGCGCCAATCCGGAAGACGTCTACGAACGCGCAGCGATCTTCGAAGGCTGGGTCGACGGCATCAACGCTGTCGATGCGTCCGGCGCCAACTGCCACATGTCGTCGGTCGGCATCTGCGCGCTGCTGACCCGCATGGGTTATGCGCCGATCATGCAGATCGCCTGCCGTGACAAGAACCGCATTGCCATCCAGGGCGACGTGCTGGGCGCTGCCGCCATGGGCGTCGCCAACATCATGTGCCTGACAGGCGACGGGGTGCAGGCAGGTGACCAACCGGGCGCAAAGCCGGTCTTCGACCTCGACTGCATGTCGTTGCTCGAAACCGTTCGCATCATGCGCGATAACGGCAAGTTCCTCTCCGGCCGCAAGCTGACGACGCCGCCGCAGGTTTTCCTCGGCGCCGCGATCAATCCGTTCGCACCGCCCTATGATTTCCGTCCTTATCGCCTTGGCAAGAAGATCGAGGCCGGCGCCCAGTTCGTCCAGAGCCAGTACTGCTTCGACGTGCCGATGTTCCGCGACTACATGAACAAGGTGCGCGATCTCGGCTTCGATGAGAAATGCTTCATCCTCGTCGGCGTCGGTCCGCTGGCCTCGGCAAAGACCGCCAACTGGATCCGCAACAACGTGCCCGGCATCCATATCCCGGATGCGGTCATCAAGCGGCTGGAAGGCGCGCAGGACCAGAAGAAGGAAGGCAAGCAGCTCTGCATCGACATCATCAACGAGGTGAAGGAGATCAAGGGCGTCTCCGGTGTCCACGTGATGGCCTACCGGCAGGAAGAATATGTCGCCGAGATCGTCCACGAATCGGGTGTTCTGAAGGGCCGCACCCCCTGGAAGCGCGAGGAAAATCCGGGCGATTACCGCGTTGCCGAGCGGCTGGAAGCGCTGAAGGACGGCAAAACGGAGAACCAGGAAGAAATGGCTGATGTCGCGGCCCATCGTCCACATTGAAACGACAATCCATATTTGAGGCACGGCTGGGAGGCCGGGCCTTTGACAATCCCTTCCGGCGCATGACAGAGATCAAGCGCCCCACCGCCACAGAGGATCAGACATGACCCGCACCATCGTTGCCTCCGCCACCCGCGAAATCATCATCGGCTTCGACCAGCCGTTCTGCGTCATCGGTGAACGCATCAACCCGACCGGTCGCAAGAAGCTGGCCGCCGAGATGATCGAAGGCAACTTCGACACCGTCATCAGGGATGCGCTGGAACAGGTGGCGGCGGGCGCCACGATGCTCGACGTCAACGCCGGCGTCACCTCCGTCAATCCGAACGAGACGGAACCGGGCCTGCTCGTCAGGACACTCGAAATCGTCCAGGGACTTGTCGATGTGCCGCTGTCGATCGACAGCTCGGTTACCGCAGCCATCGAAGCAGGCCTGCGGGTTGCCAAGGGCCGACCGCTCGTCAACTCCGTCACCGGCGAAGAGGAAAAGCTCGAAGCCATCCTGCCGCTCGTCAAGAAATACGATGTTCCGGTCGTTGCGATCTCGAATGACGAGACCGGCATTTCCATGGATCCGGACGTCCGCTTCGCAGTTGCGAAGAAAATTGTCGAACGGGCCATGGATTATGGTATCAAGCCGCACGACATCGTCGTGGACCCGCTCGTTATGCCGATCGGTGCTCTGGGCGATGCTGGCCGTCAGGTCTTCGCGCTTCTGCACCGCCTGCGCAACGAGTTGAAGGTCAACACCACTTGCGGCCTGTCGAACATCTCGTTCGGCCTGCCGCATCGCCACGGCATCAATGCCGGCTTCATCCCCATGGTTATTGGCGCGGGCATGACGTCGGCGATCATGAACCCCTGCCGTCCGCAGGAAATGGAAGCCGTTCGCGCGGCCAACGTCTTGAACGGCACCGACCAGAATTGCGGTACCTGGATCATGACCTATCGCGATCACAATCCGGCAGCCGGCCATGTGGCCACTGCCGCAACCGCACCGGGCGCCTCAAGTGGCCGCCGTGGCGGGCGCGCTGGACGCGCAAGGGCGGAATAACCGCCAGAAAAGAGAAATGATGTTTTTCAGTGCCGATCTGCTCGACGAATTCGCAAGCCTCTGGTTTCAGGCCCCGATGGTCATGTCCTCTCGTATGCAGGACCTCGCCGTATCCGGCATGAACGGATCGACCGGCGGCCCGGCGGAAGTCGGACAGATGATCACCGAAAAACTGTCCGCGGTCGTCGAAAGCCTGATGGCCGTCAATCTGGCCATGGTGAAGGAAGGCATGATCGCCGCCACGGGGCTGGCGACCGGCACCTGTGCTGGAATGGCTGGCGCATCCGACCGCGTCGCGGTGGCGGCGCTCCAACCATACGGCAAAAGGGTTCGAGCCAATGTACGGCGTCTTAGCAGATAGGAATGATCTGACCGTGTCCGCACAGGAAAACAAAAGCGATCCCCTCGTCCTGTTTATGCCGTCGGGCAAGCGCGGCCGTTTTCCTATCGGCACGCCGATTCTCGACGCCGCGCGCACGCTCGGCGTCTACGTCGAGAGCGTCTGCGGCGGCCGCGCGACCTGCGGGCGCTGTCAGGTGTCGGTGCAGGAGGGCAGTTTTGCCAAGCACAAGATCATCTCGTCACTTGAGAACATCTCGGTCAAGGGACCGAAGGAAGAGCGCTACGAGAGCATTCGCGGCCTGCCGGACGGCCGCCGCCTCTCCTGCTCTTCCCAGATCCTCGGCGATCTCGTCATCGACGTTCCGCAGGATACGGTCATCAACGCTCAGGTTGTCCGCAAGGCTGCGACCGACCGGGTGATCGAGCGCAATGCCGCCGTCCAACTCTGCTATGTCGAGGTCGACGAGCCCGACATGCATAAGCCGCTCGGCGATCTCGACCGTCTGAAGGTCATGCTGGAAAAGGACTGGGGCTGGAAGGATCTGCTGATAGCGCCACATCTAATCCCGCAGATCCAGGGCATCCTGCGCAAAGGCAATTGGGGTGTCACCGCTGCGATCCACCGTGACATGGATTCGTCGCGCCCGTTCATCGTCGGCCTTTGGCCGGGCCTGAAGAACGAGGCCTACGGCGTCGCCTGCGATATCGGGTCGACGACGATCGCCATGCACCTCGTCTCGCTTCTCTCCGGCCGCATCGTCGCCTCCTCCGGCACGTCCAACCCGCAGATCCGGTTCGGCGAAGACCTGATGAGCCGCGTCTCCTACGTGATGATGAACCCGGACGGCCGCGAGGCGATGACCAAAGCAGTGCGTGGGGCCGTCAACTCGCTTATCGGCAAAGTCTGCGACGAAGGCGAAATCGACCGCCACGACATTCTCGACATGGTCTTCGTCGGCAACCCGATCATGCACCACCTGTTTCTCGGCATCGACCCGACCGAACTCGGCCAGGCGCCGTTTGCGCTCGCCGTCTCCGGCGCGCTGCAATACTGGGCGCACGAGATCGACATCGACGTCAATCGCGGCGCGCGCCTCTATATGTTGCCCTGCATTGCCGGCCATGTCGGCGCTGATGCCGCCGGCGCGACACTTGCCGAAGGCCCCTACCGCCAGGACCGGATGATGCTCTTGGTCGACGTCGGCACCAACGCCGAAATCGTGCTCGGCAACAAGGACCGCGTCGTCGCAGCTTCTTCTCCGACAGGACCGGCCTTCGAAGGTGCGGAGATTTCATCCGGTCAGCGGGCTGCACCCGGCGCGATCGAGCGCGTGCGCATCAACCCGGAAACGCTGGAACCGAAATTCCGGGTCATCGGCGTCGACAAGTGGTCGGATGAAGAGGGCTTTGCCGAGGCTGCCGCCGCTGTAGGCGTCACCGGCATTTGCGGCTCGGCGATTATCGAGGTTGTTGCCGAGATGTACCTCTCCGGCATCATCTCCGAGGACGGCGTGGTCGATGGCACGATGGCGGAAAAGAGCCCGCGCATCATCCAGAACGGCCGCACCTTCTCCTACCTGCTCCACGAGGGCGACCAGCGCATCACGGTGACACAGAACGACGTGCGCGCCATCCAGCTTGCCAAGGCAGCGCTCTATGCCGGCATCAAGCTGCTGATGGAGAAGCTCGACATTACGCATGTCGATACAATCCGGTTTGCGGGTGCCTTCGGCTCGTTTATCGATCCGAAATACGCGATGGTTCTCGGCCTCATTCCCGACTGCGATCTCTCCGAGGTCAAGGCCGTCGGCAACGCGGCAGGCACCGGTGCCCTGATGGCGCTGCTCAACCGCGGCCATCGCCGCGAGATCGAGCAAACCGTCAGCAAAATCGAGAAGATAGAGACGGCACTTGAATCGAAATTTCAGGAGCATTTCGTCTACGCGATGGCACTTCCAAACAAGGTCGACACCTTCCCGAAACTGTCGGCGGTCGTGACATTGCCGGAACGGAAACTGCTGTCCGATGATGGCGGCGGTGAAGGTGGCGGCAGACGCAGGCGCCGCAGCCGCGAGTAGGCGCGCGGATAGCAGCCTGCACTGGAACCAAATGATCCCGGCGGCGTTCTGGCGTCACTGTGGACCAGATGGCTTCTCGCACCCGAAAACGAAAGGCGCAGAAATCCGATGCGGAAAAACCGCTATCGGCTGAACTTGTCTACCTCTCCAGCCTTGACGGCGGCATAATCCGCAAACCCGGCAAACGGGCCTTCCTTTACTACGCCGCCGATGGGCAACGGATCACCGATCGTGCCGAACTGGACCGGATCGCCGCCCTCGCCATCCCGCCCGCTTATACCGACGTGCTGATTTCGGTCGATTCGAATTCGCATCTGCAGGCAACCGGCCGGGATGCGCGCGGCCGCAAGCAGTATCGCTACCATCCGGAATGGTCGGCCGAGCGCGGCAAGACCAAGTTTGGGCAATTGCCGGATTTTGCCGCCAGGCTGCCGAAAATCCGCGAGAAGGTAGATACCGATCTGCGGCTGAGAAAGCCCGGCATGGACAAGGCATTGGCGACCGTCGTCTGGCTGCTCGACAATCTCTACATTCGCGTGGGCAACGCCAACTACGCCGAAGAAAACGGTTCCTACGGACTGACGACGCTGCGCAATCGCCATGTGAAGATCGAGGGCTCAAGCGTTCATTTCAATTTCAAGGGCAAATCGGGCAAGGAATGGCGGCTTAGTCACAGCGACCGGCGCATTACCAAGGCGATCCGGATTCTGCAGGAACTACCGGGTCAACAGCTGTTCCAGTATCTGGACGAGGACGGTGGCAGGCGTCCGATCCGATCGCAGGACGTCAACGCCTATATCCGCGAAGCCTCCGGAGCCGACTTCTCCTCACGGCAATTCCGCACCTGGGGCGCCACCTGCATGGCGGCGATCGCTTTGGCAGCTGTTGAACCCGGCCCGAGCCTGAGGCAATTGAAGCGGCAGATCAACGATGTGGTCGATGCCGTAGCGACAAGGCTGGTCAACACCCGCGCCGTCTGCCGCTCGTCCTACATTCACCCGAAAGTCTTTGAGGATTTCGAGAGCGACGAACTTGCCCGCCTCATGAAGATGCGGCCAAGCCGAAGCGAGACGCTGACGCGCTGGATGGACGATGACGAGATCAGGGTGCTGCGCTGGCTGAAGAAGGGCGACGCCTGAGCATCGCCCTCCCGGTCGATTACTGCAATCCGACGAAGGCCGTCCGGACGTGTTCGGCGACGGCCAGAACTGGTGCAGACGCGTTGTCGACCACCTGCAGGCCGATATTGTAATGGCCAAGTTCCGGCAGCCCTTCCGCCTCGCCGAGCGCCACGAGATCGCCCTGAACCAGATAACGCGGCAACGGCGCAATCGCGAGATCCGCCTGGATGGCCGCCCTCTGCCCCGTGGTATGGGCACTGAGGAAAGCAACTCGGAACTTACGACCGGACCGCGTCAACTGATCCACCGCGTCCGCGCGCCAGACGCAGCCATCTTCCCACATCGAGATCGGCAGCGGTTCGCGCGTGTGAGCCGTTCCGCATTTCGTGCCGGCCCAGACGAGTTTTTCGGAGACGAGGATTTCCCCACCGCCGGTATTTTCGCCGGCCATGCTGTTGAAGATGGCGATGTCCATGCGGTGCTCCTCAACACGCTTGCGCATGGTGGTGCTGGTGCCGATGGTCACGTCCACTGTGACGTTCGGATAGGATTCGGAAAAGCGCTTCAACACTTCAGGAAGAATGCGTTCGCCGATATCCTCGGGCGCGCCGACGCGCACGACGCCGTTCATGTCCGGCAACAGGAAACGCGACACGGCTTCATTGTTGAGAGCCAGCATGCGCCGCGCAAAGCCCAGCAGAATCTCACCCTTCGGCGTCAGCGATACCGAACGTGCATCACGCAAAAACAAAACGCAGCCAAGTGTTTCCTCGAGTTTCTTGATCTGCATCGAGACCGCTGACGGCGTCCTGTAGACGGTCTCGGCCGCCGTGGTGAAGTTGCCGGTCTCGGCAATGGCGACGAAGGTTTTCAGGATGTCCAGTTCCAGCAGCGGAAGCACATGCCGCAACATCATGTTCATGGTAAACCTCCCGGATCAGATTTTCTGAATGATACCATTACTTCAATTCGTTTGATTGAACCTCAATGGAGAGCGATAGTCAAGTTGCAAACATCGAAGACGTGATGAAAGGAGCTTCCAATGTCCCTGCAACACGACACCACAACGACCCAGAAAAACGCTATTCGGCTCAGCGCCGGCGGCTTTTCATTTGCGATGCGCCAAATGTTTGCACCGCTCGTCCATCAGGTAAGCGAAGGCCATCACGCTCGCAAGGTCGCGGAAACACGCAAGGCAACGCGACGCGAAATCGCCAATCTGCCGGCCAGTCTACAGCAGGATCTGGCTTTCTCCGATGGCACGGTCATCGAGCTTTGAGCAGCCTTAGCGGTCGGTTGTGCAGTTGGGTGCGCTACGAAAAATCTCCATCGTCGGGCTTTTGGAATTGAGCCCGACACCGTTGCCCTGAGGCAGCCTACATCAGCCCTTGGAAACGGTGACGTTGGCCTCTAAACTCGGTACCGATGGCAGCTTGCCACCGGGAAAACGAGGGAGGAGCCTTGCAGTCCGTGAGATATCGCCTTGTCCTGGCACTTTGCCTCGTTCCCCTTGTCTTTTATGCCGTGGCTTTCCAGGGCGGAGCATTGGCGACGCGCAACTACATGAACGAGGCTTCCTTGCAGGCGAGTTCGGCATTGCGCCTGGCGGTCTCCGCTCTCAGCGGACATCTCAGCCGCTACGAGCCTTTGCCGGCGCTGATCGCCGATCATGACGGCATCAAGGACCTGATCGTCCATCCGGATGACAGGTCCCTGCGTGACACCGCGAATGTCTATCTCAAGGATATCAACAGGCTGCTGGAGTCTTCCGACATCTATGTCATGACGCTGGACGGAAATACGATCGCGGCCAGCAACTATGATCAACCGGCAAGCTTCGTCGGCCAGAATTTTAGCTACCGCCCCTATTTCCAGGATGCGGCCAAGGGAAACCAGTCGCGCTTCTATGCGCTCGGCACCACGTCGCTGAAGCGCGGTTATTATTTCGCCTCGCCGATCCGCGTTGATGGCCGGATCAGTGGTGTCATCGTCTTCAAGGTCGATATCGATTCCATCGAAACCTCGTGGCGCGGCGGCGAGTACAAAATCTTCGTCTCCGATCCGGAAGGCATTATCTTCATGACCGGCAGCCCGGAATGGCTTTATTCCGGCATCCTTCCCCTGAACAGCGAGCGCCTGCAAAGGACGCAGGCATCGCGGCGTTACGCGGAAGCGGCACTGAAACCCCTGCCGATTACCCGCAGCACGCTCGATGATCATGAACTGATGACCATGAACACCGCCGACCACCGGGAATATCTGGTCCTGTCGCACTATATGCCGGAAGCCGACTGGACCGTGAATGTACTGATGGACACTGCATCCGTCCGGGCCCAGGCGCGCACCACCATCATCGCTATCCTTTTGTTTCTCTGCCTCGCAGGCCTTGCACTGGCCATTTTCCTGCAGCGCCGCGCCCGGCTTGCCGAGCGTATGCGCATGCAGATCGAGGCCCGCAACGAACTGGAACATCGGGTCGAGGAGCGTACCGCCGATCTCGCGCTCGTCAACCAGCGCATCGAGGAAGAGATCGCCGAGCGGCGGCTGACGGAACAGGAACTGCGCAAGACCCAGGCCGATCTGATTCAGGCGGGAAAACTTGCGGGGCTGGGGCAGATGTCGGCGGCTCTCTCACACGAACTCAACCAACCGCTGGCGGCCGCGAAGACCTATGCCGACAGCGCGGCGATGCTGATCGATCTGGAACGCGTGCCGGAGGCCCGCGACAACGTCCGGCGGATTTCCGGGCTGATCGACCGCATGGCCTCGATCAGCCGACACCTGCGCAATTTCGCCCGCAAGCCGAACGAAAAACTCGGGGCCGTGGCGCTCGACGCCGTGATGGCGGATACGCTGGAGATTGTCTCGGCGCGATTGAAGACAGCCGACGCTGATCTTCTGATCGATCTCGGCAACAATGTTGGGACGGTCAAGGCAGGTTCCGTCCGGCTGCAGCAGGTTCTGGTCAACATCATCAGCAATGCGGCAGATGCCGTCGAAGGTCTCGCCGACCGGCGCATCCACGTCTCGGCAGAGCAGCAGGAAGGAAAGGTCCTCCTGACCATCAGGGACCACGGCCCCGGCGTGCCGGCAGCGATTGCAGACCGTATCTTCGATCCCTTCTTCACCACCAAGGGCGTCGGCAAGGGCCTCGGCCTTGGTCTTTCCATATCCTACAACATCGTCAAGGACTTCGGCGGCAGCCTTTCCGTCTCAAATCACCCGGAGGGTGGCGCCATGTTTCGCATCGAACTGGAAGCAGCGGCCGCAACCCAGGAGGCCGCCGAATGAGCGACGCACGCGTGCTGCTGGTCGATGACGAGGAGGAGATGCGTCGCTCCACCGCGCAGGCGCTGGAATTGTTCGGCCTCGCGGTCGATACGTTTTCGAGCGCCGAAAGCGTTCTGGAACTGGTCGGCTACAGTTTCTCCGGCGTCGTGGTCAGCGATATTCGCATGCCAGGCATGGACGGCATGACCCTTTTGCAGCGCATCCGCGAGGTGGATGCCGAAATCCCGGTCATTCTCGTCACCGGCCACGGCGACGTACAACTCGCCGTCAAGGCAATGCGCGAAGGCGTCTACGACTTCCTTGAAAAGCCCTTCACAGCCCAGCATCTGGCAGCGATCGCCCGGCGTGCTCTCGACCGGCGTAGCCTCGTCCTCGAAAATCGGCGTCTCAGGGCCGTTGCCGGCAAGCGCGACGATATCGAGGCAAGACTGCCGGGCCGAACACAGGCCATGGTCGATCTGCGTTACCGCCTGCGCGCCATCGGCGCCACGGATGCCGACACGCTCATCATCGGAGAGACCGGCGTCGGCAAGGAAGTCGTTGCCCGCGCGCTACACGATATCAGTGCGCGCGCCGACCGGCCGCTGATCGCCATCAACTGCGCCGCCCTGCCGGAAAACCTGATCGAAAGCGAACTTTTCGGCCATGAAGCAGGCGCCTTTCCGGGCGCACTTCGTCCCCGCTACGGCAAATTCGAGCATGGTCGCGGTGGCACTATCCTGCTCGATGAAATCGGCTCCCTGCCCTATGACCTGCAGGCCAAGTTCCTGCGCGTGCTGCAGGAGCGGGTGATCACGCGGCTGGGTTCCAACGAGATCGTGCCGCTCGACGTGCGCTTCGTTGCCACCAGCAAGGTCAATCTCGAGGCAGAAGTCGCCGCCGGCCGGTTTCGCGCCGATCTCCTCTACCGCCTGAATGTCGCGACACTACACGTCCCCTCACTGGCCCAACGAAAGGCCGATATTCCGCTATTGTTCTTGCAGTTGGTGCGGGAAGCGGCCGCGCGCTACGTCCGCAATGACATCGAGGTACCACCTAGACTGATGACCGAGATCGCCGAGCGTTCCTGGCCCGGTAATGTCCGCGAACTGCGCAACGCCGCCGACCGACTCGTGCTCGGTCTCGATCCGAAGCCAGACGAAACGCAAGCCCCGGCCGAGCGGCAACGGCTGGCAGACAAGGTCGCCGCGTATGAGCGTGGCATTATCGCAAGCGCGCTTGCCGCCCATGGCGGCAGCCTGCGGCCTGTCTATGAGCTGCTCGGGATATCGCGAAAGACGCTCTACGAGAAAATGCAGCGATATGGCCTCGACAAAAAAATGCCGATTGCGGATGACGATTACGTTCTTTGAATAATATTGGGTGGAAATCCACCCATCCAAAACGGCAATTGTTTCTGATCTCACCCATGCTGCGCTGCACCTATCGAGAAAAAGGAACGAATGCCGCGGCTAAACCGTTGCTCCCTTTCTAATATCGTTCGCAAATGGTGCATCCAGAATCGGCGCGGGAGGAGCTGCGCCGGGTGGCCACCATTCATCAGGGAGGACTTCGATGAAAATCCTGAAAGCCATGCTTGGCATGACGGCCCTTGCTGCCGTTTCGCTCATTTCCGTTTCCGCAAGCGCAGAGACTTATCCGGACCGCACGATCACCATGGTCGTTCCCTTCTCGGCCGGTGGACCGACCGATACGGTTGCTCGCCTTGTCGCTGAATCGATGTCGAAGGATCTCGGCCAGCAGATCATTGTCGAGAACGTCGGCGGCGCCGGTGGATCGCTGGGCGCCGGCCGGGTCGCACAGGCTGATCCGGACGGCTACACCGTTCTTTTGCACCATATCGGCATGGCGACCAGCGCCACGCTGTATCGCAAGCTTGCCTATGACACGCTGAACGCCTTCGAATATGTCGGCCTCGTCACAGAGGTGCCGATGACGATCGTCGCCCGCAAGGATTTCGAACCCACTGACCTGAAAGGCCTGATCGACTACGTCAAGGCCAACAAGGACAAGGTGACCGTTGCAAATGCCGGTATCGGCGCCGCCTCGCATCTCTGTGGCATGATGTTCATGAGCGCCATCCAGACCCCGCTCGTCACCGTTCCTTACAAGGGCACTGGCCCGGCGATGACAGATCTGCTCGGCGGCCAAGTCGACATCATGTGCGACCAGACCACCAACACCACCAAGCAGATTCTTGGCGGCACGATCAAGGCCTATGCCGTGACCTCGCCTGCGCGTCTGCCGGTCCTGCCCGACGTGCCGACGGCAGCCGAAGCTGGCCTGGCTGACTTCCAGGTCGGCATCTGGCACGGCATCTACGCCCCCAAGGGCACGCCAGCAGAAGCCACCGAACGTCTGTCAAAGTCGCTTCAGGTCGCGCTCAAGGACCCGAACGTGATTGCTCGTTTCGCAGAACTCGGCACCGTTCCCTCGTCGGACACCGACGCGACGCCGGCAGCCCTGAAGGCCAAGCTCGAAAGCGAGATCGCCCGCTGGAAGCCGGTGATCGAAGCGGCCGGCCAATACGCCGACTGATCGTCTTTCCCATCATGGGCAAAAGCCTCTCCCGCCTTCCCCTTTCTTCAAGGGGAAGGCGGGAGCCTACTCTCTTTTCGAATAGTGTTCAAAGAGGTGATGGCACCTGAGGCCGGGCTGAAAAAAAGGAGGCATCATGAAATCCTTATCATTCGACACCACCAACGCGCTCTGCGGTGCGCTCTTCATCGGGCTGGGTGGCTTCTTCGTCTATCAGTGCCTGGGGCTTGAACTCGGCACGGCGTTCAAAATGGGTCCTGGCTACTTTCCGCTGGTGCTCGCACTGATCCTGGTGCTGCTCGGCATCATCATTCTCGTTCAGTCAGCGCGTGTTGAAAGTGAACCGCTCGGGCCGGTTGCCTGGCGCGGCATGTTGTTCATCCTGCCGGCGCCGATCTTCTTCGGACTGACCGTACGCGGCCTCGGCTTTGTGCCGTCGCTGTTCTTCACCGCCCTGATCGCCTGCTTTGCGTCGCAGAAGATGAAGCCGCTGACCGCAATTGCGCTTTCGATAGCGCTGACGATCTTTTCGGTCGCCGTGTTCAGCTACGCACTCGGCCTGCCCTTCCAGCGCTTCGGCCCCTGGGTCAGAATGTAGGACATCACGATGGATCTTTTCAGCAATCTTGCCCTCGGCTTTTCCACGGCGGCCTCGCCGGAAAACCTTCTGTTCTGCCTGATCGGCGTGCTGCTCGGCACCCTGATCGGCGTGCTGCCCGGAATCGGCGCCACGGCGACCATCGCCATGCTGCTTCCGATCACCTTTCAGCTTGAGCCGGTCTCCTCGCTGATCATGCTCGCCGGCATCTATTACGGCGCGCAATACGGCGGCTCTACCACGGCGATCCTGATCAACATGCCTGGCGAATCCTCCTCCGCCGTCACCGCCATCGACGGCTACCAGATGGCCCGCAAAGGCCGGGCGGGCGCGGCGCTTTCGATCGCGGCCCTTGGCTCGTTCTTCGCAGGGACCGTCTCGACGTTCCTGGTGGCCATCTTCGCCTTGCCGCTGACCGCCATCGCCCTTCAGTTCGGCGCAGCGGAATATTTCTCGTTGATGATCGTCGGCCTCGTGTCCTCCATCGCGCTTGCCCATGGCTCCATCGTCAAGGCGCTCGCCATGGTGGCGCTCGGGCTGCTGCTCGGCCTCGTCGGTACCGACATCTACACCGGCACGCCACGGTTCACGCTTGGCATCCGCGAATATGCCGATGGGCTGAACTTCGTCGCCGTCGCCGTCGGCGTCTTCGGCGTCGCCGAGATTCTTCGCAATCTCGAAGGCGAGAAAACCCGCACTGTGCTGATGGCCAAGGTCAGCGGCCTGTTGCCGACACGCGATGATTTCAAGCAGATGTTTGCCCCAGTCATACGCGGCACTATCATCGGTTCGGCGCTCGGAATTCTGCCCGGTGGCGGCGCCATCCTCGCGGCCTTCGCCTCCTACACGGTGGAAAAGCGCATGTCGAAGACGCCGGAAGAATTTGGCCACGGAGCGATCGCCGGCGTCGCTGGACCCGAGTCGGCCAACAATGCAGGCGCGCAGACCTCGTTCATTCCGCTGCTGACGCTTGGTATTCCGGCCAATCCGGTCATGGCTCTGATGGTGGGGGCGATGATCATCCAAGGCATCGTGCCCGGCCCGAACGTGGCGGCGGAACAGCCGGCGCTGTTCTGGGGCATCATTGCCTCGATGTGGATCGGCAATTTGATGCTGGTCGTCCTCAACCTGCCGCTGATCGGCCTCTGGGTGAAGCTGCTCACCATCCCCTACTACGTGCTTTTCCCGATCATCATGGCCTTCTGCTCGATCGGGGTCTACAGCGTCAACTCGAATGTCTACGACCTCTATGCCGTCGCTTTCTTCGGTCTTGCCGGCTACCTTTTGGTCAAGTTGCGCTGCGAACCAGCCCCTCTGCTGCTTGGTTTCGTTCTCGGGCCGCTACTGGAGGAAAACCTGCGCCGGGCGATGATATTGTCGCGAGGCGATGTAACGACATTCGTGACCCGGCCGATCAGTGCCATCCTGCTGTTGATCGCGCTTGCCGTGCTCGTCGTCGTCTTCCTGCCAACCGTCAAGGCTAGGCGTGAGGCGGTATTCCAGGAAGAGGATTGAGCCCAACCTTTTGTCTTCGGCGCGCTCGCCCTGAGCCTCTCCGAATCATCACCGGCACGCAGCCTGTGCCGGTGATGATCACCAAGCTGCGGCAGCGCAGGAAACAGACAATAGTTCCAAATAACAAAGGCCGGTCTTTCGACCAGCCCTACAAAAATCCCGATGGGGTTCTGCCATCAGCTATCGGTGTTTAACGGCCACCTGCTCGTTGGCAAAATTATGCAGCGTCGACGTCGCCTTCATCTTTTTCGTTCTTTCTATTTGCGGCTCCAGTCGAGGCCTCGATCATCGCCATGTTGATGATGTAGCTCAAGAGGATATTGCACTGGTTGTCAGCCAGTAGTTTTGCTGCGCTCAGAAGATCAACGATATGTGACTGCGGTTTCATCGGGCCCTCCACCCTTGTCTTTATTGACACCGTAATCGTCGTCTATTTTGGCTCTTTTGTTCAACTGCGGATAATCATCATTGAAATTTGCCAGTAGAGGCAACAAAAAACCCGTGAAATTTCAGGTACGGTCGTGTCGTTTGACAATGGAGAAAACATGACAATAATTGTATTCTATTCGAGCCAGAGAGCGACAAATGACATCCGGCCCAACCTTCAGTGACGCTCAACTCAAGCTCTGGATACGCCGGGTCCAAACCGAAATGTCCAAGGGAACCCCGCCACAAGAAGCTCTCGATCTCGTAAAAACGGCAATGAAGGCGCAGTCGGCCGGTGAATTGCAAATATTACCGACCATGAAAATTCTGCAAAAATCCGCAAAAAAGCTCTAAGGAAAGCCGCCCGAACGGTACGGCGTTCTCCCTGTTTGATAAAGAGAATCAACTAACTGTCTGTACTCAAATGGTTCGATACCTCTAAAGAGAATCTTCGTCTAAAAATACTGGTCGCAAACTACAGTTCGGGGCCGTCCACCGATCAATCAGCCTCATCGGATACAAGGCATCAAATCTGAACTAAAGTGACTTTCGATCTCAGCTCGAGACCAAACCTTTATAGTTCCACTATAGCTCAGCGTGACTGAGCCAGACGGTCTGATCAGCATCGAGGTGTCGTCCCTCGGGTTCATCACGCTTTGGCACCTTGCGGCTTTATCCCAACACCGGGCGCTGGGAATTCTGTACTAAACCGTCGCTGTGGTCGTTGGTGGTAGGTAGGTGCCACCCTTGACGAGAAGCACCCATCTGTGCGCGCCATCTTGTTCGCCAGCGCCACCGCTGCGACCTTATAGGGACGACGTGCCATCAGGGATATAAGCCAGGCGAGCAGTTTCGATCCTCTGCAGGCCTGCTTCAGGATCGACGTCGCACCGACAATCAGTAGAGTTCGCAACTGTTTGTTGCGTCGCTTCGAGATCTTCCCGAGCCGCTCCTTGCCTCCGCTAGAGTTCGCCCTTGGTGTGATTCCAATCCAGGCGGCCAAATCCCGCCCTGTTCGAAAGGCTTCGGGATCATGGATGGAGGCGCGAACGGTCGCGGCGATAATGGGGCCGGTGAACGAACCCGCTGCGCGGGAGGGCGTCTGCGGTTGAATTAGAGGGCACAGGCTGGAGGTTGCGTCTGGGTTGAACGTCGTCCGGCAGGGGCGGAGCATGACGAGCTTCTTCAACAAGGAGCCTGACCATGCAGTATCCCCATCTCGACACGCCCGTCAGCCCGCTGCGCCAGCGGTTGATCGACGACATGAACATGCGACGTTTCTCACGCGAAACGCAGCGCAACTATCTCCGCGACATCGGTCGCCTGGCAACCTTCCTCGGGCGTTCACCAGACACGGCGACCGCCGACGACCTGCGCCGGTTCCAGATCGAGCAGCAGGAGGATGGCGTTCCCGTTCCGACGATGAACAGCATCGTGTCGGCGCTACGGTTCTTCTTCACCCAGACCCTCGATCGCCCGGACCTGGCGCGCAGGCTCGTCCGGCTGGCGCATCCTCGGAACCTGCCTGTGGTGCTGAGCCGCGACGAGGTTGCCCGGTTACTCAATGCCACCACCTGCCTCAAGCACCAGGCAGCATTGTCGGTCGCCTATGGCGCCGGCCTACGTGTTGCGGAGGTCTCCATGCTGAAGGTCGCCGACGTCGACAGCGAGCGGATGCTGCTGCGCGTCGAACGTGGCAAAGGCGGGCGCTATCGCAATGCCATGCTTTCGGAGGACCTGCTCACCCTGCTGCGCCAGTGGTGGAAGGTGGGGCGGCAGCAGGGTGTGATGCATCGCGACGGCTGGTTATTCCCTGGCCAACACGCAATGAAGCCGATCAGCACGCGGCAGCTCTATCGGATCGTCGTTGAGGCGGCCCAGGCTGCCGACATCGCCAAGCGGGTCGGGCCGCATACGCTGCGCCACAGCTTCGCCACCCACCTGCTGGAGGACGGCACGGACATTCGGATCATCCAGGTCCTGCTCGGGCACGCAAAACTCAACAACACCGCCCTCTATGTCAAGGTGGCGACCAGGACGGTCCGCACAGTTACGAGTCCGCTCGACAAGCTCGGCCTGTTCAAGCCGGAAGAGACCTTCCCCGACGGTTGAGCTTTGCGTGCCTCGATCGAGGTCGCCGACATCTTCCGTGCTGCCGGCGCGGCATACCGGCGCGCGCATGCAGGACATCTGAGCCTGCCGCAACTGAAGGTGATGTCGGCGGTCGAGAACTGCCGCACTGCTGCCCTCGGCGGTCATGTCGAGGCCTGCGAGGACTGTGGTCAGTGGCGGATCGCCTACAACTCCTGCCGCAATCGGCATTGCCCAAAGTGCCAGGGCGCATGCTCACGGACATGGCTTGCCGAACGCGAGGCTGATCTGCTTCCAGTCGGCTACTTCCACGTCGTGTTCACCCTGCCGGCCGAGACCGCCGACATAGCGTTCCAGAACAAGGCGCTCGTCTACGACCTGCTGTTCAAGGCGGCGTCGGAGACGATGCTGACCATCGCGGCCGATCGCAAGCACCTCGGCGCGCGCATCGGCATCACCGCCGTGCTCCACACCTGGGGATCGGCGATGACGCACCATCCGCATGTGCACATGATCGTTCCGGGCGGCGGCGTCACGCCAGACGGAAGTCGATGGATATCATCGCGTCCGGCCTTCCTGCTTCCGGTACGCGTACTCAGCAAACTGTTTCGACGACTATTCCTCACCCGGCTGGTCGCTCTGCACGACGCCGGGCGGCTCAGCTTTTTTGGCGCACTTGCTCATCTCGCCGAGCGGCAGGCATTCTTGCGGCATCTATCGCCGGTCCGAAAGAAACGCTGGGTGGTCTATGCGAAGGCACCGTTCGCGGGTCCTGAGGCGGTTCTTGCCTATCTGTCGCGCTATACCCACCGGGTCGCAATCTCGAACCGCCGCCTGATCACCTTCGACGAAACTGGCGTCACCTTCCGCTATAAAGACTACCGCCGCGACGGCTGCGACCGGCAGCAGATCATGACGCTCGCGGTCGATGAGTTCATCCGCCGTTTCCTGCTCCATGTCTTGCCGCGTGGCTTCCATCGTATCCGGCACTACGGCCTGCTCGCCGGCTCAGCCCGCAAGACCAGCCTCGCGCTCGCGCGCGAACTCCTCCACGTCGCCGCACCGGTCGATGACGGCGGACCAAGCGAACAAGATGACTTCCGCCCGCTATGCCCCTGCTGCGGCGGACGAATGATCGTCATCGAGATGTTCGAACGCTGGAAGCAGCCGCGCGGACCGCCGGATGCGACGGCGACGAACCGGGAGACGGCTTCATGACCCGGCATGGCATGGTCAAGACTTCAGTCGCAGGCGTCACGCCTCCGGCAACCGACCCGCATGCGTCCGTGGCGATCGTTGCCGCCGACAGGGTCGCGGCGAGCCTGGGCCAGGCCTGGAAAGCCGCGTGGGTGCGCAAAGAAGCGACCTGCCCGCCATCCATCATCCCACTCCCTGACCGCGATCCTGCTACCGCGCACATGAGCCGCAGATTGAAATCTCCATAGCCTTCGACTGGGGTCCGCGGGTTCCTTCCTCGGGGACTTTCGTACGCCTCGCGGCGCCCGAAACTCTTCACGAACGCGGACCGGCCGCTTCTGGCATCGGAAAAGCGATAGCAGACATTCAACGATCCGGATCGAGGTCTCGAGCTGCCCCGCTTCGGTCATTGCCGCTGCTCGGCAGGAGCGTCACGAGAGGGTGGAAAGCGGTCGTTTGCCTAGTCTTCAGGAAAGATGGCGTTGCGACCGGAATCGGTCGTTTGATGTTCCGTCTCTCGCAGCAGGCCCTCGAGGCGGGTCGCCCATTCCTTGTTGCCATCTCTGAACGGACCAAGCGCATCGCCGGCAGGCTCCAGGAGATCGCCTGCAGCGGCGGAGAAGCGGCGAGCCTCCTGACTATGTCCCAAGGCCGCGTGGCAGCACGTCTGAATGCGGAGCAGCGCCGGCCAGTCAGGCCGCGCCTTTAGCGCCGCACGCCCCGTGTGAAGTGCGCCCTCGACGTCGCCCGAAAAGAACAGCGCAAGCATCAAGAGACTGAACCAGACCGCATTCTGCGGATCATGGGGGTTGAGTTCGAGGCCGCGAGCCAGCGGCTTTCGCGCGCCGGCCGCATCGCCCACGAAAAGACGGGCCATGCCGAGGACGAGATACCCCAAGGCGAAGCTCGGACCGAGTTCGATGGACCGCTCGGCTGCGAGGATCGCCTGGTCAGCCCTGCCTGTGTAGGCCGACACAATCGCCAGCGCATAGTGCGCATACGGATTCCGGGCGTCGATATATATCGCCCGCAAAGCCGCATCGAGTCCTTCCTTCCCGTCCGCGGCGGGATTTTCTGTCCAGCCATAGGCGATGAGGCCTGCGTTGACCCGCGCCCGCCAGATCTGCGCTTCTGGAAGCATGGGATCGAGCTCCGCGGCCTCTCGGAAGAATCGCCTTGCGAGAAGATGGGTTGGCTGCGTTACCTTGTGAAAATTGAATGTACCTTGCCGTACAAGGTCCCAGGCGGTCACGTTGCCGGTGTGCGGAGCAACCTGAAGTCCATGCCGCAACAGCAACTCGGGCTCGACCGCCGCTGCGATCCGCTCGGCGATGGCGTCCTGCACCGCAAATACCTCGGCCACCTGAAGATCGTAATGTTCGGACCAGACGGTGGCGCCCTTCATTGCGTCGGCCAGGTAAACCGATATCCGCATCCGATCGCCGGTATGCCGGATGGCTCCATCCACCAGAAAATCAACGCCAAGTTCGTGCGCGACAGACTTCGGATCCCTCGGGCCATTCCTCCTTGCGAAACTCGCCCCACGCGACGCGACGCGGAACCATCGGAACCGGGCGAGCGCCATGATCAGGTCGTCGGCGATACCGTCGGCCAGATATTGTCTCTCGGCATCGCCGCCAAGATTCTCGAAAGGCAGTACTGCAATCGCGGGGCTTGATCTCGCCTCCGCATACCCTTCGCTACCGGGTCCGTCGGTCCGGCTCTCCACCGGACCGGAAAATCTGTATCCCACCCGTGGGACCGTGATGATCCAGTCGCCGCCGTCTGATGCCGGGCCGAGCAGCTTGCGAAGGGCGGCAATCTGAACGGAAAGATTACTCTCCTCGACGGCGAGGCCCGGCCAAACGGCATCCATCAGCGCCGACTTGGCGACGACACGCCCATCTGCCGCGAGCAGCACGGCAAGCAGCAAAGCGCCGCGGGCGCCGATGGCGACAGGCCGATTGTCACGGAGAAGGCATCCGTTCTCGGTAATGAACTCGAAGGGGCCGAATACAAGGTGCTGGGTGTTCATGATCTGGGAATGATACGCCCGATTTCGCAGTTTTCGGAATTTTTCGGCCCTCGTTTCAGGACTTTCGCCGGCTCCCCGCGCAGATTCAGCTCCATGCAGCAGTTGAGGTGGTGGGAACGATGAAGAACGAAGCAATGCAACCGAAAAATGCTCATGCAGTAACCGCGAAAATCGTAGGCGGCAGTGACAGCTATGTCGCCGAGCAGGGATCTGTCTATCGCTCGGGAGTCTCGGCGGAGAGCGTCGGATCCAGCATGCTGTGGCTCGGGATGATCTCGCTACCCGCAGGGAGACGAACCAGCGCCCACCGCCATCAGGGACACGAGACAGCCCTACTTATGACCGCGGGCAAAGAGATCGAGATTTGGTCGGGGGCCGAGCTCGAACGGTGCGAAAAGGTCCTCCCCGGCGACTACCTGTTCATTCCGGCCGGCGTTCCGCACGTGGCTGTCAATCGCAGCACGGAAAACGCCGAATTCCTCGGTGCCCGCAACGACCCGGCAGCGAACGAGAGCGTCGTGCTGATGCCGGAACTCGACGATATCGTACCCTAATCAGGCCGGGAGGTGCGCTATGGCCATCATCGAACAACGTCTTGCCGCTATGGGTCTGGAACTGCCCGAGCCTCTGAAAGTTCGCGAGGGGCTGCGTATGCCTTTCGCCTGGGTCCGGGTGCGCGGCACCCGCGCCTACATTTCGGGTCACGTCGCCTGCAACCAGGATGGGACATTGGCAAAACCCCTCGGCAAGGTCGGGACCGAGGTTTCGCCTGAGCAGGGTTACGTGTCAGCGCGGCTCGTTGCCCTGGCTCATCTCGCGAGCCTCAAGCGGGCTGTCGGAAACCTCGATCGGGTTACGGCTTGGCTGCGCGTCTTCGCCATGGTGAATGTTGCTCCGGGTTTCAATGAGACCCCGCTGGTCACAAACGGTTATTCCGATTTGATACTGGAGCTGTACGGCCCTGACGCTGGCGCCCACGCCCGCTCGTCCATCGGCATGGCCATCCCTTTGAATGCGCCTGTAAACTGCGAAGCGGAAGTGGAAATTGACGGGTGACCGCTTAGGGTCGGTTCACGACCTTTGCGGGGTGCGGCGCGAATGACCGTTCATGGGGGCGCGAAGCCGCCGAGGCATTTGTCCATTGTCGACCCAAAGCGGCCTAACCTCTAGGTGAATCCGGAAGAACCGCACCGGATGGAAAGCGGACCCACAATACGAGCGTTAGCAACAAAAATGCGTTCTTCGCGCCGGGCGATGTAACACCGCGAGACAATTTTCCAGCTAATGCATAATTTCTCGAGTCAAATCGATTTTAGGGTAAAATGACGCGGCGTATCTAAAGGGCTGCAGTGTCCCTGCGCGTCGTATCCGACGCGGGGCGCTGCAGAGGAAAGGTAAAGCCAATGAAAAGGTTAGCAATCTTTGCCCTGTCGCTGGTGACGGCGCTAACGAGCGTCCCGCCGGCCATGGCATTTCCCACCGTTTCCGTGCCGAAGATCGAAGTCCAAGAGGCGCAGCCGGTCCAGTACAGGCGTTATCGCGGCGGGTACAACCGTGGATATCGGGGCGGCTATCGAGGCTACAGCGGGCATGGACACCACAATGGCAACGACGATTGGGCCTGGGCACTCGGCGGGCTCGCGACCGGTGCAATTATCGGCGGATTGCTGGCGCAGCCGAGGTATTATGGCCCTAGCTACTACGATCAGGGCTACTACGACGGGCCGACCTATTACCGTCCGCGCTACTATGCGCCACGCAATTACCGCCAGGTCTATTATGGCGGCAACACACATACGCGCTGGTGCTATGCGCGCTACCGGTCCTACAGGGATTACGACAATACGTTCCAGCCCTACGACGGTCCGCGACGGGCGTGCGTCTCGCCCTACTAATAATTTGGGGCGTAATTGGCGACCAACCTGGCGCTTTTTGCGGACGCTTTGACCAAAGGCCGCGCACGTTGCCATTTGGAAGGCGGGTCCTCCTATGTGTCGAGGCCATCGAAATGGTCGATGGAAGGCCAGAGGGTGCATCGGGCGGCGCGGACCGCCCGTTGCAGGCATGCGCCGGCGGCTCTCTTCGTCATGTCGCGGCCATCTCGTTTGAGATCCCGCATCTGTCGGGAAACACGCTTCCACCTCGCGCCAGAAGCGGCCACGCCGTCTTCCCTCGGTGGGCGAGGCTGTTGAGCCAAACCCACTACTTCGACAGTAACCAACCTCTCGCGGTGCACATCATCGATGAGTGATGGCGAGCGGATTGAGATCGTCTTGGATGCTTCGATGAGGTATCATCGCAGGGCTTTCCAGAATATTGTCGATGACTGCCTCGCGTCTGCGGAGGACGAAATGACAACGCCTCAGGTCGAACGTAGGACCGCGGCAGTCCTGGTTGCCGATGTCGTTGGGTACTGCCGGCTCGTTGAGACTGACGAGGAAAGCGCGCTTGCGGCAATTCGAGAGCTATGGGTTGCCGTGTTCCGACCGCTCATAGCAGAGTACCGCGGTCGGATCGTCAAATTGATGGGTGATGGCCTCATAGCGGAGTTCGGATCTGTTGTCGGAGCAGTTGCCTGTGCGGCGGCAGTACAAGAAAAGCTTGCCGCTCAACAGGAACAGGTTGCAGTTGAACGCCGCATTGTGCTCCGGATCGGCATAAACCTCGGAGACGTCGTGATCGAGGGAGATGATCTTCTTGGCGATGGGGTCAATGTTGCCGCGCGCTTGGAGCAATTATGTCCGCCAGGCAGCGTGCTCATATCCGGCTCAGCTCACGAACAACTGTCGGGAAAAGTCGATCTCCACTTCGAGTATGTGGGCGAGCAGCACCTGAAGAACATCGCGCGGCCCGTGAAGACCTACTGCATGGACGTTGGCGGCTTGACGCCAACGCTCCCACCCAGCTCACGTTCCGACAAGCCGGCGGTTGCTGTTCTGCCGTTTGACAACATGAGCGCTGATCCGGATCAGGTTTATTTCAGCGATGGCATTACCGAAGACGTCATCACGGAACTTTCAAGGTTCGGAGAGCTCACGGTGATTGCCCGCAATTCCTCATTCGCCTTTCGCGGACAGAGCATGGACCTGCGTAAAATCGGACGAACGCTCGGAGCGGAGTATGTGGTGGAAGGGAGCGTTCGTCGGCTGGGAGATCGGGTGCGCGTTACGGCGCAGCTTATCGAGTCAACGAGCGGGACACATCTGTGGGCCGAGCGTTACGACCGAGCGATGGAGGACGTATTCGCCATTCAAGAGGAGATTTCGCAGAACATTGTTGCGACAGTCGCCCAGCGCGTCAGGGACGATAGAGAAGTCTTGGCGCGGCGACGCCCGCCGGAGGACATGCGCGCATATGACCTCTTCCTCCAGGCCAACCGGCTCTCCGACGACTTTACGCCCGGAAGTCAGGAACGAGTTCTTTCCCTGTTCGAGCGTGCGGTCAAAATCGACCCGTCTTTTGCGCGGGCTTACACAGGCCTCGCATATGCTTATCTCAATCGAGCGATCGATAATGGCATCGGTGCGCCGCGGGAAAAGGACGAGAACAGGATAAAGGCACTTCGTTTTGCCGAGCAAGCGCTTATGCTCGATCCAAATGACCCGAAGGTGCATTGCACACTTGGATTCATGTGCCTGACTTGGCGGGATTTTGATCGAGCCGAACGTCACCTGGATCTCGCTCTGTCCATGAACCCGAACGATCCGATAATCCAGATCATCTGGGCATGGATGCAGGGAGCCTTGGGCCGACCGGAACGCGGGCTGCCTGCCGCCCAAGTTGCCTTGAGGATCAATCCGCGTCACCCAAGTTGGTATAACTATTATCTCTCGCACATCCTGTTCCAACTCGGACGTTACAGTGAGGCCGCTGTGCTACTCGAGCAAAGGACCTTCGATTCCCCGATAAGGCATCCGCGAGACATGGCTTGGCGAGCGGCGGCCTACGGTCACCTAGGCCGGATCAAAGAGGCGAAGGGATGTGGGGACCTATTTGTCCAGGCAGTGCACACTCTGTGGATCGGTGATCCCGCCGCAGGGCCAGCAGAATACGTCGACTGGCTTGTCGATGTGTCATATCTGCGCGCGCCGAAAGACGTGGAGCGCCTACGCGCTGGTCTGCGTCTTGCCGGCTTGCCGGCCTGAAGCAGCGCGGGGCCGGCGGACATTCACCCTTCTGCGAAGGTAGCAGAATTTACATCTAGCCCGCCTTAGCTGGTCTGATCGGCATGTCCATGAAGACGATGTAGGGCTTGAGGTCGTCGGGATAATCGTTGTAGGCGGGACAGTCGCGGAAACCGACGGACCTATACAAAGCGATCGCCTCGGTGAGCAAGTTGGCGGTGTCGAGTCGCATGAGTGCATAGCCGTCGCTTCGCGCAGCATCGATCGATGCCATGCAAAGGCGTCGCCCTGTTCCACGCCCCTGACCGCCCTTCCGAACGAAAAGCCGCTTCATCTCACAGACAGTGTCGGACAGCTCCCGGTACGCGATACATCCAACCACCTCGTCTCGTGAGAGCGCGAGAAATGCTCGGCCGCTCGGCGGACCGTAAGAGGACGACAACTCTTGCAACTCCTGCTCAAGCGACTGATGGCTGAACGCGGCGTCAACGAACCAACTATCTGCGGCATATCGTTCGCGACACCAGTCGACATACTCGCGTATCAGCGTTGCAAACTCGCGATAGTGCTGGCTCGTCGTGGCAGAGATGACTACGTCCCTCGACATTTGCATGCCTCCCTCAAAAGCTCCGAATATAGCTTACCAGAGACGCCCACGGCTGTCGTAACTGCATGAAGGTCGCATCTGAATAGGAGCACGAATGCACAATTAGGCGCAGACCGAAGATTTCAAACTCCGGGACATATGATGTTCGGTCACTCCGATTGGGAGGTATGCAGTTGCTGAAAATGAGTAGATACAATTGTTGCGACGGGGTACATTAACCGCCGAGGTCGGAGGGGTCCCTTGCGGCATCACCCTACCCAACAGAGCCGGGAGTGCAATTTCAGGTTCGCGATAGCGTCGGTGGTCACAGATGAAGGTCGATGGAAAATGCCTTTGCGGCCATCTCAGTTGGACAGCGGAAGTCGACGAAAATTTGGTCGAGATTTGCAACTGCACTGACTGCCAGGTGCTGTCCGGTTCGGCATTTCGCGTGAATGTTCCGGTGATCGATGAAAGGTTCACATTTCTCACAGGTGAGCCGAAGACCTATGTGAAAACTGCGGAAACTGGCAATCGACGCGTATTAGCTTTTTGTCCGACATGCGGGACATCGGTCTATTCGAGGCCAGCCGATGGCAAGGCGGGCTTTTTCGGACTGCGCGTCGGGTCGTTGCAACAAAAGGCCTCGCTGGTGCCGCGTGCACAGTATTGGCATCGGTCGGCGCAGCATTGGACCAATGGCATAGGCAGTCTTCAAAAATTCGAAACTGAATAAGGCTGGGCGAAGTCGGTGGCGAGGGCGGTCGCATAGGGGGCAATGGAGATCGATCCGAAGCGGATGACAATCGGTTTCGTCGGGACGGGAACGATTACGGAGGCAGTCGTCACCGGGCTGGGCAAGACGGGGTTTCGCGACACCGCGATCGCGCTGTCACCTCCGCGGTTTCGGTGGGACCGCGGCGTTGCAAAAGGCTCTTGGTCGAGTTCTTACTCGCATTCGTCCTGTAGAAAGCAAACTCTCTTGAAGTCCGCTTTTGGCGGATACTGTTGATTTAGGCTAATGTCTCAGTTGAAAATTGTGAGGCTTGATCTCGTTCGCCAGCCGACCTCATCGGAGTTGCCGAGGAATAGTGGAGAATTGCAATGGCCCAAAATATATCGGCCAAGCCGCTCACACGCGACGTCATTCTTGGGAGCTGGAGGATGACGTCTTGGGTTACGAGAGAGGTTGCAACTGGTGAGCGACGAGACGCACTGGGTGAGAATCCTTGCGGCGCGGTCGTCTATACACCTGAGCGCGTCACGTTCCTTATCCTGAAGAACAATCGCAAGCGGCCCGAGCGGTTGCCGCCATTGGACGAAGAGAAGATCGCGTTGTTCGACACGATGTTCGCCTATTCGGGCAGCTATACGGTTGAAGCAGATCGGGTCATCCATCATGTCGACTTGAGCTGGAATGAGGCATGGAGCGGCACGGACCAGGTGCGGTTTTGTACGGTCGATGAACATACTTTGACCTACACCTCCGCCCCCGGTAAAAATCCGTTTGACGGGCGCGAGGTTGTCCACGAGGTGACCTACGAACGAGAGAGGTGACCCACGAGTTAGCTCCGCTGGCAGCAGGCATGATCCGCCGCGAACAATTCAAACTGAGACACTACCTGATTTAGTCTTTGGTTGACCGCTTTGGGGGCGCGAAGCTGCTGGGCGCTTTATGGCCGCCTGACCGCAAACTTGAGGTCCGAAAGCGGAAATCATTGCCGCTCGCCCGTCCTGTTGACTGATGCCCAAAGCCAGGGCACAAAGGTGGCATCCACGGTCGCTCGCGACGGAAAAACAAAGGGGATTTCAAGGCGATCTCATTAAGCCTTTGAAATCATGTGAGAATCCAAGGTCCCTAGGCAGGCTATTTTTGGACGCACATTCCACACTTTTGATCTCTAATTCCCAAGACGAAAAGCATTGTCTTTGCAGCTAGTTACCGACAATTCGCGGCAAACCGTCCTGTGATTTCCTAGAATCGACCCCCTACCTGTAGCCGCACGAAAACTGGCTGGGGACCCTGTTTCAGCCGTGATCATTCTGTGGCCACTGTTCCGCGTTCCCGCCAAGGAGTGATCGGTCTGAGCCGACCGACCACTCCTTGGCGGGAAGCGGCACTTTTGGGACTGTTAACTTCGACCGAGGCAATCATATCGAAGGGTGGGGCCGGCCCCCTAGAAAGCGCAGACAGCCAATGACCGCAATTGGACCTCGAGAAAGCGCGTCCTGATCAATGTAGGTCACCGTGATGCGGCCAGCATTACGTCCGCACCGTCCATGACATAGGTCGCATAGCGATGGTCGCGGATCAGCGTTATCTTTTGCCCCAGCCATTCGAGCAGCATGAAATATGAAGGACCGCCCGACGGTTCGGCTGATACCAGCAATATTTCCCGGCCTTCCAGCCAAGCCGGTTCGATCCTGACCGGTGGATACTCGGCATAAAAGGTGAAAAATCGACCGACATTGGCGGCGTCAGAGATTTCCGGCCGGCGCGCCTGACGAAGCCGAACATCCTGCGCCAGCATGCGACGCAAAGCGTCCCAGTCTCGGGCGTTGAAGAGCGCTGCAAAGTTCAGGACCTCGGGACTCGGCGGTGGCGGAACCTCGGACCGCACGTCGGAGATGGCGCGCAATCTCGCCCGACCGCGCGACAGATGGGCCTTGACGGCATCGACACTTAGTTCCAGCAGCGCTGCGATGTCCGCAAGTGACTCTCCCAACACATCCTTGAGGATCACCGCGCTACGTTGCGGCACCGGCAATTCTGCAAAGTGGCCCAGGGCGACCCGCACCGCGTCCTGCCGGATCAGCGCGTCCTCCGGGCCGACGGCGCTGATATCGGCCAGATCGAAAACCATCTCAAGAGGCTCCGATCGGCGCGTACTGCGCTGGCGCAGGGCATCTATGGCTCGATTGTGGACAATGCGAAATAGCCAGGGTCGCAGCGGCGTGCCCGGCGGGATCGAGCCAGCCGTCGTCAATACCCTGGCAAACGCGTCCTGAATCACATCCTCGCCGTCGATCACCGAACCCACCAGACGAGCAGCATAGCGGTGCAGTTCGGGGCGAAGCGCGTCCGCTTCCCTGGCCAGGGCTGCGAGCAGAGTTTTCCTCTCTTCGTCTTCGAGAGCAGCGTCTTCTGTCATTCGATGACCGTCACACCCGTATCCCCACGCACCGCGTAGACCATGGCCTCGGCGAGGCCTGTCCTGCCGATCAGGTCGGCGACCATATCGCCAAAAGCCCGCGGCGTCATGTCCGGCCAGGTGGCGGCCTGTTCGGCAAATGTCCGCCCCGCCGCCGCGGCATAGGCCGCGATGCCGGTATCGCCCACACCGGTTCCGGCGAAGATCTGCCGGGGAACGATGACCCGGAAGCGCAGACCCAGGCCGAGTTCCGCCGACAGGCTCTCGGCATATTTTGCAGTGAACCACTGCGCGCGCTTGGCTCCCGCATAACCGCCCGATAGCGGCGACCCCTGCACGGCGGCCCCACTGGAGACCAGGACGACAAGCCCGCCCGGCGTCATCGGCAACGTCAGAGCAGCCTGTACCCAGTGCAGCGCTGCCTTGACGTCCACATTCCAGTTGGTCGTGAATGCCTCCCAGCCAATCCGGTCGATCCGTTCCATGGGCGGTTCCGCACCGGCACTCATGATGACGAGATCGGGTCGCGTCTGCTCCATGATCCGCCATGCCGCGTCGACATCGGTTGCATCAGCCGATACGGCGGTGACGGCCGGTTGCTCGCCTGGCCCCTGCACGGCAGCCGCGTTTCGGGCTACCACGGTGACTTCGGCCGCGCGAACCACAAATGCCTCGGCGAGCCCCCTCCCCAAGCCGCGGCTCCCGCCGACAACCACGATTCGCTTTCCTTCCAGATCCATCTCTCAGTCCTCATTTGGGTCGAGTCCGACCGCTCGACGACGGTCGCAACAACGACGTTCCAACGAGGTGAAAAGAGTCATCGCCAACTGCGATTTGTGGGGCCAGCGTCTAAAAGTCTGACTCGACCGAAATTCGACGGCGATCGATTTCGGCCTAGAACGGATCAACACAGACCAGCGAGTACGGCTTGATCCTGCGATGCCCACTTCGTGGACAGACACAAGGGAGGTCTTATCTTCGTGGCTTTGGTGATGTTCCCAGGACGGCAGAGAACGGCAACTTCGCCGCCATCTCGGCCGTAGAGGCGATCTTGCCTTCGCCAGGAAGCAGACATTGCGGCGACCTAAAGTTTATGGTCGCGCGACAACCGGCCATTCCCGCGAGGTCTGTGTGCGTCACGCCCGACTCGCCCGAACGCTCAGCCACCGATCATGGGGCTTTCCGACGCACAGACGTACCTCGCTGACGATCCAGCCGGCGTCCATGAGTTCGGACCGCAGGGCAGATTCGCGCCAGTACGTCTCGACGTACCGCCGAGGCGCTGCAGCACTGCCGTGTGTGGACACATCGTCGCCGTCGCCCTCTCTAACCGAGGCGTGCAGTCGGCCACCGGTCCGGGTCGCCTCGGCAAGCCGCCCAAGCACCGTGCCGAAATCCGCGCGCGCGACGTGAATCAGGCAGGCACAGGCCCAAATCCCGTCGTATGGCGTGCCGGGACGCTGCGGGTCGGCCAAGTCTTCGGTCAGCGGGTCCAACAGGTCGCCTCGAAGCCACTCTCGCGAAGCAGTTCGACCAAACCCTTCGAAATGTCGGTGCGCCGGACGCTAATCCCCCGCTTCTCAAGCTCGAGTGCATCTCGCCCGCCACCGCTTCCGATCTCCAGCACCCTGCCCGAGCCACCCAGCTCGGTCACGAACACATCGATCTCAGTCGCGACCCATTCGGGCATCGCCGCGGCCTCGGCAGCGTACTCCGCCGCGACCATATCATAGGACCGCACGGTGTTCCGGTCGGTGCTCATTCTAGCGCTCCTCCTTCAACACAAGAGGCTCGATGAGCGAGAGGCCCATCAGCCCGTTGCGCCTTTCACACTTCGGCAGTTGGTGACATCGCGGACGATTTTCTTCCCAGCTTTAGCAGAAATGCGATCAGAGACACCACCGACCGATTGCCAATGCCGCCGGGCGGCAATGCGCCCTCAAAGCGGAAATGATTTCCGCATATAGCCCCGACGTGTCGTTTGGGTAGTGGGATTGCAAAATACCTCTTCCAGGCAGACATTTCCGTACCTGAAGCCATTTTCATAAACAGCCTTCGATCAGGCTGGTGCATGGCCGAGATAATCCGAGTTTCAGGAACGGAAAATGGCGCGCGAAGAGCACGAGAACAAATCTTTGGCGGCAAAGGCGGCATGGCCACTGCTCGTTCTCACGGCTGTACTGCAGGTTTATTTTGGTCTGTCGGCCGTGGCATACCCGTTCATGGGTGTGCCGACCCCGGCCTCCAGGCTCGGTGGATGGACCGCGGCCACGATGGGCGGGCTCCAGGCGGTTGCCGCCGTCGTTGCTTTCATGCTGGCCGTTCGGCGCGATCTTCGCGGCACTACCCTTGTAGTAGCCGGCAGCATCATGCTGGGCTGGCTTTCGACACTGCCGTCCGTGTTTGAGCAGGGACTCGACGCTTACGGCGACAGCAAACTGACCCCGGTCTACTTCGCCGCACCGCCCATCGTCGCAATCGCTGCAGCCACGCTTGCATGGCGCAACGTCTATCCGATCGCGGCCGCCCTCATCGTAAGCGCTATGACGTTTGTCGGCATTTTGTTCGTCATCGCTTTCGCACTCGTCATCGCGATGTACGGCTTCTAATTTCCTGACTCAGGTTCCAAGTTCAGGGTTGGTCACAAATGTCGGCTTCAGGCCTGGGTGGTCGACACCCCTGCGCATTGACACACAGGATTGCAATGGCAAGGGGCAACACAAATGTCATGTCGAGCAGGCAGAGCGATCACGCCTGGCGGTGGTCTCGCCAAAGCGTCCGAGCAGCGCATATCCGAAGCCAAAAGTTGTCGTTCCGCTTGCGGCCCCGTGATCCTTGAACTCACGCGTTTTCCTAAAGGCCAATGGAGGCCGAAGGAGAACTCAAATGGGTATTGCACAATATGATCCTGCTGCATTGGGCCGACAGGCATGGAACGCCGGCCGAGAGGTCGGCGTCAAGAAACCCCTAAAACAGCGCCAGATTTGGGCGATCCGCTTCTTCCTAGACCGGGAAGGGCGCATGAGAGATCGCGCGCTGTTTGATCTCGCAATCGACAGTAAGCTCCGGGGCTGCGATCTCGTTAAGATCAAAATCGGGACCCTCGTCACAGGTCAAGAAATTCGAACCCGCGCCATGGTCGTTCAGCAAAAGACCGGTCGTCCCGTACAGTTCGAGATCACGACCGAAGTGAGGGCAAGCCTGCTTGCTTGGCTTAAACGAAGAGGTGGAACAGTTGACGACTAAGCCTTTCCCAGTCGTGTCGACATGCCGATCATCTTAGCACTCGTCAGTATGCCCGGTTGGTCGATGAGTGGGTGACTGCCATCGGGCTAAGACGCGAAGACTACGGCACGCACTCGCTTCGACGCACGAAGGCCGCGATGATCTATAAAGCGACGGGCAATCTTCGTGCAATCCAGATCCTGCTCGGACATACCAACATCGAGAACACGGTCAGGTACCTTGGTGTGGACATCGAGGATGCGCTGGAACTAGCGGAGCATACCGATATTTGACGGGGTGCGGCCCTGCACATAGCGGGGCCGCACCTCCAGCGATGTTTCTGTGTTTCCAAATTGAGCGGTCGGCTATGCGCCCGCAAGCCGGTCGTCCACGCCACCCACTTTCTTTTCTGGAAGCAGTCAGTCTCCTATTCGAGTGATTACGTCCGGAACGCGCCTCCGCCCTGCCAGCATCTTGAATCTGATATGCAGCCCTTGGTAATCTCTTCAATTCAAGACAAGATCATCACGCTCAAGTGTTTGGGGAGACTCCGATGGAAAACCACGAGCCGTTTCTGCGCGAGGCGATTGCGCTCTCGAAATCCGCGGTGGAAGGCGGCGACGAGCCATTTGGCTCGGTGCTTGTGAAGAACGGCGAAGTAATCCTTCGTGCCGAAAACAGCGTCTTCACCGGCCACGATATGACGAACCACGCCGAGATGAATCTGGTTAAACTGGCGGCAAAGCAATATGACACCGCTTTTCTCGGTGATTGCACGCTCTACACCAGCACCGAGCCGTGCGCGATGTGCTCGGGGGCGATTTACTGGTCGGGCATCGGGCGTATGGTGTTTGCGTGCTCAGAAACGCGGCTTGGTAAGATCGCTGGGATCGGGTTGAACGTGCCGAGCCGGGCGGTGTTGCAAACCGGCGCGCGCAACGTCACTGTGGTTGGCCCGACGAACCTCGAAGACGAAGCTGCCAAAGTCCATCAGGAATTCTGGCCGAAGCATCTGGGCAAGGCATAGTCTCTTTCGTCCGAAATGCCGCTGGGGCGAGCATCGAGGCGGTGTGCCTGGGCAGCTCCGACGGATCTTCTCAATGGGGGCTTCACCCATTGCCCGCGCAACAATGCACCTCCTGTAGAACGGGAGGAAACATGGTAGGATCGCGAGCGCGCTTTCCCTATTGATGGAGACCGTGATGGACTTGCGTCGGCGACTGATAGACCTGTGCGATGCCTTCAACGCACATGATCTCGATCTGATCATGACCTACTTCGCTGAAGACTGCATATTGGAGATGCCACGCGGACACGATCCATGGGGGTCTCGCTTCGAAGGCAAGACCAAGGTGCGAGAGGCTCTGGCGTCGCGCTTTCATGGCCTGCCTGACGTTGTCTACAACAATGCTGAACACTTCGTTGATGAAGCATCCGGAACTGGCATATCGAGATGGTTCCTCATGGGTACGTCGGTCAACGGGACAAAGACCGAAGTCCAGGGTTGCGATCTTTATACGTTTCGGAATGGCAAGGTGATCCGCAAAGATTCCTATTGGAAGATCGTCGAGTAGCGACAAGACCAGATGTGGACGCTCTTGAAGTGCCTCAGCTTTGAGCCGTCGGTCAGCTTCCTGCCCCGCATCGGAAATCATCTCCGCTTCGCGCCCTCATCTTGGTCGTTCACACCACCCGCTCTGGCATCTGGAAGCAGTCAGGCCGCTTCTCGGGCGCTCGCGCCCGGAAAGCGCCAACGCGGCCATTATGACTGCCGTCACCTATTCTGCGACATCGCAGAGGTTGAGAAAACGGCCGCCTTAATCGGGATTTTGCGGCAAAGCTTGTAGATCGCTCGTGTCTTGCCGAATCTTCAGAATACGGTCGATAAGACCCCATTCAAGCGCCTCCTCCGCCGTCATGAAGCGGTCGCGGTCCATCGCGCGCTCAAAGTCTTCGTAGGAACGTCCGCAATGCTCCGCGTAGAGCCGTGTCATGCGGTGCTTGGTCTTTTGCATTTCCTCGGCATGTATCAGCATGTCCGATGCCTGCCCTTGAAATCCGCCCAGCGGCTGGTGAATATGGATGCTGGCATTGGGAAGCGCAGTGCGTTCGCCCGGCTGGCCGGACATCAACAGGAACGAGCCCATCGAGCGGGCGGTCCCCATGCACAGCGTATGCACCGGGGCGCGAATGTAATGCATGGTATCGTACATGGCCAGGCCGCTGGTCACGACGCCGCCGGGCGAATTGATGTAAAGGCTGATGGGCTTCTTGGGGTTTTCCGCTTCCAAAAACAGCAATTGCGCGCAGACGAGCGCCGAAACTGTATCGTTCACCTCGCCATTGAGGAAGATAATCCGCTCGCGCAGAAGCCGTGAATAAATATCAAAGGATCGCTCCCCCCGGCTGGACTGTTCTATGACCATAGGGACGAGTTGCATCGCTTCGCGCATCGGCGACCTCCAGACTTTCAAAATTTAAGGGGGAGGCTCGCCGTGTCAGGCGGCGAGCATGAGGGGCGGGCTGTTGCTGTTCGCCGGCGCTTTTGCCATTCCATCGAATCTTGCGTCCGTCAGTTCGTGGACGATCCGAAGGCAAGTGCCGCCGGTGGCATTCGGGGTGATCGTGAACGTCACGGTGCTTTCAAGGAAAGGCGGGTTATCGTCACGCAGCTTGTAGCGAACCTCCTTGCCGGGGGTGACGGTGATCGCATCGGGATCAGCCAATGCTTCCTTCGGCAACCACCTTTCCCGAAGTTCGGGAATGGTGACAGCACGCCAGACCTTTTGCGGCGGATCGCCCAAGTCAAACTCCAACTCGACGCCGCTATCCTGCTCCTTGGTCTTCCCTTCGTTCATTGATCCATGTCCTTCAGCAAGACTTTGAGTGCTGCGACACGCTCCGGCCAATAGGCGCGGTATTTTGCGAGCCACTGGGCGATGAGAGCCAACCCATCGGGATCGACTTCGTAATTCACGAAACGCCCCTGTCGTTCTTCCCTCACGAGCTTTGCACTGCGCAGAACTGCGAGGTGTTGCGACATCGCCGGCTGGCTAATCTCCATGCCCTCGCGCAAGGCACTAGCGTTCATGCTCCCTACCGCCAGCTTCTCAAAGATCGCACGGCGGGTCGGGTCTGCCAAAGCTCGGAAGAAGTCATTCTCGATCATGCGAACACATAAGCATTGACTTATGCGATTCGCAAACTATTTCGAGGCAGCTTTCCGTTGCTGCGGAATCCTAAGTTCAACGACTGACCTCTCAGCATCAAAAAATGAGAGGAATTCCTGTCGCAAAACCCGTGTGTAAGCGACCGAGTTTTGCAATCGTCTGATGTCTGCATCGGGCCGCGTTCCGGACGTGACCGCTCGAATAGCAGACGGACTGCTTCCAGGAACTAATGCGGGTGGTGTGGACGACCGGCATGCGGGCGCGTTCCGGACGTGGCCACACTAGCGAAGCGGACGGACGGCTTTCAGGAACTTCAGCGGGTGGTATGACCGACCGAAATGAGGGCGCATAGCCGCTTGATCGCAACGTCCTAAATGAAGACATTCGCGCCGAGACGTGCGGTCCCGCTGTGTGCGGGGCCGCACGCTGTCAAATCTCAATGTGCTCCGCTAATTCCAGCGCATCCTCAATGTCCACCCCCAGATATCTGACCGTGTTTTCGATCTTGGTGTGGCCCAGCAAAATTTGGATCGCGCGAAGATTGCCTGTCGCCTTGTAGATCATCGCGGCCTTGGTGCGCCGAAGCGAGTGCGTGCCGTAGTCTTCGCGTCGCAGCCCTATTGTGGTCACCCATTCATCCACCAATCTGGCATATCGGCGGGTGCTTAGATGGTCGGCATGGTCGACTCGACTGGGAAAGGCATAGTCGTCGACTGTTCCACCACGGCGTTCAAGCCACGCAAGTAGACTTGCCCTTACATCTGCCGTGATTTCGAACTGAACCGGACGGCCGGTCTTTTGTTGAACGACCATCGCTCGGTTTCTGATTTCCGTCCCGGTAACAAGACTTCCGATCTTTAATTTCACGAGATCGCAGCCGCGCAGCTTGCTGTCGATCGCGAGATCAAACAACGCACGATCTCTCATGCGTCCTTCCCTATCAAGGAAGAAGCGGATCGCCCAAATCTGGCGCTGTTTCAGAGGCTTCTTGACACCGACCTTTCGGCCGGCGTTCCAAGCCGGGCGCCCCAGTGCGGTAGGATCATATTGTGCAATACCCATTTCTGTTCTCCTTTGGCCAGCATTGGCCGTTTGAAGAACGCATAAGCAGTGAGGGCGCCGGGTCGCGCTGGGCTGCTTCTGGTCCGGTATCTTTGAAGCGGACGCGATGTCCCAACTCATGGTCCCCTATTGACGAGGGCATTTTTCACCACAATAGGGTCAAGCCGAAAAATGGTGGTAAGCACCTGCCAAATAACAACTGGAGACGTACCTATGTGGTCAAGGATGCTCCGCAACATGCGTTGAAAGTCTGGCATTCGCATGCCGACGCTGCCATAAATGAGCTTCATCAAGGGAGGTATCATAATGCAGAAGAACGCACCGGATTTCAGCCTTGACGGCAAAGTGACGTTCGTGACGGGAGCGAGCCGGGGCATCGGTCGTGCTTGCGCAATCGCGTGTGCCGCGGCAGGGGCCGATATCGTCCTGGGAGTCCGCGACATCGCGGCGTCGGCTGGCCTAGTTAGCGAACTCGAGAGCGCCGGAGGCAAAGTCCTCCCGGTTGAGTTGGATCTTCCCAATAAGGCGCATATCGCACAAGCAGTGGATGCGGCCCTTACAACGTTCGGTCGGATCGACGTCCTCATCAACAATGTCGGAGTGGCTCCGGGCAATCTCGCGGAACTCGTTGAGGAAATGGACCTTGACCAGATACTCGATGTCAACATCAAGGGCACCTTTCTGATGACGCAGGCAATAGGCCGTCATATGATCGAGCGTAAAGAGGGCCGGATCATCAACATCAGCTCGCAGGCCGGTACCGTGGCACTGCGCGGCGAGGCGATCTATTGCATGAGCAAAGCGGCAATTAATCACCTGACGCGCTGCCTTGCAGCCGAATGGGCGCGCTACAATGTCACGGTAAATACTGTATCGCCGACCTTCATCCACACCGATGGCACCGCACCTTTCCTATCCAATCCGGACAATTGCCAAGCGACGCTCGGTCACATTCCACTCGGCCGGATCGGTGAAACCGACGATGTAGTGGGTGCCGTGGTCTTCCTTGCGTCACCGGCTGCGAGCCTAATCACCGGCGCGAACCTGCTGGTGGACGGTGGATGGTCCGTCGCCTGACGTGGGGAGTTCCTGCAGCGCAAGTCTTAGGCAGACGAGAGCGATGATTTCTTCCCCGGATCAGGATCATCTTATGTCATCGGCAGAGACGGTGGCGACCTAAGATACCGACTTGGATTTCTTGAGAGCGATACGCGATACCCGCTTTGGCCCCCGAAGCGGACACCCACGTGTCCGCAGTCGCCATTGCCGAAAAGGGCTCCTCACCAAACAACGCTCACGAAGGTGCTGCCCGCCATGAAGATGATGATGAGTGAGCCCGGAGTCCATAATAACGCGCGAATGTCATGAATCTGGGCGGTGTAGTAGGCAAGGAAGTGCAGCAGACGCGTCACGACATAGCCATAGAACAGGACTTGCGCGAGAAGCAGCGATGGCGCTGTCGTGACATATACTAGCCCGGCAACAAGGAAATAGGGAATATTCTCGAGATCATTGAGCTGAATGCGGCGGATACGTTCAACGCGCTCGTTGGGCACCAATTGGGTGTCGTTCGGCCTTGGGTTGGCCATTGTCTTTTTCAGGTCCTCAGGATTTCTGAAACCGCCATTTTCGGCCATCATGCGGATCACCGTCAACCAGGACATCGCAACGCCCTTCAGGATCATCAATGTCGCAGCGATGGCGTATGCCGCAAATACAGGATTGCTCAGGCTTAGATGGTCCATGCGCAAATCTCCTCGACGCCGACTTAATGGTAAACAGACTTCTCATAGCATTTTTAGACCAATGGTCTAAAAAGTCAATATATGGACGAATCTAGGCCCCGCTGGTATGGTGTGTCGATCGCATCGACCGGAGCAACTTGTGCCAAGCAGTGAACGTAGCCGTGCCGTTGAAGACAAAGCTGCCAGCCGGTTGGCTCGCCAGGAACGCCGTCGCGCGAGGTCGAGAGAAGAAATACTCGACGCGGCACGCAAAGTGCTACTCAGGAGCGGCGTTGCGGCCATGACGCTTGAGGCCGTCGCAAGCGAGGCTGGAATTTCGAAGACAGGGCTGTATTACTATTTCAGCTCCAAGGACGTTTTGGTTTTCGAACTTGTATTCAGCACGCTTGAAGGCCACGCACAGGCAGTGCAAGCCGCCGTTGCAAACGCAGAGACCGGCGGCGAGGCGCTTGGGGCGATCGTGCGTGAGACGGTACACGCTTTCACTGCGCAAATGGACGACTTCCGCTTGGCATTCATGTTCGGCCAGGTTGCGGGATCGGCAGGCATTCAATGGTCGGCAGAACAGTTCGCCCGTATTCGCCCGCTCAACGCGATGATCTTTAGTGGAGCGGTTGCGCTGATCGAAAAGGGACAGGCCGTCGGCGGGGAAATCGAACCAAGGCTCCTCGCATTCCTTGCGTATCTATCGGCAATTGGTCTGCTCACTATGAAGGGAATGGTCGAAGCACAGGGTGACCCGTTGGTCTACAGTGATGAGAACCTCATCAACGGTTTCACAAAATTATTCGCGGCCGTGGACGGCAGCTAAAGTCAAGCATCGATAATTCGGCACTGAACGCGAGTGCTGGCCGCAATGGGCGCGCTCCGGACGTGACCGCTTGAATAGCAGACTGACTGCTTCCAGGAACTAATGCGGGTGGTGTGGACAACCGGCATGACGGCGCGAAGCGGTTATTAATCTGAAGGCAGCCTAATGGCGATCCAGGGCTACAACCGAACATCCTTTCGGGATTGAGCTCAACCAAGACGTCGGCATGGATCAGACGCGATCCAAGAACTCAAGCACGCGGATAGTGAGTAGCGCGGTCGCATCTGCGTCGTACGACGGGAGCGAGCTGTCGGCGAAATAGTGCTGATCGCCGGGGTACAGGAAAAGCTCCGCGTCCTCGACCTTCTCCACGATCCCGCGGGCGGCGTCGATGTCGCCCTCGCCGACGAAGAACGGGGCGTTGTCCATACCGTGGATCTGGACCGCGACGCCGTCCGGCCAGGGTCCGAAGGCCCACTCGCCACTGATCGGCCGGCAAGAGTAAAAGAGCAGGGCTCCGCGGGCTCCGGACCGTGTCTGTGCAAGCTTCTGCGCCGGCAGCACACCGAACGAGAACCCAGCGTAGACGAGCTCGGGAGGCAGTTCGTCGGCGACGCGGACGCCGCGCTCCCGCATTTCGTCGAATCCGATCTCACCGATGTAGGCGAGACCCTCGTCGATACTCTCGAACGTGCGTCCGTCGAACAGGTCCGGCGTGTGCACGATGTGACCGCTGGCCCGCAAGTCGTCGGCGAACGCGCGCACACCCTGGGTCAGCCCCTGTGCGTGGTGGAACAGCAAGACCTCAGTCATACAGGCCTCCGGGTGAGATGGTGTGGCGCACGTTCGATCACTCTACAGCGTCATCGCCTCGCCGAGAAGAATGCGGACACGTTATAAGAGCAACGTCTGCGATCCAGGTGACGGCCGTCATGATTCGGCTCGAAGAAGCGGCGCTCTCACCGGCCATCGATCTTCGCTCCGTTGAGCTGGCCATACTCAATCAGGTAGACGAGTGTCGCCTCGTCTATACCGGAAAGGGCCGCTGCCGCCGCCAAACTCAGCATCTCGCGTGTGTTCATTGGATCTTACCGAGCCCTTTGCGGACTTCTTGTCCGCCGTTATCAAGTGATGTCAGCGGACGGGAACCCAAGTAGATGAATGTAGATCGCGAAGAGAGCTGTGCGGCTAGGCCGTTGTACGTCAGGACGCCGCGGCGGCCACAATGCTCGCAGACGTGGAATGAACGAGCCTCAGCCAAGTAATATACCTCGTCGATGCCCATCCAGTCCCTTTGCGCGGGATCCGCCATTCTGTAGCAGATCCTCAGACCTCCCATTTTTTCTTTGACCTGAAGTAAATGAAGGGTCCCGCCGCTGGCGGCGGTTACCTGTTCCGCAGTAGCGAGGAAGGCGTGGATGATGTCCGCCCAGCCGTCTCCGCACTCGATGCCGAATCTTAGATTTCCGAATGTCAGGTGCGGATATCGGTCCGCCAAATCGGCAATCTTGTCCATACCCGCCCTCTCAGGTCATCGGTTGCATGAGATCGAATCCTTTTCGTCGCGTCGCTGTCTTTCCTACTGCGCGCGTTTCCCGCCGCCTTCTGCCGCTCATCCACGCCTGTATCCGACGCCGGCAAAACCGATCGTGACGAGGCACTCGCGGCTGGAGCATGAACAGCAGCTTTCCCATTCGGGTGAGCTGGCAAGAACTGTTGCCCAGCTCTGCGCAAGGAGCGTCAATCCTTGCGGCTATGCGGCCTGCACCACCGAAAATTTTGAAGATTGCGAGGGAGTTTCTTGGCCTCAGCCAAGATGACGTCGAGGCTGTCTTCGGCGTTTCTCGAAAAACCATCCAGCGCTTAGAGCGGGGCGACAAGGTCATCGTCCACTACGCCAACAGTCTGCAAGGTTTTTATGAAGCCCAAGGAATCGAATTCGTTCCGCCTGCGAACGGCAAGGGATGGGGGGTGTTCAACGCAAACACGAAGAACGATCCGAACGCCGTTAACGCACTTGGTGTGCTGCCGCCGTCGAAGCGAAAGAAGGCGAACGGCTGAGAAGGTACGGACGAACGAAGAAGCAGCTTTCACCGTCGCGGCCTAATGCAGATGGAGCGCTGAACAAGACATCCCCTCTTACTGCTCTTACATGGCATCCTAGATTCTTGTCTGTTGATGGAGCGCGCATCCGAAAACAGATCAACGTCAAGCCTCGCGGCTTTTTCAACCTAATGGTTCGCGAGACGACAAAAATTGCACCGAAGCGCACCGGTGAAATCCGATTCAGGAAATGTTCTATCTGCACTCCTTGACAAGGAACCCTGTCGAAAAGGGATTTGCTCATCAAAATTGCCATAACAGCGGAGCGCTCCGAACAAATATCTGAGGAACATCAATATGTTAAACCTCTCATAAATCGAAATTTTGAAGCAAAAATCATTTTGAATATACAAGCACGGCAGCGTGGGACATCGGCGGCATAACGCGTGATTGCCGTTGTCTAGGCGCCGCACCGTACCTGCGTTGGTGTACCCATTCCCCGGACCATTTGCTTCGGCGCACTAAGGCAGGACGCCCTCGTGAGCAGTGGATCGCTCCCAGTGTCAGATCCCGCCCCAGCTCGGCCAATGCGAAGCACGGTGATAACACCGGATACTTTCAAGATTTTTCAGTTTGAACCGATGCATCACTCCGATCCTATCTCGCCTTTCGAATTGAGCTCGTAACCTTATGATTATTCGAAGATTTATCTAAACCAACTTATCCAGCGAGAGTTTCGGAATACCTGAATCTGCTTCGCTTTAGGCCAGCTATTGCTTCGCTTTAAAGTGGGTTCGACAGTTTGAGCCGACACGGAAAGGCATTTCGGGCCTTGCGAAGCATCATGATTATTGATGCAAGAGATCAATTATATTCGCTTGAATGATGAATGGCCTTCCGGCATTACTCTCTCATGGTCGCGACCTTTTGAATCCTCCCAGTCAAAAGGAACCAGAAAAATGGCATTCTTCAGTTTAGAACACACTTCCGGGCCAAGGCATTCGTCCTTTGCATCGTCCCTTATCGGCCTGCGCGCGCGTGCCGTCGCGTCCTGGCAGCGTCACCGTGCGGAGCGGGCTCTCGAAGGCCTGTCCTATGACACATTGAAGGACATCGGCTTTCCGTCCGTCGACATGGCAAATGACGACACAACGGCACGATGACGGATCCGGCACTCGCAGAGGCAGGTGACGGTTCCTTATGTCGAAAATCCGTCGATAGCGTGTAGGAAGGGCATTTCGGCCATGATGGCGAAATGCCCTTTCTGCTTTTCAGGCGCCTGACGGCATTCCGTTGGCGACGACCCAAAGCGCATAGCCTATTTCCGACACTTCCGACCCGCGCCCGGCGCGTCGCAAACCGCCAACCACAAACGCGAGTATGTGCCAAAAGTTTCTTCTGCAACTCGGGGCAGCAAGACGAAAAGGCGACATTTTTGTCGTTTACGGCAAAATTATTGGATATTTTTTAGCAGCGCTGCCGCTTTCGAAGGCAGACTGGCGCATGTCGCAATATTTATTTCTTCCCAGTCGCTGGCGTCCATGTCAATGTCGCATTCAGGAAAGCCCGATGACGCTTTTCCACGTGACAAATGCGACATCCGCGGCGCATGGGACCCTTCGATGAACAAGCCACTGACCAAAAAGCGATCTCTCGTCTTCTTTCTCGTGCCGAACTTTTCCATGCTGCCGTTTTCCGCAGCGATCGAAACGCTCCGCATCGCCAATCGCATGCTTGGCTATGAAGCCTATACATGGCGCCTGGCCTCGACCGACGGCACTCAGGTTCTGTCATCAAGCGGCATCGGCCTGGAGGTCAACACCTCGCTCGCCGACGAGCGCAAGTTTCTCGGCGGTGAGAATCGCCCGTCGATGGTGCTGGTCTGTTCCGGCATCTATGTCGAGGATTTCAACAACAAGTCCGTCAATGCCTGGCTGCGCGAAGTCTACAATCGCGGCGTCTCTGTCGGCAGCCTCTGTACGGGCGCCCATGTGCTAGCGTCTGCCGGTCTTCTGACAGGCAAGCGCTGCGCGATTCACTGGGAAAACCTGCCCGGCTTCGCCGAGAGCTTCCCGCAGGTCGATGTCTATGCCGACCTCTATGAGATCGACAGCAACATCTATACCTGCGCCGGCGGTACCGCCTCGCTCGACATGATGCTCAACCTGATCGATCAGGATTTCGGCGAGAACCTCGTCAACCGCGTCTGCGAACAGGCACTCACCGACCGCGTGCGCGGACCGCACGACCGCCAGCGCCTGCCGTTGCGCGCCCGGCTTGGCGTGCAGAACGCCAAGGTACTGTCGATCATCGAACTGATGGAGGGCAACCTCTCCGAGCCACTATCACTTCTGGAAATTGCCGATAGTGCCGGCCTTTCGCGTCGCCAGATCGAGCGCCTGTTCCGCCAGGAGATGGGCCGCTCCCCTGCCCGCTACTATCTGGAGATCCGGCTTGACCGTGCCCGCCATCTGCTCGTCCAATCGGCGATGCCGGTGGTCGAAGTGGCTGTTGCCTGCGGTTTCGTTTCTGCCTCGCATTTTTCCAAGTGTTATCGCGAACTCTACAACCGTTCGCCCCAGCAAGAACGCGCAGAACGCAAGCTGACGCTGCAGGCTGCGCGGTAAATCAGATCATCCGGTTAGAGGCTGCAGTGCGGCGACAATATCGTGTCGCCGCCGTACTCCATCACGACGCCAGGGATTTGAGCAGCGTCAGTTCCGACACGATCCGGTTCCGGCCGTCATATTTCGCCATGTAGAGAAACTGGTCGGCGGCGTTCAGGTAGTTCTCGAAGGATTCGAGACTTTCGATCGTCGCGAGGCCGATCGACACCGTAACCGACAACTCTTCGTCGTCGGCGGTCACTTTTGCCCGGGCGAGGTCAAGCCGCAGGGTTTCGCAAAAGTCGTTGGCGGCGGCCACATCGAGCCCGTTGAAGAGCACGCCGAACTCTTCGCCGCCAAGGCGGGCAAGCAGATGCTCCTCGCCAACCAGCGCGCGCAGGCGCGTTGCTACGGCCTTCAGCACGAGGTCACCGACCTCGTGGCCATAGGTGTCGTTCAGGCGCTTGAAATGGTCGATGTCCAGAATGGCAATGGAGGTCGTTCCACCCCGCCTCAGGCATTGCTCGACAAGTCGCGGCCCGTGCTGGAAGAAATAGCGCCTGTTGTAGATATCGGTGAGATAGTCGCGCGCAGCAATCCCGTGCAGCGCCTGGATGCGTTTCTGGATGCTGGCCACCTGAAACACGCGGCTGTTGAACTCCTCCACCAGGAACGGCTTCTGGATGAACTCCGTGCCACCGCTTTGAAGGAACCGCGCCGCATGCTGGCGGTCGGCGGTGGCGGCGAGCGCAATCACGCTCAGCGCATCCTCGCCGTGACGCTGGCGGATTTCGGCAAGCAGCGTATAGGCGGACATGTCGGAAAGCGCGACATCGGTGATGACCAGATCAAAGCCGTCGCTGGCGTCCAGCATATGCAGGGCCTCGGCTCCTCCCCCCGCCTGCGTAACATGAAACTGCTGCTGCCGAAGAAGACCGAGCAATTCCGCACGCGACGTCGGATCGGAATCGACAAGAAGCACATTGGTCCTGACATTCGTCAGCGCGCGATCGACGACGGAGATCACATGGCTGATGGAATCCGGCTGGCTCTTGATGACGCAATCGACGACATTGCGGGAGAGGATGTCCTCACGCGTTCTGTTGTTGAAGGAACCGGTGAAGACGATGGCGGCGATGTTCTGCGAAATCACATAGTCGAGCGCTTCGCAGTTCGGTGCATCCGGCAGATTAAGATCGAGAACCGCCACGGAGAACTCACCGCCGGCGGTTTCTACCGCGCCTCGAAGCGCCGTCAGAGAGGAGCAATGTGTGACGTCGACGCCATGCGCGGTCTCCAAACCATGCCGTAGGACCGTCGCAAACATGCGGGAATCCTCAACGAGAAGCATTCGTTTGCCCGAATGCTTCTGTATATGGTTTCCCCGCGCCGGCGCCCTGCGAAAGCTCACGTTTCGTCAATCCCGTAGCGAGCCGCAGGCGTTTCCTGTACCGAACGCTGGCTCTCAGACATTATCTTTATGCGGATAGTTGCCCTAATCGAAGCAGAGCAAGACCCATTGTTCCCGTCAGTGCATTCAACCGGCTTGCGCTTGCAATTTGGTTAAATCATCAGGTCGAATGACTTAGAAATGGTGCCGTAAACACAAAATTGTCACAATTTCGAGTGTCGCACCGTCTAAATTAGCAAGAACGCCTGCAATCTCATGCTTTTTTTGCTATTTTTGCACCCAAAGTCTGAATTTTGGTCAGCGTGTCGAGATTCTGGTTCACGCGGCAATAGAACTCTTCATTGACGAAGGGACGCAGCATGAAGTCGTTGCCGCCCGCCTTCAGGAACCGCGCAGACAGAAGGCGGTTGGCTGAGGAGGACACGCCGATGATGCGCAACTGGTGCGGGCCATAGGCGCCACGGATGCGGCGGGTCAGTTCGAAACCGTCAATATCAGGCATATTGTAGTCGGTGATCACCAGGCCGATATCCGGGTGCTTTTTCAACAACTCAAGAGCCGCAGCCCCGCTTTCAGCGGAACTGGTGCGGAAATTGTAGCGCTTCAGCTGTGTCGTCAGCAGCGCGCGCGCCGTCGGGCTATCGTCAACGATCAATACGTGGTGCCGGTGGTTGGTGAGGAACCGACAGACCGATTCAGCTAGCATGTCGACGGCGAAAACGCTGTCCTTGATGACATAGTCGACAATGTCCTTGGAGAGGATCGTCTCGCGCGTGCTTTCCTGGAAGGTGCCGGTAAAGACGATCGTCGGCACGCTCATATCGATGAGATAGGACAATGCCTCGCCGTTTTCGGCACCGGGAAGATTGATATTGGAAATGGCAAGCGTTGCCGGGAAGGACGCGTTCTCGACCGAGAATTGCAGATCGTCATAGTCGCGGCAGACGATCACGTCGATGTCGAGAAGTTCCTTGAGCCTCTTGGAGACCATGGCGGAGAAGAGATTGGAATCTTCGGCAAGCACAATGCGATGCTGCTGCAAGGATTCACCGGAATAGTACATTCCGGACACGCCGAAAAATGACATAGATCGCCTATCTGAAAAGATTGTCCCCGAGGCCAAGCTACGCAGAAAGGTTTTCGCAGTCGTTAATTACCTGCTGAAATAAGAACTCGTTTTAAGGCAAAAGAAAAAGCGGAAATCCGCACAGGATACGAAACAGCGCGAGCCAGGACCGCGCTGTTTTATCCTCGAAGCTATCATATCTCCCAGGCGCCGTGCTTTACTTGACGACGGCCGAACCATTGACGATCTCGATGGTTTCATCGCCTTGCAAACCAATGCGGTCGCCGCTGGGCGTCGTGATGAAACAGCCGCTGGGGCAGATCGATTCCGTGCTGCCGGCACTGATTGCCACTTCCATGCGACTTTCGCCTTCGACGACAACGAGCACTGTTGCCTCGCCATCCTTGTTGGTCACGGTGGCGGACCATGCCGGAAGAGCCGTAATGACAGTCAAAACACATGCACTTACGAATGTTTTCATTGCCCGCCAGCGCCCCAGCGCCGCCCCTTTTGGCGTCTCGTGGGTCCAGGCGATATACCTGAACAGACAAGACGCTTCTTCACCCCGTGTCAGACTACCGCACGCCAGAAGAATTGCATGATAAATATTACGGGTCGGCTGAATAGGGGCTGAATGATCAGGATAACGGGCGTTCATCTGCTTCACGCCTGGTAGCTATCCAAATGAAGCAGCGCAGTCTCGCGTATGAAGCAGTTCGGAAGATAGGCATAAAAAAGCGCATCCGCTCGGTTGAGCCGATGCGCCAGGTTTAATTGCAACGGATCCTATGCCGATCAGCTCTTCGGTTTGAGGTTTTCCGGGTCGTAAAGCGGCTTGTAGCCAATACCGACGACTTCGACCGGATAGGTCTCGGCAAAATACTCGACATTCAGCTTGCGGCCTTCCTGGCAGTAAGCCCAGGGCAGATAGGCCAGCGCGATGTTCTTGCCGATGGTCGGGCCAAAGGCGACCGAGGTCGTGTAGGAGCGGCGGCCGAGTTCGTCGATTAGCACCTCGCCGGTTTCCGGATTCATGACCGGCATAGAGCCGACCGGGTAGCGCTTCACGCCTTGCTTGTCGGTGTTCTCCGTCATGACCAGCGTGCAGAGCATGGCCGGCTGGTTGGTCCTAGCCTTGTATTCAAGATGCTTTGCCTTGCCGCGGAAGTCGGCTTCCTTGACTTTCGGGCGCGCGAGGTCCGCTTCAATGAGGTTGTACTGGGTCAAGAGGTCGGCGTTCTGCAGGCGCAGGCTCTTTTCCATACGGCGGGAGTTGGCGTAGGTTTCGACGCCGAAGGCCATGACGCCCGTGGAGCGCAGAGCATCCCAGACGGCGAGGCCGTCCTCGTATTTCATGTGCAGTTCCCAGCCCTGCTCGCCGACATAGGAGATGCGGAAGGCGGTGACCGGCTTGCCGCCGATTTCGATCTGCTTGATCGCGGCAAAGGCGAAGTTTTCGGGATCGAGGCCAGCCGGCTCGGCGACGACCTTCTTCAGCGTCTCACGGGCATTCGGCCCCCAGATGCCGATGGTGATGTACTTCTCGGTGACGTCGGTGATGGTGACGTCAAGGCCCCGGTCCTCTGCGACACGGCGCATATAGTGGAAGTCGCGCGGGCCGGCATCGGCACCGTTGATCAGCCGGCAACGGTCGGCCATGCGGATGACGGTGAAGTCGGCGCGCACCATACCCTCGTCATCGAGGAAGTGGGTGTAGATACCCTTGCCGATATTGCCGTCGCCGCCGATCTTGGCCGCGCACAGCCATTCGAGAAGCTCGACATGGTCCGGCCCCTCGATATCGACCATATGGAAGTGCGAGAGATTGACGATGCCGCAATCTTCGCTCATCGCCAAATGCTCGGCGTTGGAAACGCGCCAGAAGTGGCGATTGTCCCACTCGTTCTCACGCACCGGAACCTTGTCGCCGTATTTTTCGAGCAGGTGCTCGTTGGCCTTGTAGCCGTGTGCGCGCTCCCAGCCGCCGAGTTCCATAAAATAGCCGCCGAGCTCCTTTTCGCGCTCGTGAAAGGGCGAGCGTTTGACACCGCGGCCGGAGGCATAGGGTTCGCGGGTATGCACGGCCGGGAAGTAGATCTTCTGGGCGGCCTCGTAGCTGCGGCCCTCGATGAACTCTTCCGTCAGCTGGTGCGGGTAGAAGCGGGCATAATCGATGCTGTTGTGATCAATCTCGGTGCGGCCGTCCGTCATCCAGTCGGCGATCAGCTTGCCGTAGCCCGGGCCGTCCTTCACCCAGATGGCGACGCAGTACCACAGGCCGCGCACCTTCTGGCTCTCGCCGCAGGACGGGCCGCCGGCGGCGGATACCTGAAGCAGGCCGTTGAAGGAATGGCCTTCGTTGTAGCCGAGTTCGCCGAGGATCGGGGTCAGTTCCATGGCCTTTTCGAGCGGCTCGAGGATCTGTTCCATGTCGAGGTCGCGCTGCGACGGCGACAGGCGGGCTTCATGCTTTTCGAGAATGTCGCGCGGATGGCAGAGGCGCGGATTGTGCTGCTCGTAGTAGCCCCACTCGATCTGTCCGCCTTCGGTGGTCTTCGGGTCGCCGGTGTCGCGCATATAGGCGGAGTTGCCCTGGTCGCGCAGCAGCGGGAAGCCGATTTCCTTGCCGGTGCCTTCGAATTCGTTGTACGGGCCGAAGAAGGTGAGCGGATGATCGACGGGCATGACCGGCAGGTCTTCGCCGACCATTTCGGCGATCAGGCGGCCCCAGATGCCGGCGCAAACGATGACGTGATCGGCCATGATCGTGCCGCGATGGGTGACAACGCCCTTGATGCGGCCGCCCTCGACGATCAGCGATTGGGCCGGCGTGTTGCCGTACACCTGAAGCTTGCCGGATTTTTCGGCAGCGTCGACCAGCTTGCCGGCAACGGTCTGCGAACGCGGAATGACAAGGCCGGCGTCGGGATCGAACATACCGCCCATCACCTGATCTTCCTCGATCAGCGGGAACATCGCCTTGATTTCAGACGGAGAAACATAATGCGCGCGGGTGCCAAAAGCCTTGGCGGAGGAAAGCTTGCGCTTGATCTCTTCCGTCCAGGTGTCGTCGCCGGTGCGCGCGACTTCCAGACCGCCGATCCGAGCGTAATGGCCCATCTTCTCGTAGAAATCGATCGAATACTGGGTGGTCCAGACCGAGAAAAAATCGTGGCTGGTGGTATAGCAGAAGTCGGAAGCGTGCGCCGTCGAGCCGATATCGGTCGGAATGCCGGACTTGTCGATGCCGACGATGTCGTCCCATCCGCGCTCGATCAGGTGATGAGCGATCGATGCGCCGACGATACCGCCCAGCCCGATGATTACGACCTTCGCCTTTTGAGGAAATTCTGCCATTGCGTGCGACCCTGATTGAAGACTGGAAGTCGATTTCTAAGGCTTGCGCCGTCGAGAGTAGAGCCTGTCTACGACATAATCATCATGCTGCACGACCAGAGCCGCTCAGTCCATGGATTGGAACGATCATTGAACAATTGTTTGATCGCCGCTCCCTTAGTCCGCCCCGTCAGTCCTTGTCACCCACCGTTTCGACGGACACCCGGCGGGGCCGGCGCTGCGTGCCGCTACGCGTGATCGTTTCTTCAACAGGCAGCGTCGTTTCGACCGGGCCGGCCGCCTCTGCCTCTTGCGCAAGTGCATCCGCTTCCGGTCCAGGTGGTGGCGTTTCCGGTTCGAGTGCTTCCTTCGGAAACGGTGCGCCAAGCCCCTCTTCCTTGAAACGCTCGTAAATCGCCAGCCTGAGATCGTTGCGCACGCCGTTGCCATTGACGATATCGGCGAGATAGACCCGCAATTCGAACGTCATCGTCGCCTCGCCAAAGGCGCTGAAGACAGCTTGCGGCTCGGGATTTTTCAGGACCAGAGGATGCGTAGCGGCGATCTGCAGAAGCGTATCCATCACTTGGCGCGGCGCACTATCATAGCTGACTGTCACCGGGATATCCGACCGGCCGAGCTTGTTGCGATGGGTCCAGTTGCCGACGGACGCGTTGATGAACAGCGAATTCGGCACCATGATCGTCTGGCGCTGGAATGTCTCGATCTCGGTTGCACGAACGGAGATGCGCTTGACGAAACCTTCCGTCGTGCCGGTCACCACCCAGTCTCCGACCTTGAACGGCCGCTCCACCAGAAGGATAAGCCCTGAGACGAAGTTCGAGACGATGTTCTGAAGACCGAAACCAACACCGAGCGAAAGCGCGCCGGCAACGAGTGCGAGGTTCGACAGGTCGAGCCCCGCCGCCGAAATACCGATCAGACCGGCAAGCCCCATGCCGAGATAGCCGACGCCCGTTTTTACCGAATTGCGCACGCCTGCGTCGATGCGGCTGCGGGCCATGACGCTGCCGTCGAGCCAGCGCTGGAACCAGCGTGTAACCACGTAGCCGGCGACAAACATCAGGATTCCGGCCAGGATCCCGACGATCGAGATGGTAATGCTGCCGATTCTGATCTCGGTGAAGATCCGATACGCCCAACCCTCGATATCGGCGATCTTGAAGCCCCACTGCAGCAGGACCAGCGGGATGAAGAACAGGACCACCAGCGCGTAGATGCCAAGCCCCGCGGCCAGACCGGCCTGGTCCAGGGCCACCTGTTCCAGCCCGAAGCGCTTTTCGAGATAACGGCCGACGACGGTATCGGCGAGGGCATTCTGCTTGGCGACGGCCTTGCCCGTGAGGATGCCGATATACATTGTCACCAGGATAGCGCCGGTCATGACGATCTGCGTTGCGATGAAGCGGGCAAGCCCGACATAGCCTGCCAGTGTCGCAAGGATCAGGGCTAAACCGGTGAGAACGAACAGCAGCGAAACCGCCCTTGGCCACGGCCTGCCTTGTCCATCCAGCGTTTCGCCCGCCGGAACGATCGGCTTGATCAGCGACATCGCCATCAGGATCAATCCAATGATGATCGAGGCGATCAGGCTTTTCACGACGGTAAAGACGACCGGCGACCCCATGACTTCGCTGATCGTGCCCGCCAGGTAGTCGAGGCCGTTGACGAGCGCCATGGCAAAGATCGACAGCGACAGAAGGCGTGCGCCGTGATCGGAAACACGAACCAGGCGCCAGGCACTCTGCCGTGGCGCGAGAACGGCATTCGACAGCGTCGATACGAACAGCAGCGCAACACAGATTGCCAATATGATCGAGATGATCGGCGCAATATCCGGCCGCAGGACTTTGAATGCCTGAAGAAAGAAATAGCTGGTGATGGCGAAGACGGCCATCGCCGTGGTGGGGATCATCGTCGACCAGAACGCCACCGACAGGCGGGTGATATAGCCCGGCTCCTCGCTCAAGGTTTCACGGTGGATCAGGGGAAAAAACAGCTTGCGTGTCCCGCCAAGCAGGACAAGCGCCGCGCAAAGCGAGAGAAACAAGGCCGTGAGCAATTGCAGACGTTTGAAATTCCAAGCAAACGTCAGCCAGCTGCCGACCGTGCGCATGAATGCCTGCCGTTCCAGACTCAAGGCGGCGATTGCGTCCATCACCATCGTCCGATTGATGTCGGTGTGCTTGAGCAGTGTGTTGCTGAACAGCGCACGCCGCGTCGCCGTGATGCCGTTGGACAGCTTGGTTGCCTGGATCGACAGCTCCTCAGCCGTCCCCGTCAGCGCATTGATTTCGCCCCGTTCGGCAAGAAGACGCTTGCGTTCCTGGGCAACAACATCGGCTTCCGGCGGCGCTCCTTCTGCAGGCGGAGCGCCCAATTCCGCCAGACGTGCTTTGATTTCGTCGAGGCGCGGTCGAGTGGCAACGGACGTAGCGATAATCTGCTTGGCCGCGGCATCGACCTCGACCTTCAGCTCGGCAAGGCGATTGTCATCGCTTTTTGCCTTCGCCACCAGATCCGCAAGCCGCTCAAGATTCTTGCGGGCCGATTCCAACTGCTGAGCGGCCTGTGCCTGCGGGCTCACCACGACTTCCGCCGCCGGCTGCGGAACGGCATTGACCGCCGGTTGCTGCGCCATCACGGGCAAGGATGCAGCAAACATCCACAACGACAGAAGGGCGGCAACGAATTTCGAGATCATCGGCAATCACATATCCTTTTCCCGGCGGCCGCGCCAAAACAGAATCGAAGTGCGGGACAGACGGCTGGGCGTTCCATAGGATGGAGCACCGCCAGATGCAAAATCCGATTTCCGGCTCGTTGCCGTTCGCGGGCTATCCAAGGGCATCAAAATCTCGAACCCGATTGAGACAGGAAAGCGACCTCGGCTTCTGTGGAAACACGACCCAAGATCGCGTTGCGATGCGGGAACCGGCCAAATTGCCGGATGATCTCGCAGTGACGGATGGCAAAATCGAGATAGTTGGCATCGCCGAGTTCGGTGAAAAGCTTCACAGAGCGCGTCTGGTCAACGAGATGTTCCGAATGTTCAAACGGAAGATAAAGGAAATTGCGCTGGTCCACCGAAAGGCCGGCGTCCGCGCCTGCATCGACCGCAACGCTCGCCTCGCGCAGAGCAAGACCATCGGTCGCAAAGGCGAGCGGCGTACCCCGATATATATTGCGCGGCATCTGGTCGAGGAGGATGATAGCGGCAAGCCGGCTCTCCGGCGATTCCCGCCACTGAGGCGCAACCTCCCGCGCAAGCGCCAGGTGCGTCAGCCGGAAACGGCGGTCACATTGACTGTCGAGCCCCGGCTGCGGCGTGAACCAGTCCTGCGGGTGCAACTCGTCAAACCAGAACGACAGGATTTCTTCCGGTGTACATATGCCGGCGGCATCCGCCATATTCGCCTCCCTTCCATTCATGCGTCACGATCACGGGATGTTGTCATCTCATATGCCAAGACACAGACATAGGAAGCCCCGATGCCGTTTCCATGGTTGCGCCCAAGCATCGTGCCCAACACCGGAAATCCATGTTCGAGCGCCTGGAATACTTACCGTTCGCGCAACAGGCCCGGCAAGGCATTCCCGCCCGGCCCATATTGCTGCCGGCCGGTTTCACATGCAATTTCGGCGTTACCGCGGCGAATGGCGCCTTCCCGCGCATTGGCCATGGCGTCGATCAGGTCGTAGTCGCGATTGGATTTTCCGATTTTCTGGCTGATGGCGATCGTCGTCACCGAAACCGTATCCATCTCGAGCGCCGGGCAGACGCGGGCAAAGGCGATGACATCGGCGATCTTTTCCATGACGTCTTCGCGCGCGCCAACAGTTGCGGGCAAAGCGGTATGCGACATGCTGAGGAGGAAAAGACAGGCAAGGAGTTTCCGTTTCATGACATTCAAGTCCCCGTGAAACCTCCCACATTCATTCTTGCTGATTCGCTGATATGCACAAGAGCGATCGAGGGCGCCTCTGAAAGCCTGGCGCAGGTGTCCTGGCTCGCGTCATGACCGACGCGCTGGAAAATATCCGCAGAAACGCTATGTCGAAGGAATAAGGAATCAACTGATCCCATTGGGAGTCCGACAATGAAAAACCTGGCCGTTGCGGCCTTGACCGCCCTGTTTCTGACCTCCTGTGTGGAAACGCAATCCTACAGCGGATCCTATGCCGGGGTAGAGCCGATCCCCGGCAGCATCACCTATGGCGGCCAGCCCCGGACAAAACTCAGGAAGGCCCCGGTCGGCAGCACCCTGCACAACAATTTCTACGGCCCTTACGGCGAACGCATCGAGGAAACCTACATGGTCATGCCCGACCGGTCGCTCAAGCTCGTGGCGCGTCGCCGCGGCTTTATCGGTTTTCCGTTCGACGACTGATGTTCCGCCATGGGATGGGCTATGGTAGGGTGTCGGCAACAGGACAGCCTTTTGATGCCGCTGCGTGGCAAATGATTTCGGCATTGCACCTGCCAAGGGCAGGACTTTCTCCGGCTGCCCAGGGAAAGGGAAAGTTCTGCGTTATAATATTCCATCTAATGAATAGAGTATGCCTGCTTAACAACGGAGGTAGACATGCGAGCGAAACAACTCACGAGATTTTTTACGGTGGCGCTTCTCGCCTCCAGCATCCAGATCGGCGGACTGGGTTTCGCATTTGCCGATACGACGATTCTCAATGTCTCCTACGACCCGACGCGCGAACTCTACAAGGATTTCAATGCGGCCTTCGCTGAAAAGTGGAAGGCGGATACGGGTGAGACAGTGACAATCCAGGCATCACACGGGGGATCCGGCAAGCAGGCGCGTGCCGTGATCGATGGGCTGGAAGCAGACGTCGTGACGCTGGCGCTTGAAGCCGATATCGATGCGATCGCCAAGGAAACCGGCAAGATTCCGGCCGACTGGAAGACGAAGTTCGACAACAACAGCGCTCCCTACACCTCGACGATCGTGTTCCTGGTGCGCAAGGGCAATCCGAAGGGCATCAAGGACTGGGGCGACCTGGTCAAGGATGATATCCAGGTGATCACGCCAAACCCGAAAACCTCGGGCGGTGCGCGCTGGAACTTCCTGGCGGCCTGGGCCTGGGCCCGCGCAGCCAATGGTGGCGATGACGCCAAGGCGCAGGAATATGTAACCCAGCTCTTCAAGCATGTTCCGGTGCTCGACACCGGCGCCCGCGGCTCGACGACGACCTTCGTACAGCGTGGCCTCGGCGACGTTCTGCTGGCCTGGGAAAACGAGGCCTATCTCTCCCTCGAGGAACTCGGCCCGGACAATTTCGACATCGTTACGCCGTCCATTTCGATCAAGGCCGAGCCGCCGGTCGCGCTGGTCGACGGCAATGTCGATGCCAAGGGTACCCGCAAGGTCGCCGAAGCCTATCTGCAGTACCTTTACTCGGATGTCGGGCAGAAGCTCGCGGCAAAACACTACTACCGCCCCTTCAAGCCTGAGGTTGCCGATCCACAAGACGTCAAGCGTTTTGCTGATGTGAAGCTCGTCACTATTGACGAATTCGGCGGATGGAAGGAAGCTCAGCCAAAATATTTTGGGGATGGTGGGCTCTTTGACCAGATCTACAAGCCGGGACAATAAGACTTTATGACCGAACGCACAGCTTCGCTGTGGCAATTCAGACAGCCGAGCGTCATTCCGGGATTCGGATTGGCGCTCGGCGTTACTTTGTCATGGCTCATACTCATCATTCTCATCCCCCTCTCCGGCCTTGCGTGGCGTTCCAGCGCCTTGGGCTGGACCACCTTCTGGGAACTGGCCACCGACCAGCGCACCATCAATGCTCTTAGAATCAGCTTCGGCACGGCCTTTCTCGCCGCGCTCGTAAACGTCGTCTTTGGCGTCATCCTCGCCTGGGTTCTGGTGCGCTACCGCTTCCTCGGCAAGCGCATCATCGATGCCATGGTCGATCTGCCGTTCGCGCTGCCGACCGCAGTTGCCGGTATCGCGCTGACAACACTCTATGCCCCGAACGGCTGGATCGGCAGCCTTTTGACGCCACTGGGCATCAAGGTCGCCTTTACGCCGCTCGGGATCGTCTTTGCTCTGGTCTTCGTCGGGCTGCCCTTCGTTGTCAGAACTGTCCAGCCAATCATGGAGGAGATCGACAAGGAGGTCGAGGAAGCCGCCGCGACGCTCGGCGCAAACCGCTTCCAGACGATCAGCCGCGTCTTGCTGCCTGGTCTTGCGCCGGCGGTGCTCACCGGCTTTGCGCTGGCCTTTGCCCGCGGGGTCGGCGAATACGGCTCCGTCATCTTCATCGCCGGCAACCTGCCCTATGTATCGGAAATCGCCCCCTTGCTCATTGTCATCCGTCTGGAGGAATTCAATTATCCGGCGGCAACTGCAATCGCGGCCGTCATGCTTGTCATTTCCTTCGCCATGCTGTTGATCATCAACACCATTCAGGCCTGGAGCAGAAGGAGGTACGGTTATGGCGCATGATGGCACAGCTTCACACGGCGGTACCGGCAATACGGAACTGGTCCGGGTCGCCACATCCGAGCATCGGCTGGCGCGCTATGGCCTGATCGGCACCGCGCTCTGTTTCGTCGGCATGTTCCTCGTTCTTCCCCTGGCAGCGGTCTTCACGGAAGCCATGCGCAACGGCCCGGGCGAATTCCTGACCGTGCTCACAGATCCGGAAACCTTCTCGGCCATCCGGCTGACACTGATCGTCGCGGGCATCGCCGTGCCGCTCAATCTGGTTTTCGGCATTGCCGCAGCCTGGGCGATCGCCAAGTTCGAGTTCAAGGGCAAGGCGTTTCTCACCACGTTGATCGACCTGCCCTTCTCGGTCTCTCCGGTCATATCCGGCATGGTCTTCGTGCTTTTGTTCGGCTCCCACAGCCTGATTGGTCCCTGGCTGCAAAGCCACGGCGTCCAGATCCTGTTTGCCGTGCCGGGCATTGTTCTTGCGACCGTCTTCGTCACCTTCCCTTTCGTTGCCCGCGAACTGATCCCGCTGATGCAGGAACAGGGAACCAGCGACGAGGAAGCGGCTTTGTCGCTGGGTGCAAGCGGCTGGCAAACCTTCTGGCATGTCACGCTCCCCAACATCAAATGGGGCCTGCTGTACGGTGTTCTGCTTTGCAACGCCCGCGCGATGGGCGAGTTCGGTGCGGTCTCCGTCGTCTCCGGCCACATCCGCGGATTGACCAACACCATGCCGCTGCAGGTGGAAATCCTCTACAATGAATATAACTTCGTTGCCGCCTTCGCGGTCGCAACGCTTCTCGCCCTACTCGCTCTCGTCACCCTCGTTCTGAAGTCGCTGCTCGAAATGAAATACAGTGCCCAGATCGCTGCCAGCCGCCGGCACTGAAAGGTCAAGTTTACATGGAAGTTCGCGTTCAAAACATACGCAAGGAATTCGGCCGCTTTCCAGCGCTCAACGATGTGTCGCTCGATATTCGCTCGGGGGAGCTGATCGCCCTGCTCGGCCCCTCCGGTTCGGGCAAGACGACGCTGCTGCGCCTGATCGCCGGCCTCGAAAGCCCCACCGAGGGCACTGTCTATTTCGGCAATGAAGACGCCTCGCGAAAGACCGTGCAGCAGCGCAATATCGGCTTCGTGTTCCAGCACTACGCCCTGTTCCGCCACATGACGGTCCTCGACAATGTCTCCTTCGGCCTGACAATCCGCCCAGCCGACCGGCGCCCGTCCAAGGCAGATATCCGCAAACGCGCCCTCGAACTGCTCGATCTCGTCCAGCTCAGCGGCCTTGAGAAACGCTATCCCGCGCAACTCTCCGGCGGCCAGCGCCAGCGCGTGGCACTTGCCCGCGCGATGGCGGTCGAGCCCAACGTCCTGCTTCTCGACGAGCCTTTCGGCGCTCTCGACGCGCAGGTACGCAAGGAGCTGCGCCGCTGGTTGCGCGAAATCCATGACCGCACCGGTCATACCACCGTGTTCGTCACCCACGACCAGGACGAGGCGCTGGAACTGGCCGACCGCGTCGTCGTCATGAGCAAGGGTCAGATCGAACAGATCGGCACACCGGACGAAATCTACGACACGCCAAACTCACCGTTCGTCTTCGGCTTCATCGGCCAGTCGAACATTCTTACCGTGCGTGTCGAAAACGGCCAGCTCTGGCTCGAAGACCGCTCGATCGGCGTCAGCGCGCCAGGTGAGGCAGACGGCCCTGCGCAGCTCTATTTCCGCCCGCACGATATCGAGCTGCTCGACGGCTGCGGCGGCTGCATCGCCGGCATCGTCACCGTGACCCGCCGCGTCGCAGGTACCCGCCATGTCGAACTGGATATCGGTGCCGCCAACAGCACCGTCGAAATCGAACTTCCACCGGAAAAGGTCACGTCCGACCGTTCCCGCATCGCGTTCAGGCCGACGCGGTGGAAATTGTTCAGGGATTAGGACGCGACACCATCCCAAGGCGCGGAAGGCGAGCGGAATCCCTCGCGGCCCGGATACCACTTGGCTACGCAGTCTTTCCAACGTCAGGTGCGGGCCAACTCCGTGGCTCGCAGACGATATTGAGCACAGTTTCAGCAAAAGAGCGGGCCCACACCGTCTCGCCAGAAACATATGCTCTTGGTTTTTCATTCTTTTTCCGATGATGGCTTGATCAACAGCAGTAAGCCGTCGCATCCTGCAGCTCCATCCAGCTTATTTGGATCTCAGCAGGGCGCGGAATGAATTATAGACGTGAAATCGACGGGCTCAGATCCGTGGCCGTGGTCCCCGTAGTTCTGTTTCACGCGGGCTTCCAGCTCTTCAGCGGCGGCTTCATCGGGGTCGATATCTTCTTCGTCATCAGCGGATATCTGATCACGTCGATCATCATCGCAGAGCGCGAAAAAGGCAGTTTCTCGCTGCTCAAATTCTACGAGCGCCGCGCCCGCCGTATCCTTCCCGTGCTCTTCTTCGTGCTTTTGTGCTGCCTTCCCTTTGCCTGGGCCTGGATGCTGCCTGCGCAGATGGCAAGCTTTGCCCGAAGCATCATCGCCGTCTGCCTGTTCGGCTCCAATTTCTTCTTCTGGCATGAAAGCGGCGGCTATTTCGCCGCGGCCTCCGAAGAGCAGCCCCTGCTGCATACATGGAGCCTTGCAGTGGAGGAGCAGTATTACATGCTGTTTCCGCTCTTCGTGATGCTGATGTGGCGTTTCGGCCCGCGGGTGCTGATCGGTGCCATCGCCGCCATCGCGTTGACCAGCCTGCTGCTTGCGCAATACGGTTCGATGAACTTCGCTACCGCCAATTTCTATCTACCGAACACGCGTGCCTGGGAACTGCTGGCAGGCTCGCTCTGCGCTTTCCTGTTGGCCGGCGGGCGGCAGTACAAAAGTAACATCCTGTCTTTGGCAGGGTTGGCCATCATCGTCTTCTCCATTTTTGCCTATGACGACGCGACACCGTTTCCATCCCTCTATGCGCTCGTCCCGGTTCTCGGCGCCGTGCTGATCATCCTGTTCGGATCCGCAGGCTCGCTGACGGCCCGGCTGCTATCGACGCGGCCGATGGTCGGCATAGGGCTGATCAGCTATAGCCTCTATCTCTGGCACCAGCCGGTGTTTGCCTTCGTGCGTATCCGCAGCCTTACCGAACCGTCCATGTTTTTGATGAGCCTTCTGGCGCTCGCCTGTTGCGGTCTCGCCTACCTGTCCTGGCGGTTCATAGAAACACCGTTCCGCAAGGGCGGCGGTGTTCAGCTCCTGCCGACACCCGCCCGGATACTGGGCAGCGGGGCCATCCTGGCGGCGCTGTTCATCGGCATCGGTTTCTATGGCACGATGGACAACGGCCTGCAGTTCCGTCTGCCGGCGGATGCGCGGATAGCCCTTGCCGAACAGGAACATCACGACAGCATCATGGAGACCTGCCTGTTCGACAAGGGCGAGGTCTCACTGCCCCATCCGGTTCGCGATTGCCTGACCAAACATTCGACAAGCAGCAAGACGATCCTGATCGGCGATTCGCACGCCGCAGCACTCGCGGGGGAAGCGCTGCGCAGCTTTGATGCCGCGAATGCCGATCTCTACGTGATGACGCATTCGGCCTGTGTCGGCTTTTCGGGCTTCTATGTTTCCAATCCAAAATACCGGTTGCGCTGCAACTCCTTCTTCACCGGCATCGAGGATTACATCCAAGAGCGCGATATCTTGACCGTGATCATGGCAAGCCGCTGGAGCCTTTATGTCGATGGATCGCCGTTCGACAATGGCGAGGGCGGCATAGAGCCATTGAAGCCCACCTATGTCGATCTGTTCGATCGCCTGAGCGAACATGCCAGCCAGGATGATCCGGCCCGCAAAGCCCGCGTACTCAAGCAGTATGTGGCCGATATCCAGAAACATCTCGACGCAGGCCGCAATGTGGTGCTCGTCTATCCCATACCGGAAGCGGGATGGAACGTGCCCGAACTCGTCGCCAAAAGCGCGATGTCCGGGGTCGGAAACCTTGAATTCAGCACCAGCTACGAACGCTACCAGCAGCGGAACGGAGCGGTGATCGCCGCGTTCGACGCAATCTCCCACCCCAATCTCTTCCGCGTCCGGCCCGCCGATTTCTTCTGCAACAGCTTCATCAAGGACCGCTGTATCAACAGCGTGAGTGCAGAAAGAGTTCTCTATTTCGACGATGACCACCTGTCCGATGCTGGTGCTGATTTGGTCGTTCCGGCCATATTGGAAGCCGTCGAAACGATCAATGGACGAACAGCGGTACCGACACTGGTCAAGCAATAGGTCACTGGATCTTCAACTCCAGTTTCATTCTCCCAGCCGGCATATGATCGACACTCGGCACTTCGATACCAATGCTTCGACAGGGTCCTGCGGCAATCCGTCGAGCGCCATTTCGGCCAGCACGATCTTTGCCCGCCGGATGGCTGCAATCAAATCTTGAAAATCAGAAGCATCGTCGGCCGGAATTGTGCCGTCATTGTCGATTACCTTGAAATAGAACGCTGCCATGACAATTTTCCCCCGTTTGGGAAAAGCATGAAAAAGCAAAAGGCTGCCTGACATAAAATTTTTCTTGGCGCGGGGGCATCATGTCTTAGTGAATGGCGCTGATTTCAAATCACGCTACACTGCCACCATCGTCGATCATGCCTTGCGCGCTGACGGCAGAAAGACAGGGAATTCCATCCTAAAAAGGAGGAACAGCAATGGCGTATTTCAGTCCGCAGGTCGATGCTCTTTGCGCCGAGGATATTGATGCGCTGAGGCTCATTTTCGATCAGTTTTGCGAGACGCATCAAACGACCCGAGCAGACGCCGACATGCAGGTTTGCGCTGCCGCTGTCGTTCGGCTCTATCAAAGCGGCGAGAGAGATCCCATCGTGTTGACAAAAGCATGCGAGGCCGCTTTGCGGCAGGACATCGCAATCGGTGCATGAGCGCAATCGTGCCAGGAGTTAAGTAACAGATCGTTATTTCGTTTCCTTCGCCGCATTTTCCGGCGTAACGACCAGAGGGTCCGGCGGCGTCGTACTCTTTGCACTTTCGTCCGGCGCAAAATACTGAACCACGAGAATGCTCAGGATCGAGCCGACAACGAAGGCAAGAACGCCGATCATAAGCGTGCGAGAGGTCATGGTTTAGCTCCAGTCACCCCTCGAAACCAACCGCCATTTACCTGTCAAACGGGCCGCACTACACGGCCCGTGCCCCATTAAGCTCACTCGTAGACGTAGACGATCCGGCGGCTCTGCGGATCGACCAGCATCGGCCGGTCGTTGATGCGCACATAGCTGTATTGATAATTTGGCACCTGAGAGATTACCACATCACGCGGCAGCGTTGTTCCCACCACGACTTCGCCGTCATAGGGAACCGCATCCATCGGCGTGCGATCGATATAGGTCAACACTTCCGGCGGCGGAACGATCGCGCCGGTGCTATCGACCGTCCCGATCAGCTCATCGCCGGGCGCCGGCTGGGCGGGGCCGGAAACGCTCCCGGTCGCTTCGTAGCTGACGACCGGCACTCCGAGGTCCGTGCGGAGTTCTTGGACGATGACGGGCGCGCCGTTGTAGTCGACTGTCAATTCCTGGGCGTAGACCCAGCCACGCATGCCGTTGACGTCGATGCGGCACCAGCGATCTCCTTCAAGGCAGCCATCCAGTGCCGCGGTGCTGCCACGGGTGGCAATTCCGAGGGGCGGATAGTTCGCTCCCGGCCCGGAATAGATTGTCAGGTCGGTCGCCGTTGTCGCCATCATGTCCGCATGTGCGAAGCCGGCTCCCGAGACAAGCATCACACCCGCGAGCAAAGGTTTTGAGATCCACCGCATGTTCTTTCTCCTTTTGAACAGTGAACCCCAAACGTCTGATGGCACCCAATGTTCCTTGGGAGAAGCGCCTAACCCGCTTGCAACTGGCTCAGGCGGCGGTAGAGACCGTTCTGTTTCAGGAGTTCGGAATGACTGCCATCTTCGACGATCGTACCCTCATTGACCACGAGGATCCGGTCGGCCTGGGTGATCGTCGCCAGCCGGTGAGCAATAACCAGCGTCGTGCGCCCCTTCGACAATTCCGCCAGCGACTGCTGGATGGCGCGCTCGGTTTCAGTGTCGAGCGCCGACGTCGCCTCGTCGAGAATCAGGATCGGCGGGTTCTTCAGGAAAATACGGGCAATGGCCAGCCGTTGCTTCTGTCCGCCGGAAAGCTTCACTCCGCGCTCGCCGACAATCGTGTCGAGCCCCTGCGGCAGGTCGGCAATGACGCCTTCGAGACGGGCTTTTCGCGCCGCCTCGACGATGTCCTCTTCGCTGGCGTCGAGCCGGCCATAGGCGATATTCTCCCGCAGGGAACCGGCAAACAGGAAGACATCCTGACTGACGATACCGATGTGGTTTCGCAGCGACCGCAGGCTCATGTCGCGAATGTCGATATCGTCGATTGTGATGGAACCGCCCGTCACCTCGTAGAAGCGCGGCAGCAGGGCGCAGATCGTCGTCTTGCCTGCGCCCGACGGTCCGACAAAGGCGACGGTCTCGCCGGCACGGATATCGATGGTCAGGTCGTTCAGGATCGCCTTCGACTGCTGATATCCGAAACGTGCGTTGCGGTAACGGATATCGCCCCTCAACGAAGACACGTCGCGCGCATCCGGCTTGTCGGCGATGTCCGGACGGGTATCGAGAAAATCGATGTAGCGGCGGAAGCCCGCAATGCCCTTCGGATAGGTCTCGATGACCGAGTTGATCTTGTCGACCGGGCGGAAGAACACGCCGACCAGCAGCAGGAAGCCAACAAATCCACCAGCCGACAGTTCGCCGTTGAGCACGAAGTAGCTGCCCGCAACAAGCACAACCATCTGGACGAGACGCATGGAGAGATAGCTGAGCGTTGTCGATACCGCCATGATGCGGTAGGCGTCGAGCTTGGTCTTGCGGTAGCGCTGGTTGTCCTTTTCAAACAGCCCCCGCTCATGGTCTTCATTGGCAAAAGCCTGCACGACGCGGATGCCGCCGACATTCTCCTCGATCCGGGCGTTGAAATCGCCGACGCGATTGTAGAGCGCCTGCCAGTTGCGCGTCATCCGGCCGCCGTAGCGGGTGGTCAGCCACGCCGTCAAAGGCAGTACCAGTGCGGTGATGAGCGCCAGTTTCGGATTGACCGAAGCCATCAGCAGGAAGGCGCCGATCAGCGTCATGATGGCGATGAAAACATCCTCAGGACCGTGATGGGCGACCTCTCCGATTTCCTCGAGATCCTTCGTCAGGCGAGCGACAAGATGCCCGGTCTTCTGATTGTCGAAATAGCCGAAGGACAGTTTTTGCAGGTGATCAAATGCTTTTCGCCGCATCTCGGTTTCGATGTTGATGCCGAGCATATGGCCCCAGTAGGTGACGATCGCCATCAGTCCGCCGTTGACGATGTAGATCACCATCAGCCCTGCCGATGCCGCCGCGACATAGCCCCACTGTCCCGTCGGCAAGAGCACGTCGATGAACAGCTTGACGGCGATCGGAAAACCAAGCTCCAGCAGGCCGGAGGCGACCGCACAGGAGAAATCCAGGAGGAAGAGACGCCGGTGCGGCCGGTAATAGGCGAAGAAGCGGGCGACGAGATCACGCATGGTCTTTTGGGTCCTTGTCGACACTCAACTGCGGAGTGAACTGGGCCGGATATCTGCAAGGGCGTTTGACCAGCACCGGTGAAAAGCAATCCTTGACTGATTCCCACTTCTTTTAATCGCTTCGACCGGAAGAACAAGCGGCATGCACGAGAACGCGCAACGGCGCACATCGGTAAAATACCTCTCACCGCCCGATCGATGTAGAAATCTGGCGCCCTTTGTCTTCTTGCAGTCACAATCACGTGAACATTTGCATTTGCAGCACGAGCCACGCCGCCGATTTCGCAATCCGCACCCGGTGAATAAAATGCCGCGGTCGGCCGTCAGGGAGAGACGGACACGCAGTGCTCACGTGTATTGACAACAATGCGGGGGGTTGTGCGTTCCGTATCTCAAGACATTCCACCAAATATGTTCCGGCCGCTGTTTGAAAACTGTATATAACAGCGGCGGCTCATACCCGACGAAATCATAGGGAGACTCATCTTGTTCTGGCACTACGTAACCCTGAACACGGGAAAATCGGCGCTCGTCGATTTTTCAAAAGTCATGTACATCACGGAAGCTACTGAGGATGGCGCAACGATCCATTTTCAACTCGAATCCGAAAATTCGAGCGGAAAGGCTGTTCCCAAATCCATTACGGTGAAGGACAGCATGGATGTTCTCGGCAAGGTTCTGAAGGGCCGGAAGTTATTCTGACATCGCCGCGGCGGGCTTGATGCCCGCCGCCGTCAGCTTGTCCGGTGCCCGCAGCGGCGCAGATACCCTTCTTTGAAAGTGAACTATCAATCGCCAACGTCTCGCGACCGGGCAAGTGAATGTTGTTTACAGAATAGCGATGCGGAGCACGACAGACGAACGCCTGAAGAGCTTCAGGCACGATCGGCCTGTGTTCAAAGCCGATCAAATTCAAAATCTTGTGAATTCAAAAGAGAATGGTGGGTGATGTATCTGTCAATCTAAAAATGCTATCTATTTGATTTTGTTTTGACGAATTGGCGATAAATTTTACACATACCCCCAAAAATACCCCAAACCCGCTTTCATTGGCAAACGGCAAGTTGGTCAATCCAACGCACGATATCTGACTGGCGCCAGCGAACGCAAGCCTCCGACAATTGGAGTGGGTTTGGAAAGCCGCCCGCAGCGGTCCAATCACCACCTACCCGATGGAACATCTCGCTCCTCTTACGCGTTGCAAGGCAACCAACAAAGGAGAGCTTCATGGCCGAATCCACAACAAATAGAGACATGGAATCCCTGCGGGCAGAAGTCGCTCGTCTGACCAAGATCGTTTCAGCGCAGGGCGCGCAAGCCTACAGTGATGTCCGCAATCGCGCGGCAGACGCCGTCGACGCTGCCACTCCAGCGGCACGCAAGGCGGCCGATGTTGCGAAGGCCGAAGGCAGGGCCATAGCGGAGACCGCCCGGGAACATCCCACAGCGACAGGCAGCGTGCTGCTAGTAGCGGCAGCGATCGGACTGGCAGTCGGGTACGTACTGGGTGCAGCTTCGCAGCCAGAGCCTTCGCGGCGGAGACATTGGTAAAGTGTGAAAAAAGCAACGGGAGTAGTTCGTAGAAAAATACGGACGGTCACCTGAGGAGGCGAGGAATCTGTTCGGCAAGTTTGGACCGTCGTTGGTCGAACAAAAAAGCCAGCCAGCCCTCCCGGACGGTTGGCTTTTTCTGTCCTGGCGGGAACTCACTGATTAGATCAGAGCTAGTACCAACCGGCTCGGTCCCCAACGGGCTGGTGGCGCCAGGGCTGCAGCCGGCGCAGCTTGGTTGTCAAGCCAGCGTCCGCCCCCGAACGCTGGCTCACGTTCAAGGGCTGACGGGAAATCTACTTCTTGAGATTGTAGCGCGCAGTTGGCATAGTCTCTGTGGATGGTCCCTGAACAAGATATCCACGTTTGCCGCGGCCTTCACACGCTGCGGCATTTTTTTGGCGGCCCGCCGTCCGTGGGAATCGCTACCCGCGGCGCAGCATCTCTATAAGTTGATCCTCGTTCTGAAGTCCGAATTGAAACCAGTCGATCAACTCAACGGCAGCGCGTTCTGCGTCTGGATGAGATATGTCGATCCGCTTCTCGCCGCAGAACTTTGCTAAAGTTCCGTGCAGCATGTCCAATTCATCGGAGGTGATTGCGTTGGTTTGGAACGCGTAGGCTCGGGTCATGACACCCTCCATTTGGCGAGGGTACAACGACTCCCAACCGGCGATTGCCACATAGGAACGCCGACATTTCATTGTAAGCCTTACGTAAGGTTAGGGCAAATCACGTTAGTGCGGCCAGCCGTCCGTGTGGCGCCTGCGACCTAGAAAAGCCGTTTGCCTTTCGAGTTGACGAGGAACCTTTCTCTACACGCGCTGTTACATCTTTGCAGCGCGAAGCGCCGCAGACGCAAAACTGTTCAATCCTTGACAGTGTCGTACTTGTGAGAGGTATCCCCGATGAAGACCGTTTCAACTATCGTAGCGGCGTGCTGCGTATTGCTCGCCCTCTCCTCTTGCGGCAATACGATTCGAGGGATGGGCCAAGATACGGCAAACACGGTTGACGCAACACAGAACGCGGGGAAACGCGTCGATAACGCGGCGGCAAACTAATCCTGGGACATCTCGTCACCTTGATACGCTTACCTGACACGGAACGATCGGACTCCGACGGCGTTTGCCGTAGGCAAGGAGTACGAACGATGAAGAAAAAGATGGTGGAAGCAACGGTAAAGGTCCGCGGAAAACGTGTCCCTGTTGGGATCATGAATACGAAGCAAGCGCTAGATATGCCGCCGGAAGAAGGAATGGAATTCAGCCACCCCGACGGCAAGCCCGGAGAGACGAATGTTCTCCTTAATCGCAAGGAACTCAAGGAGACTCTCAAGCCAAAATGATGTGGGGTAGTGGCGGAGCTTGCCCTCACCCACAGCATGCCCGAGATTGGCCGCCACCATTCTCGGTGACGGCTAGGTCGCCGCTCAGAATCTAAAGAAGAGCTGAAACACCTCGGGCGAGTAATAGTACCCGTCGCTGTGGCGACGATAGCCGCTGCGATACTCTCGATAGCCACGGTACCCATTCCAGTACCCACGACGTTCATGACGCCACTCTGCACGATCATGCCAACGGTCATGGCGCCTTTCCGCACGGTACTGCCGACGGTCATGTCGGCGCTCTACGCGGTCGTGGCGATTGTAGTGGCGCTTCTTCCAGCGCGGCGTGTCATCGTCACCGTTCCGGTACTGGGCGAGATCCACATCGGAAGTCACCTGAATGCGGGTCGGCGCGATCGGCGCTGCTGATGCCGGCAAAACCGACGTCAAGCCAACTATTGCCGCAACGGCCGCTGCACCGAATGCTGAAATGATCTTGTTCATAGTCCATCCTTTCGAAGTGATGATGGACCTTGCGCGTTCCGCTATGAACTCGATCTGAACCCCGCGTTCACGTAAAACTCATGCGTCGGCATTAAAAAGCCGCCCCAGAGGAGCGGTTTTTAGTGGCTACAGCCAGTTCTTTCCGCCAAGCGGTGGGGATTTCAATCCCTCGCACCGCAACTGGTCGGTACCAGCCTCGAAGCGTTTGCGATTTCCGAACAGCATGTTTTTATGCTTGGGGCAAAAGCCGTTGGTTTTATACGGTTTGCAGAGTCCGCACGCTGCGATGCGAGGGCGCTTTCTTTTGTGGTGCATGTTGATCTCCGAACAAAGCCGGTGCGGCCCGATGCCGCCCGAATATGTGTCGGAGATGGGTGAAAACGTGTGTCATCGGCGCCTTATAGCACGATGTGCAGCAAAGCAAAAAGCCGCCATCCTTGCGGATGACGGCGCTAGTATCGCCCCAATATAGATGCTTCGAAATCAGTGATGCAGCAAAAGCCCCTAATCGATCGCGTAATACCACTACTATTTTAGGGGTTTATCAATTAGCACTCCTCGGGATTGCGTTTTGCAACATTTGCGCGCCTGTTTTTTCAGCATCCGATGCCCAACGAAAAAGCCCGCCGGCGATGAGGTGTGGCGGGCTTTCGCGAACGGCTCCGACAGATGCCGGCAAGGTGGTGGCCGATCGCGTGCGGAATTTGCGTCAATCAGATTCAAGTTCTGCTGAGTATTTAGGTTGAGTGGCAATTACTCGCTAGGCCAACGCACCAACCAAATGCCACCAATCACCAAGAGGTCCAAAGCTCCATGATAGAGCGCAAGAAGCCAGTACAAGGGCGGCTCCGTCAGTTGAGCTACCGACGAGTAAGATGCAGTAACAAGTGGGATCAACAGTCGTCGCTGTTCGTTCGTACCGGATATCGCGCTCCAGTTGGAATATGCGAAAACTAGGAAAGCGACTGTCAACAGGGTCTTTATCGACGTTTGCTTAGTGAACTTCTTGCCGCTTGCCATGATGCCAAGGATGCCGAGCGTTACCGCAATGTAAAGGTTCCAGTAGCCATTCAAGGCATCAACGCGGCCGAATATGAGGTTCATTAATTCGTTTTGGTCCATCCCATTCCCCAAAGAGTTCAAAATCGGGCTGTGAGCCTTTTGATCAGTTTCAACCTCGCACGTGACGATGAAGGTTGTCCATGGGGCGAGCTGCAACCAATGAAAAGCCCGCCGGCTATGTGCGCGGCGGGCAACTGGCATGCGGCCAGGAAACTGAACCCGCCACCGAGGTGACGGGCCGGCGAGCCCGTGTTCAAGCGAGCTCCCCTCTCACGACAGCGCACGCACTGCCGGATAAAAGGCCGAGCTCGACGCCGCGGTGGCGGAACTCGGCAAACTGCTAGTTGGGGACGGGAAGCGGCTCGACATCGACGAGCGCGTAGAATTTGAGCCTGCTTTTCTCCGGATCGATGCCGCCGGCGCGAACCAGCCCGACCAGGGCTCGCCCCTGTGCAGCCATCCTGCGATCCTGCGCAATCCGGAATGGTATCGGCTTGCCGCGGAAGCGCAGGAGGCGTTGTGGAATTTGTACCAAGCGATTGGTGATAAGCATATGGACGCTTGAGTGCGCAATCGCGCGGCGCGGCTGCAAACAGCGTCAAACTGCAACTTCCCATGTTCGGCTTACTTTGTTCGAACATGTCGCCTTGACTTAGCCGTGCATAATGTCAGTTTACTCTTATAGGGCGTGGGGACGTCCTTCATGTTTTAGGGGATTTTATGAAATTTTATAGTCTTGTCGGCGTGGCTTTTGCCACGCTGCTCCTATCGTCGTGCGGCAGCATCACGCGCGGAACAACTGAGGACGTGACGATCAAGACGATGCCCGAGGATGCTGCAATCCGCACCTCTCTCGGGCCGGGCTGTCCGCGCTCGCCATGTACATTTCCAGTGAAGCGCAAGAACAATTTCACGGCGTTTGCCGAGCGCGAAGGATACAAGCCTGGTTCTATCGAGATCGGGACCAAGATTAGCGGTGGTGGTGCTGCAGGGTTTGCCGGCAACGTTATCGCTGGTGGTATAATCGGCATGGGCGTCGATGCCTACAATAAGTCGAGCTGGGATCACTTCCCCGACCCGGCGATCATCGTGCTTGAGCCGATCGATCCAAAAAATCCGAAAACACCGGTCTATCAGGCTCCGGTCCAGCCTGCAAAAGACGCAGTGAACAAGGCTGGAAAACCAGTCGCCTGAATCCGGCGAAAATAAGCAAAACGCAAAGGGCTAAAAGATGGGAATTTCAATCACGATGGGGGCCAACTATAGCCTCGACATGCGCTACGATGACTACGAGCTTGGCGAGGTACCAGATCTCGAATCTGTCAGCGGAACCAGCACCACTATAACGGGCTATTTCAGCGACGGCACGAAGCTCAAAATCGGTGGAAGCTTCAGCTACGACAAGTATGGCTATTTGGTCGATGGCACTGTCAGGAACATATCGCAGACATACGGCGGCCAGAATGTCGTAACGATCACAGGCGCCAGCCTGTCTATAAAGAGCATCCTGCAAGTCGCAGACACTTCCAGCACCACGGACGATATCGCCCTCGTCAAATCGCTGTTCCAAGGCAACGATTCAATCTACGGCAGCAGCTATGCAGACGTCATCCTGGGTCTGGCGGGGAATGACGTCCTCAGCGGCAAGGCCGGCAGTGATAAGCTCTACGGCGGCGATGGGAATGATCTGCTCTATGGTGGGGCCGGTCACGACTATCTGACGGGTGGAGCGGGCGCTGATACCTTCACGTTTCGAAGTGCAAGTGACTCCACGTATTTGTCGACCGGCCGCGACTCCATCTTCGATTTCAATGCACAAGATAAAATCGACTTGTCGGGGATCGACGCCAATCAGAAGCTGACCGGCAACCAAGCATTTACGTACATCGGAAAGTCAGGCTTCCACGGCGTGAGCGGCGAGCTTCGTTTCGAAAAACAAGCTTCCGACACTTACATCTACGCTGACGTGAATGGTGACAAGAAAGCCGACTTCTCGATCCATTTGGACGATGCCGTCGATATCCTGAAGGCCTATTTCATCGTTTAGGGAACGGCGTGACTTTGCGGAACGGGCAGAAGAGGTCGGGTTTGCCCGGCCTTTTTACGTCAGGGTGTGGCTTCCGCCTCTTCGACTGGGTCTACAACCTTGCTCCGCCGCTGCATGTGGGCCAAAACTCATCGTGAGGGCGACGGGACTACCCCGCCAGACGCGCTTCCATGAAGATGAGATGGTTGCGCAGTTCAGGAGGTGCTTCGTAATAGGGCGCGATCTCCTGGAATCCGAGAGAGCGGTAGAGGCTTAGTGCCTCATCGTGGTTGCGGCCGGTATCCAGCCGCATGGTGGTATATCCCCGCTCAGCAGCCACACGCACGATGGTCTCGGCGAGACGGCGGCCCAGCCCTAAGCCTCGGCCCTCGGGGCCGATGAACATGCGCTTCATCTCGCATGTGTGTTCATCGATCCGCTGCATCATCACACAGCCAACCACCTTTCCGTTCAGGCGGGCAACAAGGACTTCCCCATCTGGAGCGGAGTGTATCCTCGGCAAGCTGTCCAGGAGTGCGGCCCATTCTTCTGGCGTATAGTAGCGGTCGACGAACCAAGCGTTTTCGCCATAGCGCGACCGGCACCAGTCGATGAAGCCGTTGCACAACGCCCGAATGGCAGGGAAGTCGTCAGGTCCGGCCGGGCCGATCTCCGAGGTCTGTTCCATCTCTGCGCTCCACTGACGAATTCTGTATCGCGGGGGGCATGTTTGCCATGGCTTCCTCCCTGAACCGGGTAGCAAGATAGGCACGGCAAACGAGAGTTGAATACTTAGCCAATCGGATAAGGCAGGCTGCCCTGGGCCACACAGCCCGGCGTCACTCTGAAGTCGGCAAGCTGCAGGTGTTACCTCAGTCCAACCGGATGAGATCTTGATGCGATCGCAATTGCTCCAATCGGGTGGCGCCGAATTCCCTCGCTTCCGTTTCAGTTCGGAAAGAGCGATTCTCGCTGTGCGCGCCGATAAAGATTGTGACTACCCAAGCGTTCTTCAAATAGCTGATATCTAATCTGAGTGTTTGTCGATGCATAGAGATCATGGTCGCAACCCTTTTGCTTCGGAATACTCACAAACTACGCGGGAAATTGTAAGGAAAGAATTACCCGCATTGAGTAAGTGAGTGAGAGATAAAATAAAGCCTCTTTCAGTAGTAAGATTCGGGGGCATCGTCCCCTGTTGTGGCGGGTCCGTGAGGTCGGTACGCACCGGGCCTTTTCTTTGCGCTTGCTATGGATTGACTCTGTCGCTGTGCTCAACGACGATCCGTCGCCATGACCACAGTCTCCACCAACCGCTACGACCTTCGCAAAGACGCCGACGGCTCCTGGGCGGTGTACGACATTTTCACCGGTCAAACGG
>UCML01000088.1:0-2647 GCA_900473675.1 Hyphomicrobiales bacterium | reverse complement strand
GCGCCCTGTGGGAGCGCGACGGGCTGAGCATATCGGCCATTGCCGACCGGCTCGGTCTTGAACCGAGCACGATCACGCCGGCGGTGAAGCGGCTGGAAGTCGCCGGTTTCCTGTCAAGACGGCGAAGCACGGTGGACGAACGCCTGGTCGAGGTGTTCCTGACCCAGAAAGGCACCGACCTTCACCCCAGGACCGGATGTCTCACCGACGCGCTGCTACGCCGCTCCGGATTTACCATCCCGCAGATGATCGACCTGAATGAAAAGGTTCAGTCGCTGAGGGACGGTCTGACAGCTGGCGAACGGGTTTAGGGCGCGCGCATCAGGCATAGTGGAGGGCAGGTTTCTAGCATAACACTTGCCACAATCTTCGCGGTCGCTTCTCAGGGAGGAGGATATATGCCCGACCTGAGAAATAGGCGACGTTTTGTGCTGAAGGTATGGGTGAGACACTTTTCGCTTTTTGCGGGAGGCGTTGCATCGCCCAGAGCGCCAGGCGGTCGAGCGCGTCGGCAGTCGGATCTGCATCCGCGACGATGAGACCCGAACCGCCTTCGCATCGAGGCAACGACCTTGCTTCAACGTCGATATAGGACCATTCCCGCGTGGTAGAGCACGTCATCGACAAAATCGCCGTCGGCCGTGAACCCGGTATCGTCCAAATACTCGATGTGATCGCCGGTCACTTCATATCGCCCTTGATAGGCACTTTCACGCCGGCCACGTGCCTCGTCGTAACGACCGTTTGGCAACAGCTCATGTCTGATATTGCCGTCGGCGGTAACCCACATGCCAGCATATGGGTGCGGCGTGGCTTCCCTTGTCATTGTGCCTTTCCCAAAAACTTCTCGATGGTTTTCGGCTCGACGACCCAAGCGTAATTCATCTCGTGACGAATCTTCCATGCCCCGTTTACGCATTGCCATCCGAGCTGCGAACGGCCGTCAAATGCAATGACTTTTCCATCGAGGCGATCGATACGTCCGACGAAGCCCAATGTTGTTGAAGCAATGCTGTCGCTGACGATCGCATCGTGGCCATCGGTCAGGCCGTGAGCAACCGATCGTGCGGCGTTCTGCAGACCTTCCCAATTCGCGCCATAACGGGCGGCATCGCGGAAGAGCTGAGTGTCCCCGGGCGCGAAATTGTCATAGAAAACGCCCGTGGTGTCTGCCAGATCGTAGTACTCACTCAATTTCTGCGAGAAAACGAAACTCGGATCACCTTCATGGCGCTCCCACCCCTTCATGATCCAATTCTTGTGAAGCGTCGGCGGCGCTTTGTCGCCATCCTGAGGGCAGACGGCGTCTTGAGCTGCAACTTGGCCAGCGAGTGCGCCGACAATCACCCCGGTAGCGAGCATAATCTTCAAGCAGGTCATCGTACTTCCTTTCATGGCAGATGCCGTTTTCGGTTCCCACTCGCCATGTCAGTGGTGGGATGAAAGAAGGGTAGATGAGGTTGATTGTCGCCGGTATTCCCTTATAACTTACCAGAATGGTTAGCAGCGCGCGACAATATCAATGGATTTGAACCTGTTGCCGGTCTTCATCGCTGTGGCTGAGGAGGCGAATTTCGCAGCCGCTGCTGCCCGCCTCGGCGTCACACGCTCGGCCGTCAGTCAGGGTATCCGACGATTGGAGGATAGCTGCGGAATAGCGCTCGTCACACGCACGACGCGCAGCGTACGTCTTACGGAAGCCGGCGAGCGCCTCCGCGATATGCTATCGCGACCGTTGGCTGATATCCTATCCTCACTTGAAGACGTCGGAGGCAACGCCAGTCCTCATGGATTGCTTCGCATCGCAGTGACCTCGATTGCCGAAGAGTTCCTCTCGGGTCCTCTTATCGCTTCTTTTGTCGAGGCCCATCCAAATATCACAATTGATGTGACGGTGACCGACGATACATTCGACATCGTAGCGGCCGGCTTCGATGCGGGGGTGCGGTTGGGTGATGTTATTGAGCAAGACATGGTCGCCATCCCCCTGACGGAAAATCAGAGGGAAGTGGTGGTGGCAACCCCGGAATATTTCGATGTCCATGGGCTACCGAGACATCCTCGGGAATTGGTTCATCATCGTTGCATCGGATGGCGTCCATCGCCTAACTCGGCCCCTTATCGGTGGGAGTTCTCGCACGAAGGTGTGGCCTTCGATGTTGCCGTCGAACCACAGGTGACGACGAATGACCTGCGCCTTATGATTCGAACTGCGCTGGCTGGTGGCGGTATCACGTTTGCATTGGAAGAGACCTTTCGCCCCTACCTTGATCGCTTTGTGAACGGTAACCGCTCGTTGGTATGAAGAGCATCCTTCATGTCTATGGAATGTGCAGCCATCTCGCCCATGCAGACAACGCGGCTCTTGATCTGATGACCGACAGGGCTTTGCGTCCGCCCGATGAGCTGCGGCTCCTTGAAGCCGGCCACGTCTCCAGGATATTAAGCGATCAGGTCAGCTTGGCGTGGTTTTGCGCAGGGCTCTCCGTCAACATTTCAAAGGCGAATTTTCCAACCCTGAGAAATTTTACGCCGCTTTCGAAAAAACGGCGAGACTGGGCGAACCGTTGCAAGCCGCCTTCAACGACAGTCAGCTTCGTCGCCGAAGTGCATGCGGATTTCGTCGAGAAGCTGGAGGCCGGCGAGA
>UCML01000012.1:0-269964 GCA_900473675.1 Hyphomicrobiales bacterium | reverse complement strand
GTGCGTGGAAATTCGCGCTTACCTTGACGGCGGTCCTTTGGGAAAATGACGATCCGAAACGGGTGAGGCTGGGCGCACTCGCGCACGACCCCGCGCATCCCGTCCTGCTAAAAGCCGAACAACAGCTGGGCGACTATTTCGCCGGCAAGCGAGACGCCTTCGATATTGATCTGGACGTGGCCGGTACGGACTTCCAAAAGCGCGTCTGGCGAGCATTGCTGACGATCCCGTTCGGTGAGACACGCACCTATGCCGAGATTGCACGGCAGATCGGCAGTCCGAAGGCATTCCGCGCCGTGGGCGCGGCAAATGGGCGAAACCCGATCTCGATCATCGTTCCGTGCCACCGTGCCATCGGATCGGACGGCGGGCTGCACGGCTTTGCCGGTGGGCTGGACGCCAAGCAATTTCTGCTGGCGCTGGAGAGCAAACAGGAAACGTCTGCCGCGTGACGCTCGTCGATGGCGAGCGGATTGCGATCAACTAGCTAAGATGACGCTTTTCCAAAAGAGGAAATATTTTGGCCGGGATCTCCCACCGCATGAGGTATCATTTCGCTATGCTTTTGATTTAATTCAGAGAATTAAGCCATCGTTGGTAAACCGCCACTCGAAAACAATCGCTAACACACGAATGCTCCGGGGGCGGAATGGTGGTCGTCCAATAGTTACCGCAGTGGAGGTGCCGGACGGTTGACTCCGCCAGTGATAAAGGCAATACTTCGCTACATGGTGAAGTATCAAGCATCAGGTATGGATCGCACGTTCGCCGCGCTCGCCGATCCCACTCGGCGTCATGTGCTGCTGCGGCTGAAGGACGAACCCGGACTTTCGGTAAGCGAGCTCGCTCGGCCGTTTTCGCTGAAGCTTCCTGGAATGATGAAGCATCTCGATGTCCTGTCCGATGCGGGATTGATCACACGGACAAAAGCCGGGCGCATCGTGTCGGTCAATCTTTCGGTCGGGCCGATGCAGGAGGCAATGGAATGGCTCAAACGGTATGAACACTTCTGGACAGTAAGTCTCGATCGCCTTGTTGCGCTCGTGGAAGAGGATGACGAGCGATGACCAAGAACCTGCCGAGCGTGACCATCGTGCGCAGAATAAAGGCATCGCCTGCCAAGGTTTGGGCGGCGATCACACAGCCCGAACTCATGATGCAGTGGTGGGGTCCCGACGCGGGGCCGACGCTTAGCGCCGAGGCTGATGTCCAGCCCGGGGGTCGCTTCAGCGTCGTATTTCGGCTGCTGAATGGCGAGGAGCACAATCCCACCGGGATTTATCAGGAAGTGATTCCCGAGAAAAAGCTTGTTTTCACCTGGGAATGGCCGGGAATGCCAGAACGGGAGTCGCTGGTCACATTTCGTCTCCTAGCGTTTGAAGGCGGCACCGAACTGACGCTGATCCACGAAGATCTTCCCGACGAAGAGGCGCGTAAAAGTCATGAGGAAGGCTGGAGAGGCCTTCTCGACAAGCTGCCCGTTTTCCTTGGAGTTGCCGAATGACCGATCTGATTCTCACCACCTTCGATTGGGTTCCCGAAATGCCGCGCGGCTACGTGCGCGACATCCGCGTGCGCTGGGCGCTGGAAGAGGCCGCGTTGCCCTACCGCGTCGAGAGCACGCCCTTCCACGACCGAAAGGCAGACCACTTCACGCATCAACCCTTCGGGCAAGTGCCGTGGTTGACCGACGGCGACCTTTCGATCTTCGAGAGCGGCGCGATCCTGCTTCATCTCGGCGAACTGAGTGACAAGCTGATGCCCATCGAGCCACGCGGTCGCAGTGATGTTAAAGAATGGCTGTTCGCGGCGCTCGCTTCAGTCGAGGCGGCAAGCCAGCCCTGGTCTTTCTTCAAGTTCTCCGGTGACACCGAAGAAACGCAAATGCGGAAGTTTTTTGACGGATTCCTTCACCAGCATCGGCTCAAGCACATGGAGGCGGTGTTGGTGGGACGCGCATGGCTGGCCGGAAGCTTTTCCGTGGCCGACATCCTGATGGCGGACGTGCTGCGCCTCGTCGATCGGTTCGACGGGCTAGCGAATTATCCTGCTTGTCGCGACTACGTCGCGCGCGCCACCGCCCGGCCGGCCTTCGTGAAGGCATACGAAGACCAGATAGCCCATTTTGCTGCGGCAGATGCAGCTTGAGATATTCTGGTGCAGGGCTGTCCGTCGGCGAGTCCCGAAGCCATAACGGAGGCAGGCAGGCTGCGGCCGACGGTCTCTGTTTCCGCTGAGCTTCTCGCGCGTCCGGTCATGGATCTCCGCGACCCCGGCTTCAGGTTCTCATTGCAAATCGGCCATCTCGTATAACGGCCGGATTTCGATCTCGCTCGGTCCCGGCATCGGATTGGGGCAGCGCTTTACCCAGGCGACCGCCTCATCCATGTCCTTGACTTCCCAGAGCCAGAAGCCGGCGACCAGCTCACGCGTCTCGGCGAAAGGTCCGTCGATGACCGTACGACCGGGGCCATCGAACGCCACGCGCTTGCCCGCCGAGGAGGGTTTGAGGCCATCGGCGTCGCGCAGGATGCCGGCATCGCGAAGCTCGTCATTAAATTTGCCCATCGCCTCCATCATCTCGTTCGTCTCGGGTGTGGGGAAAAAGCCCTTTTCGCTGTCTTCGGTAGCCTTCACGAACACAATTACTCGCATTGTCTGTCTCCTTGTTTGAGCCGGCCTCATCGGCCTGGCATCGAAACGACGAACGGAGTTTGCGAAAATCGACAGCGCCCTGCAAATTTTTTCGATGGTTGAGACGCAGGGCGCCAGGATTGCGGCCGGGCCTGATGTTCATCAATGCAAGACGCATCCCGTAAGGACGGGACTGGCTGACTGCGGCCTCCCCTTGCATGTCGTCACTCCGTGCGCTATATACTGAACCATATGGTTCAGTATATTCGACCCCGTCTCGACGCTTCGTTCGCCGCGCTCTCAGACGCCACCCGACGCGGCGTTCTGGAGCAGCTCGGACGTGCAGACGCTTCGATCACGGAGCTTGCCGAGAAGTTCCACATGACCCTCACGGGCATGAAGAAGCATGTCGGCGTGCTGGAACAGGCGGGGCTCGTCAGGACGGAGAAGGTCGGGCGTGTGCGGACCTGCAAGCTCGGGTCACGCCGACTTGAGGAAGAGGCGGCATGGATCGAAAGCTACCGCCAGCTCTGGGCGGCACGCTTCGACGATCTGGACAAGATTCTCGAGGAATTGAAACGGAAGGAGAAGACCAATGGATGAGAGAAGGCATGCAGAATCCACCTCCGTGGATCAGCGCACAACGGTTGAGCGGAAGTCGGAACGTGAACTGGTCGTGATGCGGTTCTTCGACGCCCCGGCGCGCCTCGTGTTCGAGGCCTGGACCAAGCCCGAGCTGTTCATGCGCTGGTGGGCGCCGAAGTCGTCTGGCGTGCCTCTGTTGTCCTGCGACATGGATGTTCGCACCGGCGGCGGCTACCGTGTCGCGTTTGGCCACGACGCCGAAAACGCCATGGAATTTTTCGGCAAGTATCTCGAAGTGATCCCGAATGCGCGCCTGGTCTGGACAAATGAGGAAAGCGAGGACGCGGCTCTCACCACGGTGACCTTCGAGGACAAGGGCGACAGGACGCTCCTCACCCTGCATGAACTTTACCCCACGAAGGAAGCGCTCGACGAGGCCATCGAAGGGATGGAGGGCGGAATGCCCGAGCAGTTCGAGCAGCTCGACGAGCTTCTCATCACCTTGGGCGCGAGCGCGTGAAGGGCATAAAGCGCATCAGACATTAAGGGACCGACTGGACCGACGTTCAAACGGCGGCAAAAAATTGCCGCCGTTTGAACCCCTCACTCCCACTCGATCGTGCCCGGCGGCTTCGACGTCACGTCATAAACGACACGGTTGATACCGCGGACTTCGTTGATGATGCGGGTGGCGGCGCGGCCGAGGAAGTCCATGTCGTAGTGATAGAAATCCGCCGTCATGCCGTCGACGGAAGTCACGGCACGCAAGGCGCAGACGAATTCGTAGGTGCGGCCATCGCCCATGACGCCGACCGTCTGGACGGGGAGCAGCACGGCGAAGGCTTGCCAGATGGCGTCGTAGAGACCGGCCTTGCGGATTTCGTCGAGATAGACGGCATCGGCCTCGCGCAGGATTTCCAGCTTTTCGCGGGTGATGCCGCCCGGGCAGCGGATGGCCAAACCCGGTCCCGGGAACGGGTGGCGGCCGATGAAGCTGTCCGGCAGGCCGAGTTCCTTGCCGAGTACGCGGACTTCATCCTTGAACAGTTCGCGCAGCGGCTCCACCAGGGCCATGTTCATGCGCGCCGGCAGGCCGCCGACATTGTGGTGCGATTTGATGGTGACCGACGGGCCGCCGGTGAAGGAAACGCTTTCGATGACGTCCGGATAGAGCGTGCCTTGGGCGAGGAACTCGGCACCGCCGAGCTTCTTGGCTTCGGCCTCGAACACGTCGATGAACAGGCGGCCGATGGTCTTGCGCTTGGTTTCCGGATCGCTTTCGCCTTCCAACGCATTGATGAACATGTCGGACGCGTCGACATGCACCAGATGCAGGTTGTAGTGCTCCTTGAACATGGCGACCACGTCGGCCGCCTCGTTCTTGCGCATCAGTCCGTGGTCGACGAGGATACAGGTCAGCTGGTCGCCGACCGCCTCGTGAATCAAAAGGGCCGCAACGGAGCTGTCGACACCGCCGGACAGGCCGCAGATGACCCGCTTATCGCCGACCTGGCGGCGGATTTCGGCAACGGCCTTTTCGCGATAGGCAGCCATCGACCAGTCGCCCTTCAGTCCGGCGATCTTGTGGACGAAATTGGCAAGCAGCTTGGCGCCATCGGGCGTGTGCACGACTTCCGGATGGAACTGCACGGCGTAGAATTTCTTCGCCTCGTTGGCGATGAAGGCAAATGGCGCATTCGGCGAGGTGGCAACGACTTCGAAGCCGGCAGGAATGGCGGTGACGCGGTCACCGTGGCTCATCCAGACCTGGTGGCGAGAGCCGACCGTCCAGATACCATCGTAAAGTGCACATTCCTTATCTATCTCGATGAAGGCGCGGCCGAATTCACGGTGATGACCGGCCTCGACCTTGCCGCCGAGTTGCTCGCACATGGTCTGCTGGCCGTAGCAGATGCCGAGAACCGGCAGGCCGCTGTCGAACACCACCTGTGGCGCACGCGGCGAACCGATGTCGAGTGTAGAGGCCGGGCTGCCGGAGAGGATGATCGCCTTCGGGTTCAGTCGTTTGAAGCCTTCATCGGCAGACTGGAAGGGCACGATCTCGCAATAGACGCCGGTCTCGCGCACGCGGCGGGCGATCAGCTGGGTGACCTGGCTGCCGAAATCGATGATGAGAACGGTATCGGGATGGACTGTCGCTGTCATGACGCGCTTCCGCTGGCTTGGGATCATCTGATGGGGAACTATGGCGAGCCTTTAATTAAAGGCGACGGCGAGCGCAACGATTACATTGCACCCCGACAATTTTGGGGCTTCAGACAGCGATTTCGCCGGTTTTGACGGCCTTTTCCAGTGCATCGACGGTCTCTGCCAGTTTCTCGTCGATCACATGCAGATATTCCGTCCAGTCGCCGACATGCTTCAGTTCCGCCTTCCCATCGGAAATGCCGCGCAGTCCGATCAGCGGCAGGCCGAAGGACTGGCAGGCGCGCAGGACGGCGAAAGTCTCCATCTCAACCATATCGGCGGCGATCGTCTCATAGGTCGCCCCGGAAACGATGTTGGCGCCGGTCGAAAGGCTTGCCGTCTTCACCCCACGAATGCGCAGAGGCAGATCGACGACAACGGGCAGATCGAGAAACGGAGTCGCTCCCTTCTCGAAGCCTAGCGGCGAAGCGTCCATGTCGCGATAAGCAACCGAGATCGCCTGGTAGACCTCGGCCTGGTCCAGCCGGGCCGAACCGGCCGAACCGAGCGAGACCACGAGATCAGGCAGACTGTCGCGACCCGCCAGTTCGGCCAGAGCGCGCGTCAGGGTCACGGCCGCTTCTACCGGTCCGACGCCGGTCATCAGCGGAGAGATACGCTCGCGCAGTTGCACGCCGTATTCGGCATCGACGGCCATGACGTAGAGCAGCGTCTTGCCCGCCACGGGCTTCAGTTCAAATGTCATCCTTCGATGCCCTCGCGTCCACGGATCACCATCATCGTGCCGGTCATCGAGGCGATCAGCTTGGCCGGTCCATCGGCGGAAATCGCGTAGCCGCGGCCGTCGGAAACGATGATCGTCGTGCCGGGTTTTGTCACCTCGCCACGAAACAGGAACCGCTCGCCCCGGCCGGGCGACATCAGGTTGACCTTGAATTCAATGGTGAGGATGGAGGCATCCGGATCGATGAGCGAATAGGCGGCATAAGTGCCTGCCGCATCGAGCGCTGCCGAAATGATGCCGGCATGCAGGAAGCCGTGTTGCTGAGTCAGCTTCTCGTCGAACGGAAGCTCGATCTCGACGGATCCCTGTTCCACACGCGTCAATTCGGCACCGATCGTCGCCATGGCGGCTTGCCTGCCAAAACTGTTGCGGATGCGGTCGCGAAATTCCACCGTGCGCTCTCAATCGTCTGCGTTGATCTTTGTCTTTGCCGGACGCCCCAGCATTCAGACAGTCGCATGGCAGAAAAACAAGGACAAGCCTCAATTCATGAGGAAAATCGATGTGTTGAGCAAAGTGGCGAATGCGGCCAAGGCGAGACAGGAGCTCCGGAACGACCGCCCGCTTTACAATCGCGCCAGGCAATCCCCATATCGATCACATGGATGAGCGCTTCGAAATCAGACCAGGGACCGGCGACGATCTGTTCATGATCGCCGGCGTGCTGGTCGATACCTGGCGCTCAACCTTTCGCGGATTGCTGGCGGACACCTATCTGGACAGCATGTCGCGCGAGGAGCAAGCTATTCGCCACGCTCGGCGCATGGGCGTGGCGGGCGTCTCCTATCTCGTCGCCGTGGAGCCTTCGGCGGGAGAAGTCATCGGGTTTGCCAATTTCGGACCAGCGCGCGGTCACGTGCCGGCGCATATTCATGAGCTTTACGCGCTTTATATCCGGGCGAACTATCAGAAGCTGGGGATCGGTGCAGCACTTGTCCGCTCAACCGCTATTCATTGCGCCGGGCAAGGTGCGACATCGCTCTTTGCCTGGGTTCTTGCCGGCAATCCCAATCAACAATTCTATGAACGGCTCGGAGCAAAGGCGGTTGAGACAAGCAAGATCGGGCTCGGCGACCAGAATTACGAGCAAGTCGCCTATCTTTGGGATGATATCGCCGCTCTGGCCCGAAGGACACATGGTCCATCGTGAGCTGCGGGCAGCCGGATTTCAGAGTTTTCCAAGCCTGACGATATGCTGGTCCCAGGCGACCTTGCTCTGCGTGCCACCGAACTTCCCCGAATAGGACGATGCAACGAAACCATGGGCGGCTGGCGCGATCCCGGCGGCATCGGCAAGGCTGTCCTGTCGGATAACCTGGCCGGTCTTCGCATCGATCGTGACCGCCGTGCCGCCCTTGGGTGATGTCAGCCCGATCAATCCATCCCGGCGATTGACGGCAATGGCGCCGACGTAGTTGGCGAGCGCTAGCGTCGTTTCATCCGGCAGTTCGAGAAAGCGGAGGTCCTCTCCGCGCGAAAAGGAACCGGCAAGTGGCGGCAGGTCGTTGCGGGCACCCTCATATTGGCAGGCAAACCAGACCCTGCCATCCGCATCGATATCGACGTGCCGGGTCGAAAGCTGGCGCAGATTGTCCGGCATGACATGGCGTTCGATGAGCGCGCCGGTCGCCGTGTCGATCAGCGCCAGCGATGGTTCCATATGATCGAGGTTGAGCTTGGTGCGGCCAAAATCCGGGTGGGTCTCGATACCGCCATTGGCAACGACGAGCATCTTGCCGTCCGCCGACGGGGTCATGTCATGCGGGCCGATGCCAAAGGAGGGGAATTCGCCGATGCGGGCGAATTTGTCGGTGCCGTCATAAATGCCGATCATGCCGCGATTGGCCACGAAATCGTTCTCGGTCGCGTAGAGCAGCCGTCCATCAGCGGAAAAGCAGCCGTGGCCATAAAAGTGCCGGCCTTCGACGGAGGTGACGACGATCGGCTCCATGCTTTTGTCCGGCGCAAAGATCATCGCATAGGTGCCGGGGCGGCGGGCAAAGGAAACGGCGCGGCTGGTGACCCGTGAATAGGTCATGCCATGCGCACGGGCGGGCAACGGCACCCGCTCGATGATTGCACCCTCCTCCGTCAGTGTCGCGACGCCGTACGAGCCATCAGGCGCCATGAAGGGGGAGGCATAGATCGCATCGGTGCGCGACAACGCGAAGGCGGCTTGAGGCGCAAGCGCCGCTGCCCAGGCCGCACCCGCCATTTTGAGGAAGGTACGGCGGTCGGTGAGGGTTTGGCCGGTGGAGATGGTTCGGTATGCCATGAGATTTCCGTCAGCATCAATTGCGTTGACTGGCTTGGCCCTCTCCCTCCGTCATTCCTGTGCCTGTCACAGGAATCCAGCTACGCGACGTCCGTCGCGTGAAAGAGTCTTTCGCTCACGGACGTGAGCGCGCTGGATCCCCGCCACAAGGGCGAGGATGACGGGAGAGTGGAGCAATTGCTCGGTATCATCATAAAAATCTCAGCCTAAAGCCAGCCCCGCCGCTTGAAATAGAGGAAGGGCAGGAAGGCCGACAGCACCATCATGAACAGCGCCAGCGGATAGCCGAACTGGAATTTCAGCTCCGGCATTGCATCGAAATTCATGCCGTAGATCGAGGCGACCAGGGTCGGTGGCAGGAAAACGACGGCAGCCACCGAGAAGATCTTGATGATCTGGTTCTGCTCCAGATTGATCAGCCCCAGCGTCGCGTCGAGCAAGAAGTTGATCTTGTTCGACAGGAACAGCGCGTGGTCACCCAGCGACACCGCATCGCGCTGGATCAGCTTGATGCGCTGACGGCTCTCCTTGATCGCCTTTCTTGTCCCGATCCCATCAAGCGCCGTGTGGTAGGCAACGAGACGGCCGACGCTGACGAGGCTTTCGCGGATAACGCTGAGGAAATCGCCCTTCTGGCCGATCCGCTCGATCAGCGACTGCAGATCGCGGGTCTTTTTGGTAGCGCTGGAATTGGTCTTGCGGAACACTTCCCGCGAAATGCCCTCGATCTCGTTGCCGATCCGCTCCAGCGCGTCGGCCGTGCGGTCGATCATCGCCTCCAGAAGCCCGAGCATCACCAGTTCCCCGCTCTCGCAGGAAACGCCGTTCAGGCGCTGCATGCGCGCCGCATAGAGATGAAACGGTTTCGGGTCGGCATGGCGGACCGTTACCAGTGTCGCGCCCTTCAGAATGAAGGTGACGGGTACCTTGACCGGATTGTCGCCGTCAAGCTCGGTCGCCGCGGTCATTGTCATGAACTCGGCGCCGTCCTCCTGATACAGGCGGTCGGAGAGTTCGATCTCCTGCATTTCATCGCGCGTCGGGATTTCGATACGAAGATGCTGCTCGACGATGCGGGTTTCGTCCTGGGCGGGATTGAACAGGTCAAACCATACGATCGGAGTGGCTTCACTCAGTTCGGTGGTGGTTTCAAGCAGGGCAAGATGATTGTTCTGGCTTGTATAGATGCGCAGCATAACAGGTTCCAATCTGGCAAGTCTTCGACCGCCAGCGGAAACCCCTTGCTATCAGGGCCTGACGGTCGAGAAAATCGAAGCGCTACTTCGACTGTCGGGGTTCATGATCCGTTGATCCTTGTTTGTCCGTGTTCGCATGCGGAACACGGCCGATCCATTGCGCCAATGTTCGTTTGTTGTCAACCGCTTGTGAAGGTTCGAAATGTTGCCTGCGGCGCTCAGTCGCCATCGGCAAAGGAGAAGCCCGCCCCAAGCCCGATCGCAGCGCCGAAATCAAGATTGAGGCGCTGCAGGACATCATTGGTGTTCTGCAGGATGCGGTTCAACCTGCCGCGCTGCTCGTCATCGGCAATCGCTTCATCGATCGGCAGGTCGATCTGATCGGCATCGTCGACGATGGCTTGCAGGACGTAGTTCACAGCACTCACGACGGATTGATCTTCCTTCGGCAGAAGCGCCGGCATGTCGGCGACATTGAACAGGGTTTGCAACGCCGTGAAGTTCGCCGACAGCGCCGGCATGGTGTTGCCGGAGCGCCAGTAGATCGCCATTTTCGGATGGCCCTTGTCAGGCTCACCCTTGACGATCCCGGCATAGAACGGCCGCAGCCGCTGGTCCCTGATGCTTTCGACGCCATGGACGAGGATGCCGAGAAGTTCGGTCGCAGCTTCCTTGCCATCCCGATACAGGGGATTGTTCGGACCGGGGTTCTTCCAGGCAGCCTGGACGCCGTCCGGCTTCTCCCACTCGGCATGAAGCTCGGCAGCCACGGACTTCAGATTGTCGGCGATCGCGGCGCCATAGCGGCAGCGAAAGCCGTTCGTCTCGGATGGCAGAACCTCGGCACCCGTCCCGTAGAGGACATATTCCAGCGCGCCAAGACCTTGCGCGGCAACGCTCTTGCCTTTCAGCGTTTCCGCTGAGGTCGCCGTCTCGTCATTCGTCGCCAGAATGCGCTGCACCTGCTTCAGGCCCGTGCTCTTGCGATCGGGGAAAAACAGGAAGCGTTCGAACCGGTTGCCTTCGATCACCGGCCCAACGCGAACGATCTCGATCGTCGACCATTGCTGGACGACCTCGTCAAACGTCATCTGCACATCACCGAGCGTCTCTTCCGATGGCTTCTCGCAGAGCATGTGCGCGGCTTCGGCGAGCGATTCCGTGCCTTCCATCAGGTCGCGATAGCCGGGCCGGATGAAATCGTCGACGGCCTTCTGCATGACGCCGGGCACAGCATCCTGTTTCAACCCGGCGCGCGGCGGCGAAACCTCTTCAGAATCCTGCGCCATGACGGGTAGCGGCAGGAAGACAAGGCAAAGGCCGAGAAGCAGGATATGCCGGTGGCGCATCAAAGAGACTCCAGAAACGTGATGAGGGCTTGTCTATCGGCTTTTTCGAGTTCGGCAAACCGGTCGCGAGCCTTTGCCGCCTCGCCACCATGCCAAAGAATGGCTTCGGTCAGATTACGGGCGCGACCGTCATGCAGGAAGAAGGTGTGTCCGCTTACCAGCCGCGTCAGGCCAATACCCCACAGCGGCGGCGTTCGCCATTCGCTACCCGATGCTTCGCCCACCTGCTGGCCATCGGCAAGGCCTTCGCCCATGTCATGCAGCAGAAAATCGGAATAGGGCCAGATCAGTTGAAACGCATGCGCCTTGTTGGCCGTATCGCGACGCGTAACGAATTTCGGTACATGGCAGGAAGTGCAGCCGGCTTCGTAGAAAACCTTCTTGCCGGCAAGCGTTTCGGCAAAACTCGCCTTGCGCCGAGCCGGGACGGCCAGATTTTCGGAATAGAAGGTAATGAGATCAAGGACAGGGGCCGGCGCTTCCGTATCGCCAAGCCGCGCCTGAACCCCATCTGCCATTGCCAGACAGGCGGTCTGGGCGGGTGTGCAATCGCCGTGGCTGCGCTTTGCATCAGGCGACGAGATACCGATATCGCCGGCCAGCGCGTCGGCTGCCTGCTGGCGCACCGTGGCGCTCTGCGCTTTCCAGCCAAAGCGTCCCAGCGCCAGCTTGCCCGATACCGGATCCTTGACCACGGCCGCCTTGCCGCTAATGCCGTCGCCATTCACATCATCTGGATCGGCATTGGCCATGACATCGGCCGGGTGGATGGCTTCGATGAGACCGAGACCGGACATGACCTGGGTCACGCGCGGCGACAGGGTAGTCGATGGATCGAGCGCCCCGTAACCGGGCTTATCTATCGAATAATGCGGCTTACGCAAGGAAGCGGTTTCCCCGCCCGCAAGCGTCACCGGGATTTCGGTATAGGTGATCGTCATGTGGCCTTCGGCGAGAAGGCCAGGTACCGCGCTGTCCTGCAATTGCTGACCATAAACGGGATCGGGGAAGTTCAGCACCTCATGCGCTGCGATCGACGCTCGCTCGGCATCGGTCTTCGGCGCACGGGCAAGCCGCAGGAACATCGACGTCGCATCCGTCGAGCCTTCGGGTGGATGTCCGCGACCATCCTTCAGATGGCAGGTCTGGCAGGCGCGGGCATTGTAGAGTGGCCCAAGGCCGTCCGATGCCTGCGTCGAGGAGGGCGATGAGACCCAGAGTTTGCGAAACAGCGCATTGCCAAGCTTGAAGCTTTCTTCCTCGGCAAAGGTGATGTTGGACGAGAACTGCGAAAGACTATCCTGGTTGACGGAGGCGATCGACGTGCCCGCCCCGCCGGACATGGCTTCGAATTTTTCGGGCTTGGAGAAGTTGGTTGCGGGCTGGGTGACCACCTGCACGCGACGCGTATCGCTTTCCGACAGGTCATTTCGACGCTGAACCGGCAGCGCATCTATCGCAGCACTTTCCGTAGCCGGCACTTCACCCGCCTCAACCGCAACATTGCCGCCAAAAACGGAAAAGCCGCCCGCCGCGGTCAACAAGACTGTGGCAGACGGCAAAATCAGGCGTCGGACGAACCAAGCACGCATTCAGAAAAAACCGGGCCGCTCGCCGGAAGCGGCGGCCCGCCTTTGCTTTCTCATTGGAAGACAGCGTTAGGATTATCCAGGCTGTCGGAACCTTCAAGCTCGATCGTGCCGAGTTCCAGCGACGCAATGACGCGCTCGACCGTCTTTGCCTGCGCAACGAGGCCATCGATGGCTGCCTGAACGACGGCATTGCCCTCGGTGTTGCCTTCGGCGATCATCTGGTCGTATTTTTCTACCGTCTCACCGCGCTTGGCCATTGCCTGCATTGCCGTGATGGTCGTGGCCAGCTTTTCCTTCATTTCCTTGTCGAGCGCCGGGTCCTTGGCGGCAACGAGTTCGGACAGCGAGGGACCCGTCAGCTTCGTGCCATCGATCTTGGTGTATTCACCGGTATAGGCGGCCTGGATGCCGATCGCGTCGTGCAGATGCGAGTTGTAGGTGTTGTCGGAGAAGCAATCGTGCTCTTCTTCCGGATCATGCAGTAGCAGGCCGAGCTTCATGCGCTCACCGGCCAGTTCGCCGTAGGACAGAGAACCCATACCCGTCAGGATCGCACCGAGGCCGGCCTTGGCGTCGGCTTCGACGTTCTTGGTGGCTGCACCTTCCGGCGCCCAGTTGGCAACCATGTCCTTGAGGTCAGACACGAGCAAGTCGCTGGCAGCCTTCAGGTAGGCGGCGCGGCGGTCGCAATTGCCGTTGGTGCAGGCCTTCGTGTCATAGTCGGTGTACGACCGGTTGCCGGCGCCCGGGCCGGTGCCGTTCAGGTCCTGGCCCCAGAGCAGGAATTCGATGGCGTGGTAGCCGGTGGCCACGTTCGCCTCGATGCCGCTGGCTTCCTGCAGCGTGCCCGACAGGAATTCCGGCGTGATGTTGGTCGCATCCACGTCCTTGCCGTCGATCTTGATCGTCTTGTTGGCGATGACATTGGCCGTGAAGAGCGCGTTCTCGTCGCTTTCCGTGCCGTAGCTCGGATCGACATAGTCGATCAGGCCTTCGTCCAGCGGCCAGGCGTTGACCTTGCCTTCCCACTCGTCAACGATCGGGTTGCCGAAGCGATAGACTTCGGTTTCCTGATAGGGATTGCGGGCGGCGAGCCAAGCTTCGCGCGCAGCCTTCAGCGTCGCTTCGCTGGGCGTGGCGATCAGCGCGTCAACCGCTTTGTCGAGCGTCTCGGCAGTCGAAAGCGCATCCGAATATTTGGCATAGGCGACATCGGCATAGTGCTTGACGACCGCGGCAGCATCTGTTGCGGCCTGGGCGGGCTGCAATGCGAGCATCGACGTTGCGGTGGCAAGCGCCAGCGCGGCGCTGCGAAGGAATGATTTGGTCATGGCCTCTCCTGGTATTTTTCCCGAGTGAATTCGGCGTTCCCCGCCGCCCGATGCCACCGGTCGCGCAAGCCGCGCGGCCCGAGATATGGGCGTGGCTGTTCAGCCCGGTTTTCATGAACCAAAACTAAACTTGTGTCAAAGCGTATAGTTTAGAACATTTTCAATGTGGAACAGGAGATCGACGCGCTGCGTCAATGACGTTCGAGCGGCAAATGTCGTTCAATTCTTGCGGCCCATCAGACAGAAGAAGAAACCGTCGGTATCGGTGGATGCCGGCGTCAGCGTCACCGTCTTCATGTCGGCCGACCACGGCTGCTTCTTGTCCGTGCCGAAGAGATCGGCCCAGGCATCCGCCGCGGAGAGGATTTCGAATTCCGGATTGCCCTCGCAGAAAGCATAGACCTGCGCTTCGTTTTCCTCGGGCAGCACAGAACAGGTGACATAGATCAGGTGACCGCCGGGACGCACGAAACCGGCCGCGCCCGCGAGTGCCTCCTGTTGCTGGCCCAGCCGTTCCTCGAGATTCTTCTGCGTCAACCGCCATTTGGTATCCGGACGACGGCGCCAGGTGCCGGTGCCGGTGCACGGCGCATCGACCAGGACACGATCGAACTTGCCGGCGAGCGGCTTCAGGCCCTCCAGCCGGTCGTGAACCTGGACATTGCGGGTACCCGCGCGCTTCAGCCGTTCGATGATCGGAGCAAGCCGCTTGCGGTCGGTGTCGTAGGCGTGAATCTGGCCCTTGTTGTTCATGGCCGCCGCCATGGCCAGCGTCTTGCCGCCGCCACCGGCGCAATAATCGAGGATCTGGTCACCTTCCTTCGGCATGACGAGATCCGCAACAATCTGCGAGCCTTCGTCCTGAACCTCGAACCAGCCTTTCTCGAAGGAGATTTCCGCCGTGACGTTGGGCAGGCGTGAAGCACCCTCTCCCGCCTTGACGCGGATACCATGCCGGGCAATCGCCGCCGGCTCAACGCCACTGCGATCCAGCGCCTTCAAGACCTTTTCACGCGATGCCTTCAGGGTGTTGACCCGCAGGTCGAGTGCCGGGCGACCAGCCAAGGCCTGCGCTTCTTCGAGCCAATCGTCCTCGAAATTCTCTTCAAAGGAGGGCTGAACCCATTCCGGGATGTCCCCCTGGACGTGCAACGGTGCATCTTCGAGCTTGCGGCTGGCAAAAGCCGCAACCATCTCAGCCGTGAGAGGTTCGGGCGCGAACTTGTCACCCTCCAGCTCGCCGGCCAGCTGTTCGGGAGAAACACCCCACTGGCGGAACATGACGGCATGGCCGAGCGCCGTAGCGCTGTCGCTGTCCATCAGGTAGGCGTGTGAGAGCTTCATCCGCAGGGCATCGTAGACGATATTGCCGATCGCGGCGCGATCGCCGGACCCGGCGAAACGATGTGCCAGCCCCCAATCCTTGAGGGCATCGGCAACGGGACGCTTGCGCGTTTCGATATCGGCAAGAATCTCAATGGCTCCGGCGAGCCTGCCACCCAGTCGCATCTTTCAAACTCCATTTTCCGCCGTGGTAGCGGTGATGGCCGTCAAGAGCAAGCCGGGAGGAGGCGGCGCGTGACGATTGCTGACCAGATGCGAGGCTGTGGCCGATGTGGAAGGCAGCGGCCTCCCTCGATCAAACCGGATCAAACCCGGCCGGAACAAATTCCGGACAGGGGTGTTTTGTCGTCAGCTGACGACGCGATAACAGACGCTGGCGGTTCCCGAACGGATCATGCCGATGTGGGAGGCAGCAGCCTTGGAAAGATCGATGACGCGGCCGCGAATGAAAGGCCCGCGATCGTTGATGCGAACGACGACAGTCTTGCCGTTGCGCTTGTTGGTGACGGCGACCTTGGTGCCGAACTTGAGATTCCGGTGCGCGGCTGTGAGATAGGAGGCATTCATCCGTTCACCGGACGCCGTGCGCGACGAAAGCGCGTACCAGGAAGCGCCGCCGCAACCCGTTCCGGCGGCCTGGCTTGGTGTCACAGATGTAAGAGTTGCCCCCACGGCAAAAATCGCTGCCAGCGCAGCAGACGTGAAATTCATCGTGATCAAATAGATGACCCCTCGTTTGAAATTTAGATAAGTCTTACGAAGGCATCGGTTGTCGGGGGGAAAAATGGCGAAAAAGTGCTTCAACCATTAACTTCGCATTAGGATATATTGACGATCTACGAAAAATTAAAATTACGAAATGTTGAATTGCTGTCACATTTCGGCGGAAATGCTTTGGAATCAGCCGGTAATCCGAAAAATGCTGATCACGACGGCGTGAACTCATCGCAGCAAATGAAAAACGATTCAATTTTTTGAAATTGGCTAAATCTTGCCGATCAACAAGCCAAAAAACCTCGAAATCTCGCTCAGGTTGTATAAGGCCGGAAATGTAACGAACGCCTTTCTATTCATCTTCATAGATAAAAAGAGCTATCAGCCAATTATATTTCAATGAATCGCAGGCCGATCTTTCAGCAGTCACTCATAGACTATCAACGACGCCCGTTGCTTGAAAGATCAACCGCGCCAACGGCCGCCTTCCCACAAATCCGCTAGCGAAATCCGATAGTCGGGGAAGTGAAATACGAAGCCAAGATCACGCAGGCGTGCATTGGAAACGCGCTTGTTCTCGCCATAGAAGGATCGCGCCATTGATGAAAGTTCAGCGGTCTCGAAGGGGATTTCGGGAGGTGGCGCCACGCCCATCAGGCGCGCAGCCTCTGCCACGATATCCTGTGGCGGCGCCGGTTCGTGGTCAGTGACATTGAAAATACCGCCGGTGGAGCGACCGGACAGGAACACCGCGGCACTGGCAATATCCTCGACACGGATGCGATTGAAAACCTGATTGGGTTTGATGAGACGGCGTGCGGTGCCGGCGGCAAGATTGCAGAACGCGTTACGGCCGGGACCGTAAATGCCGGAAAGCCGCAGGACGGCGACAGGGATATGGCTATCCCGGCCAAATTTGAGCCAGGCTTCCTCGGCGGCGACCCGCTCCACCGAACGGGCGGAGACCGGCTCCAGCGGCGCGTCCTCGGTTACCCAGGCGCCACCGTGATCGCCATAGACGCCGACGGTCGAGAGATAACCGGCCCATTTCAGATTCGGCATCAGGCCGGCGAGCGGCGGCGTTTCGGGGCGCATCATCGGATCACCGTCACGGCCGGGAGAGATTGACTGGATCAGATGCGTCGTGCGCTTCATCACGGCGGCAAGCTCCGGCGAAATGATTGCGCCATCATAGACAAGCGCATCGATGCCGAGTTGACGAAGGCCGGCAAGCTTGTCTTCCGACCGCGTGGTCCCCGTCACCGATTGCGCCAACGGCAAAAAGGCCTTGGCAATCGCCGAGCCGGAGAAACCGGCGCCTAGAACCAGAACATGCATCAGTCAACTCCTGCCAGTTTCCATTCCGCGAGCACCTCGGGATCGGTCTCACCTTCACGTCTTGCCGCAAAAGTCACGAAATCGCCAGCCGTCATCAACCGCGACAACGCCCAGACCGCTATTCCCCTTACGGTCGGCGACGGATCGTTCGACAAGTATAGACAGATATCGATCAGATCGACATCGCCGGAATTTCCAGCCGCGATCAGACAGTTGCGCACGAACCGGTCGCGGCCGATGCGCTTGACCGGCGAACTGGTAAAGAATGTCCGGAAAGCGGCATCATCGAGCGTCAGCAGAAACGATAGCGGCGGCTCTTTCAGATCGTCACGCGCCTTCAGTTTCATCTCGGACGCTGCTACGGCGAATTTGTTCCAGGGACAGGCGGCAAGACAATCGTCGCAGCCATAGATGCGATTGCCGATCAGCGGACGAATGACCGGATCGATCGCTCCCTTGTGCTCGATCGTCAGATAGGAAATGCAGAGGCGCGCGTCGATCTTGTAGGGCGCCGGAAACGCATCCGTCGGGCAGGCATCGAGACAGGCGCGGCAGGAGCCGCAATGATCGCGTTCCGGCGCGTCGATCAAGAGATCAGCCGTGGTGAACAGGCTGCCCAGGAACAGCCACGAGCCGAATTCGCGGCTGACTAGATTGGTATGCTTGCCCTGCCAGCCGAGACCCGCCTGCTCGGCCAGCGGCTTTTCCATCACCGGCGCGGTATCGACGAACACCTTGACGTCCTCGCCCGCCCTTGCGGCAAAACGGGTCGCCACCTCCTTCAGCTTGCCCTTGATCACGTCGTGATAGTCGCGGTTGCGGGCGTAAACCGAGATTGCGCCAATCTCCGGTTTGTCGAGGATGGGACGCGGATCCTCGTCCGGCCCATAATTCATGCCGAACAGCACGATCGAGCGCACATCGCTCCATAGCACGCGCGGGTCTGAGCGGCGGTCGACCGTCTCCGCCATCCAGTCCATCGTGCCGTGAAAACCTTCGGCCAGAAAATCGGCGAGCCGTTCCGGCGCTTGCGGAATGGAATCGGGAAGCGTGACCCGGCAGACATCAAAGCCCTTGTCGTGGGCCTCATCCTTCAGGAAGCGGGTGAGCGTCCGGCGCCTCTTGTCATGCTTCTCCTTCTGGAGTGCATCGCCGGGCACGGAAGTCTCCTTAAAAATCCAGGTCCGCGTAATGGGAGACCGGAGTAACACCGCGGACGCGCTCGGCAAGCAGCGGGCGGAAGGACGGCCGCGATTTCAGCCGCTGGTACCAGTCCTTGACGGCAGGCACCTCCGACCAGTCGATTTCGCCGAGATAGTCCAACACCGAGACGGCGGCGGCGGCAGCAAGATCTGCATAGGACAGCCGGTCACCGGCGAGATAAGTGCGCGAGCCCGCAAGCCAGCCCAGATATTTCAGGTGCTGGCGGATATTCGAGCGTGAGGTGCGCAACATCTTCGAATCCGGCGCGCCACCGCCCTGGTCCGGCGTCATCTGCAGCTTGAAGATGCGCTCGCGCACCAGAGGTCGTGTGACGTCGGCTTCCATCTTCTGCAGAAACCACTCGACCAGCCGGCGGATTTCGGCGCGCTGGAAAGGATCTTCGGCCAGAAGGCGGCGATCGCGTTTCAGAACGCCATTGGTCTCATCGAGATATTCGGAAATCACAGTCGCGCCACAGAGCGCCCGCATGCTGTCATCGACATAGACCGGCAGCGTGCCGGCTGGATTGAGCGTCAGGAAATCGCGCCGCTTTTCCCAAGGCTGCTCCTCCGCCAGTTCCGTCTGATAGCCGTATTCCGAAAGGATCAGGCGGACGAACCGGGAAGAAGTGGACATAGGGTGGTGATAGAGTGTCGGCATCAGATTTCGTCAGTTCGATTGGGAGGGGACGGTTTTGTCGCGGCGGTTTCGTCTGGCCACGGCGCGTTTGAAAAAGCTATAGGAACTTGCTGCCGCAAACACAAGCGAATCAGCCAATGCCCTTCGATGGTCCCAGACCCTAACCTCCAATGCTTCAGGGATACTTAATTCATGGCCGATCAATCGATCATCAGCGCGCTTATCCTTGGCCTTATCGAAGGCCTGACCGAATTCATTCCCGTATCATCAACTGCCCATGTGCTGCTTGCCGGGCATTTCCTCGGGTTCAAGTCACCAGGCAACACCTTTGCCGTGCTCATCCAGCTCGGCGCGATCCTTGCCATTCTGCTGGTCTATTTCCAGCGGCTGCTGGCAATAGCGCTTGCCTTGCCGTCGAGTGCCAAAGCGCGGCAATTCGTTCTCTCGATCCTTCTCGCCTTCCTGCCGGCTGCCGTGATCGGCGCTATCGCGCATGATTTCATCAAGAGCGTTTTGTTCGAAACGCCGATGCTGATCTGTATCGTACTGATCGTCGGGGGCGTCATTCTCTATGCGATCGACCGCTTGCCTCTAAAACCGAAATATCGCGACGTCATGGATTATCCACCGTCACTCGCGCTCAAAATCGGCCTGTTCCAGTGCCTGGCGATGATCCCCGGAACCTCCCGTTCGGGCGCGACGATTGCCGGTGCACTGCTGATGGGAACAGACAAGCGCTCCGCCGCCGAGTTTTCGTTCTTCCTGGCAATGCCGACCATGCTCGGCGCCTTCACGCTCGATCTCTACAAGAACCGCGATGCGCTCAACTTCGACGATGTCTCACTGATCGCCGTCGGCTTCGTCGCGGCCTTCGTGTCAGCCCTGCTCGTCGTGCGTTCGCTTCTGAATTTCGTCTCGAACCGCGGCTTCGCGCCGTTTGCCATCTGGCGCATCATCGTCGGCACGGCGGGTCTTATCGGCCTCTGGCTGCTGGGCTGAGCTCAATAAAAAAACCGCATGCACCCTACGAGAGGATGCATGCGGTTCCTGGCCCCCGCCATTACTTGGTGCCGCCTTCTCGGAAGGCGAAAAGTGTTACTCGCCGGCGAGCGTGCCGATCGACGCAGTCGTGCAAGGGTCGACGCCGTAGGCAGGCGCGCAGCTATGATTGCTGGCGACCGTCTTCGGCGCAGCGAAGGATCCAGCCAGAACGATAAGTGCCGCGCACGCAAAGAAAATCGCGATCGACTTGCCCATTAAAATAGTGCCTCTCAAGGTGATATGTCGGCGCCGGTCGTCCCTGAACAGAACGATGCGGCGCGGCTGCTGTGTATGCGCTGGAACAGCCGTTATCAATATCGATACATGTTGAATCGACGGTAAAGACCAATCGCTTTTTTGAGTGAGGCAGAACTGCAACGCTTTATTCTGCGACAGTCAAAAAGAAACCGCCAGTGGATGCCGGCGGTTTCGATTGCAACCATAACTAATCCGATTGACGGTGCGCTCAGGCGGCGCTGCCGGACCGGGTGTATTGTCCCTGTGGACGATAGCGAACCATGTAGGAAGGCAACACGGCCTCCACCGAGGTCGGCTCTATACCGAACGCCTGCAGGGTTCTTCCATCGGTTTGCGCAGCAGCGGAAACGACGTTGTTGCTCTTCAACAGCGTAACCTGATCGACGGTCAGTGGCGGCGCTATGAATGGCACCATGGAAGCAACGGAGCCGATCATGGACGCAGCCCAGAAGGGGATCGGCAGCAGCGTGCGCTTGCGATCGATGGTTTTGAGCATGATCTCGAGACAGTTCTTGAAGGTGAGAACGTCCGGACCGCCGATTTCATAGATTTTCCCGCGGGCAATCTTGCCTTCGACGGACTTGGCGACCGCTTCGGCAACGTCGGTGACATAGACCGGCTGGAACGCCGTGTTGCCGCCGCCGATCAGCGGCAGGAACGGCGAGAAGCGGGACATTTCGGCGAACTTGTTGAAGAAACCGTCTTCCGGGCCGAAGATGATCGACGGCCGAAGAATGATCGCTTCAGGAACCGTCTCCAAGATCGCCTTTTCCGCACGCCCTTTGCTACGGGCGTAAAGCGATTCTGCATTTGCATCGGCGCCGATGGCGGACACATGCGTCAATGTCGCGCTGACACCGCGGGTGGCCTCGGCCACCGCGCGCGCGCCAAAATCCTGGACAGAATCGAAAGTGTTGCGGCCGGTTTCGAACAGAATGCCGACGCAGTTGACGACGTGATCGGCGCCCTGCACTGCCGCATCGACCGATTGGCGATAGCGCAGATTGGCCTGGACGAAGGAAATCTGCCCGACATTGCCGAGCGGCTGGAGGAAACCTGCGAGATCAGGTCGGCGAACCGCAACGCGGATGCGAAAACCGCGTTTGGCGAGCGCCCGCACGACATGACGGCCGACAAATCCGGACCCGCCGAAAACAGTGACGAGCGGCGGGAGATTGGACAAGGTCATGGCACAGGCACTCCTGATCTTCAGCATGGATATGTGAGCTACATAGCCCAATCATCGGGCGACGGGAAGGCTTATCGCCGAGGCTTTTCTGCCGCTTTCCGCCGCAGTCCCCGTCACGCTTCAGATACCCTCGACGACGACCATTTCGGCATCGGCAACTTCTTGCCGGATTGCAGCCGCGATCTGGTATTCCGGCGAATTGTAGCAATCGACCGCCGCCTGCAGGGATGGGAATTCGATCAGCACATTGCGGGCACGCACATCGCCTTCCAGACGCTGGAAAGCACCACCACGGGCAAGAAAATTGGCGCCGTATTTCTCGAACGCCGGCTTGGCAGCAGCGACGTAGTCCTTGTAACGCTCGGTATCGCGAACATCTACCCGCGCAATCCAGTAGCCCTTGGCCATGACCGTCTCCTTGTTTTCAACGCAACCCGGCACTATTGCTACCGCTTCTTCCGCCAATTCATTTGACCGGTCAAGATAGGAGATGTGGCCCGCAGGAGCCTCATCGTTGAGGATAGATGAAGCCTGATATTTCGAGCATACGTCCCTTCGGTAAAACGGCGATGATATCGGGCGGAATGCTCTTGGCAGCTCTGCTCTTTGGCATGCCACACTCAGTCCTCGCCAAGCCAGCGCGGTGCACCGCGGATGTCTACGCCGCGGTAAAAGCCCCGGCAACACAGCAAGCTGCAAGCGTCGAAGTCGGGTGCGACCTCACCCTCGCCCCCACCGACGTCATTACCAAGCGCCTCGTATTTTCCGGCACGAAAACATCCGGTGTAACTTTGGACTGCAAGGGCGCTACTCTTGACGGCTCGCGCGGGTCCATCAACTTCGGCAAGCCGACCGTGCTCATCCGCTCCCTCAAGGGCAAGGATGGCAACTGGAGCCCGCCATCGAACATCACCGTGCGCAACTGTGTCATCAAGGGCGCGCTTCGTCTGCAGGGATTGGGCACCAACGGGCAGGCGAAGGCGGTGCAGGTTTCTTCGCTGACTGCGGACCATACTGCCTTCGCACAGGCGGCGGCACCATCACACATTTCGTTGTCTGCCCTGACGTTCATCGCCGATGGCAGGGTTCCGCTCTACATCGGTCCCGGCGTCACCGGTGTCCGGCTGGAAAAATCCACGTTGATGGGAAGGAGCAACGGCCCCGCACTCTACCTCGATGCGGAGTCGGCGGAAAACACGATCTCTGACAATCGTTTTGCGGTCGAGAGCAGGCGCGAGCAGATCGCCATCGACGGCTCGGCCAAAAACATGATCAGCGGCAATGTCTTCGATGATCCCGCCGCTGGCGGGATCTTTCTCTATCGCAACTGCGGTGAAGGCGGGACAATCCGCCACCAGAAGCCGCAGTACAACACGATTTCCGGCAATACTTTCAAATACCAGCTGGCTTTCATGGCAAAGCCTGCCGTGTGGCTGAACTCACGCAACGGCGCCCAACGCTACTGTTTTCGCGATCCCGCTCATCCTTTCGGCAGCAGCCTCAGCTCCCTGGACTTCGCGCAATCCAACACGGTGACGGGCAACCGCCTGATTGGCGGCGAAGCGCCGCTTGTCCGGAATTCCGACCCAAGCAACGTGATCGTCGGCAATGGCGAATAGTCAGAGCGCGCTGCTCATTTCATCGAGAATGGCAAGTGCTGCGGCCCTCGGATCGGCCGCCTTGACGATCGGGCGGGCGACCACGAGGTGGCTCGATCCGGCGGCAAGCGCATCGGCCGGCGTCATCACCCGTTTCTGGTCGCCTCTGTCGCTACCGACCGGCCGGATGCCGGGCGTGACGATTGCCATGTCGGGACCGACGATCTTGCGGACGGCGGAGGCTTCCTCGGCCGAGCAGACGATGCCGCCCATGCCGGCTGCCCGCGCCTGTTCGGCACGGCGCAACACCAGCGTATGCGGATCATATTCGTAACCCGCGTCGATGACGTCCTGCTCGTCCATGGAGGTGAGCACGGTTACGCCGAGCAGGCAAAGGTCGGAGCCCCGCGCCGCCTCCACCGCCGCGCGCATAGCCTTCGGATAGGCATGCAGTGTCAGCATCGACATGCCCATCTTGACGATGTTCTCGACACCCTTGGCAACGGTGTTGTCGATGTCGAGCAGTTTCATGTCGAGGAAGACCTTCTTGCCGTCGCGGGCAAGATCGCGGGCGAATTCCAGCCCGCCGGCAAAGGCCAGCTGGTAGCCGATCTTGTAGAACAGCACGTCGTCGCCAAGCGTCTTGACGATCGCCTCGGCCTCGCCGACGGTCGGGATATCAAGGCCGACGATCAGCCGGTCGCGCGCGGTCGCAGTCATTGTTGCCATCCTTGCCAGAGCTCCATGGCGGTCCAGTCGCATGCAAGGGACCGGTCTGCAAGGGAAAATGCGAACAGGTTTCCACCACCCGCCGGCTGGTCATGGCGGCGCGCGATGGGCAGGCCGGCGAGATGGCATTTCAGCAGCGTTCCGACGCCGCCGTGTCCGACAAAGGCGATCGGTTTTTTCGGATCGTGCCGCTCGAGCACCATGGAAACGGTGGAGACAATCCGCTTCTGGGCATCGATCGCGCGCTCCCAACCGTGGAAACTTTGTTCTGGGTTGGTGAAGAACCAGTTTGCCGCCTTCTCGAATTCGTCCGGAACCAGAAAGCCGGTGGCGGACCGATCGTTTTCACCGGCATGCTCCAGCACCTCGACTTCAACGCCGCTCGCACGCGCCAAGATCGCTGCCGTTTCCAGCGCCTTGGTCTCGTCACTTGAGAGAATGCGGGTCAGCGTCTTGGCCCAATCGCATTGCGCGGCCTTTTCCGATCGCGCAATACCCATGTCGGACAGTCCCCAACGAGGAACCGGCACATCCGGTTCGATACGAATTTGCGGATGCGTCAGATAGATGCCGAACATCGGGCGGTCTCAATGCGTCTTGCGATAGACCCACAACTGCGCTGGCGGAATGTTGCGCACGACGAAATCATAATGCGAAATCTGGTAGCGATCCGGCATCGCAACGACCGGCGACAGCGGACCATAGGAAATCTGGACGACCGGCCGGCCGACCGGAATGCGCGACAAGAGGTCATCGATCAACGAGACGCGCATGTGCATCGGGAAGTTCAGAAGCGGCACGGCCGAAACCACGCTGTCGAATTGCTGATCCTTCCGCGGACCCAAGGTCTTGTCCAGGTCGAAGGCATCGCCATTGATGAAATCGACGCCGGGATAGGTCTTGACGAGATGCTGGAAGAAATCGGTGGAAAATTCGACGGACACCAGGTTTTGCGGCTGAACGCCCTTCTGCAGGATCGCCTTGGTGATGACGCCGGTACCAGGCCCAAGCTCCAAAACCGGCAAGCCCGAATGCGGATTGACGACGCTTGCCATTCTGCGGGCGGTTATTCCGGACGTCGGCACTATCGAGCCGACCGCCTTCATATTGCTTCTCCAACCCTTGAAGAAACGGATTTCCTCGTCGAATTTCTTGCCAAGCCGCTCTTTCAGACGAAAATTCATGCGTATCTCCACCAATACGTCGCCTGCGTCACAACAGCACTTTATGCCTATCGTTCCAGACGCAGCGTCTTCAATTTCGAAATGATTATGTGTCGCTGACTGCGACAAAAACAAGCCATTCCGCGTCATTAAATCAATCTGACAACAATGAACTGCGGCTGGCGTGCGCCAATAACCACAATGCCGCCATCCCGGGTAGATGCCTCGCCCGGATACGAAAACGGCCGGATCGCTCCGGCCGATTTCAAGTCCATACTTCGTATGACCTAGACCCGCATCGGCATCAGGACATACAGCGCATCATCACCCGCCATGTCGCGCACCAGTGTCGGCGAGCCGGCATCGGCGAGCATGAAGACGGCGTCGCTGCCGGAAAGCTGAGCGGTGATATCGAGCAGGTATTTGGCGTTGAAGCCGATTTCCAGCGGATCGCTGTCATAGCCGACGGCGAGCTCTTCCGTCGCGCTGCCGGAATCCGGGTTGTTGACGGTCAGCGTCAGCTGCCCGTCCGACAGTGCCAGCTTGACGGCGCGGCCACGCTCGGAAGAAATCGTCGAAACGCGATCGACGGCCTGCGCAAAGGACTGGCAGTCAATCTTCAGTTCCTTGTCGTTGTTGGCCGGAATGACGCGCTGGTAATCCGGGAATGTGCCGTCGATCAGCTTGGATGTCATGATGATCGAGCCGATCGTCAGCCGGATCTTCGCGTCCGATACTTCAACAGTAACCACGACATCCGGATTATCGACCAGCTTCTGCAATTCGCTGACGGTTTTGCGTGGGATGATGATGCCCGGCATGCCTTCCGAGCCCGACGGGGCTTCGAGGTCGGCGCGGGCGAGACGATGGCCGTCGGTGGCGACGGCGCGCAGCTTCAGCTGACCCTTGCTTTCGATTGTATGGATATAGATGCCATTCAGATAATAGCGGGTCTCTTCGGTCGAGATCGCAAACTGGGTGCGATCGATCAGCATCTTCAGGTCCGTGGCCTTCATGCGGAACGTGTGCGTGAAGGCGCCGGCCGTCAGGTCCGGGAAGTCCGATTGTGGCAGGCATTGCAACGAGAATTTCGAGCGGCCCGACTGGACGGTCATTGCCGTACCTTCGGCATTGGTGGCGAGTGCCACTTCGGAGCCGTCGGGCAGCTTGCGGACGATATCGTAGAGAAGGTGTGCAGGCACCGTCGTTGCACCAGGTGTTTCCACCTGTGCCGGCGTTGCTTCGGTGATTTCGAGGTCGAGGTCGGTTGCCTTCATTTCAAGGCTGGCACCATCGGAGCGCAAAAGCACGTTCGAGAGGATCGGAATGGTATTGCGACGCTCGACCACGCGGTGAACGTGGTTCAGCGACTTCAGGAGATTGGACCGCTCGAGAGTAATGCGCATGAGATGCTACCGCTTTCAACCATCGCCGGGCGGGCCGCGCCTCCCGGCTTGAACTTTTGAAGTGCCCGCTTTCAGACGGGAAAGATGTGGACGGGCAAAATGGCAGAAACAAGCCGTCAAAAGCAAGGGGTAACGGTGTGCGAGCCCCAGTAATGTTGCTTTGGCCCCCAATCCGCCGCTCTTGCCGAAGTGCTGCCGCTCACCCATAAAGACCGGGCGCCAGTTCATTAGCGGGCGAAGGCATAAAGGTAGGCAGTTTTGGAAAAGCAGGCATCGGGCGAAACACAGATGAACGACCGGCAGAAGGGCTACCGACTGCACAACGTCACCGTGCCCGCCCGGCCGCTGGAACCGGCGCTCTATCTCGTCGCAACACCGATCGGCAATCTCGCGGACATTACTCTGCGCGCGCTGGAAACGCTGGCCGGGGCCGACGTGCTCGCCTGCGAAGACACCCGTGTCACCCGGGTGCTGCTCGACCGTTACGGCATTGTCAACCGGCCCTATGCCTATCACGAATACAATGCCAACGAAGTGGGTCCAAAGCTGCTGGCAGCACTCGACGAGGGCAAATCTGTCGCCCTGGTCTCGGATGCCGGTACGCCGCTGGTCTCGGACCCCGGTTATCGGCTTGGCCAGATCGCCATCGAGGCCGGTCACCGGGTCGTGCCCATCCCCGGTGCTTCGGCGCCACTTGCGGCCCTCGTCGGCTCCGGGTTACCCAATGACGCCTTTCTGTTTGCCGGGTTTCTCCCCTCCAAGGACAAAGCACGCCGCGACCGGTTTGCCGAACTCGCCGCCGTTCCCGCGACATTGATGTTCTTTGAATCGCCACACCGGATCGCAGCTGCCGTCGTTGCGGCCCACGACGTCCTTGGCGGCGAGCGCCGGGCCTCCGTCTGCCGCGAACTGACCAAGACCTTCGAGGAATTCCGACGCGGTACGCTGGCCGAACTCAAGTCATTCTATGACGAGGGCGCAACCGTCAAGGGCGAGATCGTTCTCGTCATCGGCCCACCGGATGCGCCGGCAGCACCCGAGGCTGATGACGTCGACGTCATTCTCCTGAGCCTCGTCAAGGACATGTCGACCGGCAAGGCCGCGACGGAAGCGGCAAAGCAGACCGGCCTCAACCGCAAGGACCTCTACGACCGGCTGCTGGAACTCAAGGATCGGGATGAAACCTGATCCCGACAAGAAGAGGCTGAAGGCACTCCGGCGCGGATCGCTGGCCGAATACCGCGCCGCTCTTTCCCTCATTGTCAAAGGCTACCGTATCGTCGCCTTCCGATATCGAACGAAACTTGGCGAGATCGATATTATTGCACGCAAGGGCAATCTGATCGCCTGCGTCGAGGTAAAGGCCCGCCGATCGCTTGAGGATTCTGTTTTTGCCGTTTCGGATTTTGCACAGCGCCGCATCCGCGCTGCAAGTGACGTCTGGCTCTCGAAACAAAGGGATTCCGCACGCCTTTCAATCCGCTACGACATCATTTCCGTGACGCCGTGGCGCTGGCCAATCCATTTGCCGAATGCTTTTTGAACAGCTGTGCATAGTTGTAATCGAATCGACACAAAAGCGTTATCCGGGCGTCATGAAAGGGCTTTAGCCGGTTCCTCACCTTAAACCTGGTGAAAGGAACTGCCATGATCAGGAAATTCACGATGACCGGCCTCGCGCTGGTTTTCTCCGCCACCTCCTCGTTTGCCGCGACCAACATCACCTGGTGGCACGGCATGGCTGGCCGCAACGGCGAAGTCATCAACGAAGTTGCCACCAAGTTCAACGCCTCGCAGACCGCTTGCGCGCTGACCCCGGTTTCCAAGGGCACCTATGAGGAAGCGCTCGCTTCCGGTATCGCCGCCTTCCGTTCGGGCGAACAGCCGAACATCCTGCAGGTTTTCGACGCTGGTGCAGCGACGATCATCAATGCCAAGGGCGCCGTCATCCCGGCTGAGGACCTGATCAACAACGCCGGCTACAAGTTCGACCGCGAAGCCTTCATCGACGGCGTTCGTTACTTCTACGCCGATAGCGAAGGCAAGTTCGTCGGCATGCCGTTCAACTCGTCGGCTCCGATCATGTACATCAACGACGAAGCCCTGAAGAAGGCCGGCGTCGAAGCTCCGAAGACCTGGGAAGAATTCGAAGCAGCCGCTCCGAAGCTCAAGGCAGCCGGTTATATCCCGCTCGTCCAGTCGCAGCTGACCTGGCAGTTCACCGAGAACTTCTTCTCGCGCAACAACATCCAGTTCGCCACTAACAACAACGGCTACGACAGTGTTGTCGATACCCAGCTGAAGGTCACCGACCCGAACCTCATCATGATGTTCGACAAGCTGAAGGCCTGGAAGGACGAAGGCTACTTCGGCTTCTACGGCGCCGGTTGGAACGATAACCAGAAGATGTTCGAAGAAAACAAGGCTGCTCTTTGGATCGGCTCCTCGGGCTCGTTCGGCGGCCTGCAGAAGACGGCGCAGATGCCGTTCTCGGCAACCTTCCTGCCCTATTGGGGTTCGATCAAGGGCGCCGGCACCTCGTCCTTCATCGGCGGCGCTGCCCTGTTCGCCATGTCCGGCAAGTCGGACGAAGAAAACAAGTGCGTGGCCGACTTCTTCCAGTTCCTGACCTCGCCGGAAGTGCAGAAGTTCTACCACCAGGCCACCGGTTACGTCGCCATCACCAAGGCTGCTTACGAGCTTGCCAAGAAGGAAGGCTACTACAACGAGAAGCCGGCCGCCGAAGTCGGCATCAAGCAGCTGCTGCTGCCGGCCGGTGAATGGTCGAAGGGCTACCGCCTCGGCTTCTATCCGCAGATCCGCGAAATCATGGAACGCGAATACGGCCGCATCTTCGCTGGCGAAGTCTCCGTCAAGGACGCCTTCGACACGATCGAGAAGGAAGGCAACGAACTTCTCGCCCGTTTTGCAAAGACCGCTGGCTGATCTCAAATCGACCTGAGCGGCGACAGCCCCTCATCCGCCCTGTCGGGCACCTTCTCCCCGTGAAACGGGGAGAAGGAACCAGCGGCAGCCTCTGTCATCCCCTCTCCCCGCCTGCGGGGAGAGGGCTAGGGTGAGGGGGCAAGCCTCGTCACCCGGTGTGTCCAATATTTTGAAAGCCCGTTCATGACGAACACGCCCACATCCCAGGCAATGTCCGGAACACTCGCTACCCCTGCCGCAGGCGGGTTTTGGCGTATATGGGGCAAATCCGCCAGCAAGCCTCCGGAAGACGCCGCGGCCAAGCGCGTCCAGTTCAATTCGCCGCTTCTGCCCTATCTCTTCCTCGCGCCGCAGATGGCGATCATCTTCATCTTCTTCTACTGGCCCTCGGTTCAGGCGATCCACTCGTCCTTCTACCTTGAGGACCCCTTCGGCTTCGGCTCGACTTTCGTCGGCTTTGCCAATTACACCGACGTGCTGAAATCCGGAGAGTATCTGGGCATTGCCCGTTTCACCGCTATCTTCACAGCGCTCGTCACCTTCTTTTCGCTGGCGATCGGTCTGTTGCTTGCTGTCAAGGCCGACGGCGTTATCCGCGGCAATGCCACTTACAAGACGCTGCTGATCTGGGTCTATGCCATAGCCCCGCCGGTTGCCGGTCTCATGGGCATGATGCTGTTCGACCAGCATATCGGTCCGCTGGTGAAATTCGCCGCCTTCTTCGGCTGGGACATCAAGGTCGGGCTCGACTATACCGACACCGCGTTTGCGATGATTGTCGTCTCCGTCTGGAAGCAAATTCCGTACAATTTCATCTTCTTCCTTTCCGGGCTGCAGAGCATCCCGGTCTCGGTGCGCGAGGCGGCGCTGATGGACTGCCGCTCCGGCTTCCGCCGCTTCTGGACGGTCATCCTGCCGTTGCTGGCGCCCACCGCCTTCTTCCTGCTGATCATCAACACGACCTACGCCCTGTTCGATACGTTCGGCGTCATCGACGTGATGGTGAAAGACAAGGCCGCCAACAATCCGATCACGCTGGTTTACAAGGTCTATATGGACGGCTTCCGCGGCAATGATCTCGGCGGCTCCTCGGCCCAGTCGGTCATCCTGATGATCATCGTCTTTGTGCTCACCATCTTCCAGTTCCGCTTCATCGAGCGGCGCGTCCACTACAACTGAGCGGGGGCGAGATCATGCATCGCACGAAACTTTTCGACCACGTCATCTTGATGATGGGCGTCTTCTTCATGGTCGGCCCGCTCTTGGTCGCCCTGATGACCTCCAGCCACGAGGCCGCCGATATCCATCGCAACGGACTGCAGATTCTGCCCGGTGGCCATTTCATCGACACCTATACCACCGTGCTGACCAGAGAGGGCGGCTTTACCGGCAAGATCACCGGTCTGCGGATGATGATGAACTCGCTGATCCTCGGCATCGGCTTTGCGGCCGGCAAGATCATTCTGTCGATGCTGGCGGCCTATGCGCTGGTCTACTTCCGCTTCCGCTTTGCCACCATCACCTTCTGGATGATCTTCACGACCCTGCTTCTGCCGCTCGAAGTACGCATCCTGCCGTCCTACGAGGTAATGAACACGCTGAAGCTGACCAACACCTATACCGGCCTGATCGTGCCGCTCCTGGCATCGGCCACCGGCACCTTCTATTTCCGCCAGTTCTTCAAATCGATCCCCGACGAACTGCTGGAGGCCGCCCGCATCGACGGCGCCGGACCTTTCAAGTTCTTCATCGACGTGATCGTACCTTTGTCGAAGACGATGATCGCGGCGATCTTCATCATCATGTTTGTCTATGGCTGGAACCAGTATCTCTGGCCGACGCTGATGACCACCGACGAAAGCTTCTTCACGCTGGTGCGTGGCATCAAGCAGATCCTGCTCGTCTGGGTCGGCTCCAACATTCCCGACTATAACGAGGCCTTTGCCTTGGCGATCCTCGCCATGGTGCCGCCTGTGATGATCGTCATGATCTTCCAGCGCTGGTTCATCAAAGGCCTCACCGAAAGCGACAAGTAGAGGAGACGCGGCCATGGCAGCGATCAACATCACCAATGTTTCGAAGATCTATGCAGGCGGCGTCGAGGCGGTGAAATCCGTCTCCATCGACATCGCCGACGGCGAATTCATCGTGCTGGTCGGCCCCTCCGGCTGCGGCAAGTCCACGCTGCTGCGCATGGTTGCGGGCCTCGAGGCTATCTCGAAGGGCACCGTGGAAATCGGCGACCGGGTGATCAACGACGTGGAACCGGCCGAACGCGATATCGCCATGGTCTTCCAGAACTATGCGCTCTATCCGCACATGACCGTCTACAACAACCTCGCCTATGGCCTCAAAAACCGCGGCACACCGAAGGCGGAGATCGATGCGCGCGTCGCCGAAGCCGCCCGCATGCTGGAGATCGAGCAATATCTCACCCGCAAGCCGCGCGCCTTGTCCGGCGGCCAGCGCCAGCGCGTCGCGATGGGCCGTGCCATCGTCCGCAAGCCGGCGGCCTTCCTGTTCGACGAGCCGCTGTCCAACCTCGATGCCAAGCTGCGCGTCTCGATGCGCGGCGAAATCAAGCAATTGCAGAAGCGCCTCGGCACGACCTCGCTCTACGTCACCCACGACCAGCTGGAAGCGATGACGCTGGCCGACCGGCTCGTGGTGCTCAACGGCGGCCAGATCGAGCAGATCGGCCGTCCGCTCGATGTCTATCACACGCCCGCCTCAACCTTCGTCGCCAGCTTCATCGGCTCGCCCGCGATGAACCTTCTGCGCGGCACGCGCGAAGGCACACAGCTGCATTTCGGCTCGCAAATGCTCGATCTCAACCGTGCGCCAGCTTTCCCCGGCCAGATCACCGTGGGCATGCGCGCGGAGGACCTCCGCGTTGCTGCGGCCGGTGATCAATCATTGACGATGAAGGTCGAGTACATCGAGGAACTCGGTGCACAGCGCCTCGTTCACGGCACGATCGACGGCAAGAAGCTGACGGCCTCGCTTTCGCCGGATATCGAGATCGGTGAAACGATGGCACTGACGATCACGCCTGAGCGGCTCCACTTCTTCGACGCCGATACCGGCAAGCGTTTCGACCAGCCTTTCGCAAATGCCGGAAGCGACCGCATGTCCACGTCGGCCAATGTTATCAAGCTGGAGAATGCGCTGTGATTCAGCGGACGGTACCACGCCTTGAAATCCCGTCGCTGGATGAACGCGCCGGATACGCCATACTTGAAAAGACGATTGCGGTTCATGATGCCGTCGTGGCCGGATTGCCGTTCATGAATACGATCGAGACCGGCGGAACGCCTTCGAAAACCGAACCGCTGGCTTTCCCGCTGACGGTGGCCGCCTGGAATCTCGAACGCTGCCTGTTTCCGGAAGAAACGGCCGAGCATTTGCAGAACACCGGCGCTGACGTGATCCTGCTCTCCGAACTGGACAACGGCATGGCCCGCACTGCGCAGCGCCACCCGACCGCCGAGATCGCCGCAATGCTCAATATGACCTATGCCTATGGCATCGAATTCATCGAACTTGGCCTCGGCTCCGATACCGAACTTGAATTCTGCGACGAGGTTTTCAACGACAAAGGTTTTCACGGCAACGCGCTGATGGCGCCCACTGCCCTTGCCAATCCCTTCCTGATCCGCCTCTGGGGCGAACGTCTCTGGTTCGTCAACGGTGGTGAACAGCCACGCATCGGCGATCGCTGCGCCATCGGTGCCGTCGTGCAGACCACGCAAGGCCCGTTCGTTGCCGTCTCCGTACATCTGGAAAGCGCCACGACCGCCACCTATCGCGAACGGCAGATGCAGGAACTGATCGATCGGATCGAAGCCGTCTTCCCCGGTTTGCCGATCCTGATCGGTGGCGATCTCAACACCGGCAACCATGCCGGCGGCGATTTCGAGGCCGAAGGCCTGTTTCCGATGAGTGCCGCGCGTGGCTTTGCCCGCCATGGCGGCCCGATCGACCAGATGACCACGCGCCCGAGCCTGATCACCCGCTGGCCGGAACGCGCCATGAAGCTCGACTGGTTCTTGTCGCGCGGGTTGAAAATCGGCGAGAGCACGATCATCCCCTCGCTCGACATCAATGACCGCCCACTGTCCGATCACGATCTGATCACCTGCATCATCGAAGGCTTTGAATAGGCTCATCTCCCTTGCCTAAGCGAGGCCCGCATTCTACATGTTGCGGGCTTTGCGAATGAGGAAGAACAAGATGGCGAAAATCGTGAATGTCGCGATCCAGATGGATCATGTCTCGGGCATCAACATTGCGGGCGACAGTACCTTCGCCATGAGCCTTGAGGCACAGGCGCGCGGTTACAAGCTCTTCCACTACACGCCCAACCAGCTTTCGCTGCGCGACGGCAAGATTTTCGCCACCGTCCAGCCGATGACGCTCCGCGACGTCAAGGGCGACCACTACACGCTGGGCGATGCCGAACGCATCGACCTCTCGACCATGGATGTGGTGCTTTTGCGCCAGGATCCACCCTTCGACATGGCCTATATCACCTCGACGCATCTGCTCGAGCGCATCCATCCGAAAACGCTTGTGGTCAACGACCCTGCCTGGGTGCGCAACTCGCCGGAAAAGATCTTCGTCACCGAATTTCCCGACCTGATGCCGAAGACGCTGATCACCCGCGACCCCGCCGAGATCGCCAGCTTCCGCGCCGAAATGGGCGACATCATTCTGAAGCCGCTCTACGGCAACGGCGGCGCCGGTGTGTTCCACTCGACCCGCGACGACCGCAACATGTCGTCGCTGCTCGAAATGTTCGGCCAGATGTTCCGTGAGCCCTTCATCGCGCAGGAATACCTGCCGGCCGTCCGCAAGGGCGACAAACGCATCATCCTCGTCGATGGCGAGCCTGTGGGCGCGATCAACCGCGTGCCGGCCGAACACGACGCCCGCTCCAACATGCACGCCGGTGGAACGCCCATGCCGACCGAACTCACCGCGCGTGAAAAGGAAATCTGTGCCCGCATCGGACCAGCCTTGAGGGAGCGGGGCTTCCTGCTCGTCGGCATCGACGTGATCGGCGACGTGATGACCGAGATCAACGTCACCTCGCCCACTGGCATCCGCGAAGTGAAGAAATTCGGCGGCGCCGATATCGCGGCCCTTCTATGGGATGCGATCGAGCACAAGCGCGCCTGACGCGGCGTTGAAAAGGCGCCGCGGCGTAGGCAACCATACAACCCGTGTTCATCCCATGGATGTTCACGGTTGTTCCGCTTCGTTCGCAAAACACAACCTTCCGCAACTCAGCCGTTTGTCGCTCTCGAATCTGTTCGATAATTGTTCTTGTTTTATTCCGTTACTCGTGCAAGATTTTCCACCACAACCGGGGAAGGTTGTGGTGGCAGGGATTTGAGCCTGTCTCGCGGCAAGAGGGGCAATCATGGTCGCGCGTGTCAGTACGGTTGCATTCCAGGGCATAGAGGGCGTGCCCGTCGATGTTCAGGTCATGGTCGCGCCGGGCAAGGTCGGCATGCAGATCGTCGGGCTTCCGGACAAGGCAGTGGCCGAAAGCCGCGAGCGCGTTCAAGCGGCGCTGCATGCCTCGGGACTGTCGCTTCCCGCCAAGAAGGTCACCATCAATCTCGCCCCCGCCGATCTTCCCAAGGAAGGCTCGCATTTCGACCTGCCCATCGCGCTCGGCTTGATGGCCGCGCTTGGCGCCATCCCAGGCGACGCCCTTGCCGGTTATGTCGTCATCGGTGAACTCAATCTCGACGGCACGATTGCCGCCGTCGCCGGTGCACTGCCGGCCGCCATCGGCGCCAACGGATTGGGCAAGGGGCTGATCTGCCCCGCCGACAGCGGCGCGGAAGCGGCCTGGGCCGGTGCCGAGATCGATATTCTGGCACCACGCAGCCTGATCGCGCTCGCCAACCATTTTCGCGGCACGCAGGTCCTCTCTCGCCCGGAACCGGCGGTTCGGGCCAGCGCCGCGAACATGCCTGATCTCGCCGACATCAAGGGGCAGGAAAGCGCCAAGCGGGCGCTGGAGGTGGCAGCGGCCGGAAACCACAATCTGCTGATGGTCGGGCCACCGGGTTCGGGAAAATCCATGCTCGCCGCCCGCCTGCCCTCGATCCTGCCACCGCTTTCCCCCGCCGAACTGCTCGAAGTGTCAATGATCCATTCGATCGCCGGACAATTGCCGGGCGGCAAGCTGTCGGACCGCCGACCGTTCCGCACCCCGCATCACTCCGCCACCATGGCCGCGATGATCGGCGGTGGCCTGCGCGCCAAACCGGGCGAGGCCTCTCTTGCACACAACGGCGTGCTCTTCCTCGACGAATTTCCCGAATTCACCCCACAGGTGCTCGATGCGCTCCGCCAGCCACTCGAAACGGCCGAATGTATCATCGCCCGCGCCAACCACCGCGTCACCTATCCGGCCGCAATCCAACTGGTCGCCGCCATGAACCCCTGCCGTTGCGGCATGGCGGGCGAGCCGGGCCATAGCTGCGCCCGCGGCCCACGCTGCGTCTCCGATTACCAGGGCCGCGTCTCCGGTCCGCTGATGGACCGGATCGATATCCGCATCGACGTGCCGTCCGTTACCGCCGCCGACCTGATCCGCCCGGCGCCGGCCGAACCGAGCGCTGTGGTTGCCCGGCGGGTAGCGCGCGCGCGCGATATCCAGACAGACCGCTTCATTGCCTTCGGCATGCCGCAGGTCCTCTCCAATGCACGCTGCTCGACGGCGATGATCGAGAAGATGGCCGAGCCCGATGCCGGCGGGCTGCAATTGCTGCGTGATGCCGCCGAAAAGATGAAGTTTTCAGCACGCGGCTATCACCGCGTCCTGAAAGTCGCACGCACGCTTGCCGATCTCGACGAGAAGGCGACGGTCGGGCGCATCCATCTAGCCGAGGCGATTTCCTATAGGATCGCGGGGGAGCGGCTCACCGCTGCAGCTTGAGGCAGAACTGAAAAAGGCCGCGCTCTTTCGAGGGCGGCCTTCGCTGCACGGTCCGTGCCGTCAGGCGTGCAATCAGCCGCCGAGGTTTTCGAACAGCACCGTCGACAGGTAACGTTCAGCAAACGACGGAATGATCACGACGATATTCTTGCCTTCATTTTCCGGACGCTGGCCGATCTTGATGGCCGCAGCAAGTGCCGCACCGGAGGAAATGCCGACCGGCACGCCTTCGAGCCGGGCCACCTGCCGCGCCGTTTCCACGGCTTTGGCGCTGTTGATGGTGATGATCTCGTCGTAGATTTTCGTGTCGAGGATGGCAGGCGCAAAACCGGCACCGATGCCTTGGATCTTATGCGGACCCGGAGCACCACCCGAAAGCACGGGCGATTCTTCCGGCTCGACGGCGATGACCTGGATCGACGGCTTCCTGCCCTTCAGCACCTGGCCGGCACCGGTGATCGTGCCGCCGGTGCCGATGCCGGAAACGAGAATATCGACACCGCCATCGGTGTCATTCCAGATTTCCTCGGCGGTCGTCTTGCGATGGATTTCCGGGTTGGCCGGGTTTTCGAACTGCTGCGGGATGATCGCGTCGGGCAGCGTGGCCGCCAATTCCTCAGCCTTGGCGATCGCGCCCTTCATGCCTTTCGGACCTTCGGTCAGCACCAGTTCGGCGCCGAGCAGCGCGAGCATCTTGCGGCGCTCAACCGACATGGTTTCCGGCATGGTGAGAATGAGCTTGTAGCCCTTGGCAGCGGCGGCGAAGGCGAGCGCGATGCCGGTGTTGCCGGAGGTCGGCTCGATCAGCGTCGTCTTGCCGGGAGTAATCTTGCCCTGCGCCTCCAGCGATTCGATCATCGCAACGCCGATACGGTCTTTCACCGAAGCGATTGGATTGAAGAACTCCAGCTTTGCCAGGAGATTGGCTTTGACGCCGTGCTCTTTCGCCAGCTTGTCCAGGCGAACGATCGGCGTGTCGCCGATCGTCTCGGTGATCGAGGAATAGATGCGGCCGCGGCCGGGCTTGCGCTGATCTGACATGGTGTTCTCCCTTTTGCCAAGTTGCGAGGGAGAATAGGGTCAAAGCAACCCGCTTGCCAGAGTGCTAATCGCTAACGGCTTGAACGCGATTGGAAAAAACTGTCGCGGAACCGCCTGTGGCGGAATGAATTTTTCAGGCAGCGCGTGTGGCGATATAGGCGGCGGTCGTGCCGAGAATGCTGGCGGCGATCCGGTTCAGAGATTTCAGCGCACGGGGTTGTTTCAGAAGCAGCCGCGCTCGCGAGGCGAGCAGGATATAAGGGATCAGAACCGCCATCAGCACGACGAAGGTCGACCCAACAAGCACTGCATATTCGTTGAGGCCGATCACATGCAGGTCGATCAGCGTCGGCACCAGGGCCACGTAAAACAGCATGGTCTTCGGGTTGCCGAGCGTGACGAGCAGCCCGGATAGAAAGGACATGCCCATGCTGGCACTTTTCTTCGCCTGGATATCCTGCGGCAAAAGCCCGGCGGTCCAGAGCTTGTAGGCGATATAGACCAGATAGAGAGCGCCAAGAATCTTGATGACCGTGAAGGCGGCGGTAAAGGTCTGGGCGACGAAAGCAAGGCCGAGAATGACGGCAGTCAGGTAGATGATATCGCCAAGTGCGAGACCGAGCCCCATGAAGAAAGTCTCACGGAAACCGGAGCCGAGCGCACGCGCGACAATTGCGGTCATGCCCGGACCGGGGATCGCCGCGGCAATGAAGAGCGCTGTGCAATAGGCGAAAAGGGTGGCGAGGCTCATCGTCGGCTCCACGGATTTGTGAAGGTGGTATTTACCCGGTTTTCTTGCGGCTGGCAATTTCCGCAGCATTGATCGACGCAGTCGTTCCGGCTATTGCAGTGCGGCGGCATGGTCGAAATTCCGGCCCGCGCCGCTTGCAATGGAGACGCCGTTCATGCCCGAACCAGCAAGCCTTGCCGCCTTCGCCCTCGTTGCGCTCGGCATGGTGCTGACGCCCGGTCCGAACATGATCTACCTGATCTCCCGCTCGCTCTGTCAGGGGCCGGCGGCGGGATTGGTCTCGCTCGTCGGCGTCGGTCTCGGCTTTCTCGTCTATATGCTGTCGGCAGCCTTCGGCATCACGGCGCTGTTGTTTGCGGTGCCTTTTGCCTATGACGCCTTGCGGATAGCCGGTGCGCTCTATCTTCTTTATCTCGCCTGGCAGGCCGTGCGTCCCGGCGGCCGTTCGGCCTTCGAGGTGCGCAACCTGCCGGCCGACAGCCCGCGCCGCCTGTTCATCATGGGCTTTGCAACCAGTGTACTGAACCCGAAGATCGCCGTCCTTTACCTTTCATTGCTGCCGCAATTCATCGATCCGGCGCTCGGCGATGTTTTTTCCCAGTCCTTCGTCTTCGGCATGATACAGATCACCACGAGCGTCACCGTCAACGCACTGATCGTACTGACGGCGGGCTCCATCGCCGGCTTTCTTGCCGGTCGCCCGGCGTGGCTTTCGACACAGCGCTGGCTGATGGGCGGCGTACTGGGCGCGCTTGCCCTGCGCATGGCGATGGAAAGCCGGCGCTAGAGCCCCAATTTTCCTTCCAAACAACGATTTGAGCATGCCATGACAACAGCACTTCTTATCATCGACGTCCAGAACGCCATTCTCGAAGGCGAAGGTACGCCCGAGCGCCAGCCGGTCATAGACGCCGCCCTCAGCGAAACCGTCGGCCGCCTGCAATCGATCCAGGCGCGCGCCCGCGCCGCCCATGTTCCGGTCATTCTCGTCCAGCATGACGGCGGCCCCGGTGATCCGCTGGCGCGCTCGTCCCACGGCTGGGGCCTTCGCCACGAGATTGCACCGGTTCTTGGCGAGACCGTCGTTCACAAGACGAGCTGCGACAGTTTCTTCCAGACCGATCTTGAGGAGCAGCTGGCAAGTCATTCCGTGACGCATCTCGTCATCGGCGGCTGTCAGACGCAATTCTGCGTCGATACGACCGCGCGCCGCGCCGTGACGCTCGGCTACGACGTGACGCTGCTCTCAGACGGGCATACGACCGGCGACATGGGAGACCTGACGTTCCCGCAGATCATCACCCACCACAACCGGGTGCTTGGCGGTTTCAATGCCGGCGGACACGCGATCGAGTTGCGCAGGTCAGACGAAATCACGTTCTGAGGCTCATTCAAAGACCGGCCGCATGAAGCTGCGTTCATAGCTGAGGATGCAGCGGGTTCGCTCGGCAAGCGCAAAGGCCGCCTGACATTCGGCGTCCTTTGCCATGCGCTCGCGATAGTCCTCGTAGGCCGCAAGGCTCGGAAAACTGAAGAGGGCGAGCGCAATGTTGTTCGCCCCTTCATGCGGCATGAAATAGCCATGATGCGTACCACCCAGCCGGTTGACCAGCGGGATCCAGAGTTTTGCATACTCCTCGAATTCGGCGAGCTTGTAAGGGTCGATCGTGTAGCGCAGGTAGCAGGTGATCATGCGGGTCTCCTTGGATGCCTCAACTCACCTGATGCCGCACCCGGCGAGGCCATGTCCAGCCGAATGTCATGCCCGCAGCCGCAATCAGGATCGCCGCGGAGCCAAGAAGCTGGGCCGGCTGCAGCAGGTGGCCGAAGGCGATGCGGTCGACGGCAAGGGCTGCGACCGGATAGATGAACGAGAGAGCGCCGGTCAGATGGGTCGGCAGCTTCTGGATCGCGCTATAGAGAAGAATATACATCAACCCCGTATGGATCACGCCCATCGCGACCAGCAGCGCCCATTGATACGCCTCATCCGGCAAGCCGTTGGTTCCGGCAAACGGTGCAAGCATCAGAAGGCCGGTGACGACCTGGATCAGCGCGATCAGATGCGGCGGCGTCCCCTTCAGCCGCTTGGCGACCAGCGCGGCCAGCGCATAGAAGAACGCGGCGCCCAGGGCCATGGCGATGCCCGTCAGATAGTCGCTGCCGGTGAAATCACCCGCCGGCTTCGCCTCGACGATCGCCACCATGCCGGCAAAAGCAACGCCGAGCCAGGCAAGTTTCGTGGCGGTGATTTTTTCCTTGAAGAACAGCCCGCCGATGGCCAGCAGCATGAAGGGCTGGGTGTTGTAGACCATGGTGGCGATCGAGATTGACGAGCGCGAATAGGCGCCGAACAGAAGCAGCCAGTTGACGACGATGGCAACGCCACCCAGAACAGCAAGACCGAACAGCCGCCATGTCAGGATACCCTTGCGGAAATGCCCGAGTGTGGCGCAGATGGCGAGCAGCGTCAGCGCGCCGAACAGGCACCGCCAGAGCACCACGTCGATCACCGGCTGGCCGGACATCAGCACGAACCAACCGATCGTACCGGAAATCAGCATGGCCGCAGTCATCTCGATACTGCCGCTTTTGACGTCTTTTTCCATTGCACCGCTCCTTTGAACATGAAGGAAGGATATTATGCACATGAGCGGAGATATATGGTCTTTGGAAGGCTTATGTGTCATATTGGCTAATCATGGAAGGCGAATGACGAATATCGCCTTATGGAGGCTTTCTTGCTCGATGATCTCGACCGGCGTCTGCTCGACATACTTTCGCTCAACGCCCGCATCTCTCTGAAGGAACTGGCGCAGGAGGCCGGCCTGTCTTCACCGAGCACCGCCGACCGGCTGCGGCGGCTGGAGGATCGCGGCGTGATCACGGGCTTTACCGTCGCCGTCAATCCGGCAGCGCTCGGTTATACGCTGCAGGCGGTGGTGCGCGTGCGGCCGATGCCGGGCATGCTGCATATTGTCGAAAAACTGATCCAGGACACGCCGGAATTCGTCGAATGCGACAAGGTGACGGGCGATGACTGCTTTATCGCCAAGCTTCTGGTGCGCGATATGGAGCAGCTCGATTCGATCCTCGACCGCGTTGCCGAGCGCGCCCAGACCAATACCTCGATCGTCAAATCGACGCCGGTGAAACGCCGGCTGCCACCGCTGACCATCGGCAAATAACCGTCAGAATTCGGCCATTGGCGAAAGCATAACGGGCCGGTCCAGACGACTGCTCGCCGCCTCGCCCCGGACCATCAGGCTGGTATAGGATGGAAACGGCTCCGGCGTGCCTTGCCAACCCAGCCTGTCGGGCGGAAAGCAGACTTCGATGCGGTTCGGGCGCAGATGGAGCGCGGCAAGAATGGCGGCAAGCGATGGGATCGATTTGCCGGCGATGTCGAGAAGCTGAAAGGATATTCCGTCCGATTTCCAAGCAACGATCGCCTCGAACTGGTCGAGGTAGGCGAGGCGAATATCACTATCGAAGCCGCTGTTGAGCAGGAACATCTCAACCTGACTTGCGACCGCAAAAACAGAGGAGACCGGTGTTCTTTCGCGCAACAGGCGCATGACCAGAGCCAGATCACCGGGATTGCTAATCGAGAGGGTGCGGACCGGCCTCGTCGGCTTCACTTCCGCAGGTGACGGGCCAGAGAACCGGTGCTGCGGCAGAACCCTGAATCCATAGGGCTCGTATAACGCCGGCTTGTCGGTGAGGAGGAGACCGAGTTCAAATCCCTGCTCATCGCACCAGCCGAACGCCCTTCTCATCAGGTCGCGGTAGAGCCCACGGCCTCGCCATTCCGGCCGCACAGCGCCAGACTGGAAACCGGCCGCCTTGACGAGACGGCCATCGATCATCATCGGCATGGAAAAGGCGCTGAAATTGGCGACGCAAGTGCCATTCTCATCGAAATAGCCAAATGGCATGCTCGTCGGATCGGGTCCGCCAAAACGATCCTGAGTGCCGACATCGATGCCGAACGTATCCTGCAGCAACGCCACCAGCGCGTACCAGGCCGCCGGATCGCCGAAATAGTCCTGCCGGAACATCAGGCCGCGGGTTTCCGGCGGCATGGACAGTCAGACCCCGGTCGAGCCGAAGCCGCAGGCGCCGCGCGCGGTCTCGCTGGCGTCAGACGCCTCGCGGACGGAAACCTGCGTCACCGGAGCGATCACCATCTGGGCAATGCGCATGCCGCGCTCGATGAAGAAGTCCTCGTCGCCGAGATTGATCAGCAGAACCTTCACTTCGCCGCGATAATCGCTGTCGATCGTACCGGGGGTATTGAGGCAGGTAATGCCATTCTTGAAGGCCAAACCCGAGCGTGGACGGATCTGCGCTTCGTAGCCGGCCGGAACTTCGAAGATGAAGCCGGTCGGCACCAGGGCCCGTTTGCCCGGCCCAAGCACCAGCGGCCGATCGGCAGCGACTGCAGCACGAATATCCATGCCGGCGGCGCCGGCTGTCTCGTAGGCAGGCAAATCAATGCCTTGCCCGTTCGGCAGGCGAACGAGGTTCAAGGTCGGGCGGCTCTGTGAATGAATGGTCATGCTTCTCCTTAGCAATTCCGACTTCGGTACGGCCAATGCGAATTGCAAGTTATCCACGGAGTCGCTACATACGCGGCAATTCACAGGATTCACATCATGGCCGAAAGTCTCGCCGAGGCGGTTTCCCGCCGCCGCACCTTTGCTATTATCGCGCACCCGGACGCAGGTAAAACCACGCTCACCGAAAAACTGTTGCTGTTCGGCGGCGCGATCCAGCTTGCCGGCGAGGTGAAGGCCAAGAAGGACCGTATCCAGACGCGCTCCGACTGGATGAAGATCGAGCGCGAGCGCGGCATCTCGGTCGTGACTTCGGTGATGACCTTCGAATATCATGGTAATGTCTTCAACATTCTCGATACGCCCGGCCACGAAGACTTCGCCGACGACACCTACCGCACGCTGACGGCCGTGGATGCTGCCGTCATGGTCATTGACGCCGCCAAGGGCATCGAGCCGCGGACGCTCAAGCTTTTCGAAGTTTGCCGCATGCGCGACATCCCGATCATCACCTTCATCAACAAGATGGACCGCGAAAGCCGCGATCCCTTCGAGATCCTCGACGAAGTCGAGGAGAAGCTGGCGCTCGACTGCGCGCCGGTGACCTGGCCGATCGGCCGCTCGAAGACCTTCTGCGGCTCCTATCATCTCGCCGATAACACCGTGCGCGGCGCCGACACGCAGGAAATTCCAACCAAGGTCAACGGTCCGGAAATGGCCGCCCATCGGCTGCCAGAAAACGAGCGCGATGCCTTCATCGACGAGACATCGCTGGCGATCGAGGCCTGCAAGCCTTTCAACAAGAAGGCCTTCCTTGAAGGCCACCTAACGCCGGTCTTCTTCGGCTCGGCGCTCAGGAATTTTGGCGTGCGCGATCTCATCAACGCGCTCGGTGACATCGCCCCGCCGCCGCGCGACCAGGTGGCCGATACACGCACGGTGCATGCGACCGACGAAAAGATGACGGCCTTCGTCTTCAAGATCCAGGCCAACATGGACCCGAACCACCGCGACCGCATTGCCTTTGCCCGCATCTGCTCCGGCAAGCTGGAGCGCGGCATGAAGGCGCGGCTGGCGCGCACGGGCAAGCAGCTTGGCTTGACGGCACCGCAATTCTTCTTTGCCTCGCAGCGTCAGCTGGCCGATACCGCCTATGCCGGCGACGTGGTCGGTATTCCGAACCACGGCACCCTTCGCATCGGCGACACGTTGACGGAAGGCGAACAGCTGGTGTTCCAGGGCGTACCGAACTTCTCGCCGGAAATCCTGCGCCGCGTGCGCCTTGAAGATGCAATGAAGGCGAAGAAGCTCAAGGAAGCGCTGCAGCAGATGGCCGAGGAAGGCGTCGTGCAGCTGTTCTCGCCGGAAGACGGCTCTCCAGCCATCGTCGGTGTCGTAGGCGCGCTGCAGCTCGACGTTCTGAAGGAGCGCCTTCAGTCGGAATACGGCCTGCCGGTTTCCTTCGACGTCGCCCGCTTCTCCGTCTGCCGCTGGATTTCGGCGGATCAGCCGGCGGACCTGGAAAAGTTCATCACGGCTCGCCGCGGCGACATCGCCCGCGATCTCGACGGCGATCCGGTGTTCCTGGCACAGGACTCGTTCTCGCTGCGCTACGAGTCAGAACGTTATCCGGCTATCAAGATGATCGCCATCAAGGAGTATCACGTCGCCAAGGCGGCGTAATCCGGCCCTCTACCTCAGCATATGACTTTCGACTTTCCTCTTCTCCCCAACGCGGAGAAGGTGGCCCGCAGGGCCGGATGAGGGGGCCGAAGGCAAACTGGCTCCGGCTTCGCCGAAGCCCACTCATCGCCTCGCAGTCGCTCGGCACTTCTCCCCGCTGGGGAGAAGAGGGAGATCGTTGGGCACCCTCACTCTATCTGATCCGCACGCCCTGCCGTTCGAGCTCGACTTGCACGGCAGGGAGATCCGGTTCTCCGAACGACTTGCCGCTCTTTGCCGAAAGCGCGGCGGCAACCCCGGCGCCCTGCCCCGCCACGGCGCAACAGGCCATGTTGCGTGTCGCCGCATGGGCAATGCGGTCGCCGCCGATCGCGCGCCCCGTGACCAGCAGGTTCTCGACGCCCTTCGGCAGAAGCGATCGATAGGGAATATGCATGTAGCGACCGGTGGTTGGCAGGATCAGGACGCCGTAGCCGTCGATAAACTCCGGATAGATGCCGATCGTGTCCTCGAACCGGCCTTCGTTGCGCACGTCGTTTTCCGTCATGTTGTAAGCGGCATCGATCTTGCGGGTATCGCGAATGCCGATGCTCATGCCGAAATTGCGCAGGCGCGCACCTTCGCAGCCTGGCGTGTAGCGGCGCAAAGCCTCGATGGCGAGCATGGATTGACGTCGCCCCTCGATCTCGAAACGGGTCATGCTGTCGGGGTCCGTTCCGTCGCAGCCGGCGAGATGGATGAGGTTCATGTAGGTGAGCTCGCCGGTGTCATGCAGCGCTCCCCACGTGCCTGAAATCGTGTTCAGATGCGCGGGAATGATGCCGTCGCGGATGGCCTGGGCAAAGGGTTTGCCAAGGAACGGCGAGAACATCTGGTCCTCCTTGCCGGAGGTCTCGATCTGCCATTCGCCGGTCGACCAGTCGCTATAGGTCTGCGGATCAGAGCGAACGCCTTCCATGAAGGCCTTCTTGTCGACACCGGCGAGATGAAACATGACCGAGGCTGCCTGCATCGCTTCGACCGGCGTCTTGAACGTTGATGCCCCCGCCCGATGTGCAACATCTGCGTCACCGGTCGCATCAATCACCCGAGCAGCAAGGATCGCCTCCCGCCCGGCCTTGGATTCGACAATGATACCCCTGACCCTATTGCCGTCCATGATCGGAGACACGAACTGCCGGTGCAGCATCGGGTGAATGCCCGCTTCCTCCACCAGCCGGTCGGCGACCAGCTTGAAGCCTTCCGAATCCAGCTCGTAGCTCAGCGACTGGCTTTCGGGCACGGCCGCCCCCATCGCCTTCGCCCGTTCCTCGAACTCCCAGCCGATGCCGCCGGCCTCGACCGTCGCCTCGTGGCGGTACCAGGCGAAACCCTCGACGCCGACCACCGTGATATTGCCGCCGAAACAGCCGAAACCCTCGACCAGCGTCACCGCCACACCCGCCCGCGCTGCCGCAAGCGCTGCGGCCAGCCCGCCCGGACCGGAGCCGACGACAAGCACGTCCGTTTCATGGATGACATCGACCTGGCGCGCCGGCTCGGTGATGAAGGCGGTTTTCTGGGACATGGGATTTCCGCAGGGAAAGGGGCGATCTGACGAAGCTTAACGAGGCGTCAGATCGCTGTCGATGTTTACCGGCGACGTCTCCTGGCGCTTTCGGTTGCCGCGGCTTTCACTCATAAAAGGCCGCGAACAATGAGCCACACGCCGGCTGCGACAAGGACGGCGCCGGCGGCTTGCGAGAGCCACCGCCCGCCGGGCATGACTTTCTCGGCCAGGACGAAGATCGCGAGCGCGGCGATCCAAAGAATGTTCATGATCCCGCCGACGAACAGAAGCGCCATCAGCGGCCAGCAGCAACCGACACAATAAAGTCCATGGCGTAGCCCCATCCTGAAAGCGCCCCAAGGATCGCGGCGAAACCCGCCCTCGCTCTGTATGAACGCGAGCGGGGCGCGGCATTTGCTGAGACAGGCATGCTTGAGCGGCGTCCATTGATAGACGCCGGCAACGAGGAGCAGCACCCCGCTGAACAGGCCGTTCGCACTTTCCAGCATCGGTGTCAGCAACAGGGCGCGTTCGAGCAGCCACTGGGCGAAGGTTGCCGTGAGCGAAAACAGGAACCAGGCTGCGATATAACCGGCGCCGAAGACCCCGGTGGCCGCGAACGGCGCGCCCTGGCTTGCGGCGTGCCGGCCGACGCGCGCGTAGAGCAGGATCATCGGCGCGGCCGACGGAAGCATCATGCCGACCATCATCACCGACCACATCGTAAAAACGAGAAACGCCTCGCGAAGACCCCACGCGTGCGGCGCCAGCATGGCCTCGGTCATGCCTTGCATATCCATCCCGGGCATATCCATTCCAGACATGCCTTCCATGGATTCCATCGGCTGTTCGCTCGGCGCCGTCATGTCGCCGAGCGAAAGCAGATAGAGCCAGGCCAGCAGGGTGATGGCTGCCAGGCTGATCGTTATGATGATCCGGTCCCGCCTGAGCAGGGCGTCGAGCGTGATGCCGGCCATAGCCTCTACTTCTGTGATTCTAGAGCGGATTCAGATTTAGTGGACGACACCGCTCCCGGTCATGTGCAGGCGGGCAAAATGGGCGTGCGAATCCTTGGTGGACAGAGCAATCGGCCCTTTCGTCTCTGCCCATCCACGTCCGGCCTCGCATATGTCATATTCGAAACCGTGCGGCAGGTTGATGCGGGCGCGGTGTTCCTCGCCGGTGACGGGATTGCGGATCGGTTCGCCGCGCGCTTCGATCCAGCCTGGAATATCGATCTTGGCCGTGCGCCCGTCCATGTCCCAATCGAAATCGATCCGTTCGAAGACTGGCTCATACACCGTATCGTACGTCGTGGCGAACACGGCGAAGAAGGTCGCGCCTGGCTCGGTATCAAGTCCACTCATGATGCGCAGCAAGGCTTCGCGTTGCGCTGGCGTTGCACGCTCGTCGATAATCGGCACGCACGCGCCATGCCCCTCATGGATAGGACCCGGCCATGACACGATCATGCCGATACGCAACCCATTGAGCCGCGTCTCACCGTGAAAACCGTCCTCGATTTCGACGACACCGATGGCGTGGCATTTGCCCTGAGTGGGAAGTGCGTTGAATTGGCAGGGGCAACCATAGGCACAGTTGCAATGTATGAATTCGCGTCCCTGAAGCTTCCATCTGACGCCGGTCATTTCGTCCTCCATTGAGCGGTGGAATGCGTCTATCGTCGGAATTTCATGTATTGCTAATTAAATACCTGTGCCTCTGGCTTGTCTACCGGCTCGAACGTTTCAAAAAGATCTGTCTAGCCTGCGCTCGGTCGTCTGGATTTCCTGCGAATGGCAATTATTTTCCGGCGGGACACCTTCGAACACTGGAAGCTGGCGAGGATGGTTGTTACCAAGAGCTGCCAATTTCTTGAAACAGCTTGCAGGAGGGACGATGCAGACCCTTAGATCAGAAAGAGACGCGGTGACGAATTTCCGGAACATCTGCATTTTCGGGGCCGGCGCCATTGGCGGGGCGCTGGCGGCACGGCTCGCCGCCTCCCCCGCGCTCAGCGGTTCGACCATCACGGCGATCGCCCGCGGCGCGCATCTGAAGGCAATCCGGGAAAAGGGCCTGCATTTGCACGAACCAAGCAAGACCGAGCCGCTGGTCGTAAGGTTTGCTGCGACCGACAATGCCTCTGATCTCGGCCCGCAGGACCTTGTCATCGTCACGCTCAAGGGCCATCAGCTGACGTCGGCGAGCGCCGATATCGCCCGCCTGCTGAAGCCGGATGGGCGTGTGGTGATGATCCAGAACGGTATTCCGTGGTGGTATTTCCATGGCGACACGGGAAGCGGCCTTGAAGGCCGACAGGTGGAGGCGCTGGACCCGAAGGGGCTGGTTTGGCAGCGGATCGGCCCGGAGCGCGTCATCGGCGGCGTGATCTATCAGGGTGCGCAGATGCTCGAGCCCGGTCATATCCGGCTCACCAGCGGCGGGCTGCTTCATCTTGGCGAACCATCGGGTATCATATCGCCGGAACTCGGCGCGATCGCCGATCTGCTGCAAGCCAGCGGCTGGACGATCAAGACGACGGATCGCATCCGCGACGAGATCTGGTTGAAGTTTCTCGGCAACGCGGCCTTCAATCCCATCAGCGCGCTGACCAGAGGACGTATCTCGGAGATCATGGATGGGCCTGCCGTTGACCTTGTGAAGCAGGTCATGACGGAAGTGCACGCCGTCGCGGAACGGCTCGGCTGCAATGTCAGCGAGACGGTCGAGCAGAAGATGGAACACGGTCGAGGTCTCGGCAATGCCAAGACCTCGATGCTGCAGGATCTCGAGCAGGGCCGCCCGATGGAAATCACGCCGCTCACCCGCGCCATCACGTTGCTCGGGCGCATGGCCGATGTCCCAACACCGGCGAACGACATTCTCCTATCGTTGATCTCGCAACTGGACGAGTCCATGACGAAGGCGCGTGCGGCGGAGGCCTGAGCGATGACCGTCCGCCGCATCGTCGCCAATCTTCAAGCCACCGATCCGCAGGCAGGGCGCGCTTTCTATGGCGAACTGCTCGGTCTCGATCTCGTCATGGACCACGGCTGGATCCTGACTTTCGCATCCGGGGAGCAGGCTCCGGCCCAGCTCTCCATCGCCAGCGAAGGCGGCTCCGGCACGCCGGTGCCGCAGCTTTCGATCGAGGTTGATGACGTCGATGAAACTTACGCGAAGGCCAAAGCGATGAAGCTGGCGATCGTCTACGACATCACCGACGAACCCTGGGGCGTGCGGCGCTTCTACGTCCGCGATCCCTTTGGCACGATCGTCAACATCCTCTCGCACGGCAAGAGCTGACGCGCCTCTTAACGGCGATCCGTCAGGGTGAGATCGCCGTTGTCATCGACCGAGACCTCGATGCCGATATAGCCGGGGATTGTCTGGTGCGACGTTTCGAACGGATGTGTGTGCGTAGCGGTAATCACCATCACGTCGGCACCTGCCGATTCTCCGGCGATCACGCCAGCGGCGACATCTTCGAACACCAGGCAATCCTTGGCATCGAAGCCGACACGTTTTGCGCCGAGCAGGTAGCATTCCGGGCTCGGCTTGCCGCGCGACACATCCTCGGCGATGACGATGAACTTCGGCTCCGGCAGGCCGGCAGCGGCGATGCGGACCTTGGCCAGTTCACGCGGCGAGGATGTGACGATCGCCCAGCGCTCCGGCGGCAGGCTTTTGAGGAATTCAATCGAACCCGGCAGCGGCTTTACGCCTTCCACATCCTCGATCTCGCCCTGGCAGATGATGGCCGATTCCGCTTCCGGGTCGACGCCGGGAAGGCCAAGCTGCCGGATGGTGTCAACGCCACGCTTGCCGTGCATGGTCGGCAGGAACGTCGCGACATCGAGGCCATGGCTTTCGGCCCACCTTCCCCAGACACGTTCGGCAGCCTCGATGGAGCTCAGAAGCGTTCCATCCATATCGAACAGGAAGGCGGAATATTTCTTGCCGAATACCGGCGAGGACGCTGAAGACACGGGGAAAGCTCCTTTGAAGGTCTGGCGGCCTCACTTGTCATTTGACGGTGCGGCGCTACCCGTTCGAATAGGGGGATTCCTGCCTGAGATCAAACGGATATCGCCTCGGCGACATCCCGGGATGCGCTTTCTTTGCTGATCTCATCGTGCCGACAGTGCGAGCCGCAAACCCATCAGGCCGAAGGCACCTGCAAAACCGCGCCGCAGCCATGTGGTAACACCCGGCCTTGAGATGACGTAGCGCCGCGCCGCTGCGGCAAAGACGCCATAGAACACGAAGACGATGAAAGTCAGCGCCATGAACACGGCGGCGAGCCATAGCATGAACAGGGTCGGCGACGGGGTGCCGGTGGGCACGAACTGTGGCAGGAAGGCCAGAAAGAACAGTGACAGTTTCGGGTTGAGACTGTTGAGCAGGATGGCCGTTCCGATGATTTTTCCTGCCCGCATGGGCCGAGCCTCTTCGGTCACCCGCAAGCTGTCGCTGTCACGCAAGACACTCCAGGCCATGTAGAGCAGATAGGCGACGCCAAGATACTTGATGACCTCGAACGCCATCGCGCTGGTGTGCAGCAAAGCCGCCAGTCCGGCAACGCTAGCAACAATATGCGGCAGAATACCAAGTGTGCAGCCGAACGAGGCGAGAATGCTGGCACGGCCGCCGGAATTGAGGCCCGTTGCCAGAGTGTAAAGGACGCCGGTGCCCGGCAGGAGGATGACGACAATGGATGTCAGCAGATATTCGAGGGTCACGACGCGCTCCGTTCAACGAGGAAAGTCGCAGAAAAGCAGATCGCCATTCTTCGGTCTTGAACGAAATTGCAGCGCCTCAGTTGACGGCCAGCGCATAAGCTCCCGGCGTGACGCCGTGGGCACGCACGAAGGCGCGGGTCATGTGGCTCTGATCGGCAAACCCGCCGGCCAGAGCGGCATCGGCGAGAGATACACCTTTCGCGATCAGCCGCCGAACGGCCCCAATACGGCGCTGGACCAGGTAGGCGTGCGGCGTCATGCCGGTCGCCTGGGTGAAAGCGCGTACCACCTGAAAACGGCTGAGCCCGCTTGCAGCAGCAAGGTCGGCCAAGGTCGTGGCGGCGGCCGGATCATCATCAAGCAGAGCCTTCGCCCGGCTGATGGATGGAGGCAGGAGAGAGGAGCCGAGCTGGCGATCCATCAGTGACGCGACCAGTTGCAAAAACCCGGCTTCCGGCGCCAGCGTTTCGCGCGCCTCCGTCATTGTCACGTAGACCGGCAGGAAACTTTGGGCAACGCGCCTGTCACTCATGACCGGCCTTGAAAACACAAAATCGTTCTGCCGCCCCTCACCAATATCAAGAACCGCCTGCGCAATCAGAGCCGGATCGAAATAGAGCATCCGCCAGGAGCGGCCCGCGTCGCTGATGGGATGGCCGTCATGCACTTCGCCCGGATTGACCGTGATCATGTCACCGGGGCCAGCCTCGACCGGCCCGCGCCCGCTGGCTGATTTCTGGCCGCCGCGCAGGATGATGCCGACGCCGTACTGGTCATGCGTGTGCCGGCCGAAGCTATGGGCGGTGTCGGCCTCCACAGCCTCCACGCCTTCGATCGCGCATCGCCGCATCCGGAACTGGTCGGTTTTCATCGCTGCTCCTCAGTCGCGCTCTTGCCCCGGTAGCGCATCAAGCTCGCCAAACCAGTTTGCCGCTGAAGAACACCAGATCTGATGCCTGGGCGCAAGTTCGCGGCGCTGGCGGATATTGCCCCAGCGGATGCCGATCTCCTCGGCGTCCTCGTCGGTGCCGGTCGTATAGATCGGCGAGCCGCAGTTGCCACAGAACATCTGGAAGCGCGTGCGGCCGTTGTCACCGGTCTTGACATAGGTCTTCGGCTCGCCGGCGGTGATGCGGAAATTCTCTTTCGGCACGGAGACTGTGACGCGGTAGACCGAGCCGGTCAGATGCTGGCAATCGGTACAGTGGCAGATGCCGACCTCGTCCGGGTCGATCGCGGCCTCGTAAGCGATCGCGCCGCAGTGGCAGTTTCCGTCGATGTGCATAGCCGTTCCTCCCTGAGGAAGAACCTAGTGCATCAGGCGCCGGTTAACAGCCAGGCGTGTTCCTTGGCATTGTTGAATTTCCACACGCGCGACGGACCGGCCATGACATTGAGGTAGTAGAGATCGTAGCCATGGATCGTGGCACAGGGGTGATAGCCCTTCGGCACCAGCGTCACGTCACCATTTTCGACGGCCATGGCTTCGTCCAGCGAACGGTCGTCGGTGTAGACGCGCTGGAAAGCAAACCCCTGGGGCGGGTTCAGCCGATGGTAATAGGTTTCTTCCAGGAAGCTTTCGTCCGGCAAATTGTCCTGGTCGTGCTTGTGCGACGGATAGGAGGACGTGTTGCCATTGGGCGTGATCACCTCGACCACAAGCAGCGAATGGGCGGAATTGTCGTCTTCCGGCATGATATTGGTGACGTGGCGCGTGTTCGATCCCTTGCCGCGATGAAGCAGCGGATGAGTGCCGGGTGGAATGAGCTTGGTTTTGTACGTGCCGCCGCCCGGGGCGGAGCAGACGGCGAGTTCGAGATCCGTCTCTGCCGTCACCGACCAGTTGGCGCCCGCCGAGACGTATAACGCATGCGGTGCGCCCTCGAACGGGCTCATCCGCTCGCCGACCGAGCCGAAGTCCTGCCCGTCAGCTATGGTCTTGCCCTTGCCGGAAATCCACACGAGGCAGACCTCGCGATCGCCGGTCTCGCCTGAGGCCGTCTCGCCAGCCGCCAACCGGTGCATGTCGAAGCCGACATAGGTCCAGCCGGCATTTTCGGGTGTCACATGCGTGACGCGGCCGTTGGTGCCTTGAGGTTTCACGAGCAGGTTCGGCATGACGTTCTCCATTTCGTTCGGGGGCGTTTGCGCCCCTCACCAAGTGCGCCCATGCGTTCGACTGCGTCTCACGCGGGCTTACTATCCTCTCCCGCAAGGGGAGAGGTAGGGTGCCGCGATCACCGTCCCTCAGATGAGGCGAGGTGGTGCAGCGGGTTTTACCTCTCCCCTTGCGGGAGAGGATACGCAGGCCGGGTGAGCGTCAGCGAACCCTTGGCCGAAGTTGGTGAGGGGTGCAAACGCCGATCAACGAGGCCCGTCGACATCAACCCTTCGGAAACCCTTCCGTCTCCACCGTGTAACCGGCCGCCGTCATGACGCGCATCAGTTCGACATGGCCGATCTCCGCCATCTTCTGCGGCGGCGACTTGCGCGGATCCTGCTCGGCCTCGACCACGAACCAGCCTTCATAGCCATAGTCGGCGAAACGCTTGACGATGGCGCCGAAATCGAGCGAGCCGTCGCCCGGCACGGTAAAGGCTCCGAGCGCCACGGCGTCAAGGAAGGATTGCTTGCTGCGATCCAGACCGTCGATGACGACTTGGCGGATGTCCTTCACATGCACATGGTTGATGCGGGCATGGTGATTATCGATGGCGCGCAGAACGTCACCGCCGGCGAAAGCCAGATGGCCGGCATCCAGCAGCAGCGGGATGCCTTCACCCGAATTCTTCATGAAGGCGTCGAGTTCCGGCTCGGTTTCCACGACGGCCGCCATGTGGTGATGGTAAGAGAGGGGCATGCCCTGATCGGCGCACCATTCGCCAAATTCGGTGACGCGGCGTGCATAGACCTTCATTTCATCATCGCCAAGGCGCGGCTTGGTGGCGAGCGGCTTTGAGCGGTCGCCCTGGATCGAACGGCCGACTTCGCCATAGACGATGCAGGGCGCATTGACGGCCTTGAACAGTTCGATCATCGGCGCGATGCGGTCCTTGTTGGCCGCCAGATCCTCATTGACCAGCGTGCCGGAGAACCAGCCGCCGCAGAGCGTCACGTCGGCCGCACGCAGGATCGGCAGCATTTCATTTGGATTGTTCGGAAAGCGGCGACCTTGCTCCATGCCGGTGAAACCGGCGCTGCGCGACTGGCGCAGGCATTCTTCGAGCGACACGTCGTCGCTGAGTTCGGGAAGGTCGTCGTTCCACCAGGCGATGGGCGACATGCCGAGTTTGGCTTTCATGAAAGTCTCCTTGAAGCGTCTTTTGGGAGGCGTCGTTCGGAAAGCCTGCGGCGGGCTCTCCGAAAATGATCTGGCAATGATGTTCGGGACACTCCCGCCCATATCAGGACGGGAGGTTTTTTAGCCGATGCGCTGGGCGGCGAGCGCCTTTTCGTAGCCCTTGCGGGCCTCGTTGACCTTCGAGCGCTCGGAGACTTCCGGCACCGCTACATCCCACCAGTGGCCGCCTTCATCCGTGGTGATCAGCGGGTCGGTATCGATGACGATCACCGTGGTGCGGTTTTCGCCGGCGGTTTCCTTCAGTGCAATTTCCAACTCGCTGATCGAGGCGACCTTGCGGGTCAGAGCACCCATTGCGGCGGCGTGCCCGGCAAAATCGATGGCCGGCAGCGTGACGTGATGGGTATCGCGCAAAAGGTTGTTGAAGTTCGCCCCACCGGTTGCCATTTGCAGCCGGTTGATGCAGCCGTAGCCGGCATTGTCGAGCAGCACGATGGTGATCTTAGCGCCAAGCATGATCGAAGAGGCGATTTCCGAATTCAGCATCATGTAGCTGCCGTCGCCGACCATGACGATGACGTCGCTGTCGGGCTTGGCGAGCTTGACGCCGAGACCGCCGGCGACCTCATAGCCCATGGTCGAGAAGCCGTATTCCATGTGATAGCTGCCGGGGGCTTCCGCCTGCCAGAGCTTGTGCAATTCGCCGGGCAGGCCGCCCGCGGCGCAGACGAGCGTGGTATTCTCCTTGCGGGCGCGCTGGACGGCGCCGATGACCTGCGCATCGGAGGGCAGCGTCGCATTGGTCGTTGCGGTCGCCTTGTCGGCGGCCTTCAGCCACTCGGCCTTGCCGTCCATCGCCTTCTTGGTCCAGGCGGCATCAACCTTGTGCGAGCCGAGACCGGCGCTCAGCGCATCGAGGCCGACGCGGGCATCGGACACCAGCGGCAGGGCCTCATGCTTGGCGGCATCGAACGCCTGTGTGTTGAGGCCGATGATCTTCAGGTCGTCGTTCTTGAACAGCGACCAGGAGCCGGTGGTGAAATCCTGCAATCGTGAACCGACGGCGAGAACGACATCGGCATCCTCGGCTACTTGGTTGGACGCAGACGTTCCCGTGACACCGACCGAACCCATGTTGAGCGGATGGCTGTGCGGCAATGAGGACTTGCCGGATTGGGTCTCAACAACCGGAATGCTATGCCTTTCGGCAAATGCCGCAAGCGTGGCGCTGGCCTCCGAGTAGAGCACGCCGCCACCGGAGATGATCACCGGCTTCTTGGCAGCCTTCAGCACTGTAATTGCATGCGCAAGCTCGTCCGCATCCGGATGCAGGCGGCGGGTCGTCCAGACCTTTTCGTCGAAGAAGCTTTCCGGGTAATCGTAGGCTTCGGCTTGCACGTCCTGGCAGAGCGACAGTGTAACGGGGCCGCAATCGGCGGGATCAGTCAGCACCTGCATCGCGCGGCGCAACGCCGGGATGATCTGTTCCGGACGGGTTATCCGATCGAAATAGCGCGAAACGGGGCGGAAGCAGTCGTTGACGGTCATCGTGCCGTCACCAAAGTCCTCGATCTGCTGGAGAACCGGATCCGGGCGGCGATTGGCAAAGACATCACCGGGGAGAAGCAGGACCGGCAGGCGATTGACATGCGCAAGTGCAGCCGACGTTACCATGTTGAGCGCACCGGGGCCGATGGACGTGGTGCAGGCCATGAAGCGGCGGCGGAAGCTCGCCTTGGCGAAAGCGATTGCCGCATTCGCCATGCCCTGCTCGTTCTGGGCGCGATAGGTCGGCAGGGTTTCCTTGATGCCATGCAGCGCCTCGCCGATGCCGGCGACGTTGCCATGGCCGAAAATGGCGAAGACGCCGCCGAAGATCGGCGTTTTCTCGCCATCAATCACAGTCACCTGCCGCGTCAAGAACCGCGCTACGGCTTGCGCCATGGTCAGGCGGACGGTTTTCTGGCTCATTGCTTCCTCCTCGAACGAGGACATCGCCTCGCCTATTGATCTACCCCGGACCTGCGTCCGTTTTGCGGCTCAAGCCGCCTTCGTATCCGCAAGGCCGAGCCAAAGATTGACCAGGGCCTCGAATTTGCCTGCCATGTCGGCGATCGCCTGTTCATCGGTCATCTCGCCAGCCAGCCAAGCCTTGCTGGCATCGGCAAAGATCGTCCGGCCAACCGCAAAACCCTTAACGGTTTTTGACGTGCGGGCGGCGGCAAACCCTTCTTTCAGCACTTCATACGGCGCTTCCAGGCCGAGCAGGACGACGCCACGGCAGAGCGGATCGCGCTTCTCGATAACGGCATCGATGGCGGCCCAGGCGGTGCGGCTTGCTTGCGGCTCAAGCTTCCACCAGTCGGGCTTCAGGCCGGCATCGTAAAGTTCGTCGAGTGCACGCGGGATCGTGTTGTCATCGAGCGTGCCATGTTTGCCAGCGATGATCTCGATCAGGATTTCACGACCGACCTTTCGGGCAGCCTCAAAGGCCGAGCGCAGTTTGGCAATCTGGGTCGCCTTCATCTCTGCCGGGTCGTCCGGATGGAAGAAGCTCAGGACCTTGATGCAGTGATCGACGGGCCATTCGATGAGCCGGCTACCGAGATCCTGGCTGAACTCGAACTGCAGCGGCCGCGAGCCCGGAAGCTCGATCGGCTTGCCGATCCAGAAGTTCTTGTTGACAGCATAGAGGGCGTCCCGCCCGTATTTGTCATCGATCAGCATGCCGAAGCCGGGGCGGCCATTGGCGATGCGCTCGGCAGCCTTGACGGCGAGAACCTTGAAGGCCGGGATGCGCGCCAAGAGCTCGGCATTATCTCCGGCCAGATCTTCCAGCTGGCTGCGGTGATCGATGGCAAGCGCCATCAGCTGCGGAATTTCGCGGCGGCGGGTGGTCGCCCAATGGACATGGTTGATCGCCTCATCCTTGCGCAGCGCCTTTTCCTTGCTGCCGTTTTCCAGGAAGAACTGCAACTCGGTCCAGGTCGGAATTTCCGGCGCACAGAGCAGACGGGAAACCGCGAAAGCACCGCAGGCGTTGGCCCAGGTGGCAGACGTTGCATGCGGCTCACCCTTCAGCCAGCCGCGCAGGAAGCCGGACATGAAGGCGTCACCGGCGCCGAGAACGTTGTAGACTTCGATCGGAAAGCCCTTGCCGACAATGCCGTCTTCGAGATTATCGGAGATCGGGCCGTCATAGACGATGCAGCCCATCGGGCCGCGCTTCAGCACGATGGTCGCCTTGGAGTTGGCGCGGATGGTCTTCAGCGCGGCGAGCAGGTCGCTGTCGCCCGAGGCGATCAATACTTCCTCTTCGGTGCCGACGATCAGGTCACAATCGGCGAGCACCGTCTTCAGGTGCGCCGAGACCTTCTCGGAGGCGATGTAGCGGTTGTCGCCCGCGTCATGGCCGGCGAGGCCCCAGAGGTTGGGGCGGTAATCGATGTCGAAGACGACCTTGGCGCCGCTTTCCCTGGCGATGCGGATCGCCTTGCGCTGGGCTGCATCCGTATGCGGCTTGGCGAAATGCGTGCCGGTGACGAGGATGGCACCGGCGGAGCGGATGAAATCTTCGGAGATATCGTCTTCGCAAAGCGCGCTGTCGGCACAGTTGTCGCGGTAGAACAGCAGCGGGAAGGAATGGTCGCTTTCGACGGAGAGGATGGCAAGTGCCGTCAGCCGCTCCGGATCGGTGACGATACCCTTGGTCTCGACGCCCTCTCGCTCCAGTTGCTCGCGGATGAAGCGGCCCATTTGCTCCTTGCCAACTCGGGTGAGGAGCGCCGACTTCAGGCCGAGACGGGCGGTTCCGACGGAAATGTTGGTGGGGCAGCCGCCGACGGATTTGGCAAAACTGGCGACATCTTCCAGCCGCGTTCCGATCTGCTGGCCGTAAAGATCGACCGAAGCCCGACCAATGGTAATGAGGTCGAGCGGCTTGTCTGTCTGCGTCCTGTTGGTCTGGCTCACGGCTTCCTCCCGGCGGGCGCTTGCGTCGCGCCGACATTTTTATTGGCTGGTGGCGTATCGTCTTTATGAAACATAAATTCTGACTTGTAGTCAATATGGAATTTTCATTCTATTACCCGTTCCTCTGTGATCCGCCGCCTTTTTTCGGCGACCGCAACCGTGAGCGCCATGGCAAACGCCATGCTGGCCGAGAGGGAGCGGAACCCGGCGTGATCGGCCTCGACAAGCTCGAACCAGACCTTTGATGACTCCGCCAGAGGCGAGAATGCCGAATCGGTCAGCGAGACAACCGGTACTTTGCGGGTAGCGAGCAACTTAGCCTGATTGACGCTTTCCGAGGCATAGGGCGAGAAACTGACGGCGAAGGCCGCGTCCTTCGGGCCAGCCATCGCCAGAATATCATCGTCAATGCCAGCTGCCGTGCCGACCATCTGGTATCTGACCTTCAGCTTGCCGAAGGCATAGGCCATGTAGCCGGAGATCGGATAGGAGCGGCGCTTGGCGACCAGATAGATCGTCTCCGCTCCGGCGAGAATATTCACGGCCCGCTCGAAGGCTTCCGGCTCGACGGAGGTGGCGATGTTATCGAGCGAGCGGTGGGCGGCGGCAACGAAGCCGTTGAAGATCGAACCGCTTTCCAGCTTGCTGTGATCGTTGCCGCTGAGCGCCTTCAGCCGCTCGTCATAACCGGGCGTGCGTTCGCGCAGGCGGGCCCGGAAAATCTGCTGCAGGCTGGAAAAGCCCTCGAAGCCGAAATGCTGAGCGAATCGAACGAGCGTCGAGGGCTGGACATCGGCGGACGTGGCGATGCTTGCAGCCGTACCGAAGGCGATTTCGTCCGGATGATCCAAGGCATAGGCTGCGACTTGGCGAAGACGCTTCGGCAATTGCGTCTTGCGCTCCAGAATCATCGCTTTGAGACCGTCAAAGTCCTGCGGAATAGCGATGCTGTTTTCCGTTTCGGCCATATGTCCGGGTCTCTTCCTGCGTTTGCGCTGCCGTCAAGACCTTATGCGAGGAATGGGGCGAGGAATAGAACATCCATTCCACAATTCCATTTTTTCCCACCGTTTCGCGATTTTCCTAGCCGTTGCCGATACGCACCCATTCATTGGTTTTCGCCGACTGATACGTCGCCGAGACAACTTTCTGCACCTCAAAGCCTTCGCGGAAGTCCGTGCCCGGCTTGGCACCCGTCGCGATCGCTGACAGGAACTCGTTGGCCTCGATGGCTTTCAAATCGTTGAAGCCGATCTGGTGACCGGGAGCGACACAGAAGGCGCCGTAGGGTGGGTGCTCGGGGCCTGCCCAGATGGTACGGTAACCTCTGGCGCGGATGTCGTCGCCGGCAAACCAGACCTTGAGTTCATTCATCCGCTCCTGCGTGAAGACGATGCTGCCCTTGGAGCCGTAGATCTCGAAGTCATGCTGCATCTTGCGGCCGGTCGCGCTCCAGTTGGCCTCGAAGCTGCCGGTGGCGCCGCCCTCGAACCGAACGAAGGCACGGGTGATATCATCCACCTCGACGGCCCGCATTTCCGTCGAGCCACGTGTGATCGGTCGTTCCGGCACCTGGATGATCGTCTCGGCCAGCACAGAGGTTATCGGGCCGACCAGATGGCGCAGCGACGCGATGATATGACTGCCGATATCGGCAAGCGCGCCACCGCCGCTTTTCGGATCAAGCCGCCAACCCCAGGGAGCGGAGGCGTCCATCATGAAATCCTCGGCATGGATGCCGCGTACCGAGCGGATTTCGCCGATCTCGCCGCTTTCGATCAGGTCCTTGGCAAGGAAGATCATCGGGTTCTTCAGGTAGTTGAAACCGACTTGGGTCATCACGCCGGCTTTTTCGGCAGCGGCAACCATTTCGGCGCATTCGGCAACGGTCGGCGCCAGGGGCTTCTCGCAATAGACGTGCTTGCCGTGGGCAATCGCAGCCAGCGCCATCTCCTTGTGCAAGAGGTTTGGCGTGGTGATGTCGATGATGTCGATATCCGGATCGGTCAGAAGCTCGCGCCAGTCGGCCGTCGCCTTGCGGAAGCCCAGATTGCGGCGGGCCTTTTCCGCTCCGTCCAGCGAGACATCGGCGACCGAGACCAGATCGAGGTCGAAGGGCTGGTCGAAAACCCGTGCCGCGATCGTGAAGCCGAGCGCATGGGCTTTGCCCATGAAACCCGTTCCGATCAAGCCCACACCGATCCTGCGTTTGCCACTCATGCTGCATTCCTCCCGCGCCGCGACGCGCGGCTTTTGGGCAGAATGAAATGAATTGTACAAACTTTGTCAATATGGAATATTTATTCGAATATTTCCCGACCTCTCGTTCCCGGGGAAACAGATGGGTTGGTCAAAAACCGTTAAACTGACCGGCAAGATGCGAAAATGATCCTGTTCGTTAACGCATTTTTACCATGTTCGGCCGGATTATCGGCAAATATCATGGTTAACGAACCATCAAGGCGGGCCATCCCCGCGATCCGGAGTATCCTTTATGTGCCGCTGGGCAGCCTATCGCGGGGAGCCGCTTTATCTCGAAGAACTGGTATCATCTCCAGCGCATTCCCTGATCGAGCAATCCCACTGCGCCACCCGAGCCAAGACGGCCACCAACGGCGACGGCTTCGGTATCGCCTGGTACGGCGACCATCCGGAGCCCGGCCGCTACCGCGACATCCTGCCCGCCTGGTCCGACTGCAACCTCAAAAGCATTTCCCGGCAGATCCGCTCGCCACTGTTTCTCGCCCATGTGCGGGCCGCCACCGGCGGCGGCACCCGACGCGACAATTGCCATCCTTTCGTGCACGGCCGCTGGTCCTTCATGCACAACGGTCAGATCGGCGATTTTGAGCATCTACGCCGGCCGATGGAGGCAATGCTCGACAACGACCTCTACACCGCCCGCACCGGCTCCACCGATAGCGAACTGCTGTTCCTGCTGGCACTGCAGTTCGGCCTGGAACAGGACCCGCTGGGTGCCATCGCCGAAACGCTGGCCTTCGTCGAGCGGCTTGCCGAGCATCTGGAACGCAAGGTTCTGGTCCGCTTCACGGCGGCCCTGTCCGACGGCCACGACCTCTACGCCGTCCGCTACGCCTCCGATTGGAAAGCGCCAACGCTCTATGCCGCACCCATGGGTCCGAGCGGCGGCTATTGCCTCGTCTCCGAACCGCTCAACGACGACGACAATGCGTGGGTGGAAATCCCCGATGGTACCGCAGTCATCGTTGGAGAGAATGGCGTCGATGTCCGTTTGTTCGGGACGCAGGGTGCCACTCCGGACACCTCACGGATGGGTCGTGTGGCGTCAGGAAAAATGTGAGGCGATGAGCCGACCGAGCCGTTCGGCGACTGCCTTTTTATTCATATCCGGCCAGTCTTCGTCGCCGGATTTTCCGATCACCTTCACGGTATTACGCTCTCCGCCCATAATGCCGGTGTGGGGCGAGACATCGTTGGCGACAATGTAATCGGCGCCCTTCCGCTCCAGCTTGGAACGGCCATTTTCCGCAACATTCTGCGTTTCCGCGGCAAAGCCGACAACCAGTTTGGGCCGTTTGGCATGGTGACCGACGGTCTTCAGGATATCCGGGTTTTCGGTGAGTTGCAGCGGCGGCGGCGCTTCGCCGGGCTTTTTCTTGATCTTGTTGCCGGCCGCACTCGCCACACGCCAGTCCGCGACGGCAGCGACCATGACCGCGATATCGGCGGGCAGCGCCGCGATGACCGCATCACGCATTTCCTCGGCCCGCTCGACATGGATGACGGTGACGCCCTTTGGATCGGGGATTGTCACCGGGCCGGAGACCAGTGTCACGTCGGCGCCAAGCCTCGCCAGCTCGGCGGCAATGGCATGGCCCTGTTTTCCCGAAGAGCGGTTGGCGATGTAGCGCACCGGATCGATTGGCTCATGCGTCGGGCCGGAGGTGACGATGGCTTTCTTTCCGGCCAGCGGCTTGGGAGCCGTGTCGAGGAGCGCTTCGACGGCGGCCGCAATCTCCAGCGGCTCGGCCATCCGGCCTTCGCCCTTCTCGCCGCTTTCAGCCATCTCGCCGGAGACCGGGCCAATGAACCGGATGCCGTCGGCGACGAGCGTCGCGTGGTTGCGGCGGGTGGCCGGGTGCGACCACATTTTCGGGTTCATGGCGGGGGCAATGAGAACCGGCTTGTCGGTCGCCAGCAGGATGGTTGAGGACAGATCGTCAGCAAGACCATTCGCCATCTTCGCCATCAGGTCGGCAGTGGCAGGGGCAATGAGGACGAGGTCGCAATCACGTGCCAGCCGGATATGGCCGACATCCTGCTCGTCTTCGCGGGAAAACAGATCGGTGAAGACCTTGTCGGCGGCGAGCGCGCCGACGGCCAGCGGCGTCACGAAGGCCTGCGCTCCGGCCGTCATCACCGGGCGGACCGAGGCGCCACGTTCCCGCAGCCGGCGGATGAGATCGAGGCTCTTATAGGCCGCGATGCCGCCGGAGATGATGAGGAGGATACGTTTTCCCTGAAGCGTCATGACAATCCGTCTTAATTTGTCTTGCGGGTCAGGACCTTAGCCGAGCTGAATGCCATGCGCAATCGACGCGGATCAATGGCCATGATGGGTGCATTGGGCGTGATCGGCAAGCACCTCGATCACCCGGCATTGATCGACCCGGCCATGGCCGCAGCCCTCGACCATCATTTCCAACTCGGCCTTCAGCGCCATCAGGCTGCGAATGCGTTGCTCGACCTCGACGAGCCGCGCCTTGGCGATGGCATCGGCGGAAGCGCAGGGCTGCAACGGATTGTCCTGCAGGCTCAGAAGTGTGCGGATCGCCTCCACCTCGAAGCCGAGTTCGCGCGCATGGCGAATGAAGGTCAGGCGATTGAGATCGGATGGTTCATAAGCACGCTGGTTGCCCTCGCTGCGGCTTGGCTCGCGAAGCAGACCGATGCCCTCATAATAGCGGATCGTCGGCACCTTGACCCCGCTCTGGCGAGCGGCTTCCCCGATGGTGATCTTTTTCATGAATTTTCCTCTTGCACCTCTAGTCGCTAGAGGATGTAGGAAAGATGCCAGGGTTTGACAAGCAAGCACACAGGAAACGAATCATGGCAGAGGCGACACAGACACGCTACCGGGTGGAGGGCATGGATTGCGCCTCTTGCGCGGCAAAAATCGACACGGCCGTACGGCGGATGCCGGGCGTCAAGGATGTGTCGGTGTCGGTGACTGCAGGCACCATGACCGTCAACCACGACGAAGTGAGCGACCTCACTGCAATTGCAAGGAAGGTGACCGGCCTTGGCTATTCGGTTTCGCAGCTCGCCGGCAAGGCGGCGACGGTTACCGAAGGCAAGGATGCGTGTTGTGGCCATGATCATGGCGCGGACAGCCACAAGCACGCAGACCACGGTCATCACAGCCACGGCGATCACCATCACGCGGGGCATGACCATACCGGACACGACCATTCCCAAAAAGCCAAGGCAGCCGAAATCCAAGGGCTGCACGGGCAAGATCATGGACCGACAACTGGCCCCTGGTGGGCAAGCAAGAAGGGCAGACTGACGATCCTTTCGGGTGCCGCGCTGGTCATTGCCTATGCGATCGGCCATCTCGTGCCTTCGATCGCGCCTTACGCCTTCATCGTCGCGATGCTGATCGGGCTCATTCCGATCGCCCGGCGCGCCATCATGGCGGCCATGGCGGGCACGCCGTTTTCGATCGAGATGCTGATGACGATTGCAGCCGTCGGCGCGGTCATCATCAATGCCGGCGAAGAGGCGGCGGCAGTGGTCTTCCTCTTTCTCGTCGGCGAACTTCTCGAAGGCGTGGCGGCCGGGAAGGCCCGCCAGAGCATCCAGTCGCTGACGGCGCTGGTGCCGAAAGAAGCCTTGCTGGAACAGGACGGCCAAACGCGGGCGGTCCCGGCGGAAAGCCTTGCCGTTGGCGCGCTCATTCTTGTGCGTCCGGGCGACCGTATCTCGGCCGATGGGGTGATCCTGTCCGGCGACAGCGCCATCGACGAGGCGCCGGTGACGGGCGAAAGCACGCCGGTGCGTAAGAGCGTCGATGACAAGGTGTTTGCCGGCACGATCAACGGCGACGCAGCTCTGCGCGTGCGGGTAACGGCCGCGGCCGCCGACAACACCATTGCCCGCGTCGTCAAGCTGGTGGAGGAGGCGCAGGAGTCCAAGGCGCCGACAGAGCGTTTCATCGACCGTTTTTCGCGCTACTACACGCCGGGCGTCGTGGTTGTCGGCGCGCTGGTGGCCATCATCCCGCCGCTGTTCATGGGCGGCGCCTGGGGCGAATGGGTCTACAAGGGGCTTGCCATCCTGTTGATCGGCTGCCCCTGCGCGCTGGTCATCTCGACGCCGGCGGCCATCGCCGCCTCGCTTTCGGCCGGCGCACGGCGCGGGCTGCTTTTGAAGGGCGGCGCTGTCCTTGAGACGCTGGGCACGATCACTGCCGTGGCGCTCGACAAGACCGGTACGCTGACCGAAGGCAAGCCGAAAGTAACCGATATCATCGGCTTCGGCCATTCCGAAGCTGAAGTCCTGACCTTTGCAGCAGCCCTGGAAACCGGGTCGAGCCATCCGCTGGCCAAGGCGATCCTCGATAAGGCGGCAGCTGACAAGGCGCAGGTTCCCGCCGCATTCGACGCCAGGGCGCTCGGCGGCAAGGGCGTGACGGCCAGCGTGGACGGCAGGGCTGTCTTTCTCGGCTCGCCGCAGGCCGCCGGAGAGCGCGTGGCGTTGTCGGCAGAGCAGACCGCACGGATCACGGCGCTCAACGACGAAGGCAAGACGGTATCCGTACTGATCATCGGCGAGATGCTGGCAGGCGCCATCGCCATGCGCGACGAGCCGCGCGCCGATGCGAAATCCGGGCTGAAGGCGCTGACGGATGCGGGCGTCAAAATCATTATGCTGACCGGCGACAACAGGCGCACGGCAACGGCGATCGGCAGTGAGCTCGGCATCGAAGTGCGCGCCGAGCTGATGCCGGAGGACAAGCAGCGGATCGTTGGTGAATTGAAGCGCGAAGGCCTCGTCGTCGCCAAGGTCGGCGACGGCATCAACGACGCACCGGCACTGGCGGCCGCCGATATCGGCATCGCCATGGGTGGCGGCACCGACGTGGCACTCGAAACCGCAGACGCCGCAGTGCTTCATGGAAGGGTCGGCGATGTCGCCCGGATGATCGATCTGTCGAAACGGACGATGGGCAATATCCGCCAGAACATCACCATCGCGCTGGGGCTGAAAGCGGTGTTCCTGGTGACGACGATTGCCGGCATTACCGGGCTCTGGCCGGCGATCCTTGCCGATACCGGCGCGACCGTGCTGGTGACGATCAATGCGCTGAGACTGTTGGCGCCGGTGAGATCTGCCTGACATCCGATTTCCGGCGGCATTGTTGCCGCCGGAAACTTAATCCCGCTTTGAAACCATCGCTTTCAGCCGGTCAACATCGCCCGGTGCCAGCCCCTGCGGGTCGGTCACTGCCAGCCACGAATCAATATAATGCTCCGGCGCATAAACGTGGCCGTAGCCCATCGGCGATGTAGTGGCCATGGCCATGTCGAGTGCCAGCTGTAACATGGTGACGACAGGATACCATGTGAGATAGGGCGACACGTCAGGACCGCGCGGCTGTTTCATCCAGTCCGGCTCACGGTAGAGCGCGCGAAAATCGAAGAAGGTCACGGGGTCGCTGGCATATTGCAGATAAACGATCCGCATCGGCCCCCACTGCGCGCCGGGAATATCGAGTGCATTCTTCTGCGCTGTGAAACGGATGACGGAACTGTCGCGGAAGCGCGGCAGCCAGGCCGGGGAGCCCGGATCGCGGCCGACCGTCACCGATTTCCAGCCGGCGCTTTCGAACGGCGGGCCGCTCCACAGCGCGCCCTGGAAGGGATCGCCAATGACGTCGAAAAGATCGGCGGAGCGCTCGGAATTGAGGGCTCCGAGGCTCAATCCATGCAGGTAGAGTTTCGGGCGCGTGTCTTTCGGCAGCGTCGTCCAGTAGCCATAGATTTCCTTGAACAGCGCCTCGCCGGCTTCTGCGCCGTAGCTCGGCTCGACCAGAAGAGAAAGCCAGCTTGTCAGATAGGAATATTGCAGGGCGACACTCGCGACATCGCCGCGATGCAGATATTCGACCGTGTCCATGGCCGCCGGATCGACCCAGCCCGTCCCGGTCGGCACGACGACGATCAGGATGGACCGCTCGAAACCGCCGGCGCGCTTGAGTTCGGCCAGCGCCAGCGCCGCCCGTTCCTTGGCCGTCTCCGCGGCGTTCAGGCCGACATAGACGCGAATGGGCTCAAGCGCCGGCTGATTGAAGAATGCGCTGATCTTTGCAGCCGTCGGACCTGAGGCGACGAACTCCCGGCCGCGAAATCCGAGGTCGTCCCATGAGACGAGCGATGCTGCACTGCCGCTCTTCAAAGGGTCAGTGGGCGGTGCAAGATCGCTGTCGATCAGGGCATCAAGTTCGCGGAAGGAGGAGTCGGCGAGGCGCAGTCCGGCCTTGAACAACACGCCGTCAATGACCGACCAGAAGAAGAGAATGGCGAGCAGGATACCCAGGGCCTTGGCGATCCGCCTCGGAACCACACGCTCGAATTTGCGCGAAAGAAAGGCGAAAGTCGTGCGGAATAGCCGCGCGAGGGCGACGATCAGGAAGAAGACGAGAATGGCAATAAGGGCCAGCTCCAAGGGCTCCGCGGTCTGCACCGGCTCGAGCCCCATCAGGCTGCGGACCGAATTCTGCCATTTGGAGGCCTGCCAGAGAAAGGCGATCGCCGTGCCGCCGCAGATCAGGAGAGAGGCCGATTTGACCACCCGATCGATCCTGGGCGAAAGCGCGGGGAGTTCGAGATAAAACCACAGCCAACGCCCGAAGACGCCGAGACCGTAACCCGCAGCAAACGAGCATCCGGACAGCACGCCCTGCATCAGATAGGGCCGTGGAATGAGACTGGGCGTCAGCGAGACGGCGAAGAACAGGACGCCGATGAGAAGACCGGGCGTGGAAAGCGACGCCCACAGGCGCAACAGGGAGTTTCGCATCTTGCCCCTTTTTTTAACATGAACCTGAACGCAGCATGGTTGCTTGGTAACCGCCTACCCCTCCTGCATTTTCCTCCAGAGTTCGTAGATATCTTCCTCGCTCGCGGGCCGGACCGGATGATAGGCGAAACTCATCTCCTGTTCAGCGAAGGGCTTTTTGAGATCGGCATAAAGCGGCGCGGAGGTCAGCCCATAGGGTGCACCGTCCTCGTTGGAATAGGCATAGTAAATATCGGTGATCCCGGCGAGACGCATGGCGGCAAGGCACATCGGGCACGGATGGCCGCTGGCATACATGGTGGCGCCTTTCAGGATGGGCGATTGGCGCTTGATGGCCGCCGTGCGCACGGCGAGCAGTTCGGCATGGGACGTCGGGTCGTGCGTTTCCACCACGCCGTTGACGCCGTGGGCGACGGCCTCGCCGTCCATGACCAGCACGGCACCGAACGGGCGTCCGCCTCTGCCGACATTCTCGCGGGCAAGCGCGATGGCCTCCGTCATGAAGCGATCTGCATCGGACATGGGGCTTCCCTCCTGTTTTGCTGGCATCCAGTGGAAACGATCAGGACAGCGACGTCAACCGTTACAGGCGGATGGCGCTGTGACCCGACGGGTCAGGTCGATGCCAGCGCCACGGCGGGCTGCAGGCGCGAGGCGTTGTAGGCCGGCAGGTAGCCGAAGACGAGACCCGTCAGGAAAGCGCTTCCGAAGGCAAGGATGACAGGGCCAGGCGCGAAGCTGACGGCAATGCCGAAGGCCTGTGCAACGGCGCCGATGGAGAGACCGAGACCCACGCCGATCACCCCGCCGAGGGCGGACACGACCAGGGCCTCGACGATGAACTGGGTGAGGATATCGCGGCCGCGTGCGCCGGTTGCCATGCGGATGCCGATCTCGCGGGTGCGCTCGGTGACGGAAACGAGCATGATGTTCATCACGCCGATGCCGCCGACGAGCAGCGAGATCGCGGCGATCGAGCCGAGGAAAATCTTGAGGATGTTGGAGGTCTCGGTGAAGGTCTCGCGGATCGCGGCCATATTGACGATCTGCGTGTCCTGCCGCTTGTGGCGCGTATCGAGTAGCGCCTGGATCTGATCTTGGGTGACGTTGATGGCGCTGTCGTCCTTCACCTGCACGGTAATGGAGCGGACATTGCGCGCGCCGAACAGACGCAGGTTGCCGGTCGTAAGCGGCACCAGAACCGTGTCGTCCTGATCGTTGCCGCCGGCGCTCGCCCCCTTCTTCGACATGACGCCGATCACCTGGAAGGGAATGTTCTTGATGAGAATATACTGGCCGAGCGGATCGGCTCCATCGGGAAACAGCGTATCCGCAACGGTCCGGCCAAGGACGGCGACGGTCGCATAGGCATCCATATCGGATTTTCCCAGGAAGGCGCCGTCCTCGATTGTCCAGGATTTGGCTTCAGGGAACTGCGGCACCGTGCCGTTGACGGTGGTCTGCGTGTCGAGATTGCCGGCACGAACGGTCAGCGTGCTCGACATTTCCGGTACGGCGAAGCTGATATTCGGAAGTTCCAGAATGGCATCGGCATCGGACGGGATCAGCGAGACGATGCTGCCCCCGTCCCCACCCCGGAAATTGGCCATGTTGGGCCGGACGACCAGAAGGTCGGAGCCCATGGCGGCGATGCGGCTGAGCACCGAATCCTGCGCGCCTGTACCGATGGCGAGCATGGCAACGACGGAACTGACGCCGATGACGATGCCGAGCAGCGTCAGGATGGTGCGGAACAGATTGGCCCTGAGCGCCCGGAAGGACATGCGCACGGCCTCGGCCACATCGGTGACGATGGCTGCCTTGCCGGCGGCCCTTGCCGCGAGCGCCGGTTTGGCGCGGCCGATTCGGCGGACATTGCCCGGGATGCGGTCGGCGACGATCAGGCCGTCGCTGATCTCGATGACGCGGTCGGCGGATTCGGCGAGTTCCGGCGCATGGGTGATGATGATGACGGTGTGGCCCTCATCGTTCATCCGCCGCAAGGTGGCCATCACTTCCTTGCCGCTCTGGCTGTCGAGCGCGCCGGTCGGCTCGTCCGCCAGGATGATCTGGCCGCCATTCATCAGCGCACGCGCGATCGAGACGCGCTGCTGCTGGCCGCCGGAAAGCTGGTTGGGCAGGTGATCGAGCCGGTCGCCGAGCCTTAGCGACTTGAGCAGCGTCTCCGCCCGCTCCTGCCGCGCCCGCGACGGCATGCCGGCATAGATGGCGGGGATTTCGACGTTTTCCTGCGCGGTTGCGGTCGGCACGAGGTTGTAGCTCTGGAACACGAAGCCGAACATCTGGCGACGCCGGGCGGCAAGTTCGTCTGCATTCAGATCCGATACGTCTTCGCCTTCGAGCAGATACTGACCGCTGGTCGGCGTATCAAGGCAACCTAGCAGGTTCATCAATGTCGATTTGCCCGAGCCCGAGGCGCCGACGATAGCGACGAACTCACCCGGCTGGATATCGAGCGAAACGCCACGCAAGACCTCGACGGCCACGTCGCCATTGACGAAGGTCTTGCGGATATTCTTGAGCGAAATGAGCGCGGTCATAGCCTTCGTCGCCTCAGAACATGGGCGGCATGCCGCCCATGCCGCGCCGCGAACCGGAGCGGTTGGATGATGCCGCCGCCTTATCCGAGGAACCAGTTCCGACAACGACGGCGTCGGTTTCGTCGAGGCCTTGCTTGATCTCGACACGCACGCGGTTGCGGATACCAGTCTCGACCTTACGGGTTTCGCGCGCACCGGAGGCAGTCACGACAGTGACTTCGCCGGAATTGCCATCATCTCCGGAGCGAACCGCTGCGACAGGGATCGTCAGCACGTTCTCCGCGGCGGACCGCACGAAGAAGACCTGCGCCGTCATGTTCATCATCAGCGTACCCTCAGGATTGGGCACGTCGAACAGAGCGTAATAGAGCACGACGTTGTTTTCGGTCGACGGCGTCGGCTTGATCTGCCGCAGCGTGCCGGGATAACGCTTGCCGGGTTGGCCGAGCAGCGTGAAATAGGCGTTCATGCCGACCTTCAGCTTGCCGACATCGGCCTCCGACACCTCAGCCTCGACCGTCATGGTCGAAAGGTCGCCGATGGTGACGATGGTCGGTGCGGTCTGGTTGGCGTTCAGCGTCTGGCCTTCCTTGGCGGAGGTATTGACGATGGTGCCGGTCATCGGCGCATAGATCTTGGTATAGCCGAGACTGATGCGGGCGTCCTTCAATGTTGCCTGTTGCTTGCGAACCTGGGCTTTCAGCGCATCAACATTGGCCTCGGCGGTCGCAAGCGCCGCGACGGCCTCGTCGAGAGCCGACTGGGCTGCACTGTTACCGGCAACGAGGGCACGCTGGCGGGTCAGATTGGCTGAGGACAGCACGACCTGCGCAGACTTGTCGATCATCTGCGCCTGCAGATTGGCAAGCTCGGCCTCGGCGATCTCGATCTGCGTCTCGATAGAGGCACTGTCGATCTCGGCGATCAACTGGCCTTCCTTGACGCTATCGCCGATTTCGACTTTGAGGCTCTTCAACTGGCCGGAGACCTGGGCCCCGACATCCACATCCTTGATCGGGCTGAGCAGCCCCGATGCCGTGACGCTGTTTTCGATATCGCCGCGCACCGGCGCTTCGGTGACGACGGTCTCGGCGTTGCTTTGTTTGCCGTAGGTTGACCACCCGTACCAGCTGGCACCGGCAGCCAGAAGCAGAACCGGCAGGATCAGCCAACGCCTCCTCGATCGGGCGCGTCTCCTCGGCGCTAGCGCAGGCGGGGCAACGGACGCCTCATCCTCTTCGATCGTAGGGACAATTTTTCGGGTGGCATCCGCCATTCAAGCATCTTTCAGATTAGTTCGGATAGAGGGCGTACTATTCCCGCAATAGCTAGGTCGAAACTACGCCTTAATGAAGTCCGGCGGCATGAAATCTTTGTAATGTTTCCTGTTTTTCGTTTCGCATTGTTTCCGCGGCAACTTTCATGCCCTGGAACCCGCGCACAAAAAAACCGGCGGAGGGAACCGCCGGTTTTCGTCAGTGACTGCTTCTCCGGGGAGGCCGGATCAGTTGCAGACCCTGATGCGCTTGACGACCAGATTGCCGTAATAGTCGTACTGGCGGATCTTCTTGATCCAGCAATGAGGCTCGTAATAGCTCTGCTTGTAGTAGCGCTTGTGGCCGTAGTGGTGCCCGCCGTAGTAGCCGTCGTTATAACCGCCGCCATAGTAACCGCCGGCCTGTGACGGGGCTGCGAAAGAAAGAGCCGCGCCAGCGGCAACGATGGAGGCGATGATCAGATTGCGCATGGTGGTCTCTCCTTAGGTGATTGACTGGATGAGCCCGTCTCATCCTTGAAAAGGAGAATGCCGCACTGCTGGCGTCACCGCAGTTCCAAATGGAACAGGGTACCGGCGCCTATGATTTTCTTATCCGGGCCATGGCCACGACATCCGCAAACGCACCGTGACGAAAAGCATAGGCCCTGTGAATGCCTTCGGTCTCGAAGCCGGATTTCTCATAAAGCGCGATTGCCGCCACATTGTCGGTAAAGACAGTCAGCTCGATACGCGTAATGTTCAGCCAGTTGTCCGCTGCATCCACAAGATCGAACAGGAGGGCTTTGCCGACGCCTTGGCGGTGGTAGGCGTCATGGATGCTCATGCCGAGCACCGCGGCGTGATGACGCCGCCCCGTCTGGCGATGGAGCCCGGCAGCCCCCAGAATGACGCCATCCCGCTCGGCGACGAGCTGGAGGCTTCCATCGGATGGTGTTTCGAGCCATGAGCGGACTTGTTCCGGACTGGTATGAGGCAGACGCAACGTTCCCCGCCGCACTTGCGGCTGGTTCATCACGGCAGCAATCTGCTCATGAGCACCGGGACGCGAGGCCCGGATGTACAGGGTATTTTTCAAAGGAAGCGATTGCAGGTTTTCCGTTTGCTTCATGACGATCCTCGTCTTTCAATGCGAGGAGGTAAGAAGCTTGCGACCCTACCTGCCTCGGCAGGGTCCACAGGATGAAGGCGCGTTAGCCCAGCACCGATCCTGCGCACCCTCTTGGGTACGTGCAGGTCATCACAAGGTGCATGGTTGCGCTTTTCATGGTCCGGATTGTATCGAGCCTTGCCGCGAAGACAAGGACCACCTCAGAAAACCCGCCAGGCGATGTAGAGAAGCGTCAAGGCAATCACCCAGAGCGCCAGACGGCCGGACCGGCTGTGGCGTGCCTCGGAGCGGCCGATGGCCTCACTGGTGTCTTCGTCAAAACGCAGGCCATTTTCAGCCATGGTCGTCAGATCGCGGGAGAATTTCTCCGTTTTCGCGGCGATCTCGGGCGCTGCCTCGGCAAGACGCAATGCGGCGTGCAGCCCTTCCCTGACGTCGGACACGATGCGCTTGGGGCCGAGATTGTCGCGAATCCAGGCACCGACCACCGGTTCCGAGGCCTTCCACATATTGAAACGCGGATTGAGCGTGCGGGCGACACCTTCGACGACGACCATGGTCTTCTGCAACATGACCAGTTCCGGCCGCGTTTCCATGTCGAAGAGCTGGGTAACCTCGAACAACAGCGTCAGCAGCTTGGCCATAGAGATGGTTTCCGCCGGCTGGCCGTGGATCGGCTCGCCGATGGCGCGGATTGCCTGGGCGAAGCTCGCGACGTTGTGATGGGCGGGCACGTAACCGGCTTCGAAATGCACGTCGGCAACGCGGCGGTAGTCGCGGGTAATGAAACCATAGAGGATTTCGGCAAGGAAGCGGCGCTCCTTCTTGCCGAGACGGCCGACAATACCGAAATCGACGGCGACGATCATGCCCTTGGGATCAACGAAGAGATTGCCCTGGTGCATGTCGGCGTGGAAAAAGCCGTCGCGGAGCGTGTGGCGCAGGAAAGACTGGATCAGCGTGTCGGCCAGGCCGTTCAGGTCGTGACCGGCGCGGCGCAGGCCCTCGACATCCGACATCTTGGTGCCATCGATCCACTCCATCGTCACGACGTCGCGGCCGGTCCGTTCCCAATCGACTTTAGGCACACGGAAGCCCGGATCATCGGCCGCGTTCTCGCCAAGCTCCGACAGAGCCGCGGCTTCGAGCCGCAAATCCATCTCGATCTTGGTGGTCTGTTCCAGCGTCTTCGTCACCTCAACCGGCCGCAGACGGCGCGTGTGCGGCAGGAAACGCTCCTGCAGTCCTGCGACGAGGAACATCGCCTCCAGATCATGCGCGAAACGCTGGCGCACACCGGGGCGGATGACCTTGACCGCTACCCTTTCCTCGACACCATCCCGCAAGATTGTGGCGGGATGGACCTGAGCGATCGAGGCCGCGGCGATCGGCTCGCCGAAATGGGCGTAGAGATCGGCGACCGGGCGGCCGAGCGAGCCTTCGACCGCGGCGCGGGCTTCCTCGACCGGGAAGGTCGCCATGCGGTCCTGCAGGAAGGAGAGATCTTCGGCAAAATCGGCACCGACGACATCGGGGCGGGTGGCGAGGAACTGGCCGATCTTCACATAGGACGGACCAAGCCGCTCGATGGCCCGGGCCAGTCGGTCGCTGCGATCCTCTTGCCTCGCACGGCGGCGCGCAAAAAGGCCGGCGAAGGATTGCGCGGCCTTCGGCAGCGCCGGCAGGTTCTCCGACGGCAAGGCTGACACCACGCCTTCGCGCACCAGCACCCAGCCGATCCGCACGAGACGCGCATAGGCTCCAGGCGTGCTCATGATGACCGGCCGGCGCGCAAGGGCCGCCCCTCAGAGCGCTTCACGAGAATGGGTATCATGCGTCAGATCTTCCAGCCGGAATGCAGCGCGGCGATGCCGGCGGTGTAATTGGTAAAGGTGACACGCGAGAAGCCGGCCTTGGTGATCATGGCGGCAAAATCGCGCTGGTTGGGGAACTTGCGGATCGATTCCACCAAATACTGGTATGGCTCGGCGTCGCCGGTGACCATCCTGCCGAATTTCGGGATCGCGTTGAACGACCAGGCGTCATAGACCTTGTCGAGCAGCGGCATATCGACTTCGGAGAATTCCAGCACCAGAAGACGGCCACCACGCTTCAGGACGCGGTAGGCTTCCGTCAGCGCCACATCGATACGCGGCACATTGCGGATGCCGAACGCGATCGTATAGGCATCGAAAGAATTGGCATCGAACGGCAATTCCTCGGCATTGGCCTCGACGAAGGTGAGATTGGGCGTCAGCCCCTTCTTTTCGGCGCGCTCGGCGCCGACAGCGAGCATCGAGCCGTTGATGTCGAGCACCGTCGCGTGTGCCTTGCGGTCGGATGCTTCAACGATGCGGAAGGCGATGTCACCAGTACCGCCGGCAACATCGAGAACCTTGTAATCCTCGGAGCGACGCGGATTGAGCGAGGCGATCATCGCATCCTTCCACGCCCGGTGCAGGCCCATGGACATGACGTCATTCATGATATCGTAGCGCTTGGCGACCTTGTGGAAGACATCGTTGACGAGCGCCTGCTTCTCGCCCTGGCCAACCTGGCGAAAACCGTAGGAGGTTTCCATGCCGCCATCGGCAGACGTGCGCTCACCAGTCATCAAGACATACTCCGTTCAATCGCTGTTGCATTGAGCATAGCGAACTCGCTTCATCCACGCTATCTCTGCGACAGGCAACCGCCTGCGGCATTCGCGCCCGTTAACAGGGCCAGCCTGCTATAGGATATGTGCGCGGCGAATGGAATTGCCAAATGACCCCGGTCAGTTGGCGGATTAGCAAGGAGACGTGAATGCCGGAACTTCCCGAGGTGGAAACTGTCAGGCGGGGCCTGACGCCTGCCATGGAAGGCGCGCTGCTGGTACGCGCTGAATTGCGCCGGCCGGACCTGCGCTTCCCGTTCCCTGCCGACTTCTCAACACTCGTTTCCGGCCGGCGCATCGTCTCGCTCGGGCGGCGGGCGAAATACCTTTTGATCGACCTTGAGGGCGGCGACGTAATCATCGCCCATCTCGGCATGTCAGGTTCCTTTCGCGTGGAAGAAGGTCGGGCATTAGATACGCCCGGCGACTTTCATCATCCGCGCGGCAAGGACGAAAAACACGACCACGTGATCTTCCACCTGGAAAATGACAAGGGACCCGCCCGCGTCATCTACAACGACCCGCGCCGCTTCGGCTTCATGGACATTACCAGGCGGGATACGCTTGCCAGTCACGTCTTCTTCCGAGGCCTCGGCGAGGAACCGACCGGCAACGTGCTCGATGCCACCTACTTGGCAGCGCGCTTTGCCGGAAAGGCGCAGCCGTTGAAATCGGCGCTGCTCGACCAGAAGAACATTGCCGGCCTCGGCAACATCTATGTCTGCGAGGCGCTGTGGCGTTCCGGCCTGTCGCCGTTGCGGGCCGCAGGCACGTTGGTGGATGCAAAGGGAAAGCCGAAAAAGACGCTTGTGCTCCTGACCGAGGCAATCCGTGCCGTGATCGCCGATGCGATCGCGGCCGGCGGATCGTCGTTGCGCGATCATATCCAGACTGACGGCACGCTCGGCTATTTCCAGCATTCGTTTTCGGTCTACGATCGCGAAGGCGAGCCTTGCCGGACACCCGGCTGTGGCGGCACTGTTGCCCGTGTCGTTCAGGCGGGACGCTCGACCTTCTATTGCCCGAAATGCCAGAAATAGCTTAGCCGACAGCCGAGTCCCGCATGCCACGTTTTCAAAAATAGCGCGTTGACGGGAGACGTGTTTAAGGCTATATGCCGCCCACAGTTTGGAAAGCCGCTCCAAGGTTTTCCGATATTGCTCCCTACTTGCTTGGACGACAGGTCGCAGTGACCCGGCACGGCGGTTGGGAGTTTTTGTCAGATTTCGAAGAGAGACACCAAATGGCCAATACAACTTCGGCGAAAAAAGCGACCCGCAAGATCGCACGCCGCACGGAAGTCAACAAGTCCCGCCGTTCGCGCGTTCGCGGCTTCATCCGCAAGGTCGAAGAAGCCATCGCTTCCGGCGATCAGGTTCTCGCTCAGGCAGCCCTGAAGGCAGCCCAGCCGGAACTGATGCGCGCTGCCACCAAGGGCGTGCTGCATGCCAATACGGCATCGCGCAAAGTTTCGCGACTCGCCAACCGCGTCAAGTCGCTTTCGGCCTAAGCCGGCTTACTAAAATAGCTTCAATGAATTAGCCCGGTCCTGCGACCGGGCTTTTCAGATTCGTACCCCGGCCTGACGCATGGTTAATCCTTGTGCAAGTTATTATGTCATCGCAATGACATAATATTTTAAATAAAATCAAACACTTGCAGGAGGAAGCTCGAACTTCAGCCTCTCCAGCAGGGGCCTGTTAAGGTGTGTGGCGAGTCAAGAAATTTTTTATTTTTTTTGTTTTTCGCCAGCTAACTTCCGAGCCAAAATTCAAAGCCCTTGATTCAAAAGCGATTCTCTTCGGCAGGCCGCAGGCCCATGCAGGACACGCTATGAGAGTCAACGCCCCGCTCTTCCCAACCGTTAAAATTCGCGATTGATCTTGGGTCACGATCCTGCCTAAATGCCTCCCACAGAAGGCGCGGGACATGCCTGTGGACAAGATGAAAAGGCGGCCTTTCAACGGGCGGCACAATTTCACTTAAACCTTCTGTAACGGGGTGGTTCCACAACGTTCCATCAATCACGACAGGGTGTTTTCAGCCGTGCAATGTGTTTGCCCGGAATGATACTCTGCGACTTCTGGTTGTGGATGTGGGAGCACTTTCGATACGCCGGACAAGGCGTTGCGACGGTTTATGCCGGACTGCGCTGAGGCTGTCGCCGGAATGCGGATGAGGCGCATTGCGGCAACTGGCCCGCCCTTCATGTAACGAGGGTTGGGAGGGCCGGTGGAACTGGATGGACAGGCGGGGGTGCGAGGCCTGACCGGACGTTGGAATGAAACCGTGCAAGCGGGAGATACGTTGGGGCTATAACCGAACGGATTTGCACGAAAGCCGGGCCGGAAGAGGGAATGAGGATTCCTCTGAGGGTACGGTGGGCGTTTGAATTGGGCGGCATGCCTTAAAAAGGGCCGCGCGAGACAAACATAAAGGCAGATGCCGGCAGCAATGGCGGCGTCGCGGAATGATATTGGAAGGCGGCAATATGCTTAATAATTCGGTGACTGCGGCGATTGTGTTCGAAAATGGGGAGAATGCACGTCAGATCGCGGTAAAGCAGTCTGATGTTCCGGCGGGGGACAAGTGCGACATGCTGCACAGCGCACTTTTCGAGCGGGTCAGTGCGCGCTTGAAAGCCCAGGTCGGTCCTGATGTTTTTGCCAGTTGGTTCGGCCGGCTGAAGCTTCACTCCATCTCCAAGAGCGTTGTGCGGCTTTCTGTTCCCACGACCTTTCTGAAGTCATGGATCAACAACCGCTATCTCGACCTGATCACCAGTATCTTCCAGCAGGAAGATGCAGAGATCCTGAAAGTCGAAATCCTGGTGCGCAGCGCGACGCGCAGCGCCCGGCCCGGTCTTCAGGAAGATGCGCCGCAGGCAAATCACAGCGACACCGTTACACCCGCGTCTTCACGCCGGTCGACGCCGCAGACCCTTGCCCACCACGCAGCTTCCACGGTCGGCAATCTTCAGAAGCCGCAACCGGTTGCCGGACCGCTGTTCGGTTCTCCGCTCGATTCACGCTATACGTTCGAGAGCTTCGTCGAAGGCTCCTCGAACCGTGTCGCCCTTGCCGCCGCCAAGACGATCGCCGAAGCCGGCGCCGGCGCCGTGCGCTTCAATCCGCTGTTCATTCATTCGACGGTCGGCCTTGGTAAGACACACCTCTTGCAGGCGATCGCCACCGCCGCTATCCAGAGCGCACGTGCGCCCCGCGTCGTCTACCTGACGGCGGAATATTTCATGTGGCGCTTCGCAACGGCCATTCGCGACAATGATGCTTTGTCGTTGAAGGAGACACTGCGCAACATCGACCTCCTGGTGATCGACGACATGCAGTTCCTGCAGGGCAAGTCGATCCAGCACGAGTTCTGCCATCTGCTCAACATGCTGCTCGACAGCGCAAAACAGGTCGTCGTTGCCGCCGACCGTGCGCCATGGGAGCTGGAATCGCTCGATCCGCGCGTGCGTTCGCGGCTTCAGGGCGGCGTTGCCATCGAAATGGAAGGCCCGGACTATGAGATGCGTCTTGAAATCCTCAAGCGCCGTCTCGAAGTCGCTCGCCTGGATGACGCTTCGCTTGACATTCCCGCTGCCATCCTGAGCCATGTCGCGCGCAACATTACGGCCAGCGGCCGTGAACTCGAAGGCGCCTTCAACCAGCTGCTCTTCCGTCTCTCCTTCGAGCCGCAATTGTCGATCGAGCGCGTCGATGAACTGCTCGGTCATCTGGTCAATGCCGGTGAACCGCGCCGGGTGCGCATCGAGGATATCCAGCGCGTCGTCGCCAAGCACTACAACGTGTCGCGCCAGGAACTGGTTTCCAACCGCCGCACCCGCGTCATCGTCAAGCCGCGCCAGATCGCTATGTATCTGGCAAAGACGCTGACGCCCCGCTCCTTTCCGGAAATCGGCCGCCGTTTCGGCGGACGCGATCATACGACGGTGCTGCATGCGGTGCGCAAGATCGAAGACCTGATCACCGGCGACACCAAGCTGTCGCATGAGATCGAGCTTTTGAAGAGGCTGATCAACGAGTAGGTCTGCGGACGAATTGATTGAGCCCCCCTGCCCGAAGGGACAGGGGGTAAGCTCCTCAAACCACGACCAAATTACTTCTTCCCCTTCGCGATCAGGTGATAAAGCGCACGGATCGCCTGAGCTTCACCGCCGAGTGGCGAGTGTGGCCGTTCCGCCGGTGCCCAGCCGAAGATATCGAAGTGGACCCAGCTCCTGGTGTTGGTCACGAAGCGCTTGAGAAAGAGCGCCGCCGTGATCGAGCCGGCCATGCCTCCGGAGGGCGCGTTGGTCAGGTCGGCGATGCGCGCTGAAATATCCTTCTCGTAGCCCTTGTAGAGCGGCATGCGCCACAAGGGATCATCGACCGTCAGGCTGGCTTCGTTGAGATCATCGGCCAGATCCTCGTCATCGGTGTAGAAGGGCGGCAGATCGGGACCGAGGGCGACGCGGGCAGCGCCCGTCAGCGTTGCCATGTCAATCAGAAGGTCGGTCTCTTCCTCGTCGGCATAGGCGAGCGCGTCAGCAAGGATCAACCGGCCTTCAGCATCCGTATTGTCGATCTGTACCGTCAACCCTTTCCGGCTACGGTAGATATCGCCAGGCCGGAAGGCATTTGCGGAGATCGAGTTCTCTACCACGGGCACGAGAACGCGCAAATCGACCTTCAGCTTGGCGTCCATGATCATCAGGGCGAGGCCCATGACGTTTGCGGCGCCACCCATGTCCTTTTTCATCAAAAGCATGGAGGCAGCCGGTTTGATATCGAGGCCGCCGGTATCGAAGCAGACACCCTTGCCGACCAATGTCACCTTGCGATGACCTTTCTTGCCCCAGCGCATTTCCAGGAGACGCGGTGCCTCGGCGCTGGCGCGTCCGACCGTGTGGATCAGCGGGAAATTCTGCTTCAACAGATCATCGCCTGAGACGACAGAAACCTTGGCTTTGTAATGCTCGCCGAGCGCCCGGAACGCTTCTTCCAGCGCATTGGGTCCCATGTCGTTGGTGGGCATGTTGATGAGATCGCGGGCGAGAAAAACGCCGGCGAGTTGGCGCTTGATGTCGGCCGAATCGGCATCGGCCGGAATCATCAGGGTCGGCGCTTCGCTCGCTGCAGCCTTATAGCGATCAAAGCGGTAGGAGCCGAGGCCGTAACCGAGCGCCAGCCGATTGGCCGTCAGTGGTGCGGTTTCGACATGCCATTTTCCGGCGGGCAATGCGCGCGCCAACTTACCAGTCAGGAACGGTGCTTCGGACGGATTGGCGCCCAGTCCGAACAGCGCGCCGCCGAGATGACCGTCTTCCGAAGGGATCAGCAGGACCGCGCCGGATTCGGCCTTGAATCCCGCCTTGCGTGCCCAGTCCAGAGCAATCGGATCAATCGCCCCGAGATCGATATGGGCGGGTGTCACCGCGAAGATCGGCAGGGTCTTGCCGGCGCTGGTGTTGAAGGGCGACGGACGGTCGATGAATTGATAGGAGGCCATGAAAATCCTTCAGGGGAGCACGGTGTAGAATCACCTAATTAACGCTCTGTTAGGGTTAACAGATTATTGCTGGAGTGAAGATTGCGCCGATATGTTGGGGATTTGTCCGGTGCTTGAACAAATGCTTAGGGGCATTGGCAATGAATTCACGCGGACAACCGTCTTTTTCCAGTAACCGGCTCCTGCGGGGCACCGCAATGGCTATCCTCGCGCTGGCACTGGCTGGCTGCGGTACGCAGAAAAAGGAGCTGACGACAGGCTCCATCCCCTCCCCCAGCTTCTCCAAGCCTGTCCAGTCGATGAACGCCACCGAACTTTCGGCAGCGGCGGAAAGCATCGGCAAGGCCTATGAACGCAATCCGAAAGACCGCACTGCCGGCCTGAACTATGCCAACATGCTGAGGATGACCGGCCGTAACGATCAAGCTCTGGCAGTCATGCAGCAGGTGGCGATCAATTTTCCGAACGATCGCGAAGTGCTTGCCGCCTATGGGAAATCGCAGGCTGCTGCAGGTCAGCTTGAGCAAGCGCTCAACACTGTTTCCCGCGCCCAGACGCCCGACCGGCCGGACTGGAAGCTGAAATCGGCCGAAGGCGCGATCCTCGACCAGCTCGGCCGCGCGGGCGAAGCACGCCAGCGTTATCGCGAGGCGCTCGACATGCAGCCAAACGAGCCGACGGTCCTGTCCAATCTCGGCATGTCCTATCTGTTGAACAAGGATTTGAAGACGGCCGAAACCTATCTGAAATCAGCAGTCGAACAGCCCGGCGCCGATAGCAGTGTCCGGCAGAATCTGGCGCTTGCCGTCGGTCTGCAGGGGCGGTTCGCCGAAGCCGAGCAGATTGCCCGTCAGGAATTGTCGCCGGACCAGGCCGAAGCCAATGTCAAATATCTGCGCTCGATCATGTCACAGCAGAACGCCTGGCAGAAACTGTCCAAGGAAGATAAGGGCACGAACTGACGGAAACCTGCTTCCGCCTACCGCTTCGATTTCACAAAATCCAGAAAAGCGCGCAACGGACCCGGCATTTGCCGCCGGCTGGGATAATAGAGGAAAAAGCCCGGATAATACGGGCACCAATCCTCTAGCACGCTGACCAGTTTTCCCGCTGATACCGCCTCAGCAGTTTGGCTCCCAAAAACATAGGCCAGCCCGGCGCCGTCGAGCGCTGCCTGCAGCATCGTGTCCTGATCGCCCAGCGTCAGCGGACCCTGAACGTCGATGTCGACTTCCAGACCCCCGCGCTCGAATTCCCAACGGTAGAATGCGCCGCTTGCGAACCTGTAACGGATGCAGGGATGGTTTTTCAGATCATGTGGCGTGACGGGTTTACCATGGCGCTCGAAATGGTCCGGTGAGCCAACGACTGCGAACCGATGGCGCGGGCCGATGGGAACCGCGATCATGTCGGCGGCGACAGTCTCGCCAAACCGGACCCCGGCATCGAAGCCTCCGGAGACCATATCGACTAGAGCATCATCGACGACAATCTCGACTTCGACGGCGGAATGTTCCCTTAAAAATCGAGCGACGATCGGCAGCAGAACCAGCTTTACGGCGGCGCGCGGGGCATTGATCCGGAGTTTGCCGAACGGCTGTCCCCGGAACGCGTCGAGTTCCTCCAGCGCCGCATCGATATCGAGAAAGGCGGGCCGGATGCGTTCGAGCAGCCTGTCGCCGGCTTCCGTCAAGCCGACGCCGCGCGTCGTCCGGTTGACCAGTCGCACATCCAGCCGTTCCTCGATCGTCCTCAGCGCGTGGCTAAGGGCCGAAGCCGTTACGCCGAGATCGATCGCCGCCTTGCGGAAGCTTCGGTGCTCGGCAATGGCCAGAAAGACGGATAGGTCAGCAGAGCGGATGCGGCGCATTGATGAGAATTCTTCACTGATACATGGATGAGAAGTCGACTTATCTCACTTATCGTATCGGACTACCTTGATCCTGCAAGCAAATTTCAACGACAAAAGGAAAACGTCATGCGTGTATGGTTTATCACTGGTGCGTCCCGCGGCTTCGGCGCCCTCATCACCCAAGAAGCCCTCAATGCAGGTGATGCTGTCGTTGCGACGGCGCGCAATCCGCAAACGGTCATCGACCGGTTCGGCAATCACCCGAACCTCCTGGCGGTCGCTCTCGACGTGACCAACGAGCGGCAGGCCTTTGCCGCCGCCGAACAGGCCGTCAAGCGGTTCGGCAAGATCGACGTCCTGCTCAACAATGCGGGCTACGGCCTGCTTGGTGCCGTCGAGGAGGCAACCGCTGCGGAAATCGAAAAGATCTACGCGGCCAATGTTTTCGGCCTCTTGAAGGTGACCCGGGCGGTGCTCCCGCATATGCGCCGCCAACGCTCCGGCCATGTGATCAACATCTCGTCGATCGGCGGCTATGTCGGCTTTCCGGGATGGGGTGTCTATGGCTCGACAAAGTTCGCCATCGAAGGCCTTACGGAATCGCTGGCCATCGAGGTGAAGCCGCTGGGCATCAACGTCACAGTCGTCGAACCGGGCTTCTTCCGCACCGATTTCCTCGATGAAACCTCGCTTGCGATCAGCCCGAGTTCCATCGCAGACTACGAGCAGACACCGGCCGGTGCAATGCGCGATTTCGCAGCCGGTAAAAACCACGGCCAGCCCGGCGATCCGGCCCGGCTTGCCAAGGCGATGATCACACTGGCGGGTGCTGAAAATCCGCCGCTGCGCATGCCTTTCGGCACCGATACGATTGCTGCGATCGAGACGAAGAACGCCAGCGTCGCGAAGGAACTGGCTGACTGGCGCGATCTTGCCGCCTCCACGGATTTCCCGGCGGAATAATCTGCCAGGCAAAAGGCGCTGCCACGTCGTGATGGCAGCGCCTCAAGTCAATAGCAGCGTTCGACGGTTGTCGCTTAGAACTTGTCGGACACCTGGATGCCGGCCGGGCCGAGGATGACGGCGATCAGGACGGGCAGGAAGAACAGGATCATCGGCACGGTCAGCTTCGGTGGCAGCGCCGCGGCTTTCTTTTCGGCCTCGTTCATGCGCTGGTCACGGCTCTCCTGAGCCAGGACACGCAGGGCCTGGGCGATGGGCGTGCCGTAGCGATCGGCCTGGATCAGCGCCTGCATTACCGATTTCACTTCGTCCAGACCGGTTCTGGTCCCGAGATTTTCGAGCGCCACACGCCGCTCCGGCAGGAACGATAGTTCGGCGACGGTCAGAACCAGTTCTTCGGCCAGCGCCGTCGACTGGGCCGCGATTTCATCCGCGACACGCCGCATGGCCAGTTCCATCGAAATACCCGATTCCACGCAAATCAGGAGCAGGTCGAGCGAATCCGGCCACGCTCTGCGGATCGAATGCTGGCGTTTGGAAACGGCATTGGAGATGAAGATGTTCGGCGCATAAAAACCGAGATAGCCGCTTCCGATGACGGCCAAAATCCGCATCGGCAACGGTTTGTCGCCGAGATAACCGAGGAAGAAGATATAGAAGGCGCCGACTGCAAGAAACACAAAGGGCAGGCACAGGCGCGCAACGAGGAACATGTTGAGCGCGTTCTGAGACCGGTAGCCGGCCGATTTCAGCCGATTGACAGTCTTGTCGTCGACTAGCGCCTTGCGCAGGTTCAGCCGCTCGACGATCTGACGGACCGATGTGTTGTTCTGAGCACGCAGCGACGTCTTGCTATTGCTGATCTCCGCATTCAGGCGCGCGCGTTCGCGTGCCCGGATCAGTTCCCGCTCGGTGGCAACGGATTTCATCCGCTTTTCCAGATTCCCCCGCTCGAAGAACGGCACCGCCAGAGAATAGAATGTCGCCAGTACCGCCACAGCCACCAGAACAGCGACGATGATGTTCGGATCGGTCAGGGTACTGATCATGCCCTCGCTCATGCCGGACCCTTTCCTAGATGTCGAAGTTGATCATGTTGCGCATCATCCAGATCCCGATGCTCATCCAAACCGCGGAAAGGCCCATGATGATATGGCCGCGCGGATCGGTGAACAGGATCATCATGTAGTCCGGCGAGGTCATGTAGACCATGAAGGCGACGATGAATGGCAGCGCGCCGATGATGCAGGCCGACGCCTTGGCTTCCATCGACAGCGCCTGGACCTTGGCCTTCATCTTCTTGCGCTCACGCAGCACCTTGCCAAGATTGCCGAGTGCTTCGGAAAGATTGCCGCCGGCCTGCGCCTGAATGGCGATGACGATGGCGAAGAAATTGACCTCCGGCAGCGGAATGCTGTTGATCATGCGGGCGCAAGCTTCCGGAATATTCAGGCCGACCTGCTGCGCCTCGATGATGCGCCTGAACTCCGTCTTGACCGGCTCCTGGCCATCGCCGGCGATCAGCCTTATGGCATCATTCAGCGGCAGGCCGGATTTGATCGATCGCACCATGACGTCAAGCGCATTCGGAAACTCGTTCAGGAAAGCCTTGCAGCGGCGCTTGATCATGAAATTGACGAACCAGCGCGGAAAGCCCGCTGTGGCGATCAGGAAAATCCCGCCAACGATCGGCAGCATCGCACCGGCAATCAGCGCCATGAGGCTGGCGACGATGCCGAAGATCACACTGGCGATGTAGAACTGCGGGATCGAAATCTTGAGGCCGGCCTGCATCAGCCTGATCTTCATGCTCGGCTTGGCCTTGGCCGATTTTTCCTGCTGCTTCTTTTCCAGGTCCTTCAGCGAATCGGCAACGGATTTTCGCCGCTTGGACATTTCGTTCATGCGGTCGCGGGCAGCCTTGACCTGGACCCGGTCGGTTTCGGCGGATTTGACCTTGCGGACGCGGCTGTCGGTTTTCTTTTCAGTTTCAATGCGCGTGAAGAGAATGCCATAGGCAAGCCCGGCCGTCGCAAGGGCTACGAGACCGACGATCGCCAGAATGGTGATGTCTATTCCGAACATGAAGCGCCTCAGTCCTTTTCCATCGAATCGAGCGTTGCGGCCAGTCGCTTGTCTTCGTTGAAATAGCGAGCGCGATCCCAGAAATGCGGACGACCGATACCCGTCGACTTGTGCCGGCCGATGATCTTGCCGTTGGCGTCTTCGCCTTCCATTTCATAGCGCATCAGGTCCTGGGTGATGATCACGTCACCTTCCATCCCGATCACCTCGGTGATGTGGGTGATGCGGCGCGAACCGTCGCGAAGGCGCGCAGCCTGAATGATGACGTCGATCGAACCGGCGATGATCTCACGCACGGTCTTTGCAGGCAGCGTATAGCCGCCCATGGCGATCATCGATTCCATACGACTCAAACATTCGCGCGGCGTGTTGGCGTGGATCGTGCCCATCGATCCGTCGTGACCGGTGTTCATCGCCTGCAGGAGATCGAAGACCTCCGGTCCGCGCACTTCGCCGACGATGATGCGTTCAGGCCGCATACGCAGGCAGTTCTTGATGAGATCGCGCATGGTGATCTCGCCTTCGCCCTCGATGTTTGGCGGGCGAGTTTCGAGGCGGACCACATGCGGCTGCTGCAGCTGCAGTTCGGCCGTATCCTCGCAGGTGATGACACGCTCTTCCAGATCGATGTAACCGGTCAGGCAGTTCAGGAGCGTGGTCTTGCCGGAACCGGTACCGCCGGAGATGACGACGTTACAGCGGACGCGGCCGATGATCTGAAGCAGAACCGCGCCTTCCGGCGTGATGGCGCCGAACTTGACCAACTGGTCGAGCTTCAGCTTGTCCTTCTTGAATTTACGAATGGTGAGCGCTGTGCCGTCGATGGCAAGCGGCGGCGCGATAACGTTGACGCGGCTGCCGTCGGGAAGACGGGCGTCGCAGATCGGGCTCGATTCGTCGACGCGGCGGCCGACCTGGGAAACGATGCGCTGGCAGATCGACAGAAGCTGCGCGTTGTCGCGGAAACGGACCTCGGATTCGATGGTCTTGCCGCCGACTTCGATGAAGGTCTGTCCTGCACCGTTGACCATGATGTCGGCAATGTCGTCGCGCGCCAGCAGCGGCTCGAGTGGACCGTAGCCAAGCACGTCGTTGCAGATATCCTCGAGCAGTTCCTCCTGCTCGGAAATCGACATCGCGAAATTCTTGATCGTGATGATGTCGTTGACGATATCGCGAATTTCCTCGCGCGCGCTCTCGGTATCGAGCTTGGCGAGCTGGGAAAGATCGATCGTGTCGATCAGCGCCGAAAACACCTGGGATTTGGTGTCATAGTAGTCTTCGGTGCGGGCTGTCTTCTTGCGAACGGGTGGCGGAGACGGCTGCGCGCGGGTGACAGGAATCGTTTCGCGAACAGGTTCGGCAAGTACAGGCGTAGCCGGCCGCTCGGCGAGCGCCACCGGAGCAGTGGCAGGCACCGTCGATTGCACGGCAGGGCTATTGGAACCGCCCTTTCCGAAGCCTTCGTTTCCTCGTTTACCAAACATGCGTTCAATCCGGTTTTCGTTTGAATGTCAGTTACTTGCGTCCGAGCATTCCGAGCATTTTGCCAAGTCCGCCCTTCTTTGCCTTCTTGGCCGTCACCCGGCCAGTCAGGAGATGGGCGAGTTGCGAGAAGGTCTCGGCCGTTGGCGCTTTCTTGTCGATCTCGGCAATCATCCGGCCGCTATTGGCAGCATTTCCAAACAGCACAATATCGAACGGAACAATCGCGACCGGTTCGATTTCAAGCGAATCGCAGAAATCGCTCGGCGATATTTCGGGTCGCTTCGGCATGCCGACCTGGTTCAGCACCAGGTGAGGCATCTTGTCGTTCGGCCGGATCTTCTTTAGCGAATCGAACAGGTTCTTGGCGTTGCGCAAATTGGCTAGGTCAGGCACGGCGGTGACAACGACCTCGTCGGCCTCCGCCAACACGGTGCGGGTCCAATCCGCCCAGAGATGTGGCACGTCGAGCACCGATACCGGCGCATTGCGCAACAGGATTTCCATCAGCGGCTGGAAGGCCGTCGCATCGAAATCATAGGGCCGATCAAGCATGGACGGTGCCGCAAGCAGGGACAGATGCTCGGAGCACTTCGTCAAAAGGCGATCGAGGAAGACTTCGTCGAGGCGCTCCGGAGAGAAGACGGCCTCCGAAATGCCCTGCGGAGGATCCTGGTCAAAATTGATGTTGGCGGTGCCGTAGGGCAAATCGAGATCGGCAAGCACCACTTCGGTCGAAAACAGGTTGGAAATGCCCCAGGCGCAATTGTGGGCGAGCGTCGAGGATCCAACACCACCCTTGGCGCCGATGAAGGCGATGCTGCGGCCAAGCGGTTCGGCTTCGGGATCGACGAAGATGGAGGCGATCGCGCCGAGGACATCGGGCATCGCGACCGGTGCGACGATGTATTCGGAAATGCCGTTGCGGATCAGCTCACGGTAAAGCGGAATGTCGTTGTAGCGGCCGATGATGATCACTTTGGTGCTCGGATCGCAAACGGCTGCGAGCGGTGCCAGCTCCGCCATCAGCAAACGGGGTTCCGTCGCCGTTTCAAGGATGATCAGATTGGGCGTCGGCGTGGTGGAAAACATGTTGGCGGCCGCCGTGATCGAGCCGCTGTTGATCTTGAAGCTGACCTTGCTCATTCGCCGGTCCTGGCCGCAGCGCTCCATCACCCGCTGCAACGCTTCCGTTTCGCAGAAAGCGTGCACGGATATCCGGGGAAGCGGCCGCAAATGATCGACATCGCTCGGGCGGACCGCATCGGAAAAGCCGTCCGGATCGCCGCCTGCGGTCTCTATCTTGTAGTCAATCGTGCTCATGGTGCTATCCCGTCAAACCGTCCGAATGGTCAATTACCACCGATGATGATCGTCGTACCGTCGTCGCCGCTCGAAAGACCTCGATAGTCGCTGATCACCTGCCCGCGCTGTACAGCGTCGATCGGCGACATGGCGCGCGGACCGATGAGATCCATCGGATTGGCAACCTGCGCGGCAAGATTGGCCTGGCTGGCGCAGCCGAAATTTTCATAGTTCTTGTTCTCGATCGTGTTGGCGATCAGGTCCTTCGGCCAGTTGCCGCACGGTGCAGTCCTTGCCGTAATCGCCGTGTAGCTCAGCCGTACCGGCGCTGCGTCGCCATAGGGATCTGCCTGATAACGGACCTCGACCAACCGTACCGCTGGAATGCCGGAGCCGACCAGAACTCCCCGGATTTCCTTGCGCAGCGCGGACGCGGCTTGTGCGTTCGCGGACCCGCTCGGCAACAGGATCTGAACGGTGCCTGTCGCAGAATTGGTGTAACTCTGGGCGAAGCCGCGGATGACGTCGCGCGCGCCCTTGGTCAGATGTCTGTCACTGGAAGCGATCGGTACATCGATGGCATGTTCGGCCTCGGCAATCACGATCGGATGACGCGTCCGGTAATCGTCCGGCAAAGCCCCCGTGGACATGCCGTCCCGGTTGGCGCAGCCGGCAAGGCTTGTACCGGCCACCAGCAGGGTGCCGATCGCCAGCAGGCGTAGAAGACGAACCGGGCCTGTAAGCGTGTTTGGCCGCATGGTCGAGTGCCTTTTCATGTTGCGGTTCTGGATGATCTTCGTTGTCATGTCCGGTTCCGCCTATTTGTAGATAAAGCCGACATTGCCGTGATACTGCCCGACTGGGGCGGCCTGACGGTTGCCGTAGATGCGATTGACTTCCCCGAGGAACGCGCTGGACAGGTCGTCGGTCGGATTGAAATTGTCATCCGGACGCGACAGGTCGCCTCGTGCCACAGGCTGAACCAGATAGGGCGTCGCGATGATGACGAGTTCCGTCTCGTTGCGAATGAAATCCTTCGAACGAAACAGGGTGCCGAAAATCGGAATCTTGGAAACTCCGGGCAGACCGGACATCGCCTGGCGGATATTATCCTGCACCAGACCGCCGATCACGATGGAGCCACCGGAAGGAAGCTCGACGCTGGTGGATGCCTTGCGCCGACGGATCGACATAAATGTCTGGCCTGGGATGCTGACCGCATTGGCATTGACAACCGACCCTTCCCAAGTGGGCTCTGAAACCTCGGTCGCGATTTCCAAACTGATGCGGCCGGGGCCGAGCACGACGGGCGTGAAATCCAAACCAATGCCATATTCCACGGTATCGTTCGTTCGATGGAGTGCGCCCTCCTCGTCAATCTCCTGCTCGGATGGCAACCGATATTCACCACCGACGGAGAAGCTCGCCTTCTTGCCGGAAATTGCCGTCAAGCTGGGTTCCGCCAGCGTCCGCATGACGCCTGCCTGCTCCATAGCATTGATATAGCTGGTAAAGTTCATCGAGCCGGAGCCGATGGCGCCGGTGATTGAGGATGAGATGGCGTTGACCGCGTTGCCGAGGTTGGCCGGATTGCGGAAGGTGATGCCGTCGCCGCTTGTCGAACTCCGGATGGAACCGCTGAAGCCAAGCTGCTTGAGCACCTGGCGGGAAACTTCGGCCACTGTCACCTTCAACATGACCTGGTCTTCGCCGTCGATCCTGAGAAGATTGACGATCTGCGATACTTGGCGGCGTTCGGCAAAGATGTCCGCGTCGCCGTTATTGCCCTGCGCGGTGATATTGCGGGTCGTCGCTTCACCACCCTTGATGAAGGCCTGCGCCAGTTCCTCGACGCGGGTCGAATCGAGCGGTGTCCGGACCGTGCCCGTCAGCACGATGTTGTCGGAGATGATTTCCACCTTGATATCGGAATCAGGCAGAAAGCGCCGCAGATTGGCTTCAAGGCCGGCAATATCGCGCTCGATTTCCAGATCGAGGCTGACGATTTCCTCGCCGCCGGGCCCGAACACGAAGATGTTCGTCTGGCCGACCATCTTTCCGAACAGATAGATGCGCCGCGATGTCCGTGTGACGGCATCGGCCAGCATCGGATCGGCAACGAGAATGTCATGCGCGTCAGTCGGCAGATCGATGACGACGGCCTTGTTGAGCCCCAGCTTGATGGTTTTCCTTGCGCCGGGGCCGCTATTGACGATGCGCACCAGCGACTGCGATGCAGCTTCCGCGACAAAGGTCTCGGCGGGCATGCCGGAAAAGGCCAGGCAAAAGGCCAATCCAGCTGCGACGGAGCTACGTAGTTTGTTTCCGATCCGGTTCACGTTCCGCTCCCGCTCACACATTATTTCGCTTGAACCATGGATGAGCTGTCGTCGCTCTTGACGATAGAGCCCGATTTGATGACCTGGATGGAGGGCCGCCCGTCGCCGCTCAGCAGATAGTCCGCCCCGGTCGTATCCGGCTCCTGCGCGTCGGCGATGCTGCGCAACGCCAGCGACAGGCGCTCGGCCATCTGCTGGGCGACCGTCATGACTTTCGACTGGTCCGGCGTCAGTTCCAGTGTGGCGGTCGTTCCGACCACAGACTTGGACCCATCGTCCTTTTCCTCGACCTGCTGGTCGATGGCGAGCACGCGGACGTTGCTCAGAACCGTTTCGGTCAGGAACGAGTTCTCCTCGGTCTTGCGCACCATGATGACATCGACACGGTCGTTCGGAAGAATGAAGCCGCCGGCGCCAGTTGCAACCGTAATTTCGGTGGCAACGGCGCGTTTGCCGGCGGGAAGCAATGAAGACATGATCCGGCTCGAAGAATCCGCGATCTTTTCCTGACGCACCGGTTCGCCGTTGAAAATCGGCAGGCGCACAACCACGCCCTCAAGATCGGTCACCGCGTTCGGGCGCAGCTCTTCGGTAATCAGGCCATCGACAACGCCGTCTTTCGGCCACGAAATCCAGTGGACGGCATCCGGGTCAAGCCTGGACCCCACAGGCAGGCTTTTGCTGGCGACGAGAACGTTGACCGTCGGCTCACGCTCGATGACCGGCTCGGCATTGCTGATAACAGTCTTGCCGCTGGTGAGCTTGAGTGCCAGGAATCCGGCCAGTCCCGCCGATACGACAGCCACTGCCAGAATAATAACGCGCACCGGTTTCATGATCTGTCCCTGCAGTCCGAGAATATGCTCGCTGCAGAATGATCAGGAATTCGTGTAATTATAGTTAACGGACCGCTTACATTCGTGGTTAACAAATGATTTGCGCCGCAAAGGCACATTCGACACGCTCGGCGAGCGCCGTCGCAAACACCGTTGGGTCAAGATGGTGCGAAGAAATTAATGCAGTTGAGCCAGCGCTGCCTGCATCAGCGGGGACGAGGGATAGGCGACAAAGCCGCCGAGCCCGATGGCGATGCCATAGGGAATCTTCTTGGCGGTGAACAGCAGATGCGGCACCGGAAGACCGGAGGCGAGTATGGCGTTTTCCTGCTTGCGCATCACCAAGATCAGAAGGGTCAGGAGACCGCCGAAGATCGAGACATAGGTGACGAATTCAAACAGGGAGGCGTTGAAGCCGAACCAGACAGCGCTTGCCGTCAAGAGCTTGGCATCGCCTCCCCCCATGATGTTGAGCGCAAACAGGGTAAAGCACGCGGTAAAGACGATCGCACCGGCTACCAAGTGCATGCCGATGGTCGCAGGGCCGAGGCCCGCCAGCGGCGCAATCAGAACGAAGGCAGCGAGCAGTATGGCCGATACCCGGTTCGGGATCGTCATGGTGAAAAGATCGGAGAAAGCAGCGATTGCCAGGCACAGCGGGAATATGACGAAAATGGCAGCTTCGATCACGTGCGTCTCCGTTTGTGCAAGTTTGCGGGCGCTGGGGCTTTCACTCGCCGGAGTAGAAAACACCTCCGGTGCATCCTACGCGTATTGATTTAACGAAATACCAATCTGGCAAGAAACCGCCAGTGCCATAAAAAGAAAAACCGCCCCAAAAGGGCGGTTCTCCGAATAAAAACAGCGACGACTTAGAACTTGCCGTCGGCAGTCGTCATCTTGGTGCTCAGGTCCTGGAACTGCGCGTCCAGCGTAGAACCGAGCGTCGTTGCGCCGGTGATCAGAGCAACGGAGATGAGAGCGGCGATCAGGCCATATTCGATCGCGGTCGCGCCGGACTCATCCTTCATGAAACGTGCGAAAATCTTGGTCATGTCATTTCTCCAGGTTCAACTCGTCATCAAGCGCTTCCGCCAACGTTTGCCGTTGATCAGATAAGCAAACTCAAACGTGGATTTTCAGAAATAGCGACGGCGATGTTCTCTGCCCGCCAAAAGCGGGCCGTGGGCGCATGCTGGTCAAGAGCGATCCAGATGCGCCCGTCATCAGGCGCCGCAGGTGCTTGTTGATTAGAACTTGCCGTCGGCAGTCGTCATCTTGGTGCTCAGGTCCTTGAACTGCGTGTCCAGCGTAGAACCGAGGGTGGTTGCGCCGGTGATCAGGGCAACGGAGATGAGGGCGGCGATCAGGCCATATTCGATCGCAGTCGCGCCGGACTCATCCTTCATGAAACGTGCGAAAATCTTGGTCATGTCATTTCTCCTACTTCACTTGTTGTTCAGCACTACCGCCAACTGTTTCCGTTGATCGGTTGAAGCGAACCTACACATGGTGAATTTCAATCGGCTTAAGGAAAACAGTTACCAAGATGTTAACGGTCTACGCCCGGTTTTTTGGTAAAAACAACGACAACTTGAAGTATAAGATTTTAATTTTCAGCCATTTTCGTCTGAAGCTCCGGAAGCAATGCTGCATTATACGCTACCTGGCACGATTACTGCGGCAAATTTAACGCTTCATTCACCAAAACCGAGGATGGTGAGGCATCCGCATCATCAGGAAACAGCTATGAATTTGCAAAAAACAGCCATCGGCGCCCGGTTGCTGACCACGGCCTTAGCAAGTCTCACGCTGATCGCCTCGTTTCCGGCGAGCCCTGCAGGTGCTGTCGACGACATGCTGAACGTCTATATGAACCATGCGCGCGTCCTCAAGCTCGATCGCCCGGTCAGCAAGGTCATCGTCGGCAACTCGGAAGTGGCCGACGCGACCGTCGCGGATGCCAAGACGATCGTTCTCACCGGACGTTCTTTCGGCACGACCAACATCGTCATCCTGGATGCGGACGGCAACGCCATCGTCGATGAGCGGATTCTGGTCTCGATCGATGAAGGAAACACCGTGCGCGTCTTCAAACAGACAATTCGCTCCGTGCTTTCCTGCACGCCCAATTGCGAAGAGCACGCCACGCAAAAGACGACGATTGCGAACTGAAGAAAATGCACGTTCGCATGAGCGAGCAAGACTTCTCCAATCCTGGCCATTGGACAATCGTTACCATCTGGTGATTATTTCCATTCAAATTACCCCTGTTCCTGCATACGAAATATCAACAGTCATTTCCTAATATGCCTCATCGTATGGCGCTTGACGGAATGGCGAGATGTTGAACAACCATGATGGTAATGCAACGACCGGCACGGTCGGCAATTCGATGAAAAAGCGCGGCCGTGGCATGCTGCGGCGTCTTTTCAAGGAAAAATCCGGCGCATCGACGGTCGAATTTGCTCTTTTGGCCGTGCCTTTCCTGATCGTCGTCTTTGCGACGCTCGAAACCTTCACAGCATTCACCGCAGAACAGCTTCTTGCCAATGCCACCGAGACGATGGCACGCAAGGTGCGTACCGGCGAAATCACCTTCGGCGTCAACGCCGCAACGGACATGTCGGAACTGCAGTTCCGCAAGGCTTTCTGCGACGAAATCTCGATCATCATGACCTGTTCGGATGATGAGGCCAAAATCCCGTCCAAGCTGTTCATCGATGTCCGCAGTTTCGATGATTTCTCCAAGATTCCCGCGGCCATCCCGCGCACGGGAACGGGCGACGACCTTGATACCAGCGGTTTCAAATTCGCACCGGGCGGGGCAAGGTCGATCAATATGGTGCGGGCTTACTACCGATGGGAAGTGATTACCGACCTCGTCCGCCCTTATGTCACCCAATTACGCACCGCCGGAAGCAGCATGCCCAACGACTACCTGATGGTGGCGACGGCCGCCTTCCGCAACGAAAACTATTGAGGATCACCTGATGAAACCCGCGATCCGCTATCATCTCGCACGCCTTTCGTTGAAGGCAGAGGCCCTGAGGGCATTTTGGCGCGACCGAAAGGGCACGGGCGCCATCGAGTTCGCGATCGTCGCGCCGCTGCTCATTATGGCCTATATCGGTTCGTTCGAAGTTTCGCTCGGCTACAGCGTAGCCCGCAAGGTCGCCCGCGCCTCCAGCACGGTCGCCGATGTGCTGACGCGGGAGGACAATGTCACCAAGAGTACACTCGACGGCATGAAGGATGTCGCCAAGAGCATCATGGCGCCTTACGAGATGACCGACTATTCGCTCAAAATAACCGGTATCATGGTCACAGCACCGGGGTCCGGCAAAGTCGCCTGGTCACGCGACGAGGATGGCGGCACTCCGTACCAGGTAGGTTCGACTATCACGCTACCGACCGACATCTCCTCCGTGAACGCCTTCGTTGTACGCTCCGAACTCGTCGTTCCCCACCACCTGATGCTCTTTGCACCGGGCCTCAAGACCGAAAACGAGCTGGAGACATTCAATCTGTCGAAAACGTATTACTATCGCCAGCGCATCGGTAATACCGGCATCAAGTGCAGCGACTGCGGATCCTGAACGGCACGACAGGGACACCCGCCATTTGCAATCTGCCCCGCCCCGGAGTATTTCTTCGCGCCTTCGTCGCAACCGCTGCCAAAGCGCGAGATGACGGATAACAACTGTCTGCCGCAAGCCGCCTGTAATCTGGAGCCCGGCCTGCGACAGCATTCCGGGTGATCCATGGCGCGTGCCTTTCTGTTCGTTCTTGATTCCTTCGGCATCGGCGGAGCGCCGGACGCTGCCGAATTTGGTGACGATGGCGCCGATACGCTCGGTCATATCGCTGAATTCTGCGCTGCAGGCGCGGGCGACAGGGAGGGCCTGCGCGAAGGGCCGCTGACGCTTCCCAACATGTCGGCGCTCGGCCTGTTGCACGCCGCAAAACTTGCCAACAGACGCCTGCCCGCCGGCATGCCGCTGCCTGAGCGGGTCTTCGGGCTCTATGGCGCGGCAAGCGAAGTCTCGCGCGGCAAGGACACGCCATCCGGCCATTGGGAGATCGCCGGTACGCCGGTGGCTTTCGACTGGGGTTACTTCCCGGCGGAAGGCGACGCTTTCCCGCCGGAGCTGGTTGAGGCGATCTGCCGGGAGGGCAAGGTGCCGGGCATTCTCGGCAATTGTCATGCCTCGGGCACAGACATCATCGCGCTGCACGGCGAGCAGCATATGAGAACCGGCAAGCCGATCTGCTACACCTCATCGGATTCCGTCTTCCAGATCGCCGCGCACGAACATTCCTTCGGCCTGGAACGGCTGCTCGAATTCTGCCAGACGGTGCGGCGCCTGCTCGATGACTATAATATCGGCCGCGTCATTGCCCGGCCTTTCGTCGGCACGACGCCGAAGGATTTCGTCCGCACCGGCAATCGCCGGGACTACTCCGTTCTGCCGCCGGAACCGACGCTTCTCGACCGCCTGAAGGAAGCGGGACGAACCGTTCACGCTGTCGGCAAGATTGCCGATATCTTCGCGCACCAGGGCATCGGCCGGTTGATCAAGGCGAATGGCAACATGGAGTTGTTCGAAGCGACGCTGAAAGCCATGGATGAAGCCGAGGACGGCGACCTGGTCTTCACCAATTTCGTCGATTTCGACATGCTCTACGGACACCGTCGCGACGTGCCGGGTTATGCCGCAGCGCTCGAGGCCTTCGATCAACGGCTTCCTGACATCGACCGCAAGCTGAAGCCCGGCGATATCGTCATCCTGACGGCCGACCACGGCTGCGACCCGACATGGCGCGGCACTGACCACACGCGAGAGCGTGTGCCGATCCTCGTTTTCGGCCCGGAAATCCGTACCCGCTCGATCGGCGTCCTGCCAAGCTTCGCCGGCATCGGCGAGACCGTTGCCAAGCATCTGGGCCTTGAACCGGGCCTCCATGGGAGAAGTTTTCTGTGACCGCACATCTGAAGAAGGCCGAGCTGCACTGCCATATCGAGGGTGCGGCACCGCCGGCACTCGCACTTGTCCAGGCGCAAAAATACAATGTCGATATCAATGGCATCATCAACGATGGAGCCTATGTCTGGGCAGATTTCACCCAGTTCCTGAAATGCTATGATGCGGTGGCCGAGCTTTTCCGCACCGAGGAAGACTACGCGCTTCTGGCTGAGACCTATCTGGCGGAACTCGCAGAGGCCGGAACGATCTACAGCGAGATCATTGTTTCCCCCGATCACGGCAACACGATCGGCATCGGCAGCGACGCCTATATCCGCGGACTTGCCGCCGGCATCGAAGCCGCGAAGGAAAAGACCGGCATCGAAGGCCGGATGATCATCACCATCATCCGGCACATGGGACGGGAAGCGGCGGAGTGTACCGCGCTTTACGCCGCTAGGCGCGAGCATCCGCTGGTAACCGGCTTCAATCTTGCCGGCGACGAGCGCATGCACAAGGTTGCGGATTTTTCGCGCGCTTTCGATATCGCCCGCGATTGCGGGCTCGCCCTAACCATCCACGCCGGCGAGATGGCCGGCGCCTTCAGCGTGCGCGACGCGCTTGATCATGTGCGCCCGTCGCGCATCAGCCATGGCGTACGCGCCATCGAGGATGCCGATCTCGTCAAACGGATTGCGAACGAAGGCGTCGTACTGGAGACCTGCCCCGGTTCCAACGTATCGCTGCAGGTGTTTCCGGACTTTCCCTCGCATCCGCTGCGGGCACTCTATGAGGCCGGATGCCGGGTGACGCTCAACTCCGACGATCCGCCGTTCTTCCACACGTCGCTCAAACAGGAATACGAGATCGCTTCGCAGGTGATGGCTTTCTCCGATGACGAGATCAACGCCATGACGCGCACGGCGATTGAGGCCGCCTTCGTTGACGAGCCAACGCGCGCACGCTTGCTCGCGGCCCTCTGAGGCCGATCGACTGGGGATGACGCCGTAAAGCGCCGCTCAGGCCTTGCGGCATCTCGCTTTTCTGTGAAAAAAGGAATTGAATTCCAGTTTCCGCGAGGAGGGCTTGGCCATGAACGGCGTTACAGTCATCAATCATCCGCTTGTTCAGCACAAGCTGACCATCATGCGCAAAAAGGAAACCTCGACCGCGGGTTTCCGGCGCCTGCTGCGCGAAATTTCCACCTTGCTCTGCTACGAGGTCACCCGTGATCTCGAACTGACGATGGAAACCATCGAGACGCCGATGCAGACCATCCAGGCGCCGGTGCTCGAGGGCAAGAAGCTGGTGTTCGCCTCCATCCTGCGCGCCGGCAACGGCCTGCTTGAAGGCATGCTGGAACTGGTGCCCTCCGCCCGCGTTTCGCATGTCGGGGTCTACCGCGACCATGAAACGCTGGAAGCGGTCGAATATTATTTCAAGGCGCCGGAAAGCCTGTCGGAGCGTCTGGTGATTGTCGTCGACCCGATGCTTGCGACCGGCAATTCTTCGATCGCTGCCATCGACAAGCTGAAGGAACGGGGGGCGAGGAACCTGCGCTTCCTCTGCCTGCTGGCCGCGCCCGAAGGCATCCGTAATTTTCAGGCGGCGCATCCCGACGTGCCGATCTTTACCGCCTCGATCGACAGCCACCTCAATGAGCACGGCTATATCGTTCCGGGTCTCGGCGACGCCGGCGACCGGATGTACGGGACGAAATAGATTGGCAGTACGGATTGAGGGAGATATTCCCAATTCCTTAACCAGATTTTCACATGGCCAGCCAGCCGCCGGAAAATCCGGCGGCTTTTTGCATCCTGTTAGCGGGCTTCGTGCTTAGCTGAGCGCTGTTTTCCACGTCGCGAGGTGTGACAGATGTTAGTCCGTTTGGCTGTCTTTGCCGGAGGTATGGTCGCCGCCGCCATGGTGCTGCCGGGTCTTGCAACGTCCTATCTCGACCGCCCGCAAAACGACGACACCGCGACCAGGCCCGCGCAAACCAGCCCGGCGAAATACGCCGGCGGCAAGGGCGTGATCATGCCGCCCGGTCCGGGCGGGCATTTCTACGGAACGTTCACCATCAACGGTCGCAAGCAAGACGGTCTGGTGGATACAGGCGCCAGCATGATCGCCATCAACATCTCGACAGCGCGCCGGCTTGGCGTCTCGACCGCATCATTGTCCTTCAATGCTCAGGCCAACACGGCAAACGGTGTCGTCAAAGCTGCGCACGTCATGCTTGATCGCGTGGAAATCGGCACGATTGCGGTCAAGGATGTCGAGGCCATGGTTCTGCCGGATAAATCTTTATCGGGCATGCTGGTCGGCATGAGCTTTCTCAACAAGCTTTCGTCATACCGCGTCGAAGACGGTGCACTGCACCTTACCCGGTAATCTTGGAAACAATGACCGGGTGTTCCGGCAACCTTTCTTCTCCGATCGTGTAGATTTCCTGAAGCCGGGCACGCGCTTTCAAAGCCTGATCCTCTCTGGCCGCATGGACGAACGCGAAGGGCTCTCCCTTTTCAAGCTTCGTACCGAGCGGCTTCAGGCCACTGAAACCGACGCGGTGATCGATCGGCTCATTCGGCCGGGTGCGGCCGCCGCCGAGCCCAATGACTTCCATCCCGACATCGCGAGCGTTGCAGCTTTGGAGGAAACCGTCCTGAGGTGCTTCAATGGCGAGGACCACGGGTGCCTTGACCAAATAAGCTTGCGGCCGCTCCGTGAAATCAGCAGGCCCGCCGAGCATTTGGATCATCCGGCCGAAATGGTCGAGCGCTACGCCGGTCTGCAACGCCCGCCGGGCAAGGTCGGTTCCCTCCGTTAGGCTCGCAGCGAAACCCGAGGTCATCAGCATTTCAGCGGCAAAGGACATCACCACCGTTTCGAGACGGGTTCCGGCTTTTTCCCCACGCAGAAAGGCGATGCAGTTTTCGATTTCCAGCACATTGCCGGCTGCATCGGCCAATGGTTCGTTCATATCGGTGATCAACGCCGTCGTCTTCACGCCCGCGCCGTTGGCGACGCCAACCAGCGAGCGGGCCAGCGTCTCCGCCTCTTCCTGCCCAACCATGAAGGCGCCGTTGCCGATCTTGACGTCGAGCACCAGCGATTGCAGCCCGGCTGCGAGTTTCTTCGACAGGATCGAGGCGGTAATCAGCGGCACGGAATCGACCGTCGCTGTGACGTCACGGATCGCGTAGAGCCGCCTGTCGGCTGGCGCGAGATCGGCGGTCTGGCCGATGATGGCACAACCTGCCTCCCGCACCGTCTGCCTGAACAGCGTTGCGGACGGCTTGATGTCATAACCGGGGATCGCTTCCAGCTTGTCGAGTGTGCCGCCCGTATGGCCAAGGCCCCGGCCTGAGATCATCGGTACGGCGAGACCGCAGGCAGCCGCAATCGGCGCCAGCATCAGCGAGACATTGTCGCCGACGCCACCGGTCGAATGTTTATCGGCGATGGGGCGATCGATATCGGCCCACGACAGCACGTCGCCGCTATCGCGCATGGCAAGCGTCAGTGCCACCGTTTCATCGAGGCTCATGCCGGAGAACCAGACCGCCATGGCGAAGGCCGCCACCTGCCCCTCCGAGATCGATCCATCGGCAAGCCCACGGACGAAGGTGGCGATATCGGCTCCGTCGAGCACTTCGCCGTTCCGCTTTCGTCGGATGACCTCCTGCGGGATCATCGTCAATACGCCATCGCTCCGGCAATCGGCTCGCGACCTTCGAGGACCGAAAGAATGTCGCCGAGCAGACCGGAGGCCCCGAAACGGAAGGTTGAGGGCATCGGCCAGTCGGGGCTATGGATGGTGGCAGCAAGATTGAGATAGAGGCGGGCGTCGCCCACTGTCCGCACCCCGCCTGCCGGCTTGAAACCGACCTTGCGACCGCTTTCGCGGATACAGGTCAACATGATGTCGGCTGCCTCCAGTGTCGCGTTGACGGCAACCTTGCCGGTCGAGGTCTTGATGAAATCGGCGCCTTCCTGGATGGCGATATGCGACGCGCTGCGGATCAGGCCGCGATCCTTCAATTCACCGGTCTCGAGAATGGTCTTCAAGAGCACAGGCGACGGGCACGCCTCGCGCACCGCGGAGATCATCGTGCGCACCGGCTGCTCGTCCCCTGCCATGAAGGCGCGGTAGGGAATGACCAGATCGATCTCGTCAGCGCCATCGGCAATCGCCTGCTGCGTTTCGGCAACAACCGTCTCGACCGGGAGATTGCCGGAAGGGAAATTGACGACGGTCGCAATTTTTACGGTGCTGTTCGGGCCAAGGATGCCGCGAGCCTGGGCGACGAAACGCGGCCAGATGCAGATGGCGGCCGTATGGCCATGCGGCGTGCGGGCGGAAGCGCAGAGCTTTTCGATCGCTTCCGGCGTGCAATCATCCGTCAGGTCAGTGAGGTCCAGCAACGACAGCGCAAGCGCGGCGATCTGGCGATTGGAGGCTTCGAGCATCATGGGGTCCGTCCATTTCCTTGGTCACGATGGGTCGTGACCAAGGCGGCGACCGGTCACGAACGATTGTTCTATACGCTTGAAGCGGTCTCGCAAACCCGTTCCGCGCGGTGTTGCCCGCGGGACGGCGGGTCAGTTTCCTGCCGAAATCATTTCGGAGAGGATGGAGGCAAGACGCCGGCCACCGACCGGTGCCATGTCCTTGGTCTCGTGGTGGCTGAGTTCGCCGCCCGTCATGCCCGCGCCGAAATTGGTGATGACGGAGGCGGCCGCGACCTTCAGGCCGAAGAATCGCGCAAGAATAACCTCCGGAACGGTCGACATGCCGACAGCATCGGCGCCGAGAATGCGCGCCATGCGGATTTCCGCCGGCGTTTCGAAATTCGGGCCGGAGAACCACATGTAGACGCCGGAGCCTAGCGGGATATCGAGCTTGATCGCGGCAGCGCGCATACGTTCCGCGAGTTCCGGATCATAGGCAGATGTCAGGCCGACGAAACGATCGTCGCTATCGACGCCAATCAGCGGGCTGATGCCGGAGAAATTGATATGGTCAGTGATCTGCATCACCGAACCGGGTGGCAGGTCCTCGCGCAGAGATCCGGCCGAATTGGTCAGGATCAGGGTCTCGACGCCGAGCGCCTTCAACGTTTCGATCGGCCCGCGCATGGCATTGGCATCGCCGCGCTCATAGAAATGCACACGCCCTGAGAGCACGATAACCGGAACGCCGCCGATCGTACCTGCAACCAGCTCACCCGCATGACCGGAGACGGCGCTGACCGGAAAGCCCGGAATGTTCGCATAGGAAATTCGCACCGGATCCGCCACGGCATCGACCAGCGAACCGAGGCCCGAGCCGAGCACGATGCCACAGCGGGGCGCCAAGCCAGCAAGCTTGGTCTTGAGCATGTCAGCAGCGGCGGTCATCCGAGGATCTCTGTTTCGAAGGAATGCGGCAACAGATCGGAGAGTGCGAGCGTCTTCTTCACGCCAGTCTCGTCGCAGAGATAGATGCGGGTGCTGGCACCGGAAAATTCGGCGAGTCGCTGGCGGCACCCACCGCAGGGCGGGCAGAGCGCCAGCTTCTCGGCAATGACGGCGACTTCGACGATCTTGCGCTGGCCGGCCATGACCATATGGCTGATCGCCGTCGTTTCCGCGCACCAGCCCTCCGGAAAGGACAGGTTCTCGATGTTGGCGCCGATATAGATCTTGCCGTCTTCGGCGCGGATGGCGGCCCCGACCGGAAACTTGGAATAGGGCGCATGCGCCTTCGCCATGGCCGCGCGCGCGGCTTCGAAAAGCTCGTTTTCCATGATCAGCGTTCCTTCACATAGGGTATGCCGCCAGCCTTTGGTGGAATCGCCTTGCCGATGAAACCGGCAAGCAGGATGACAGTGAGGATATAGGGCAGTGCCTGCATCAATTGTACCGGCACCTGGCCGATGAGAGGCAGCGGATTGCCCTGCAGGCGGATTGCCAGCGCGTCGAGGAAGCCGAACAACAGGCAGGCGAGCATGATATTGACCGGCCGCCATTTGGCGAAGATCAGCGCGGCCAGCGCGATATAGCCCTTGCCCGCCGTCATGCCCTTGACGAAGCCGGCGCTCATCGCGAGCGACAAATAGGCTCCGGCAAAGCCGCAAAGAATACCGCAGCAGATGACCGCCCGATAACGCAGCCAGATCACCGAGATACCGGCCGTATCGACCGCACCCGGATTTTCACCGACGGCGCGAAGGCGCAGGCCGAAGCGGGTGCGATAGAGAACCCACCAACTGAACGGCACCAGCAGGAAGGCGACATAGGTCAGGATGAAGTGGCCGGAGAGCAGATTGGAATAGATCGGGCCGAAGATCGGCACATCCTTCACCGCATCGGCGAACGGGAAAGTCACCGTCTGGAAACGAGCGTCACCGGCGAGCGCAGGCGTACGGCCACCCTGCTTGAACCAGGCCTCGCCGAGGATGACGGTCGATCCGGCAACGATGAAGTTGATGGCAACACCGGAGACGATCTGGCTGCCGCGCTGGGTGATCGAGGCATAGCCATGGACCAGCGACAAGAGCACGGAGATGAGGATCGCCGCCAGAAGCCCCATCATCACCGATCCGGTGACGGCAGCAACCGCACCGGCGGCAAACGCGGCGCCAAGCATCTTGCCTTCAAGACCGATATCGAAGACCCCTGCCCGCTCGGTGAACAACCCGGCAAGCGCTGCGAAGATCAGCGGTACCGAGACGCGGATGGTCGATTCAAGGATTGCAATGATCGTGTGGAAAAACTCCATGGCTCAAGCTCCCCGTGTCTGTGCGGCGGCGGCGGAGCGGCGGCCGATACTGGCAAATGCGCGGCCGATGGCCGGGCGGAACATGTTTTCCAGTGCGCCAGCAAAGAGAATGACGAGGCCCTGGATGATGACGATCATGTCGCGCGAAATGGCCGGCATTTCGAAGGCGATCTCGGCGCCGCCCTGATAGAGCATGCCGAACAGGATGGCGGCCGGGATGATACCCGCCGGGTGCGACCGGCCCATCAGCGCGACCGCGATGCCGACGAAACCCGCTCCTTGCACGAAATCCAGCTGCATGCGGTATTGCTCGCCCATGATCGGGTTGAGCGCCATCAGGCCGGCGAGACCGCCGGAAATCATCATGACGATGACGGTGATGCGCGCCTCGCCGATGCCGGCGTAACGCGCTGATGAAGGGCTGTGCCCCATGGTGCGCATCTCGTAGCCAAGCTTGGTGCGCCAGATCAGCACCCAGACGCCGAAGGCGGCGAGGATAGCGAGCAGGAAGGAGACGTTGAACGGCGAATTGCCGAGATCGAGCCCGAAGATCGACATCAGCCAGTCGAGCTTCGGCAATTGGCCGCCCGCCTCGAAGGTGCGGGTCTGTGGCGCCATGGAACCGAGTGGCTTCAGGACGCGCGTCAGAAGATAGACCATCAGGCTGGATGCGATGAAATTGAACATGATGGTGGTGATGACCACATGGCTGCCGCGCTTGGCCTGCAACCAGCCCGGCAGAAAGGCCCAGAGCGCACCGAAGGCGGCAGAGCCGAAGATCGCCAGCGGAAAGACGACGAACCAGGGCATGGTCTTGTCGAGCCAGAGACAGGCAAGCGCCACGCCGATGCCACCAATATAGGCCTGGCCTTCGCTGCCGATATTGAACAGGCCGGCATGGAAGGCGACGGCGACCGATAGGCCGGTGAAGATGAAGGTCGTGGCGTAATAGAGCGTGAAGCCGATATATTCGCCGCGGCCGAAGGCACCATTGATCATGTGGTAGGCGGCTTCAAGCGGATTTTCACCGACCAGAAGCACGACGAGACCGGCCACCAGGAAAGCGACCACGAGATTGACCAGCGGGATCAGGCCGTATTCGGCCCAGCCGGGCAGTTTTGCGTATGGGTTGCTCATTCGGCGGCCTCCTTGCGGCCTTCGACACCGGCCATCAGCAGGCCCAGTTCCCCTTCAGTCGCATCCGGATCCCGCTCGCCGACCACGCGGCCGGCAAACATGACGATGATACGGTCGGAAAGGGCGCGGATTTCATCAAGTTCCACGGAGACAAGCAGGACAGCCTTGCCCTGGTCGCGCATCTCGATGATCCGCTTGTGGATGAATTCGATGGCGCCGACATCGACGCCGCGGGTCGGCTGGCCGATGATCAGCACGTCCGGGCCGCGCTCCATTTCACGCGCCAGCACGATCTTCTGCTGATTGCCGCCGGAAAAATTCGCGGTCTTCAGCCGCGGATTGGGCGGCCTGATATCGTATTTCTTGATCTTCTCCTCGGCATCGGCCTGGATTGCCTTGGTGTTGAGGAAGACGCCGTTCAGATAACGCTTGTCGTGGTGATAGCCGAGAATGCCGTTCTCGGCCTCCTCGAACTTCAGCACGAGCCCGACATGGTGACGGTCTTCCGGCACATGCGCGAGCCCCCTGTCGCGCAGTTCGCGCGGGTCGACGTGACCGGTGACGTCGATCGGCTTGCCATTGAGCAGCACCGTGCCTCCGACGGCCTTGCGGATGCCGGAGATCGCCTCCAGCAGTTCCGATTGACCGTTGCCCGCAACGCCGGCGATGCCGACGATCTCGCCGGCGCGCAGGTTGAAGGAAACATTATCGACCATGGTGACGCCGCGGCCGTCGCGCACGGTAAGATTTTCGACAGCAAACTTCACCTCACCCGGATTTGCAGTACCCTTCTCGACCCGCAGCAGCACCCGGCGGCCGACCATCAGCTCGGCCAACTCCTCGACCGAAGTTTCCTTGGTGTGGCGCGTTGCCACCATCTCGCCGCGGCGCATGACGGAGACCTCGTCGGTAATCGCCATGATCTCGCGCAGCTTGTGGGTGATGAAGATGATCGTCTTTCCCTGATCCTTCAGCTGGCCGAGAATGCGGAACAGATGATCGGCCTCCGGCGGCGTCAAAACGCCGGTCGGCTCATCGAGAATGAGGATATCGGCCTTGCGGTAGAGCGCTTTCAGGATTTCGACGCGCTGCTGCAGGCCGACCGGCAATTCCTCGATCAGTGCATCCGGATTGACCTCCAGCGCATATTCCTTTTCGAGCCGCTTCAGCTCGACGCGCGCCTTGGAAATACTGGTGTTGAGAATCTGGCTGTCTTCGGCACCGAGCATCACATTTTCCAGCACGGTGAAGTTCTCGACCAGCATAAAATGCTGGTGCACCATGCCGATGCCGCTTGCGATCGCCGCGTTCGGGTCCTTGATCGTGACCTTGTTGCCATCGACGACGATATCGCCGCTATCGGCCTGGTAGAAGCCGTAGAGGATCGACATGAGTGTCGATTTCCCGGCGCCGTTTTCACCGATGATGCCGTGAATGGTGCCCTTGCGGACGGTCAGGTTGATGTTCTTGTTGGCATGAACAAGGCCGAAGCTCTTGTCGATGCCACGCAACTCGATGGCAATATCGCTCATATTGACCCATGTTCCCCAAGTCGACCCGGTTTTCTCCGCTTTGACAACGGTAGCCCGGGCATCGATTTTTTTACCAATTGGTATAAGTTTAGCATTGAATTGTGGAGGCGTAAGCCAAAAAATCCAAAGTTCGCCTACTCTTCCCAGTTCAATCGGGAGAGTCCAGCGCGATTTACGCGCTTCCGGAGGAAACGCAATATTGCCGCGCCGCAGACTTTATCGATCATGTGGATATGATAGGGGATGGCATGGCACACGAATGGTTGCCCGAGGAAAATCATGAGCAACGACAGCGAACGTATCACCCGGCTCGAGGAAACGATCGCACATCAGGCGAAAACGATCGAGGAACTGTCTGACCAATTGACGGAACAGTGGACCGTTGTCGAGCAGGTTCGCGCCAAGCTCGACCGGTTGACCGAACGGTTCCTCAGCCTTGAGGAGCAGAGCATAGATGCCCCGGCAATCACTCGGCCCCCGCATTATTGAGCCGGCTAATCAATCCATTCTGACTGAATAAAAGAAAAAGCCGCCGATCCCAGGGGCCGGCGGCTTCTTCATTCAATCCCGAGAAATCAATAGGGGCAGGCTTCGTCCGACATGTAGTCGTGAACCTGAACCGTGCCGGCAATGATGTCGGCCTTGGCCTTGTCGACGGCGGCCTGCATTTCCGGGGTGATCAGGGGCTTGTTGTTGTCATCGAGCGCGAAGCCGACGCCATCTTCCTTGAGGCCGAGGTTGGAAATGCCGAACTCGAACTTGTCGTTCTTTGCAGCCGAGAAGGCTTCGTAGACGGCAACGTCGACGCGCTTCAGCATCGAGGTCAGGACCTTGCCTGGCTGGAGAGCGTTCTGGTTGGAATCGACGCCGATGCCGAGCTTGCCGGCGTCTGCGGCGGCCTGCAGCACGCCAACGCCGGTGCCGCCGGCTGCGTGATAGACAACGTCGGAACCCTGATCGATCTGCGACTTGGCGATTTCGCCGCCCTTGACCGGGTCGTTCCAGGCGTCCGGCGTCGTGCCGGTATAGGCTTCGAGAACCTTGACGTCAGCACCGGTAGACTTGGCGCCACCGATGTAACCACAGGCGAACTTGTGGATCAGCGGAATGTCCATGCCGCCGACGAAGCTGACGGTCTTCGACTTGGAGGCGAGACCGGCGAGAACGCCGACGAGATACGAGCCTTCCTGTTCCTTGAAGACGATCGACTTCACGTTCGGCTTGTCAACGACCATGTCGATGATGGCGAATTTCGTGTCCGGATATTCAGCCGACAGCTTTTCGAGCGGCGGCGCCCAGTTGAAGCCGACAACCACGATCGGGTTGTTGCCGTCGCCGGCGAAGCGGCGCAGCGCCTGTTCGCGCTGGGCGTCGTTGCTGATTTCGAACTCGCGATATTCAACACCGGTTTCGGTCTTGAACTTTTCCGCGCCGTTGAAGGCCGCTTCGTTGAAGGATTTGTCGAACTTGCCGCCGAGATCGAAGATGAGCGCCGGCTTGACGTCGGCGGCGAGCGCCGTGGCGGACATCATCGAGAAGGCAAAGAGACCGAGGAGCGTTTTTTTCATCGTGCAGCCCTGTTGTTGCTATTGATCTTGTTGGGTCCTCCCGCAAGCTCCTCTTCGGGAGCATGTCTGCGGAACCACCACTCCCTTTTTAAGGGTATGTCTGGCTGGCGCGCATCCTTGCATGCCTCAAATCAAAATTCACTCGAAATTTTTCAATTGGTAAAAAAAGGTAAATTGCCCAAAAAGACGGCGGAATCAGCGGGTTTCGCTCTAAAATCGGACCAACAAAGAAGCAATCGGCAATAGCTGTCCTTGGCTACCAACATGCAAAAGGCCGCGGCGCTCTCGCACCGCGGCCTGCATTCAAGACGGCAAAACCTACCAGGCCTTGCTGAGCTTCAGCGTCACCGTTCGCTGGTCACCATAGCCGCAGGTGAAGAGGCCCTGGCAACCCTTGACATACTCCTTGTCGAACAGGTTGGTCACGTTGAGTGCGGCGCCCCAGCCGTTCTTTTCGTAGCGGATGGCGGCATCGGCAAGCACGGCGTCCGGAACCTTGGCCGTGTTTGCCATATCGGCGAAAGATTCGCCCTGATAGCGCAGGCCGCCACCGACACTGACGCCTTCCATCGCACCGTCCGTCACGAGATATTCTACCCACAGAGCAGCCTGATGTTCCGGGATAAGATACGGCCGATTGCCGATCAGCGCGGCGTTGAGGTCTTCGGTGACTTCCAGATCGTTGTAGGTATAGGAGCCAAGCAGTTTCCAGTTCTGGTTCAGGTTGACCTTGCCTTCCAGCTCCAGGCCCGTGGAAGTCACTTCGCCAAGCTGTTCCTGCAAGAAATCGGGGCGAGTCAGTGCCACGTTCTTCTTGACGATGTGGTAGACGGATGCCGTGAACACGCCGTCGATGAAGGTCGGCTCGTACTTGATGCCACCTTCGAACTGATGACCGTCTTCCGGCTCGAGCGCCTCGCCTGTGAAGGCCGTGCCGACCAGCGGGTTGAAGAAGGTGGCCGCCGAAACATATGGTGTGAGACCATTGTCGAATTCATAGGCAAGACCAGCACGACCGCTGACGGCACTGTCGGTGGTATCGTACGAGCCCGTCGCAAGCCGCGACACGTTTTCGATATCGACATAGTCGTAGCGGCCGTTCAGCGTCAGCAGCCAACCGTCACCGAACCGGATCTGATCCTGCCCGTAGACACCGGTCTGCTTCATCCGTGTGATACCGTCGAGATAGGTGAAGTAAGCCGGCAGCGGGTCGCCATAGACCGGGTCCGTCGGGTCCAGATCAGACGCCGGGAATGCCGAGGCCTGGGTCTGGTCGATCTTGAAGTTCTTGTAATCGAAACCAAGCAGCAGCGAATGGTTCAGCGGCCCTGTCGAAAATTCCTTTTCCGCCCGGTTGTCGACGCTGAAGCTATCGACAGACGTATCATGCTTGAAGCCGAGACGCGCCAGATCGTAAGTTGCCGTATAGGCGTAGGGATAGACAAGCTCTTCAGCCTTATCGAGATGGCCGTAGCGCAGGTTCTGCGAAAACTTCCAGCCATTGTCGAACTCGTGCGAAAATTCGTAGCCGAACATCTGCTGGTCGTAGCGGCCGAAATCGTGATCCGGCTCACCGGTGAAAAGGTCGCGGTCGATCTTGCCGAACGGCGCGTTAGTCACCGTGCCCTCGTAAGGCAGGAAACCGTTGCCGACATGGGTCTGGTCGAGCGAGGAAGCAATTGCGTAGACCGTCAGCGATGTCGCATCATCCGGCGCATAAGTGATCTGCGGCATCAGGAAGCCGCGCAGGTCTTCCGAACAGTCCGAGTAATTGTCGCCGCCGGCGACCTTGCCGGTGATGCGGTAGGTGATCGTGCCGTCGGCATTCAGCTTGTCGTTGGCGTCGAAGCCGAAGAAGGCATTGCCGAAATTGTTGATGCCGATCTCGGTCGAATAGGCTGGCTCGTCCTGCGGGCGCTTGCGGATGAGATCGACGATACCGCCGGGATTGGAACCGCCATAGAGTACGGAGGCCGGGCCTTTCAGGACTTCGACGCGCTCCAGCATGTAGGCATCCGTCTGGAAGCCGCCGAAACCGTAGGAATAGAGATTGAGGCCGTCGAGGAATACGCCGGTCTGCGTGGCGTCGAAGCCGCGTATGTAGAACCAGTCGGTATCCGGGTCACTGCCGAAGGGCTCGGTCGAAACGCCGGCGGTGTAACGCAGCGCTTCATCGATCTTGGTGACGACGCCACGGTCTTCCAGTTCGTCGCGGCCGACCACAGAAACGGATTGCGGAATTTCCGAAATCGGGGTGGCGGTCTTGGAGCCTGTGCCTGTGGCCTTTGCCACATAGCCATCGACTGGGCCGGTTGCTTCCTTGTTTGTAACCTTGCCGCCTTCGACAGTCAGACGTTCCAGCTCAGTGGCGTCGCCCGTTGCCGCATCCTGCGCCCATGCGCCCTGTGCGACGACGAGTGCCGCGATCGCGGCGCTCGTCATCAATACCCGGTAAAGACCAGTCCCCTTGATCTGCATGAATTCGTCACCCCAGCTTGAAACCGGGCGCTTGCGCCCCCGTCGGCGACACGCAATCCGGCATTTCCATGAAAATAAGCTGAGTATTTATATCAACTATGCGGAACGGGGATTGTCTCCCGCTGTGGTAATTGAACGATTCTGGTCCATATTCCGCATTGCACACAGGCAAGGTGGGTGCTCAGAACCTCTGGCTTTTTGCCCAGGTCGCAGGCGTCGCGCCGACCGTCTTGCGGAAGACCCGGGTGAAATGCGCCTGGTCGGCAAAGCCGGTCTCGGCGGCAACCACGCTCATCGGCAGTTCGCCCTTGAGCATCAACTGCTTGGCGCGCTCGATACGGGCCTTCATCTGCCACTGATGAGGCGGCAGGCCAGTGGAGGCCTTGAAGGCATGGCTGAAATAGGACTGTGACAAGCCGGTGAGCGTCGCAAGCTCTTCGAGCCGGACGCCGCGCAGGCAGTTTTCCTCGATATAGTCGATCGAGCGGCGCAGCTGCCACGACGCCAACTCGCTGCGTTTGCGTGCCCTGACCGGTCCGAGCCGCATGACGTCTACGAACAGCGCCACAGACAGACCGTCACCATAAAGATCATGCAGCGGCTGGGGATTGGCACATTCAGCAGCGATCAGTTCCGCCAGCACCAGGAAGCGCGGTTCGGAAAACATCAGGCGCGGCGTGTCCAATTTGCGCGGATCGAGGTCTTCCATCAGTCGGCGGCTGAGGATGTCGGCGTTGAAATGAAGATCGAGATGGCGGACGTAGTTCACGTCGACCATTTCGGCCCACAGTTCCATGCCGGCGGGAATGTAGGAAATGACCTGTCGGCGACTGTCCTCGGCAACGGCCTGCTGCGTCTGACGCAGCCGGATATTGCGCCGGTCGCCACCCTTGGCGTCGAGCACGATGAACAGCCGGGGGTCATCGGCAACATAAAAACCGCCGGCAACCGGCGCGCATTCAACATCCCAGAGATCGGCGACGATACCGTTCCATTCGCGCCGGTTCAGTCCGCCGATGACGGAAAATCCGGATATCTTGTTGTTCATGCGCGGTTGGAAGGTCATGCGTTGTCTCGGCGGCGCAGCTCAAGCTGCCTGTCTTAAACTTGCTTTTTATAGTCAAGTTTTGAATTAACCGAGAACCCCCATCTTTGCAATTGCTGAAATGCCCGCAAAGCCCACCTTTCCCGGCCGTTGTGACCTTTTCGCCATGGCCGCCGAACCGTGAGGCCGGCAGTCCACGTACTGTCGCCCGGTACCGGCCAGCATTCATAGTCCTGAAAAGATGTTTCAGCGCAAAGTCACGCTTAGGCCGAGAACCGGCCCGCGACCGGCGGCCGTTTGTAGCCGATTACCCAAAGCGCCAGCGCAATCAGCAGGAAGGAGGCAAAGGCCGGCTGCTGCAGCGCCCATCGGATCACCGGATCCAGAAACGCACCATTCACATGCGGCCTTTCCAGCGTTTGCACCAGCGACTGTGTCGAGGAACCGCCGGCTGCAAGCGCCGTTGCCAGCGGCGTCAATACCGGCTGGGAGGCAGAAACCGACTGGATCGCATCCACCGATGCCACCAGGACACCGGCGACCAGCGCCAGAAAACTCGCAAAGCGCAACAAAAACCGCATGTGGCCACTCCCCAAACCAGTCCGTATCCACGGCGGCCAGACTGCATTTCTCCAACGACAACAAGAAATAAGCACAGGACGGATGAAGTGCAATGCTGCCCTTCCACAGGCGCGCAGCGCAAGAAGTCAAAAAACTGTCAGAAATCAGTTGATCCCAAGGAGTTCATCGGTATATATCGCGCCGGTCCGCAGGTTTCACCCGCGGCCTCCCCGATTTGGTGTAGCCGAACCGGGTTCAGGAGAAAGCAAGCGCTTGTCTCTGATCCACCGGACCCAACCGCCGGTGCGATTGACAAAACGGACAGGTGGCCGAGTGGTTGAAGGCGCACGCCTGGAAAGTGTGTATACGTGAGAGCGTATCGCGGGTTCGAATCCCGCTCTGTCCGCCATTTTCTTCCAACAACCATCTGAAATCATTAAATTTTCCGGCGAAAAAGCGCTGGTTTGCTGCATTGGATTGCTGCATCAGCTGCTGCATCCGCGCGTGCGCTGCGACAATAATACGCTCTGCCCGAGTGTATAAAGTATATGAAAATCCAAAATCGTCAGAAACACAAACTATACTTTTTCTCAAGACACCATTATTCACTCAAACACCAAATTTAAATATTAATTCATCGTGATAGCCGTCGTGATTTTCGAATATTGATGAAAGTGTAATTTGATTCATCGGTGAATAAATTGAAGCTACGACACATCATACTTCGCGGGACTGTCTACTACTTCCGAATTGCGGTACCCAAGAATCAGCGCGAAGCTCACGGAAGGGCACACATTTGGCGGTCGTTGAAGACGAAAGACCCGGATGATGCCGCTGAAAAAGCCATTGCCTTGCGAAAGGAATATAAAAAGCTGTTTGCGTCGTCTGGAAATGCAGGTTCGATTACCATTCCACAATTGAAGGCGGTCTCCGGTGATCTCGGAGCAGTGCCATATTCAGCCAAATTGATCGAACCAGCATCAAACCAAGATTGTATCAAACAGGCGGCTCCCGGTTTCACCCTGGCGCAAGCGCTTGAGCGCTACAAGGAATTGTCAACGGACAAGTGGTTGAACCTCTCAGATCGCGCCAGAGACAAAAAATGGCGTCCCTTCGCTCAGGCGGTAGACGACTTCACCAAAGCCATGGGCGAGATTGATGCTCTCACACTCAGACCGAAAACCTGCTTCGAATATAAGGCAGCACTTGTCAAAAGGATCGCTGAGGGAAGTTTGAAACTGGACAGCGGGCGAAAAAAGATCATGTGGCTTCGAATTATCCTGACCCGGGTTTTTGAGTCAGATGCACCGCATCTTTCCTGCCCTTTCGATAGGGTGAAATTCGAAAACAATGGCAGCCAGAAGGGCAAACGAAGTGCCTTCACGCCGGAGGAAACTAAAGCGCTTCGGGCAAAGCTGGCAGAGAGTGAAGCCAACGAACAACTGAAAGCCCTTGCAATTGTCGCAGAATTGACCGGCGCAGTATGTGGTGAGCTTACCCATCTTACGTCGTCAGATATCCATCTGGACGCGCCAATTCCGTTTATCTCAATTGGACCAAACGAACATCGTCATAAGGTCAAAGGTGGAAACGACCGGCATCGTGACATCCCACTACTCCCCCGAGCTATAGAAGCGATGAAGAAGTTTCCGAACGGCTTTGACCGCTATTGCCGACATAATGGAAGTGAAGCGTTTTCGGCTTCCGTGAACAAGATCGTCAAGCAGGTTGCGCCGACCAAATCCTATTACTCTTGGAGGCACACGTTCGCCGATAAGCTTCGGCAGTCCGGATGTGGCGACAACCTTAAAGACAGCCTGATGGGGCATGCGACCAAAGGGCATTCGATGCACTACGGATCGGGCTTCACCCTCGAAAACAAGCTTGAAGCCCTCAAGAAGGCACTCCAAGAAGAGGCTGAACCATTGAATGACGATCAAGACTAATCATAAGCGTCCTTGAATGGAGGCCTGCTAAAGCTCACCGCATCCAAAGCCCCACGATAAGCGCAACAATCACAGCAATCGCACCGATGCCCACCAACGGCAGTCCGAGCCGGTGTGCCTGTTGCGAACGGTCGGGCGGCGTCTTGTCGTAGCCTGAAACCATCTTAGTCGATCCTGTCGCCTTTGTCGGTTTGACGTAGTAGCGCCACCTTCTCTCGACCGATGCCAAAGCGGTTTCCTACGAGACCGAAAACACCGGTCGTGAGAAAGACGGCGAGCCACCACCCGGCGAATGCGGTGCCGAAAACAGCGATCCCGAACGACGGCATCACCAGCGAAGCAAAAACAAGACCCGCTACTATCGATGCAGTTGTCCAACGCTGCTGTGTTGTCGTCCAGGCGCGGCGAATAAAAGTTGTTCGCACTACCTGTGCGGCTGTTTTGTAGTGTCGATTCATTCCACCCCCTTGCGGATCGATAAACCTCACCGCCATTCCCTCTGGTTTCCTGAAGCTCCCACGCCGCTTCGCGCGGCTACAAAGCAGCCTGAGCCTCTTTGACTGCTTTGAGATATCGCGACAGGATATCAACCGACCCCTCATTGATCTCTTTAAGACGAACGCTGCATTCCTTCGGGAAAACAAAAACTAATCGCCCCTTCGGCATATTCGGCGCAAGCGTCCCACCGATGAATATCATATGGTCAGAATACTGATCGATGATAGTTTGCGCGTTCACTGCGGCGATGATGGCATCACGGGGCAATAAATAAAATTTGTCCATCGCTTTCGGAAGTATTCTGCATAACTGAGAAATATCCGGGAGGCGAAAGTCCTGTCGAGGCTTAGAAAGTTCCTTCGCGTTTCGACTGAGGATATCAATTACGGTTTCAATCTCTGACCCGATTACCGTTAGTATTCCAATCTGTTCCGTGCGCCGAAGACGATTATCTCTCCTTCTATTCAGGTATGCATTAAAAAGCGCGCCTATAAGCAGCGATATAATTCCGAGCGCTGATCCTGCGGCTGATCCTATCACGGCAGGCGCACCGCCTTGCAACCCCTGCAACCATTCCCACATCACTACAGTCCTCTGCGAGCATACAAAAAAAGCCCGCCGTTCGTCAGCGGCGGGCTCTCGGCTACTTCTTTGGTTTATTGCCGGGCTTCTCGTCTTGAGAAAGTACCGACCCCGCCAACCGCCTTGCGTCGGCTGCGGTCGATTTTTTAGCGCCTGACAAGATTTTCGACGCCAAGGTGGAAACAGGTGAAGATGATTGTTTCTTCGCCATCGCTACGCCCCCGCTGCGGGAGAAACATCTTTGAAGCGTTTCCCTGTGTTGATTTCGCTCACGCGCCCAGGATTGATTCCGAACTTTGCAGCGATGTCGTGCTGCATCATATGAGTTTGAAGAAGCCATTTGATGCGCGCAGCCATTTCCGGCGTAACGGGAGGTGATTTACGTTTCATCGTTGGTAGTGCCCTTTTACAACAAGTTGCGCCTTGTCGCTGAAGGACGAAAACTGTAACCTCTCTCTTGCTTAGGGAGGGACTGTCACAGTCTCGCACTCCAACAACGTGACGAAACTTTCGTTTCGTTTGGTTGACAAAGTATCCGGTGCTTTTCTGAAGTGAGAAGCACCGGTTGCTTCGATTCGCGAAGCACAACCAGATAGTAACGGGTTGACATGTGATAATCAAAATTTCGCAAATATATTCTCGACTATTTCAAAGTTATTCCGGTAGCCTGTGGACAACGGGGATAGGAGCCTCAACTCCTTGTGTTTCGGACGCAAAAACCCACCGATTTGCGGTGGAAGTCTAACTTCCGCGCTTCGCTAAGCCCAAACGCGGCACCGCGACCCGCCGCTAATCTGGGACCCGGTTGATCATATCGATATTTACACACCAGGGCGTTGTTCTGGACGAATGCCAAAAGCGGCAGGCGAACCACAGCATTCTGTGCATTGTCTTCATGAGTTGTTTTAGCGAGGAAACAACTCGCTAAGATAGAAGCTCCCGATTCGGAGCCTTCATGAGTATCTTCCCGCCACACGACATAGAAAGTATGAACGAAGACGATGTAGCCGGAGAACTGGTGCGCCCACTGTGTCGAGCGCTTGGCTACAGCCAAGGCAATCCCGATGCCAATCTCCGCAGCCAAGTTTCACTTCAATATGACAAGGCTTTCCTTGGTCACAAAAATCCGGGCAAAGACCCTGTATTGCGTGGCAGACCCGATTTCGTGTGTGAGGTAGTTTCGTATACGCGATGGGTGGTCGAGGCAAAAAAGCCGTCAATACAGCTTTCTCAAGATGACAGCAATCAAGCCCACACCTACGCGACACATCCCGAAATCGCTGCCGAGTTTTACATGCTCACTAATGGGCGTGAGTTTCGCCTCTATCGAATAGCCAAACCGGATACTCCGGCACTCGTCTGGCAGAAAGAAGAAACCGACGAACTGATGCCAGCGCTCAAAAATTTCCTTGGACCGCAAGCCATGAAAAAAAGGGCAGACGTAAAAATTGATCTGGGAAAGCCGTTAGCGGAAGGCTTTGGATCGAATGCGAATGTCGTCGGCGGGCATGTCGTCTATGTGAAAAACACGGCGACGTTCGCCAACAACCTCGGGATGGATGGTCTCGTAAACACAGTGACGGGAAACCGGCTGTACCGGACCGAAGATGGTCTCATTGCGGGGGAGCTTACTCTTAAATCAGCATTCGCCGACATGGACGCATTGTTTGAAGGTTTCGGCTTCTATCCCCTGCGCTTCAAAACTGCGGAAGAATACCTATCTCGGGATCGCGAAGCGCCGACTCTGATGCAGGGTCTGTTCACGGTGGAGATGCTGCCGGGCATGAAGTTGCCAAAAACCCCACTGTCGCCGGGAGGAATTCTCCCAATTAAAGTTAGTGCAACTGCATATACCGAAGTCCTCGGATTTCTTGACGGCGATCAGTTCAAAGGCACGTTCACCTTCAATTGCGATTATGACATTCCGCAAGGTCGTATGTTTGGCTTCAACGGTGATTTGAACCTTTTGACTGAAGGCAGGTTTGAAATAAAGCTCGGATAGAGGTGTCGGCTCAGGTTGTTGGCTTTCAGCGTTAAAATCGCATTTCCGTAGCATTCGTATGAAAACCGGGGATTCGCTATCCAATGTTCAGATATGGAACGACGTTTGTCATAGGCGCTGGGGCAAGCGCTGAATTCGGAATGCCGGTCGGCTCAGAGCTTGCAAAACGAATAAGACAAAGCGCTCTCCTGGAAAATTTGGGAACTAAGAATCCTAACGTTGGCGACCGCTTCTTCTACGACACTGTCACTCGCCTTTGGACGCATGAAACTCGGCAGAAAGCAATAGATGCAGCGCGCACCATTCACGAGGGCATTCACACTGCAGTTAGTATTGATGCCTTTATTGATAGATTTTCAGATGACGAAGACATTGTTTTAATAGGGAAAATGCTAATCGCTTTCGAAATCGCGAAAGCCGAAGCCGAAAGCAGCATGGCACCCGCCTATTGGGAACGTTTCGAAGCAGACCCCGTGGCGGTGGTTGGGAACAGTTTCGGAACCCCGCTCACAAATCCGGATGACACATGGATCGGGCAGTTTTTCCGCATTCTTTGCGATGGTGTGAGAGACCCAAAAGACATCGGCAACAACATTAGTATCATCTGTTTTAACTATGACCGGTGTATTGAGAACTATCTGCGCAAACAGATCGCGGCGGCGTATCGCTTGCCCATTTCGGAAGCCCAACAGATCGTTGAGAGCATCGAAATCATCCATCCGTATGGCACGCTCGGCGAACTGCCGCAAACTGAGTACGGGTATGGTGACGGTAAACTGACCTTCGGCGCAAAACACGATCATCAACTGCGGTTAGAAGAGGTCGCGAAAAGCATTCGCACTTATACGCAGCAACAGCACGATCCTAAGACAATCAAGCGGATACACGATGCCATGGAACAATGTAAGGTGCTTACGTTCCTGGGATTTGGGTTCAATAACCAAAACCTCGATTTACTGCGCGTTTCAAATTTGGACAGGGCTGAACCACTCCTGCCAAAGAGCATCTATTCCAGCGGCAAGGGAATCGCCCGGCAGGTAGAGACCACAATGAAGCGCCGCATATCGCACTTGTTCAGGCAGGAAGCTGTGTTGTCCCTTGAGCAGCAAAATCGAATCCATATCGAGTATGACCAAACCTGCGGCGATCTATTCAGAACACATAATATGAACCTATCGTCCTTCAGCCGTGCATACTTTGTGGACATAGAGGCTGAGAACAGATCGCAGCGGGTTTTAATCCCGTCCCGACAAGACGACTGAACAAAACGGCTTTTCCCGTGGGCAGTGCCAGCGGATTGATTAGCACTGCAACAGTTCGTGCGCTACCTTACCCCTAAGCGGAACATGGCGAGAACAAAAAATCGAGGTGCAAATACATAGTTGCGCTCCCTTCGATTCTCCTAAACACTGCGAAGCAGCAAGCAGCCACCAACCAATTTTTTCTTTTGGTGAAAGGTGTCTGCTTTGGAAACCCCTGAAACAATCAGCTTCAAACTGTTCAATATCGTAGAGATATCGGCAAGTGGTACGCTCGCCATCGTGCTGGCAGCGATATTGGCAGCGGCGTTGATCGTCCGAATATACAAGTCGTGATGTGGATCAATCAGCTATCGCTTTGCGATGTGGGTCAAGGCGCGATCAAAAGTTCTTTAGGGCGTTGAATTAGCTGATGGGCGTTCGCAGCCAAGTTCGCAGGCACCGTAGTAATGTTTCTCTCAAAATCGACGCGGAATATTGCGATGCCCAAAAGACGGCAAGCGTTCTCGATCGGCTTGGAATGATTGTTGAAATGATAAGTTGACGGCAACGCGATACCAATGTTCGCGTCTTTGTGTTGCTCCAGACACGCCCAACGGGAAGCCATCCAAAAAGCCTGCGATACACGATTGTATGCTCCTGATTGATTGTACTCACGTCCGTAATGCTGGCTGTCGCGTTTCGAGTTCGTTGCGCCCTTTGCCTCGACGATGAAACGTTGTCCGGTCTGATTATGGATTGCCTCAATGTCGAGACCACGCTTACCGGCTCTCACCCACTTCACATCAAAATCATTGTCTTCAAACCACTTGGCGACGAGGTGGCAAACCTCATCCTCACAGACAGGAAGGGTTTGATCGTATTCGTTCAGCATGCAAAACCTTTCGCAAACAATCTATTCGGTCACAAAAGCGTTCAACACTGTCTTAGCACCAAATCGAAACTCGCTCTGATTCTGCTTATTTGCATAAACTCAATAAGCGGGTAATTATTTGCCAGCCTACGAATGTCGGCTTTCGCTTCATCAGTCGTTCCCAATCCAAAAATCACGCCATCGATTTCATTGACACCAAATGGAAGGTCTTCGACTACTTTGCTCGTGTCTCTCCCTTTTGAAACGATTCGCCACTCGTTCTCGCTCGACCATGACGAACCCTTGGTGAATGCCAGCTTGTAAAATTGACCAGTACCGTCAATCGGTTTGATTCCAAGAATGTGCTCTACAATCTCGTCGTTCGTAAAAATAACTGGAGGCGTATCTATATATTCAACAGGTCTTGCCTCAGACCACATTGATTGTACGTCCGCGTTTCGTAACCGCAGAACGACGCCCGTATTTTTATCAGCATACCTGTCCCACATCGACGTATTATTCGGTCGTATAGTGAGTGACAAAACTTTAGTGTCAGCATTGATGATTGCAGATTCTCTTTGAACTTGCGGCAAACGCTCCGTCATCTGCCGAAAATAACGCTTGGATGCGTCTTCGATCAGTCTTCGAAACATCTTCTTACGTTGGAGAAGACCAGCCGAACTTATGGAGCGCATCATCCGTTGGACGTCGCCTGTTGGGCTCGGTGATTTGGCATTAGCTGCTTGCGAGCCGTATCTCGCGCAGCCAGTCAGAATGACGGTAGAGGAAGTGTTGGACGAATGGGCTATCCCGACCGGTCACGGGCTTGGCTCATGGAACTTCCATCAAGCAGCGGTTGATCTGCTTTTCAAGATTGGTCTCACTCGCGAAGAAACTATCACCGTCCTTGATGCCAATCGCTTCAGGTTTGGCTTAGGCGAGGATCGTGATGCCCAATACGTGGTGGATTACGTCCTTAGCAAGAGCCGTCATCTGGCGGCATAGCGCGACCTTTGGAACGCGCGTAACGCCGCTGTCGATTACGAAATTTATCTGGATAGCAAACCTGTCGAAAACGTCCCGTTTTCTGAGCGTCAACTTTCGTTCGATCGACAGGCACCTGTTGAAAGGCGCTTCGATCTTATAGTGCAGGCAATGAACAAGGGAACCGACAGTCACGGCGCATGGCGACGGCTGCTCATCGCGACGCCGGGCACAAACCCGGCAGCCCTGCCCTCTATTGTTGGAGCCAAAGAACCAGAACGCAATGCTTCCCGATTGCCATCGAACGAACTTCGAAAGGTTCGCACTGAACATATTGAGCGCGCAGTGAAGGTTCTACTCGACGGCGGTGACGCCCCCAATTTCTCCCCCTCTCGCGATTATGACGCCATGACCGCTGACGGGATACCGCTCGCACCAAAGAAAGTGTTCGGTCTCGCTCTTGAGGAAGCGCTTGGTATTGACGCCTTTCCTGCAAATTTCAGCGCGGGATGGGGACAGATCAGTTTCGAACTGCTGGAAAAAGCCGGTTTATGGATAGTACCAAAAGATGGCGGTTCTGTTCGAAGACCGAAGGCGAACCAGTCTGAAATTCAGACAGAGCTTGTTCGCTTTATACCGACTGAGGAAGAGAAAAACTGGATCGAGGGCAATCCGAAAATCGTATCGCACCTCGTCCGCGAGCGACAGCCGGGTTTAGCCAAGCAGAAACGTGAGGAGTTCATGTCAAAGCATGGACGGCTTTTTTGCGAAGACTGTGGGCTCGATCCAATAGAGCGGTACGGAAAAGACGCGGGAGCCGCTTGTATCGAAGTTCATCACCATCGCACGCATGTTGCGGAGATGCAGCCGGGGCATCAATCCGTCACAGACGATCTCAAGTGCCTTTGCGCCAACTGCCATCGTGTTCTGCATAGAAAGCTCGCTTTGGGGCTTCACGCATAGGCGCGAAACTGCTGCATCGCCTGCTGCATTTTCATGCTGCATTTTGGCGCAACCCAAGGATTGACAATAGCTCCGTGTCCGTATCAAATTCATTCAGGATTCACGGATTAAAGAAATAATCTCAATGATTTACAGAGAGTCCGAGTGGTTGAAGGCGCACGCCTGGAAAGTGTGTATACGTGAGAGCGTATCGCGGGTTCGAATCCCGCTCTGTCCGCCATTTTTCCTTTCGTTTCGATAAATCCTTGGACAATACTTTCCGGAAACTCCCACCTGCGGTAAATCTCGGTGATCGGGTATGGTCAGTTTTCGACCTGATCCCCCCGCTAGGGCTCCTCTATTATCGCTTAAGGAGAAATGAGCATGACCTATGTCGCATCCCCCAAGCGCCCCATTGGCGACCCGGACCGAGCACTCGATTGCGAAGAGGCGCTCGAAGCGGCCCTCAAGCACTTGTCGGAGAACGAGACGCTCACGGAAGAGGATATCGAAGCGCAGCTTATCCAGGGCGGCCTGGCGGCAGGATGGGAAGAGGCGGAACTCAAGATAGCAATCGCCGACCTCCGCCGGAATGCAGCGCTCGGATTACAGGGGCTGTCGGAGTAGCCATCCGGGCGATTTTTTGTCTGTCCTGCCAAGGCCGGTCCGCATAAAGTGGCGGGAGGAATGGTGGCGTAGGAGTGATTTCCGCCAGCCTTCGTGTTGTGTCAAAAATACAATATGAAGCTGTGTCATGGATTGGCCGGGTCGGCCAAGTTGCGCGTTACAGACTTGACGGCGGTGGTCGACTGTGGAGTGAGTTGGGTTCACAATTCCGGGCGGTTTTGTGAGTTCTCGTTTTTGTTGGAAGCGTATCCATGACCTCAGCATCGAACGGCAGGCCTGCTACGTCATCACTGCCAGGGCGCTTCCGGCGCATAGCCGTCACGCTGCCGGTCGTCCTGGCGCTCAGCGCTTGTGGCGGCCACGTGACGGGCGTCATGCAGCCGCTCAATCTTGCCGCCGAGCCAAAGGGCAACGCCGTCGTTGACATGCTGGTGGCAACGAGCCGCCTGCCGTCTGATAATCCAGCCACCCTGTTTTCAGGCGAGCGTAGCGTTCAGCCCTCGATCACGGATGTCGCGGTTTCCATCCCGTCCGACAAGGCGCGCGCGGCCGGTACCGTTCAATGGCCGAAGAAGCTGCCGCCTAATCCGGAAACCGATTTCGCGGTCGTGCGCGTCCAGCCGGTGGCAACCGTGCAGGAGGGTCACGATTGGGTGCGCCGTCACTCCGCCGGCGGCCATGCGATGGTCTTCATCCACGGCTTCAACAACACCTACGAGGACTCCGTCTTCCGCTTTGCCCAGATCGTCCACGATTCCGGCGCCGACGTAACGCCGGTTCTCTTTACCTGGCCGTCTCGTGCCAAGGTGTTCGATTACAACTACGACAAGGAAAGCACCAACTATTCGCGCACGTCGCTGGAGAACTTGCTGAAGGCATTGGTCGAGGACAAGAACGTCAAGGACATCACGATCCTTGCCCATTCGATGGGGACGTGGTTGGCAATGGAATCGATCCGCCAGATGGCGATCCGCGATGGGACCCTGCCCAAGAAGATCGAGAATGTCATTCTTGCCTCGCCCGATATCGATGTCGACGTGTTTGCGCGGCAATGGACGGAGCTTGGCGCCAAGAAGCCAAATTTCACCATCTTCGTCTCGCAGGACGACCGGGCGCTAGCCCTGTCGCGCTATATCTCCGGCGACGTACAAAGGCTGGGACAGATCAACCCGGCGGAAGAACCCTACAAGAGCAAGCTTGAAGCCGCCGGCATTACTGTCGTCGACCTGACCAAAGTGAAATCCACTGATCGCCTCAACCATGGAAAATTCGCCGAGAGCCCCGAGATCGTACAGTTGATCGGGCAGCGGCTCGTCACCGGCCAGACGCTGACGGATTCCAGCATTGGCGTCGGAGACGGCATTACCGCGCTGGTCGCCGGAACGGTGAACACCGTCGGCAAGGTCGCGGCAACGACTGTGGCAACGCCGGTAGATATTCTTTCCGGAAACGTGAAGCCGCTACCGAAGAAAAAGCCGGGAGATATCGGCGGAACTCTGCAGGGCGAAAAAGCGCTTTTGAACTAGAGGCGGTTCTTTTGGCGCGGGATCTCCTGCCCCAAATCTGTACGGAACCATCGGCCGTGCGCGTCGTTTTCCTTCCGAATAAAGGAGAACCGTCATGCCGACCACCATTCCCGTTCCGCCGGATGAAAGCCCGCGTGGCCCGCAACCGACACCCGGCATTCCCGACCGCTCACAGGACAAGCCGGCGACACCACCGGTGATCGACAAGGGCGACACCAAGAATCCAAACGATCCCGTACTTGATCCGGCACTTCTACCGGTCGGCGATCCCGCAGGCATGGCTTGAGGAGCGTTCCATGTCCACAGACGACACCAAGGCGACACCCGAACAGAAAAACCCGGAGGACGTGCACCGAGCGCCGGGTCAATCGTCACCTGCCGACGAGAAATCGAAGGCGCCACCCGTGGTGCAGCCTGCCGGTAGCAAGGACGCAAGCGAAAGGCCGGTCGTAAATCCTGTGACCGGCGGCACGCTCTAAGGGAGGCTTACGATGATCATCTCCGAAACACAGAGAAGAGCCGCCCACCGTGAATATCGGCAACTGATGTTTCGCCAGATGCTGATGTGGCTTGTCGGAATTTTTCTGCCGGTCCTACTGCTGCTCGCCTTTTTTGTATTCTGAAGGATGGCGCCGGCCTGAAACCGAGGGCCGGTATTGCCACGCGAGTTTTGTCAATCAAATTGCAGAAAGGACCTCAAACGGGATCGCCAAATAGTCTGGCAAGGTGGAAAGCCGCTAGTGTTTCAGAACCTCCACCCGGTTCTCGACGAGATGGACGCCGATCACCGAGGCCGCCGCTTCCTCGACGCAGCCGATTTCGGCTTCGCACGAGACATAGCCGCTGAGCACGACCGTCCGGCCGAGCGCTATCACCGACAGGCCTGACGTATCGATCAGCGCGGCATACTGGATATAGCGCCGCACCTTGCCGGCCAGATCATCGTCGGTAAGGTCCGAATGGTCGTCCTGGTGAATGTAGGTCTGCTTGTGCATCTCGCAAATGTCCTTCCGAGGGACAACGCAAGCTTTTCTCGAATGTTCCGCTTTTTCAAATGACGTCCAAAGAGGCGGGCGCTGTGTAGCCGGCGTCAGGCGTTCGGCTGCACGTGAATGAAAGCCTCGACGGCGGCCGCAATGAAATCCTGGCGGGCATAATCCATCGGCTGCTCGCCGCGAAGCACATGGCCGCACATCTGGATTGCCGCCTTATAGGCGCTGCCGTCACGGACGGGCCATTTCCTGAGAAGACATTCCGCGGCTTCGCGCGTGTTGCGGACGATGCGGTATCTGCCTATCCCGTCGAGTTCGAGGACGACGGGTTCCTGCCACCACTGATCAATCATCCTGCAACCTCCTGTCACGATCCTGACATATGAGCCTTGCGTGAAATGTGCGTCTTTTGCCGCACAGCTCATCCGCGGGTTGCGGCCCCCGGTCCAATGGCGGTATGGCGGGAACTCAACGCGCCAAGAGGCAACACCTGATGTCCGATGTCTTTCTGAATGTCGTCCCGATTTTCGTCCTCATCCTGCTTGGCTGGCTGATCGTGCGAACGAACTATCTGAAGACAGCGGTCGGAGATGCGCTCGGCGATTTCGTTTTCCGTGTTGCGGTGCCGGTTCTTTTGTTTCGCACCGTTGCCGAAGCCGACTTCAAGGATGGCTCGCCCTGGCCGCTCTGGGTCGCGTATTTCTCCGGCGTCGCCGTGACGTGGACGCTCGGGCATCTGGCCGCCACGTTGTTTTTCAAAAAAGACGCGCGCATCGGTGTGCTTGCCGGTGTCTCCTCCGCTTTCGCCAACACGGTCTTCATCGGCCTGCCGCTCGTCTCCCGCAATGTCGGCGAGGAAGGAGTGGTAGCGCTGTCAATCCTGTTGTCCGTGCATCTGCCTGTCATGATGATCGCCGGCACGATCCTGATGGAGCGGGCGGAGCGGAAAGCCAGCGGAAAGCCCGGCCAGAGCCCTCTCAGACTGCTCAAGGGCATCCTGCGCAATCTGGTACGCAACCCCCTGGTCATCGGCCTTGTGTGCGGAGCGCTCGTTCATCTCATCGGCATGCCGCTCGGCGGTCCGGTCAAGATTGTCGTCGACCAGCTTGCTTCGGTCGCTGCGCCGGCTGCGCTCGTTTCGATCGGCATGGCGCTCGACAAGTACGGCCTTGCCGGCAACACCGGGCTCGCTTCGATCACCAGCGCCCTGAAATTGATCGTCCTGCCGGCAACCGTCTATGGCGCCTGCCAGCTCCTCGGCCTCAATAGCGACTGGACGGCAGCACTGGTGCTGACCTCATCCGTGCCCACCGGTGTCAACGCCTGGCTGATCGCCAATCACTTCAACGTCGGTCATGGCCTCGCCTCCTCGACGATCACCATCACCACCGCGCTCGGCGTCATCTCGGTTTCCGCCTGGGCCTATATCCTGCTGTAGCAAAGCGGCTGCCGGTACGCAGACATGAAAAAGCCCGGCACTTGGCCGGGCTTTGTTCTTTCAGCTACGCGTTGAAGCGTTGCCCTTATTGGGCAGGCGCCGTTTCCGTGGCGGGCTTCGTTGCTTCGCCTTCGGTCGCAGGCTTTGCAGCGTCACCTTCTGTAGCGGGCTTGGCAGCTTCGCCTTCGACGGCAGGCGTTGCGGCGGCGGATGCGTCAGGCAATGCCACCGGCGAATCGGACTGTTCGCGCAGCCAGGCAATCAGGTTGGCGCGCTCTTCCGGCTTCTTGACGCCGGCAAAACCCATCGCAGTGCCAGGAACGTGCTTCTTCGGCGCTTCGACGAAGAAACTGATATGATCGTAGGTCCAGGTCTTGTTGGCTTCGGCAAATGTCTTCATGCCGGCCGAATAGGCAAAGCCCTCATGCGAGGCGATCGGACGCTCGATGACGCCCCAGAGGTTCGGGCCGACCTTGTTGGCCCCTCCCTTCTCCGCCGTGTGACAGCTCGCGCATTTCTTGAAGACAGTCGCGCCGGCAGTTGCATCGGCCGAAGCCAGCAGCGGCTTGATATCCACTTCGGCTTCAGCTTCGCCACCTGCACCGGCTTCCGACGCACCTTCTTCGGCGATGATTGCGAACCCTTCCTTTTCGGGAGCTTCCGAATGGAAGATGCCTTCCGATGAGATCGACACGGACATCAAAACAAAGACCGTACCAAGGAAGGCACCCACGCCCATGTTCACATATGAGTTCATCCGCCAATGCTCCCCTTGCACCCGGCGCAAACAAAACGCCAGCCTATCTTGAAATCGCGCGGAACCTATGTCTTTTGGCTTTGCGTTGCAACAGACATTATAAGCTCCGGACTGAGACCTTTTGACACTTTTCCGGCGGCTTTTGAAGGCCTAAGCATGAATAGCGACAATTTGGACAAGACCCTCATTCTCATTCCCGCGCGGATGGCCTCAACGCGACTGCCGGGCAAGCCGCTCGCCGATATTGGCGGCCTGCCCATGATCGTCCAGGTCGCCTTGCGAGCGAAGGATGCAAATGCCGGCCGGATTGTCGTTGCGGTCGATCATCAGGACGTGTTCGATACGGTGGTCGCCGCGGGCTTCGAGGCTGTGATGACCCGTGTGGATCACCAGTCCGGGTCCGATCGCATCCATGAAGCGCTGCTAAAGAGCGACCCGGATGGCAAGGCAGAGATCGTTATCAACGTGCAGGGCGATCTCCCGACCATCGAGCCGGAGACTATCCGTGCCGCGCTGCGGCCGCTCGAAAACCCTGCGGTCGATATCGCCACGCTGACGGTCGAAATCGAGGATGAAGAGGAAAAGACCAATCCGAACGTGGTGAAGGTCGTCGGCTCTCCGTTATCGGACACACGATTGAAGGCTCTCTACTTTACCCGCGCCACGGCGCCACACGGCAAGGGACCGCTCTATCATCACATCGGTCTCTATGCCTATCGGCGTGCAGCGCTCGAAAAATTCGTCTCGCTGCCGCCCTCGACGTTGGAAAAGCGCGAATCGCTGGAGCAGTTGCGGGCTCTTGAAGCCGGCATGCGCATCGACGTCGAGATCGTCAAATCCATTCCGCTTGGCGTCGATACCCCGGCCGACCTTGAAAAAGCCCAGCGCCTTCTCACTGCTAAAGCCTGATCGGAACCTGCCATGATCACCAAGACCAACCGCATCTCCTTCCAGGGTGACTACGGCGCCAATTCCGACATGGCTTGCCGCGACATGTTCCCAGACATGGAGCCGCTTCCCTGCCAGACTTTCGAGGATGCGTTCCTGGCGGTCGAAAATGGCGACGCCGATCTGGCAATGATCCCGATCGAGAATACGATCGCCGGTCGCGTCGCCGATATCCATCATCTGCTGCCCGAATCGCGGCTGCACATCATCGGCGAGTATTTCATGCCGATCCGGTTCCAACTGATGGTGCTGCCGGGCGTTTCGCGTGATGAAATCCGCACCGTGCACAGTCACATCCATGCGCTCGGCCAATGCCGCATGATCGTCCGCGCCAATGGCTGGAAGCCGGTGGTGGCTGGCGATACGGCAGGGGCTGCCAAGCTCGTGTCTGAAACGGGCGACCGCTCGATGGCGGCCCTTGCGCCGAGGCTTGCCGCCGATCTCTACAAACTCGAAATCATCGCCGAGAATGTCGAGGACACGGAAAACAATGTGACGCGGTTCGTCGTCCTGTCGCGCGACCCGAAGAACATCAAACGCCAGGCAGACAACGACGTCATCGTCACCACTTTCGTCTTCAACGTCCGCAATATTCCGGCCGCGCTCTACAAGGCGCTTGGTGGCTTTGCCACCAATGGCATCAACATGACCAAGCTGGAAAGTTACCAGTTGGGCGGCAAGTTCATCGCCACGCAGTTTTATGCGGATATCGAAGGGCACCCGGACGATACGCATGTTCGCCAGGCGCTGGACGAGCTGCGGTATTTCTCCGAAAAAGTCCGCATTCTCGGCTCCTATTCCGCTCATCCGATGCGGCTTGTTCTATAGCTGCCGCATAGCGTTTCTCGTCGGCTAGAATTGGTGGCTGGAAATCACAGACAAAAAGTGATTGTTTGTGACGACCTCGTTGGGATTTGTTTGTCGCATTGAGTCTGATTCGCAGCGCTCAGTGCTTTCCGCCAACGACAAGCTCTTGCGAGCTTTTAGCGAAATGAGCAGCAAAGGTCGACTCATGGCAATCAGGACACTCCTTCTCAGCTCCACCGCCGCTTTGATGGTTGCGACCGGAGCAAGCGCCGCGGACGCAATCGTAGCAGCGGAACCCGAACCCATGGAATATGTCCGCGTCTGCGACGCATTCGGGAAAGGCTATTTCTATATTCCTGGAACAGAAACCTGCCTGAAGATCGGCGGCTACGTGCGTTTCGATTCGAACTACGGCGAGAATCCCTATTCGGGAGACCACGACGGCTGGGATGCTTTCACGCGTGGAACTCTCACATTTGATGCAAAATCCGACACTGAGTTCGGAACATTGGGCAGCTTCATCGAGCTGCGCAGCGATGCAAATAACGTCAACGATACAGATACATATCTCAATGCCGCCTTTATCGAGATCGCTGGCTTTCGCGCAGGCTATGGCGATTCGCGATATGATATCTGGTTGAATTCCGCTGGTAACATCATCAATGATGACGTGATCGACTATACCGGCGACCGCACCAACCAGGTCAGCTATGTTTATGGCGGCGACGTGGGTTTCTCGGCGTTGATCGGCCTCGAAGAAGGGTCCGGTACCTATGACACCGGGTTTGCGCCGGCGCCCTCCGTTTCCTATCGCGGCGATAGCTTTCCGCACGTGATCGGTGGCTTGCGGTACTTCCAGGAAGAGGGCACGGGCATCGCCTTCATCGGCGGCTACGACACAAAGGCCGAGGCTTTCGGCGGAAAGCTGCGTGTCGATGTCAAACTCAACGACATCTTTGGCGTCTGGGTCATGGGCGGCTATCAGTCGGATTGGGACAACGATAACGCTCCGGGCGGGACGAGACGGCTCAACTATTACGGCCCGTGGTACGGCGACTGGGCTGCCTGGGGAGGGTTTTCCGCCCAGTTGAGCGAGAAGGCTTCCTTGAACGCTCAGGCAGCCTACGAAGAGGACGGAACCTTCGCAGCCGCCCTCAATGTCGAATACATGGTGACGGAAATGCTGAAGTTCCAGCCGGAACTCAACTATACGGAATTTGACGGGGAACGCGGAAATGGCAGCGCCGTCGGCGGCACCATTCGTCTCCAGCGCAACTTCTGAGCCGGCAATCGGCGAAAATTCCATCGGCGTCCGCCATCAGCGGACGCCGATTTCGTTCATTTTGGCCAATCCAACCAGTCGCGCATCAACTGGTGGGCGATGGCGCCCTTCGGCGGCGTACCGAGTTCGCCGGCTGCAAGCGTCACGCCGGTATTGCGTGCCAGCATCGCCGCAGTTTCCTCACGCGTGAACCAGCGGCAATCCTCAAGCTCATGCTCATCACGGTGGATGTCACGGGACTTGGCCTCCGCATAACAGCCGATCATCAGCGTATGCGGCATCGGCCAGGGCTGCGAGGCGTGGTAGCGGACGCGACCGATACGGATGCCCGATTCCTCATGGGTTTCGCGCCGAACGGCATTCTCCATCGTTTCGCCCGGCTCCACGAAACCCGCGAGGCAGGAATACATGCCTTCGGGAAAATGTGGGCTGCGGCCGAGTAGGCAGAGATCGCGCTCCAGATCGATGGTCAGCATGATCACGACCGGATCGGTGCGCGGAAATGTCATGTGACCACAAGCGGAGCAGATGCGACGATAGCCGCCAGCCTTGCTGTCCATCGCCGAACCGCATTTGCCGCAGAAGCGGTTCGAGGCATTCCAACTGATCAGACTTGACGCTTGTGCGAACTGACCAAGCAGTTCGTCGGGCAGCATCTGCTGGCGATAGAGCGTGCGGCCATCGGCAAGCTTGAAGGGTTCTGGCAGCGTTTCCTCGGTCAGGCCAACCGGGACGGCCAGGCGCGGTTCGCCATTCGCGAGGAAACCGAGCAGGATGGCGTCATCGAGGATCGGCTCCAGGCCTGCCAGTTCATAGGGTGCAAACAGCGGGTCGATGATCTTCTCGTCGTGCTTGACGACCAGTTTGCCGCCGGAAAAAGCGAAAACATGCGCACCTTCCTTGCGGAAGGCCACCTCGACGCAATCGTCGGGGCGATGCTCGGATTGCCGTTCCAGGTGATTTTCGGCGAAGGCGATGAGCGTGCTCGGCTCGGGATGCGGGCTGTGCAGGTCGAAGATCGATTTCGTCATGGTCAGAGGTTTTCCAGTATTCGTGCTGCGAATGCCTTGCGCTCGTCATCGCTCCAGGGTTCTGCAGTCCCATACCCCCAGACCGGCCCCGGCCAGTTGGCATCACCTTCGCTACGGGCGATGACATGGACATGAAGCTGGCGGACGATATTGCCAAGCGCGCCGACATTGATCTTCGTCGCCCCCGTCACCTTTTTCAATGCCGAACCGACCATGTTCGTCTCGAAAGTCAGCATCGCCTGGTCGAGCGGCGTCAGATCGAAGATTTCCGATACGCCGTCGCGCTGCGGAATGAGCACCAGCCAGGGCCAGCGGCGGTCATTGTTGATGCGAAGCTGGCAAAGACCGAGCGTGGCGACAAGCAATCCATCGCGCTGAAGACGTTCATCGATATCGAAGGCAGGCAAGCGGATCTCCCTGAGCGGTGATTTTTCTTTTGTTTCAACAACGATAGCAGTTTTTTGAAGGCGTGGCTTGCTTTTGGTTTCGATATTGCCGATATGAGAGCCGGGAGGTTGGTGGTGGACGAGCCACTCGCCAACCGGGTCAGGTCCGGAAGGAAGCAGCCCCAACGAGCCAGGCACGGGTCATCGTGCCAGCCTCCCACCCTTTTCCTTCTGTCCGGTCTGGACACGACTTGGTGCCAAGCGGCAGGGGCGATGAGCGAAGATACGTTGATCCCGACATCCGAGAAGCCCGCCGCCTACCGCGTGCTTGCGCGCAAGTACCGGCCGAAGGATTTCTCCGACCTGATGGTCGGCCAGGAACCGATGGTGCGCACGCTCACCAATGCGTTCGAGACCGGCCGTATCGCCCAAGCCTATATGCTGACCGGGGTTCGCGGCGTCGGCAAGACGACCACCGCCCGTATTCTTGCCCGTGCGCTGAACTACAAGACGCCTGAGATCGACAAACCGACCATCGACCTCAGAATCCCCGGCGAACATTGCCAGGCGATCATGGAAGGCCGCCATGTCGACGTGATCGAAATGGACGCCGCTTCCCATACCGGCATCGACGACATCCGCGAGATCATCGAGCAGGTCCGCTACCGTCCGGTTTCGGCGCGCTACAAAGTCTACATCATCGACGAAGTGCACATGCTCTCGACCCAGGCCTTCAACGGCCTGTTGAAGACGCTCGAGGAACCGCCGGAGCATGTGAAGTTCATTTTCGCGACGACCGAAATCCGCAAGGTTCCGATCACCGTCCTGTCGCGCTGCCAGCGCTTCGACCTGCGCCGCATCGGTGCGTCAGACCTCGTCGGCCTGTTCACCACCATTCTCGGCAAGGAAGGCATTTCGGCCGATCCGGACGCCATGGCGATGATCGCGCGCGCGGCCGAAGGCTCGGCGCGCGACGGCCTGTCGCTGCTCGATCAGGCGATCGCCCATGGCGGCGGCGTGGTCGAGGTGGAGGCCGTGCGCTCGATGCTTGGCCTCGCTGACCGCGCCCGCATTGTCGATCTGTTCCAGCATATCGTCAAAGGCGATGTCGCGGCCGCCCTTGAAGAATTTGCCGGACAATACGAGGCGGGCGCCAGCCCCTCGGTCGTACTGACCGATCTCGCTGATTTCACCCATCTCGTCACACGGCTGAAATATGTGCCGGATGCGGCCAACGACCAGTCAATGAGCGAAATCGAACGCACCCGCGGCGCCGAGTTCGCCTCAAGCGTCGCGGTGACGACGCTGTCGCGGATCTGGCAGATGCTGTTGAAGGGCATTCCGGAAACGGAAAGTTCCTCGCGCCCGGCCGGCGCCGCCGAAATGGTGCTGATCCGGCTTGCCCATGCCGCCCACCTGCCCGCACCGGAAGATGCAGCCCGGCGCTTGCTTGAACTCTCCAGCGGCGACGCCCCGCGCCAACCGTCCGCCCCGAATGGCGGCAATGGCGGTGGCGCGCAGGCTTCCATGGGCGGATCCGTCCAGGCGCGCGGCAATGACATGCCGCCTGCGCAACGGGCAACCGGAAACGGTGCGACCATGCTGCGCGCCGTGCCGGGCGCCGCACTGCAACCGGTTGCCGTTGGCAAGATCGAGGAGCGGCCGGTCGAGGCCCTCGCCACCAAGGTCGAACCCAAGGTTTCGCTGCGATCGGTCAGCGACATTGCCGAGCTTTGCGGCACCAACCGGGACATCAAGCTGAAGACGCTGGTGCGCGGATTTGTACGGCTGGTGAACCTGGAACCCGGGCGGCTGGAAATCAACCTGCCGGAGGATGCGCCGAAGACGCTGGTTGCGGAGCTACAGAAGAAGCTCGAAGACTGGACCGGCATCCGCTGGATGGTCATCCTCAGCCGCGAACCCGGAGCGCCGACGCTGATCGAAGCCGAGACGCAGGCGCAGGAAAAGCGCGTCAGCGATGCGCGCCAGGACCCGGACGTTGCGGCCATTCTTGCGCGTTTCCCGGGAGCCAAGATTACGGACGTACGCATCAAGGGACCGGAACCGGAAGAGGAAAGCGAGCCGGTGGCTGTAGCCGCCGCCGAATCCGAAGAGGGCGATATCCTTCCCGGCGACGATATCGAGCACTAAGTTCCAAACACGACCACGAGATACATAGAGGAGATGACGATGCGCGACATCATGGGCATGATGGGCAAGGTCAAGGAAATGCAGGCCAAGATGGAGAAGATGCAGGAAGAGATTTCTGCGCTCGAAGTCGATGGCTCGTCCGGCGGCGGTCTTGTCACCGTGCGTATGGACGGCAAAGGCAACCTGAAAGGCATCAAGATCGACCCGTCTTTGTTCAAGGAAGACGACGTCGAGATCCTCGAGGATCTGATCGTCGCCGCCCACAAGGACGGCAAGGACAAGGCTGAAGCCATCACCGCCGAAAAAACCCGCGCGCTGACTGCCGGCCTGCCGATCCCGCCCGGCATGAAGCTGCCCTTCTAAGGAAGGCAGGGTACCGGCGGATTCTGAAGGTGCCTGTCCGTTCGACCAAGGATCAATTGGCAGGCAGGTAGGCCGCGCCGACAATGCGCACCTTGCGGGCTGGCGCGGGCACAAAACTCGCCGTGCCGCGCAGGCCGACATCCCCCAGAAGCGCCACATTCAAAGCACCGGCTTCAGCCGGTTGAACAGTCTGTGAATTCGAAAGCACCAAATCTGGGTCAGCCGGATCGGTTGCCGGTATCTTTGCCAGTACGGTCTTGTAGAACCGATTCATATCGCAGGTCTGGAGCGGCGCTGCCGTGCGATAGGCGCCGGCATTGGGCAGTTCTGCATAACGGGTGCCTGTCGTTACCGAGACCATCTCGTCGGTATTCCGGTCCGCTCCGGTCATCCGATAAACGTCCATCGCCGGATCGTCGCAGATGAATTTGCACTGCGCGGCGATCGCTTCCACGTCCTCAACTCTACTGTATCCGGAATTCGGCGTCGGGAAGGAATAGCCGTCCGAAAGCCGGACGCAGCGCGTCTCCATCCTGGCGCTGATATGCGGCAGAGCATAGCCGGCCGTCGTGCTGCGAACAGGTGCGGCAGCAGTACGGCGGGCAGGCGCGCGCTCGGCGATCATCGGCTTCTTGCAGCTTTGGCTCGACGCAGCAGACAGGCTGGCAAGGCGGGCGCTCGTCTGTGCGATGCGGCCGGCGATTTCCCGGCATGCGAAGGTGGACTGGGCCGCGCAGCTATATTTCACTTCGAAAGCCCGGTTTGCGACGATCTGGCGCTGCAGGCGGGCGATTTCGGGGCTGGCCGATGCTCGCGAGGGCACGCAATCTCCGGCCTGCGCGCCATTGCCATGGATCGCGACGCTGCAAAACACAATCCCTAGCATAACGCTGAGCTGTCTTACGCGGCCTGCGGCCCCCAAAATTCCGTACATGATGACAGCCCTTGCTGCTCTCTTGCGAACAGACGCAAGCATCCCCGGCGCTCTTGCCCTTGCAAGTTCGCTGCGGTTTGGCGGTGTCTGCACAATCATCGATTTATCGCAGCTGGCCCGAATGCAATGAGAGCCTTGCGACAGGGTCTCTCATAGGTTGAGACAGACTTGAAATAAAGCGGAACTTAATCGGATGGTTAAGACCGTCGGTTGCAATACAGGCGACCGATGATGGGATCGGCAAAGTCTCAGGTGCTGGTGAGCTTAGCCCGGAGCTTGTCGTGGATCGGAGCAGCAAGATAGCGGGCGCGATCCTCATCGGAGAGGTTCTTGCCGAAGGTTTCCAGCATTTCCGGCATCAGGACCGGCGAACCGGAATAGGCGTGATAGGTCACGGCATCGCCGGCTTGGACGACGCCATCCTTGAGCACGCGGCAGTAGAAACCCGGTCGTCCGGCCTTGGCAAAACGTCGGGCGAAAGCGGGATCGTCCATGCGGACCGCGAGCGTGGCGCAGGGGATGCGCGCGGAGGTGACTTCGAGTTCAATCGCCTCTGTCGCAAACCTGTCGCCAACCGAGATCTTGCGGCTGTCGGCGCCTTCGATCACCAGGTTTTCACCGAAGATGCCGGGTTTGAGATCGCATTCCAGCTCCTTCGACCACCAGTCGAGGTCGATGGAGCCGAGCGCATAGACCGCCTGATCGACGCCGCCATGGTGCTTGCGGTTGCAGATTTTGTCGCCAATCAGCCCTTCGCGGTCGATCATCACACCCGTCTCGACCGGATGCTTGAAGATGCCGGTCTTGTAGGTTTTGCCGGGCAGGACTTCGGCGCTGCCCGCGCAGACAGCGAGGATTTTCATGGGCAACACCCTCTTTTCAGCGATTCCGTTCCCCGCAGATATGGAGTAGAAACGCCCCATGGCAAAGCGAGTCACCGGCCCCGAAATCGAAAAACTCATCCAGCTCCTGGCAAAGGTGCCCGGGCTCGGGCCGCGTTCGGCCCGGCGCGCTGCGCTTCATCTCGTCAAGAAGAAAGACCAGCTTCTCGGACCGCTGGCCGACGCCATGGGCGAGGCCTACACCAAGGTCCGCATCTGCTCATGCTGCGGCAATGTCGATACGATCGACCCCTGCAGCGTCTGTTCCGACGAGCGGCGCGACAACTCGGTCATCATCGTCGTGGAAGACGTTTCCGATCTCTGGGCATTGGAGCGGGCAAGCGCGATGAACACGGCCTATCACGTGCTCGGCGGCACGCTGTCGCCGCTCGACGGCGTCGGGCCTGACGATCTCAATATCAAAGGTCTCGTCGAGCGCGTGGCAAAGGGCGGCGTGCGCGAACTGATCATCGCCGTCAACGCCACCGTCGAGGGCCAAACGACGGCCCATTACATTACCGACCAGCTGGATGGCCTCGGCGTCAAGATCACCCGGCTCGCGCATGGCGTTCCCGTTGGTGGCGAGCTGGACTATCTGGACGAGGGCACGCTGACGGCGGCGCTGAGGGCGAGGACGGCGATTTGAGGATTACCACGTTCTTGACCAGGGAAAGTCGCCACCACGAAGAGCGCGAGGCCTCTAAGACAAACGCCGTATCGAATTGGGCCGCAACACTGTCTTCCGTCATTCCTGTGCTTGTCACAGGAATCCAGCCACGCGACGTCCGCCGCGTGAAAGGGTCTTTAGCGCCATGGACATGGCGCCGCTGGATCCCCGCCACAAGGGCGAGGATGACGGAATGCGGAGATGCACCACGTCAAGCACCAATCGGGGAGGCACGGCGAACTCTGCTTCCGGTTATCGCGGCGATCCTGGCTCTCGCCACATCCCCTGCCCTCGCCACCTCCAAGGCCGACACTGAGGCACAATTCCGCCAATGGCTGCAAACGGACCTTTGGCCGGAAGCGCAGAAATCCGGAATTTCCGAAAAATCCTTCAAGGCAGCCTTTGCCGATGTGAAACTCAATTGGGACCTCCCGGATCTCGTGGCACCAGGCACCAAGCCGCCGAGCGAGCAGAAGCAGAGCCAGGCGGAATTTTCCTCTCCCGGGGCCTATTTCTCCGAGCAGCGGCTGCAGGGCCTGGCGGCGACCGGCCGCAGCCTTGCCAAGGAAAATGCCGCGACACTTAGGCGGATCGAGAAGACCTACGGCGTGCCGGGACCGATCGTCGTTGCCATCTGGGGCCGCGAATCCGGCTTCGGCCGGGCGAAGATCCCGCACCCGATCATGGACGTGCTCGCCACCAAGGCCTTCATGTCGACGCGCGGCGATCTCTTCCGACGCGAGTTGATCGCAGCCCTTCATATCCTCGATAGCGGCGACGTTCGCGAGGCTGAGATGAAGGGGTCCTGGGCCGGTGCCATGGGCCAGCCGCAGTTCCTACCGACGAGCTTCCTCAAATACGCCGTCGATTTCGATGGCGACGGGCGGCGCGACATCTGGAAATCGACGCTCGATACGCTTGCCTCGATCGCCAATTACCTTGCGAAGAAGGGCTGGCAGCGCGGCCGCGACTGGGGTTTCGAGGTCTATATCCCCGCCAATGTCACCTGCGCACAGGAAGGTCCGGACCTGGCAAAGCCGATTTCCCAATGGGCATCCGATGGTATCGAACGGACATCCGGCAAGGCGTTTCCAGCGAGCGAATCGAAAGCCGATGGCATGATGCTGGTTCCGGCCGGCCGCCATGGTCCCGAGTTCATCGTCACGCCGAATTTCTACGTCATCAAGGAATACAACAATTCCGACCTCTATGCCCTCTTCATCGGCAACCTCGCCGACCGGATCGCCTCGGGTGGCGGCGCGTTCAAGCGCGAGTTCGGCGATGTCGGCAAGATGCTGCGCTCGGACGTCTTGAAGATGCAGAAGGCGCTGGAAGGCCAGGGCTACGATATCGGCAAGGCGGATGGCCTGGCCGGCTATAAGACCCGGCGCTCGCTTGGCGCATGGCAGGCGAAGAACGGCATCGAGCCGACTTGCTTCCCGCAGAAAAACCTGTTGGGAAAATTCTAGAGCGGTTCATCTAGACCGGGCGAAACCGCATTCGATCCCGCCCGGTCCGATAATCAGGCGAGGTTTGTTTCGAGTAGATCCAGGATCGCAGACCAGCCCTTTTCGTGGCCCTGCCGCGCTTCTTCGGATTTGAACTTCACCTGCTTCAAGGTGATTTCGGTCGTGCCGGCATCCACTTCAGCGAGATCGATGGTCACCACGCTGTCGTCAAGCGAATAGGGCGACTCCCAGGTGAAGGCGAGTCGCGAATAGGGGTCGATCTCGAGATAGGTGCCGGCGTGCGGGATTTCCTTCTCGGCGGTCATCATGACGATCGAAAACCGGCCGCCCTTCACCGGATCGTTTTTGACTTTGGACGGCTCGGGGCTGCCCGAAGGCACTGCCATGAATTTCGCCAGCATTGCTGGCGAAAGCCAGGCATTGAACACTTTCTCGCGTGAGGCTGCAATTTTGCGGTTCACTGTCAGTTCAAGCTCATTCATCTTTTCATCCTCCAAAACGAGTAGGTTTTCCAGCGCCGCAAGGCGCAGTTCCCAGATCGACTTCAATTGCGCGAACCAATTCTCGGTGAGCTTCAGCGGTTCGAGTTCGGCTGCGATGAAATGCTCGCGGCCCAAGGTCCGGCGGGTGACAAGTCCTGCTTCCTCCAGCACTTTGATGTGCTTGGAGACGGAATTGAGGGACATGTCGAAATGGGAGGCGAGCGCTGTCACTCTCAAAGCCCCCTCCTGAACAAGCAGCGTCAGGATTTGTCGCCGCGTGGTGTCACCGGCAGCCTTCAGAAGTCGTGACAGATCATCTTCGTTCATTATTCATCCCAATGGTTGAATATACAAAATACGCCTGATAGTCAACCATATGGATGAGTATTTTTGAACGCGCAAAGACGACAGTCCCCGGAAACTTTGCAGCATTGGCCTCATGAAATTTGAGGGGACTGGGACGACTGCAAAGCCGATCACCGGATGACGAGCGGGCAAGCACTCCTTCAGTGCATGTCCATCTGCTGCTTGTAGCGCTCGTAGTCGTAAGGCAGGATCGTCTGGCGCTCGATCATCCGGTGCACGCGGGGTGCGGCATCACCCCGATGCAGGGCGAGAAGACGGTCGCCGATCTCCGCGTCGGCCTGCGTGCGGCGCTGGTTGTGGCGGACATACTCCACCCAGGTCGGCACATGATAGGTCTCCGTCCAGACCGTCGGGTTTTCCAGATCGCGCATCAGGCCCCATTGACCGGCGCCATCGCGGATACGGACACGGCGGCGCTCCGCCATGGCAGTGAGGAAGTCCGGCACATCGTCATCGGCGATCTCGTAGTCGATCATCACGACGATCGGTCCGCTCCGGGGTTTAAGGTCGAGCTTCAATAGAGGCTCGGAAAAGCGGTTGAGCGGATCGAGATTAAGCGACTGGAATTCAGGCAGCGGCAATCTCAACCCGATAGCAGCGCCGACAATCATCAGAAACGCCGACACGATCAGAGCATTGGCCGGGCCGTGGGCTTCGGCCAGCTGACCCCACATCCAGCTGCCTGCCGCGATGCCGCCAAATGTCGTGGTCTGGTAGAGCGACAAGGCCCGGCCGACGACCCAGCGCGGCGTCGAGAGCTGCACCGTCGTATTGAACAGCGACAGCGCCAGCACCCAGCCTGCGCCGGAGAGAAGAAGCGCCAGGCTGGTCAACCAACCATAGGGGCTGATGGCAGTGAGCAGGCTGCTGACCGCAAAACCGGCAAAGGCGATGCGGACGATCCACTCGCTTGACAGATGCTCCCGTAGCCGGGCGCTGAGCAGCGCGCCGCCGATGGCGCCGAGGCCGAAGGCGCCGAGCATGATGCCATAAGTGAGCGGCCCCCCAGCGACGAGATCGCGGGCAACCAGAGGCAGAAGTGCCAAGATGGCGCTGGCCGACAGGCCGAAGACGAAGCCGCGAAACAGCACCTTGCCGATATTGGGCGACATGGCGACATAGCGCAGGCCCGCCGAAATGGCCCGGCCCATCGATTCACGCGGCAGCTTGCTCAGCGTCACCTCGCGGCGCCAGCGGACGAGCGCAAAGAGGATGGCGAAATAGCTGAGCGTGTTGGCGGCAAATGCCGCAGCAGCGCCTGCCGCGGCAACGATGACACCGCCGATGGCCGGGCCGACCGAGCGAGTGATGTTGAAGCCCATACTGTTCAACGCCACGGCGGCGGGAAGCACCTCGCGTGGCACCATGTCCCCGACGGAGGCCTGCCAGGACGGATTGTTGAGCGCCGTGCCGCAGCCGATCAGAAACGTGAAGAACAGAAGCAGCCACGGCGTGATGAAACCGAAATAGGCGCAGACCGTCAGAAGTGCGGAGACACCAAGCATGAAACACTGGGCGATCAGCATGATCCGCCGCCGGTCGAAATTGTCCGCCAAAGCGCCCGAGACCAGCGAGAACAGCATGATCGGTAGCGAGGTCGAGGCCTGCACCAGCGCCACCATGTTCACCGACGACGTGATGGACGTCATCATCCACGCAGCGCCCACCGCCTGGACGAGACCGCCGAAGTTGGAGGCAAGGCTTGCAACCCATATGACGCGGAAGGTGTCGTGCTTGAACGGCGCCAGTGGCGATAGTCGATGCGGCAAAGCGCTTTCCCACCCTGTCTGTCTTTGAATCGTCTTTGTGATGCCCAATCTAGGCGAGATGATCTGCCGGGCAAGCAAAAGCGCTGGCCTTGGCATGATTTTGCCACTTCAACCGCCACATCCGGGTTTTGTGGGCCTGGCAGCGGGATATCTTGCATTTGCGGATAATCGAGCGTATATGAGCCTCAAATTCTTGATCGGTTGATGAAGAGTGGGCCCGTCAGGACCCGCTCTTTTTTATTACCCGATGTTTTGGGAGAGCATCGTTTGTCCGATACGACAACGGCAGAAAACACACAGGAACCGCGCCTGATCACCGAGACGGGTATCGACCGGCGCATCGCCGACATCATCGAGCCGGTGCTCGTTCCGATGGGATACCAGCTGGTGCGCGTTCGCCTCTCGTCACAGAACGGCGCAACGCTGCAGATCATGGCGGAGCGCCTCGACGGCACGATGACCGTGGAAGATTGCGAAGCGATCTCGACGGCAATTTCGCCGGTGCTCGATGTGGAAGATCCGGTCGAGAAGGCGTATCATCTTGAGGTATCGTCGCCCGGCATCGATCGCCCGATGGTGCGCAAGTCGGATTTCAGCCGCTGGGCCGGCCACCTGATCAAGTGCGAGACCTCGATCCTGGTCGACAACCGCAAGCGTTTCCGCGGCAAGATCGTGTCAGCCGACGATGAAGGTTTCACGATTGAGCGCGATCAGCCGGCTTACGGCGAAGAACCGCGCGTGGTCATCCCCTTCACGGCGCTGGCCGAAGGCAGGCTGATCCTGACGGACGACCTGATCCGCGACGCGCTGACAGCAGACAAGAAGGCGAAGGCAGCCCAGGCGGCCAACGAAAACTTCGAAGACGAAGATTCGCCGATCAATTGAGTTTATGGGCGCGGGACGCCTCGATGCGAGGCCCCGGCAATCAGACGGAGACTTTAATATGGCAGTGAGTGCTAACCGGCTCGAACTTCTGCAGATCGCGGATGCCGTCGCGCGCGAAAAAGTAATCGACCGCGAAATCGTTCTGGCCGCCATGGCCGACGCGATCCAGAAGGCGGCCCGCTCGCGCTACGGTTCGGAGAGCAACATCCGCGCCGACATCAATTCCAAGACCGGCGAAATCCGGCTTCAGCGTCTGCTTGAAGTCGTCGAGGTCGCCGAGGACTACTCGACGCAGATCCCGCTGGAACTGGCCCGCGATCGCAATCCGGACGCCATTCTCGGCGACTTCATCGCCGATCCGCTGCCGCCGATGGATTTCGGCCGCATCGCCGCCCAGTCGGCCAAGCAGGTCATCGTCCAGAAGGTACGCGAAGCCGAGCGGGACCGCCAGTTCGACGAATTCAAGGATCGCATCGGCGAAATCGTCAACGGCACGGTCAAGCGCGTCGAATACGGCAATGTCATCGTCGACCTCGGCCGTGGCGAAGGCATCATCCGCCGCGACGAAATGATCCCGCGCGAGAACATGCGCTATGGCGATCGCGTTCGTTCGTACGTATATGATGTCCGTCGCGAACAGCGCGGCCCGCAGATCTTCCTGTCGCGTACCCATCCGCAGTTCATGGTGAAGCTGTTCACCATGGAAGTTCCGGAAATCTACGACGGCATCATCCAGATCCGCTCGGTCGCCCGCGATCCGGGCTCGCGCGCCAAGATCGCCGTGATCTCGAACGACAGTTCGATCGATCCGGTCGGCGCTTGCGTCGGTATGCGCGGTTCGCGCGTTCAGGCCGTTGTCGGCGAGTTGCAGGGCGAGAAGATCGACATCATTCCGTGGTCGCAGGATCCGGCGTCGTTCATCGTCAATGCGCTGCAGCCGGCCGAAGTGTCAAAGGTCGTTCTCGACGAAGACGCGGAACGCATCGAAGTCGTGGTTCCGGACGAGCAGCTGTCGCTGGCCATCGGCCGCCGCGGCCAGAACGTCCGCCTCGCATCGCAGCTGACCGGCTGGGATATCGACATCATGACGGAAGCGGAAGAATCCGAGCGCCGTCAGAAGGAATTCAACGAGCGCACCAACCTGTTCATGGAAGCGCTCGACGTCGATGAAATGGTCGGCCAGGTTCTGGCATCGGAAGGCTTTGCCGCCGTCGAAGAGCTCGCCTATGTCGAGCTTGACGAAATTGCCTCGATCGAAGGCTTCGACGAGGACACGGCGAGCGAACTGCAGACCCGCGCCCGCGAGTATCTCGAGCGCCTGGAAGCCGAAATGGACGCCAAGCGCGTTGCCCTCGGCGTATCCGACGAGTTGCGCTCGATCAACGGCATGACGGGCCAGATGCTGGTGGCGCTGGGCGAAGACGGTATCAAGACGATGGAAGACTTCGCAGGCTGCGCCTCGGACGATCTCGTCGGCTGGTCGGAGCGCAAGGACGGCGAAACGAAGAAATTCGAGGGCCTGTTCTCCAAGCTCGAAGTCTCGCGCGTCGAAGCCGAACGCATGGTCCTGCAGGCGCGTCTCGCTGCCGGCTGGATCACCGAAGAGGACCTGGCGCGCGAAGAGGAAGCGCTCGAAGTCGTGGAAGGCGCGGAACAGGACGCCTGACAAGGCGTTGCTGATCGTGATCCGGGCCGCTCATGCTGCTTGAAGATAAAGACCCTGCCGGGGACATCGAAGGTGAAGCAGTGAACGGCCGCATGTGCATCGTGACACGGCAGAGCGGGACGCCGGAAACGCTGATCCGCTTTGTCGCCGGCCCTGACGGCCGGGTGGTGCCCGACCTGAAGAAGCAGCTGCCGGGCCGTGGCTGCTGGGTGACGGCGGAACGGGCTGTGCTTGAGAAGGCAATTGCGAAGAAGCTGTTTGCCCGTGGCCTGAAGAAGGCCGACGTGACGGCGGGACCGGAGCTTGCCGACGAGGTGGACCGGCTCTTGTCGATGCAACTCGCAGGCATGATGAACATGGCGCGCAAGGCAGCCCAGTTCGTCAGCGGCGCGTCGAAGGTCGAGCAAGCGGTACGCGGGCTCGCGGCGCTTGCCACCTTCCATGCGGTGGATGCCGCAGCGGACGGTGTGCGCAAGATAGACCAGGCGCGCAAGGCGATGAGCTTTGTTGCCGATGACGGACAGGAAATACCCTCCTTCCGCTTCTTCACCGAAGCGGAAATGGAAGGGCTTTTAGGCCAGAATGCTTTTATCCATGCTTGCGCGCTTGCAGGGCAGGCGGGTGAGGGTGTAGTGAAGCGCGCAAACATGCTCGAAAGATATCGGGGAACCGTCCCCGCTCGAGCCGTTGGCGCCTCTACTGGCTTGCCGACACAATGACGCGGGTCACCGGCGCAGGCCGGAAAAACCGCGATTGTATATATGAAATCGAACGACGGGGTCTGGTGATACGCATCCGGCCCTGATCTTAGGAACGGAACGGAATGACCGACAACAACGACGACAAGACATTCGGCGGAGCCAAGAAGACGCTGACCCTGAAGCCCTCCGGGGTCAGTCAGGGAACTGTTCGGCAGGACATGGGTCGTGGCCGGACGAAGGCGGTCGTGGTCGAAACGCGCAAGCGGCGGCCGCATCGGCCGGAAGACGAGAAGCCGGTTGTTCCGATCACGCCCGCTCCCGTGGCACGCGTCGCAGAACAGCGGCCGGCACCGGTGCAGCAGCCGTCGCGCCCTGCGCCGCAGCAACAGCAGCCGCGCCAGCAGGACAATCGCCAGCAGGACAACAACCGCCCGCGTGTCGGCGTGGTTCTCAACCAACTGTCGGCTGGTGAGATCGACGCCCGCCGTCGTGCGCTGGCCGAGGCCCAGATACGCGATGCGGAAGACGCCAAGCGCCGCGCCGCAGAAGAGGCACGCCGCCAGGCCGAGGAAGCCGAGCGCCTGAAGCTCGAACAGGCAGAAGCAGCCCGCCGCGCCGCTGAAGAAGCAGCTCGCACACCTGCGGAACGCGAAGCCGAGAAGGCAGCGGTCGAAGCCGCGCAGGCCGCCGAAGCCGAGGCAGCAGCCGTTGCTGTCCGCAAGGCGGAAGACCAGGCCCGTGCCCAGGCAGCAAAGCCTGCGACGACGCCTTCGACGGTGACCCCGGTACTCGGCGCCCGCCGCAAGACGGAAGCCGAAGAGGAAGAGGCCCGCCCGAACCGCGGCGCCGCCGCGCCGGTGCGCGGCAAGGTCGTTCGGCCGGAGCCTGCCAAAGCCCCTGCCCGCCCGAAGACAGAAGAAGAACGCCGCAAGGGCAAGCTGACGCTGACGGCCGCTCTCGATGACGAAGGCAATCCGCGCGGCCGCTCGATGGCCGCAATGCGCCGCCGGCAGGAGAAATTCCGCCGCAGCCAGATGCAGGAAACCCGCGAAAAGGTTATGCGCGAAGTGATTCTTCCGGAAACCATCACCATCCAGGAACTGTCTCAGCGTATGTCCGAACGGGCCGTTGACGTCATCAAGTACCTGATGAAGGAAGGCCAGATGATGAAGCCGGGCGACGTCATCGACGCCGACCTTGCAGAACTCATCGCCGGCGAATTCGGCCATACCGTCAAGCGCGTTTCGGAATCCGACGTCGAAGAAGGCCTGTTCAATGCCAAGGACGACGGCGAAATGCTGCCGCGCCCGCCGATCGTGACCATCATGGGTCACGTCGACCACGGCAAGACCTCGCTGCTCGACGCCATCCGCAAGACCCATGTGGTCTCTGGCGAAGCCGGTGGCATCACCCAGCATATCGGCGCCTATCAGGTGGAGCAGAACGGCAACAAGATCACGTTCATCGACACCCCCGGCCACGCCGCCTTTACCGCGATGCGTGCTCGTGGCGCCCAGGCGACGGACATCGCGATCCTCGTGGTCGCAGCCGACGACAGCGTCATGCCGCAGACGATCGAATCGATTAGCCACGCCAAGGCTGCCGGCGTTCCGATCATCGTGGCGATCAACAAGATCGACAAGCACGAAGCCGATCCGCAGAAGGTGCGTAACCAGCTGCTGCAGCATGAAGTGTTCGTCGAAACCATGGGCGGTGAAGTGCTCGACGTCGAAGTGTCGGCCAAGACAGGCCTCGGCCTCGACAAGCTGCTCGAAGCCATCCTGCTGCAGGCCGAAATCCTCGATCTGCGCGCCGATGCGGATCGTAGTGCAGAAGGCACAGTGGTCGAAGCCCAGCTCGATCGCGGCCGCGGTGCGGTTGCCACCGTTCTCGTCCACAAGGGTACGCTGAAGCCAGGCCAGATCATCGTCGCCGGCGACCAGTGGGGCCGCGTGCGCGCCCTCGTCAACGACAAGGGTGAACACGTCAAGGAAGCGCCTCCGTCGATGCCGGTCGAGATCCTCGGCCTTTCCGGCACGCCGCAGGCGGGCGACAAGTTCGCCGTCGTCGAAAACGAAAGCCGCGCCCGCGAGATCTCCGAGTACCGTCAGCGCCTGACGCGCGACAAGGCCGTTGCCCGTGCATCCGGCCAGCGCGGTTCGCTCGAGCAGATGATGATGACGCTGCAGAACACCGGCCTCAAGGAATTCCCGCTGGTTATCAAAGGCGACGTGCAGGGCTCGATCGAAGCCATTGCCGGCGCACTCGACAAGCTGGGCACCGACGAGGTTCGTGCGCGCATCGTCCATTCGGGTGCCGGTGGCATCACCGAGTCCGACATCTCGCTGGCGGAAGCCTCGAACGCAGCCATCATCGGCTTCAACGTTCGTGCCAACGCCCAGGCCCGCACGGCCGCGGAACGCGCCGGCATCGAAATCCGCTACTACAACATCATCTACGATCTGGTGGATGACGTGAAGGCAGCGATGTCGGGCCTTCTTTCCCCGGAAAGACGCGAAACCTTCCTCGGCAATGCCGAAATCCTGGAAGTGTTCAACATCACCAAGACCGGCAAGGTCGCGGGTTGCCGCGTCATCGAAGGCAAGGTCGAACGTGGTGCAGGCGTCCGTCTGGTGCGCGACAACGTCGTCATCCACGAAGGCAAGCTCAAGACCCTCAAGCGCTTCAAGGACGAAGTCTCCGAAGTGCCGATGGGCCAGGAATGCGGCATGGCCTTCGAGAACTACGAAGACATCCGCGCCGGCGACACGATCGAGTGCTTCCGCGTCGAGCACATCACCCGCACGCTGTAAGCGCTTCCGGGCTACAAACACTCTTCAGAATGGCGGCTTCGGCCGCCATTTTGCTGTGCGGGATTTGACCTTCGACACAAAGCCCCATCGTTGGGCGACCCACCTGAAAATGGACATGGCAGCGGCGGCTGGGAGCGCCTACCCTGCTGGAGTTCATCTGATCGGAAGGTTCCACATGCTCGCCCAATTCCTCGCCATCACCCTGATCAACACATTCACCTGGCTTGGCGGGCAAGGCTATTGCGCCTATGACTTTGCCGTTCTGGAAAGCGGCGAGGCGCTGACGGATATTTCGCTGACGCTACGGCCGCAATTCGATCCCGAGAACACCGCAACCGGCAATACGGAACTGCCGGATGAAACCATCGCGTTCGATGTTCTTGGTGGCTCGGCCGTTCATGCGGGAAATACGGCCCAGATCGAGACCGACTGCAATGTCGAGGGGTTCGATATCGTCGCTGCCACAGGGACTACAGACGGTGCGGCGCTGGATCTCATCGCTGCAGGCCGCGTCGAGATCGATACCTATAAACCGCTCACCCTGACGGTAGGGAAATAGCGCTGCGGCGATTCTAAACCGCAGCGCCCGTTCTCAAATCTGGCGGCCGATCTTGGCATCCACCGACTGGGAGTTCGATCCGCGAATCGCGAAGAAGAAGAAGATCGCAGCCCAGAGGATCGATTTTTCAGCGCCGGCAAGCCCCTCGCCCGTGACGATGCCGTGGAAATAGACCGTAACCAGCAACACGATCATGGCCGCGAAGGATGCCGGACGGGTGAACAGGCCGATCGCGACCAGAATGCCGCCGAAGAACTCCGTTGCCGAAAGCAGCGGCGACCAGAAGACGCCCGGATAGAAGCCGAGGCCTTCAACCATGCCGACGGCGCCGAAGGGATCGATGATCTTGAAATAGCCATGCGTGACGAGCAGGACGCCGGCGACGACGCGCAGGAGCGTTTCCGCCGTCGTATCGAGCGGCAGGTAGAACCGCTGCAGGGCGGGCAGCATGGCTGGTGGCCGGGTGGATGAAATGTCGGTCATGTTGTCTCCTCATGATTTTTGCAACGCAACATTCTCTTGCTGCGGATTTTGCGACGATCAAGAGGCCCCGCTGGGAAACATGATAAATTTAGTTGACAATTTCGTGAGGCGTTCTTGATCTCGCGCGGTTGCCGCGAACATCACCGAAAGATAACGTCCACCCGACCTCAAATCGCTCCGGAAGCCGCCATGACCGAAAAACCGCGCATCACCATCCTCTACTGCACCCAGTGCAATTGGCTGCTACGCGCCGCCTGGATGGCGCAGGAACTGCTCTCCACCTTCGGCGACAGCCTTGGCGAAGTGGCGCTCATTCCCGGCACAGGCGGCAATTTCGAAATCCATGTCGGTGAGGCGCTGATCTGGGAACGCAAGCGCGATGGCGGCTTTCCGGGACCGAAGGAGTTGAAGCAGCGTGTGCGCGATGTGATCGAACCGGAGCGGGATCTCGGCCATACGGACCGGACCTGATGGTGTGACCGCAAGCCTTCTTTTCGGTGTCTTCGGCGCCGCCTTCCTTTCGGCCACGTTGCTGGTCGGCATCTCCGAAGCGGCGCTGGTTCTTGCGGCCGGTCAGCCGGATGCGCGAATTTTCGAGCTTTTCCTTGCGGCAACTGCAGGCAACGTGCTTGGAGCCATGGTCAATTTCACGCTCGGCCGCGTTCTCCTGCGCTTCGAGCATCGCCGGTGGTTTCCCATCAGCCGCGCCAACCGGCAGAAAGCCGAGGCGCTGTTTGGCCGCTACGGCCGGCCTGTCCTGCTTTTCTCGTGGCTGCCGGTCATTGGCGATCCGTTGACGCTCGTGGCCGGATTGCTGCGCACGCCTCCTATCGTTTTCCTCGTCTATGTGACGATCGGCAAGGCTGCGCGCTATGCCGTGCTGCTATGGGCGTGGAGTACTATTGCCGGTTGAAATGTCAGCAAAAAAACGGCGGGGAAATCCCCGCCGTCGATCAAATGGAAGCGTTTCAGCGATAGGGCGAATAGCAGATTCTGTAGACGCCGCCATAGCTCAGGAACCGGTCGGTTGCCGGATTGTAAGAGCGATACCGCGACAGGCACCAGTCCACATGCGAACCGCCATACGAACGGCGGACATAACGATCGCGGTAGTAAGGCCGCGGGGTGATATAGACGTTGAGGCCGGGGCGATAGTAGGACCCGTACCCGTAGTAAGGCCGGTAGCCGTAATAGGGCCGATAGGGTCGATACGAGCGGTAGCCATAGTACGGCCGGTAACCGCGGTCATACCCGCGATATTCCGGCGGGCCGCGGCGACGCTGGACCGTCTGGACGTCTGTCTTGAGTTCAATCTTTGCGTCGGGAACGGCAAGTGGAACCGCCTGCGTCGACGCCACTGGTGTCATGATGGAGACGGCGCTCACCGCGCAGCCAATAACGAAATTTCGAAATCCCGCCATTTGTTTCCTCATTTCTCCCAAAAGGGTTTGCTTCGGTTGGTGTCCCTGTTTCATATTAACGGCCAGTATTTTTGTTTTATTCGTGTTTTCGCCAATTGCCCGACTGCAAATCCTGCGTCTTTTCGACGCCTTGCCCTTCCAACTTGGCAGAATGCGCCAATATTCCCGGCAAGTCACTCTCGCGGTTATCAAAGTCCTGTCAACCAGACGGAGGATACATTGAGCTTGAAATTCGGCACGAGCGGCCTTCGCGGCCTTTCTACGGACCTGAACGGGCCCGCTGCCGCCGTCTACGCGACCGCGTTTGCGCAGTATCTCCTGTCATCCGGCAAGGCTAGGTCCGGCGACCCGATCCTCCTTGGCCGGGACTTTCGTTCCTCCAGCCCGGAAATTTCAGCCATTTGCGCCGGTGCATTGACCCGCGCCGGGCTGACCGTTCTGGATTGCGGCACCGTGCCGACACCGGCGCTGGCGCTTTATGGCCTGGAAAAGGATGCAGCTGGCCTGATGATCACCGGTTCGCACATCCCGGCTGACCGCAACGGCATCAAGTTCTATCGGCCGGACGGCGAGATCGCCAAGGCCGATGAAGAGGCGATCGGTGCTGAGGCAGCAGAGATTACGACGCAGTCGGTACGCATCGACGCGACACCGGGCTCGGCCGAGGATCATTCCGAACCAGCGAAGGCGCTTTTCCTTGCCCGCAACAAGGCGATCCTGCCCGTCGGCGCATTGTCCGGGCTGAAGATCGGCGTCTACCAGCACAGTACCGTGGCGCGCGACCTGTTCGTCGAGGTGCTCTCCTATTATGGCGCGGACGTCATACCGCTTGGCCGCTCGGCCGATTTCATTCCGGTCGATACCGAAGCGGTCTCGCCGGCGACGATCGATCTGCTCAAGGCGTGGGCGAAAGAATACCGGCTCGATGCGATCGTCTCGGCCGACGGCGATGGAGACCGTCCACTCGTCAGCGACGAGACCGGCCTGCCCTTGCGCGGCGACCTTCTGGGCCTGATTGCCGCCGAGTTTGCAGGGGCCGCGGTCGCCGTGACGCCGGTCACCTCAAATTCCGGCCTGGAGCGTCAACAGAGCCTCTCCATCCTGCGCACCCGCGTCGGTTCGCCCTTCGTCATTGAGGGCATGCTGGAGGCCGTCCGCAGGGGCCAGACGGGCGTCGTCGGCTTCGAGGCCAATGGCGGCACGCTGACCGCCACCGACTTCACCCTCAACGGCATCCTGCTCAAAGCCCTGCCGACACGCGACAGCTTCCTGCCGGTGCTCGCAGTGCTCTTTCTCGCCGCACGCAGCGGCAAGCCTCTCTCGGCGTTTGCTGCAGGCTATGCCCTGCCGGTGGCGCTGAGCGACCGGCTCGAGAATTTTCCGCTTGAGACAAGCGCTGCGCTGATGGCCTATCTGCGTGCCGGCATGGACAATCTCTCCGCCTTTCTCGCTCCCATCGGCGTACCGGAATCCGTCAGCGACATCGACGGGTTACGGGTCACGCTGACGGACCGCCGCATCATTCATTTCCGTCCCTCGGGCAACGCGCCGGAGATGCGCTGCTACGTCGAAGCGGAAACCGCCGATCAGGCACAGAGGCTTCTCGAACAGGGCCTTGATTCTATCCGCGCCTTTGCCCGGCAACGCGGCTGAAGCCGGGGCGCAACCATACCGTCGCACGCTAATTTCGTGGAAAACCGTTGTGGTCCAACGGTTTGTTTGACTTTCCGCAGTGGTTTTCAAGAAAACTTCAAAAACCCTGTTGACACCTGCCCGTGAGCCCCTTACATCCCCGTCCGTCGCCCAGATGGCGGAATTGGTAGACGCGCCAGCTTCAGGTGCTGGTACTCGAAAGGGTGTGGAGGTTCGAGTCCTCTTCTGGGCACCAAATTCCAAAAAAAGCTCTGCAATCCCAAAAGGATGCAGAGCTTTTTGCGTTGTTGCGACGCGCTTCCCATCCAGCTTGCATGCGCTGCGCAGCGCCGACCTCCCGAAACCGGGCCAGCGTCACCGGCAGCATTGAGCGCAAACTCACCTGCTATTCCACACTACGGGCTGAAATATTACGCGGAGGGTCCTCAATATGAGTAACTCGCCTATTGAAATCGCCGTTCGGAACCCCATTTCCCGTTAGCGCCGGCTCCTGATGTAACGCCGGACGGAGCGATAGGCCGAAAGATCGACGATCTGTTCCGGTCAGGCTCGGTTCTACTGCTGCTATGCCCTCTGGCTTAAAACCGCCGGAGAGTTTTGCTGCGCTTGCACTAACCATCTGGTTTTTTCAAAAGCCTGCATTAGTATGTGCTCCCATGATGGACACACGCTTCTCTTCGGCTCTGCAGATCATTATTACAGTTGCCGTCAACGAAAAGAACAACACACGCTCGACGAGCGATACATTGGCGGCGAAGCTCGATGCCAAACCCAGCCTCGTGCGCAAGCTGGTTGCACCGTTGATGCAGAAGAATATTCTCGTGTCGTCCGAGGGATATCAGGGTGGCTACAGGCTCGGTCGGCCCGCCGGCTCTATCTACCTGAGCGAAATCTACCTTGCCGTCACACCGGACAAGAAGATCTGGGGCATTCGCGACGACATTCCAGCTGAGTGCTTCATTTCAAGCAACATTAACGAATGGTCGGCCAAGCTCAGCAAGGAAGCGGAGCAAGCCCTGCTTGGACTTCTGGGCGAAAAATCGGTGGAGGATGCCATCTCGGAACTGGCAACCATCGACGGCGGCAAGTGTCCGCTGGGCAGGACGCTCGCGAGCTGAAGCTCGCGCGGCCGTGTGGGACGGCCGGAGGGAGCCGGGCCGTCCCCGTCACTGATCGGAGGTCAGTCAAATCCGTGACGAACCGTTGGCTAGCCGGGCGTCTGCACGGCTAGCCGGATATCGGACGGCGATTTAGAAATCGCGCTGAAGACGCACGAAGCCGAACACTTCATCGTCAGCATCGTCTTCGTCGTGATACTGAACGCTCACCTTGGTCTTCAGACCATCCGTGATCTTGTAGTCGACGGTCACGCCGCCAGTCCAGGCATCGCCACCACCGAAGCCGTTGCCATTAAGGCTAAGGTCGACATTGCTGAAGTACTGGACGCCGGGCGTGATTGCGAACTTGTCGTTGACCTTCAGTTCGTACTGAGCGCCGACAGTCCATTCGGACTCTTCGTAATAGTAGTTGGCGCCGGTGGCATAGGCACCGTAGATGCCGAGCTGGCCCGGTCCGAGATCGGCATAGACGATCGCACGGATGGCGCCTTCTTCGGTATCGGTGTCATAACCGCCGAGCAGGTAACCGGTGACAACGCCGACCGTACCCGAAACCTGTCCGGTCACGCCAACGTTGTTGGGACCTTCGCCGGGCTTGGTGGCGTAGCTGTCTTCCAGTTCTTCCACCGCGATGCCAGCTGCGAAAGTTTCGGTCTCGTACTGGTAGCGGATGGCGTTGTGGCGGGTCTCGTTGCTGGCGATCAGGTCGGTTTCGCCGCTCAAGTCGTCATCCCACCAGCTGTACTGCATGCCGACGCGCAGGCCGGCGATGTCGATGTAACCCTGGTCGAGGAAGGTGTTGTTGTTCGACGAACCGGAAGAATTCCTGGCGTTTGTACGCAGGGCGACAAGGCTTGTCAGCGTGCCGAATTCGGTGTCGTTCTTTGCCGTGAACTCGAGCTGTGCGCGGGTGAACGTATTCCAGTCAGACGTGAAGTCGTCGTTGCCGTCGTTACGGCCGAAGTCGGTCTGGAAACGGACGTAACCGCCGATCTTCAGGCAGGTTTCCGTGCCCGGGATGTAGAAGTAGCCAGTGCCGAACGCGTCGCAGACGCGAACATATTCCAGCGGCTCGGGTTCAGCCGCGACAATGGCGTCGGCGGCAAATGCGCCGCTTGCCGTGCTCAAGGCCGCAGCCGATGCAAAAAGAAAAGCCCTTATAGTCATTTCGGATCCAATCAAGTTTCGATTGGGCACAGGTTTGCGTGGCTGAAAATCAGCGTTCCCGACCCCAAATATCGATTCAAGCCCCAATGGCAGCGGTCAAACCGCGTGCCGAGATTACATGGACTGGTGACTGTAACAATAAAAATTACAGTCTTAATTGTCACAAATGCCCGTTGGGATTTTCACTGTTGCCGAAACGCAACGGCCCGCGAAGCAAGATCGTGAGCACCCTCACTACCTCAAATGGGCACGCTAGCTGCCGTACAAACCGGAGAGGGTGTGACCGGTAACATCCTGGAACTGTCAGTTAGTGACGGCGCCGTCCGACTGCAAGTAGGATCGCCCGGTGTTTTCTTGAAGGATGTCAAAATGACGCGCCTGCGCGCACGACCAGGCCCGGATTACATCGAGTTTAGCGAATGGGGCGCACTACCGAATTCATCAGGTCATGGTAGGCGACGGCACGATCGGCCGCCAGAAATGCCGATTCGGTCAAGCGAATCACACTTGATCTCACAGGCAAGCCCTCAAAAGACGCTTTCGAGGGCCGCGACACACAACAGGCGTGACGTGAAATCGCCTGTTGCAAGCCGGCTGTCCTTTCTGACCGAGGCAAGATATTTCGGCATATCGACGTGCTCCTTCAGAATCGGCGACGCCGAAACGATCTCCAGGATCCGATCGAGGTTTTCCGTCAGGAAGGGGCCTGCCCTCCAGCGAAAGCCCTGCTTCTGCCTTCGCCATTGCGTCGGCAGTTCGACGAAATCGCTGAACAGCTGACGCAGTTTGTGCTTGTTCCACGGACCGTTGAACTTGTCCGAATAATGCTGGCCGATGACGGAGATCAAGGAAGCATCCAGGAACGGCGACCGGTTCTCGATCCCGTAGGCCATGGCATTGCGGTCATTGTGCCAGATCCATTCCGGCAATCGTCCACGCGAGGCATCGACGATCATGGCACCCGTCAAGTCACCTTCAAAGGTGGAAAGGGAATCCGGGTAGACTGCGTTTCGGACGTCCTCCCTGCCGAATGTCAGCGGATGGCCGCTGGTGCGCGAAGGCTTCTGCTCGGCAGACAAGCGGCGCAGTGCCCGGCTGGCGGTCACCGACATTTCAGGATCATCTTTCGATGCCGAAAGCGTGTCGGACAGCCACGCGACATCGCCGGCCCGCATCGCGTCACGCGCAGCGAAATAGAAATAGCGATCCCAGTAGCCGCCGAAAACTTCATCACCACCCGTTCCGTCGAGCACGACAGGAACGTTGTGCTGCGCTATATGGGCATACATCTGGTGCATGCCCACCGAGTTGCCGTTGAACGGAAACGGCTTTTCGTGATGCAGGCACATCGCAATAATATGGTCGAGCGCATTCGTGCCGTAGTCGCTCGGCACTTCCTGTGCCGTTACCCCGGCCAGTTCAGCACATTGCCGGGCATAGACCGCATCATCCGACACATCGCCCCAGCTGGCGCCGATAAAACAATGGACCCGGTGCTGCAATCCATGGGCCATCAGCACGGACAGGATGATGCTGCTGTCGATGCCGCCAGAGAGCAAGAGCCCAACCGGCCGGTCCGACAGCAGGCGGGAGAGGACAGCATTTTCGAAGGTCTCGCGCAGATCCCCCCGTTCACCTGTCGCCGTTGCGGCAAAATCATGCCACCGGCGCTCCGAGAGCGTCCAACCGGCAAGATCGAGCTCAAGCGTCTGGCCCGGCCGCACTTCGCATATACCGCGAAAAAATGCCTCGCCGTTCGGATCAGGATAGGACATTCCGAAGGCCAGATGCTGCTGAACCTTGTCAGCCCGCATTTCCGGCTTCATGCCGAGATAGCTGAAAATGGCCTTCGCTTCCGAGGCCAGGCAGAGTGTTTCGCCGTCGGAATAATAGAAAAGCGGTTTCTTTCCATATCGGTCGCGCGACGCGATGACGGTCTTGCGGCGCTCGTCCAGAAAGCAGAAGGCCCACATGCCGTTGAACCTGCGCAGCGCCGCATCGCCTTCGCTGGCAAGGCTGCGGTGAAGGATTTCCGTATCGCTATGGGTTCGAAGCGGGCGATCCTGCGGCAGGCGATCCCTTATTTCGGCGAAATTGTAGATCTCGCCATTATAGGTGAGGATGCCTCCATCGTCGCAGAACGGCTGGTGCGAGCGCGCGTCGAGATCAATGATCGACAGGCGTCGGTGACCAAAACCGGCATGAATCTCGCCGTTTACTGTCTGGATTGTGGTAAAATGAACGCCGGAATGGTCCGGGCCGCGATGCGCCAACGTGTCCGTGGCGACCTGCACGGCTTCACGCGAAATCGGTTTTGCTTTCTGGAAAACTGCGAAAATACCGCACATCGCGTGCTGGTCTCCATTCTTTTATCGCCGCCTGGGCAAATGAACGCTCAAGATGAGGTGTCAGGATGCGGAGACATTGTCGTCGAGGTTCAGGCTGCCGTGCTTTCGGCATCGCTGTCCGGCTGGAAAAGCTTTTCGAACTCCACCGCTTCCCGCTGCCAGTCATGGATGAAAGAAGGCCGCTCGTCGCTGAAATAATGCGCTTTCTGGCTTCCGGACAACTGATCGATGAAAGAGAACCCGAAGAAGTCGGACCTGTTCAATGTCCCGCGCAGGCGTTTCATGTAGTTGGCGACGGCAAAGCCGGCGCTGGGTGTCGCTTCTAGTATCTTGGCGGCAAAGATGTAGGCGTCCCGCGGAAAATAGGCAAAGCGCTGACCTTCGCCGGCCATCTTCAGGACAGGCTCCCAATCCCGTGGCTCGAACACGTTGAACGCATGGCGTTGAGCCAGCAGGCAATCGCTCGATTTGATCTGGGCATGCGACTGGGCGGAAATCGCATAGGTCTGAAAGAGGATGTTCGTTTTCGAACCGTAATCTTCGTCAAACGGCGGATCGACGATAAAATCGTTGAACCGGATGACCACGTCGTGAGTATCGATCCGTGACCCGTTCCGGCTGCCCAATTCGACAGGGGAGTTTCCGACGACCGCGATGCTCAGGTTTTGATCCGCAAGGATTGCCGACAATTGCTTGCGTCCGCGCTGAAATTCCGCAAACAAGTTGCTGCGCGCCTTCAGTTTAGCCGATGTCGACAGGCCGTTGCGGATCAGGTAATGCGCCAGCGGCAGCAGGCTGAGGGCATCCCGCTCGAGAGCCGCCGCTTCCTTGGCAAAGCGCTTTTTGACGAAGCCTAGCCTGCCGGCTTCGCCGGCGGCGGAATAGAGCAGTTCCCGCAACTCCACATGCTTGGGGAACTCCTTGCAATGCTGGTGCAGTTCCTTGAGCAACGCCTCGGTCGGGCCGGAAAACAGCGTCTTGTAACGGATGACGATCACGCGGAAGGCGGGATCTCCCCAGCAGGCGAGCTGTTCTGCCCCTTCCAGAAGCTGCAAGGCTTTCTGGTTGAACTGGCGGCAAAGCGCGTTGAGCAGGATGTCTTCCTGGTCGCGCATCCAATCCGGCGCGTCCGCGACGGGGTTGCGATCGCGGAACTCGAAGGCGTGCATATGCTGATTGAGATGAACGAGCTTGCAGGCCAGGAAGAAGCTGACGCTGGAGGCCATGACAGGGCCGTGATCTTCCAGGACGGCGGCAAGCCCCTTTGCTGCCAGGGTGTAGAAGGTCTCCATCTGGCCCCATTGGGCCTGATACGCAGCCTCCTTCAACCAGGGCCACCATCCCTCGCGGTCGTCGCGGCCGCTCCATATCTGCTGGTGGCGCGCAAACTGCATCAGCAGCTTGGCGAAGATGATCGAATTGGGCTTTAGCATCCTCGTGCGGGCAAGGACCTCCATGCCGATCTCGACATCACCGTTTCCGAAGAAAGTCTGACAGGCATTGCGCGGATAGGGCAATCGCTCGCCATGCTCCGCCACCAGTTCCTGCCACAAGGCCGAACCCTCGGCGTGATTCCGTCGGGTCGTCGCGTCATTAGCGCGCTGAAGCAGCGTGCGGCGAGGCGGTATTTCATATGCAGAATCCGGTGGAGCGACCTCCGTATCGTGAAAGGTCCATTGCGGCTGCCGGTCCATCCACGCAAACAGCTTGTCGTATTCGGATCGGTTGGCAGAAGCCCATTTGACGAGCGTCGCGACGTCGGAGAGATTCTGCGCAATCGGTATATCGACACCCGCACTTTCCAGCAGATCCTCGAATTTGTGACAATTGCCCGCAATCGGAATGAAGGGAATGCGCGCGCGGCAGGCAGCGTACATGCCATGATGCCGGCCGGTGATCAAAATCTTCGCCGTCCGCAGGCTGGCGACAAAAGACGACCAAGAATGCTTGCGGATGTCAATATTGACCCAGCCTTTGACTGCCGATTTGGGAAGCCAGACGAATCCGTATTGCGGCGCATAGACGTCTGTGGCGACGACGGCCTGCTTCAGATCGACAGGCTTCACGGTCTCGTCGATTTCGGCGAAATAGCTGAGGTCGATATAATGCGGCACCTCGAGTCCGTGGCGCTCAAGCAGGTCCCGGGCGCTTGCCACGCCGCGAACGAAGAAGCCGTCAAGCCTCTTCAGGCAGTCGTCATAGCCATGGGGATTCGTATCCCAAACGGTGTTGATCAGATAGGTCTGCTTGCCGCGCTCCTGCGCCAGGCGGATCTCGTGCATCTTGCTCAGGAAATTCTTCCGGCCGTGATGCATGGAGCCCTCACCGTTGACGACGAGGGCATCGAAATCGTCCTTGGGACCAACGATCATTCCGCGCTGCGAGATGAGCGTTTGGATCACTTCCGTTACGGCTTCGCAGCCGCAATGTTCTTCGCTGTGATCACCCAGAAAACGAAATCGCGTCGGAACCGTCATCAACAAAACTTGCCTTCACCTGGGTCTTCTGGTTTTCGATTGTTCGATGCCGCTCCCGATCCGACCCTTCGGGAACCTACCACCGGTAAAACAGCATCGCTTCCCGTGCAATTCAAAACATTGGGCAATCGGGATTGCGGGGCTGCTATTGCGATACCTCAGGAAAAGCAAATTGGCTCACGCCAGAAGAGCGTGAGCCAATTTGAAGTTCGATGCCTGGATGCTTCCCCGGCGCGACCATACACGGCCGCAAGCACCGTGCCTGCGGCTACGACATTTTCGCCAGGTCGCCGCGGACGAAGTTCTGCTGATCGACACCCGGAAACCAGCCCGAGCAAATCGCCAGCCGGCGAAGATAAGGGGTCGGCTCCCGCTCGGTAACGCCATGCAGAGAGTGATGGGCGCTGAGCATGATGACGAATGTATTCGGCTCGTACTTGATCACGCCCACTTGCTCGACGTCGTCCGGATTGGCCTTGGCCGTCCAGGGATCCGGCTTGGCGCCATCCTTCCAGCGATAGACGGCAAGGTCGCCGCCTTCCGACTTGTCATCGGGATGGCGGACATAAAGAAGACCGACATAGGCCTTTCGCGGCGAATCAACATGCGGTCCGCGCACACTCACCCGTTCGGTCACTGGCGTGTTGACGCCAAGCGTCACCCGGCCAATGATGTCGGTATCGGCAACAGGACCAGTCAGGCCGAGCTTGTCGACAAGGCCATCGCCATAGGCTTCGGTGCGCAGCCAGCGCGTATCCGCGTCGGCGCCCTGAACCGTCATCGAGGGAAACAGGCTGAAGACCCTGCGGGCAAAAGCCGGTGTTGTGTGATCAGCCATGAACTGCTTCCAGACAGCCGGCACTTCCTCGTTGGAGCGCAGCGCCTTGCCCCAAGACGACATCAGATCGAGACGCTTGTTGTTTGCCGTAGCATGAGCGGCCGGAACGTTCGTCAAATCCGGAAATGCCTTGGAGAGTTCGGCATAATAGTCCGCCGGCAAAGCATTGCGAACCACCAGGTAGGGATATGGGTCCAGCGTCACGTCCGACGGAGTTGCCTTGTCCAAAACAGTCACAGTCTTCAATGCAATATCCGCCATTCTTGTCTCTCCCGCCCGGTCCGGCTTGTCGGGTGGCACTTTAATCGCGGCTTTTCAAGGGAGCAAGCGTACTTTTACCATGCCGACGACGGGCGCAGAGCGATGATTTTAAGCCAGAACCTTCGCGGGACGATGAGGTGACAAACCGCAGTTTCGCCGCAGCACACCTTCCTCTTTTTGCCCGCGCAGTCTTTACAGCCTCGTCCTTTTCCATCATTAACCTCGCTCCGGCAGGAGGCCAGGGCGGACGATCGCATGCAGATAGCAATCATTCCGGCGCGCGGCGGAAGCAAGCGCATACCGCGAAAGAACATCAAGCTTTTCGGCGGGCAACCGATGATCGCCTGGCCGATTGGGGCAGCACTCTCCAGCAAATTGTTCGATCATGTCATCGTCTCGACAGATGATGATGAGATCGCCGAGGTGGCCGAGGCTTCCGGCGCCAGCGTTCCGTTTCGCCGCCCCGCTGAATTCGCCAACGACCACAGCCCTGCTCGCGATGCGATCAACGACACGATTGCCCAGGCCGAGGCATTCTACGGCAAGCCGGTCGTTTCGGCCTGCTGCATCTATGCCACCAGCCCGCTGATCGAGGCCGAAGACCTGATTGCTGCGCGCGCGCTTCTCGATGAGCCGCCGGTTCCCCATTTCGTTTTCGCAGCCGCCACCTATCCGCATCCCGTCCAGCGGGCGATGCTGCGTGACGGAAAACTCGGCGTCAGCATGCTGCACCCGGAGCACATGAAGACCCGCAGCCAGGACCTACCCGAGGCGTTTCATGACGCCGGCCAGTTCTACTGGGGCTGGCGGGACGCCTTCATGGATCGGCATCCGATGTTTTCGCCGCAGTCCCGGCCCTATCTTCTGCCGCGCAGCCGAGTTCAGGACATCGATACACCGGAAGACTGGGAATTCGCCGAGATGCTGTTTGCCATCAAGAACAGGATGCCACACGCCGGATGACCCTGCCCGTCGTTTTCCGTTGCAACGCGAGTTCGCGCGTCGGCCTCGGCCATCTCATGCGCTGCCGGGAACTGGCGCGGCTTTTGACCAAGCGCGGGCATCCTTGCGCGATCGTCGGGCCTTCGGAGGATCTTCGCGAACCGAACGACGCCACGCTTTTCACCCGCTGGATTTCGCTGCCGGGAGATTATGACTGCGCGCAGGATGCCGAAGATTTCCTGGCCATCTGCCGGGAGATGAACGCCGTCCATGCCGTGATGGACGATTACCGCGTCGATCCCGTTTATCAGGCGACCCTCAGGGCCCATGGCATCCGCTTCATGCAGCAGTTCGATGCGAGCAAGCCATGGGATTTCCACGCCGATATCATCGTCAATTCAAGCCCGTATGAACGGGCCGAGGACTACGCGGCTTACATCAAGAACCCCGATGCGCAGCTTCTGCTTGGCCCCCAATACGCGGTCCTGCGCCCGGAATTTGGCGCTCTCGACATCCGGCCTGCGGGACGACCGGTGCAGCGCGTGCTGGTCTCTTTCGGCGGAGGCGACGATCTCGGTGCTATCCAGCTGACGCTGGAGGCCCTTGCGGAAACCGCCGGTGCCGAAGACGTCACCGCAATTATCGTCTCCGGCAACAGCAACCCGCGCAATGCGGCAAATACCGACTTCGTGGCAAAACTGCCCCGCGGCCGCGCGGAATTCTACACCAACCCAAAAAAGGTCGCGGAACTGATGAATTCTTGTGACCTTGCCATAATTGCGGGCGGAACAATGAGCTATGAGGCAGCCCTGTGCACGCTGCCGATGGTGCTGATCGCGCTTGCACCCAATCAGTTGCGCCCTTGCCGCGGCTGGGCGGAACAGGCGGGGGCCGAGATGCTGGGGACAATCGATAACGTGACGAAAACCTTGATCCGCGACACGCTCGAGCCGCTGCTCGCCGACACTTTACGGCGGACAGACATGGCTCTTCGCGGCCAGGCGATGGTTGACAAATCCGGCGGGCTGCGCCTGATAGCGGCGCTCCTTGAGAAAGATGGAATATGACGAAAACGGCTCTCGTTCTTGGTACCAACGCAGGTCAGGCCGATCTGATCCGCTATTTGAAATCCGCCGGCTGGACGGTGATCGGCTGCTCGCCGATCGTCGGCGAAGTCGGACAGCAGTTCTGCGACGTGGTCGAACATGTCAACATCGTCGATCTTGATGCGCTCGAAGCCGTGGCGCGCAAGCACAATGTCGATATCATCTATTCGATCTCTTCGGATGTCGCGATTAAGTCGGTCGTGGCGCTCAGCGAGAAAATGGGCCTGCCGCATTTCTTCGATAGCGCCTTCATCGATCTGCTCGACAACAAGGCGGCGCTTCGCGCGTTCCTGGCGCAGCATGATTTGAGCCCCGTCCCGTTCCGTCATGTCGCAACCGCTGAAGAGGCTGCCGACTGGAGCGCCTTCCCCTGCGTCGTCAAACCAGTCGACGGACAGGGCCAGCGCGGCGTGGTCAAGGTTTCCAATACGTCCGAACTCATCGACGCGATCAACCAGGGTCTGGAAATCTCCCGGTCGAAGAAGGCCATTGTCGAAGCCTATCTCGACGGTGTCGAAGTCTCCTGCAACGTCCTCATCTGCGATGGCAAGACACAGATGAAGGTCCTGTCCGAGCGTCTGGTCCACAAGGGTCTCGCGCTGGGCCTGCCCGCCGGTCATCTCATTCCACCGGTTCACATCACCGAAAAGCAGCAGCAGGAAGCGCTGGCGCTGGTTGATGCGATCCTGGCAAAAATGAACCACAAGGCAGGTGTGCTCTATTTCCAGATGATCATCACGGACGAAGGCCCGCGCGTCGTCGAAATCGCGCCGCGGCTGGACGGCTGCCATATGTGGCGCCTGATCAAGGCCTCGTACGGTGCCGATCTCATCCGGATGACGGTCGATTGCCTGACGGGCAATTCGGTTGATTACGTTGCCCCCGAATATTCCGGCTCGAATATGGAGCTGATGTTCCAGCAGATGCCGCCGGGCGGCGGATTGGACAGAACGAAATTCCCGAAGCCGGAGAATGCCGTCTACCACGAATATCGATATGAAGACGGCGAAGCGGTCAGGGCCGTAAATGGCACGCTGGAAGTCATCGGTTACTACGTACGGGAATCGGCATGAAGGTTGAGGCGGGCACGATCGCGATAACAGGCGGCTCGGGCTTCATCGGGCGATACCTCGCCGATGACCTGAGCGCGGCCGGTTACACGCCCATCGTGCTGGGCCGGGACCCCGCGTCCGGTACAAACGGGCGGCAGACGGACTATAGCCGCGAGAGCCTGAAGGCAACACTTGAGGGCGTCGATGCGGTTGTGCATCTCGCCGGTCGCCGCATGACCCGTGAGGACGACCAGAATGACGTGACGCCGTTCCTGCGTCCCAATGTCGAGGTCGTCGCTGATCTCATGTCGGCCTGCGCATCGCTGGGTGTCAAGAAGGTCGTCTATGCCTCGACGATCGCCGTCTACTCGCCGGCAAGCGGTCTTCCCTACCGCGAAACCGCCCCCACCCGGCCTATCAATGCCTATGCGTTGTCAAAGCTGATGGGTGAATCCTGCGTCGAAATGCTCGGCCGGCTGCATGGTCTCGCGGCACTTTCGCTGCGGTTCGCGGCCGTATACGGCCATGGCGAAAAGGGCACTCCTGCGCTGATGAAGTTCGTCAATCAGGCCGGCAAGCGCGAAAAGCTGGTGCTGAAGGGAAATATGGACTATCGCATCGATCAGATTTATATCCGCGACGTGACGGCGGCAATTCTGTCGTCGCTGCGTTCACCCTGTGCGGCAGGGGTTTTCAATATTGGTGGCGGCCGTGCCCTGCCGATCCTTGAAATCGCTGAGACAGTCAATGCCGTCTTCGACAATGCAGGTAATCTTTCTGTCGAAGACGAAGTGAAGAAAGAGGCACCCAGAACCGTCATGGACCTGGAAGCTGCCCGCGCGACATTGGGATGGGAACCGCGCTACTCGCTGCGCAGCGGTCTCGAAGATTTTCGCAATACGCGCGATATCACAGCCTAACCGGCTGAAAAAGTTTCGATATTCGATTTGAAAGGTGTTTCTGCATGCTTACTTTGAAAGAGGAACTCGGCGCGGCGCATGGCTTCAAGGCCGATGGTTCGCCCTTCATCATCGCGGAGATGTCCGGGAACCACAATGCCTCGCTCCAGCGCGCGCTGGAGATTGTCGATGCCGCAGCCGCGACCGGTGCACACGCGCTGAAGATCCAGACGTTTACCGCCGACAGCATGACGCTCGATCTCGATGAAGGCGAATTCTCGATTCGCGACCCGAAATCGCTCTGGGCCGGCCGCCGCCTCTACGACCTCTATGAAGAGGCAAAGACCCCGGCCGAATGGCACAAGCCGATCTTCGACCGTGCCCGCGAAAAGGGCATTCTCTGCTTCTCGACGCCATTCAGCGAAGATGCCGTCGAATTGCTCGAATCGCTGAACGCACCCTGCTACAAGATCGCTTCCTTCGAAGCCGTCGATCTGCCGCTGATCAAGGCCGTTGCCAGCACCGGCAAGCCGATGATCATCTCCACCGGCATGGCGACCGTTACCGAAATCGCCGAAGCCGTCGAAGCTGCGATGTCTGCGGGCTGCAAGAACCTGACGTTGCTCAAGTGCACTTCCAGCTACCCTGCCTCGCCTGAGAACACCAATCTTTTGACGATCCCGCAGATCAAGTCGACATTCGGCTGCAATGTCGGCCTGTCGGACCATACGCTCGGTATCGGTGTCTCTGTCGCCGCCATCGCGCTCGGCGCCAGCGTCATCGAGAAGCACTTCATCATCGACCGCAGCGAAGGCGGCGTCGATTCCGCGTTCTCGCTCGAGCCGGACGAATTCACCAGCCTGGTGGACGAAACCGAGCGCGCCTACCAGGCGCTGGGCCACATTCATTTCGGCGGCACGGCCTCGGAACAGGCCGGGCGCAAGAAGCGCCGTTCGCTCTATATCGGCGAAGACCTGAAGGCTGGTGATATCCTGACCCCGGCCTCGCTGCGGCGCATTCGTCCGGGTTCCGGTCTTGCACCGAAATACTACGAAACGCTTCTCGGCCGCCGAGTCGGCCGTGACGTCAGCCGCGGCACGCCGATGAGCTGGGATTTGCTGGAGAGGGAAGACGCTTGACCCCGATCAAACCGCGCTCAGCCAAGAAGTCACTGTTTTGGCGCATCAAGCACGACGTCTTGTTCCATGCACCCCGCATGCTTGGCGGGTGGCTGCTTGCTGCCAAAATCCCGATCCTGGCACTGCTGGTTCTGAAATTCGCCGATAACAACGGAAATGCCACGTTCAAGATGCTGATGCAGCTTGAACGTGCGAGCCGTGCCTGCGGCAACGTTTCGGGCGCGCGCAAGTATCAACAGCGATTGCGTCACGCGAAACTGCGGAAATATACCAAAGAGCGGAATTTCCAGAAGATCTTCTCCATCATGGCGCAATTGGAGAAATCCCAACAGCCGGGACCAATCGAGGTCGGGCGGCTGATCTCGAAGGAGATCGTCAAGGAAAGCGGTCGCCGCGTTCTTTTGAAGGCCGCGCGCGCAGTGCGCAAGAAGCACCCGCGCAGTGTCTATCTCATGCATATCGTCACGATGTGCGAGGCGATGCAGGGCGACTATCGCGCCGCTGCGCAGAAGATCGAGCGGGAACTTGCCCGCCCGCATCTCGCCGACAATCCGAAGGAAAAGCGCCGCTTTACCGCTCTGCGCAACTGCTGGCGTACCGTCGATCTGATCGCGCGCAACCAGATGGATTTTACCGCCGATCTCGCGAGCAACAGCCTTGTCACTGAGGCCGCCGAGGCCCCGGACGCCAAGCTGGAACAGCAGGTCGAAGTCCTCAACGAGAATGAAACCGAGCTGCACGTCCCCCCGGATCTGGTGGATCTGGTGGAAACGGCAAAAGCGCCGGTACGGCAGCTGCTTCGTTTCAAGGAACATTACCTGCAGGGGCGCCAGCACGCCGAATATCTCGAAGCCTGCGACCATGAATTCGCTCTTGCGACGACCCTCCTGGCAAAATTCAAGATCATTGATGAAATGCTGCGGCAGGGCGTGCGGCGCATTCCCAGCTATGCCGACGGCTACGATCTCGCCACGAAACGACTGCGTGAGTTGATCGCGGAGAATCCGAACATCTACGAGCGGTCGATCCTGCAGGCCGGCAATCCCATCCAGGTGGTCACCGAATTGGTCGCGATGCTGGAATTGACGCGCAAGCTCGAGCTGACCGAAGAAAGCGCCCGCATCGTCCAGCGATTGCTCGCCCTTTCGCGAAATATCATCTTCAAGCCGCTGATGTTCGCGGTTGCCGCCGAGGTGGCCGAAGACCGCGCCGACCTCGACCACGCCAACAAGATCATTTCCAATATTGCCCTGGTTCCACTGATCGCCCAGCCCAATGTGAAGGGTTTCTTCCGCTGGGCGACACTTTCCGGCCGGTATAACCAGGCCGACACCGCGTATGAAAAGCTCAGTGCCGCGATGCGTTTGACGCCTGCCGTGCTGGACTACGTGAATATCCTTGAACGGCGCGGCAACTACGAAAAGGCGCTAGAGATCACCTATGATGTCCACGGGCATCTGCTCGCCAATCCGGCCCGCGTCAATTCCACCCTCAGCCACCGACTGATCAACCGCATCGGCGAATTGCGTTTTCTCTCCAAGACCGCGTCGATTTTCAAAAGCGTTCCACAGCCGACCGAACCCAAGGGCGTCGTTCTGCTGACGCCGCGCAATATCAGCCAGTTGCGCCTGCACCCCTTGATGGTGCTGCTGGAAATGAAAAAGCAGGGTTGGGCTGTCATTCCCACAGTGGAAGGCATGCTGCCCCGGCAGTTGACCGGCAACGCGGCACTGGACGTCATGAATGGCGCGATCATGCGCACCACCGCCATCCATCCCGGCCGCACCGACGTGATCCAGGATGTGGAAGACTTCGAATTCGAGGCCACAAGCGGTAAGCTGCGCTGGAAGAATATCGATCTGTCGCATTCGATCTGGGAAGATTCGGCCATCAATCGCCGCCTCTACAACGTAGACTACGGCTGCCCGGCCCTTCGCAGCTATCTCACCGGCCTTACGGACTGGACGCGCAGCACGGCACGCGTTCTCGACTATGCCCACAAGCTGCACAAGGAAACCGGTCTCAAAGTCGCGACCATGGCCCTTTACAACAGCCGTTTGCCGGATTCCCTCCATCGCCTTTTCTGCAACGAATATGGCAATCCGGAATCCTTCTTCGCCTTGCATGCGGCCAACGGCTACCAGAACTACTTTACGAACTTCGCGACCAACGTCTCGCAGCGTTTCGTGCTTCGAAACATGACGCGGGCAAGCGAAGTCCGTTCGGCAAGCTTCCCCATCCCGGAAAATTTCGAACGCTATTACCAGGACAATCAGGCGCGTCTGCCGGAAATGCTCGAACGTTTTGCCGACGTCACGAAGGTCAAGCGCTCCACCACCGGCCTCGACGAAAAGCCGCCGGAAGTCGCCGAAGCAAGCGACAGGATCGCGGCATGGCGGGCAAAGGGCGGCAAGATCGTCTGCGCCTTCGGCAAGGTCGTCTGCGATTCCTCGGTACCGTTCGATGGCGGACCAGCCCATATCAACATGAAGGACTGGATCAACGACTGTGTCCGTGCGGTCAAGGACAGCAACACGCTGCTCCTCATCAAGCCGCATCCGCACGAGTTGAACAATTCGATCGCAACCTTCCCGAACGAGTTCTTCATCGACCTGATCACCGAGCCGCTCAATGACAACGTCATGGTTCTCGGCCATCGCTGGTTTGACATGTACGACATGAAGGACCGCATGGACCTCGGCCTGATCTACAATGGAACGACAGCGATCGAACTCGGGATCATGGGCATTCCCTGCGTGCTCGCAGGACATTTTGCGCCCATCGACTACCCTATCGGTCACGCGGTCCCACGAGACAAGCAGGATTTTCGCCGCATGCTGCGCTTCGAAAAGCAGGCGGTCATCGCCTCCGACATTGTGGAAAGAGCCGCATGCTGGCTCGACTACATGGCGAGCGACAGATTTACGCTGTCCTATCGTTATCACGCCCGTCCCGTTACCAACCGGACGCTCTATCCGCCGACATGGTTCGCAGAGGACCTTGAGAAGGAAACCGACGAGGAAGTCATCGAGCTTGCTGCCCGTGCCCTCGGCGATGCTTGGGAACCCGGCGGAGAACCTCGCACACCGGATATCATGCGTCCGCTTGCTATAGGAGCATGAGCCAGAATTACCGCTTCGCGACACAATAGAACCCCAGCTTTTCCAAGCTTTGGCTCTGTTAGAAAACGGGTTGAACGCCTTGCCGATCAACTCCGTGTCGTATAATGAGACGCCAACTAGAAAGTACGAGTGAAGAAGATGTTTAACGACAAGAATATCCTTATTACCGGTGGCACCGGCAGCTTTGGCAAAAAATACGTCAGCACGCTGCTTGCCCGTTACAAGCCGCGCAAGATTATCGTCTACTCGCGTGACGAGTTGAAGCAGTACGAGATGGCGCAGACCTTCAATGCGCCGCAGATGCGTTACCTCATCGGCGACGTCCGCGACGGACAGCGCCTTGGCGTTGCGATGGAAGGCGTCGACTACGTCATTCACGCCGCGGCCCTCAAGCAGGTGCCTGCTGCAGAATACAACCCGCTGGAATGCATCAAGACCAACGTTGACGGCGCGCAGAACGTCATCACCGCGGCGCTGCAGAACAACGTCACCAAGGTCATCGCGCTGTCGACCGACAAGGCCGCCAATCCGATCAACCTCTATGGCGCCAGCAAGCTCGCCTCCGACAAGCTCTTTGTCGCCGCCAACAACATGACCGGCTCGAAGAAGACCCGCTTTGGCGTCGTGCGCTACGGCAACGTCGTCGGTTCGCGCGGCTCCGTCGTGCCGTTCTTTGAAAACCTCGTGGCGCAGGGCGCAACCAGCCTGCCGATCACCGACGCCCGCATGACCCGCTTCTGGATCTCGCTGCAGCAGGGCGTCGATTTCGTTCTGAAGAACTTCGAGCGCATGCACGGCGGCGAAATCTTCGTTCCGAAGATTCCCTCGGTTCGCGTGACTGACCTCGCAACGGCCATCGCACCGGGCCTTGAACAGCACATTGTCGGCATTCGCCCAGGCGAAAAGCTGCATGAAGTGATGTGCCCGGCCGACGATAGCCACCTGACGCTGGAATTCGCCGACCATTTCGTCATCCAGCCGACGATCAAGTTCTTCGATCGCGACGTCAAGTTCAGCGAGAACGTTCTCGGTGAAAAGGGCGTGCCAGTCGAGGAAGGTCACGGCTACGATTCCGGCACCAATCCGCATTTCATGACGGTCGAAGAAATTCGCGCCTTCAACGAGATCGCACAGCAATGATCCCTTACGGTCGTCAGGATATCAGCGACGCGGACGTCGAAGCCGTTCGCGCAGCCCTTTTGAGCGACTTTATCACCCAGGGACCAGCAATCGCGGCTTTCGAAGCCGCGATTTCCGGTTACTGCGGCAGTGCTTACGGCGTTGCCATGAGCTCGGCCACCGCCGCGCTGCATGTGGCCTGCATGGCGCTGGATCTCGGGCCGGGCGACTGGCTCTGGACCTCACCGATCACGTTCGTGGCGTCGTCGAACGCCGCTCTCTACTGCGGAGCGCAGGTCGATTTCGTCGATATCGACAAGACGACCTACAACATGTGCCTTGATACTCTCGAGGCCAAGCTTGAAGCTGCGGAACGCGACGGCAAATTGCCGAAGATCGTCGTTCCCGTGCATTTCGCCGGTCAGTCCTGCGACATGGTCCGGTTGGGCAAGCTGCGCGACAAATACGGCTTCCGCATCATCGAGGATGCCAGCCATGCGATCGGCGGCAGCTATCACAATGCTCCGGTCGGCAACTGCGCCTATAGTGATATCTGCGTATTCTCGTTCCACCCCGTCAAGATCATCACGACGGCGGAGGGCGGTCTTGCCACAACCAACGATCCGGAGCTGGCTCACCGCCTGTTCACCCTGCGCACGCACGGCATCACCCGCGATGCGTCGCGCATGGAAAATGGCTCGGAAGGCCCGTGGTATTATGAACAGCTCGAGCTCGGCTACAACTATCGCATGACCGATATCCAGGCAGCACTCGGCACCAGCCAGTTTGCCCGCCTGGATTCGTTCATCGATGCCCGCCACGAGCGCCGCAAGATCTACGATCAGGGCCTCGCCCACCTGCCGCTGACCCTGCCTTTCGAACCAGACTTCCAGCGCTCCGGCCTGCATCTCTACCCGATCCTGCTCACGGACGAAGCGCCGGTGAGCAGACGGGAAGCCTTCGATGCCCTGCGCGCTGCGGGCATCGGCGTGAATGTGCACTATATCCCGGTCTATCGCCAGCCGTACTACGTCCGCATGGGCTTCGACCGCGCGACGTTTCCGAACGCGGAAGACTATTACAGCCGGACGATCTCGATCCCGATGTATGCGCAGTTGACGGCGGAAGACCAGAACACCGTCATGTCGGCGTTGACAAAGATCCTTGGTTAAACCCCGGAAGCGGGTGGCGTTTGCCGCCCGCTTCTTGACGGCGGGGAACTCCCGCAGGTCATGGGCGCCGATCCGGCTTGTTTCTCATCATTTTAATAGTCTGCTAGGCCGCTTCTGCGGCCTTTTTGTTGTTCGGCCAATTGCCGGTCTCGGGAGCACCACCAATCCGGCAAGACGGCATGCTCTTGAAGAGCTTCACTGTGAGCTTCTGCCTCTTGCAACCCCTTAAATCCCCATACCATTCTGCCTGCAAATTTTAAATTCATTCGATTGACTGAAAAGTGGGCATGATGTATATCTGCATCATGTCTAAAATTGAAAACGAACAGAACACGCTCGCCTCGCGCCGCGACCAGACCCGCGAAAAGCTGCTTGCATCCTCGCTTGATGTCTTCGGCCGCTATGGCTTCGACGGCGCGTCGACCCGACAGCTCGCCGATGCGGCGGGCGTCAACCTGCAGGCCATTCCCTACTACTTTTCCGGCAAGGAAGGCCTCTACATTGCCACCGCTGAATATCTGACGGAGATGATCAGCGCCCATGTCGGCGATATGCGCCAAAAGGTCGGCGCACGTATCGCAACCCTCGAAGCATCCGGTGAAAGCATGACGCCGGCGGAAGCCCGCAGCTTTCTGACAGAAATCGCCCAGACGATGATTGCGCTCTTCGTCAGCAAGAAATCCGAATCCTGGGCGCGCTTCATCATTCGCGAACAGATGGAGCCGACGGAAGCCTTTACACGGGTCTATCAGGGGATCATGCGGCCGATGATCGAGATTGCCCGGCGGTTGATCGGGACCATCCTTGGTGAGGTTCCGGAATCCGAACATGTGCGGCTGCGCGCCTTTTCCTTTATCGGCAGCATCATGGTCTTCCGCATGGCGCATGCGGCGGTGCTTGCACAGATGGAGTGGGAGAGCGCCGGGCTGGACGAGGTCGCAACCTTGCGCAAACTCGCCGCCGAACTGGTGGCAGTGCTCGAGCCCGTCAAAAGAGGCACTGAATGAAAAAGATCCTTATCCTCATTCTTCTGCTTGCGACGGCGGGCGGAGCGGCCTGGTGGGTCGGATTGCCGGCTAAATTCGGATGGCAAGCCGCAGAGCGGAAAGACTTCGTTCTCTACGGCAATGTCGATATCCGCCAGGTTTCGCTCGGCTTTCGCGTCAATGGCCGCCTCTCGGACGTCAAGGCCGACGAGGGCGACGTCATCAAGGCAGGCACCGTCCTTGCCAAGCTTGACGCCCGCCCTTACGACTATGCCGTGCGCTCGGCAGAAGCCAATGTCGCCGCCCTTCGCGCCACGCTCGATAAGCTGAAAGCTGGGCCCCGCCCCACCGAAATCGCCCAGACACGCGCCGCCTATAATGCGAGCCTGGCTGACCTTCAGAATGCCGAGCTTGAGCTGGAACGCGCCCAGCAGCTTCGCCCACGCGGAACAATTTCACAGGCCGCCTTCGATCAGGCCGTCGCGGCGAAGGCAATGGCCGCCGCGCGTGCCGAATCCGCCAGGGAAGCATTGAAGCTGATCGAGGAAGGCAATCGCGTCGAGGATATCGCCGCAGCAGCTGCGCAATTGCAGGCAGCGGAGGCGACATTGGCGTCGGCCCAGACATCCTTGGAGGATACGGAGCTGCGTGCGCCGAATGACGGCATCATCCTGTCGCGGGTGCGCGAAACGGGCGCGATCGTTGCGCCGGCCGATATCGTCTTCGTTCTGTCGCTGACCGAGCCCGTTTGGGTGCGCACCTATGTCGCGGAGCCCGATCTTGGCCGCATCCACCCCGGCATGAAAGTCAAGGTCAGTTCTGATACAAGGCCGAACGACGCCTATGACGGCACCATCGGTTTCATTTCGCCGGTCGCGGAATTCACGCCGAAATCCGTGGAAACGCCGGAGCTGCGCACCGACCTCGTCTACCGCCTGCGCATCGTCGTCGACAAGCCGGGCGAAGACCTGCGCCAGGGCATGCCGGTCACCGTGCGTTTTGCGTCGCAACAGGTAGCTGCGCAATGACCGCCGGGCGGGAAAGAAGCGAACTGGTTCGCCTGGCTGACGTAACCAAGCGGTTCGGCGTTGCGCCCCCTGCACTTCAATCCGTGTCCGGCACGATCCTCGGCGGCCAGATTACCGGGCTTGTCGGACCGGACGGCGCGGGCAAAACCACGCTGATCCGGCTGATGACCGGCCTGATGTTGCCCGAGACTGGAACCGTCGAGGTCCTGGGCTTCGATACAGCCAGGAACCCGGCCGCGATCCAGGCGGCGATCGGTTACATGCCGCAGCGCTTCGGGCTCTATGAGGACCTGTCGGTGCAGGAGAACCTCGATCTCTACGCCGACCTGCGCGGACTGCCGAAGGATGAGCGGACGGCGACATTCGATGAACTCCTAACCTTCACCGACCTCAAGCGTTTTACCGGCCGTCTGGCGGGAAAGCTGTCGGGTGGCATGAAACAGAAGCTCGGGCTTGCCTGCGCGCTCCTGAAGAAGCCGCGCCTGCTGCTGCTCGACGAGCCGGGCGTCGGCGTCGACCCGATCTCGCGCCGCGATCTCTGGAAGATGGTCGAGGACCTGACCAAGGAAGGCATCGGCGTCGTCTGGTCAACCGCCTATCTCGACGAGGCGGAAGCCTGCGACGGCGTATTGCTGCTCAATCAGGGAGAGCTTCTGTTTGCCGGCGAGCCGGCGGAGATGACGGCCCGCGTCGAAGGCCGGGTATTCCGGGTGTCTGGTGTCACCGGGCGCAAGCGACAGATACTCGCGAAGCTGCTCGATGAAGAGGGTATCATCGACGGCGTCATCCAGGGCGAGGCGATCCGGCTCGTCACCCGCGAAGGCGCACAGCCCGTATTTCCATCCGCCGGAGACGGCGCAAGCGCTTCCCCCGCTCCACCACGCTTCGAGGATGCCTTCGTTGACATGCTCGGCGGCGGCCCCGGCGGCCGCTCCAAACTCGCCGAAGCGCAAGCCGTGCTGACCGCAAAGGACGACCGGCCGGTGATCGAGGCCAAGGGACTGACCAAGCGCTTCGGCGATTTCACCGCTGCCGACGACATCACCTTCGATATCCGCCGCGGGGAAATCTTCGGTCTGCTCGGCCCGAACGGCGCCGGCAAATCCACCACCTTCAAGATGCTCTGCGGCCTGTTGAAGCCGACGGCCGGCGAAGGCCGTGTTGCCGGCTTCGATCTTCGCCGGGATGCCGCCTCCGCGCGCAATCAATTGGGCTACATGGCCCAGAAATTCTCGCTCTATGGCGACCTCAGCGTCGGCCAGAACCTCGATTTCTTCGCCGGCGTCTATGGTCTTTCCGGCCAGCGCAAGCGCGAACGGGTCTCCCTGATGAACGAGATTTTCGATTTCGGCCGTCATGCCGGCCAGTCGTCCAAGGATCTGCCGCTCGGCCTGAAGCAACGGCTGGCGCTTGCCTGCGCCGTCATGCACGAGCCGCGGGCGCTGTTCCTCGACGAGCCGACCTCCGGCGTCGATCCGATCACACGGCGCGAATTCTGGACACATATCAACGCGCTGGTCGAAAAGGGCGTCACCGTGCTCGTCACCACCCATTTCATGGAGGAGGCGGAATATTGCGACCGGATTTCGCTGATCTACCGCGGCCGCTCGATCGCACTCGGCTCGCCCGACGAATTGAAAGCAACCGCCGTCACCAGAGACCAGGCCGATCCAACCATGGAGGATGCCTTTATCGCGCTGGTCGAACGGTCCGAAGCGCAAGCGAAGGAAGCGGCATGAGCCCGTCATCGGATAGGATACGGCGCTTTGCGGCCCTTGTCCGCAAGGAGAGCTATCAGGCCGTGCGCGACCCGAGCACGACACTGATCGCCTTCGTGCTGCCGCTGATCCTGCTCTTCCTGTTCGGTTACGGCGTCTCGCTCGATACGACACGAACCCGCGTCGGCCTCGTCATGGAGGAGACCACGCCACTCACCCAGAGCCTTGCCGCAAGTTTCGAGGCATCGCGTTATTTCACTGTGACCACCAGCCAGGATCGCCGCGTCTTCGAGGACGATCTGGTCAATGGCCGCATTCGCGGCATTCTCGTCATCCCCGCCAATTTCACCACGGATTTTGCCGCGGGCAACCGGCCGCAGATCCAGGTGATCGTCGATGGCTCGGAGCCCAATACCGCCAATTTCGTCCAGAACTATGCGCAGGGCACCGTCGCCAATTGGGAGCGCCAGCGTCAGGCACTGATGGCCGAGAATTCGACCTCCATTTCGATCGAGCAGCGCTTCTGGTTCAATCCGGAACTCACCAGTCGCTATTTCCTTGTGCCCGGCTCGATTGCTATCGTGATGACGCTGGTCGGTACGTTGCTTACCTCGCTGGTCGTCGCCCGCGAATGGGAGCGCGGCACGATGGAGGCGATGATGGCAACGCCAGTCACAGCGATCGAGCTGCTGATCGGCAAGATCTTCCCCTATTTCGTCCTTGGCCTCGCTGCGATGACGCTCTGCGTGCTGCTTGCGGTCTTCCTGTTCGGCGTGCCGTTTCGCGGCTCCGTGCTGGCGCTCTATGCGCTGTCGGCGACGTTCCTCATTCCGGCGCTCGGCCAGGGCCTGTTGATCTCGGCAGCGACGAAAAACCAGTTCCTCGCCTCGCAGCTGGCGCTGATCTCCGCCTTCCTGCCGGCCTTCCTGCTCTCCGGCTTTCTGTTCGAGATCAATTCCATGCCCACCGTCATCCAGTGGATCACCTTCATCGTGCCTGCCCGTTACCTGATCCCCAGCCTGCAGACCGTTTTCCTCGCCGGCGATATCTGGCCGATGTTCCTACATTCGATGGCCGTCATGCTCCTGATCGGGGGCGTGTTCTTCGTGCTCGCCGCCCGCGGCACCAGAAAGAGGATCGACTGATGTGGTGGACGCGGCTTCGAGCCCTGATCGTCAAAGAACTGCTGGCAGTGCTGCGCGACCCCAAAGGCCGGGCCATCTTGATAGGCCCGCCGATCATTCAGCTTCTCGTCTTTTCCTATGCGGCGACGCTGGAGGTCCGCAACGTCGACGTCATGATCCTCAACCGCGACAGCGGCCATTGGGGGCAGGAACTGGTCGAGCGCATCGAGGGATCACCGACCTTCCGCCGGATCGAGATCGCCGCCAAGCCGGATGACGTGCGCCAGGCGATCGACGGCCAGGACGTCATCGCCGCCGTCGAAATTAGTCCGGATTTTTCCCGCGGCATTGAGGCCGGGACACCGGTCGATCTGCAGATCATCCTCGACGGCCGCCGCTCAAACGCCTCGCAGATCGTCTCGGGCTATCTCACACAAATTGCCGGCGGCCTCGCCGCCGAAACCCCGGCCGGCAAACGCGCCGCCGCGCGCACGGTCACGACAATCCCGCGCAACTGGTTCAACCCGAACCTCACCTATCAATGGTTCATGGTGCCGAACCTGATTGCCAGTATCGCACTTTTGATCGGGCTGATCGTCACAGCGCTGTCGATCGCGAGGGAACGCGAACTCGGCACCTTCGACCAGCTGATGGTCTCGCCGCTGCGGGTCCACGAGATCCTGATCGGCAAGCTCCTGCCGCCGATGATGATCGGCCTCTTTCACATCACCGCCTATATCCTGGCGGCAATTTTTATCTTCCACCTGCCGCTCCGGGGATCGCTCTTCCTGCTTTACGGCAGCGGCATCTTCTATCTCGCCTCGGTGGTCGGCATCGGCCTGTTCATCTCTGCGCTCTCGATGACGCAGCAGCAGGCGATCCTCGGCGCCTTCCTGTTCATGGTGCCGGCCATGCTGCTCTCCGGCTTCGCAACGCCGATCGAGAACATGCCCGAATGGCTGCAGCCGGTGACGCTGGTTAATCCCTTGCGCTACTTCCTGATCATCGTGAAGGGTGTCTTCCTGAAAGACATCAGCTTTGCCGAAGTGCTGAACCAGACCATTCCGCTCTGCCTGATCGCCATAGTGACGCTCAGCGCCGCCGCCTGGCTTTTCCGGCGGCGGCTGGAATAGCGGCATTTCCCTCAATCCGCGATCCGGTAAGGCAGCGGGCCACGCAGGGTGTGATCGACGATAAGCTTGCGCTTCAGCGGCGGCACGGCGCGACTGGTGCATTTCGTGCGTTCACAGATGCGACAGGAGATGCCGATCGGGTCGAAGGCGGCCCGATTGCTCATGTCGAGCCCGTCGGCATAGATGAAATTGTGCGCGTCGGAAATCTCGCAGCCAAGGGCGATCGCGTAGCTCGGCCTTGGGGTGGCGAAACTGCCACCACCCTTCGTTATCTGCGTCGCGAGACAGAGGTAGCGCACGCCATCCGGTGTTTCGGCCAGCTGGCGGATCATCCGCCCCGGCATCTCAAAAGCCTGGTGCACGTTCCAGAGCGGGCAGGCAGAACCGAACCGGGCGAACTGCAGCTTGGCGGCGCTGTGCCGCTTGGTGATATTGCCGGCGCGGTCGATGCGGGCGAAGAAGATCGGAATACCCTTGGCACCCGGCCGCTGCAGCGTCGAGAGCCGGTGACAGACCTGCTCCAGCGAGGCACCGAAACGCGCCGCCAGAAGTTCCAGGTCATGCCGCAATTCCCGCGCGGCCTTGAGAAACGGCTGGTACGGCAGGAGCAGAGCGCCGGCGAAATAATTGTGCAGGCCGATGCGACAGATTTCGTAGGCCTCTTCCGTGCGAAAGCCGGCGGCCGCAGCCACGGCATCGATCTCCTTGCCCGCATGCAACTGGGCGATCTGCAAGGCGATCTGGAAATCGCGCGTTGGCGCGGGAGCATAGGGATTGAGCGTCAGGATGCGCGATTTCGGGTCATAGCGGCGCAACTCGTCGCTATCCGGCGCCCCGCGTACGACCCGAACCCCATGCTGCCGCTCGATATAGGCCGACATCAAGCCATGGCTGTCGCCTTCGCCGATACCGAGCTCGGCCGCCAGCCGCTCCGCCAGCACGTCGATGTCGTGGATGTAATTGTCGACGAAGTGGAAGAAATCCCGCACCTCCTCATAGGGCGTTGTTTCCGTCATCGCGGCCGCGCGCGCATCGTCGAAGCTGGCGAGCTGCTCGCTGTTGCGGCGATAGGCTTGATGGGCGGCAATCAGCGCGTGGGCGAGACCCGGCGCGTTCTGTGTGACGAGCTTCAGCTCCTGCAGGCTCGGGGCATATGTCTCGAACAGGGGATCCGAGAGCGCCTCCGAAAGCGCCGAAAGCAGCCGGTCGCCTTCGCCGGAGGAAAGATCGGCGATGCTGACCTGGAATTTTTCCGCGAGCGCCAGGAGCACAGCGGCAGAAACCGGGCGCTGATTGTTCTCGATCTGGTTAAGATAGCTGGTGGAGATGCCGATGCGTTCGGCAAACTGCGCCTGGGTCGTGCGGCTGACCTCGCGGAGCGCGCGCACCTTGCGGCCGATGAAGAGTTTTCCGATTGCCATTTTCGCACTTTTACAATTTACAATTTGCAAATTTGTATATTCTGCATTTGCACCTGATCAATGGTTTTTTTTCGGCGTCTTCCCGGCTATTGCGGACGAAAGAAATCCGGCCACAATAGCCGCGGACAGGCAACCCGAAATACTGGCCCGAAATACTTGGGGGGAACAAACGATGCGCGCCATTCTTGCGGAAGTCGAGGCACGCCGCGCCGAAGCACGGCTCGGCGGCGGCCAGCGCCGAATCGACGCGCAGCACGCCAAGGGCAAGCTGACGGCGCGCGAGCGGATCGAGGTGCTGCTCGACGAAGGCTCCTTCGAAGAATACGACATGTACGTCACCCACCGCGCCGTCGATTTCGGCATGGCCGAACAGAAGGTCGCGGGCGACGGCGTCGTCACCGGCTGGGGCACGATCAACGGCCGCCAGGTCTACGTCTTTTCCCAGGACTTCACCGTTCTCGGCGGTTCCCTCTCCGAAACCCATGCGCAGAAGATTTGCAAGATCATGGACATGGCCGTGCGCAACGGCGCGCCGGTCATCGGCCTCAACGATTCGGGCGGCGCCCGCATCCAGGAAGGCGTCGCCTCGCTTGCCGGTTATGCCGAGGTCTTCCGCCGCAACGCAGAGGCATCGGGCGTCATCCCGCAGATTTCCGTGATCATGGGGCCTTGCGCCGGCGGCGCCGTCTATTCGCCGGCCATGACCGACTTCATCTTCATGGTCCGCGATTCCTCCTACATGTTCGTCACCGGCCCGGACGTGGTGAAGACCGTGACCAACGAGATCGTCACGGCCGAGGAACTCGGCGGCGCCGGCACCCACACACGGAAATCCTCCGTCGCCGACGCAGCCTACGAGAACGATATCGAGACGCTGGAGCAGGTGCGCCTGCTGTTCGACTTCCTGCCGCTCAACAACCGCGAGAAGCCGCCGGTGCGCCCGTTCCACGACGATCCGGCCCGCATCGAGAACCGCTTGGACACGCTGATCCCGGATTCGTCGGCCAAGCCTTACGACATGAAGGAACTGATCCACGCGATCGCCGACGAAGGCGATTTCTTCGAGTTGCAGGAAGCCTTTGCCCGCAACATCATCACCGGCTTCATCCGCCTCGAAGGCCAGACGGTCGGCGTCGTCGCCAACCAGCCGATGGTGCTGGCCGGCTGCCTCGACATCGACAGTTCACGCAAGGCCGCCCGCTTCGTCCGCTTCTGCGACGCCTTCTCGATCCCGCTCCTGACGCTGGTCGACGTGCCCGGCTTCCTGCCCGGCGTCGCGCAGGAATATGGCGGTGTCATCAAGCACGGCGCCAAGCTGCTCTTCGCCTACAGCCAGGCGACCGTGCCGATGGTCACGCTGATCACGCGAAAAGCCTATGGCGGCGCCTATGACGTCATGGCCTCCAAGCACATCGGCGCCGACGTCAACTATGCCTGGCCGACCGCCGAAATCGCCGTGATGGGCGCCAAAGGCGCCACCGAAATCCTCTACCGCTCCGAACTCGACGACGCGCAAAAGATCGCTGCCCGCACCACGGAATACGAGGTCAACTTCGCCAATCCCTTCAAGGCGGCCGAACGCGGCTTCATCGACGAGGTGATCATGCCGCACTCATCCCGCCGCCGGATTGCCCGAGCCTTTGCCTCGCTGCGGAACAAGCGCAAGGAACAGCTGTGGCGCAAGCACGATACGATCCCGTTGTGAGGCGGCGCATGCGTCGTAAACCACAGTCGTCATCCTCGGGCTTGACCCGAGGATCCAAAGCGCCAAACTCGTTCTCGCTCCGGGCTTGGATCCTCGGGTCAAGCCCGAGGATGACGGAGAAACAAAATTCGCCTCCAGCGGAAAGTGAACATCCGCACTAGCGAAATTCATTCCTCTGTTCCCATATGTTTGATCTGCCTCCTCCCAGGCACATCGCTCATTCATCAAGGACCCATCCGCATGACCGAAAAATCCCCCGCCGATAACTTTCCCGCCGGCTACGAAGTCCCCAAGGTCTGGACATGGGACAAGGCGAATGGCGGCGCGTTCGCCAACATCAACCGGCCGATCGCAGGCCCGACCCATGACAAGGAACTGCCAGTCGGCAAGCATCCGCTGCAGCTCTATTCGCTGGCGACGCCGAACGGCGTCAAGGTCGCCATCATGCTGGAAGAGCTTCTGGCTCTCGGCCACAAGGGCGCGGAATACGACGCCTGGCTGATCAGGATCGGCGATGGTGACCAGTTCGGCTCCGGCTTTGTCGAGGTCAATCCGAACTCGAAGATCCCGGCCCTGATGGACCATTCGACGCCGGAACCGACCCGCGTCTTCGAAAGCGGCTCGATCCTGCTTTATCTGGCCAACAAGTTTAATGCCTTCCTGCCTGGGGATCACCAGGCGCGCACCGAGGCGATGAACTGGCTGTTCTGGCAGATGGGATCGGCACCCTATCTCGGTGGCGGCTTTGGCCATTTCTATGCCTATGCACCAATGCAAATCCAATACGCGATCGACCGCTTCGCGATGGAAGTGAAGCGCCAGCTCGACGTGCTCGACCGGCATCTCGCCGACAACCGTTATATGGCCGGCCCGGAATATTCGATTGCCGACATGGCCATCTGGCCGTGGTACGGCAATCTGGCCCAAGGCAAACAATACGGCGAATCCGGCACCTTCCTCGATGTTCAGAGCTACAAGCACGTGCAGCGCTGGACCGCCGAGATCGCGGAACGCCCTGCGGTGAAACGCGGCCGCATGGTCAACCGCCTGTCAGGCGAGCCATCCGAGCAGTTGCACGAGCGCCACGATGCCTCCGACTTCCAGACGAAGACGCAGGACAAGATCGCCCCAGAGCAGACAGCCAAGGCGTAAGGAGACCAAGATGGCAAAACGGCCCGAGATGACAAAGCACCGAGGCTTTCCCTCCGGCATGCCGGGCCACGGCCATCATTTCACCATCCGGCGGGCGAACGAGAAAGGGGTAACGCCGCTCAAGGCCTTGCAACGCCTCGCTCGCCCGAACACGATCGAGGCCAAAGTGGATGCAGCCTTCCTGCATGCCCTCTGGCACCATTTCGGCGCCGAGCCGTTCGAACGGGGCAATCTCGACGCCGGACGGCTCAACCTTTTGTTCGGCCGCGAGGTGGTGCCGGCCGAGGAACCGTTCGATCCAACGTCCTATGAAGCGTTGCTGCGGATCGACGAGCGGGTCGGACGCAAGAGTTTCCCGGAAGCCTTTGAAGACGTGATGGAAGTGTGATGGCGCCGTTCAAAAAAATCCTCATCGCCAATCGCGGCGAGATCGCTTGCCGGATCATCAAATCAGCCAGGAAGCTCGGCATCGCCACCGTCGCCGTCTATTCCGATGCTGACGCCGATGCGTTGCATGTGAAGATGGCCGACGAGGCCGTGCATATCGGCCCCGCCCCGTCCAGCCAGTCCTATATCGTCATCGACAATATCCTCGACGCGATCAGGAAGACCGGCGCCGACGCCGTGCATCCGGGCTACGGCTTCCTGTCGGAAAATGCCGCCTTTGCCGAGGCGCTGGAGAAGGCGGGTATCGCCTTCATCGGCCCGCCGGTCGGAGCCATCCAGGCGATGGGCGACAAGATCACCTCGAAGAAGCTGGCGGCCGAAGCCGGCGTCTCCACCGTGCCCGGTCATATGGACCTGATCGCCGATGCCGACGAGGCGGTGAAGATCGCCGGCGAAATCGGCTACCCGGTGATGATCAAGGCATCGGCCGGCGGCGGCGGCAAGGGCATGCGCATTGCGTGGAACGATGCGGAGGCCCGCGAAGGCTTCCAGTCCTCGAAGAACGAGGCGAAAAGTTCCTTCGGCGACGACCGCATCTTCATCGAGAAATTCGTCACCCAGCCGCGCCATATCGAAATCCAGGTGCTCGGCGACAAGCACGGCACCGTGCTTTATCTCGGCGAGCGCGAATGCTCGATCCAGCGGCGAAACCAGAAGGTCATCGAGGAAGCCCCCTCGCCCTTCCTCGACGAAAAGACCCGCCGCGCCATGGGCGAGCAGGCCGTGGCCTTGTCGAAGGCGGTCGGCTACCATTCGGCCGGCACCGTCGAGTTCATCGTCGATGGGACCAAGAATTTCTATTTCCTCGAAATGAACACCCGCCTGCAGGTCGAGCATCCGGTAACGGAGCTGATCACCGGCATCGATCTGGTCGAGCAGATGATCCGGGTGGCTGCCGGCGAAAAGCTGTCCTTCGGTCAGGCCGATGTCCGGCTGAACGGCTGGGCGATCGAAAGCCGGCTCTATGCCGAGGATCCCTATCGCAATTTCCTGCCCTCGATCGGTCGCCTCTCGCGCTATCGGCCGCCGAAAGAAGGTACGCATGCCGACGGCACCATCGTACGCAACGATACCGGCGTCTTCGAAGGCGGCGAGATCTCGATGTATTACGATCCGATGGTCGCCAAGCTCTGCACCTGGGCACCCGACCGCCTGACGGCCACTGACGCGATGAGCGCAGCACTCGATGATTTCGAGGTCGAAGGCATCGGCCACAACCTGCCCTTCCTGTCGGCCGTCATGCAGCACGACCGGTTTCGCGCCGGGCGTCTCACCACCGCCTTCATCGCCGAGGAATTTCCGGACGGTTTCCACGGGGTCGAGCCGGACCCGGCATCGGCGCAGAAACTCGCCGCCGTCGCGACGCTGATCCATCAGGCGCTGCAGACCCGCGCCGCGCAGATCTCCGGCACGATCGGCCATCACCGCCGGGTGATCGGCAAGGACTGGGTCGTCACCTTCGGCAAAGAGGAGCATGCCGTGACGCTCAATGCGTCCGCCGACGGCTCTTATGTCGAGCTTTCGGATGGCAGCGTCTTCGCCGTCGCCGGCGACTGGACACCCGGCCGCAGCCACGCCACCTTCAATGTCGAAGGCACCGCGATGGGCGTGAAGATCGATCTTCTGGGCACCGCCATCCGCCTGCGCTGGCGCGGCATCGACGTGCGCGCCCATGTCCGTAGCCCGCACGTTGCCGAGCTTGCCCGGCTGATGCCGAAAAAGCTGCCGCCCGATACATCGAAGATGCTGCTTTGCCCCATGCCCGGCGTCATCACCACGCTCGCCGTTTCCGAGGGCGACACCGTCGAGGCCGGCCAGGCGCTGGCCACGGTCGAGGCGATGAAGATGGAAAACACCCTGCGCGCCGAACGCCGCGGCGTGGTGAAGACGATTGCGGTTTCGGCGGGTGCGAGCCTCGCGGTGGACGAGTTGATCATGGAGTTCGAGTGATAGTTATCACGCCTCCGGGGAAGAACACGTCCCCTCACCCATAAAATCTAGCACTTAGCTGGCGCTAAGACGCTGATTTTATGTCCTCTCTCACAAGGGAGGGGTAGAATGCGGCAGGCGCGGCGCTCTTTCTCTCCCCTTGCGGGAGAGAAAGCAATTTCAACACCTTAGCTTTAGCTAAGTGTTAGAAATTGCAAGTGAGGGGTCTGCGACGAACTCTTATGCTCCTTGAGAAAGACAGAGAAAAACGAATGGCTTGTTTTCCCCGCCCAGAGCACCTGTGTCATCCTCTTTCCGTCCCGCCGTCGGATACGCTGCCAGGCGTGGCAGCAAGGCGGGGCCGGCGCCGGATGCAAGGGGATGACGTACACCCTCGCATCAGGGGGCCGCGGAAAATGGTCTCCCTCCGGCGACACGGGAGAAGCGGACAGGATACGGATCAGTCTTCCCGCTTCCGATGCCCGAAAGAGCGCGCCGGGCGTGCCTGTGCGGCACACAGGGTGGTTCAGCGGATAGTTTCGCCGGACTGGTCAAAGTCCGTCCGACCCTTGATCCTCGGGTCAATCCTCGGGTTAAACCCGAGGACGAGGACGAGGACATCGGAGTCACCGGCGGCGGCCGGGTGGATCGTTGCCGATAAATTGGTTCGGCCGGGGTCCATCGGGCCAGACGAACACCATCCGGTTGGGCCACCTCAGAGGGACACAAGTCGCGGGCAAAAACCGCCGAACGGGGCGCTGAGAGGTGTCACTTATTCCACTCTATCGAGGCAGCTTTCAGCGCCCCGTCCGAGTTTAGCAAAACCACGGCGAGATTCTCGCGCGTGGCTGAAGGCGGTTGAATTGCGATGGAAAGACAAATGATGCCCACCTCCTCTCCGTCATCCTCGCCCTTGTGGCGGGGATCCAGCCGCGCCGCGTCGGCGGCGCGAAAGACTCCTCTCACGCGAAGGACTTCGCGTCGCTGGATTCCTGTGACAAGCACAGGAATGACGGACCGGAAACCTTGTGTGTCAGAAGAAATTTACGCGCTGCCTGTTGAAGAGGAGGAATCCCATGTCCGATAAGAAAACCCTCAAGGATTGGTCCGCCCTCGCCGAACGCGAACTCAAATCCCCGCCCGACGCACTGACCTGGCAGACCCCTGAAGGCATTGCCGTCAAGCCGCTCTATACCGAGGCCGACCTCGAAGGCACCGGCCATCTCGGCTCGCTGCCGGGCCTTGCGCCGTTCACCCGCGGCCCGCGCGCCACGATGTATGCCGGGCGCCCCTGGACGATCCGGCAATATGCCGGCTTCTCCACCGCCGAAGCGTCGAACGCCTTCTACCGCAAGGCGCTTGCGGCCGGCCAACAAGGCGTCTCCGTTGCCTTCGACCTCGCCACTCATCGCGGCTATGATTCGGATCATCCGCGCGTCGTCGGCGATGTCGGCAAGGCTGGTGTGGCAATCGATTCGGTCGAGGACATGAAGATCCTGTTCGACGGCATTCCGCTCGAAAAGATCTCGGTGTCGATGACCATGAACGGTGCGGTCATCCCGATCCTGGCCTCCTTCATCGTCGCCGGCGAGGAACAGGGCGTGCCGCGCGCCGAGCTTTCCGGCACGATCCAGAACGACATCCTCAAGGAGTTCATGGTTCGCAACACCTATATCTATCCGCCGGAACCCTCCATGCGGATCGTTGCCGATATCATCGACTACACGGCGCGCGAAATGCCGAAGTTCAACTCGATCTCAATCTCCGGCTATCACATGCAGGAAGCCGGCGCGACGCTGGTTCAGGAGCTTGCCTTCACGCTCGCAGATGGCCGCGAATATGTCCGCGCCGCCATCGCCAAGGGCTTGAACGTCGACGAGTTCGCCGGGCGTCTCTCCTTCTTCTTCGCCATCGGCATGAACTTCTTCATGGAAGCGGCCAAGCTGCGCGCCGCCCGGCTGGTCTGGACCCGAATCATGGAAGGGTTTTCGCCGAAGAAACAATCCTCGCTGATGCTGCGCACCCATTGCCAGACCTCCGGCGTCTCGCTGCAGGAGCAGGACCCCTATAACAACATCATCCGGACTGCGTTCGAGGCGATGTCGGCCGTGCTCGGCGGCACGCAGTCGCTGCACACCAATTCCTTCGACGAGGCGATCGCGCTGCCGACCGAATTTTCTTCCCGCATCGCCCGCAACACGCAGCTCATTCTTCAACACGAGACCGGCGTCACCAAGGTCGTCGATCCATTAGCCGGCTCATATTATGTCGAGAGCCTGACGGCAGAACTGGCGGAAAAAGCCTGGGCGCTGATGGAAGAGGTCGAGGCGCTGGGCGGCATGACCAGGGCGGTCGCCGAAGGCCTGCCGAAGCGGCTGATCGAGGAGGCGGCCACCCGCCGCCAGGCTGCCGTCGACAAGGGCGAGGAAGTCATCGTCGGCGTCAACAAGTACAGGCTCGAGACCGAGGACAATCTCGACATTCTCGATATCGATAATGCGGCCGTCCGTACCGCCCAGATCAAACGGATCGAAGAAACCCGGCGCCGGCGCGACACGGCTGAAGTGACCACCGCGCTCGAAGCCCTGACGCAGGTTGCCCGCAGCGGCGAGGGCAATATCCTCGAAGCCGCCGTGACGGCAGCCCGCGCCCGCGCCACGGTCGGTGAAATCTCCGATGCGATGCGCGTCGTCTTCGGTGATCATACCGCCGTGCCGGAAGTGGTCAGTGATATCTACGGTAATGCCTACAAGGACGAGCCCGAACTGACAACGCTCGCTGCCCGGCTTTCGACGGTCGCAAAATCAATTGGCCGCAAGCCGAAGATCATGATCGCCAAGCTCGGTCAGGACGGCCATGACCGAGGGGCCAAGATCATCGCCTCCGCCTTCGGCGATATCGGCTTCGATGTGCTCGCCGGCCCGCTGTTCCAGACACCGGACGAGGCTGCTGACATGGCGCTGGCCGCGAATGTGCACGTCGTCGGTGTCTCGTCGCTGGCGGCCGGTCACAAGACGCTGCTGCCGCAGCTGGTCGAGGCCATAAAAGCCAGGGGCGGCGGCGATGTCATTGTCGTCTGCGGTGGCGTCGTTCCGCGCCAGGATTACCAGTTCCTGATGGACCACGGCGTCGCTGCCGTCTTTGGTCCGGGAACCAATGTCATGGAGGCAGGCCGGGCCGTTCTCGATCTCCTGGAAGGCAGGCTGCGCAACGCCTGAAGCAGCGTTTCACCCCAATTATTCATCGCTCAAAAGTTCTGCTTCCGAAATCAAGGAAATGTCGCATTCTCTTCATGTGCTCAGGTGATTCGCCGCATGTGCCTGCGTTCAGGCCGGATTGAGAGCTGGACGACAACGCTAAATGATTTAGCCGGGGGCAAGCGCCATGCGGAAGCGCGACGAGGTCGAAAACTGGGCAGTCTACAGGGCACAACAAATTCTGATGCGCGAGGGCATGGACCTCGCGCTGTCGGCTCGCGATTTCGACAGCAATACGATTCGGGCAAAAGGAAAGCTGCTGGCGATGGCCATCGCCGCCTCCCTGCTCGAGGCATCCGCCGTCGCGGCGGAATGATCTGACAGGACAGGCTGTCGGCTCCAGATCTCCGTTCGGTGGCCCCGGTTCGATCGCCGGGCTGCCACCCCCCTAAATTTGGGAATTGTTATCGCGCACGATGATTCTACACTATCGTTCCAAACCGGGTGTGTTTCGAGCGATAGGGTGAAGCAATGTCGTTTTTGTCGGACATGGCCTTGAATCAGAGTGAAATCGAACTGGTCTGCGGCGCGCTCGAGGAATGGTGCGAGGAAACACGCACGGTGCTCGACAGCGATGATGGCCGCGATGCCGCCACCGTCATGCTCGGCCTCTATAAGACCGGCCACGGGACGAAGGGCTCCATTCTCGAAGCGATGCGCCGGGTCAACGGCGAGTGATCGGCCGCTAGGCGGCTGGCGACGTTCGTACTGGCTGACTTGCATGGTGCAAGTCCAGGCTCTACATAAGAGCCATGCAGCGCAAGAACTTCGACGAAATGAATTGCCCCATCGCCCGTACCCTCGACCGGGTCGGCGAATGGTGGAGCATTCTCATCCTGCGCGATGTGTTCTTCAGTCGCACGAAATTCGACGAATTCCAGAAGAGCACCGGCATCGCTCCCAATATCCTCACCCGCCGGCTGAAGTCGCTGGTTGAAGCCGGTCTTCTGGAAAAGCGCGCCTATCAGGACCGTCCGGTCCGCTATGAATATCTCCTGACCGACATGGGTCGCGAACTGCAGCCGCTGCTGATCGCGCTCTCCATGTTCGGTAACCGTCATTTCGCCGATCGCGGCGTGACAATGCGGCTCACCGACAAGGAAACCGGAGCGCCAGCGGCGCCGATTTATGTCGACAGCCTGACAGGCAAGCCGATCGATGCCGACACCTTCTCCCTGAAATCGGTCCGCCAGCCCTGAATTTTCCCCGCCCTGCCAGGATACGATAAACTCCTGTCAATCACGCGCGTTGCGCGGCGATTGCGCGTTGAGATGTCTTTTTTCCTGACGTCCCTGAGCCTCATCACTCGTCCATATTTTGCGCGATAGACTTGCATAATGAAAGTTTCTCATCTAGTGACTTGCATAACGATAGTTATAGATGCGGATGCCATCCCCTATCTGCCCGTCACAGGAAGATCCCACGATGCTTTCAACGACACTCTCCAGGCGCCTTGAACAGCGCAAGGTCCACTACGGCTGGATCGTCGCTGCCACCGCCTTCCTCACCATGCTGGTGACCGCAGGCACGATCGGTGCGCCGTCGGTCCTGATCCTGCCCCTGCAGAAGGAATTTGGCTGGGAGGCGACAGAAATCTCGGCAGCCCTTGCCATGCGCTTCATCCTGTTCGGACTGATGGCCCCCTTCGCCGCCGCCCTGATGAACCGCTTCGGCATGCGGCGGATGGCGCTGACGGCCATTACCGTCGTCTTCACCGGCATGGGATTATCGCTGTTCATGCGCGAGGTCTGGCAGTTGGTCGTGCTCTGGGGCTTTGTCGTCGGCACCGGCACGGGGTTGACGGCGATGGTCATGGGCGCAACGGTCGCCACCCGCTGGTTTACCGCGCGGCGCGGCCTTGTCATCGGCCTGCTGACGGCAAGCACCGCCACCGGACAGCTCGTCTTCCTGCCGCTGATCGCGGCGTTGACAGAGGCCTATGGCTGGCGCGCAGCGATCATGTTCATTCTTGCCATGCTGGTCGTCTGCGCTGCCACGATGCTGCTGTTCATGCGCGATCGTCCATCGGATCTCGGCTTGCGCCCCTATGGCCAGGTTGTGGATGATCCGCCGGTGGCGGGTGGCCTCAAGACCAACTCGCCGATCGACGTTCTGATCGAGGCATCGAAGACGCGGATTTTCTGGGTGTTGTTCCTGTCGTTCTTCGTCTGCGGCGCCTCGACCAACGGGCTCATCCAGACGCATTTTGTCTCGCTCTGCGCCGATTACGGCATGACGGGGATCACCGCGACGGGCGTTCTCGCCATTATCGGCGTGTTCGATTTCGCCGGCACCGTTGCGTCCGGCTGGCTGTCGGACCGCTACGATAACCGCTGGCTTTTGTTCTGGTACTATGGCCTGCGCGGCCTCTCGCTGCTCTGGCTGCCATTCACCGGGTTCGAATTCCTCGGCCTGTCGATCTTCGCCATCTTCTACGGCCTCGATTGGGTGGCCACCGTTCCGCCGACAGTCAAGCTCACGGCCCAGCATTTCGGCCGCGAGCGCGCAAACATGGTATTCGGCTGGGTGTTCACCGGGCACCAGATTGGCGCGGCCTTCGCAGCCTTCGGCGGCGGCTTCATCCGCGACAACTACGCGAGCTACCTGCCCGCGCTGATGATCGCGGGTGCTCTCTGCCTGATGGCAGCACCGCTGGTGCTTTCGGCAGGCGCGGCAAAACTGAAGCCGGCTACCGCCAGTTGACGCTGGTCAATTCACGCTGACTGGCTTGGAGCGCATTCGCGACACCGTCTCGCGCTCCGCCCGCTTGCATCGCATCGGCGGCAGGTGGCGGTCCATCAAGTCCATGTCCTCCAGCACCATGTCGCCCATCTTCTTGAAGGCACTGTCGAGCGCGCCGGCCCGATGGGCGGAGCGCAGGAAGCCCTTGAGGCCGCGGACGGGATGATCAAGCGGCAGCGGCTCGTCGGGATAGACGTCGCTCGCCGCAACGATATGCCCGCTGGCGACCGCCGCCATCAACGCATCGAAATCGACGACGTTGGCACGGCTGAGCAAGATGAAGGCTGCACCGGGGCGCATGCTGGCAAAGGCATCAGCGCCGAGGAAATGCTGGTTCTCACTAGTCACGGCCGCAACGACGAAGATGAAGTCGCTCTGTGTCAGCACCTCCTCGAGGCTCGAGGGCTTGACCCCGTTGTCGATCAGGATCGAAGCCGGCATCCAGGGATCGTAGACGCGGGTGTCGGTGCGGAAACCGGACAATACACGGTTCAGCGCCTTGCCGAGATCGCCGAAGCCGATGATGCCGACATCGGCGCCGGAGAGTAGCCGTGCCTTGGCATTGCCCTCGCCGCCCCAGAGCTCACGCCCCTCCCGGAAATCGACATCCGCATCGACAATGCCACGGGCGATGTTGAGCGCCATCGCCAGCCCCATCTCGGCGACCGGCTCGGCAAAAACCTGGCCCGTCGTCACCACATGGATGCCACGTGCGAATAGCACCTCGTAAGGCATGTTGTTGATCAGATTGCTCTCGACGTTGAGGATGCAGCGCAACCGCGTCATCCGCGCAAGCGTTTCGGCGCTCAGCGGCGGCTGGCCGATGATGTAGCGGGCCTGTCCCAAAACCTCGTCGCCAAGCCCGGCAATATTGTCTTGATCGGCTTCAACAATCCGATATTTCGCCTTCAGATGATCCAGCGCCGCTGACGTGAAGATCAGATCGAGTGTGCGCGGCTCCGGCGCGCAGATGACCAAAGGCCGTTGCGTTTCAGGCATGATAGCGTCTCCCAGGCCGGACATAGGAAAGCCCGACACACCTCGTTGCGGGAAGTTGTATTGATGATCCGGCAATTTGCAAGAAGCCCCATCAGGGCGACAATGTCAGGAGCTAGTAATTCAGACCACGCAACTGCCGCTCGATCGACCGTGGTGACCGGAGAGACTGGAACACCGGCCCATTGCCTTGACGGCAATTGTTGACGGTCCGATAGCGCTGTCCGTAGGTGGGATTGCCATGGATCTCGACGACCGATTGTTCGCAGATGATCCGCTTGGCGTCCTCCGCCTCTTCCGGCGACTTGACCCCGGGTAGATCGGTATAGAACTGGGCAGGCTGAACCGGTTCCAGCCACGGCGAAGCCGCGGCAGCAGGAAGTGCGGAAGCGATCAATGCCATGGACAGGATGACGGCCTGCGGGATCAACATGTGCGTTCCATCGTGTTTGCCCGGTAGAGACGTGATAACCCATATATACGGGCGTGAGAGACGGTATCGTTTCCGGCAAAGTTGCGCTATAGCCCAACAGCTTGAACCAATGCGCAACACCCGTCCCGATGATGTGGGGATTTCCATGGCAAATACAATACGGTTTCACCAAGGCGATATCTCCGCGGAAGACGCTGCTCGCTACAAGGGCGCAATCGCCATCGACACCGAAACACTCGGTCTCATTCCGCGCCGCGACCGGCTCTGCCTCGTGCAGCTTTCGCCCGGTGACGGCACCGCCGATGTGATCCAGATCGCCAAGGGCCAGACTCAAGCCCCGAACCTCGTCGCCATGCTCGAAGACCCCACCCGCCAGAAGATTTTCCACTTCGGTCGGTTCGACATCGCCGTCCTGTTCCATACCTTCGGCGTCACCACGACGCCGGTGTTCTGCACCAAGATCGCCTCGCGGCTGACGCGGACCTATACGGACCGGCATGGGCTGAAGGACAATCTGAAGGAACTGCTCGAGGTCGATATCTCCAAGCAGCAGCAGTCTTCCGACTGGGCGGCGGAAACGCTGTCGCCAGCACAGCTGGAATATGCGGCGTCCGACGTGCTGCATCTGCATGCGCTGCGCGACAAGCTGACCGCACGCCTCATCCGCGACGGCCGTATCGATCATGCCGACGCCTGCTTCGCCTTCCTGCCGACCCGTTCCAAGCTCGATCTGATCGGTTGGGAAGAGACCGATATCTTCGCCCACAGCTGATGCGGCCGATCGGAGAGCACCAGACCGGACCTTTCCTCGAGCCGGTGCGGGTCTGGATTCGCCGGCAGCTGAAGAGGCTGCCGCCTGGTCTTGCCGAGTTCGTTCTGTTTGGACTGAAACAGGCATGGTCATGCCTGTTTGGTGCACTTGTCCTGTTTCTGATCATCGCGACCAAACTTGTCTGGCAAGAGGAATGGGCGGTCAACCGCTACGATGCGCTCTTTCTGATGGCGCTTTCCATACAGATCATCTTCCTTCGTCTGAAAATGGAAAGCTGGGAGGAAGCCAAGGTCATCCTGATCTACCACGTCACCGGCACCTGCATGGAGATCTTCAAGGTTCGGATGGGATCCTGGGTCTATCCAGAGGATGCGATCTTCCAGATTGCCGGTGTTCCGCTTTTCTCCGGATTCATGTATGCGTCCGTCGGCAGCTACATGGCCCGCGCCATCCGCATCTTCGACATGCGGTTCACACGGTACCCGCCTTTCGCGCTCACGGCCCTTTTGGCGGCTGCAATCTACATCAACTTCTACAGCCATCATTATATCGCGGATATGCGCATCGGTCTTTTCGCTGCCACGCTCATCCTCTTCGGCCGGGTGCGCATCTATTTCACGGTGGAGCGGAAAGCGCGGTGGATGCCGCTGGTGCTGGCGGCGTTTTTCACCAGCATCTTCCTCTGGATTGCCGAGAACATCGGCACGGCCACCGGCATATGGCTCTATCCCGGTCAGGCGGAATGGCACATGGTGTCGCTGCAAAAGTTGGGATCCTGGTATCTGCTGCTCTACGTGAGTTTCGTGCTGGTCACGATCGTCTGCAAACCCACGCCGCCGGACGGCTGGATGGCGCGCAGGACGGCCGTCGCGTGAGGAAATCTCGCAATCGCGGTTAAGGCCGGGTTAACGGTTGCGCCTTATTGTCGGGGCACAGCCGCTACGATCATGGACCGACGCCGATGATGCTGCCCCCGACCCAACAGGCCTCCGCCACGATTGTCACCTCGATGGTGCAATCGATCGTCGACGACATCGAGAAGCGGCGCCTTGAGGAAGAAGAAAAGGCCAAGGGCAAAAAGGAAGAGGACAAGGTCCTCAAAGCCCGCGTCACTTCGGATGAGGTTGCTCAGGCAGCCAATGCCAGGATCAACGAGCATTTCTTCGGTGCGCTGAAGCGCGACGAAAACCCGATGGCAGCATTGGCCGCGCGCTTCTCGGCCGTAATGGGCGTGACCCAGGGCGCCGACGAATCCGACACGGACTACGGCAGCCGCCTGGAAGACGCGTTGACGATCACCAACCTGGTCGCCAAGAAAGACATCGATGGCAAGCCGACAGTGGTCGGCCTTGCGACGTTCCGCGTTACAGTGGACGCGTTGACTGCGGCGGTTGACGGCACCGACGAGAACCCGACGGGAATGACCGCGCTGCTGGCAAGGTTCGTGCAGCAGAACGGCCTTGAGCAGGCCGACGGTGAAACCGATAACGACTACACAATTCGTATGCGAGCGGCCCTGACCAGCGCCCGCGCCGGCCTGCCCTCCAGCGTCGCCGAAGTCGAGGCCAAGAGCGGTCTTCGGGACATCGGTGTCACGGCGCAGGAAATGATCGAGGCGATCAAGCACCCATATGGCGAAGCCGCCCAGAAGATCAAGACGATCCTCGACGACAAGGCAACGGAGGAGAAATTCCTCACTGCTGACGTCAGCAAGGTCTTGCAGCGCCTCGAAGACATTGCCGATCCGAAGACCGTTGAGGAATTGAAAGCCGAACGGCTGGAGAACGACCCAACCAAGGTGGAGGATGCCGAAACCCGCAAGGAACGCGAGGAATCCATCCGTGCGCTGGAAGCCGGAGAGAAGCTCGAAGACGTCAAAGAGCTTCACGAGGTGATCCGCGAGGGGAACGAAGCTGCCGCCAAGGGTGAAACCGACGGCAAGTCCGACATCGCTCAGAGCGATCAAAGCGCCGGCGCCATTGCCATCCAGACCATCCAGGTGCTCGCGGCCGGGGTCGAGATTGCCCAGACACAGGCTTCCATCGAAAGCGACCGTGCAAACCAGTCGCCGGCGCTGCAGGAAGGCACGCAGCCCAGTGATGATCCGCACCAGCCCCCAAGCGACGAAGACCAGGCAGTCATGCTTGCCCGCGCGGGCCAGGCCAGCGAAGAGCAGCGCGATGAAGATGCAGCCAAGGACATTCTCACGGTGACGATTGACGAGAACGGCATCTACGAACTGCTGGCGAAAAAAGACGCCGCCTGATCAGGGTTTGCGCCGCGCGATCCCAAGACGAGCCATGACCTCCTTCGGGATGCCATAACGCTGCACCGCATCGCGATTGGAACGCAGACCGCAGATTTCGCGCTGGATGAAGAACGCCCAGACGGCGTCAGCGGCATCATCGAGCAACTGCTCGCGCCGCTCCGGCGTCGTGCCTTCATGTTTCAGGACATCAAGCGCGGCGATCGCCTTTTCCACCTTCAATCCGTGCCGCCCGAGCGAATCCGCCCGCTCCGACATCAGTTCGTATTCCAAGAGGTTGAGGCCAGTATCCTTGGTAAAGGACGGGGACAGGGATTGGGGCGGACGGACCGTCATCTTCGGGCTCCAATTTAAACCGCAGCTGTCGACCATGGTCGATACAGCGGACGACATTACAATCTTTTTATACAATATAGCTTCCGGCCACATGGAATACTTATGCGGGTGAGATTAACTCTCCTTATCAATACGCCCCTTCGCGTGACGCAGCGATTGGTAAAAGAGACTCGGCATCAATGTATTTCGAATTGATGATCTCGACTGCTGCCCGCTGAATGTTGCCGACGTGACACGCGCGAAAGGGGCTGGCACAGGCGCGGCTAGCGAGTTGCGGCCGCCGCCCTCGTTAGGGACGGTATGATGATGGAAAGGAGTTGAACCAATGGCCAACGTCGATTCCAAGCTGCGACAGGACACTGCGCAGATACCGGTTGCCGATCCACTTCCTCCGTCCGTGCTGGGCTATCTTGCATCGTGTGCAATGATCGCCGTCGCGACGGTCGTGGCTATCGGTATCGACAGCGGCGTGACTGTTCCGAACGTCTCCCTCGTCTTCATCGTTCCGGTGATCATCGCGGGCGTTGCCTTCGGCCTTGGCCCGTCATTGTTCTCGGCCGTGCTTGGTGCTCTGGCCTACAACTTCTTCCTGACCGAGCCGCGCTACTCATTGGCCGTCGACAACCCGGCAAATATCTGGGCGATCGGTCTGCTTTTTCTGGTGGGTCTGATCGTGAGTAGCATCGCCTTCACCTCCCGGCGGCGGGCGAGCGATGCGGCGCTTCTGACAAGACAGGCGACGGTGCTGCAGGGCTATAGCCGCGACGTCGTGGTGGCGAACAATGCGAAGGCGGTCGCGTCGACCACGTCCCAGGCTCTTGCGGCGCTCTTCCAAGTTCCCGCCGTGGTGATACTCGTCGCGGAGGGGAACGTGGTCTCCATCAACAGTGTCGGCGGCCTGGAGCCCCAGCAGGCCGAGTTCGAGGCGGCCCGATCGTCGCTGGAGATGGGCGCTGTCATGCGCGCCGGAATCTATCCCACCTTGGCCTCGCGCTTTGACTTTTGGCCCGTGGCAACCGCGGCAGGCCCGAACGCCGTCATCGGGCTCGCATTCGACCCCGACAACCGTCCTCCTGCGCCGGACAGGCTGGTCGACATTGTGGGGAGTCTGTTAGCGCTGGCGCTTTACCGTCAGCAAGTTAGCCGCGATGCTCGCCCGGCACGTTGAATCCGAGCGAAGGATGCAAGGATGCTCGGTCGAAGGCAAGTCGCAAGCTGGTGGCTTGGCTGCTTGAAGGAGCATCCGGCGAAGTTTCTGCAGTCATTTACTGCATAATTTCGCCATTTGGGCAAAGAACCTATTTTGCCCGCGCTCGAATTTCCTCGAAGCTCCAGTCTCTGAGAAGCTCACCGTCTTTCCACACCGTTTCAAGGTAGTTGTGCCGATCCTTCAATTCGTCGAGACGCACTGCCTCCAGACCGCCGAGACCGCTGACGACAGCCTGGCGGCCGGCTTTCGATGCCTTGACGTTCATGGTGGCCGGACGTTTGAAAACGTCGTGCCATTTGCCGGATTCGTCCAGCCTGGCATTGGTTTTCATGGCAAAGGAATAGGTGTCGCGGTTGACCTTCTGCAGCAGCCCGCCGCCCATGCCGAAGGCGATATTCTCGGTAGAGAAGCCGAAGGCTTCCAGCCGACCGAGGATCTGGCTGATATCGGTATTCGAAATGCCGTCGCCCTGGATGACGCGGACGGACTTGTCGAGCACCTTGTAGCCCTTGCCGTTCAGCGTCGAGCCGAAATGATAATCGAGCTGCTTGATCACATGGACGGGCGTTTCGATCGGATCGCCGCTATCGGGCCGGATGACCACCGTACCGCCGCTGGCCCTGACCTTTTCCCGCAGTTGCTCGCCCCAGATTTCGGAGACGGCGTAGTTGATATCGTAGCTGTCCGAGACGACGGCGAACATGCCGCCGCCGGCAAAGCGATCGATCATGTTGGAATAGGCTTCCGCTTCGCGCTCAACGCCCCATGCAGTCATGGTCGAATGTTCGGATGCCGGAATCGAAAAGCCGGCCATATCCGCGCCATAGTAACGCCGGGCATAGAGAACGCCGGTGACAGTGTCGGTACCCATGAAGTTGACCAGATGGGCGGCACCGCCGATGCCAGCCTGCTCGAATGCGCCGACGCCGCGGGCGCCGAAATCGTGCAGGCGGAAAGGCAGGACGGCTTCCGGATCGTCGCAGGTCTTTTCCACCATCGGCCGAATGATCTGCTTGACCTTGCGCGCGTTGCTGGCAACGGAGGACGGATACCAGACAGCCCGCAGCAACGCGGTCTCGATATAGGACGTCAGCCAGAAGCTGTCCGGATCGGTGTTGACCACCTGCACCATCGGCACGCCGCGACGCAGCAGGGTACATTCCGGCAGTGCCTGGATTTCGAGCGGAAGATAGCCGCCGAAATGCTCAACGATGCGCATCCAGCCGGCGCGGTTGAACGGCAGGCCATGGGCGAGAACGATCGCCTCAGCCTCCTCCACATCGGCCCGCGTCACCGGCTTTGCGAGATATTCCTTCAGGAACATCTGCAGGCCGAAAAACAGCACATCCGCCTGATCCGGATGTCCGCGCGTCTCGATATAAGCGGAAATCGCCCGCGTGCCGGGTGGATACTGGAGGAAATGGCTGAACTTGTAGCTGTCGGTGTTGAGGATCAGATTGGCCGAATTCATCGCATTCCCCCCGAAAGCAACTGCATGTTCAAGCCGCGATCAACGGCGGCGGAGCGGCAAAGATGTACGCGACCCGTGGAAACGCAGCAAGCACAAACGCCGCGCGCCAGAACGCTGCAGTTTATGCCGCCCACCGCATTATGGTTAATATTCTATCAATCATTCTGACCTAGTATTGGCCAGTAGAATGCTCGGTCACCCATGGTTCCGAAGCAGCCGCCGCAGTCTGGTTTGGCCGTGAACGAGCCGTCGGGCATGCGCATGAAGCGCCCTTATCCTTCGACATGCACCTGGCATCACCCTGTCCTGTGACCGGCATGCCGCCCCATATGTCCCTCGCCACCCAACCTGACGGAGATTGCGATGCTGATGCCCATTCTCACAGTCAAGATACCAGCCGTCGTGACGCAGGCGGCGGCCGTGGCCGAAAGCATCTCACCCAAAGACCGTACACCACCGGTCCCGCTCCGGATTTCGGGAAACCAGTCGGAAGCCGCCCTGAAAATCCTGGAGGCGCTCAACCGCCATCTGGTGGGGAGCGAGCCACTGCCGAAGGAAGCGTTGATCCGGCTGCTCGATACGCTGGCAAAAATCCTGAAATTTCCGCCGCTGCCACAGGAGAGCCTCCGTGACTTCACCAGGCGGCTTGCCGTCTTCCTCGAAGCATTGCCGCCGGCCGCGCGGCTGGCGCTGGAAAAGCAGCTCGGGCAACGCAATCTGGCTGCCACCGTCCGCATCCTCGCCGAGGCGCTGAAGAACCCTTCGATTGTCGACGCGCCACGCCTGCTGGACAGGCTTTTCACGCTTCCGGCCGCTACACGCCCGGTCTCCGGCCAAGCTGATGCAAAGCCGGCTCCTGCCATTCCCGTGCCGCAGGGACAAGCCGTAGCCTCCGGCGGGCCATTGGCTCTGCCGACCGCGCAAACGCTTCTCGCCAGCCCAACGATCCTGCCGGATGCCGGCCTGCTGCAGGCAGCACTGAAGAAGGCGTTCGGGGACGACGACGAGAACATTGCGCCGTCTACGACATCCACGGAAGACGGCGAGGCTGAACAGAAGGTTGCCGCCACGCCGCGCCATGACGAACAGCCTGCAAAGGCAGCGGCGACGCGCAGCAACGATAGTGCTGCCGCAAGCACCCAGCCGCAACAGCCGGCAAAGGTAAGTTCGGATAACATCCCGACGCTGCGCGCCGCAGCGGCATTCCTTGCGGCCGATCCGGAAGCGCTGTCGCTGGTAGCCGCGATTGCCGCGGGGGAAATAGATAGCCAGCTCAAGATGGAATTGCAGGAGCAACTGGGGCTCGATCTTTCCGAGCAGGCGGAACAGCTCGATCTGCCGGAGCAAGGGGTGCCTGCAGACCAGCCGGCAGTCGAGCATTCTGAAAGCACCCCCCAGCCCGAATCGTTGTCGGCCAAGGGCGCGGAAACGCTCGGCAACAGCTGGCCTGCCTCCGGGCATGACCAGCCTTTACCGGAGCCCCTTGCTGAATCCACGAACCTTCCTTTCCAACCCGAAACCATTACTGGCAGAGAGGCAACCAAGGACTCCATCACGCCTCCGCCGCAACAGACGCTTGCCCGCAATCTCAATGAGGTCGAGGGCTTCAAGGGTCACGATCTCGGGGAATGGGAACTGGAAGCCGAGCCGGAGCGGCCTTCCTTTGCTTCAGCCGATGAACCGCGTTCCATGGCATCGGCGCCCGCGGCGGATCGTGCTGAAGAGAGCCTCACCCAGACATTGAAGGCGCTGGTTGAAGCCAGCTTGCCGCTGCCGGAGGGAGCTAAAGGCGAACCCGACACGCTGTTTGCATCACTTGCCGGCGAGACCGCGGACATGGGCGCGGAAATCCTGTTCGCGCAACTCGAAGCGGCCAACGATGCCGCAATTCTGCCGGACACGTCCGTACTCACAGGCGATATCGGCGCCCAATCAGAGCCAATCGCTCTCGAGACCGACAGCTGGAGCGCGCTGCTGGACGGACCGGAAGAAAAACCGGCGAACCGGCAAATCATGACGCATTCCGCCGCTGCGGATGAGGCTGCTCGCGAGGCCCCCCGCTTGCCGGATACAGGCACTGTCCGAGACGCGATTCCCTTCGCGATGATCCCCTATCTCCCAGCCAAAACGCTGGAAACACGAAAGATCGAGATCGAAGAAGAAGACGCTCCGTCCTTTGCGAACGAAGAGGGCGAAAGCCAGCACGGCGAAGGCGACGACCATCCGGACAGTCGCGACGACAAAGCAGCCATGCCGCAGACGGAGCTTCAGGAAGAGGACAACGCGGGCGACACTGCCTACGATCTCTACCGCCGCATGGGCGGGCTCGGCTGAACCGACCGAAATGTTCGGCGTAGACAGGACAACAAAAAGCCCGCGGAAATCGCTTTCCGCGGGCTTCTTCATTTCAGAAAGGCAGAGGCTTATTCGCCGCCGCGGTTCTTCAGGGCTGCGCCCAGGATGTCGCCGAGCGAAGCGCCGCTATCGGACGAACCGAACTGTGCGACGGCTTCCTTCTCTTCAGCGATTTCAAGCGCCTTGATCGACAGCATGACCTTGCGGTCCTTCTTGGAGAAGTTGGTGACGCGAGCGTCGACAACCTGACCAACGGAGAAACGCTCCGGACGCTGTTCGTCGCGGTCACGCGACAGATCGGCACGACGGATGAACGAGGTGAGGTCTTCGTGGTTGACGAGCTTCACTTCGATGCCACCGTCGTTGATGGCGATGACTTCGCACGAAACGACGGCGTTCTTGCGCAGATCGCCGGAAGCAGCGGCGTCGCCGACCGCATCCTTGCCGAGCTGCTTGATGCCGAGCGAGATGCGCTCCTTTTCGACGTCCACATCGAGAACGACAGCCTTGACGACGTCGCCCTTGTTGTATTCCTCGATGACCTGCTCGCCCGGACGGTTCCAGTCGAGATCCGACAGGTGCACCATGCCGTCGACGTCGCCGTCGAGACCGATGAACAGGCCGAACTCGGTCTTGTTCTTGACTTCGCCTTCAACTTCCGTGCCAGCCGGATGGCTGTGCGCGAATGCCTGCCACGGGTTCTCGAGCGTCTGCTTGAGGCCGAGCGAGATGCGGCGCTTGGTCGGGTCGACTTCGAGAACGACCACGTCGACTTCCTGCGTCGTGGACAGGATCTTGCCGGGATGTACGTTCTTCTTGGTCCAGGACATTTCGGAGATGTGGATCAGGCCTTCGATGCCCGGCTCCAGCTCTACGAATGCACCGTAGTCGGTGATGTTGGTGACGGTACCGGAGATCTTCTTGCCGACCGGGTACTTGGCACCAATGCCATCCCACGGATCCGACTCGAGCTGCTTCATGCCGAGCGAGATGCGGTGGGTTTCCTGGTTGATGCGGATGATCTGAACCTTGACCTGCTGACCGATGTTCAGGATTTCCGACGGATGGTTGACGCGGCGCCATGCCATGTCGGTGACGTGCAGCAGGCCGTCGATGCCGCCGAGGTCAACGAACGCACCGTAATCGGTGATGTTCTTGACGACGCCGTCAACAACCTGGCCTTCTTCGAGGTTCTGGACGATTTCCGAACGCTGTTCAGCACGGCTCTCTTCAAGAACCGTACGACGCGATACGACGATGTTGCCGCGGCGCTTGTCCATCTTGAGGATTTCGAAGGGCTGCGGGTTGTGCATCAGCGGGGTAACGTCGCGGATCGGACGGATGTCGACCTGGGAGCGCGGAAGGAAGGCAACGGCACCATCCAGATCGACGGTGAAACCACCCTTGACCTGGTTGAAGATGACGCCTTCGACGCGTTCGCCGGCTTCGAACTTGACTTCGAGGCGGACCCAGCTCTCTTCGCGGCGAGCCTTCTCGCGCGACAGAACAGCTTCGCCCATCGCATTTTCGATGCGCTCGACGTAGACTTCGACTTCATCGCCGACCTTCAGCGTGCCGTCCTTGGCCTTCGCACCGAATTCCTTGAGCGCGATGCGGCCTTCGACCTTGAGGCCGACGTCAACGATTGCGACATCCTTCTCGATGGCCGTAACAATACCCTTGGTGACGTAGCCTTCGGCAAGATCCTGCGTGGCAAAGGATTCCTGCAGCAGCGCGGCAAAATCGTCGCGGGTGGGGTTAGCTTGAGACATGAATACTCCTGGTGTGCCTTCATCGAGGCACAGGCGCCGGGGGTTAGCGTTGACATGTCCGAAAACCATCCGCTCCAATCATGAAGGAGCAAATCCGGCGCGGGGATGGTGGTTCGGACTATTGCTTCAATGCGGCGTCAACAAACGTCTTCGCCGTTAAGAATGCGGCCTCTATACTCATTTCGGACGTATCTAGCAAGTGCGCATCGGCAGCCGGACGAAGCGGGCTGTCGGCCCGCCCCATGTCGCGCTCGTCGCGCTTGGTGATATCTGCCAGAATCTCCAGAAAATCGGCGGGAACGCCGTTGCCGACGATCTCGTCAAAGCGGCGGCGCGCCCTCACCTCGGCCGAGGCCGTGACATAGAGCTTCACCGGCGCATCCGGGCAGACGACGGTGCCGATATCGCGGCCATCGAGCACCGTTCCCGGCTCCCGCATCGAGAAGGCGCGCTGCGCCTCGACCAGCGCCTGGCGCACCAGCGGCATCACGGCGATCTTCGAGGCCGCCTCGCCGATCGCATGGGCAGACAGGACGGAGCGATCAAGACCTGTCAGTTCCACGTCCCGCGCCATCTGCTCAGCCAGCGCCTCGTCATCGAGCGGCAGCCCTGCATCCAGCAACGCCTTGGCCGTGGCGCGGTAGGTCAGCCCGGTATCAAGATGATGGAAGCCGTATTCCTCGGCGATGCGGCGCGACAGCGTTCCCTTGCCCGCAGCCGCGGGTCCGTCGATGGCGATGATCATGGCGTATCCGATGCGATTATCTTCAATTCGCGGCAGTGTTACCGGAAAACGAAATTGGATGCCAAGTCCGGAGTCTGACAAATCTGACAGACTGTGCTTGCGTGGCGTTTTCAGTAACGCCGACGTCCTATTCGCGAAACAATCGCCCTAACGATGAATGCGATGGCGATACCACTGCAAATTATGAAGATGACTGGCAAAATGGGCCCTAGTGGTGTGCGGCTACTTCTCCCACTGTAAAGTTGGGTGCCCGACATCAACTGGGCAAGCATACCGGAGCAACCGATAAACAGAATAACTGAGGATATGAGAGAAATCCAAAGCTTGGTATCTGAGATATCCGCCAACTGATCGAGCAAAATGCCCCCGATGCGAGCGGAGCGTGACGATTCCGAAGACACTGCTTTCTCCTGCGTCTCAGGCACGCTCGTACATATGGCCTGCTTTCTGCGCAAGTGCCGGCTAATGAGAAGCGCGTTGACGGTTATCATCACCGTAAGACCAATCAGCGCGGTTCCTGTATTCATTCGGCCAGACCACCAGTAGCCATCAGAAATCATGATCAAGATCAGGCAGATCGCGATACTCACGAATACTGCATTTTCACTTTTTGTGATGGCCTCGAATTGCTCCGCTGACGGGACGAGAAGCCGTGAAGATGCGTTCTCGCGATAGACCACTGCGCCGTTTTCTGCCTCATCGGGCGCTCGATCAGGAGAATCAGGACTTATCGACATTTTTCCGCCGCCTCGTTCGCTCGTCGAAGAAAGCTCTAAGGAGTATTCCTGAAACCACGATCAATACCAACAGGACGACCGGATGAATTGTGGGCGGCGGCTCGTCAGCTTCTATACCCAAGACCTTCACCACTAACACCAGTATCAATGAAGTGAAGCTCATGGCGAAAAAGAAAAATCCCACGCGCAAGCTCCAGATATCCAAACCCTGAAGGACCATTCCGGGAGACTTTAGAAACATCGAAAGAACCGTCGGCTCGGGCTCCGAGCGAGCCTCTTCAAACAGCGGCGCACTCCGCAAAATCGCTTTCAGCCGACGACCGGCCGTCATGTCTACGATCAAGCTCAAAATGAGGATCGAAGCGGCAAGAACCGCAGCAAAGCTGGTCGATATTGCCCCGTGGCTCCAGGCGAGGAAAACGATAAGATAACAGACTGCAAAAACGGTCATTGAGACCATTTTTCTCATTTTAAGCTTTTCGACTTCTTCGAAATCCTCCATAGTCAGGACAATCGCACGGGCGATGAGACTTGGCCGGTAAGCCACGGTCCCATCAGGGAGGTGGCGCATCAGGCGCTCTTTAATATTCTTTGCGTTCATTTCATCTCAACCATGATTGCCAGAGCTAAACCATAGGTCGCAGAGCTTAAAATCCCCTTCCACTGAGCGGTGCACTTTTAATTGACGACGCTATCAATGCACATCTCCAGCCTCCCAGAGCGATGCCTCACTGCATCTTGATCAGAAATGGAACGGTCATCCTCGCCATCAAAGAAAACCACTGTGGGCGCCCAGACAAGTTAGGCTTTGACAGATCAGGCCAAGACGATTATGGGGACCGGCTAATTCATTTCATCTTCAACGCCGGTATTCCGGCAAATGCCGGTGACCCCGGCCATTCAAGAGGCTTTGACCGTGGCAAAAGCGGAACTTGGAACAAAACGCATCGATCCGGAGACGGGCCGTAAATTCTACGACCTGAACAATGATCCGATCGTTTCTCCCTATACCGGAAAATCCTACCCGCTGTCCTTCTTCGAGGAGACATCGGTCGCCAAGGTTATGGAAAAGGCTGCCGAAGAGGACGAGGTCCAGGAAGTCGATACCGAGAACACCGAGGTCGAACTGGTCTCGCTCGAGGATGCTGACAGCGAAGCAGCCGGTGGCGACGATCTGCCGGATCTGGGCGACGACGATGTCGAGATCGAAGGCGATGATGACGACACCTTCCTCGAAGCCGACGAAGACGACGAGGACGGCCTGTCCGACCTGATCGGCGTTTCCGACGACGACGACGAAGTCTAAACGTCTCATAAATCAAGCAAATGGCGTCCGCGCGGGGTTCTTATTCATCACGCGGACGCAAGGCTACGGGCTCATTTGATAAAAACTTGGCCCTTTGTCGTTTTCGGCTTGCCATCTGCAAAAAGCAGAAGTATGAAGCCGCCACCCGACCGGACGAACAGTTCGGACGGACTTCCCGGAACCGGCATCGCCGGACCCAAAATGGGGCTATAGCTCAGCTGGGAGAGCGCTTGCATGGCATGCAAGAGGTCAGCGGTTCGATCCCGCTTAGCTCCACCAAATTTCTTCCTGTCTCGATTCTTTGGTCACACCAACAAATCAGTTGATTTGCATCGGCTCGTCTTCCTTCGCCATTGACGTGCTTTAAGCCAAGCGACCAAAGTCTGAACGCCCCTTCCCTTGATCTTGCCCATTGACTACGAGCAGCCCTCGCGCTCCAACCGTCTCTACGACAAAGCGGTAGCGAGGAGCAGACTATGGATCTCGGAATCAACGGCAAACGGGCGCTCGTTCTGGGCAGCAGCAAGGGATTGGGTCGTGGCATCGCCGAAGCCCTCGCGGCCGAAGGTGTTGTCGTCGCCCTGACCGGCCGCGACCAGGCCGCGGCGGCAAGTTCTGCCGCGCAAATCGGTGATTCGACTGTGGGATTCGCGCTCGACCTGTCGAATCCTGACGCCATCGACCCGTTTCTGGTCCGGCTCGCAGCCGATTTCGGGCAGATCGACATCCTGGTGTTGAACGGTGGCGGGCCGCCGCCGAGCCTTGCGGCGGAGATCGATCCGGTCTTCTGGCGCAAGCAGTTCGATACGATGGTGCTGGCGGGTATGCGCATCACCAACAGGCTACTGCCGTCGATGCGGCAACGGGGCTGGGGACGGATCATGGCCGTCGCATCGACAAGCATCCGCGAGCCGATCCCCGGCCTTACCGCGTCCAATGCCCTGCGCAGCGCCGTTGCCGGCTGGATGAAAACACTGGCAGGCGAAGTGGCTGCCGACGGCGTTACCGTCAACATGCTTTTGCCGGGCCGACTGGCAACCGATCGGACGCTCAGCTTCGACCGGATGGATGCCGAAAGCGAAGGACTAAGTATCGCGACAGTGGCAGCCCGCAGCCAGGCGGACATTCCGGTCGGCCGCTATGGGACGCCGGCCGAATTCGGGGCCGCGGCAGCGTTTCTCGCCAGCCGCCAGGCCGCTTACATTACCGGTGTCGCGCTGCCCATCGACGGCGGTCTCAGCCGCTCGATGTTATAGGCTGATCGCCGCCGCTAGAGCATTTCCGTTTTTCTCCGAGTCACGGAAATGCTCTATCTCTTTGGTTTCACGCAATTCCGAGCGGAAAACCGCTTCGCACTTTTCCTGAAATTGCTTTAGCGATGCGCCGCCCAGGGCACGAACCAGCGCTCCAATAGCCGCGCCAGAATTTCCAGAAGGAACGCGATTGCCGCAATCACGATGATGCCGGCGATGACGATATCGGTGACGAGGAACTGGGCGGCAGACTGGATCATGAAACCGAGGCCGCGGCTTGCCGCCACGAGTTCGGCCGCCACCAGCGTCGACCAGCCGGCGCCCAGCGCAATGCGGGTGCCGGTCAGGATCGAGGGGATAGCGCTGGGCAGGATCACGTGCAGCAGGGCCTGCAGCCGGCTGGCACCGAAGGAGCGGGCGGCATTGATGAAATCGGCGGGCGCCGATTTGACGCCGGCGGCCGTCGACAGGATGATTGGCGGCAGCATGGCGAGCGCGATGACGGTGATCTTCGAGGCCTCGCCGATGCCGATCCAGATGATGATCAGCGGCAGATAGGCAAGCGGCGGCAGCGGCCGCAGGAACTCGACGATGGGGTCGAGAATACCCTTGCCGATGCGACTGGTGCCGACCGCAAGACCGGCCGGGATGCCGATGGCGATCGAGGCGGCGAGAGCGGCGAAAATGCGCAGCAGGCTGGCAAGCGTATGCTGCGCCAGCGTCGAATCGACGAAGCCGTTGATTGCAACGGAATAGATCGCCTTCAGCACGGTAAGCGGCGACGGCAGGAAGAGCGGTGACACGATGCCATAGGCCGATGCCACGCTCCAGGCCGCGATGATCACGGCGATCGTTGCCAACGAGATCGCAAGGGTCCCCCCGCTACGCTTCGGCTTTTCGGCCTCAATCCGCACGTCCGCAGGGGCTGTGGGCGCAACAATACCAACGTCGATGGTCATGCTGCATCCTCCTCGGCATCCGCATGGATGAGGCCAGTCAGCCCATCATGAAGCCGTCTGTATTCCGGTGAATCCTTGATCTCCTGCGGCGATTTGCCGGCCAGCAGCTGGCGGCCGAAGCTGGCGGGAATATCCGCGACAATGCGGCCGGGATTGGGGGCGAGCACGACGACGCGGGTGGCAAGCAACATGGCTTCTTCTATGCTGTGGGTAATCAGCAGTGCACCCGTCTTGCTGTCCGACCAGACCGTGAGCAGGAACTGCTGCAGGCGGGCGCGGGTCAGCGCATCGAGCGCGCCAAGCGGCTCATCAAGCAGCAGGAAACGCGGATCGGACGCCAAGGCGCGCGCTATGCCGACGCGCTGGCGCATGCCACCAGAGAGTTCCCAGATATTTTTGGCGCCTGCATTTTCCAGGCCGACCTTTGCCAAAAGTTCGTCCGCGCGGAGCCGCCGTTCGCCCTTGGCTATGCCGCGCAACTTGAGCGGAAAGGCGACATTCTCGCGAGCGTTGAGCCAGGGATAGAGCGCATCGTCCTGGAAGACGACGGCACGATCGGCACCGGGGCCGGCGATATCGGCTCCGTCCACCGAAACGCGGCCGGATGTGGGTTTGAGGAAGCCGGCGGCGAGATTGAGGAGGCTGGTCTTGCCGGACCCGGAGCGGCCGATGACTGCGATGAACTCGTCGGAGGCGAGATGCAGTGTCACCCCATCCAACACCAGCCGCGGCCGATGGCTGTCGCGGTCGGCCGGAAAAGCAAGCGAAACGGATTGCAGCGACAGCACGCTCATGATCACACCGATGTTGTGGAGCGCTGGAACCGCAACTGGTTCCAGCGCTTCTGTGATTACAGACCGGCCTTGGCGGCTTCGACGACCCAGCGCGACGAGACGTAAGGCGTGTAATCCGAAAGAACGGCGGGGATCTTGCCCTGCTCCAGCAGGAAGGCCGAGGTTTCGGCCACGGCCTTTGCCGTACCGCCGCCGAGCAGATCGGCGCCCGCCTGCTCTTCAAGCGACGGGAAGTGATAGCCCTTCAGAAGCGCCGGAACCTCTTCGGTCTTGGCACCGGTGAGCTTGGCGATCTTCTCGGCTTCCGGCGATGCGGCATTCCAGCTGTCCGGGTTGGCAAGGTAAGATGCGTAAGCCTTACCCGTCACCTGGACGAAACCGGTGACGACTTCTGGATGCTCCTCGGCAAACTTCTTGCTGACGATCCAGGCGTCGAAAGTCGGGCCGCCCCATGCGGCGACATCTGCCGAGGTGGCAAGCACGCTGCCGGTTTTCCTCAGTTCGGAAAGAACCGGGTCCCACACATAAGCGCCGTCGATATCGCCGCGTTCCCAGGCGGCAGCGATTTCCGGCGGCCGCAGGTTGAGGATTTCGACCGACTTCGGATCGACCTTCCAGTGCTTCAGCGCCGTCAGCAGGCTGTAATGGGCGGTGGAGACGAAGGGTGTTGCGATCTTCTTGCCGGCGAGGCCTTCCGGCTTTTCGATGCCCTTGACGGCCAGCGCCTCGGCTTCCGAGATCAGGCCAACGACGAAGATCGTCTCGATCGGAATTTCGCGGCTGGCAGCAGCGGCCAGCGGCGACGAGCCGACATAGCCGATATCGAGCGAACCGGAGGCGATCGCGGTGATCACATCGGCACCGCTATCGAATTTCTGCCAATTGATCTTGGCGCCCGTGACCTTTTCATAGGTGCCGTCGGCCTGCGGCACGCGTGACGGTTCGACAATCGGCTGGTAGCCGATGTTCACATTGACGTCGGCGGCGTAGGAAAAATTGCTGTGCGTGGTAAAGGCGAGAACGGCTAAGGTGGCTGTTCCCAAAAGGCGGCGGCGGTTGATTGTCATGTCCCTCTCCCGGCAATGGTTCAATGGGCATTCCGCCCCGAAGTGTCCGGTGGAATGTTGTTTAATCATTGTAAAATTCATAGAATTTATGGAGATAAAAAATTCCGGTATTTGCCGATCTTTCGTAATGCGATTCTAAAATAATGAGAGGCCTGGGTGATTTCGCTGGAAATGCAGGAAGCGGCGGCGGCAAGGTCGAAGGCCGCACGAGGACGACAGGATGAAGACAATGCAGATCTACGCCTTTGACATGAACTGCGTCGGGCACATCAATCACGGGCTCTGGACGCATCCTCGCGACCAGTCGCTGCGCTATACAGACCTCGACTACTGGACGGACCTGGCTGTTACGGCCGAGCGTGGCAAGCTCGATGGATTGTTTCTGGCGGATATCGTCGGCGTCTATGACGTCTACAAGGGGAGCCCGGAACCGACGATCGAGACCGGGGCGCAGATCCCGGTCAACGATCCGCTGATCCCGATTTCGGCGATGGCGTATGTCACGAAGAATCTGGGTTTCGGCGTGACGGTCAACACGACCTACGAGCCGCCATTCCTGCTGGCGCGGCGCATGTCGACGCTGGACCACCTGACCAGGGGGCGGATCGGCTGGAACATCGTCACCGGTTATCTCGACAGTGCTGCCCGCAGCATGGGGCTGGAGCGACAGCCGGACCACGACGCCCGCTACGATGCGGCGGAGGAATATCTCGAAGTCCTCTACAAGCTCTGGGAGGGCAGCTGGGACGACGACGCGGCGCTGCGCGACAAAACGGGGCGTGTCTTCGCCGATCCCTCCAGGGTGCGGGCGGTGAGCCACGAGGGGCGCTACTACAAGATGGACGGCATTCATCTGAGCGAGCCCTCGCCGCAGCGCACGCCGCTGCTGTTTCAGGCCGGCGCTTCTGCGCGCGGGCAGGATTTTGCCGGGAAACATGCCGAATGCGTATTCATCGCCAGTGCCACGCCGCAGGCGGCCAAGCCGATCGTGGACGGTTTGCGCAGGAAGGCGGAAGATTTCGGGCGCGGTAGCAACGCACTGCGTATCCTCAACCTGCTGACGGTCGTTGTCGGGCGGACGGAGAAGGAAGCGCAGGACAAGCTGGAGGATTATCGCCGCTACGCCAGCATCGAGGCTTCACTGGCGCATTATTCCAGCTCCATCGGCATCGATCTTTCGAAATACGGCATGGACGAGCCGATCGAACAGCTGACGACCAATGCCAACCAGTCGGCCCTGGCGGCGATTACCAAACAGGCAGCCAAGCCGGCAACACTGCGGCAGATCACCGACCAGATGGTGCTCGGCAGCCGCATGAGGCCGGTCGTCGGATCACCGGAACAGATCGCCGATCATCTGCAGATGTGGGTCGAGCAGGCTGGTATCGATGGCTTCAACCTGGCCCGCACCGTCGCGCCTGAAAGTCTTCGGGATTTCGTTGACCTGGTGGTGCCGGTGCTGCAGGAACGCGGGCTATTCAAGGCCAACTACGCGGAAGGTCCGTTGCGCCAGAAACTGTTCGGCGGTGAGAACGGCAGGCTGCCCGCCTCCCATCCCGCCGCCGCATTCAGGTTCCGTAACGCTTAGTCGGCTATTTATGATCCAGTTTGGCGACAAGCCGGTCGCCGAACCACTGGATGCCGCAGACGAGGATGATCAGCACGATCACCACGGCGATCATCACCGTTGTCTCGAAACGCTGGTAGCCGTAGCGGATGGCGAGGTCGCCGAGACCGCCGGCACCGATGGCGCCTGCCATGGCCGAGGCACTGACCAGCGTCACCAAAGTCACTGTGAAGCCGGCGATGATGCCCGGCAGCGCTTCCGGAACCAGCACTTCGCGGATGATGGTCCAGCGATTGCCACCCATGGCACGCACGGCATCGATCAGGCCACGGTCGACCTCACGCAACGACACCTCGGCGATGCGCGCGTAGTAGGGCGTCGCAGCGATGGCGAGCGGAACGATAGCCGCCCAGGTGCCGAGGGCCGTGCCGACGATCAGGCGAGTCAAGGGGATCAGCGCAACGAGCAGGATGATGAAGGGCACGGAGCGGAAACCGTTGACGATCGCGCCGAGCAGACTGTTCAGCCAGGGCTTTTCGGCAATGCCGCCGCGGCTGGTGGCGACGAGAGCGAGACCCAGCGGTAGGCCGGCGACGAGCGAGATGATGCCGGAAGCGCCGGTCATCAGGATGGTTTCCCACAGGGAGCGGAAAAGCAGTTCAAGCATGATCGGTGTCATAACCAAGCACCTCCACCCGCGCGCCGCGGGCTTTTAGAAAATTCTGGACCTGTTCCGGCAGCGCGGCGTCGCGCGTGGGAACAGCGACGAAAAACCGTGCCACCGCCTGGTTCTGGATGTGATCGATGCCGCCATGGACGAGCCGGAAGGACTGCGGCAGCGCCTGCGAGAGATCGGCAAACAACGCTCCCTGGGCAGCGGGACCGGCCATGTCGACAGCGAGGATCTGCTCGGCACCGGCCACCGGCGACAGCCGTGTGGCGATGTATTCGGGCAATTGCGGGCGGAAGCCGCTGAGCAGGCTCTTTGTGATAGGCGCTTGCGGATCGGCAAACACCGACCACACCTGCCCCTCTTCGACAATGCGGCCGGCATCGATGACCGCGACGCGATCGGCGACGCTACGCACCACTTCCATCTCGTGGGTGATGAGCAGGATCGTCAGGCCGAGCTTGCTGTTGATATCTTTCAGCAACGCCAGAATAGACCGCGTCGTTTCCGGATCGAGCGCCGAGGTGGCCTCGTCGGACAGCAAGAGAGCCGGCCTTGCTGCAAGAGCGCGGGCGATGCCGACACGCTGTTTCTGGCCGCCGGACAGTGCGGACGGATAGGCCTTGGCCTTGTCGGCAAGCCCCACGAGTTCGAGCAGTTCGCCGGCGCGCTTCAGGCGCTCGGCCTTGCCGAGGCCTTCGATCTTCAACGGCAGGGCGACGTTTTCTTCGACGGTCTTCGCCGACAGCAGGTTGAAATGCTGGAAGATCATGCCGATGCGGCGGCGAAGCGGCTGCAGTTCCTTTTCCGACAGGCCGGTAATATTGCGGCCTTCGATGTGGATTTCGCCGCTATCAGCCTGCTCCAAGCCATTCAGGCAGCGGATCAGCGTCGACTTTCCGGCGCCGCTGCGACCGATGATGCCGAGGATCTCTCCCTTGTGGACAGTCAGAGAGACGCCGTCGAGTGCCGGCGTCGTTCCGAAGCGGCGCTTTACATTCGCAAGGCGGACGACCTCTTCGAGGCCCTCCCCCGGCGGGACCGCGATCGTCGACGCGGAAACAAAAGAATTCATGCCTTGTCCTTCGTTTTAGTTTTCAGCGGCGCCATGAACACCTAAAGCGGCCCTGGCAAACGAATGCCAGAGCCGCCCGGTTTTGCAGCACTCAATTCTGGGCGCGGATGGCGATCAATAGGCGCTGATGCCGGTGCCCTTGTAGACCTTGTCGAACTCGGCCTTGACGGCATCGTTCTGATAGGAGGAAACCAGCGTCTTCACCCAGGCTTCGTTCACGCTGCCCTGCTTCACCGCGATGAAGTTGCGATAAGGATTGTCGTCGACCGGCTCCTGGGCGATACGGTCTGCCGGCGAAAGGCCGCTTTTCAGTGCCCAGTCGGTGTTGACAACGGCGGCATCGAGATCCTCGATTGCGCGGCCGACGACGCCCGCGTCGAGCTCCTTGATTTCGACCTTCTTCGGATTTTCGACGATGTCGGCGATGGTCGCCAGGATGCCTGTGCCATCCTTGAGCTTGATGATGCCCTCGTTCTGCAGAACGCGCAGCGCCCGGCCCTCGTTCGACGGATCGTTCGGCACCCCGATCACCGCGCCTTCCGGCAGCTCGGCGACGGTCTTGAACTTCTTGGTGTAAAGGCCGATCGGCCAGACGCCGGTATAGCCGACCTTGACGATGTGGTAGCCGTGCTGCTGGATCTGGTTGTCAAGATAGGGCTGATGCTGGAAGGCATTGGCATCGACTTCGCCGCGTTCCAGCGCTTCGTTCGGCTGGGTATAATCATTGAAAACAACGGTTTCGATGGTCAGGCCCTGCTTGGCCGCCTCCGCCGTCACAACGCGCCAGACATCCTCGTCCTCGCCGCTGATAATGCCGACCTTGATCGACTTGTCTTCGGCAAAGCTTGCCGACGGCGCGGCAAAGCCGGCGACTGCTGCTGCGGAAACTGCAAGAGCGGTCAGGACCGCGCGGCGCGAAAGGGTGTGAAAGATGGTCTTTTTCGTCATTGTCTGTCCCGTCCTGTCTAATGAGGCGAAGCCCCGGAGTGGGAGAGTTATCGCAAAAACAATCACGAGCAGCGAAGCACGAATACCTCTTATCGGATGACGCGCCGGAATAGTCTTGCAATGGTTCGGCGATTTCCGGACACAAATTTCTATAAAAATCGTAGACTAATTGCCCTTGCCGATTTTCAGACTTTTCACCGACGTTGGTATTGTTTCCAATACGAGAAAATTCCATGTCCGAATGATGTTTCGGCACGCTGCACGAGGATGAAATGGCCGAATTGAAGACGAAATCGCGGCGAACAGGCGCTTCTGCCGTTCTGGGCCGGACCGGATTCCCCCACATCACATCAGCGACAAAGGGCGAAATTCATATCGTCACGGGTCCATCACAGCCGGGATTCAACCCGCTCGACCTGCTTTACGCATCGCTGTCCGCCTGCCTGACCATGAGTGCCCGCATCGCCGCCCACCAGATGGGCGTCCTCGACAAGCTGAGCGAAATCATCGCGGAAGTCACTGGCGAAAAGGCCACCGAAGGTCTTTCGCGGGTTCAGACATTCAACATCGCCTTCACGATCAAGGGCGATATCGATGACGATACGCGTCGCGCCATCGCGCATGCCGCGGAGGATGAGATCTGCACTGTCAGTAACACGATCCGTGGCAATCCCGATTTCAAGACAACGGTTTCCGGATAGATCGGCCGGCGGTCAGTTTTACATCCGGCATTGGCAAGGCGCGCGCGTTTGACTATGGATGCCGCCACGTGCGCATCAGGAACCGGCATGAAGCCGCGATGCTCGTGCGATGTCATTCTGGAGTGTGCCATGAAAATCACGATGATCGGTGCCGGTTATGTCGGGCTTGTTTCCGGCGTTTGTTTTGCCGATTTCGGCCATGAGGTCGTCTGCATCGACAAGGACGCGAGCAAGATCGAGGCGTTGCTTGCCGGCCGTATCCCGATTTTCGAGCCCGGCCTCGAGCAACTGGTGGCCGATAACGTCAAGGATGGACGCCTGAGCTTCACCACGGATCTTGCCACTAGCGTCTCGCAGAGCGACGTGATCTTCATCGCCGTCGGCACGCCGTCGCGGCGCGGCGATGGTCATGCCGACCTCACTTACGTCTATGACGCTGCCCGCGAGATCGCCGCCCACATCACCGGCTTCACCGTCATCGTCACCAAGTCGACTGTCCCGGTCGGCACCGGCGACGAGGTCGAGCGGATCATGCGCGAAACCAATCCGGAGGCCGACATCGCAGTCGTTTCCAATCCGGAATTCCTGCGCGAGGGTGCCGCTATCGACGATTTCAAGCGGCCTGACCGCATCGTCATCGGGCTCAATGACGAGCGCGCCCGCGGCGTGATGACCGAGGTCTACCGGCCGCTCTATCTCAACCAGTCACCGCTGCTCTTCACCACGCGGCGCACCTCCGAACTGATCAAGTACGCCGGAAACGCCTTTCTCGCCATGAAGATCACCTTCATCAACGAAATGGCGGACCTTTGCGAAAAGGTCGGCGCCAATGTCCAGGAAGTCGCGCGCGGCATCGGGCTCGACGGCCGCATCGGCGCTAAATTCCTGCATGCCGGTCCGGGCTATGGCGGCTCGTGCTTTCCGAAGGATACGCTGGCGCTGGTCAAGACCGCGCAGGACCATGACAGTCCTGTCCGCCTGATCGAGACCGTCGTTTCCGTCAACGACAACCGCAAGCGCGCGATGGGCCGCAAGGTCATCGCGGCCGCCGGCGGCGACGTGCGCGGCAAGAAGGTCGCGGTGCTCGGCCTCACCTTCAAGCCCAATACCGACGACATGCGCGACAGCCCAGCCATCGCCGTCATCCAGGCGCTGACCGACGCCGGCGCCATTGTCACCGGCTACGATCCGGAAGGCATGGAGAATGCAAGGCACGTGATCGACGGCATCGCCTATGCCGATAGCCCCTACAAGGCGGCGGAGGGCGCCGATGCCCTGGTAATCGTCACCGAATGGAACGAGTTCCGCGCCCTCAATCTCGATCGCCTGAAGACCTTGATGAACACGCCGCTCCTCGTCGATCTCAGAAACATCTACCAGTCCGGCGAAGTCACCAAACATGGCTTCAGCTACACCAGCATCGGCCGGCCGGAGTAAGCCGCGGTAGTATCTCGATCCACAGCGGGCAGGACAATCAAGGAGCCGATATGCGCTATCTGATCACCGGAACGGCAGGTTTCATCGGGTTTCATCTGGCCAAGCGGCTGCTCGACGACGGCCACTTCGTCACCGGCTTCGATGGCATGACGCCCTATTACGATGTCCGGCTGAAGGAACGGCGCCATGCCATTCTCGCCCGCTCGAACGGCTTCCGGCCCGTGATCGGCATGCTGGAGGACAGAAGCGCGCTGGAAAAAGCCGCCGAAATCGGCGAACCCGACGTCATCGTCCATCTCGCAGCCCAAGCCGGCGTGCGCTACAGCCTTGAAAATCCCAAGGCCTATGTCGATTCCAACCTGACCGGCTCCTGGAACATTCTGGAATTGGCCAAGGCGGTACAGCCGAAACATCTGCTGCTTGCCTCCACCTCTTCGATCTACGGCGCCAACGAGAAAATACCGTTCGCCGAGACCGACCGCGCCGACGAGCCGATGACGCTCTATGCCGCCACCAAGAAATCAGGCGAGCTGATGGCGCACAGCTATGCGCATCTCTACGGCATCCCGACAACCGCTTTTCGCTTCTTCACGGTCTACGGCCCCTGGGGTCGCCCGGACATGGCGCTGTTCAAGTTCGTCGATTGCATCCTCAACGACCGGCCGATCGAAATATACGGCGAAGGCCGCATGAGCCGCGACTTCACCTATATCGACGATCTCGTCGAAGGCATCATGCGGCTGATGAGCGTCGTGCCGGCCGAGGACAATCGCGTCGACGGGATCGATACCCTGTCACGCCACGCACCGTTCCGCGTCGTCAATGTCGGCGGCGGGCAGCCGGTGGAGTTGATGCGCTTCGTCGAGACGGTGGAAGCTGCTGTTTGCCGTCCGGCGATCCGCACCATGCTGCCGATGCAGCAGGGCGACGTCCCGAGAACGTTTGCCGCGCCTGAGCTTCTGAACGCGCTGACCAGCTTTAGGCCGTCCATCTCGGTGGAGGAAGGCGTAAGGCGATTCGTCGAGTGGTATCGCGCCGAAATGGCGACGGCTTGAGACGGGTGCGCCGCCCGCCTTTAAGCATATATGCCCAAAGTATTTGACGCCGTGGAAAGGCTGTGGCCATGTTGCGGCCGGTCGAGGGACACCGCACTGCACACATTTTAGTTGCTGCAATGCACAGTTTCCCGGCTTTCGAAGGCAATTTGTCAGCCGTATCCGATCCTTATCCGGATTCATCCTTGACAGAAGTCATAAGAAATTCCTAATGTGGTTAGCATATATTTAATTTCGGAGAGGGTTCCCAAGTCCAATCCATTTTTCAAAGGGGTTCATAATGTTCAAACGGTCTTTGCTGATTTCGACTCTTGCGCTTTGCGCTTCCCTCTCATTCGTACCGGCGCAGGCCGCTCCGTCTGCTTCGGCAGTTTCCGGTCTCGCCAGCTGCTCGGGCGCGTGCGTAGAGCAGGCTCAGAGTATCGCAGCTGAAATCAGCGCGATGCCGGCAGGCCCCGCAAAGGACAAGCTGCTGCTCGCTTTGGTCAAGTCGATCGGTGCGCTCGCCATTGCCAACCCGGAAATTTCGGTCGCGCTCAGCAGCGTTGCCGCTGAAGCCAAGGCCGGCCTCAGCCCGGCTGCTGCGGCTGCCGTGCCATTCGTTGACCAGGTCGTTGCTGCCCTTGCAGCAGGTACCCCGGGTGAAGCAACTGCTGCTCTGGGCGATACTGGCTTCGGTCCTGCCGCTGGCCCTGCCGCCGGTGAAGATGATGGCCTCGGCAATAGCTCGGCCAGCTGATCTGCCACCTGCTTCCTATTGTAAAAGCGCCCCTATAGGGGCGCTTTTTGTGTTGCCTGCTGCGCGATGGTTGATGCGGTAGTGTTTCATATTTGCTCTGAAACAGAGCGCATCCGGTTATGGTTGATTTAACTTACCCTTGATACTTCAGGGTAGAGGAATATTGTTTTCCAGTTGCCTTGGACATCGCCTTGCGCGATTGAGAGACAAATCTGAGCGGTAGAAATGATTTTTTTTAGCAAACACCGGTTTCAGCCGCCAAGGAAACCAGCTTGTCGAGCAGAGCTCGCCAGTAACGGCCCAGCATGATAAAGCAGCGAAAATGGATCGCAACGCTGTGCTGCTTGTTGTTTTCAATAGCAAGTGGCTACGGCTTGTGGCGTGAACTCGCACCTTTTCTGACAAAGCCTATCAAAGAGGTGCTTGTCGCGGACGAATTCGCCGGCGAAGACTTCGATTTCGGCCTCTCCTCCTATTCCAAGCTGCTGGTGATGACGGATTGCTTTCACATAGTGCTCGGCTATGGCGGCATTGATATGGTCGACGAAGCCGTTCGGAACGTAGTTTTAAAATGCGCCGACCGCGCCTCGGATATCGTCAAAACGACACCAACAGATTCGTTTGCCTGGCTCGTTCGCGCGGCGGCATCCGCCCGACTGCTTGCCAATGACGACTTTAACGCGGCACTGCAACAATCGCAGCTGACGGGACCCAACGAGCAATGGATCGCCCGGTTTCGCGTCAACCTGGCGGAAACCTATCTGACGCAGCTGAGCGAGCGGTCGGTGACATCGGAAGAGGCTGATCTGCGCCTGCTTGCCAGCAGCGAGAAGGGCGTTCGCCTCATCGCGCAACGCTATATTTCCAATCCGGATTTCCGGGCGCGGATCACGGCGATTGTTGAGCGCATGCCCCAGGAACGGCAGATCGTCTTCCTGAAAAGCGTCAAGAAATCGATGGGCAAAGGATGATCCGGATTATTGCTTGTTCCCCCATATGGCTATCGAAAATCGGGGGCGCCCGAGACAATGAAGTCGAAGAATTGCATGGAAACCTTCGTGCCGACGCGAGAGTAGCAGGCCTGAGACGATGAAGAAAACGACACGCTATCACTCGGAGCGCTTCCGGTTAAACAACCAGATGATGTGGCCGATCCTTCTTGTCGTATTCCTCTCGCCTTTTGCCTTTGGCAGCACCAAGCCGTCCTTCTGGCTGTTGTGGTCCATGTTGATCTCGCTCTGCGGGGCCATTCTCTTCGCTCGGATGGCGGCATCCAAGGCCCGATTCCGGATCGCACCGCGCAATCTGCCGGTGTTGTTCGGTCTCTTTGCCGCTCTCGGTGTCTATATGGTCATCCAGGTGCTTCCGCTGGGCACATTGTCTCCGGCCGTTTCCAGCGTCGCGGATCCGAACGCCGTCATTGCCGTCAATACCATCAGCCTGACGCCGCACGATACGATCCTCGCGCTGACGCGCTGGGGAACCTATGGCCTGCTGTTTTTCCTTGTGCTGCAAATCACCAGCAATCCGCAGCGCGCCCGCACATTCATCAATCTGATCTATTGGGCCATCGTCATCCACGCCATCATCGCGCTGCTGTTTCTGCTGCAGTTCGGCGATACCATCCTCGGCATTCCGAAATGGAAGTATTTCGGCTCGGCCATGGGCGGCTTCATCAACCGCAATTCCTTTGCCACCTTTCTCGCCTTTGGCAGCGTGCTCGGTATCAACCTGATGATCGAACGGATGACAGAAAAGCCATCGGGGAAGGGAGACAACTCGGTTCTGGGCCTCTATCTGGGCAAGGGCGGTGTCGTCACCATTGGTCTCGGCTGGTTGATCCTCGTGATCGCACTTGTTGCCACGAACTCGCGCATGGGCCTTTTTGCGGCCTGCTGCGGCATGATTGCCTCCATCGTTCTGACGCTTGTCAAAAGGACGGCCGGCGGCAACAGGAGCGGCGTCTGGGTTCTCCTGCTTGTCATCCCCGTTTTCGTTGGCCTGGGCATGCTTGGCTACGGCACGATCTTTCTGGAGCGGCTAGGCACGGTGGGCGAAGCATCGGACGTTCGAATGCAGCTCTACGAACAGGTCGTCCGCATGATCGAAACCCGTCCTCTGCTGGGTTTCGGCGGTAACAGTTTCGAATATGCCTATCCGCTGTTCCACCAGGCGCCGGTCAGCTTCGATCTTGTCTGGGACAAGGCGCATTCCACCTATCTGGCGCTATGGGCTGAATACGGTTTGCTCTTCGGCAGCTTGCCGTTGTTGATCGTCGCGATCATCCTCTTTCAACTTGCTGCAGCCTATGTAAAGGCGCCGGGTCAGGAAATGCTCTTGCGTTGCGGTCTCGGGATCGTGCTCGTCGGTGCCGTGCATTCGCTGGTCGATTTCAGCCTGGAGATAGAAGCCGTGACATTTGCGTTCGTTGCCATTGTCGCTACAGCATGGGCACGCCAATTCGAACTCGGAAATATCGGCGACAGGGACGCGCCATGATTCGCGGCATCCTCGATTTTCTGCGCAGCGGTGTGGACACACCAGCGCCCGCGCAAAGACAGAAGCTCTTCTTCGAAGGCGGTCCGGACCACATCTATGCCGTCGGCGACGTGCACGGCTGCGACGATATTCTCGGCAGACTGGAAGACCTGATATTCGAAGACAGCCGCCAGCTGGACGGCACCAAATGGCTGATCATGCTCGGCGACTACGTGGACCGCGGACCAAAATCAGCATCCGTCCTCGATCGGCTGACAACCAAACCGCGTGCCGACATCAAGCGTTTCTGCCTTGCCGGCAATCATGAGGAGGTGATGCTTGATTTCTTGCGTAACCCCTCGTCCGACCACCGATGGCTGGACTTCGGCGGGCTGGAGACGCTCTATTCCTACGGCCTGCACAAGCTGCCCACCAATCGCCAGGCACTGAAGAACCTGCTGCAGTCTCGTATCCCGGACGAGCACATCGCGTTTCTCGAATCCTTGCCGTCCATGCTGAGCATACCGGGATTTTGTTTTGTCCATGCCGGTCTTCGGGATGGCGTGGCACTCGCAGAGCAATCGGACGCGGACCTGTTGTGGCTACGCCCCGTCGCGACCACGAAAGGTGTAGCTACAAATGGCGTCATTGCCATCCACGGCCACACGCCGGTGGCTAACGTCGAGATCGGTCAGGCGCGTATCAATGTCGATACCGGCGCCTATATCAGCGGAAAATTGTCCGCAGTGCGTCTTTCTCGCCGCAATGCGCCAGAGATCATCCAGTGCAGTTAATGATGTTTGAATTTCGCAATTGTCGCCTGCCGGTAATCTGGTAGAACTTGAGACACCATGCTGCATAGCAGCATTTTAAAAATAAAACTCAATTTTTACAATATCAGCGCAAGCTGTACAGATAATGGTTGCACGATAATGGATGCAGAAATCGATCTCAAAGGCATTCTCGGATTGATCCGCCGGCAACTCTGGCTAATATTGTCGACAATTGCCACTATACTGATCCTGACGATTATATTTACCTATTCGTTGACGCCAAAATATACTGCGACATCCCTCGTTCTCGTCGATACAAGCACGAAAAACCTTCTTGATTCCAATAATATTCTTTCTAATCCGAATGCTGATAACTCTCGCGTCGAAAGCGAAGTCGGAATTCTCAAATCGGATCGCATCCTGCTCAACGTGGTACGCGAGAACGACCTCGTTTCCGACAGTGAATTCGGCATCAAGGTTTCGCTGAAAGACAGGATCCTCAGCTGGCTGCGTATCCCGCTCCCGCCAGCCCCCAGCGGCGAAGAGGCGCTTTCGCGCGTCCTCAACTCGTTCAAGTCCGCCGTGACGGTCAACCGCAACGGGCTGACCTATCTGATCACGGTCGGCATCATTTCGACGGATCCGGCCAAGGCCGCAAAGCTCGCCAATTCGATGAGCGAAACCTATATCAAGGAACAGATCAACGCGAAGGTTACCGCGACGCTGACCAACCGTGATACCATTCAAAAGAGCGCCGAAGCGGCCAATGACGCTCTGATCGAGAATGAGAAGAATTTCGATTCCTACATTACCGGCAATATCGACAGACTTGAGAAGCAGCCGAACTCCCTTGGTCTTGCATCGCTCAAAGCCGAGCTCGAAAAGGTCAACAACGACCGCACAGCGGAGCTCAGCCGCATCGACACGCTGCAGAAATCCCTGCAATCGCAGGATTTCTCAACGCTGGTGGCGCAGCTCGGTTCTGACGCACTGAACGAATTGCAGGGTCAGCGCGAAAACCTCGCCACCCGCATCGCATCGACCACGGATAACAGCGCCGAAGCCATCAGCCTGCGGGCGGAACTTGCCAAGGTCGACAATTCGCTGGCAAACGCTGCCACTCAGGAAGTCAACAATCTGCAGCAGACGGTGGCGACCTACCAGCAGCAGGCGAATGACGTTCGCCAGAAAATCCGCACGACCGTGCTGCAGAGTAACCTCCCGCCTGAAGTGTTGACTGAGATCTTCAGTCTCCAGCAGTCCTCGGAAATTTCACGCAATCAGTATCAGAAACTGAAGACGCGCCTGCTGGAGCTCGATGCCCAGTCCGCCTTGCAACTGCCCGACAGCCGGGTCGTTTCGGCGGCTTTGGTTCCGACCTCGGCATCCTTCCCCAACAGAAGGGTGATCCTGGCACTATCGCTGATCGTCGCCATCGGCGTCGGCGTCGGCCTTGCGGTTCTGCGTGAATATTTCATCGGCGGCTTCGTCAGCGAAAACCAGATCGAAGCCGTGCTGAAAGTACCGCTGTCGGCCATTGCGCCAAGACAGGCGACCGGCGACGAGCATCACAAGCTGGCGAACCCGACCTCCAGCCTCGCCGATCTCATGGTGACCGCGCCGCTCTCGCTTTTCAGCGAAAGCGTCCGGCGACTTCGGTTGACGCTGGACCAGCAGGAGAGAAAGCACCCCCAGCCCAAGCGGCAGGATAGTGATGAAGGCGCAATTATCATGGTTTCGTCTGCCCTTCCGTCGGAAGGCAAATCGACCATGGCACTGTCTCTTGCCCGAGCCTATGCCTTGACAGGCAAGCGGACGCTGCTGATCGATTGTGACCTGCGCAAGCCGAGCATCAACAAGCACCTCAATCTCGAACCGAACCACGACTTCATCGACTATCTGCGTCAGGACCGGAGTTCCGCGACCCTGACCTCGCTGATCATGCGCGATCCCTTGTCCAATCTGACGGTACTTCTCGGCGGGCGGCGCAGCGATATCGCTACGGACGAACTGGTGATGAGTGAGAAGATGGGCCGCATCCTTGCCAGCGCCCGCAAGCATTTCGACTACGTCATTCTCGATACGCCGCCAGTCGAGCCGGTCGTGGACGGACTTTATCTTTCCCGTCATGCCGACATGATCGTCTTCGTCATCAAATGGGCGAGCACGCCGCAGTCGAGCGCCAAACGGGCCGTGGCGGCGCTCAAGGAGAACAAGAACCCGAATGCGGGCATTGTCACCCTGCTCAATCAGCAGGACCGCGCCAAGATGTCGGGCAACTACAGCTATTCCGGCTACTACACCGAATAGTCTTCTTGCGAGCAAGATCAGAGGGGGCTTCAACGGCCCCTTTTTGCAGTCGGAAACAGACAAAACCATGTGTCGCAGGCGTTCCGCTCAAAAAGATCGAAATCCGTAAAATTGTATCTTTCCACTTAAGCGCCCCGAAAAACGTCCTGTGTATCGTGATGATACAGGTGGACGAAACGGATGTTTTCCGCTTCGCAGCATGATGCGCTCTCCGCCTGATCCGAAATGAATTCGGTCCCATAACAAAAGCCTTGGACAGAAGGCTAAGGACAACAGGGACACGGGATCATGTTTAAGAAAGCAATCATCGCGCTGGCGACCATCGCTGCCCTTGGCGCCACCAGCATTTCCTCGGCTTACGCCATCAACCTCGGTTCGGCACGCGGCGCCTACAAGGCGCAGCGCCAGACATCGGTGGCACCGATCGCATTCTCGCTCTACTGCCTCGACCATATTGAGGAATGCACGAAAAGCTCAAAGTCTCAGGTTGCCTACACCTCGAAGATCCGCGGTCTTCTCGCTTCGGTCAACCGTTCGGTCAACCGCAGCATCCGCCCGCTGAACGAGCGCCGCGACGTCTGGTCGCTCAATCCCACCTACGGCGATTGCGACGATTATGTCATGACCAAGCGCAGCCGCCTCATTCGCGCCGGCGTTCCTTCCAGCGCACTGCGCGTTGCCGTGGTGCGCACGCAGCGCGGCGAAGGCCATGCGATCCTGCTGGTCAAGACCTCGGCGGGCGAATTTGCCCTCGACAACCTGCGCAAGACGATCGTCAAGCGCAACCAGACCGGCTACCGCTTTCTCAACGTCGCATCGGCTGACCCGACCCGCTGGTCGGCACACTAACGGGAACCAGGGCAGTAAAGCGATCGCTTCTGGAAGACTGAATTGCAAACGGGGAAAGCGCAGGCTCTCTCCGTTTGCACATTCATGCAGGCGTCCCCCTCAGATCAATCCACGCGCAGCAAGGTTACGCATCAGCGCTGACGGACCAAACGTCCAAGGCGGGCATTCGGTCGACAGGCGCGCGGTGTTGGTCAACGAACCCAATTGCGCATTCGAAATCGTCACGACATCACCGATCTTGTGGGTAAAGCCCTGCCCCGGCGCGTCGCGATCCTCGACGGGGGCGAACAATGTGCCCATGAACAGCATCAGGCCATCCGGATACTGATGGTGAGGTCCGATCGTCTGGGACACCAGATCGAGCGGGTCGCGGCTGATTTCCCGCATCGTGCTGGCACCCTTCAGGACAAATCCGTCCGGGCCGCTGATGGTCAGCGACAGGTCGGCGCTACGGACGTCGCCGATCGAATAGGTGTCGTCGAACAGGCGGATGAAGGGACCGATGGAGGAGGACGCATTGTTGTCCTTCGCCTTTCCCAGGAGAAGCGCCGAGCGGCCTTCGACATCACGCAGGTTAACGTCATTGCCGAGAGTAGCGCCCTTGACGCGTCCCTGGCTGTCAACGGCCAGGACAATCTCCGGCTCGGGATTGTTCCACCTGGAGATCGGATGCAGCCCTACAGACGCACCCCAGCCGACCGAGGCCAGTACCTGCGCCTTGCAAAAGACTTCCGCATCCGGGCCGATGCCGACTTCCAGATATTGCGACCAGACGCCCTCTTCGATCAGCGCCGCCTTGACCCTGGCCGCCTCCGGCGATCCCGCCTTCAGATCACGCAGACTGTCGCCGATGATGGCGGTAACACGTTCGCGCATCTTTTCGGCCAGCGCCGGGTTGCCCGCCGCCTTTTCCTCGATGACCCGCTCGATCATCGAACGGGCAAAGGTAACGCCGCAAGCCTTGACCGCCTGCAGGTCGCAAGGGGCAAGGAGATGGATTGTCGAAAGATTGCCGGCGGCCTCGACAGAGCCTTCCATGACGGCTTCCAGCGGGGCGAGACGCTCGCCATCCTGCTGCGACAGATAGCCGACGGGATCGTCGAGTTCCAGGAGGTCGCGCATTGTTGGCACGCCCTTTGAGGTGATGTCGAACAGCACACCATCGCGCAGCACAACCAGTGCCGGGCCGGCAACATCGGGCCGCCAGATACGCCCCACGAACACCCCCGTTTCGAAAGCTCCGGTATCCACTGTCATGCCCGCGTCTCCCTTGCCCGAATGCCTAGCGCCGCAAGATACCCGGCGCCGGGTCGTGGGCAAGGCCAGAAAAGGAAAAACAATTCTGCATCCCGGGAATGAATGCCGCGAAATCTTGCGGAATGACCCAAAGAGTGTTCATCACGGCGACGACGAGTATATTTAATTTTACTGATTTTCTGGTAGCACGTGTAAACGCGAATAAGCGTGCCGGGCCGACCGTTAAACGGCTGGTATCAGATGGGGATCGAGGGACATGAGCTTTACCGAAACAACAACAACGTCGTGGTTTTCGCGGCTGAAGAGTGGCCTTGCAGGACTCGTCATCGGCCCGATTCTCATCATCGGCATGATCTGGCTCCTCTCCTGGAACGAAGGCCGCTCCGTCCAGACCTATCGCGCGCTGGTCGAAGGCGCCGGCATTGTCGTTTCGGTCGACAGCGGCACGGTCGATCCGGCCAATGAAGGCAAGCTCGTGCATATCTCGGGACCGGTTAAGCCGGACGGCACGCCCGAAGATCCGGCGCTCGGTGTCTCGGCCGAAGGCGCTGCCGGCCTCAACCGCGAGGTCGAGATGTACCAGTGGATCGAGGACAGCAGCAGCGAGACGAAGAAGACGCTCGGCGGCGGCGAGGAAACGGTCACCACCTATTCCTACAAGAAGGACTGGCGCCCACGCCGCGTCGATTCCTCCGACTTCAAGCAGAGCGACCAGCATCAGAACCCTGACATGCCGATCGAAGGCGACCGCTTCACTGTGGCAACCGCGACGCTCGGCGCCTTCACGGTGGATGGCAAGGCTGTTGCCAATCTCGGCACGGACAGCCCGGTCAAGCTCACGCCGGATGTCGTCACCCAGGTGACATCGGCGATCGGCTCCGACAAGCCGGTGAAGGCGGATGGCACAACGATCTATGTTTCGGAGAACCGCCAGAGCCCGGCGGTCGGCGATCTGCGCATCAGTTTCAGCCGCGAGGACATTTCCGAGGCCAGCTTTGTCGGCGCCCAGAAGGGTGCAAACGTCACCGGCTACAAGGCGTCCAACGGGCGCGAACTGTTCCTGAGTGCTGCCGGACGCGCGACGCCGGCGGAGATGTTCGACGCGGCCCAGAGCGAAAATACGCTGATCACGTGGCTCATCCGGTTCGGTGGGCTGTTCGGCATGTTCATCGGCTTCGTCATGATGCTGTCGATCCTCAGCATCATTGCCGACGTCATTCCCTTCGTCGGTTCGATCGTTGGTTTCGGCACCAGCGTCATCGCCGTCATCCTGACGCTGATCCTCGGACCTCTGGTCATCGCCATCGCCTGGATTGCCTACCGGCCGGTCCTTGCGATTGCTATCATCGCCATCGGCGCCCTGCTCGCTGCGGGACTGATCTATCTAAGGCGCAGCAAAGTACAGGCAGTTCAGGCGCCGCCGACACTCGGCCGGCCCGCCTGAAGACGGGGTCACCACGCATTTAGAAAACTGACCATGGCGGGTCGCCGCCATGGTGTATTCTTCCGCCGGCGACAGTGCGCATTGGCCAACGCTGCGTTGACTGCTACGTTCAGCTCCTCAGTCATGCAATATTTGGAAGAGACGGTAGCAGGCCTCATGTTTCTCGCATCAAAACTGCTCTGGCTGCTTGTGCAGCCACTGTCCCTGATCTTCTTTCTCCTGGTTTTAAGCTTCATCTTCGGCGGTGCCGGCTTTCAGCGGACCTATGGTTTTTTGTCCGGGCTTGCGGCGACCCTGTTCTTCTTTACCCTGTTTACCAACACCGGCGCCGTCATGCTTCAGGGCCTGGAAAACCGTATTGCGCGGCCGGCAAGCCTGCCTGCGGACCTCAGCTGCATCATCATCCTCGGTGGAGCTTTCGAGAACGAGGTCATCGCGGCAAGGGGTGGCATCGAAGTCAACCAGGCAGCCGACAGGTTCATCGAAGGCCTGAAACTAGCCCAGTCCCACCCGACGGCGCGTATCCTCGTGTCCGGCGGCGACGGCTCGTTCAGCGGTCAGTACGACGGCGATGCGCGGACATCCGAAACCTTCTTTTCGACCTTCGGCATTGCGCCTGAACGTCTTATCCGGGAGGACCAGTCGCGCACCACATTCGAAAACGCTGCCAATACCAAACAGTTGCTCGAGGCGAACGGCCTTTCGGACTGCCTCCTCATCACCTCTGCCTTCCACATGCCGCGATCGGTCGGGCTGTTCCGCAAACTCGGCATCACCGTCACACCCTGGCCGGTGGACTACCGCACCAGCGGGCAGCTTACCCTCACCCTGGATTTCAGCCAGCCATCGCTAAATGCCCAGTTGACGACAACCGCAATGCGGGAATGGGTTGGCCTGATCGCCTACTATGTCAGCGGCCGGACCCACGTGCTCTTCCCGCAGTAGTTCACACCGTTGACGCGACCGCGTCATTGTGGTCCTTCTCGATTGTCTGGCGGGGGGAAAAATGCCGATCCTGGAAATTCTCGATTATGCCGGGGTGGCGGTTTTCGCCGCGACTGGAGCGCTGTCCGCCTCGCGCAAGCAACTGGACATTATGGGCTATGTCTTTTTGGCCGCCGTCACCGGCATCGGCGGCGGTACCTTGCGCGACGTCATCCTCGGGGCGACGCCAGTGTTCTGGGTCACCAATCCGGTCTATCTGGTCGTCTGCGGCTGCGCCGGTGTCCTCGTGTTCTTCTCCGCCCACAGGATGGAGTCGCGCTACAAATTCCTGGTCTGGCTCGATGCCATCGGGCTTTCTGCCTACAGCGTCATGGGTGCGGCCAAGGGCTTGGCCGCGACCGGCTCACCGACCGTCGCCCTCGTCACCGGCATGCTGACGGCGACATTCGGCGGTATCCTGCGCGACCTGCTCGCAGGCGAGCCATCGGTGCTGCTGCGCCCGGAAATCTATGTGACCGCCGCGCTGGCGGGCTCCGGGGTGTTCACCGCCGCGACATGGCTCGGAGCATCGCTGCTCCTCGCCTCAAGCCTTGGCGTGGTGACAGCCTTTGCCGTGCGCGGCGGGGCGCTTAAATACGGCTGGACACTACCGATCGGCGATCCGCGACCAGGCCGTCATCCCGACGATGTGATGTAACACGTCGTCGATGACGTGATGTAGAGGAAAGAGGATCAGCCGCGCTTGCGGCGCAGGCGGATCACCACGTCGACATGGGCGATTTCCATGCCTTCCGGCGGCTCCGGCAGGTTGTCGATGGTGATGCTGCTGACCGGGATATCGAGCACCTCATTGTGGCCCTCGACGAAGAAGTGATGATGGTCCGACACGTTGGTATCGAAATAAGTCTTGGCGCTCTCGACGGCGAGAACACGGATCATGCCGGCTTCGGTGAACTGGTGCAGCGTGTTGTAGACCGTCGCAAGCGAGACCGGAACGCCGGCGGTGACGGCTTCCTCGTGCAGTTCCTCTACCGTGAGATGGCGGTCACCCTTGGCAAAGATCAGGTCGGCAAGCGCCATGCGCTGACGCGTCGGCCTAAGGCCGGAGCGGCGCAGGCGTTCTTCCGAACAGATTTCCATGGCAGTCGTCATGCAGACGGATCCAGACTTTCAAGCTATTGCAGAACATACTTCCAGAGCCGATATAACTTTTGCCGAGAATGCTTTCAATAGTGAGCAACGCCTCACAAGGCATCAAGGCGTTAAAAACCGCCCTATTATTGGGGCAAAGGCCAATTATCTCTGGCTGTTGCAGCGCCCATCATGTATGCGACGGCGGAAATAGGCCTTGTGCTTGGCCGGACAGGAACGCGCGAACCGACTTGAAACCGTCATGCCGACGCTTCAAATCATGCCTATCTTGCTCTAAACCAAGACAACGAAAAACGGATGTAGCGGGGAAACCACAGTTCATGACGACCAGACAATCCAGCTTCAATTATGAAGAGATCCTGACCTGCGGTCGTGGCGAACTGTTCGGCCCGGGCAATGCCCAGCTTCCCCTGCCTCCCATGCTGATGGTTCACCGCATCACGGACATCTCCGAAACCGGAGGTGCATTCGACAAGGGTTATATCCGCGCCGAATATGACGTGCGTCCCGATGACTGGTACTTCCCCTGCCATTTCCAGGGCAACCCGATCATGCCGGGCTGCCTTGGCCTTGATGGCATGTGGCAGCTGACGGGCTTTTTCCTCGGCTGGCTCGGCGAACCGGGTCGTGGCATGGCGCTTTCGACCGGCGAAGTGAAGTTCAAGGGCATGGTCCGCCCGGAAACCAGGCTTCTCGAATACGGCATCGACTTCAAGCGCGTCATGCGTGGTCGCCTCGTGCTTGGCACGGCCGACGGCTGGCTAAAGGCCGATGGCGAGACCATATACCAGGCAAGCGATCTGCGCGTAGGTCTGTCGAAGGAAAAGACTGCCTGAACCGCGGCATGAGCCGCACTCAGCGACATTAAAGAAGAGGTCATCGACATGAGACGGGTTGTTGTCACGGGTCTGGGTATTGTTTCCTCGATCGGGAATGATGCGCAGGAAGTCACGGCGTCGCTGCGCGAGGCGAAATCCGGCATTACGTTTTCGAGCGATTTTGCCGAGCACGGTTTCAAGTGCCAGGTCTGGGGCGCGCCCAGCATCGACACGACCGATCTCGTCGATCGCCGCGCAGCCCGCTTCCTGTCACAGGGCGGCACGTGGAACCATGTGGCCATGAAGCAGGCGATCGCCGATAGCGGCCTCGAAGACAGCGATGTCGGCGGCAACGAGCGCACCGGCATCATCATGGGCTCCGGCGGTCCCTCGACCCGCACGCTGATCGACGCTGCCGAAATCACCATCAAGAACAACTCGCCCAAACGCATCGGCCCGTTCGCCGTGCCGAAGGCGATGTCGTCCACGGCATCGGCGACGCTTGCCACATGGTTCAAGATCCACGGCGTCAATTATTCGATCTCCTCGGCCTGTTCGACGTCGGCGCACTGCATCGGCAATGCGATGGAAATGATCCAGTGGGGCAAGCAGGACGTGATGTTCGCCGGCGGCCACGAAGATCTCGACTGGACCATGTCGAACCTGTTCGACGCCATGGGCGCCATGTCCTCCAAGTACAACGACACGCCCTCGACCGCCTCGCGCGCCTATGACGCTTCGCGCGACGGTTTCGTCATCGCCGGTGGTGCCGGTGTTCTGGTTCTCGAAGAGCTGGAACATGCCAAGGCCCGCGGTGCGAAGATCTACGCCGAGATCACCGGCTATGGCGCCACTTCCGACGGCTACGACATGGTGGCTCCGTCCGGCGAAGGCGCCATCCGCTGTATGCGGCAGGCGCTCGCGACGGTGAAGGGCGAGGTCGACTACGTCAACACGCACGGCACCTCGACGCCGGTTGGCGATTCGAAGGAAATCGGCGCCATCCGCGAAGTCTTCGGAGCCAAGATCCCGCATATCCAGTCAACCAAGTCGCTGACCGGTCACTCGCTAGGCGCTGCAGGCGTCCAGGAATCGATCTATTCGCTCCTGATGATGCAGGCCGGGTTCATCGGCGAAAGCGCTCATATCCGCGAACTCGATCCGGAATTCGACGGTGTGCCGATCGTGCGCAAGCGCATCGACAATGCCACGATCGATACCGCGCTTTCCAACTCCTTCGGCTTCGGTGGCACCAACGCAACGCTCGTTTTCCAGCGCTACAACGGATAAACCCATGAACGGTCTGATGAACGGAAAACGCGGCCTCATCATGGGGGTTGCCAACAGCCACTCGATCGCCTGGGGTATTGCTCAGGCGCTTGCAGCGCAGGGTGCCGAGCTTGCCTTCACCTATCAGGGCGAAGCTCTCGGCAAGCGCGTCAAGCCGCTGGCAGCCGAGCTCAACTCCGATATCCTGCTTCCCTGCGACGTTGAGGACATCGCCTCCGTCGATGCCGCCATCGATACGCTGAAAGAAAAATGGGGCAAGCTCGACTTTGTCGTTCACGCCATCGGTTTTTCCGACAAGAACGAGCTGAAGGGCCTCTACGCCGACACGAGCCGCGACAATTTCAGCCGCACCATGGTCATCTCCTGCTTCTCCTTCACCGAGATCGCTAGGCGTGCAGCCGAACTGATGACGGATGGCGGCACGATGCTGACGCTGACCTATGGCGGCTCCATGCGCGTCATGCCGAACTACAATGTCATGGGCGTCGCCAAGGCAGCCCTTGAAGCTTCGGTGCGCTATCTGGCGGCCGACTACGGTTCGCGCGGCATCCGCGTCAACGCCATCTCGGCCGGCCCGATCCGCACGCTGGCCGGCGCTGGCATTTCCGATGCCCGTGCCATGCTCTCCTGGCAGCAGAAGAACTCGCCGATGCGCCGCACCGTGACAATCGAGGATGTCGGAAGCTCGGCACTCTATCTGCTCTCCGGCCTGTCGCGCGGCGTCACCGGCGAAATCCATTACGTGGACTCCGGCTACAACATCACCTCGATGCCGGCGCTCGATACGCTGCGCACGGCGGATTCGGAGTAAAATCCGGCCCGCCTGCCCTTTCCGTGCCTGAATTTTGCATCTGCACTTGCCAGTTCAGAGCGCGGAAACCGTCCAGATACACGTTGAGGCAAGACACGCATGAACAATGCTGCTGAAAAACCCGTCGAAAATCACGTCTTTGAGGCCGATGTCGCACGGCTGCTGCACCTCATGGTACACTCCGTCTACTCCGACAAGGACGTGTTCCTGCGCGAGCTGATCTCCAACGCCGCCGATGCCTGCGAGAAGCTGCGCTACGAGGCGCTCAGCGCGCCGGAACTGATTTCAGACGATCCGACGCAGCGCATTACCCTGACGCTCGATGCAGACAACAATCGGCTCGTTGTCGAGGACAACGGCATCGGTATGAGCCGCGATGATATGGTCGAAGCGCTCGGCACCATTGCCCGCTCCGGCACGCGCGCTTTCATGGAGCGCGTCGAGGCGGCAAAGGCCGGCGAAGGCGCCCAGCTGATCGGGCAGTTCGGCGTCGGCTTCTACTCCGCCTTCATGGTCGCGGACAAGGTCGATGTCGTCTCACGCCACGCTGGCGGTGCCCATGCCTGGCTCTGGTCGTCCGACGGCAAGGGCAGCTATACCGTATCCGAAGCCGATCTGGCTGACGCGCCGGCACGCGGCACCCGCATCACGCTGCATCTGATGGACGATGCCAAGAGCTATACCTCGAAATGGAGCGTCCAGAAGATCGTCAAGGACCAGTCCGGCCACGTACCCGTGCCCATCGATCTGATCGAAAAGCCCGGTGCCGAGGTGGAGCGCATCGGCGACGGCTCGGCGCTCTGGACGAAATCCCGCAACGAGATCACTACGGAAGAATATGCCGACTTCTACCGTGGCCTCTCCGGCCAGTATGACGAACCGGCGCTGACCGTGCATTTCCGTGCCGAAGGCCGGCATGAATATACCGGTCTTGCCTTTGTCCCGGAATCCAAGCCGCTTGATCTGTTCGACCCGACCGGCAAGGGCCGGATGAAACTCTACGTCAAGCGCGTCTTCATCACCGACGACGCTGAGCTTCTGCCGCGCTATCTGCGCTTCGTGCGCGGCCTCGTCGACACGGCCGACCTGCCGCTCAATGTCTCGCGCGAAATGATCCAGGAAAGCGCGATCCTTGCCGCCATTCGCAAGGGCCTGACCAACCGCGTGCTGACGGCCATCGAGAAGCTTCAGGACAGCGACAAGGATACTTTCGCGAAACTCTGGGATGCGTTCGGCAGCGTACTGAAGGAAGGCATCTATGACGATTTCGAGCGCCGGGCACAGTTGATCGCGCTGTCGCGCTTCCGCACCACGACATCAGACGAGGCGACGCGGTCGCTTGCCGACTACGTCAAGGGCATGAAGGATGCGCAGGCGGCGATCTATTATCTGGCGGGTGACAATCTCGACCGGCTGAAGGCCTCGCCTCAACTCGAAGGTTTTCGCGCCCGCGGGATCGAGGTTCTGTTGCTGACCGATTCAGTCGACAGCTTTTGGGTAACGGCCGCACCCGATTTCGAAGGAAAGCCGTTCAAGTCGATCACGCAAGGCGCCGCCGATCTCGCCCAGGTGCCGAAGGGTGATGGCGAAACACCACCAGTACCGGAGACAGCAAAGGTCGTCAGCGATTTCATCGCCTTTGCCAAATCGACGCTCGGCGACGCGGTCTCCGACGTGCGGACGTCCTACCGGCTGACGGAAAGCGCCGTCTGCCTCGTCGCGCCGGAGCAGGGCTATGACCGTCAGCTTGAAAAGATGCTGCAGGGTGCCGGCCGGCTGGACATGATTGCCAAGCCGATCCTCGAGATCAATCCCGGCCACGGGCTGATCACCGCGCTGGCATCAGGCGGCAGCGACGACTTCCGCACCGACGCCGTCCAGCTTTTGCTGGATCAGGCCCGCGTTCTCGACGGCGACAAGCCCGAGGACCCCCGGGCTTTTGCCGAACGGCTGTCGCGGCTGTTCGAGCGGGCCTTGCAGAACTGAGTTCATGTGAGATCGATGGAGTAATGGCCGGGGCGCGTGTCGCTGCCTTGGCCACCAATTGGTAAACACGCCTGAAGCCTCAGGCGGCCCACCAGACCACGAGCAACAGTGCCAGCACCGCAATCGCAAACACGCCGAACATGGTCATCTGCTTGCGAGTTTGCCCAAGGACGGTTGGATCAATGGGCGGGCGGCCGGTCTGGAAGGCCAGGGGAACCTCCGAGGCACCGCTCTTGCCCTCCCCGCTCTTGATATCTTTTACGATGACTTCAGCGACGCCCTCGGTGACGGGCGGGCGGTGTCCAGAGCTCGAAACCATTGGCACACTCCATCGGCGCATCCGCATGACCGCATGCGGTCGCAAGAACACGAGCGTGTACCCGTTTCACCGATAAAGCAATTACAAAAACTGAGGCCTTAGCGCTTGCCCCAGAGCACCTTGAAGCGGGCGTTGCGGCAGGTTTCGCCCCATTCCTTGAAGGTCTCGGTCATGACAGGCTCGTAGGGCAGGCCGCGATTGGCAACGAGCATCAGCCGGCCACCGATCTTCAGCGCCTTGGCAGCCGCCTTGATCATCGCGACGCCCAGCGCCGGGTCGGCGGCCTGCGTCTCGTGGAAGGGCGGGTTCATGACGATCAGGTCGTATTTGTCGCGGGTTTCCTCGGATGTCAGGTCCTGCCAGAAGAACCGCGTCGGTACGTTCGGAGAATTGGCCTTCAGGTTGACCTTGGCAGCCTCCAGAGCGTGATAGTCGGCCTCGAACAGGTCGATGCCCTTCAGGCCCGGTGCTTTTTCTGCCAGCATCACCGACAGGTAACCCCAGCCGGCGCCGAAATCGGCGGCATGGCCCTTGAAATCGTCGGGCAGACGCGAGGCCAGCAGTTCGGAGCCGGCGTCGATCTTCTCGTGCGAGAACATGCCCGGTGCCGCGTCGAAACGGCCTTCGACGCGAACAGGCTTCTTGGAGAATTTAGCAATGACGTCGCTTGGGTCTTCCGGACGACCGAACCAGAAGGCGATACCGTGGTATTTCGGCAGGCTGTCGCCTCCCCAGCCGAGCTGGTTGACGCGCTTGCGCAAGGACTGGATGCCGTCGTCCTTGCCGCCGGCGACAACGATGAGGCCGCCGACCTTGACCCGCTTCAGCGCTTCGGCGATCCGGTCCTCGTTCTCACCCTTGTGCTTGCCGCAAAGGATGAGTGCGGCGTCATAGTCTTCCCCCTCGATCAGCGGCGTCACGGCCGCCTTGGCGGCTTCCAGAGCCTTGTACAGCGGCTTTGATCCCTGCACGGCGGCAATCGACCCTGCAAACTCGGCCGGCAGCCGGTAGCCTGCCTCGGCTCCCAGGAACAGCACGCGCTCGCCTTCGCCGGGCGCAGGAATTACGCCGGTCTCGAAAGGGTGGAAAAGTGTCTTCAGCGTGTCGCGGCTCATGGTCGAGGTCCTAGCGGGAACAATAAGAAAGGGCGCGGAACGATCCGCTCCGCGCCCGTAGTCGATTAAACAGCCGAACGCTTATTCAGCGGCTTCGCCTTCGCCCTTGGCGACTTCCTTGCCGGTTGCCTGGTCGACAACCTTCATGGAGAGGCGAACCTTGCCGCGCTCGTCGAAGCCCATCAGCTTGACCCAGACCTTGTCGCCTTCCTTGACGACATCGGAGGTCTTGGCAACACGCTCGGAAGCGAGCTGCGAGATGTGCACGAGGCCGTCGCGCGGGCCGAAGAAGTTGACGAAAGCGCCGAAGTCGGCGGTCTTGACGACCGTGCCTTCGTAGATCTGGCCGACTTCCGGTTCCGCGACGATCGAATGGATCCACTTGCGGGCCGCTTCGATTTCCTTGGCAGAGGAGGAAGCGATCTTGATCGTGCCGTCGTCTTCGATGTTGACCTTGGCGCCGGTCTTTTCAACGATTTCGCGGATGACCTTGCCGCCCGAACCGATGACTTCACGGATCTTGTCGACCGGGATGTTCATGACTTCGATGCGCGGTGCGAATTCGCCGAGCTGGCTACGGCCCTCGGTGATGGCATTGGCCATCTCGCCGAGGATGTGCTTGCGGCCGCCCTGGGCCTGGCTGAGTGCGACCTTCATGATCTCTTCGGTGATACCGGCGATCTTGATGTCCATCTGCAGCGAGGTGATGCCGTCGGCGGTGCCCGCGACCTTGAAGTCCATGTCGCCGAGGTGATCTTCATCGCCGAGAATGTCGGAGAGAACGGCGAAGCGCTCGCCTTCGAGGATCAGGCCCATGGCGATACCGGCAACCGGCTTAGCGAGCGGAACGCCGGCATCCATCAGCGCGAGCGAGGTGCCGCAGACGGTTGCCATCGAGGAGGAGCCGTTCGACTCGGTGATTTCCGATACGACGCGCAGCGTGTAGGGGAACTGGTCTGCGGACGGCAGCATCGGACGGATCGCGCGCCATGCGAGCTTGCCATGGCCGATTTCGCGGCGGCCCGGGGAGCCCATGCGACCGGTTTCACCGACCGAGTAGGGCGGGAAGTTGTAGTGCAGCAGGAACTTTTCCTTGTACATGCCGGTCAGCGAGTCGACGTACTGCTCGTCTTCGCCGGTACCGAGCGTGGCAACAACGATCGCCTGCGTCTCGCCACGGGTGAAGAGTGCCGAACCGTGGGTGCGCGGCAGGATGCCGACTTCCGAGACGATGGCACGGACAGTGTCGAGATCGCGGCCGTCGATGCGGCTCTTCGTGTCGAGGATGTTCCAGCGAACGATCTTGGCCTGCAGGTGCTTGAAGACGGCACCGATGACTTCGGCGGTGTACTTCGGCTCAACGCCTTCCGGGAAGAAGTGGGCCTTGACCTTCGCCTTGACGGCGTCAACGGCAGTGTAACGATCAGCCTTCTGGGTGATCTTGTATGCTGCGCGCAGTTCGGTTTCGGCGATGCCGAGCATTTCGGCTTCGAGTTCGGAATGATCTTCCGGCGTAAAGTCGCGCGGTTCCTTGGCGGCAACTTCGGCGAGCTTGATAATCGCGTCGATGACCGGCTGGAAGCCCTTGTGACCGAACATGACGGCGCCGAGCATGACGTCTTCGCCAAGTTCCTTGGCTTCCGATTCGACCATCAGGACGGCGTCCTGCGTACCGGCGACAACCAGGTCGAGGATCGATTCAGGCATTTCGTCGAGATGCGGGTTGAGAACGTATTGGCCGTTGATGTAACCGACGCGCGCGCCGCCGACCGGACCCATGAACGGAACGCCGGAGAGCGTCAGGGCAGCCGATGCTGCGACCATCGACAGAACGTCAGGATCGTTTTCGAGGTCGTGCTGGACGACGGTGACGACAACCTGGGTGTCGTTCTTGTAGCCATCGGGGAAGAGCGGGCGGATCGGGCGGTCGATCAGGCGGGAGACCAGCGTTTCCTTCTCGGACGGACGGCCTTCGCGCTTGAAGTAGCCACCCGGGATCTTGCCGGCAGCGTAGGTCTTTTCCTGGTAGTTGACGGTCAGCGGGAAGAAATCCTGGCCCGGCTTCGGCGACTTGGCCGAGACAACGGTGGCCAGAACGATGGTTTCGCCGTAGGTGGCGAGAACCGCGCCATCAGCCTGGCGGGCGATCTTGCCTGTTTCGAGCTTGAGCGGGCGTCCTGCCCATTCAATTTCGACTGTGTGGGTATCGAACATGTTTTGTCCTTCGTGTGCGGAAAGTCCACGCCGCAGCCTTGATCGGCGCGGGCGGTCCGCAAAAATGACACATCACGGGCAAGACAACGGGAGGCTTCCAAATCTGGCTGGCGGTCGTTCCGCTCCTGAAAGCCTGATGCCTTCCGGTGCCTTGGAAAACGAGCAGCGCCGAAGCATCCTGCAATCCTGCCCCATGACAGGTCATCGGTTGGTTCCGCAGAACCGGCCCATCCGGTCTGCTGGGGTGTCCGCTTCGGGGTTGCCGCAATGGCCTGCCGGGAAGCGCAAACGCGGAATGGTTACCGCAAAAAAAGAGCCGGCGGGTGCCTCGTTGGAGGTTCCCGCCGGGTGTAAGGCTTAGCGGCGGATACCGAGAGCACCAATCAGCTTGGTGTAACGGGCTTCGTCCTTGCCCTTGACATAGTCAAGGAGCGAACGGCGGCTGGAAACCATTGCCAGAAGGCCACGACGCGAGTGGTTGTCCTTCTTGTGGTCCTTGAAGTGATCGGTCAGATTGTTGATCCGCTCAGTGAGGATCGCAACCTGGACTTCCGGAGAACCGGTGTCGCCTTCGACGATTGCGTATTCCTTGATGAGCGCAGCCTTGCGCTCTGCAGTGATCGACATCGTGTCATCCTTTCAATGTTTAGGATTTCGGGTCGCCAGCAGCCGGGATGTCGTCTAGCTGCGGCCATGAAGGCAAAAGTCCGCAGAGGGCGGGGTCTGATGCTGGCGCTGCCTATAAACCATCCGGCATCAAAAAGAAAGAGGGCGGATAAAGGCGCCGCAATGCCTTAAATCGCTGTCATTGCGGCGCTGTACGCGGGTGCATCGGCGCGGACTTGCGGGTGTCGTCAGCCGCTGCGCAATCCAGATAGGCGGCGAAAACCCAGCCAAGCGTCTCGCCGTTTGCCGACACTTTTGCCCAGCGTTTGCCGCCCCGGGAGAGTTCATCGACGACCTGCACGCTTACGCCGTTTTCAAGAACGGACAGCACGCTGCCTTGAGGCGCGGAGCGCACGTTGAGCGGTGTTCCCGTCGGGTCGGCCACAATGCAATCCGCACCGAAGGCGGGCACTGCCGCACAGCCGAAAAGGAAAACAACGAGAATAGTGGCCGGTTTGATGCTGTCTCGAAACATCCGCACTCCTCCACCGCGCGACACGCCGTGACGGCGCGGAAGAACGCGCCTACGGTTGAACTGAAAGGTTGGCGCTCAATTTTTCGTTCGGAATCTGCACGCGCCATTCGATGCCGTCGAGGTGCATGATGCGCTCCAGCTTCGCATCCAGCGCCATGCCGAGCATGCGCTCGAGAACCATGGTGCCGAAACCCTTGCGCACCGTACCGTTCGCATCCGGATCGATGTCGGCGCCCTTTTCTCTCCAAACGACAAGAAACGTGCCATCCGCAACCGACCATTGCAGGTCGATGATACCGCCGCTATTGGCAAGCGCACCATATTTCGTGGCATTGGTGGCAAGCTCGTGCAGGGCCATGCCCAGCGTCTGCGACACCTGCGCATCCAGCCGGACCGGCGGTCCCGACAACCGGACCCGTCGTGGATCGTCGGGAGTGAACGGCTGCAGCTGGTTCTGGGCCAACTCCTGAAAATCCACGCCCTGCGCGGCATTGGCAATCATCAGATCGGTCGAGCGGGCAAGGCCGGCGATGCGCTTGCGGAACGCTTCGGCGAAATCCACCCGACTTTCTGCCGCGTTGAGAGACTGGTTGAGCATCGACTGGATGACGGTGAGCTGGTTCTTCGAACGGTGCGCTACCTCGCGCATCAGGAAACGAATCTCGTTTTCCGCTTTTCTGCGCGCCCGCGCCGCTTCGGCCAGCGCCGTCGATACGGTCTCGATCTCGGTAATCATGTGCCTGCGGGCCGCGATCGGCCTGCCTTCGCCGAGAAGATGCGCATCCCGAGCCAGCATTTTCACGCCCTGCGCCAGCAGTCGTGCGATAGTGGCAGACCCTGCTATGGCTATGCCGGCAAAGAGAAGGCCACCCAGCGACAGCCAGAGGTAAGACCAGAGTGCCGGCGCATCGACATCGGCGCTTTTCGCCCACGCGACGATCTTCCAGCCGGTCAGCACCGAAAATTCGGTGACTGTCCGATACTCGACGCCATCATGAACCGCCTCGCCGACGCCGACACGCAATGCCGGCACGATCTCCATAAAAAACGGCTTGCCCACCGCCAGCGCCGTGTCAGACGAGGCAATCACATTGCCGGCCGCATCGAGCAATGCTGCATTCCAGCCGGGCGACAGCACGTCACGGTTGACCGCCTTCAGCATATTCTCGGCGTTCTGCGTGAGGGTCAGCAGATAATCGCCGTTGCCCAGCGGCGTGGTGATCGGAAGATAGACGTTGAAAACCCATCTGTTTGCCGTCTGGCCGAAAAAGACATTCGAAACGAACGGTCCGCCATTTCGGAAGGCCTGGTCGATGGAAGTCGGGTCGGATGCTTTTGCCAGTTGGCTCCCGAACGGTACCCGCGTATTGAAAAGCTGGTTGTGGGCGCGATCGATCACCAAAAGGTTCGAATCCGTATCCGCGAGAGACGAGCGGGCGCGTTCGTAGAATTGTTGCAGATTCTTGCTGTCGATCGTGCTGGCGGTGGACAACACCTTGAGCGTGGTCAGCATGCCGTCGATTTCACGCTCTACAACGCGCGTGACCGATCCCGTCGATGCCTTGAGCAACGCGGTCACCACGCGCTCCTGTTCGTCGGTGCTGCGCTTCAGGATGATCATCGAAAACACGAAGGACGGGATGATGGCGACGAGCAACAGAACCGTCAGATAGAACGACAGCGGGCGTCTCAGCCGTGAACGCAGGCGTGTCATCCAGGCAGCGCCCGGCCCGCTCTTTTTGTCCTGTCCGTCGCTCAAGCGTCCCTCATCCACCGTCCCCAGACCCGGAAATCAGGGCAATACGCCGACGGCATCTAACACCGCACGACGCGTATCACTCCCGAAGCGTTCGCGAATCCCGATCGCAGACAGGAACATGCGCCAGCGATTTTACGAAGGCAACCGATGCAGTGCGGCGAAATCTATGGGACGGCAGTGGATTTCAACCGGTGACGAAGACGCGCTTGGGCCGGAATTCGCCCTCGCCGATCTCACCGATGGCGACCAGCTTGCCGCGCGACGTCGCATAGGCTTCCGGCTCCGCCATGGGCGCATCGCGGCCGCGCAGGATGATCGGATTGCCCATTTTCAGGCGATGGGCCTGATCCTCGGTAATCGCGATATGCGGCAGGTTCGACAGCGCTTCGCCGGTATCGATCAGGAAGGCGTCGAGCGCCTCGAGCCGCTCCTCATCGCTCTCGATCTTTTCCAGTGCCACCAGTTCGGCCAGCGGCACCATCGCCTCTTCTGCAAACGGAGCGACGAAGCTGCGGCGCAGCGACGCGATATGGCCAAAGCAGCCGAGGTCGCGGCCAAAATCGCGCGCCAGCGACCGCACATAGGTACCCTTGCCGCATTCGATCTCGAAATGCGCGAGATTCGGCGTGCAGCCAAGCAGCGACAGGCGGAAGACTTCCACTTCGCGAGCCGGGATATCAACGGTTTCGCCTTCGCGGGCCAGATCGTAGGCGCGGTTGCCATCGATCTTGATCGCCGAAAACTGCGGCGGCACCTGACTGATCACGCCGGTATATTTCGGCAGCAAGGCGCGGATATCTTCCTCGGAAGGGCGCGCATCGGACGACTGCGTAACCTCGCCTTCGAGATCGTCGGTCGAGCGCTCCTCGCCCCAGGCAACGGCGAATTCATAAATCTTGCGGCCGTCCATCACATAGGGAACGGTCTTCGTCGCATCACCCAAAGCAATCGGCAGCATACCGGAGGCCAGCGGATCGAGCGTGCCGGCGTGGCCTGCCTTCTGCGCCTTGAACAGCCACTTGATCTTCGACACGGCTTCGGTCGAGCCGAAATCCAGCGGCTTGTCGAGGATCAGCCAGCCGGAAACCGGGCGGCCCTTGGGTTTGCGAGGTTTTGACATTCTTCAGGCTCTTTTTTTGCGAAACGTCGCTGCAGTCTTCGCAACGCTGCCATCCGGCATTTTCTGGCTGTTGCCCTTTTCGAATCCGAGGGCGTAGAGGCGGCGCGCGATCAGGTATCCGGCAGCGATCGTGGCGCCATTGTCGGCGCGATAATCCTCGCCGAGGCCTTCGATCATCAAAGGCTCGATAGCACCGAGCGGCGGCTTGCCGGAAGCGGCCGCCTCGAGCAGCAGCTTTTCATTATAGGGCGAATAGACGATGGCTTCGAGCGCCTTCATCTCGCGGTCACCATGGGCGATTTCCTTGCCCCGGCGGAACGGCAGGCCGGAGGCGACCATCATTTCGACGAGGCGCACGGCTTCGGCGTTGTCGAAACGCGCCAGTCCGCTGCGATAGAATGTCTGGCGCTGCTCGAACGTCCAGCCGTTGAGTTCGTCCAGAGTGATATGCTTTGCCATCACTCCTCGTTTTTATCTTTCGGGCCGTCTTCATCCTTCAGGTCGCGCACGACTTCAGGGGACCGCAGAAGCTCATCGATCTTCTTGTAGTTGTCGAAACTGGTATCGTCCTTGAAGCGGACTTCCGGCATGTATTTCAACTGCCGCAGATGCGGACCCAGGCGGCCGCGAATATATTTGGCGTGGCGGTTCAGCGCTTCGATGATATCAGCATGATCGGCAACACCGAGCGGCGTCACGAAGGCGGTGGCGACCCGCAGGTCCGTCGACATGCGCACTTCGGAAATCGAGATCACCGTCGTCTCGATCAACGAATCGCGCACTTCTCCGCGCTGCAGCACCTGTGTCAGGCCTGCACGTACCTGTTCGCCGACCCTCAGCATACGCTGCGAGGGGGCAGAGGATGTCACTTTACTCATGGCTTTTCCGCTGTCTGGCGTTTCAAGGAACGCGACCAAGGCGGTCCAATGCTACTTTCAGGCCAAAAGGTCAAGGCTTGTCGGCTATTCAGCCGATCAGGCAGGCGATCAAACGGGCTCGAATTCCTCTTGAAAGCGGTCTCGCGGCATGGTCAATCTGATCGAAACGGCAAACAAGCTGATCGAACAAGCGGAGAGACAATGCGGGTTCTGGTGGTTGAAAACATGGCCCATTCCGACCTTGGGCAGGTGGGCGTGGCGCTTCAGGAAGCAGGCGCCGAGATCGACCTGCGCCGGCCGTTTACCGGCGATGCGCTGCCCAGTGACATTCACGGGCATGACGCCCTGGTGGTGCTCGGTGGCGAGCAGAGTGCGGTCGACGATCACATTCATCCCTATCTGCCCGAACTTGCCCGACTGATGCGCGCCTTTGCCGATGCGGACAAGTCGGTGCTCGGCATTTGCCTTGGCAGCCAGCTCCTAGCCCGCGCCCACGGCGGCGACAATCTTCTCGGCCGGACCCGGGAATTCGGCTGGCATGGCGTAGAACTGACTGTTGAAGGCCGGCGCGATCCGGTGCTGAGCGCTGCCGGAGCTGCATTCACAAGCTTTGAATGGCATTCCGACAGTTTCACCCTGCCGGAAGGTGCCGTTCACCTCGCCACCAATCCGGCGGTCGCCAACCAGGCCTACCGGATCGGCCGCGCCGCCTATGGCATGCAGTTTCACTTCGAGGCCGGCACGCGCGTGGTGGAAGACTGGAACCGCATTTTTGAAGACCAGATCATGGACCTCGACCCGCATTGGCTGGAGCGTTATCCGGCACATGCGGCGCGGCACGCCGAACAGGCGGATGCAACGGGGCTGGCACTGGCCCGCACCTGGGTCGCCACGATCCAAAGGGACGAGACCATTAACAGCGGCGCCCGCGAATTGGCCGGCGCAACCGCCTGACACATAAACGCGTTTCTTCCATTGGCGAGGACGACCGGCGGTCCTATCTACTGATAGGCGGATACACGTTATAAAAAAGCGCAAGAAGAGTTTGCCCGGCTGAGGCAGGCGGAGGAGCGGAGCAGGCGCATGAAGATATTTTCCACCAAGCACGCGTACCACACGCCGGCGGCGAGTGGCGCTGAAAAACACCGGGCGCTTGCCTTCGGCCTGCTGTTGGCCGCTTGTGCCGCCACTTCCTCGCCGGCAATGGCCGCCTATTGCAGCGGCACGCCGGAACCGGGGCTGGACTGGAGCGAATGCACCAAGAAGAACCTGATGCTGCCGTCGAGCGAACTGGAAGGCGCCAACCTGTCCGGTACCGACTTTTCGCTGACCGACCTCAGCGGTTCCAACCTGACCTCGGCTAACCTGGAAAAGGCCAATCTGGTGCGCGCCTGGCTTGCTGGCGCCAAGGCTGAAAAGGCCAATTTCGCTCGCGTTGAAGCCTATCGGTCAAGTTTTGCCAATATTGCCGCCAACGGAGCCTCCTTTGCCGGCGCCGAACTGCAGCGCGCCGATTTCAGTGGTGCCGACCTGACCGGAGCCAATTTCGAGAAGGCGGAAGCCGGGCGCGTCACGTTCAAGGGAGCGGTGCTGACGGGCACGCGCTTTTCGCTGGCCAACCTCTCCCGCGCCAACCTCAGCGGCGCGACTTTCGAAGGTCCGCTCGCCTTCGATCAGGCCTTCATGTTCCTGACCCATATCGAAGGACTGGATCTGTCCGCGGCACAGGGCCTTGAACAGACCCAGATCGAGCTTGCCTGCGGCGACGACAAGACAAAGCTGCCGGACGGCCTGACCACGCCCGCCGGATGGCCCTGCGACTCCGACTGAGCCGGCTAACAAATAGGATTTCGCACAGATCAATACACCGCTTTGCCTCTTGCATGACGGTGGACATTGAGCGCTCCTCCGCTAGTTTCGTCCGAAACATGGGAGGAGCGAATCATGAGCAAACTGAATCTACCCCTGGAAGGCGGCTGCCGGTGCGGCCAGGTGCGGCTGAAGATCAGCGCACCGCCGATCCTGACCATGGCCTGCCATTGCACCGGCTGCCAGAAGATGTCGTCCAGCGCCTTTTCGCTGAGTGCTGCCATTCCGGCAGAGGCTTTCGAGGTGATCGAGGGTGAGCCGGTCATCGGCGGCCTGCATGGCGCCACCCGGCATTACTTCTGCCCGCACTGCAAGACCTGGATGTTCACCCGTCCGGAGGGCATGGACTGGTTCGTCAACCTGCGGCCGACCATGCTCGATGATACCGGCTGGTATTCTCCCTTCGTCGAAACCTTCACCAGCGAGAAACTGTCCTTCGCCGAGACCGGCGCTGCCCACAGCTACGAGACATTTCCACCGATGGAAGACTATGAGGGGCTGGTGAAGGAATTTGCGGAGCGGGCCTCCTGAGCAGAGGCATTCCGTCCCCCGTCATCCTGAAGCGAGGATGACGGGGACGAACTATCTCTGCCAGCGTACATCCGTCTCTTCGTAATGTCTCATTTCAGCGATTTCGCCGACAAACGGTCGGATCGCCGCAAGAAACGCGGGAAAATTCGGACCTTTGCGAAACCCCTGCATATGGGCTTCGATCGAGGTCCAGTGAATGCGCAGGATCAGGCTGTTCGGCTCTTCCACGCAATGCGCAAGATCGAAGGCCAAGCATTCCGGCGCGGCACGAAGATGTTCGGCTGCCTGCCGGTAGGCAGCGACAAGCGTCTCAGAGGAATGAGTTTTCATTTCATAGCGGATGTATTCGACGATCATGCAGGTCTCCTCCAATGTTGCGCGGCAGTCTTGCCGGGGAAGTTCAATTCCGACAAGGACTTACCTTGAGGTAATGAGATGACAGCCAATCCCGATGAGGCGTTGATGACTTTTGACAAGATGCACGACTGCCCGGTGCTGACGACGATCAAGGCGATGGGCGGCAAATGGAAGCCGCGCATCCTCTGGCGGTTGCGTGAAGGCCCAGCCAATTTCGGCGACCTGCGCCGCGTCGTCGGCGTGTCGGAAAAGGTGCTGCACGAAAACCTGCGCGCTCTGGAACGCGACAACCTCATCTCCCGCACGCCCTCCAAGATCGGCGAGGTCGTCTACGTCGAATATCGCTTTACCGACTACGGCCTGTCGCTAGCGCCGGTGCTCGACGCGATGGGGAACTGGGGTGTTATCCACGGCGCGAGAGGCCGCTGACATTGATCGGCGGTCTCGCCGTTTATCAAGATTCGTGAGCGCTTCGCAGACGCCGCGCAGAGCGCTGCCAAGGGACATTCCGACGACGAAAATTACGAGGGTCGGCCAGCGCATACGAGAACGAACCAGCCTGATCGACTGCGATCAGGCCCACTTGATCCAAGCTTTCCTAAGGTTCCTTGCACCACGGACGTGGTGCTTTGGAGGGAATCCCGGATTTCGCGCGCAACGACGGCGAAGCGTCGAAAATGACGCTCTCAGACGCTGACGGTTTCGTCCTCGACCGGAGCATCCGGGCCGTTCTTCTTCACGGACTCGATGCAATTCTTGGCGCTGGCCTTCGAGGCATAGGTCTCCGAGCGCACCATGGTCTCGCCGTTGGATGCCTTGAAGCGCACGAAATGCTCGCCATTCTTGCTTTCGACGATCTCGAAACGATAGCCCGAGCCGGTCTCCTCCTTGCTCAGATCGACCGTCGATGCGCCCGGCGCATTCTTCTTGATCGATTCGATGCAGTTTTTGGCGCTCGCCTTGGAGGCATAGTTCTCCGACCAGACCATTATCTCGGAATTATACAGGAACTGGATACGGAACTGATCGTTTGCGGCTTTCAGAATCTTGAACTTGTGCATTTCAGATATCCTTCATGGCTCCAGCGGGGCCTCCTCCGGCCTTGCGCACATCAAGGTTTAGCGGAGAGATAGCACGACTTCAAGGCGAGTAAGGCAACGCGTGGAAGGCAATCGTCCTTCGCCACAAGCGGGGCTTGGTACATTCGTCGACCGCCGTTCGGCAGACTTCGCCGGAAATTTACTCGGGTTGATCTAAATGCCCATTTTGACGTGACACATCAAAAACCTTGGAAGAGGAAATCGGTGGCGGCGGTGATGGCGTCAGCATGGCCTGTCAGGTCGACAACGTCCGACCCAAGTTCATTTGAAGCGACAACGCCGATAAACTGCGTCGCCATCGTATAAAAATGCCCGTTGATATCGAAATTTGGATTAAGCCGAGCAATCACCGGCGAAAGCTCGCCCTTGGGAATAAGCGGAACGACGGCGCAGGTTTGAAGGCTCGATAGGAGATCTGACTGTACGGCAAGAACCAGAGCGCCATCCTGCTTCAGACGATAAACATGGAACCGCGCCATCAGAACTGGCGGTATTTCGCCAATGGCAGACCATGCTTTTCGACATATCTATTGGATGCTTCAATCGCCTCGGCATTCTCGATCCGCCAAAGCCGCTCGCGTTCGCTTTTGATCGCACGCTCGATGCCGTCCTCCGCCGCGCGCGACAGATTGATATTGAGATCGCGCGCTTGCGAAACCAGGTCGCTATCGAGGGAGAGATTGGCGGGTTTGCGAGAAGGCTGAGACATGTCGATCTCCGTGGTTTATGCGCATAAACTAGGCGCATAAACCACGGAAGAAAAGACCTACTCATCCCCCATTTTCAGCGCCGCAATAAACGCTTCCTGCGGGATCTCCACCTTGCCGAACTGGCGCATGCGCTTCTTGCCGGCCTTCTGCTTATCCAAGAGCTTGCGTTTGCGCGTGGCGTCGCCGCCGTAGCACTTGGCGGTGACGTCCTTGCGAAGTGCCGAGATGGTTTCGCGGGCGATGACGTTGCCGCCGATGGCGGCCTGGATCGGAATCTTGAACATGTGCTTCGGGATCAGTTCCTTGAGCTTCTCGCACATGTCGCGGCCGCGCTTTTCCGCCGCCATGCGGTGGACCATCATCGAAAGCGCATCGACCGGCTCGCCGTTGACGAGGATCGACATCTTCACCAGATGGCCTTCCTGATGCTGCGTGATCGCATAGTCGAACGAGGCATAGCCCTTGGAGATCGACTTCAGCCGGTCGTAGAAATCGAACACGACTTCGTTGAGCGGCAGGTCGTAGGTCAGCATCGCGCGCGCGCCGACATAGGTGAGTTCCACCTGGATGCCGCGCCGGTCCTGGCAGAGCTTGAGGATGCCGCCGAGATAATCGTCGGGCGTCAGGATGGTGGCGCGGATCCACGGCTCGTGGATTTCTGAAATCTTGACGACGTCGGGCATGTCGGCCGGATTGTGCAGCTCGCGCTCGGTGCCATCCGTCATGAACAGCTTGTAGACGACGGACGGGGCGGTGGCGATCAGGTCGAGATCAAACTCGCGCTCGAGGCGTTCCTGGACGATTTCGAGATGCAAAAGGCCAAGGAAGCCGCAGCGGAAGCCGAAGCCGAGAGCAGCCGAGCTTTCCATTTCGAACGAGAACGACGCATCGTTGAGGCGCAGCTTGCCCATGGCGGCGCGCAGATCCTCGAAATCGGCGGCATCAACCGGGAACAGGCCGCAGAAGACCACCGGCTGGGCCGGCTTGAAGCCCGGCAGCATATGGGCGGTCGGGCGCTTGTCTTCGGTGATGGTGTCGCCGACACGGGTGTCGGCCACTTCCTTGATCGAGGCGGTGATGAAACCGATCTCGCCCGGGCCGAGCGCATCCACGGTCAGCATCTTCGGCGTGATGACGCCGACGCGCTCCACCTGGTACTTGGCATCCGTACCCATCATGCGGATCGTCTGGCCCTTTTTCAGGGTGCCGTCGAGAATGCGCACGAGAACGATGACGCCGAGATAGGTGTCGTACCAGCTGTCGACCAGCAACGCCTTCAATGGTGCGTCTTCGCCGCCCTCGCTCTTCGGCGCGGGCAGCTGGTGGACAATGGCTTCAAGCACGTCGGGGATGCCGAGGCCGGTCTTGGCCGAGATCAGCACGGCTTGGCTGGCATCGATGCCGATGACTTCCTCGATCTGTTCGCGGATGCGGTCGGGCTCGGCGGCCGGCAGGTCGATCTTGTTGAGAACGGTGACGATCTCGTGATTGTTGTCGATCGCCTGGTAGACGTTGGCGAGCGTCTGGGCTTCGACGCCCTGAGACGCATCCACCACCAGCAGCGAGCCTTCGCAGGCCGACAGCGAACGCGAGACTTCATAGGCGAAGTCGACATGGCCGGGGGTGTCGATCAGGTTGAGGACATAGGTCTCGCCATTGTTGGCGACGTAGTGCAGGCGCACGGTCTGCGCCTTGATGGTGATGCCGCGCTCCTTCTCGATATCCATGTTGTCGAGAACCTGTTCGGACATCTCGCGCGCGGCAAGGCCGCCGGTGGTCTGGATCAGGCGATCGGCCAAGGTCGATTTGCCGTGGTCGATATGGGCCACGATCGAGAAATTGCGGATATGCGACAGGGGGGTGCGGGTCGGATTTGTGCTCATGCGCCCGCATACAATGGAACCTCCCAAACTGCAAAGAATTTTACCGATCGCCCTTGGCCAAATGCAATGGAGCCCGGCTTTTGCCGCAAAAACCGAGACGCGCGGACACCGGTGGCCGGGTTTCAGATGATCAGGAAATCGTCCGCGGTCAGTTTGAGCTGGCTGTCGAGCTGCGCAATCTGGACCGGCGCGACCTTGCCCGTTCCGTCGGCGTCGTAGAAGAGTTTGCCGGTCTTGCTGTCGTAGATAACGCGGTCGCCGGTATCCGCCGCCTTCGTGCCGATGATGAACGCCGAGGCCTTCAGCGCGCCAACCGGCAGCCTGGTAAAGATGTCGTGGTCCAGCGCGAGCAGGTCATCGGCAACTCTGAAATCGGCTACCGTATCGACATTGCCGCTAGCGAGCTTGGTATCGAAGACGAACTGATCCTTGCCGCTGCCGCCGGTGAGGGTATCTTTTCCAGCTCCGCCATAGAGCTTGTCATTCCCGGCTCCGCCGGAAATCTTGTCATTGCCAATGCCACCCGACAACCTGTCGTTTCCGTCGCCACCCGACAGCGCGTCATTGCCTTCGCGCCCAGCAATCTTATCGTCGCCACCCAGACCGTCGATCTTGTCGGCGAGCTTCGAGCCACGCAGGGTGTCCGCCTGCGTGGTCGGTCGGATATAGGCGGGGTCGCCGTCATAGGTGCCGACCAGCCTGTCGAGATCGCGCTCGGGTGCGGCAAACGGAATGAACCCGTCGGCCAGGACCATCTTGTTGAACGCATCGACGCGCGCGCTGCCACTGATGTAATCGACCACGAAGACCGGTATGCCCTTGTCCAGGAAATCGCGCTTCAGGATCGCGATCGTCTCTTCATCCGGCTTCAGCGGATTGTTCTCGTCCTTGTCGCCGCGATAGTAGAGATCTTCGACTGCAATGCCGCCGATGACATCGAGATAGGCCTGCTTGCGCGCGGTGTCGCTGCCCAGGTCATCGAGGATCCAGGCGCCGTTCTGGGGAATGACGAAAAAATCCGGATTGGTTTCGCGCGCATGTTCCGTCAGGGCGACCACGAAATCGACCATGCGCTGGGCGGCCTGCTTCTGGTTGACGGGATCGCCAGCCTGGCGATCAGCCTTCAAGACTTCGGCACCCCAGAAATAATAGGCGTCGATGATGTCGAGATAGGCCGCATCGAACCCGGCCTTGACGATGGCATCGAGATCGCCGGTCTTCTTGTCGTTGAACATGGTGTTCTGCCAGTCCGGATCCCAGAACCGCACCTTGCGCGATTCCGGCCAATCGGGATTGAGAGGTCCGAGCCAGTCCGGCGCCTCGTCGGTCAGCTTGCCCGTGGCCTTGCCGGTGGTGGTCCAGTCCTTGTCCCAGTAGTCGCGGAAATCGGACGCCTCGCCGATGGAGATATAGGAGACAACCACGGACCGCCCGCCCATGCCGTCCTTCATACGGGTCACTTCGTCGGCGGTGAACCGCCCGCTATTGGTGCCATCACGCGAGGAATCGATGACGAGCAGATCATGGGTGGCGGAGATGAGCAGGTTGACGTTTTGCGGGTCGCCGTTCAGCCCTTGCAACTGGTAACCCCAGTTATCGACATTGACGACACCGGTAGACGTCTTGAACTTGAGCATGATGCGATCCCGCTTCCTATTCCTGGCGGAATGAATAGGTGATTTTCTGCGGATATGGATAGCCGGAACATGCAAATAGCATCAACGAAGTCTTCACATCCCCCACCCGTGGCAGTTTGCGGAAGCCCTTCATGTGAGGTCTCCGCAAGACAGATAGCTTCACGGACTGCTGCTGCCGGTCTTCCCACCTTCGACCAGTGCCCCGGCATTCGGCATCTGTGCGCTCACCATCTCGAAATTCTCCCGCAGATGCGGCGGCACGGGTTCACGGAATTTCAGCCGCAACGTGACGAAGGCGGCATAGGCGATCGCGGTTCCCATGGCGGCATAGATGAAGGTCTTCGGGCCGAAGACGGGCGTCAGCAGCGTGATCGCCAGCGGAATGACCGTCGCCGCAATCGACCAGCACATCAAAAGCGTCGAGGCGAGCGGCACGAAATCGGCAGGCGCGGTGCGGTCGTTGGCATGGGCATTGGCGATCGAATAGACGGTCTCGACCGCCCCGGCGAACACCGCAAAGACCAGCATCAGAAGGATGAGATTGGCAAAGGAGACGGTGAGCGACACCAGGGCTGCAACCGAGATCAGCGCGCAGACGAGGATCAGCACGATGCGCCGGTCGATCCGGTCGGACAGCACGCCCATCGGATACTGGATAAAGATGAGGCCGAACTGCATGACCAGCATCAACAACGCGACATCGCCCTGGCTCACCTGATTGGCAGCGGCGTAGATCGGTGTAAAACCCTGCACGGCCATGGAAAGACCGCCGGAGGCGAGAACCCCGACGAAGGCGACGGGGGAATTGCGCCAGACCATCGGCACGTCGACACTGACTTTTGCCGGGGGCGGCGGATTGGCAAGGCGTGTCAGGCCGATCGGCAGGATCGCCATGGTGGTGAAGAAGATGGTGAGCAGCGGCGCCAGATTGCCTTCCGCCGGGATCTGCCCGAACAGCCAGGCACCAATGCCGATGGCGATGACATAGGTCATGTAGAACACCGACATCGCCCTGCCGCGCCAGCTGTTGGCGCTGGCATGGTTGAGCCAGCTCAGCGAGATGATGAAATTGATATTGCCGGCCGCACCGTAAAGCTCGCGCGCAAACACCCAGAGAAGCGGATTGAACCCGAGCGCGATCAGAAACGCCGAGAGCAGCACCAGTGCCATCGAGCAGGAAAACGCCCGCGCGTGGCCGACCCGGCGGATCATCGGGCCCGCGACGACGCAGCCGGCAAGGCCGCCGAAGGCAAGTGCTGTCACCGCGGCACCGGCAACCCAGGGCGGACTGTCGCCCTTCGCCAGCAGAAACGGAACATAGGCGAACATCATGCCGTTGCCGATGCCGACGCAGGCCATCGAGAGCACGATGCTGGCGATCAACAGCACGGATGCTCGCGGCTGTTCGGACCGAATTTCTTCCATCGCCACCATCTGCCCTCCAAGCTCCGCCGAGCCGCCATCGGACGGCATCTGCCCAAGTATCCTCTAACGTATTGATCGCATGACGGTTTCTTCAACGACGTGCGCGACTGGCACCATAGCCGGCTCCCCTATGCTTCGTTGTCGCCACAGCGGCATGCAACGAGTTTATTTCGAATAGGAGCGGCTTTATCGTTGACTCCACTATAAGAACAATTAATTCTCTTATAATGGAAAATTCCAACGCCTTCGAAACCGATATCGCCGAGCGCATGAAATCCCTGCGGCTGGCGCAGGCGATGACGCTGGACGAGCTCGCCACACGCGCCGGCGTCAGCCGGGCGATGATTTCACGCATTGAGCGCGGCGAGGCAAGTCCCACCGCCCAGCTTCTCGCCCGGCTTTGCAGCGCCCTTGGTACCACGCTGTCGCGTTTCTTTGCGACGGAGGAGAATGTTGAAAGCCCACTCTCGCGCTGCGCCGACCAGCGCATCTGGCGCGACCCGGAAACAGGCTATCTGCGCCGTTCGGTCTCGCCGGCTGGTACCGCATCGCCCGTCGATATCGTCGAAGTCGAGTTTCCGGCCGGCGCCCGTGTCGTGTTCGAACAGCAGCAGTTCGACGCAGGGCTCACCCAGCATCTCTGGCTGTTCGAGGGAAAACTGACCATGACCGCCGGCGCGGAAACGCACGTGCTCGAGGCAGGCGACTGCCTGTTCATGCGGCTTGCCGAGGCTCACATCTTTCACAATCCGCATGGAAAGCCTGCCCGCTACGCCATCATTCTCAACCGCAGCAAAGTATAGCCCGATGTCCCAGGTCACGATCCGCACGCTTACTCCTTCCGAAACCGCGACCGCCGTTCCGGCGCTGGCCGAAATCCTCTCCGACTGCGTCGAGGGCGGCGCCTCCGTCGGCTTCATGTCGCCGCATACGCCGGACGACGCGATGCCCTATTGGCAGGGCGTTGTGCATGCGATGACCGAGGGAAACACGGTGTTGATCGTGGCGGAAAAAGACGGTGAAGTCATCGGCACGGTACAGCTTGGCATCGGCATGATGCCGAACCAGCCGCACCGCGCCGACCTGAAGAAGCTGCTCGTCCATCGCAAGGCGCGCGGTTTGGGGCTTTCACGGCTGCTGATGGATGCAGCCGAAGTTGAAGCCGCCAGACATGGCCGCCATATCCTCGTGCTCGACACGGCAACCGGAAGCCCGGCGGAATCCATCTATGAGAAATTCGGTTGGCAGCGCGTCGGGGTCATTCCGCAATATGCCCTGATGCCGGACGGCAGCTATTGCGGATCGACGTTTTTCTACAAGGCACTCGTTGCGGCTTGAGGTGCGAGGCGCAGGGATAATTCCACCTATCCTTGTCACCAAAAATGGCCATATCGCACGGAAAAAATAGCGGATTTTGCCTGGCGGACCCGTTCCGTGTCGCTAATGTTCGTGTTAGCTGATGTTCGGCCGCAAGGCCGATATTCTTAAGGGGAACCCATGAAAATCATTCGTCAACGCGCGGGCCTGGCCGCGCTGTCCGTCCTGCTGGCTTTTGGTAGCGTATCCGCTGCCTCGGCCGCCGACGTGACCTTCCAGATGAAGAACAGCCATCCGAACGCCGTCGAAGTCGAACTGTACAGCCAGGACCGCGACTATGTCTGGCCGGGCAACAATCAGGTCTATCTGCTGGACGACGGCGAAACCAAGCAGATTCCGCTGTCCTGCGACGAGGGCGAAAAGATCTGCTACGGCGCCTGGGTTTCCGGCGACAAGGCGACTTACTGGGGTACCGGCCCGGACAACGCCGAGACCTGCACCGATTGCTGCTACACTTGCACAGGCGGCAACACCGAAGAGATCGATCTGACCGAATAGCGGACAGAATGCGGGAACGGTGCCTTGCATGCGTTCCCGCGTCTATCGTGAACAGTCTCGACACGATTTGACCGTTCTATCCTTTAATGGACCCGTCCTCTTCATCTTCCTGCCGCAATCGGTAGTATGAAGCAGAGTGAGCACCATTGAGGACCATTGATTCCATGATCAAGAAATTCGCCGTACTGGCCATCGCTGCCGTTTATCTCTCCGGCTGCACCACCACGGATCCCTATACGGGCCAGCAGAAGATGTCGAACACGGCCGGCGGCGCGCTGATCGGCGCGGGGCTTGGTGCCGCAACCGGTCTTCTGGTCGGCGGCAGTGCGGCAGGCCGGCGTGATGCGGCCCTGGTCGGCGCCGGCATCGGCGCGCTCGGCGGCGGCCTGATCGGCAACTACATGGACAGCCAGGAATCCGAGCTGCGCGCGCAGTTGCAGAATACCGGTGTTTCGGTCACCCGCGTCGGCGACCGCATCGTTCTCAACATGCCGGAGAACATCACGTTCGGCACCGACCAGGACCAGATGAACCCCAGCGCCTATCCGACGCTGGACTCGGTCGCGATCGTTCTGCGCAAGTTCAACAAGACGCTGATCGACGTGGATGGCCATACGGATTCGACCGGCAGCGCCAGCCACAATCAGGGTCTTTCGGAACGACGCGCCATATCGGTTGCCAACTACCTCGGATCGCGCGGCGTCGATCAGCGCCGCATGTCGGCTGTCGGCTATGGCCCGGACCGGCCGATCGCATCAAACGCCAGCCCGGCAGGACGCGCGCAAAATCGCCGCGTCGAGATTTCGATCGCGCCGATCAAGGAAAGCTGATCGAAAACACACGCTTCAAAAAGCCGGTCACTGCGTAAACTGATCCCCGAAGTTGGTGTCCAACTTTCGGGGGTCAGTTCACGGGGTGGCCGGTTTTTTTGTGCGCGGAAATCGGCCATGGTGACGTATCGAACCAAGAATGGAGCTTGTTTGCGAGCGAAGTCCGTTCGCACACGATTGACGTGGGGAGCGATCCAAACCTAAAATCGGTTTTGCGAACGTGAGCGACACGAATGCGTGTGAACGCCGAATTACTCACTCAGGCACTGGATCAAGTCCAGGCAGCAATTTTTGAACCATCCCTATGGCTGCCGACGATCGAAGCCATCAGCAGGGCGAGCGGGGCTTTGGGTGCCAACATCATGGAGCCGGCCGGACGCGGCGCCTTTGGCGCAGCGCTCAGCACTGAAAACCTCGACGGTCTTCTGGAAGGCTACATTCGCGAAGAATGGTATATGAGAGATTTCCGCGCGCAGCTTTTGCCGCCACTCCACCGCGAAGGCGTGGTGCTTGAGAAGAGCTATGTTTCCAGGGAGCAGTTCGATCGCCACGAATATTATAAATTCATGCGAAAATATGGAGTTGGCGATTCCGTCCTCATGAATATCTCTTCGGCCAAGGAAGAGTTGTATTTCGTCCTGCAAAACGGCTTGTCGGAAGATTCCCCTCCGTCGGACGACGTGCCGCATTTCCATGCCATCCGAACACGGCTGCTGACCGCCATGCAGCTCGCCCGCCATATCGACGCGAGCAAGATCATGGGCATGGCTGCCGCCTTCGAGACCTCGAACATCGGCTGCATCTTCTTCAACCGAAAAGGCCTTGTGACGCTGACGAACCCGAAGGCCGATGGGCTGTTTACGGGTGATTTGCGAATATCGAGAGGGGAAGTGCGGGGCAGCTCGGCGAATGACACCGCCCGTTTCAACCGCGAACTGAAAATCGCGATACAGGCGCCCGGACAATCCACCGACGCGCTGTCTCCCGTCCGCCTGTCACGCCCCGGCAAACGGCCGCTCGTCGTCCGCTTCGAGCGGTTTGGCACGCATCTCGCCGACGTTTTCTTGCATTCGTGCGCAGTGGCCCTGATCGAGGACCCGGACGAGGACATGCGGTTGAAACCGGAAACATTGATGGCCCTGTTCGACCTCACCCCGGCCGAAGCCAAAATATCGCTTCTCGTCGCCCGCGGGTTGAGTGCCGTCGATATCGCCAGCCAGCACGGAGCCGGCTACGAGACCGTCAGAAGCCATATCCGGTCGATCTTCCAGAAGACCGGAACTGGCAGACAATCCGAACTCAGCGCCCTGTTCGGGAAAATTCATCTTTAGAGGGATCATTCTTGCCGGATTCCGGCGGATAGGCGTGGGTTTCGCCATGAAAATCCGAGACCGTGTAACAACCGCCCCCCCTGTCTTCGATGGTCGAGGCGCTGATCACCGTCTTGCCGTGGCCACCCGGTATATCGAGGATATAGGCGGGCTGGCAAAGACCGGAGACACGGCCGCGCAGGGATGCGACCAGCGCTTGGCCCTCCTCGATCGTCAGGCGGAAATGACTTGTGCCGGGTGCCAGATCGGGATGGTGCAGGTAGTAGGGCTTGATACGGTTTTCGACGAAGGCCCGCATCAGCGCCGCCAGCGTCTCCACATCATCGTTGACGCCCTTCAGGAGCACCGACTGGCTGACCATGACGATGCCGCTGTCGACCAGCCGGGCGCAAGCCGCGCGGGCATCGGCCGTCAGTTCGCGCGGATGGTTGGCATGCAGCGCCAGGTAGGTGGTCTTGCCGCTGGCTTTCAGCGCTGTGATCAAGGCAGCATCGACGCGCTCGGGTTCGACGACGGGCACGCGAGTATGGAAGCGGACGATCTTCACATGATCGATCGCGGAAAGCCGTTCCATGATCGAGGCCAGCCGGCGCGGCGACAAAACCAGCGGATCGCCACCGGTGAGGATCACCTCCCAGATTTCCGGATGACCGGCGATATAGGCGAAAGCATTGTCCATCGCCTGCGATGCAAGCGTGCCAAGCCCCTCCGGACCGACCATTTCGCGGCGGAAGCAGAAGCGGCAATAGACCGGGCAGACATGCACGGCCTTCAACAGCACGCGATCCGGATAACGATGGACGATGCCTTCGACCGGACTGTGTGCGTTGTCGCCGATCGGATCTTCGCGTTCTTCCGGCAGACGAACAAGCTCCGCCACGTCGGGAATGAACTGGCGGGCGATGGGATCGTGAGCATCAGCCGGGTCGATCAGCGCAGCCATGGCAGGCGTCACGGCAACTGCATAGCGGGCTGCAACATCATCCAGTCCCGGACGCCGGGACGTGGCTACCAGTCCAGCCTCTTCCAGATCATCGATGGTTTTCAGGGAACGAAGCGCGGTCACTTGCGGCCCTCGCTCAGAGGATCGGTTTCCGCCACAGGCGCCCAGATGACCTGATCGATCCGCGACGCGCCTGTCGCCAGCATTACCAGCCGATCAAAACCGAGCGCGCTGCCGCTCGCCTCCGGCATGATTTCGAGAGCCTTGAGGAGGTCCTCGTCCAGCGGATAGGTTTCGCCATAGACGCGGCTCTTCTCGGTCATCTCCATCGCAAAACGCCGGCGTTGCTCGGCGGCATCCGTCAGTTCGCCGAAAGCATTGGCCAGTTCCACGCCGCAGGCATAGAGCTCGAACCGTTCCGCCACCCGCGCATCATGAGGCGTTGGCCGAGCCAGAGCCGCTTCGGCAATCGGATATTCGCAAAGGATCGTGGCGCGGCCGAAACCGAGATTGGGCTCGACCTTCTCGACGATCACCCGGCTGAAGAGGTCCGCCCAGGTATCGTCGTCGGCGACACGCAACCCGGCTTCGTGAAGAGCCCTAGCAAGACGATCGCGGTCTGTCTCGCCGCTACGGTCGATAGAGGCAAGAAGATCGATATTCGCGAACCGCTCGAAGGCTTCGGCAACGGTAAGGCGTTCCGGCTCAATGAACGGATCAGCCAGCCCGCCACGGTAAGTCAGTTGTCTCGCGCCGGCAATTTCGGCCGCGAGACCCAGGATCTCCGTGCAATCACGCATCAGCGCGTCATAGGTCTCGCCTGCACGATACCATTCGAGCATGGTGAATTCCGGATGGTGCAGCGGCCCGCGCTCGCGGTTGCGGTAGACATGGGCGAAACAGGCAATGCGCTGCTCGCCGGCCGCCAGCAACTTCTTGCAGGCAAATTCCGGCGAGGTGTGAAGATAGAGGGGCACCGCACTGCCATCGTGATGGATAGCCTGCGTTGCAAAGGCATGCAGGTGCGCCTCGTTGCCGGGCGACACCTGCAGGGTCGCCGTATCGACCTCGACGAAATCTCGCGCCGCAAAGAAACCGCGCAGCGCGGCCTGAATCCGGTTGCGGCCGAGGAGGAAACCACGGCGGTCGGCATGGACATCCGGGGTCCACCAGGGGGAGGCAGCTGGCATCAAGGTCCTGTGTCCAAATACTCGGGTAATCCGATCCTTCGCGCAATTGCGCGGTTTCTTCGAGCCTGATCCGCCGTCACACTGGCAATTTGCCCAAATATAGGATAGGTGCGGCCCGAAAACGCATTCTGGCGTCTTTGACGCGCATATTTCGTGCGCTCCTCTACGACGCATCCAGCTCAGTTACAAGGAAGACTTATGGTCAAGGTAATCGCCTCTTCAGTCCGCAAGGGCAATGTTCTCGAAGTCGACGGCAAGCTCTATGCCGTTCTGACCGCTGCGAACTTCCATCCCGGCAAGGGCACGCCCGTCACCCAGGTCGACATGCGCCGCATCTCGGACGGCGTGAAGGTATCGGAGCGCTGGCGCACGACGGAACAGGTCGAGCGCGCCTTCGTCGAGGATCGCGACCATACTTTCCTCTATGAAGACGGCGAAGGCTTCCACTTCATGAACCCGGAAAGCTACGACCAGGTCGCCGTTGCGCCTGACGTCATCGGCGACGACAAGGCCTATCTGCAGGAAGGCATGGTCGTGCAATTGAAGATGTTCGAGGGTATTGCACTTGCGATCGAGCTTCCAACCCGCATGACGCTGGAAATTGCCGAGACCGAGCCGGTCGTCAAGGGTCAGACGGCGTCGTCTTCCTACAAGCCGGCGATCCTGTCGAACGGCGTGCGCACCATGGTTCCGCCGCATATCGGCGTGGGCACCCGCGTCGTCATCCTGACGGAAGACGCGTCCTACGTTGAACGCGCCAAGGACTGATTTCTCTGCAACCCGCATGAAAACGGGCGCGGCCTCGTACCGCGCCCGTTTCCGTTCCGCCGCAAGCTCTCAGTGTTTCAGTTCCGGATAGGCTTCAGAGACCTCGCCGAGGTCGCTCAGCGTGTCGTCATACGCTTCAAGTGTCACGCAGACACTGGAATGAACGTCCAGAACGCCTTCGCGCCGCACCGCGATGCGCGATCCATTGCTGCGGACCAGAACCGCATCACCCTTGAAACCCTGCTTCAGCAACCAGTCGCGCGGAGCATTCAAGCGAATGCGCACCTGGCTGCCCTCCTCTTCCTCGCGCGCCACGATCAACTCATAGGAAACCGGCTCGGAATGGCCGTTGATTTCCAGCTTGCCCTGGCCACTGCCCTCGGCTGCAAATGTCAACATCACTGTTCTCCTCCAAATGGGCGGTTATCGACGGACGGCGCGGCCGACCGCAATCAGCAGGCAAGCTCCGATGAAGCCGATGACGAGATAAGCGAGCCATCCGGTAAAGCCCATCCCGGCAAAGGCGAGAATGGCGTTGAGCACGATGGCGCCGATGATACCCAGAATGATGTTCATGAACATTCCCATGTTCGATTTCATGAACTGTTCCGCCAGCCACCCGGCAAAACCGCCGATGATGATTGCCGCAATCCAACCTACGCCGTTGACATCCATGTGGGTCCCTCTCTGGAAGTTACACTTGCCTGGAATGACAACGATCTCGAGGCAATTATGTTCCGTGCACTCAGCATCAAATACCCTGATGTTAAGCCCCACAAATATGAATTTGCCCGGGGAAGCCGCCTTCGGTAGAGCCGGTGCAGGCAATCGGCATCGCTCTTGGAGGACGACATTTTGGATCAGCAGGCAGCAATACCGGCATACGCCAACAATGTAGCAGTCCCGCCGGTGGCGGCACCGCTCACGACAGGAACGGCGGCGGCGCTGACCGGCGGCCTGATGTGTCTTCTTTCCATGTCGAGCGTGCAGTTCGGCTCGGCCTTTTCGGCACCGGCGATCGCCGCCTATGGACCCTTCGGCACCACCTGGCTGCGGTTACTGTGGGCCGCGGCCTTGCTTGCCATCGTCGTCCGGCCGCCGATCCTGCGCTATTCGCGGGCACAGTGGCAGACGGCGGGGCTGCTCGGCGCCTCCATGGCCGGCATGACGCTGTGTTTCTTCGCGGCGATCGAACGCATTCCGCTTGGCCTTGCTGTCGCCATCGACTTTCTCGGACCGCTGGCCGTCGCGACCTTCGCGTTCGGCCTCGGCTGGCGGCTGGTCTGGCCGCTGATCGCCGGGGCCGGCGTGCTCTTGCTTGCCCATGACGGCAATGGCTGGATCGGTGATCCCACCGGCATTCTCTTCGCCTTTGGCGCCGCAACCGGCTGGGGGCTTTATATCGTCCTGATGAAAAAGGCGGGAAACGCCTTTGAAGGCCTGCAGGGTCTCTCCATGTCGCTGATCGTGGCGGCGATTGTTGCGACACCGTTCGGGCTCATGGAAGTCTCGCGCATGACGGTCGAGGGCGTCGTCGCCGTCGCAGGTCTCGCGCTTCTCGTGCCGCTGATCCCCTATGCGCTGGAAATGATCGCGCTGCGCCGCATGAGCACCTCGTCCTTCGGCATCCTGATGAGCCTCGAACCGGCCATCGGCGCCCTTGCCGGCTTCCTCGTCCTTAGCCAGCCGATGACGGCATTGCAGGTTGCAGGCACCATTCTCGTCGTCGCGGCAAGCGCCGGAGCCACCGCCACCGGCCGTTGAATTTTCACGAATTATTGCCGCGCATTTTGCAAACCCGGTGATAGAGTGACGCTTCGTAAGCGTCGTTTTATCCACCGAGGTATGCATGTTTCCACTATCGCATATGATGAAAGCCTTCATCCGCAAGGGCCAGCTGACCGTTATCGACGCTGACGGCAAACCGCATGTTTTCAAGGGTGAACCCGGCCCGGAAGTGACCATGCGGCTGACCGACCGCAAGCTCTACCGCACCCTCGTTTTCAATTCCGAGCTTGCCGCCGGCGAGGCCTATATGGACGGTACGCTGCGTTTCGAGGACGGCTCGACGCTGCGCGACTTCCTGACGCTATTTTCGATCAACCGGCTGTCGCTCGGCTCCTATCCGATCCAGAAGGCGCTCCGCGCCATCAAGATGCGCTTCCGCAAGCGCCAGCAATCCAACGTCAAGGGCGAGGCGCAACGCAACGTCGCCCATCACTACGATCTCGGCAACGATTTCTACAAACTCTTCCTCGATGAGCACATGCTCTATTCCTGCGCCTATTTCCGCGAGCCGGACGAGACGCTGGAGCAGGCACAGCGCAACAAGCTGCGGTTGCTCGCCTCCAAGCTTTGCCTTCGACCCGGCATGAAGGTGCTCGATATCGGCTGCGGCTGGGGTGATCTCGCGCTTTATCTCGCCCAGTTGGAAGACGTCGAAGTTCTGGGTGTCACCCTGTCGAAAGAGCAGCAGGCGCTGGCGACGCAGCGCGCCAAGGACGCCGGGCTTGAAGGCCGCGTCCGCTTCGAGCTGCGCGACTACCGCGAGGTCGACGAGACCTTCGACCGCATCGTCTCGGTCGGCATGTTCGAGCATGTCGGCGTCAGCCACTACGATGAATTCTTCAAGAAGGTGAACACGCTGATGCCGGACGACGGCATCGCGGTGTTGCATTCGATCGGCCATATGAGCCCGCCCGGCATGGCGAGCGCCTGGCTGCGCAAATACATTTTCCCCGGCGCCTATTCGCCCGCCCTGTCCGAGGTTTTCGAGGTGGTGGAGCAAAATCATCTCTGGGTGAGCGATCTCGAATTCCTGCGTGTTCATTATGCCACGACCCTCAAGCATTGGGTCGAACGCTTCGAGAAGAACCGCGACAAGGTCGTCGAAATGTATGACGAGCGCTTCGCCCGCATGTGGGAATTCTATCTGGTCAGCTGCGAAATGATGTTCCGCACCGGCAGCCAGCTGGTCTTCCACATGCAGCTGTCACGTTCGCGCGATGCCGCGCCGATCGTGCGCGACTACATCACCGACCGGCAAAAAGCCTATATCGTGCGGGAGCAGACGCTCAATATCCAACTCTAGAGCGGCTCATCATCCTTGGCCTCCCACTGCAACCGCTTGTAATCGAAACCATATTCGAGCGTCGGCTTGACGATCGCGAAATAGGGCGAAAGGTCGAAATCGCGCGGCGTGTAGAGCGAATGATGGCGGATATGCAGGATTTCCGCACGGGAATAGTGAGATGTCGCCGAAGCCCGCCCGGGTGCACGGGTAATTTCCGGCAGGATCGGATAGCGGATCTGTTCGAAGGCCTCGGCGATCAGCGTCGAGCAGATGGCGCGTGTCGGATCGCCTGAACCAAAGGCCAGCATGCGGCGGCGCCAGCGCACCGGCACCGGCGGTGCCGGCATGAAGAAACGCAGCATGTCGAGAATGTTCTTCATGTCGTATTTCAGACCCAGTCGCGAGATCATGAAAGACACGACCGAATTCCGGTCTTCCGGCGTCAGCCCGATCGGCCGGCAGATACGAGTGTTGTAGGTGGAATATTTGCGGAGCGGCACCGCAACGCAGCCCTTGCCGAGGTTCACCTCGATCAGTTGCGGACGGTCAATGACCGGAAGCGTCGCCTCGTCGAGCTTCAGCGGGATTTCGTCGCCGGCGAAGAAGGCGGCATGCGACCAGGTCGACTGGGTCAGATATTTGATCGCCGCCGACACTTTCTGATTGCCCTCGATTAGAAGAATGTCGCCGGGCCGGAGCGTGCGGGCGAGCGTTTCGGGATCGGACGGCGTATAAGGCTCATAGCCCGACGTCTTGGTCGTCAGCCTCTCGGCCAACGCCATGCCGATGCGATCGAGAAGCGTATCCTTGCTGGACAGGAGCGGGTTCATGCAGAAGGCAGCTTTCGCAAACGCGGGTTCATTGTCTTTTATGTAGGAAGTTATCCGGCTGTCTGTCGAGTCGAGGGACTCGTTTCGGCTTGACCTTTTCGTGATGGGAACCTATTTTTAGAATAGTTCTAAACTAGGTTATCTGGTTCATGTTTTCCCGCCTGCTCTCCCGTTTCAAGCGCCCCCTCTCGTCCCTCTCCGAACAGGAAGTGCTAGCGCTAGCCATTTCTTCGGAAGAAGACGACGCGCGCATTTACCTTGCCTATGCACATGCGCTGAAAGACAAATATCCGGATTCCGCCAAGGTTTTCGAGGACATGGCCGAGGTCGAAAACACCCACAAGAACATGCTGATCGACATGCACCGCCGCCGCTTCGGCGAGCGGATTCCCCTGATCCGGCGCGAGCATGTCAACGGCTTCCTCGCCCGCCGCCCGGACTGGCTGCGGCAGAACCTGTCGCTCGATGCCATCCGTCGCGAAGCGGAGGCCATGGAAACGCAGGCCTATAACTTCTACGTCGAGGCAGCGAAGAACACGTCCGACGCCGCGACCCGGCAGCTGCTCGGCGAACTGGCGCTGGCCGAACAGGGGCACGAGGACATTGCGCGCATGCTGACCGGGAAGCATGTCCCCGAAGGCATTCGCAAACAGGAAGACGAGACGGCCCACCGCCAGTTCCTGCTCACCTACGTGCAGCCGGGCCTCGCCGGCCTGATGGACGGTTCGGTTTCCACGCTTGCGCCAATCTTCGCCGCCGCCTTTGCCACGCAGGATACCTGGCAGACTTTCCTTGTCGGCCTGTCCGCCTCCGTCGGCGCTGGCATCTCGATGGGCTTCACCGAGGCGGCGCATGACGACGGCAAGCTCTCGGGACGCGGTTCTCCGGTCAAGCGCGGCCTTGCCTGCGGGATCATGACGACGCTCGGCGGGCTCGGCCACGCCCTGCCCTATCTCATTCCGCATTTCTGGACTGCGACGATCACTGCAGGGATTATCGTCTTCTTCGAACTCTGGGCGATCGCCTTCATCCAGAACAGGTACATGGAAACGCCATTCCTGCGCGCAGCCGTCCAGGTGGTGATCGGCGGCAGCCTGGTGCTAGCGGCGGGGGTCTTGATCGGGAATGCTTGAGGCCCGGGGGCAGAAGTTAAGGTTTGGCGCAGGCGGCACCCCAACCTCCGTCATACTCGCCCCTGTGGCGGGTATCCAGCCACCGCGCGTCCGCGCGGTGAGAGAATTCGACAGAGTCCCAAAAGGCAGTCTCCCACGAACGGACGTCACGTGGCGCACCCAGTTGCTAATTTCCAACGAATATCGGCTGCTATCGACATGCGTAAATTACTTTCCCGCCCTCTGCTGTGGCTGATCGGTGCGATCCTTCTCGTATCGGCCTCGTTCTTTTCCTGGATATCCGGGTCCGTCATTGTCATCGATGAGACCCAGGGCGTGCAGACCGTCGTTGTCACCAACAACCGTGGAACCGAACAAAAACTCTACGAGCTTTGGGGCGGCTTCTTTTACACAATTCCGCAGATGGAAGGCACGATCGAGGTCCATTGCCAGGATGGCACTCGGAAGCACGGGGGCTACGCAACGACCCTCCTCGATACGAAACTGAAGATCGTCGGGAAAACGCCTTGTGAAAGCATGGTTTACGCGGAGTAGCCCATCAATGGACGGGTATATCCATCGTCACGCAAGTTTTACAGGCTCGCCGTCTCGTCACACGCGGAAAGCACTTCCCAAACAAAAAAGGGCGCTTCGAAACGCCCTCTGAACTCACAACACGATCCGCAGTTCAGTTCCCGACCGAACCAACCAGCACTTCCGCGCCGTTTTCGATGGTGACCCAACGGCCGGTGTTGAACGACGCCTGGCGCTTCAGGAAGCGATAGGGCGTCTTCGTCCAGAGCTTCACCTCGTTGTCGAGATTGTCGAGGATGAAATCTCCCTGCGCGGTGCGGACAGTCAGGACCGCGTGGCCCTCACCGTCCGGCTTGCGGACGACGGTGATCAGGAGGTCGGATGCGGAGAAGCCTTTCTCCATCAGGCGCTTGCGCTTCAAAAGAACGAAGTCCTCGCAGTCACCGGCACCATTCGGATAGGACCAGACCTCGTCCTTGCCGAACAGGTCCATGTCGGTCATCGGGGTGATTTCGCGATTGACGGCAAGATTGACCTGTCGAATGACCGACCAGCCGAAATCGGTAACGCGCGGAGCCGTCGTCGACTTGGACTTGATTTCGCATTCGGCGCGATGGGTCTGGCAGAATTCGTAGTGGCCAATCGGCTGGGAGGTGATGGCTCCAGTCTGCATCGAAAGCGCCGTTGCCGATGGCGCCGGGATAGCCGCACTCGCCGATACGAAAACAGCCGCAAAAGCCACGACCATTTTCCTGATGCCAGTCAACTGCGCCATACATGTCCCCTGTGGCGCGGTTTTCTTCCGGAATGATCCTGAAGAAGCCCCCGCGAAAATCTGAAACCTGTCGTCAGCTTTCGCGGTCAAACCCCGCCGCACGCTGCTCTATTCGTTAACAAAGAGTTAACAGCGCGCCCGAAACGAAGTCAATCTGCAGATTTGGGGATTGCCGGATATGGTTAAAATGCGCGGCAAATGCGCATTGCCAGCGCTTTGCGGGCCGTTCAGCCCACCAGCATGCCGTCGACGGCGGCGATGATCCGCTCGATATCCTCCGGCCGCGACAGGCGGTGATCCCCGTCGCGGATCAGGGTCATCACGACATCATCGGACGGCAGATGCTCCATCAGCTTCAGTGCATGGCCATAGGGCACATCGGGGTCCTGCATGCCTTGCAGGATATGCACCGGGCAGCCGGTCTCGATAATGCCCGTGAGTACCCGGTTCTGATGACCGTCCTCGATCAGCCGCGCGGTATAGATATTCGGATCCGGACCATAGGGCGTGGGCTCCTCGAAATAGCCGCGCTTGGCAAGCGAAGCACGTTCGGCATCGGTCAGGTTCGGCTCGATGAGTTCGCTGGTGAAATCCGGGGCCGGCGCGATCAGCACCACACCGGCGATCCTTGCACCCTCGCCCCGGGCACGCAGCTCGGCGATGAGCCTGAGTGCGATCCAGCCCCCCATCGACGAGCCGACAAGCACCATGCGATCGGGATTGACGTGATCCACAACGGCGAAGCTCTCTTCGAGCCAGCGGGAAATCGTGCCGTCGGTGAAAGCGCCGCCTGAGGCGCCATGGCCGGAATAGTCGAAGCGGATGCAGGCGGCACCGGTCTTTTCGGCGTGCCGCTCCAGCTCGACCGCCTTGGTGCCGACCATGTCTGAACGATAGCCGCCGAGCCAGACGAGCGACGGCAGGGATGCTCTGCCCCTGGCAGCCAAAAGACGCATGGCGATGCGGCGCGATTCGACGCCTGTGCCGACATCGAGATAGTCAGGCTCTGCGTTTGGATTTGGCGATGACATGCAATTTTTCCCTGCTTTTAAGTGCTTCCCGCTGATTTTCTTCCTAAAACAGATTCTCCGAATGCCTGACAGGTGGTGATTTTCGCAAAGAGCTGTGTTATTGACTTTCTCCGCAGCAATTTACACATGAAGACCAGCGGCAGTTGAACGGCATTTTTGCCGGGATATAGCGCTATCATCCGACATTGCAGTCTTAACAGCTCGAGGAGAGTACGACCATTCGCAGACCGTTCAAAACGGACGCCCCGACAAAAGACGGGCCCCGCTCTAACAAGGAAATCCGGTCCCTCCGGGTTCAGCTCATCGACGCCGAAGGCGTCAACCACGGCAGCATTCCCACCGATCAGGCGCTCCGCATGGCGGAAGAACTGGGTCTTGACCTCGTCGAGATCTCGCCGAACGCGGAACCGCCGGTGTGCAAGATCCTTGATCTGGGCAAACTGAAATACGCCACGCAGAAGAAAGCCGCGGAAGCGCGCAAGAAGCAGAAGATCATCGAGATCAAGGAGATCAAGATGCGTCCCAACATCGACACGCATGACTATGACGTGAAGATGCGGGCGATGAACCGCTTCTTCGAAGAGGGCGACAAGGTCAAGGTGACGCTGAAATTCCGCGGCCGCGAAATGGCCCACCAGGAACTGGGCATGAAACTGCTGCTTCAGGTCAAGGAAGACACCGTGACGATCGCCAAGGTCGAAGCCGAGCCGAAGCTCGAAGGCCGTCAGATGATGATGGTGCTGGCGCCGAAATAAGCGCCACGTTTTTCAGGATCGCCCCTGATGAAAGCCGCCGGATTGGCGGCTTTTTCATATCGACGGCCGGCAGTGCGGAAATATCGGGGCGTTTCTCGAATCCCATTGCACTTTGCGGGCGCTTCGGTTACAAGCCCCCGTCCGAACGGTCCGGCAGGGCATGCCGTGGCCGTTCTTTACGCTGGAGACGACCTCGTCAGTCGATCTCGAAATCAAGAAAAATGGAGTAGCAAAATGCCCAAGATGAAGACGAAATCCTCTGCCAAGAAGCGGTTCAAGATCACCGCAACCGGCAAGGTCATGGCAGCTGCCGCAGGCAAGCGTCATGGCATGATCAAGCGGTCCAACAAGTTCATTCGCGATGCGCGTGGCACCATGGTGCTTGCAGAGCCTGATGGCAAGAAGGTCATCAAGAACTACCTGCCCAACGGTCTCTAAGACTTCAGGCACTTTTGGATTTTTAAGGAGATCATGACATGGCACGTGTAAAACGCGGCGTAGCAGCTCACGCCAAGCACAAGAAGACACTCAAGGCAGCCAAGGGCTTCTACGGCCGCCGCAAGAACACCATCCGCGCCGCCAAGGCAGCGGTTGACCGTTCGAAGGCTTTTGCCTACCGCGACCGCAAGGTCAACAAGCGCAACTTCCGCGCTCTCTGGATCCAGCGCATCAACGCTGCCGTTCGCGAACATGGCCTGACCTACGGCCGTTTCATCGACGGCCTGTCGAAGGCTGGCATCGAAGTCGACCGCAAGGTTCTGTCCGACATGGCCATCCATGAGACAGAAGCATTCGGCGCGCTCGTCGCCGCTGCCAAGAAGGCGCTTGAATACCTCAAGGACGCAGGCACCACCAACGAGTTTGAAAGCGCGGTTCGTTAAGACCAGCGCTTCCCAAGCCTTTTCAATATTAGTTGGGAAACCCGCGCTGGCTCGGCTGGCGCGGGTTTTTCTTTGACCGATCACGGGAATGAACCGGGAAATAAACGATGTCCGATCTGGAAGCACTGAAAGAGACTTTGCTGGCCGAGGTTACCAATGCCGGTGACGAAGCCGCGATCGAAGCCGTGCGTGTCAACGCGCTTGGCAAGAAGGGCTCGATCTCCGAGCTCCTGAAGACGCTCGGCACGATGACGCCGGAAGACCGCCAGACGCGGGGCGCCGCCATCAATGCACTGAAGACCACCGTCTTCGACGCTATCGCTGCCCGCAAGACCGACCTGAAGGACGCAGCGATCGCCGAGCGTCTTGCCCGCGAAACCGTCGACATCTCGCTGCCGGTGCGTTCGTCGCCCGCCGAGCGCGGCCGTATCCACCCCATCAGCCAGATCATCGACGAGATCACCGCGATCTTCGCCGACATGGGTTTCTCGATCGCCGAAGGTCCGGATATCGAGACCGACTACTACAATTTCACCGCGCTGAACTTCCCCGAAGGCCACCCGGCCCGCGAAATGCACGACACGTTCTTCTTCAATCCGGACGAGAAGGGCGACCGCAAGGTGCTGCGTACGCATACCTCGCCGGTACAGGTGCGCACGATGGAGGCGCAAAAGCCGCCGATCCGCATCATCATCCCCGGCAAGACCTACCGGCAGGACAGTGACGCGACGCACTCGCCGATGTTCCACCAGGTCGAAGGCCTCGTCGTCGACACCAAGTCGAACGTCGCCAACATGCGCTGGATTCTCGAAGAGTTCTGCAAGACCTTCTTCGAGGTCGATGACGTGACGATGCGGTTCCGCCCGTCCTTCTTCCCGTTCACCGAGCCCTCCTTCGAGGTGGACATCCAGTGCGACCGGTCCTCCGGGCCGATCGTCAAGTTCGGCGAAGGCACCGACTGGATGGAAATCCTCGGCTGCGGCATGGTGCATCCGAACGTGCTTCGCGCCGGCGGTCTCGATCCCGATGTCTACCAGGGCTTTGCCTGGGGCATGGGCCTCGACCGCATCGCCATGCTGAAATACGGCATGCCGGACCTCAGAAACTTCTTCGACGCCGACGTCCGCTGGATGAGCCATTACGGTTTTCGCCCGCTGGATATGCCGACATTGTTCGGCGGTTTGAGCGCCTGAGACCAGGAAACCGACGAATGAGTGCTGAGGCCGAAACCAACGCGATCCATACCGGCGGATGCCGGTGCGGAGCCGTGCGGTTTGTGGCCAACGCCGATCCGGTCCATGTCAGCTATTGCCATTGCGGCGATTGCCGGCGTGCCAGCGGAGCGCCCGTTTCAGCCTTTGTCGGTTTCCGCGCTGATGACGTGACCTTTCGCGAGACGACACCGGCTTCGCGCTTCGGGGTTTCGCCGATCACGCGCACATTCTGCGGCATTTGCGGATCGCCGCTGGCTTATACCGACGAAAGGCTTGAAGGGCAGGTCTACATGGTGCTGGGCGCGATGGACCATCCGGAGACCTATCCGCCAAGCGTGCACGGCTATGTGAGCGAACAGCTTCCTTTTTTCCATATTGATGACGGTCTCCCGCGCAGGCAAACGACCACCGTGCCGAGACCCGAAGGAGCAAGACAATGAAATTCACCCTCTCCTGGCTGAAAGACCATCTGGAAACGGATGCGACCCTTGAACAGATCTGCGAGCGCCTGACGGCGATCGGGCTGGAGGTCGAGGATGTCGACGACAAGGCTGCGTTCAAGCCGTTCGTCATCGCCAAGGTCGTCTCGGCGGAAAAGCATCCGCAGGCCGACAAGCTGAAAGTGCTGATGGTCGATACCGGCGCGGGCGCCCCCGTCCAGGTCGTCTGCGGCGCGCCGAATGCGCGCGCCGGTCTCGTGGGTGCCTTTGCCGCGCCTGGCAACTACGTGCCCGGTATCGACGTGACACTCGCCGTCGGCAACATCCGCGGTGTCGAGAGCCACGGCATGATGTGTTCGGAAAAAGAGCTGCAGATGTCGGACAGCCATGACGGCATCATCGATCTGCCGGAAAATGCCCCCGTCGGCACCAGCTTTGCCGCCTATGCCGGGCTCGACGACCCGATGATCGAGATCAACCTGACGCCGAACCGTCCGGACTGCACCAGCGTCCACGGCATCGCCCGCGATCTCGCCGCCTCCGGCCTCGGCGCGCTGAAGGCCCCGACGGCGCCGTCCTTCAAGACGGAAGGCGAGACGACGACCAAGGTCAGGCTCGACCTCGGCGAAGACACGCATCTCTGCCCGGGCTTTGCCCTGCGCCTCGTGCGCGGCGTCAGGAACGGCCCGAGCCCGAAATGGATGCAGCAGCGCCTGCTCGCCATCGGCCTTCGCCCGATCAACGCACTGGTCGACGTCACCAACTACATGACCTTCGACCAGGGCCGACCGCTGCACGTCTTCGATGCCGCCAAGGTCAAGGGCAATCTCACCGTCCGCCGTGCCGTTGAAGGCGAAAAGGTTCTGGCGCTCGATACGCGCGAATACACGCTGTCGCCGGCCAATGTCGTCATCGCCGATGAAGACGGCATCGAATCGATCGGCGGCATCATGGGCGGCGAGCATTCCGGCTGCGACGAGAACACCACCGACGTGCTGATCGAATCGGCGCTGTGGGACCCGATGAACATCGCCAAGAGCGGCCGCGCACTCGGGATCATCACCGATGCGCGCTACCGCTTCGAGCGCGGCGCCGATCCGGAATACATGGTTCCGGGCATCGAACGCGCCACGCAACTGATCCTCGACATCTGCGGCGGCATCGCGGCCAAGACCGACGTGGTCGGCTATGCCGGCTATTCCGCAAAGATCGTCGATTTCCCGGTCTCCGAGGTCAAGCGCCTGACAGGCCTTGAGGTCGGCTCGGATGAAGCCATCTCAATCCTCAAGGGTCTCGGTTTCGGCGTCGAAGGTTCCGGCGACCGCGTCTCGGTTTCCGTCCCCTCCTGGCGGCCGGATGTCGACGGCAAGGCGGATCTCGTCGAGGAAGTCATGCGCATCCATGGCGTCGACAATATCAAGCCGCAGCCGATCGAAAGCCTCGGCGCGGTCAACGGCAAGATCCTGACGACCCTGCAGATCCGCACCCGGCTTGCCAAGCGCGCCCTTGCGTCGCGCGGCATGCTGGAAGCCGTCACCTGGTCCTTTATTTCGAAGGCGCAGGCTGAACTGTTCGGCGGCGGCGCGCCCTCACTTTCGCTGGCAAACCCGATTGCCGCCGACATGTCCGACATGCGGCCGTCGCTGCTGCCCGGTCTCCTGACTGCAGCCCAGCGCAATGCCGACAAGGGCTTTGGTGATGTGGCGATTTTCGAGGTCTCCGGCACCTATGAGAACGACACGCCATCCGGCCAGCGCCGCGTTGCCGGCGGTATCCGCCGCGGCACGGCATCGCTTGCCGGCGCCGGCCGCTCCTGGTCGAATGCGGCCAAAGGTGGCGGCAAGCCGGTCGATGTCTTCGACGCCAAGGCCGACGCTATTGCCGTTCTCGAAGCCTGCGGCGTGCCGATGGGCAATGTCCAGTTCGAAGCCGGCGGCCCGTCCTGGTATCATCCCGGCCGTTCCGGCACGATCAAGCTCGGCCCGAAGATCATTCTTGGCTACTTCGGCGAATTCCATCCGAAGGTGCTGGAAGCGCTCGACGTTTCCGGCGCGCTCTCAGGCTTCGAAGTCTATGTCGACGCCATGCCCGAGCCGAAGAAGAAGGCCACCCGCACCAAGCCGGCGCTGGAGCTTTCACCCTTCCAGGCCGTCAAGCGCGACTTCGCCTTCGTGGTCGACAAGTCGGTCGAAGCCGGTGCGATCCTGAAAGCCGCCTCGAGCGCCGACCGCAAGCTGGTCACCGGCGTCAACGTCTTCGACATTTTCGAAGGCGCCTCCCTCGGCGAAGGCAAGAAGTCGGTGGCCATCGAAGTCGTCATCCAGCCGGCCGACCGCACGCTGACCGACGAGGACTTCGAAGCCCTGACCGGCAAGATCATCGCCAATGTGACGAAGAACACGGGCGGGGTATTGCGGGCCTGAGAGTGAACATATTCGAAGGGGCGGTTTTCCGCTTTCCGGACTGATGACAACTCTCGAAGAAGTTGGTTTGACAAAGCGGGCATCCCATTCCCCGTCATCCTCGCCCTCGTGGCGGGGATCCAGCGACCCGACGTCCGTCGGGTCAAAAGGCCTTTCAGCCCAATGACTTGGGCTGGCTGGATCCCTGTGACGAGCACAGGGATGACGGACCTTTTTGCTGCCGCATGACTTTGCCGATGACCGTCGATGATTAGAAACGACTTTGTCAGCAGCCGGACATTTCGCACAGGCCTTGGCAGGCGTTGATATCGAGGATCGGGGTCACCCCCAACGGACAATCTTGCCGCGCTGTCTCGTCTGGTGTATTTCACACCCGTCGCGAAAAGCGACCGCTTCCCTTGAGCCGCCCATTGGCGGAGTAAATAGGTGGACGAATTGTCGTCCAGGCGGTCAAGCACACGCCATCCCTGCGCATTTCTGCGGGGATCGGCCAGCGTTCCCATGAAACCACACGCCTGACATCCGTCAGGCCTCATCGCATGCCATCGGCGCCGCTGGCGTCCGCATGACTGCGTCGATCGGATCGCGCCATGAACAGGCCTCTACTTGTTATTTTCACCACCATTGTGCTTGATGCCGTCGGCATCGGTCTCATCTTTCCCATTCTGCCCTCACTCTTGCAGGAGGTCACCCACGCCGGGAACGTCGCGCCTTACATCGGCACGATGACCGCGCTTTATGCGGTCATGCAGTTCATTTTCGCCCCGGTGCTCGGTGCCCTCAGCGACCGGCTGGGCCGTCGGCCCGTGCTCCTGATCTCGCTCGGGGGTGCCGCCATCAACTATCTCTTCCTGGCCCTCGCATCCAATCTCGGGATGTTGCTCATCGGCCGTGCCATCGCCGGGCTGACGAGTGCCAATATCTCCGTGGCGATGGCCTACATCACCGACATCTCGCCCGAGGAAAAACGCGCCCGCCGCTTTGGCCTGTTCAACGCCATGTTCGGCATCGGCTTCATCATTGGCCCCGTCCTCGGCGGCGTTCTTGGCGATACCTGGCTGCGGCTGCCCTTCATTGCAGCGGCGGCGCTCAACGCCTGCAACCTCCTGCTGGCATTCTTCATCCTGCCGGAGTCCCGCACGCCGACACGAGAAAAACTTGACCTAGGCGCGCTCAACCCGCTGCGCCCCCTGCGCTGGGTGTTCTCGATGAAGAGCGTGCTGCCCATCGTCTTCATCTTTTTCATCTTCAGCGCCACCGGCGAGGCCTACGGCACCTGCTGGGCTCTCTGGGGGAGCGACACGTTTCACTGGAACGGCCTCTGGATCGGCCTATCGCTTGGCACCTTCGGCGTCTGCCAGACGCTTGCCCAGGCGTTCCTTCCGGGTCCGGCCGTGAAACTGCTCGGCGAACGGGCGGCCATTCTGACCGGGGTCGCCGGCACCTGTATTGCACTGATGGTCATGGCCTTTGCCACCCAGAGCTGGATGATCTTCGCGATCATGCCGGTTTTCGCCCTCGGCGGCATCGGCGTGCCAGCGCTGCAGTCGCTGGCGACCCGGCAGGTCGATGAAAGCCGCCAGGGTCAATTCCAGGGCGTTCTCGCCTCGGCAGTGAGCCTCGCCTCCATCGCGGCGCCGCTTGCCTTCTCAAGTGTCTATTTCATCTTCCGGCAACAATGGCCCGGCGCGATCTGGCTGTCGGTCGTCGTCGTCTACGCGATCGGCGTGCCGCTGGTGCTTGGCCTGCGGTTGAAGAAGCCGGCGGTGGCACTATAGGGCCGTCGTTCGCTGAAAAAGACTGGAGGCATGCCAAAAGGCGATCCTCCAACTAAGACTGCGATTGCTTCAAAGTTGCCTCAGCAGCGTCGCCGTTGAGATGACGCAATAGCGAAGATTGGAAGTTCGCGAGATCCCCGGACGTTACGGGAAACTCGACGCGGATTTCTCCGCTCGAATCCGTAGAATTTTCTGTCGCCGACAAATGCACGGACGCAGACAGCATCCCTCGTTTCCCGACAGGCTTGATCTTCATACGAAAATGCACTCGATCGAGCGTACCCTCGTCGTTCCAATAGCCACCTTCAAGTAAAAGCGCGCGACTGGCCTCTGTCGGAAAGGTGCCGATCGATCGAGCAAATTCCAACAGCTCGGAGACATTAAACCATGCTGAGCCTCGACCGGTGAATTCGCCACCGCGAAGCTTCGCGGCCAATTCGCCATGCCATTCGTCCTCAGGCGTGTAGGTGAGTGAGACACTGTTCATGTCAGAAGCCTAGCCGAATTCGGTAAAAGCTTGCAACCCAATCAGGTTGGATGACCGCTAAGGCCGAAGGCGAAAATGTCGTATTTTCATAGCCTTCAAATTCTCCTGGCTTTTCAACCAACGCGGCCATCGCAGCAAAGGTAGCCACCTTTGCAACTTCTCACTTCAATAAAATCATCCCCGTTCATCCCC
>UCML01000099.1:0-2202 GCA_900473675.1 Hyphomicrobiales bacterium | reverse complement strand
CTAATGTTAACGATTACATTTCAAGTCGCGGTTTTGGCGTTTGCAGCGTCGACGAGCGGCTTGAGGTATTCGAGCGAGACGCGGGCGACCCAGTCGGGTTCGATGCCGCGCTGGTGGAAGCCGCATTCCATCGACAGATAGCCGTCGAATCCGGTTTCCTGCAGGGCATCGATCAGAGCCGGGAAGTCGCCCCTGCCCATGCCCGGCGGCAGACGGTTGTTGTCGGAGGCGTGGATGTGGACCAGGTCCTTGCCCATGGCATGGACGTAGTCGCTCATCACCTCTTTCTCGGTGATGACGTGGTGGCTGTCGAACATCAGGCGCACGTTCGGCTCGCCGACATCCTTCATCATATCGATGGTGTTGTCGCAGGTATTGACGATGTTGCTGTCTTCCGGGGTCGGCTCGATGATGATCTCGACGCCGAAGTCCTGGGCGAAGCGGGCGATCTCGCCGATTGCCTGCGCGGCCCAGTCCCATGCCTGGCGATAGGTCGTGCCGAAGATGTACCAGCCCGGCAGGCAGATCAGCCGCTTGCCGCCCCAGTCGGCGGTGAGTTGCACCATGTCCTTGTAATGGTCGATCGCCCAGCGCCGCTCTTCCGGGATCGGCGAGGCGACGTTGTTGCCGGGACCGCCACCATGGGCCGGCAGCATGGCTGCCAGTTCAAGCCCATAGTCTTTCAGCATCTGGCCGAGATCCTTGCGCCGTTGCGGGCTCAGGGTCGGTGGAAAGACATGCGGACTGGCTGCTCCGATCTCGATGGCGTCGTAGCCGATCTTCTTGACGCGCTTGATGGTTTCCTCAAGCGTATAGGCCGGCAACCACGTCGGGTTGCTTGCATACGGCCAGGTGTGCATTGCGAGCTTGATCGTCATCGCACGCTCCCTCAGGCTGCAGATTGCTTGATGGTTTCCCAGGCGCCGGTCTGTCCGGAGACGAGAATGGCTTCGGCGATGCGCTCGATCTGCACGCCGTCCTTGAAGTTCGGCGAAGCTGGCTTGTTGTCGGCGATGGCCTGCAGGAAGTTGTACCACTCGATCGACTTGATATCGATGTAACCCTGCCCCATGCCGGCCACCGGCCACAGCTTGTCGCCGAACGGCTGGTTCGGACCGGAATAGATCGTGCGGAAGCCGAAGGCGTCGGCCGGATCGTCGGCAAAGGCGACGCGAAGCTCGTTGAGCCGCTGGTAATCGAAGGCGATCGAGCCGCGGGTCCCGTGGATCTCGAAGCCGAGCTGGTTATGATGGCCCCAGGCATTGCGCGTTACTTCGATCGTACCGTGCGCCCCGCCTGCAAACTTGATCATCGTCAGCGCAGTATCATCGACATCGACCTTGCCCTTTTCCGAGGAAGCGGCACCGCTTGGACCAAAGAAGCGGCCCGCCGGCAGGGGGCGTTCCGGGATGAAGGTCTTGACGATCGCGTTCACCTGCTCGAATTCGCCGACGAGCAGGCGTGCGGCATCGATCACGTGCGTGCCGATATCGCCAAGCGTACCGGAGCCCGCCAGCGCCTTGTTGAAGCGCCAGGAGAGCGGCTTTTCCGGGTCAGCACCCCAATCCTGCAGGTAGTAGCCGCGGAAGGTCAGGATATCACCGATACGACCCTCGTCGATCAGGCGCTTGGCCATCTGCAGGGCGGGCGTGTGACGGTAGTTGTAAGACACCATCGTTACCACGCCGCTCTTGTTGGCGGCGGCAAGCATCTCCTCAGCTTCAGCCACCGTCATCGACATCGGTTTTTCGCACATGATGTGCTTGCCTGCCTTGGCCGCGGCAATCGCAATCGCCGCATGCGTGTCGTTGGGCGTGCAGATATCGACGATATCGATGTCGGGACGCGAGACGACCGCACGCCAGTCGGTCGCGTGTTCGGCAAAGCCATATTGCTTGGCAGCGTTTTGCGCCAATTCCTCGTCGATATCGACGATCACCTTGCGCTCGATTTCAACCGGTGACCCGAACAGGATCGGCACGACTGCGGTTGCGATGGAATGGGCCTTGCCCATAAAGCCGGTGCCAATAAGCGCAACATTCAACTTCTTCACTGATAAGCCTCCAATGAGGGCCGACGCATCCGCCAGGGCCCTTTTCCGAATTCCCGCGAGCCGTCTCCGACCGTCGCTGTTTTTCAATGTTAACGTATACAACACCATGAAAAACACGATGTCAACGATTACATTTTCATTGACGGCCG
>UCML01000085.1:0-3216 GCA_900473675.1 Hyphomicrobiales bacterium | reverse complement strand
GCGGCCCTGGTTGCAAGCGAGGGGTGTTCCCCTGCTGCATTTTTCTGGCTATCCCGCCTACAAGTGATGGAAACGGACAATTTCCCCTATGCAAGTTTCGCGATCTTCTGCGAGGATTGGGGCAAGGCCTTTGTAAGTGCGTTGCGCATTGCCGATTTGCTTACGCGAGGGATGGCGACACCAACCGACGGGTTGGCCGCGCTCTATGCCGATGGCACGAAGCCACCCTGCGGCCGTCTTCGCCGATCCCGGTGACGATCGCTTGTCCGGACCCGAGAAGACCTCCCTCTTCCGCGCCACGCGACCTGCCCCCTCCCCTGTCCTGGTTCAGGGCTGAGGGCAGTCACAGCGTGGAGTTCATTCTGCGGTATTGTTCGACCGTTTTCCAGCCGCAGTGCCGTCAGACGGCGCGCCCGCGGCCGGAGCTGGCCGAAAAGGCGAGCGCAGCCAAGCGTAGGAAACCCGCGCTTCCGCATTGCGCTGTAGGGTTTTCCGGAGCTTGGTGGAAAACGGTCTTTTTTGGTGTTGAGTTTTTTCCTGTCTTTGCCCCTCTAAACGGTGCGCAGCGCGGCGGTAGTCGGTCCCGCCTCCCCTTCGGGCCACTATGTTGAGGCTGCTGCGGCTGGCTACTTCCGCTCCCTGCGCGTCGAGAATCCCGAAATCCCGCTTGGAAGCGGCGCACGTGGTGCTCGCCGCCGCCGTGTCGTCCACCCCATCAAACCCCATGAAACGGGTTTCGCCCGTTCGAGGAACGATCTTTCGCGCAGCTCGTCCGGGTGTCGACTGGCGAGATACTGAGAGCGCGAGGTCGCACTCAAATCTGCAAGGTGCATCCGCTGGAGGCGGACGCGCGTCTTCTGCGCAACATGCCGCTCTTACGATAGGCCGGTGCTCGCGCCAATGGGCAGGCGCGCCAGGGCGCTGTCCGCCGTGAAGAAAAAACGGCTTTCACCGCCAGGGCGTCGAACCTTCCGTTTTTTCTCCCCGTCCGACCCATGACCCGATCCCCGTTCTACCGGGAGCGGGCTTACGCCCCCTCCCTTCGTTCCGAGGAACGTGTGAGCACGTCCTTCGGACCAAAGGAAGAAGGCTTCGCCCACCAGCGGGTTTGAAAACCCAAGCGAAACGGAACATCAGGAGACCGAAACCATGACGACGACCATCATCATCGAACTGAACAAGCTGGACGCAGACCCCAAGAACGTCCGCAAGACTTACTCCGCCGAGAGCATTGCCGCGCTTGCCGCATCGATCAAGATCAATGGTATTTTACAAAACCTTGTCGTGCGGACCGCAGAAAAGAAGGGCCGCTATTTCGTCACAGCTGGTGAGCGCCGCAGACGGGCATTGTTGCTGCTGTTGGAGCAGGGGGACATCCAGAAGAGCCACGAGGTCGAATGCAAAGTGCGCGACGGCGAGGATGCGACGGAGATCAGCCTGACGGAAAACGTCATGCGGGAGGACATGCACCCGGTGGACGCTTACGAGGCGTTCAGCGCCTTGGCAGAACAGGGAAAGGCCATCCCGGACATTGCCGCCCGGTTTGGAACCACGGAACTCATCGTGCGCCGCCGTCTGGCGTTGGCGAAGGTCTCACCAAAACTGCTGGACCTCTACCGCGAAGAGGAAATGACCTTCGAGCAACTCTCCGCCTTCACGGTTTCCGACGACCATGAGCGACAGGAGCAGGTCTGGAATGGCCTATCGACATGGGATCGCCACGCAAGCCGGATCAAATCGAACCTGTTGACGGATGAAGTTGCCAGCACTGACCGGAGGGTGAAATTCGTCGGCGGGCTGGACGCCTATGAGCAGGCAGGCGGAACCGTTCGCCGTGATTTGTTCGACGCGGACGGTGGAGGCTATGCTCTTGATGTAGCATTGCTCGACAGGCTGGTTTCCGAGAAGCTGGATGAAGCCACGGTGCCCTATCGCGAGCAAGGATGGAAATGGGTGGAAGCGTCCTACGAGCGCCCGGAATGGATGTTCAACGTCCCGCGTGTCTATCCGGTGGAGGTTGAGCTTTCTGACGAAGTTCAAGCTGAATACGACGCGCTTTGCCAAGAGCATGACGAATTGGCAGAACTGATCAACAACGAGGCTGAAGAGGAGGGGGCACACGAGCGCGTTGATGCGATCAACCGGCGGCTGGACGAGATTTCCGAAAGCAAGGAAACCTATTTGGCCGAAGACAAGGCGAGAGGCGGCATCGTGCTGTATGTCAACTATCACGGCAAGCTGGAAGCGGCGATCGGCATCATCAGGAATGAGGACGACGGCGGAGACGCGGACGACACCGAAAAAGGGGACGCGACCGCAAGCGTCAAAGCCAAGGATGACACCCCGAAGCTTACCCACCCGGCAACCCTGATCGAGGAATTGACCGCGCAGAAGACTGCAGCGCTTCGCGTCGAGCTGGTCCACAAGCCCGATGTGGCGCTTGCCGCCGTCGTTCACGCCATGCTGCTGCGTGTTGTTTACACCGGCTATGTGTCCGAGCAAAGCGCCCTGCAAGTGTCGCTGATTTATGAGCGCGTCGAAGGGTCGATAAAATCGCCGGAGAAGTGCAGGGCCGTTGCCGATTTCGAGAGCGTACAGGAAAACTACGGGCATAAAATCCCCGGAAACCCTGCCGACCTGTTCGATTGGTGCCTTGCACAGAGCCGCGAAGAACTGCTGCTCCTACTGGCCTACGCTGCAGCCCATTCTGTCAATGCGGTGGAGAAGAAGTTGACGGACCGGAAGTCAGGGGTCGAACAGGCAAATCAGCTTGGTCGTGCGCTCAACATGCGGATGACGGATTGGTTCGTGACGAGCGCCGACAGCTACTTCAAACACATCAATCGGCAAAGCATCGCTCTGGCAGTGGCAGAAGCCAAGGGCGACGAAGCAAGCCTTGCCGTGAAGGCAGCGGGTAAGAAGACAGAGGCCGTGCTGATCGCGGACAGGCTGATTGTGGGAACCGGCTGGCTCCCGGCTCCAATCCGGATTGCATCCGACCCGAGCGCCGAGGCAAACGTCGAGATCGACGACGACGAGGCCCCGTCCCTGCCGATGGCAGCGGAATAACCCCGTCGATGCTATCCAGCCGGTCGCGCTTCTTCCGCGCGGTCGGCCCCTGTTTAAAACAGAGCCACCTAGTTGACCTACCCTGGACATTTTCCCGCCCGCGAGCGCGGTCCAGGGCATCGAACCCCCGGCCCGCGCTTTGCTTCG
>UCML01000103.1:0-1227 GCA_900473675.1 Hyphomicrobiales bacterium | reverse complement strand
GAAATGTAATCGTTAACATTAGGAGACGAGTGGCCGGCATGGTGCGCGTCTCCGATCAACTAGGTGAGCATTGATGTCAAAGCCTCCCACTATCCGGGATGTCGCGCGCTTATCGGGCGTTTCGACGGCGACCGTGTCGCGATACTTCTCGGGTAAGGCAGACTCGGTCTCTCCCCCCAAGATCGAACGCGTCCGTCGTGCGGCCAAGACCTTGGGCTATACGCCATCCGAGATCGGTCGTTCGCTTCGGCTGTCACAAAGCCGCGTCGTTATGATGCTGGTGCCCGATGCGACCAACCACTTCACCGCCGATATCGCGGTATCGGTGGAGAGCGCGCTCAAAGAGATCGGTCTGTCGATGGTTCTTGCCAATACCGGCGAAAACCAGATCCAGCAGGATCGGCTTCTGGCCGACGCATTGGGGCTGAGGGCACGCGCAATCGTTCTTCAGGGGGCGATTGACACCCCGAAACTGCGCGAACTGGCCGCTCGGCAAGATAATCTGATCTTCGTGAACCGGCGACCAGCACAAGGAATTCTCGCGCCCTATGTCGGGATCGATAATTTCCAGGCCGGGTTGGCGGTCGGGCGTCATTTCGTCGAGCGCGGTTACACCAACTGCGTGGCTATCCATGGTCCAAGACATTATTCGGGCAGCACGGCGCGGCTGGACGGCTTTCTGGCGGGGCTCGGAGATGATGTAAAGGTACTTCAGTTCGAGAGCGCCTTTACGATGCAGGCTGGCTATGACTGTGCATCGCGCCTGCTCGAAGCGGACCCCAAGAAATACTCGGTATTCTGCGCCAACGACATGATTGCCTACGGCGTCTACCGGGCGGCTTTCGAAAGACACATGCGCGTGCCCGAAGATTTGGTGGTTTGCGGCTTTGACGACAACCGCCTCAACGAATGGCTGGCGCCCTGGCTTACCACAGTGAAGGTTCCCGCCCTGGACTTCGGCCCGGCCATTGCCGAGTTGATAGCCACGCCGCGTCCTGACGACGAGCCGCCCAGAAACATCATCTTGCCATTTACACTACAGCTTCGGCAATCGGCGTGATCGTCGGCAGGCCGTCCTTAATGGAGGAGGACGGTCCGGACAATCCTGGGTGCTTCCGGACACTCAACCAAGAAAAGGGGAATACCACATGAAGCGAATGATCATTGGAACTGCGATGATGGCTCTTGCGGCATCTGCTGCGCACGCCGGCGACATCGGGGTGTCCA
>UCML01000084.1:0-2147 GCA_900473675.1 Hyphomicrobiales bacterium | reverse complement strand
CAGCATAGATGGGCTATCGGCTTCGTGCCCATCTCATCCGCCCGGAAGAAGGAGCTGCACCGCACTGCCGATGATAAAAGTAGCCTGTCAAAACCAGGCACAACCATCATGCAGAGGAACGCAGCCATGAAACACTATGCTGGCCTCGATGTCTCGGTCAAAGAAACGAGCGTCTGTGTCGTCGATGAAAGCGGAAAGCTATGCCGGGAACGGAAGGTGGCCTCTCACCCGGAGGACCTTGTAGCCATCCTGAGTGATCCAGCATTCCGCTTGGAGAGAGTAGGCGTTGAGGCTGGACCGTTATCTCAATGGCTGTTTGAAGGGCTGGCAAAAGCTGGGCTCCCGGTGTTCTGCATCGAGACGCGCCACACCAAAGCTTTCCTGGATGCCCTTCAACAGAACAAGAGCGACCGAAACGATGCCCGCGGTATCGCTCACATGATGCGAGTCGGCCTGTTCAAGGACGTGCATGTAAAGACGATCACGAGTCAGAAGCGCCGCGCCTTACTTACTGCCCGATCGTTACTGCAGGAAAAGGCGATCGATCTGGAAAACGAGATGCGCGGGCTTCTGCGCAACTTCGGACTAAAGGTTGGCCATGCCTCGGGCGGCATGTTCGAAAGAAGGATACTGGAGCTCGTCGAACACGACGCTGAGCTGGCGGAAATCATGGAGCCACTGCTCGCTGGACGACGCAGGTTGCGAGAAGGTCTTGCCAAACTGGAAAAGAGGGTTCTAGCCGAGGCGAAGCAGGATGAGGTTTGCAGGCGGCTGATGACGGTGCCTGGCGTTGGGCCGATCGTCTCTCTCGCCTATGTCTCGACGATTGATATTCCCAGCAGGTTTCGTCATTCGCGATCGGTCGGAGCGATATTGGGCCTCACCCCTGTACTGAAACAGTCCGGCGAAATGAGCCGGGTCGGCCACGTCTCTTTACGCGGGGACGCCATGATGCGGCGACTGTTATATGAAGCCGCCCAGTCGATGATGACGCGCGTGGTGAAATGGTGCTGGCTGAAGGCATGGGCCATGAACATTGCCAAGCGGCATGGCAGCAAGAAAGCCAAAGTCGCATTGGCACGCCGGCTCGCGGTCGTCATGCATCGCATGTGGGTGGATGGCTCGGAGTTTCGCTGGACGAGGGAGGACGCAGTATCAACCGTCGCCGCATGACGGTCAGCCACGAAGGCGAGCGAAAAATTCGAATTCAAGGTTCCGCGTAGCAGCGGAAGACGTCCTTCGCGGACGGTGGTGATGTGAGTTCGTGGCGGCGTTTATTCCGATGATCCGTCATCAGGATGCAGCATAGATTGGACCATATCATCTACGAAACCCCATCATGGGAGGGCTAAATGCCGATCCCGGAGAGAAGCGCGGGCCGCGAACGATGTTAAATGCTGCACGAGCCTGGCGCAGACAGGGACTGCCTCCCTTGTGAAGGACCACTTCGGGCTGGAAAGCGCCATTAGCGGTCTGGAAAATCAGTCGTCGAAGCGCTCCTGCAAGAACTGCCTGCCACGCGTTAGTGCGCTTTCGATTGTTTCTCCGTCCCACGAGAACTCCAGCAGTTTCTGATGGGAATCTTTCGTAACGCTCATTTTGATAACGCCGGGCTTGATCCTTGTGGAAGCCCAATCGTACCCATAGCCATCGTCCGTCACTTTGCTCGAAAACATCGCTTCAAGGTGGCGCTCGACGGTCCTGTTGAGGGGTTCCCAAGTATAATCCTTGCTCAGCATGCAGACCTGATGGTCATAGTGTTCCGCGTCGAAAACGACAGTCGTCCGGTTGTGAGATGACCACTCCACTGACGTCGCCGTCCTCCTGACGTCGACGCTGAGATCATCGCATCCCATACAACCGCAACCGCAGCGGCCTATGGTAAGGTTACCTTCGTGTCCTTCGGTAAGCTGGCGAACAAGGTCGGGAGGATCGAGACCCAGGTGGTCTTTTCCAATCCAGTCCGCACCATCAACGATAAACCGCACTTCGTAAGTGTTGTCTTCGTGATTGGGGAGGATTTGATAGGACAGGTTGCTCATAGTGACTTGACGGTACAGACATGGTTCCGTGTCTGCAATGGGTCGACTGCGGACGAAGGCCCTGATCGTGCAGCCGTGGAATAACTGTGAACGGAGCTTGACCTT